>CAWGWB010000006.1:0-755296 GCA_963826195.1 uncultured Actinomycetota bacterium
GCGATCGCGAACGAGCTGCAGCGGGAGCGGACGAACCTGCGGCTGATCGCCTCCGAGAACTACGCGAGCCCCGCGGTGCTTGCCGCGCTCGGATCGACGATGACGGACAAGTACGCCGAGGGGTATCCGGGCCGTCGCTACTACGGCGGATGCGAGTTCGTCGACGTCACCGAGCAGCTCGCGATCGACCGGGCGAAGGAGCTCTTCGGCGCGGAGCACGCGAACGTCCAGCCCCACGCCGGCGCCCAGGCGAACCTCGCGGTCTTCGGCGCGTTCCTCGAGCCGAACGACCCGGACTCGAAGGTCCTCGGGATGGAGCTCGCGCACGGCGGTCACCTCACGCACGGCTCACCGGTGAACGTCTCCGGCATGTGGTTCAACTTCATCGGGTACCGCGTCGAGGAGGACACCGAACAACTCGACTTGGACGAGGTGCGGGATCTCGCGAAGGAGCATCGTCCGAAGATCATCCTCGCGGGGTACACGGCCTATCCGCGGGCGATCGACTTCGCCGCGTTCCGGACGATCGCCGACGAGGTGGGTGCGCTCCTGTGGGTCGACGCCTCCCACTTCATCGGCCTCGTTGCGGGCGGCGCCTATCCATCGCCCGTGCCGCACGCCGACGTCGTGACGTTCACCACGCACAAGGCCCTCCGTGGCCCTCGCGGGGCGATGATCGTCTGCAAGGAGGAGCACGCGAAGGCGATCGACAAGGCCGTGTTCCCGATGATGCAGGGCGGCCCGCTCGAGCACGTGATCGCCGCGAAAGCGGTCGCGCTCAAGGAAGCGATGCAGCCGGCGTTCCGCGAGTACGCGCATCGCGTCGTCCGAGATGCGCGGGCACTCGCCGCCGGCCTGGCCGACGAAGGTCTCCGGGTGATCTCCGGAGGGACCGACTCGCACCTGATCCTCGCGGACGTCCGCCCGGTCGGCACCGACGGCAAGACGGCCGAGTCCGTCTGCGATGAGGTCGGGATCGCGCTGAACAAGAACCAGATCCCGTACGACCCCAACCCGCCCTCGTCGCCCTCCGGGATCCGCGTCGGCACGCCGGGTCCGGCGACGCTCGGGATGGACGAGGCAGAGATGGGCGAGGTGGCCTCGATCATCGGCGACGTCCTGAAGCACCCGGACGACGGGTCCGTGAAGGAGAAGTCCGGGCAGCGTGTCCGGGACCTGATGGAGCGGTTCCCCCTCTACCCATGAGGATCTGGCCGCGACGATCTGGCCATGACGCCGTTGCCCTGAAGATCTTGCCGTGAACGGGCCCGCCGGTTGTCGGGTGTCGAGGACCCCCGCACACTGAGGCCACCGTGGTCGCGTATCTGATCGTGTTCCTTGTCGCGTCGGGGACCACGTTCGCGCTGACGCCCCTGGTGCGACGCCTCGCCGTCCGGTTCGGCGTGATCGACGTGCCGTCGGACCGCAAGCTCCACACGGTTCCCACGCCGACGATGGGTGGCCTCGCGATGTGGGCCGGCTTCCTCGTGGCGATCGGTGTCTCCCGGCTCCTGCCGTTCTTCGAGCCGATGAACGCGACCGCTGTCGAGCCTCTCGCGGCGGTCGTCACGTGCACGATGATGGTCGGTCTCGGCGTGATCGATGACCGGCGGGGTACCTCCGCGCTCGCGAAGCTCACGGCCCAGATCTTCATCGCCGGCATCCTGATCCTGCTCGGCGTCCAGCTCGCGTTCTTCGTCCTCCCCGGCGAGGGGCTCGCCGTGCTGGGGACCGACGAGGCCGTGCCGCTCACGATCCTCTGGGTGCTGGCGGCCGCGAACGCGATCAACCTCGTGGACGGGTTGGACGGGCTCGCGGCCGGGATGGTGGCGATCGCCGCCGCCACGTTCTTCATCTACATGGTCCGCGGAGCCGATCTCTCCGAGTCGGGGTCGGTCGCCGCGCTCCTCTCCGCGATCACGGTCGGCGTCTGCCTGGGCTTCCTCCCGTGGAACTTCCATCCCGCGAAGATCTTCATGGGCGACACGGGATCGATGCTCCTCGGGATGCTCGTGGCGGTCGCCACGATCTCGGGGGTCGGACTGAACCCCTTCCCGCCGGAACGGGGAGATGTCGCGGTGATCGCGTTGCCGCTGCTCGTGCCTCTGCTGGTCCTCGCGATCCCGTTGCTCGACGTGGTCCTCGCGATCGTGCGCCGCACGCGGAAGGGGCTCGGGATCGCCCACGCGGACAAGGAGCACATCTTCCATCGGCTCATGGACATCGGTCATGGTCACCGGCAGACCGTGCTGCTGATGTACCTCTGGTCCGCGCTCGTCTGCGGCTCCGCGCTCGCGATCGGCGTGATCGACGGCCTGCTGGTCGCCGGCGCGATCGTCGCGGGCGCGGTCATGCTCTTCCTCGTGACGGCGCTGCCCCGTCTCCTGGAGCGTCGGCGCAACGGGGATGCGAACGGGGAGGGCCACGAGGCAGGGGCCGCGGACCCCGCCGGGACATCCCAGGCCACCACGCCCGCACCGGGCGCGACGACGAAGCCCGCTCCGGGCGTCGCTCCCGTCGATCCGAGCGCCTCGTGACGGATGCGATCGTCGGATCGACGTTCCGGTCCATGTGAATCCTTTCACAAGCTCGTCGACACCGGTTCCGGAAACCGCCTCTGACCAGCGGAAACGCGTGATTCCGCGGTTTGACGCCACGTGAAGGGGCCGATTAGAGTGTCCGCCTCCGATGAGCGGATCCCGCAAGAGCGATGCGTGGTCCGGCATGGGGATCGGCTGGGCGATCACCTCCACCCTCATCGGGGGGATGGCCACGGTCGGAGGGTTGGGATATCTGCTCGACCGGTTCCTCGATACGGGATCCGGGTTCACCGCGCTCGGCATCGTCCTCGGGGCGGCGAGCGCGATCTACATCGTGTATCTGCGATACGGCAGGGGAGACGAGTGACGACCACGGTTGAGCCGGAGCGCGAGCTGATGCGCCGGCTCCTGCCGTTCGCCGTACCCGCTCTCGCGATCGCGGCCGGCGTCGGTGCCGTCCTCGGTGGATCTGGGGCCGCGTGGTCCGCGGGGATCGCGATCGTCGCCGTTGCCCTCAACTTCGTCGCCTACGCGGGCTCGGTGGCGTGGGCGGCGCGCATCTCCCCGATGCTCGTGATGGCCGTGGGGCTCGGTGGCTACGTGGTGCGGGTCGCAGCCTTCACGGTGGCCCTGCTGTTACTGAACCGACTCTCGTGGTTCTCTCCGCTCGCGTTCGTGGCCGCGTTCGCACCGGCCACGATCGCGCTCCTCGCGATAGAGATGCGCCTGCTCGGCGGGAGGATGCAGGCCGACCTCTGGTACTTCCCCGAGAAGTCGTCGCCGGAGCGGACCTCGTGATCGCGGCTGTCCTCGCCGAACCGTTCCATCCGCCCTCGACGAAGGACTTCGTCTTCGACTGCTACTTCAGCGTCGATCTCTTCGGCATCGAGATCTGCTTCAACTTCATCATCGCTCTCGTCGTTGCGTCGGTCCTGGTGTACGTCCTCCTCTTCCTGCTCGCCTTCCGCAAGCCGCGGACCGTGCCGGGCAAGCTCCAGGCCCTGATGGAGATGGGCCTGGAGTTCGTCCGGGAGCAGATCGCGCTGCCGATGCTCGGACCGGCGGCGGACCGGTTCCTCCCGCTGCTGGTGACGTTCTTCTTCTTCATCTTCTTCATGAACATGTTCGAGGTCGCCCCGTGGGTGAACTTCTCGGCGAGCAGCCGCGTGGCGTTCCCCCTCGTCCTGGCGGTGATCGCCTGGGTCACGTACAACGCGGTGGGGATCGCGAAACACGGGTTCCTCGGGTACCTGAGGTTCACGTGCATCATCCCGAGCGCACCAGCGATCCTGCGCTACACGCTGCTCCTGGTGATCGAATTCGTCTCGAACATCGTGATCCGTCCGATCACGCTGACGATCCGTCTCGCGGCGAACTTCGTCGCCGGGCACTTCCTGCTCGCGCTCGCGTTCCTCGGGACCGAGTTCTTCTTCTTGAACGGAGGACTGAGCTACCTGGGGATCGTGGTGACCGCCCCGATCTCCGTGGCGCTCGTTGCGTTCGAGGTCTTCGTGGCGATCCTGCAGGCATTCATCTTCGCCATCCTCACCGCCTCATACATCGGCGGGGTCCTGGCGGAAGAGCACTAGACAAGGAGGCATCACATGTTGGGGTTGCTCGCACAAGCCGCCAGTGACTTCTCGGGGCTGGAGACGATCGGGAAGGGGCTGATCATCGGGCTCGCGGCGATCGGGCCCGGGATCGGGCTCGGGATCTTGATCGGGAAGTCGGTCGAAGCGATGGCTCGACAGCCGGAGTACGCGAACCAGGTCCGGACCACGATGTTCATCGGCATCGGGTTGATCGAGGCGCTCGCGCTCTTCGGCATCGCGTTCTCGTTCATCATCTGAGGAGGGGAGACCGCTCGTGCATGCACTGATCGGGTCGATCCTCGCGCAGGCCGAGGAGCATGGAGAGGAGGTCTCCGAGGCCAAGGATCTCTATCCCGCGGTGGGCGAGCTCATCGTCGGGCTGCTCGCCTTCGCCGTCCTGTTCTTCTTCACGTGGAAGTGGGTGCTCCCGAAGTTCAAGGAGGTCCTCGAGCAGAGGAGGGAGCAGATCCAGGGCCAGATGGAGAAGGCGGAGGCCACCCGCGGGGAGGCCGAGAAGCTCCAGGAGGAGTACCGGACGCAGCTCGCGGGCGCGCGGGACGAGGCGAACCGCATCATCGAGGAGGCTCGGGCGACGGCGGACCAGCTGCGCCGCGATCTCCAGGCCAAGGCCGAGGAGGAGTCCCAGGCGATCGTCGGCCGAGCCCAGGAGGAGATCCGGGCCGAGCGAGATCGCGTGTTCCAGGAGCTCCGGGCCCAGGTCGGATCGATCGCGGTGGAGATCGCCGAGAGGATCGTCGGCCAATCGCTCGACGAGCGAGCGCATCAGCGACTGATCGACGAGTTCATCGACGAGGTCGCGTCGGGTGCGGCCGTCAACGGCAACGGCAAGGGGACGGCCAACGACAATGCCGAAGACGATGAAGGTGGTGCCTGAGTGTCGAACGAGTACACCGTCCGCGGGTACGCGCAGGCATCGCTGTCCGTCGCCGAAGCGGAGGGCGCCCTGGATCGTGTCCAGGACGAGCTCTACGCGTTCGCGAAGGCCGTCGAGCGCAACGAGGACCTCCGCGAGGCCCTCACGGACACCGCGCTCCCGCCCGAGCGCAAGAAGGCCGTGATCCACGAGCTCCTCGGAGCGCGCGCCCACGCGGTCACCGCGACGCTGGTGGGGTTCCTGGTGGACGCGGGACAGGCCCGCCGGATCGGGGCGATCGCCGAGGAGCTGGCCCGCGAAGCGGCCCACCGCTCGGAGCGCACGCTGGCGGAGGTGCGGGTGGCCGTCCCGCTGAGCGACGCGAAGAGATCGTTGCTCGCCGAAGCGCTCGAGCGGGCAACGGGGCACCCCGTGGAACTGAAGGTCGACGTGGACCCGTCCGTGATCGGCGGCGTGGTCGTCCGGGTGGGCGACGAGGTGTTCGACGGCTCGCTCGCGAGCCGGTTGACCGAGGCGAAGCAGTACCTCACAGGGAGCGTGTGATCCGATGGCTGTGGACGCAGAGCGGTTCGACCCGAACGACATCGCGGAGGCCCTCCGCAAACACGTCGAGAGCTGGACACCCTCGGTCGAGCGGGGCGAGCTCGGCCGCGTGATCGAGGCCGGCGACGGGATCGCCCGCGTGTCCGGCCTGCCCGGCGCGATGGCCAACGAGCTCCTGGAGTTCCCCGGTGGTGTGCTGGGGCTCGCCTTCAACCTGGACGTCGGCGAGATCGGCTGCATCGTCCTGGGGGACGCCTCGCACATCCAGGAGGGCGACGCGGTCAAGCAGACGGGACAGATCCTGTCCGTGCCGGTCGGCGACGGGTTCCTGGGTCGGGTCGTGAACGCCCTCGGGGAGCCGGTCGACGACAAGGGACCGATCCAGTCGCAGGACCGGCGGATCCTCGAGGTCCAGGCGCCCAACGTCGTGAACCGGCAGCCCGTGAAGGAGCCGCTCTACACCGGGATCACGGCGATCGACGCGATGACGGCGATCGGGCGCGGCCAGCGCGAACTGCTGATCGGCGACCGGCAGACGGGGAAGACCGCGGTCGCCGTCGACGCGATCATCGCGCAGAAGGAGCTCTGGGCGACCGGGGATCCGAAGAAGCGGGTGAAATGCATCTACGTAGCGGTCGGACAGAAGTCCTCGACGGTCGCCGAGGTCGTGGCGACCCTGGAGGAGAACGGCGCGCTGGAGTACACGGTCGTCGTGAACGCCCCTGCCTCGGACCCGGCCCCGTTCCAGTACATCGCCCCGTACTCCGGCGCCGCCTTCGGGGCGCACTGGATGTACAACGGCGAGCACGCGCTGATCGTCTACGACGACCTGTCGAAGCAGGCGACGGCGTACCGCACGCTGTCGCTGCTGCTCCGCCGGCCGCCCGGGCGTGAGGCGTTCCCCGGCGACGTCTTCTACCTGCACTCGCGGCTGCTCGAGCGCGCCGCGAAGCTCTCGGACGAGCTCGGCGGCGGGTCGTTGACGGCGCTGCCGATCATCGAGACCAAGGGCAACGACATCTCCGCCTACATCCCGACGAACGTGATCTCGATCACCGACGGGCAGATCTTCCTCGAGCCGGACCTGTTCTTCGCAGGCGTGCGTCCCGCGATCAACATCGGCATCTCGGTCTCGCGCGTGGGCGGGAGCGCGCAGACCAAAGCGATGAAGAGGGTCGCCGGCCGCCTCCGGCTCGACCTTGCCCAGTTCCGCGCCCTCGAGGCGTTCGCGCAGTTCGGCTCCGAGCTGGACAAGGCCTCGCAGCAACAGCTCGCCCGTGGTGCACGCGTCGTGGAGGTCCTGAAGCAGCCCCAGTACCAGCCGCTTCCGGTCGAGCGCGAGGTCGTGATGATCTGGACGGCGACCGGTGGCTACCTCGATCCGTTCCCGGTCGAGGACGCGCGGCGCTTCGTGGAGGAGTTCACGACCTTCCTCGACTCCCGGACCGACGTCCTCGGCGCGATCAAAGAGACGGGCGACATGTCCGACGAGACGGAGGCGACGCTGAAGGAGTCGGTGGAGTCGTTCGCGCAGTCGTTCCAGACGAGCGAAGCGGCTGCCGGCAGCGAGGCCGGCCGCGGCGCCGGCACGCCGCCCGATGAGGTCAAGCCCGACATCGGCTGGGATCGGATGTCCTCGGTCGACGACGACGAGGAGGAAGAGGAAGAGGACGGGGGTCCTTCACTGGCAGAAGAGGACGACGTCGAGGGCCAGGTGCCCTTGCCTGACGACGAAGAGAACGAGGAGGGCGCCTAGCCGATGGGAGCCCAGCTCCGGATCGTTCGCCGGCGGATCCGTTCGGTCCAGTCGACGAAGAAGATCACGCGCGCGATGGAGCTCATCGCGTCCTCGCGGATCGTCAAGGCGCAGCAACGCGTGGAGTCGTCTCGGCCGTACGCCATCCAGCTGACCAAGGCGATGGAGGATCTGGCGCGACAGACGGGCTCGGTCCAGCACCCCTTGCTCGAAGACCGCGAGAACCCTTCGAAGGCGGGCATCCTGGTCGTGACGTCGGACCGAGGACTCGCGGGCGCGTACAACGCGAACGTGCTGAAGGTCGCGGAGGGCGTGGTCCGCGACGTTCGTAGCCGAGGCCTGGAGCCGGTCCTGTACGTGATCGGCAAGAAGGGCGTCGGCTACTTCCGTTTCCGAGGCGTGGCGATGCGAAAGAGCTGGCAGGGGTTCAGCGAGGTCCCGCCCTACGAGGAGGCGGAACGGGTCGGCCGCGTCCTGATCAAGGACTTCGCCGACGAGGAGATCGACGAGCTCCACGCCGCCTACACCGACTTCCGCTCCGCGTTCACGCTCCGCGCGACGACCAAGCGATTCCTGCCGATCGCGCCGGAAGAGGTCACCGGGAAGGGCCTCGGCGTCGTCCACCCCGAGTACCTGTTCGAGCCGGAGCCGGAGGAGATCCTGGATCACCTGCTCCCGCAGTACGTGGTGACGAAGGTCTACGCGGGGCTGCTCGAATCCGCAGCGTCTGAGAACGCCGCTCGGCGCCGGGCGATGAAAGCGGCGACCGACAACGCAGAAGACCTGGTCAAGATCCTGACGCGGCAAGCGAACCGGGCGCGTCAGGACGAGATCACGACCGAGATCATGGAGATCGTAGGCGGGGCCGAATCGATGGCTGCCGGCTCGGAGGGATGACGATGCCAGAGACGCCGAAGAAGGAGCCGAAGGAGAAGAGCCATCCGGCCAAAGAACATCCAGAAGGACGAGTCGTTCGGGTGATCGGCCCGGTGATCGATGTGGAGTTCCCGCCGGCCGAGCTCCCCGAGGTCCACACGGCGCTCACGGTCGACCTGACCCTTGAGGGAGAGTCGACGACGATCACCTGCGAGGTCGCCCAGCACATCGGCGATTCGATCGTCCGCACGATCGCCCTGAAGCCGACCGACGGACTGGTGCGCGGCACCCCCGTGAAGAACACGGGGTCACCGATCACCGTTCCCGTGGGGGAAGGTGTGCTCGGCCACGTCTACAACGTGATCGGCGAGCCGCTCGACACGGACGCGTCCGAGATCCACGCGAGCGACCGCTGGCCGATCCACCGGGAGCCACCGCCCTTCGCAGACCTCGAGCCCAAGAAGCAGATGCTCGAGACCGGCATCAAGGTGATCGACCTGCTCGAGCCGTACGTGCAGGGCGGGAAGATCGGGATGTTCGGCGGCGCCGGCGTCGGCAAGACCGTGATCATCCAGGAGATGATCCGCCGGCAGGCCAAGGAGCACGGCGGCGTGTCGGTCTTCGCGGGGGTGGGGGAGCGCACCCGCGAGGGCAACGACCTGTTCCTCGAGATGACCGAGTCGGGCGTGATCAACAACACGGCGCTCGTGTTCGGGCAGATGGACGAGCCGCCCGGCGTGCGTCTCCGCGTGGCGCTGTCGGCCCTCACGATGGCCGAGTACTTCCGCGACGTCGAGCGCAAGGACGTGCTGCTCTTCATCGACAACATCTTCCGGTTCACGCAGGCGGGCTCCGAGGTCTCGACGCTGCTCGGACGTATGCCGTCGGCGGTCGGCTACCAGCCGACCCTCGCCGACGAGATGGGTGAGCTGCAGGAGCGGATCACGTCGGCGGGCGGCCGGTCGATCACGTCGCTGCAGGCGATCTACGTGCCGGCCGACGACATCACGGACCCTGCGCCGCACACGGCGTTCGCGCACCTCGACGCCACGACGGTGCTCTCGCGTGACATCGCGGCGCTCGGCATCTACCCGGCGGTGGACCCGCTCGACTCCACCTCGCGGATCCTCGACGCGCGGTATGTCGGGCAGGATCACTACGACACGGCGCGCCGGGTCCAGGAGATCCTCCAGCGGTACCGCGACCTCCAGGACATCATCGCGATCCTCGGGATCGACGAGCTCTCCGAGGAGGACAAGGTGATCGTGTCTCGGGCCCGCAAGATCCAGCGGTTCCTGTCGCAGCCGTTCTTCGTCGCGGAGCAGTTCACCGGCCTCCCCGGGAAGTACACGCCGATCGACGAGACGATCGCGTCGTTCAAGGCGCTCTGCGAAGGCGAGTACGACCACCTCCCCGAGCAGGCGTTCTTCCTCGTCGGCGGGATCGAGGAGGCCGTCGAGCAGGCGAAGACCCTCGAGGCCGCGTAGTGGCGCTCGAGGTCCACGTCGTTACACCCGAGCGAGAGGTGTGGTCGGGGCAGGCCACCGAGGTGATCGCGCACGGGGTCGACGGCGACGTGGGCATCCTGGCGGGACATGCACCCCTCCTCGTCCATCTCGCGATCGGGCCGCTCCAGATCCAGGAGGAGGACGGCACCTGGTTGAAGGCGGTGGTGGACGGCGGCTTCCTGCACGTGTCCACCGAAGAAGGATCGTCGCGGGTCGACGTGCTCGCGACGAACGCCCAGCTCGAGGCCGAGATCGACGTCGACGCCGTCACGAGGCGCCTCGAGGAGCTTCGGTCGGCCGCCGAGGGTGACGACGACGAGCAGGTCAAGACCGAGATCGCGCGAGCCGAAGCCAGGCTCACCCTGAGCGGCTCCCACTGACCCCCTCGCAGCCGCGGCCGTCTCGCAGGTGGGCACCGGTACGATGCCCGGATGGACCGTCTCTTCGTGACGGGCGGCGCTCGCCTCGCCGGTTCCGTCCGCATCTCGGGCGCCAAGAACTCGGCCCTGAAGCTGATGGCGGCGTCGTTGCTCGCACCCGGACGTTGCGTGCTCCGCAACGTTCCTCGCATCCAGGACTGCTTCACGATGGGCGAGGTCCTCGAGCACCTCGGCGCCGGGGTCTCGTGGGAGGACGGGGGCGTGGCGGTGGACGCCACCCACCTCTCGTCCGTGGAGGCGCCGTACGAGTTGGTGCGGCGCATGCGGGCCTCGATCGCCGTGCTCGGCCCGCTCCTCGCCCGCACCGGCGAGGCGCGCGTGGCGATGCCGGGCGGCGACAACATCGGCTCACGTCCGATCGACCTCCATCTCGATGGGCTGCGCCGGATGGGTGCCCGGATCGACGCGGAACACGGGTTCCTCGTCGCGACCGCCGAGGGGCTCACGGCCGCGCCGATCACCCTCGACTATCCGAGCGTGGGGGCCACCGAGAACCTGATGATGGCGGCGGTCACCGCCGAAGGGGTCAGCGTGATCGACAACGCCGCCCGGGAGCCCGAGATCGCGGACCTGGCCGCGTTCCTCGCGGCGATGGGGGCCGGGATCCACGGCGCCGGGTCCGCGACGATCGAGATCGAAGGTGTGGGTGCGCTCGAGCCGGCCGAGCACACGGTCATCTGCGATCGGATCGAAGCGGGAACCTGGGCCGCGGCCGCGGTGGCGACCCGTGGGGATCTCGTGCTCGACGGGGCGCGCCCCGAACACCTGGAGCTCTTCCTGGAGAAGCTCGGCGAGGGTGGCGCAGAGATCCGCAGGACCGATGACGGACTGCGGGTCCGGCAGCCGGAGCGAGCGCGGGCCGCCGACTTCGTGACGCTCCCGTACCCGGGGATCGCGACCGACTTCCAGCCGATCCTGCTGGCCATGCTCTCGACGGCGAATGGGACGAGCATCGCGACGGAGAACGTGTTCGAGGGGCGGTTCACCTACGTCGACGAGCTCCGGCGCATGGGAGCCGACATCCGCACCGAGGGTCACCACGCGGTGATCCGCGGCGTCGAGCGTCTCTCCGCCGCACCCGTGCGAGCGATGGACATCCGCGCCGGCGCCGCGATGGCGATCGCCGCGCTGACCGCGGACGGCGTGACGGAGATCGCGGACATCGAGCACGTCGATAGGGGCTACGAGGACTTCGAGGCGAAGCTCACGGGGCTGGGCGCCGAGGTCCGACGCGACCCCGAGCTCGTCCGCCTCCCGTGAGGCGAGTTGTGGTGGCGGTGGCGGCCACGGCTGTTCTCGCCGCGATGCCGGGGCCAACGTCGGCACAAACGTGGGAGCCGCCGCCGGCTCTCGTCGTATTGCTCGAAGGTGTGTCCCTTCCGACGCTGCTCCACGACCCGCATCTCCGGGCGCTCGCGAGCAACGGCGGGGTGGCGCTGATGAACGGCCGCGCGAATGTCCGCGACGAGATGCAGCTGGTGATCGACTCTCGGGATACGGGGCCAGCCCCCGTGACTGCCCACGGGATCCATCTGCGTCACGCGACGCCCGCCGAGGTCTCGGCCGCAGTGTCATCGTGGCTCGAGGGGCGGACTGGCGACCTCGGCGATCCCGTCATCGTGATCGTGCTTTCGGCGTCGCCGTCCGCGGCGTCAGCCGCGGACGGGGACGAGCTCGGCACGGTGATCGCCGCCTGGGGCGATCCAGACGAGCTCCTTTCTGCGACGGGCGAGCTGCATGCGCTCACCTCCGATTCCACGCGGCGCGCCGGTGTTGTCGCGGACGTCGACCCCGCGGCGACCGTCGCCGAGTGGCTCGCCCTCCCGTACGAGGCCGGCGCACCGATCGAACGCACGCGCGAACCCGCGCCCCTCGACCTCTACGAGCGCTACCTCGAGCAGCGCCGGCTCGCCGTGCCTGCTGCCGCAGCCAGCTGGGGCGTGATGATGCTCTTCGGTCTCGCCGCAGTCCTCGCTCTCGCACTCCGCGGACGGCTCTCCTCCCGCACGCTCCGTGCGGTCGAGGTGCTCACGTCGGCACTTCCGTGGCTCGCGCTCGGGCTGCTGCTCGTCGGTCATCTCCCGACCCTGATCGTGGCGACCGTGATCGCGTTCCTGGTCGTCTTCGTCGCCGCCGGCATGGTGTTCACCCACTGGGTCGCCGCTCGGCGCGGGACCTTCGTCGCGCTCGCGACGACCGGAGGAGTCGTCCTGTTGATCCTCGCCGTCGAGGCCGCGCTCGGCTGGCCGGCGGCCGTGACGCCCCTCGCCGGCGGCGGTCAGCTCGACGGGGGCCGCTTCTTCGGCATGCCGAACATCGAGATCGGGATCGTGCTCGGATCGGCGATGTTCCTCGCACATCGCCTCCGCGTGCGCAGCGGTGTGATCCTCCTCGCGGCGTGCGCCCTCGTCGCCGGCTCGCCCTGGACCGGAGCGAACTTCGGTGCGGCGATCACGCTGTTCGCGGCCGCCGGCATGTGGCTCGCGATCCGTCGCCGCCGTCCCTGGTGGCTCGTCGTGGTCATCACCGGAACGATCACGGCCACGGGGATGGCTGCGATCGCGATCATGCACCGCTACCTCACGGACCGGCCGACCCACGTGACCGCGTTCCTCGAAGGCACCTCGTCGGTCGCAGGGATCCTCGATCGGTTCGCCGGCCGACTCGGGATCGGGTGGGGGCAGCTCACCGACACGCCCCTGGCGGCGATCCCCGTGGTCGGCACGCTGGTCCTGCTCGTCATCGTGCTCCGCCCCCCCGCGGGGATCGCCATGAGCTTCGAGAACCACGACGCGTGGCAGGACGCGATCCTCGTGCTGCTCCTCGGGTCCGTGGTCGCATTCCTGGCGAACGACACGGGGGCGGCGGCCGTCGGCTTCGGGTTCGGGTTCGCGCTCTCCGGCCTCCTCGGCGTGTCTCTCGCCGTCGCCCGCGGGAAGATGTCGCGATGAACGCACCGCTCCCACCGCCTCCCGACGAGCTGCTCGTCGAGCATGCGCCGCCGAGGGCCACGTGGCGATGGTGGGAGGCCGTCATCGTGACGCTCCTGGGGTTCGTCCTCGGGACGCTCGTCTCCGTCCCGGTGTTCCTCGCGCTCGGCGGTGCCTCGGGCCAACGGATGAACGGGCCCGGCGCGGCCTCGGGGGCGGTGACGTACCTCGTGCTCGTCATCTGCCTCCTCATCTGGCTCCAGGTGGCGCACCGGGGTTGGTGGCGATCGATCGGGTGGCCGGCGCGCGGGACCCGACTCCGTGAAGCGGCGTCGGGCGTCGGCTGGGGCTTCGCCTCGCAGATCGGCATCACGGTGGCGGCGTACTTCGTGGTCTCGGCACTCGCCGCGATCTCCGGACGCGACGTCGACGTCCCTCGGCAGGTCGATCCCTCGCTCACGGGATGGGCGGTGGTCGCCCTGGTCGTCTATGCCGTGGTGATGGCACCGCTCGCCGAGGAGCTGGTCTTCCGCGGTCTGATCTTCCGCTCCGTCGCCGACCGTCGCGGGTTCTGGCCGGGCGCGTTGGCCTCCGCGATCCCGTTCGGGCTCATCCATGTGGTCCCGGGGGATGCGCTCGATGTGAGCGTGCTGGTGTTCATGATGACGATCACCGGCCTGGCCTGGGCATGGATCCACTGGCGCCATCACAACCTCCTCGTGAACATCGCGACGCATGCCGCGTTCAACGCGGTGGGGGTCGTTTTCGCGTTGCAGCTGTGGGGGTCCTGAGGTTGCCCGAGTTCCCGACCGAGGAGTGGTTCCAGGCCTACATCGAGGCGGTCGATGCGTCGGAGGAGTACGCCGAGTACGCGGCGACCTGGGAGGGCGACGCGGTGATCCACGTCGAGGCGGAACCGGACAAGGGGATCGCGACCGACGTGCGCGGGCTCCTCGACCTCTGGCACGGCGGCTGCCGCGGCGGCGGCATCGTCGACGAGGCGAGGGCGGCCTCCGCCGAGTTCGTGATCCGCGCGCCGTACTCGCGGTGGAAGGACGTGATCCGCGGTGACCTCGAACCGGTGAAGGGGCTCGTCCAGGGGAAGCTCCGTGTCCGCGGCGATCTCCCGAAGATCCTTCGCTACACGAAGGGCACGCAGGAACTGGCCTACATCGCCGGTCAGGTGGACACGACCTTTCCCGACGATGGCCCCGACGGGCGCTGATGCGGGGGGTCGTGTTCGACGGGGTGGGCGCCGTCCGCGTCGCCGACCTGCCCGATCCGGATCTCGAGGCGCCGACCGACGCGATCGTCCGTGTCACCCGCTCAGCGATCTGTGGGAGCGATCTCCACCTGCTCCACGGGAAGGCGCCGATGGAACTGGGGGAGCCGTTGGGGCACGAGGCTGTCGGAGTGATCGAGGCGGTCGGCGACGGGGTGGAGACCCGGCGGGTCGGGGATCGCGTCGCCGTCGCGTTCAACGTCGCCTGCGGCCATTGCTGGTTCTGTGGGATCGGGCAGTCCTCGTTGTGCGATGACGACAGGATCTTCGGCTACGGGATCTTCGGCGGCGCCTTGCCCGGCGCCCAGGCCGAACGGCTCCGCGTTCCCGACGCCGATCTGAACCTGCTGGAGATCCCGGATGGCGTGGGAGATGAGGCCGCCGTCTTCGTCGGCGATGTGCTGACGACCGGCCTCTACGGGGCTTCGCTGACGGGCGCCGGGCCGGACGACGTGGTCGCGGTGCTCGGCTGCGGTCCCGTGGGCTTCTGCACGATCGAAGGCCTCCGGACCCCAGGTGGCCCGACGATCTACGCGCTCGATCGAGACCCGTCGCGACTTGCGCTGGCGGAGACTGCGGGCGCGATCCCGGTGCACATCGACGAGCGGAACCCCGCGACCGCGCTCGCGGAGGCGACCGACGGGCGGGGGGCCGACGTCGTGATCGACGCGGTCGGACATCCAACGGCCTTCGAGAGCGCGATCGACACCGTCCGCCGCGGTGGCACCGTGGTCGTCCTGGGCGTCTACTCGTCGGAGACGACGGAGCTCCAACTCGGGGCGTATTGGTCGCGAGCGCTCACACTCCGGTTCGCGGGTCTCACGCCCGTCGTGTCGTGGTGGGGCCGGGCGATGGACGGGTTGGAGCGGGGCGCGGTGGACCCGACACCGCTGATCAGCCATCGACTCCCGCTCGAGGCAGCGGCCGAGGGCTACGCGCTGTTCGATCGCCGGGAAGCCACGAAGGTGGTCCTCGAGCCGTGACGATCACGCTGGTCGGCGAGGAGCCGAGTGGCCTCGCGTCGATGGTCGCGGACCTCATCGAGCAGAACCTCGCACGCGATCCCGCACGGGCGGCGCTCCTGCGCAGATCGGTCGCCGTGCTCGACGCGCCCGACGCCGACGTGACGGTCTTCCTCCGGATCGAACACGAGGGTGTCCGTGTCGGCGACGGCGACGTTCCCGACGCGCACCTGCGTATCCGATCGGACTCGGGGCGGCTGCTCGACCTCACCACCGCGCCGCTGCGAGGGGGGCTTCCGGACCCGTTCCGGCGGGAGGGCCGCGCGATCGTCGGGGATCTCCTGCGCCGGCGCATCCGGATCCGAGGGATGCTCCGGCACCCCTTGCGGCTCGTGCGCCTCACGAAGCTCCTGTCCGTCGCGGACGGGGATCGCTGATGACACCAGCGCCGCCGCCGGCGGCGCGCGTGCCGACCCGGCCGGACGCCGCCGGGACCGGCCGGCCCGCGAGACGCTGGCTCCCCACCGGTCTCGTCGCGCTCGTGATGTCGGTGACCGTGCTCGGTGGCTTCGTGGTGGCGGAGACGCTGCGCGTGCCGGACGTCCAGGCGGTCTCGCTGGGGGGCGTCGTCACGATCCACCCGCTCCCGGGTTGGGAGGTCGTGCATCGAGAGGAGGTCTCTCTCCCCTCGGCGTCGGACGGGATCCTGTCGGGAGCGTTCACGCAACTCACCCGTGGCAACGGTGCGCTCGATCTGGTGGCGCTCCCCGAGGTGGGCGGTGGGGCGCTCGCGTTGGCGGATCTGTACGCGGGCGAAGTGCTCAGCCACCAGCTCGAGCGCTTGTCGGTGACCGACCGGATCGAGCAGATCCTCCTCCGGAACGGGCTCGAGGCCGTCCGCTTCGGCTACATCGGGTCGGAGCCGCGGAGCGGATCGCCGGTGGAGGGGTCCGTCATCGTCGCGGTGTCGCCCGCCGGCAACGGGGTGATCTTCGACGGCTGGGCGTTCCAGGGGCAGCTCGAGCTGATCGCCGAGGAGCTCACGGCGATGATCGACGGGGCCGAGGTGGTCTGATGATGCGTCGCCGCGCGTTCGCGCACTCGCCCCTGCACCACGCACGATTCCTCCAGCCCCGTCTCCCCGCCTTCTGGCTCTACGCGGTCGTCGTGACGCTGACCGGCATCGTGGCGATCGGGGAACAGAACCTCTTCCGCGAGATCTCGCCCGGTGGCTGGCTCCTGTCGTGGGGTCTCGTGATCGTCTACGCCGCCCCGGTCGCCGTGCTTGTCTACCTCCTCGATCTCTACGAGCGCGAACCGATCCCTCTGCTGATCGCGGCGTTCGTCTGGGGGGCGGTGGCCGCCACCACGTTGTCGGCGATCGGCAACGCCGGGTGGGGTGTCGTGGTCGCGCGCATCGGTGGACCCGAGTTCGCTGCGCGATGGACGGCCGCGCTCACCGCCCCGTTCGTGGAGGAGATCCTCAAGGGTCTCGGCGTCGTGCTGATCGTGCTGATCGCCCGTGACGAGGTCGACGACGTGATGGACGGGTTCGTCTACGGGGCGCTCTGCGGGCTCGGCTTCGCCGTCGTCGAGGACGTCTTCTACTTCGTCGCCGTGTTCGGCGGAGACGTCGGCGGTGTGCTCCAAGGGTTCTTCGTACGCGTGATCGCGAGCGGCCTCTACTCCCACGTGCTGTACACCGGCCTGGTGGGGATGGCGGTCGGCACGCTCATCACCCGGCGCGATGGCCGGCCTCAACGAGATCGACTCGGTCCCGCGGCGCTGCTCGCCGGAGCCGCCGTCCTCGGGCACTTCCTGTGGAACTCGCCGATCCTCGAGTTCTTCCCGGCCCATCCGTGGGAGGGCTGGGAGTGGTTCCTGATCCCCGTCGCGACCGCCGTCAAGGGCCTGCCACTCCTCCTGTTCGTGGTGCTCGCGGTCCGTCTCGCGCACGCGCGGGAGCGACGGTGGCTCCGGGCGGCGCTGATGAGCGAGGTCGAGCAGGAGGCCGTGACGCCGGAAGAGCTGTCGGTCCTCGAGAGTCCGAGAGCGCGACGCCGGGCCAGCCGCGCGATCCGAGACAGAGCGGGCGATCGAGCCTCCGGCCTGCTAGGCCGACTCCAGCGCGAGCAGGTCAACCTGGCGATGGTGCGGTCGAGGGTGGCGTCGGAAGACGATCCCGCCCTCCTTCGGCAGCGCGCGCTATGTCGATCGCTCCGCGATGCGCTGGAGGCGATCCCGGGCGCGAGCTCCGCCGGTGGTGCGCAGCCGGCCAGAGCCGACCGACCGGTAGGGTGAGCGTCGTGGACGTGGCGGGGCTCGTCGACGGGGTGCTGGCCGGCGAGCGCCGCGCGGTGGCGCGCGCGATCTCTGCCGTCGAGGACGACGCCCCGGAGCTGGCCGAGCTGTCGGCGGGGATCTACCCGGAGACCGGACGGGCGACCACGATCGGCCTGACCGGCGCGCCCGGCGTCGGCAAGTCCACGCTCGCGGGGGAGCTCGTACGGATCGCCCGTGCCGCCGATCTCCGCGCGGCCGTCCTCGCGGTGGACCCCACGTCGCCCTACACCGGCGGCGCCCTCCTCGGGGATCGCGTGCGGATGCAGGACCATGCCGTCGATCCCGGGGTGTTCATCCGCTCGATGGCGACGCGTGGACACCTCGGAGGGATGGCCCTCGCGGCTCCCGAGGCGGTGCGGATCCTCGACGCGGCCGGCTACGACGTGATCTTCGTGGAGACGGTGGGCGTCGGGCAGGCCGAGGTCGACGTCGCGGCGGCCACGGACACGGCGGTCGTGGTGATGGCGCCGGGAATGGGGGACGCCGTCCAGATGGCGAAGGCCGGCATCCTCGAGGCGGCCGACGTCTTCGTCGTGAACAAGGCGGACCGCGACGGCGCACCGGACGTGGCCAAGGAGCTCCGCCAGATGCTGCACATGGGAGCCGCACGCAACTGGGATCCGCCGGTGCTGATGGCAACGGCAGCGAAGGCCGAAGGGGTCGACGAGGTCTGGTCGGCGATCCGCGAGCACCGCGACGGCGCCGAGGCGTCCGGCGCGCTCGCCGCGAAGCGGCGAGCCCGCCTCCTCCGTGAGGCGGAGAGCCTGGCCGCGGAGCGGTTCCGGGTCAAGGCAGCCGAAGCACTCGCGCAGGACCCGGCGCTCGGCGACGACCTCGCCGAGCGTCGCATCGACCCGTACGCCGCGGCCCAGGAGCTCCTCCGGCGCGCCGGAGGGAACTGACGTCGCCGCGTATCCTCGGAGGGATGAGTCCCGAGCGGCCCCGCGCTGCGTGGAGCGAGCGTTCGCACCGATCCCTGTCTGGTGAGCCGGTCCCGGCGATCGTCGGGCCGGACGACCTTGGCGGATGGGAGCCGGACGAGAAGCTCGGCGAACCGGGCGCCTTCCCGTTCACCCGGGGCGCCTATCCCTCGATGTACCGGGGCAGGCTCTGGACGATGCGTCAGTTCGCCGGGTACGGAACGCCGGCGGAGACCAACGCCCGGTACCGCTTCCTGACCGAGCACGGTCAGACCGGTCTCTCGGTCGCGTTCGACATGCCGACGCTCATGGGGCTTGACTCCGACGATCCCCGGAGCGAGGGCGAGGTCGGGCGCTGCGGCGTCGCCACGGATTCCCTCGACGATTTCGAGACGTTGTTCGACCAGATCCCGCTCGGCGACGTCACCACGTCGATGACGATCAGCGGCCCCGCGGTCGTCGTGTTCGCGTTCTTCCTGGCGACGGCGGAGGAACAAGGCGTCGACTGGTCGACCCTCGACGGCACGCTGCAGACCGACATCTTCAAGGAATACATCGCGCAGAAGGAGTGGGTGTTCCCGCCGAGGCCGCACCTGCGGCTGATCGGCGATCTGATGGCCTTCTGCGCCGAGCGCGTTCCCAAATGGCACCCGATCAGCGTGTCCGGCTACCACATCCGTGAGGCGGGGGCGACGGCCGCGGAGGAGCTCGCGTTCACGTTGGCGGACGGGTTCGCCTACGTCGAGCTCGGGATGCAGCGGGGCCTCGACGTCGAAGCCTTCGCGCCCGCCCTCTCGTTCTTCTTCAACGCGCACATCGACTTCTTCGAGGAGATCGCGAAGCTGCGTGCCGCCCGCCGGATCTGGGCACGCTGGATGCGCGATCGCTACGGCGCGACCAGCCCCCAGGCGATGCGTCTGCGGTTCCACACGCAGACGGCGGGCGTGTCCCTCACCGCGCAGCAGCCGATGAACAACGTCGTGCGCACCTCGATCGAGGCGCTCGCCGCGGTGCTCGGCGGCACGCAGTCGCTGCACACGAACGCTCTCGACGAGGTGCTGGCGCTCCCCACCGAGGAATCCGCGAAGCTGGCGCTTCGGACCCAGCAGGTGATCGCCTTCGAGTCCGGGGTCCCCGACGTCATCGATCCGCTCGGCGGTTCGTGGTTCGTGGAAGACGCGACGGACCGGATCGAGGCACGGGCCGAGGAGATCTTCACGGAGATCGAGCGGATGGGTGAGGGTTCGATGCTCGAGGGCGTCCTGGAGGGGATCGAGCAAGGCTGGTTCCAGCGACGGATCGCCGAGTCGGCGTTCCAGGAGCAGCAACGCTACGAGTCGGGTGACCTCGTGAAGGTCGGCGTGACGGACTTCGTGGACGCGAACGAGAACGCGATCGACACGCTCGTGATCGGGGAGGAGGCCGAGCGGACGCAGCTCGCGAGCGTTCGCCGCACCCGTGCCGCGCGCGACGCGGCCGCCGCGGACGACGCGCTGATCGCCCTGAAGGAGGCCGCGACCACCGACGCGAACCTGATGGAGCCGCTGATCGACTGTGCCCGTGCCCGTTGCACCGAGGGGGAGATCGTGGGAGCCCTCGCGGCGGTCTTCGGCACCTACCGGGAGTCGCCCGCCTTCTAGTACGTTTCCCTAGTTGCAAGCCATTGCAAGAACGGAGTAGGCTGTCTGCATGGATATGCGAAGAGGGACGACGGCGTTCGCGGCTGCCCTCCTCCTGCTCCTCCCCGGCGCCTGTCAGTCAGGTGGAGCTGGCTCGGGGGCGGGCGTCCAGGTCGTCACCACGGTCTCGCCGATCACGAACATCGTGCAGAACATCGGGGGCGACCGCGTCTCCGTGACGGGGATCGTGCCCGAAGGGGTGAACAGCCACACGTTCGAGCCCGCTCCCTCGGACGCCGCGGTGATGGAGGACGCCGACATCGTCTTCATCAACGGCCTCCATCTGGAAGAGCCGACGCGCGAGCTCGCGGAGGCGAACGTCGGCGACGGGGTGCGCATCGTGCAGCTCGCGGACCGCACGATCTCGGAGGACGAGTACATCTTCGACTTCTCGTTCCCACGATCCGAAGGCTTCCCGAACCCCCACCTCTGGACGAATCCCCCCTACGCGAAGGAGTTCGCCGAGATCGTCCGTGATGAGCTCACCGAGCTCGACCCCGAGGGCTCGTCCATGTTCGAGGAGAACTTCGACGCGTTCGCGGAGCGGGTCGATGCCCTGGATGCGGCCGTCCGCTCGGCCACCGAGACGCTGCCGGAAGAGGACCGCAAGCTCCTCACGTATCATGACTCGTTCCCGTACTTCGCCCGCGAGTACGGCTGGGAGGTCGTCGGAGCGATCCAGCCGTCGGACTTCGCCGAGCCCACGCCGCAGGAGATCGTCGGCCTGATCGAGCAGATCCGAGCCGAGGATCTCCCCGCGATCTTCGGCTCCGAGGTGTTCCCGAGCCCGGTCCTCGAACAGATCGCCGCAGAGACGGGTGCGACCTACGTCGACGACCTGCGCGATGACGACCTCCCGGGCGAGGCCGGCGATCCAGACCACAGCTACCTCGGACTGATGGTGTTCGACTTCCGCACGATCGTCGGGGCGCTGGGCGGGGATCCTGAGGCCTTCGGAGACGTCGACGTCACCAACCTCGTGACCGACGCAGCGGGAGGGACCCGCTACTGATGGACGAGTTGGTGCGGTTCGACCGGGTCACGTGCCGCTACGGTCGGGAACCGGTGCTCGTGAACGTCGACCTGCAGATCGGGGCGGGCGAGTTCATCGGTGTCGTCGGGCCCTCCGGGAGCGGGAAGAGCACGCTGTTGAAGGCGATCGCCGGATCGGTCGAACCGATCGCCGGACGGATCCGCCGCGACCCCGGATTGTCGATCGGCTACGTGCCGCAGGTCGAGACGGTGAACTGGTACTTCCCGGTCACGGTTCGCGAAGCGGTGCTCATGGCGAAGATCGACGGGCGCCGGGTCCCCTGGCCCTCGAAGGAGGAGTCCTCACAGGCGCAGGAGGTCCTCGAGCGGCTCGGACTGGGAGGGCTCTCCGGCCGACACATCCGCGAACTCTCGGGGGGACAGCAGCAACGGGTCTTCATCGCCCGCGCGATGCTCGGGCACCCGCGTCTGCTCCTGCTGGACGAGCCGACCAGCGGCGTCGACGTCCGCACCCGCCACGACGTGATGCACGTGATCCACGATCTCCACCACGAGGGACTCGCGATCGTCCTCACCACCCACGACCTGAACGGCATCGCGTCCCATCTGCCTCGGCTCGTCTGCCTGAACCGCGAGGTGATCGCCACGGGGACGCCGCGACAGGTGATCACCAGCGAGGTGCTGGAAAAGACCTACGGCGCCCCGCTCGAAGTGCTCTCGCACGGTGGGATGCCCGTCGTGCTCGAGCAGTACCCCGAGCTCGTGGAGGAGGAGGAGGGCGCTCGCGTGCTGCCGCTCCGGGAGGACCATCATGAGCACCCTGCTTGAGCCGTTCGGGTACGAGTTCTTCCAGCGGGCGCTGCTCGTCGCCACGATCACCGGCGCGCTCTGCGGTCTGATCGGCGTGTACGTGGTGCTCCGAGGGATGAGCTACATCGGCCACGGCCTCTCGCACGCGATCTTCGGCGGCGCGGTCGCGAGCTACATCGTCGGCGTGAACGTCTTCCTGGGGGCGGGGCTCTGGGGGCTGGTCGCGGCGCTCTTCATCAACAAGGTCGCGCGCCGACGATCGATCGGGGCCGACGCGGCGATCGGTGCGATCACGTCGGCGAGCTTCGCGATCGGGATCATCCTGATCTCGACCCAACGGACGTTCGTCGTGAACTTCGAGGCCCTCCTCTGGGGGAACGTGCTCGGGGTCACCGGTGTCGACGTGCTCGTCGTGCTGGCCGTCGCGGCGGGCTCGATCCTGTTCGTGTTCCTCGGATACCGGCAGCTGCTCTTCTCGACGTTCGATCCCGAGGTCGCGGAGGTCTCCGGCGTCCGTACGGCGCGTGTCGACATCGGGTTGGCGGTGATGCTCACGGCGACGATCGCGGCGACGATGAACGTGATCGGTGTGACGATGATCGCCGCGATGCTCGTGATCCCGCCCGTGATCGGCCGGCTCCTCACGGACTCGTTCGGCCGGATGCTCTGGATCTCGGTGGGCGCGGGGACGGTGTGCGGGTTCCTGGGCGTCTACGGCTCGTACTACCTGAACTGGTCCTCCGGCGGTACGGTCGTGCTGGCGGCGGGGCTCCTGTTCGTGGTGGCCTTCGCGTTCAGCGGCTGGCGCCGCCGGCTCCCCGCCCTCGCGGACGCGCACTAGCTGCCGTCAGGCGGCGCAGTCGCGACAGAGACCGGTGATCGCGAAGTGCGTGAGGTCGGCGACGAACCCGTGATGACGCTTGATGAGCCCCTGGAGCTTGCGGGCCTCCTCGAGGGACAGCTCGTCGTCCTGACCGCAGTTCCGGCAGGTCAGGTGGACGTGGTGCGCCTCATCCGCGCGGTGGTACTCGGCGCCGGTCTCGACGTGGGAGTGCTGGAGGACGCCGACGCTCTCGAGGAGCGTCAGCGTCCGGTACACGGTCGATGCGTTCACGCCCGGCATGTCACCCTGGACCTTCCGTGCGATCGCGGTGGGGGAGATGTGTCCCTTCGCGCGCATCACCTCGGAGACGATCGCCCGCCGCTGCGGGGTCATCCGGAGCCCTCGGCTCCGGAGCTGGGCCATCAGGTCGGCGTAGGAGGCATCCACGCGAGGCATCGTAGCAGTGTGTTGCAGGTGCAACGGACGGCGAGGCCCTAGGAGGGCGGCGGGAGTCCGAGAAGGCGGGCCGCCCAGGGCAGGCTGGTCGTCGATTGGGCGAGCTGGAGAGGCCGCGCATGCGGAGCCTGCGCGATCGGCGACAGCCCAGCGCGCGCGCTGAAGTACCCCGCCAGCAAGGATGCGATCTGCGGCAGGCCCGGCGTCTCGTCGGGGAGGATGTCGTGCGGAGTCGGTCCACCTTCGGCGCGGAGCGACGGCAACCACGCGGCGGTGTCCAGCGTGGGGTTGCCCACGGACGCGTTGTTCCAGTCCACGAATACGGCTCGGTCGCCGCGCACGCACAGGTTGTCGCTCCTCACGTCGAGATGCAGCAGCGCGTCGCCGACGATCTCGGCCGACGCCGACGCCTCCGCGAGGGTCGGCAGGTGGTCTTCGAGCCACGCAGACGAGCAGATCCCGAGCCCGAGGAACGGCTGCGGGTCCGCGATCACGTCCGGCCACCCGTCCAGCCCGAACTGCTCGTCGACCGAGGGCGGCACGCCGGCGGGGGGCGAGGTCGCGTGCACGGCGTCGAGGGTCGCCAGCACGGCGTCGATACGAGGGGTGTCCCAGGGAGGCGGCCAGATCTCGCCGGACAGGTCCTCGATGACGAGCGCGGGCGCGATGCCGTCGTCGTCCCATCCGAGCGAGCGCGGGAGGAACGGGTGCCCGTCCAGCGCCTCGTACACGCGGTGTTCGGCGCGGAGCCAGTCGGCCGTGTAGTCGAATGCCGCGATCTTCACGAACGCGGTGCTCCCGTCCTGCAGGTCGACGACGAAGCGTCGGTTCGAGGGGGCGTCGTGCCCGGACGCCCCACGCCAGGCGACCGGCGCCGCCCCCAGGGCACGGCGAACCCGCGCGACATCGACCGGGTCGGGTTGCACGAACCCGAGGCTACCGATGTCCGCCGGCGCGCCGTCGGTAGCATCGCCGTCATGGCGGTGCTCGCTTGACGGTGATGGTCACCGGCGCGTCCGGCCTCCTCGGGCACGCGATCGTCCGGGCGCTCGTGGAGCGCGACGAGGTCCGGGCGACGGTTCGGCGTCCCGAAGCCGGCGAGCCGCTGCGAGCCCTCGGCGCGAAGGTCGCCGTCCTCTCGGTCGAGGAGCCCGACGAGCTGCGGGAGATCCTCCCGCGCGTCCACACGCTCGTGCACCTGGTTGGCGGCGTGAACCAGCCGAGCGATCAGGAGATCCTCGCCGCGAACCACGGCTCCGCGCTCGCCGCCGTCGCCGCGGCGAAGGAGGCGGGAACCCGTCGCGTGATCCTGCTGTCGGTTCCCGGCGCGTCCGTCGCCCACGAGCATCCGTTCCTCCGCGCGAAGGGGCTCGCGGAAGAGGTCGTCGTGCAGAGCGGCCTCGAACACGCGGTGCTCCGCTCGTCGCACGCGTACGGGCTGGGCGGCCTCTGGTTCGCCGCCACGGTGATGGGTGCCGATCACGGGTTCGTGATCGGCGACGGCAGCCAGCGCTGCGCGCCGGTGCTGGCAAGCGACGTTGCACGAGCGGTGGCCGCGATCGACGACCGACGCGACGCCGTGGGAGGCACGTGGAGTCTGGGTGGTCCGGAGGAGCTGACCGCGGACGAGGTGTTCGCGATCGAGGGCGAGGGTCGGGAGCCGGCGCATCTCGAAGCCGGCGAGGCGGCGGAACGGCTGACGGGGCTGCTCGGTGTCCCCGTCTCGGCCCGAGCGACCGGGCTCTTCGCGATGTCCTCGGTTCCCGACTCGCCGGGGGCCGTCGACGCGTTCGGCGTCCGGATGACCGCGTTCGAAGACGGCCTCCGCGTCGTCGCAGCCGAGGTTGCCGACGTCGAGGCCAAGGTCGACGCCAAAGTCGAGGAACGGGGCTGATAGGGTGCGCCGCGATGCCTGAGCTCGTGCATCTCGACGTCGACGACGGCGTCGCGATCGTCCGCCTGGAGCGTCCACCTGCCAATGCCATCTCCCTCCAGCTGTCGATCGATCTCCTTCGAGTGCTGCACGAGGCCGGATCTCGCGACGACGTCGGCGCCCTCGTGTTGTGGGGAGGTCCGAAACTGTTCGCCGCCGGGGCAGACATCAAGGAGATGGTCGACCTGGACCACGATGGGATCCGGGAGCAGGTGACGGCGCTCGGGAACGCGTGCGACCTCCTCGATGCGATGCCCAAGGGCTCGATCGCCGCGATCACCGGGTTCGCCTTGGGGGGTGGCTTCGAGCTCTCGCTCGCCTGCGATCTCCGATACGCGGCCGACGACGCGCGGGTGGGGCAACCCGAGATCAAGCTCGGGGTCATCCCGGGAGCCGGCGGGACCCAGCGCATGGCGAGGCTCGCGGGCGTCGGCGTCGCCCGGGATCTCACCTACACGGGCAGGCAGGTCGAGGCCGACGAGGCGAAGACGCTCCGGTTGGTGGAACGGGTCCTGCCCGCGGACCAGGTCCTCGAGGCGGCCGTGCAGGACGCCCGGCTGTTCGCCCGCGGCCCGCGGCAGGCCATCGCGGCTGCGAAGGAAGCGATCCGGGGCGCGGTCGACACGCCCGGGCCGACGGGCATCGGCCGCGAGAAGGAGCTCTTCATCGAGCTGTTCGGGAGCGCCGACCAGCGCGAGGGCATGCGGGCGTTCATCGAGAAGCGACCCCCCGCCTTCGGCAGCGACTGACGGCATCCTGCCTCATCTCTGCCCTTGGCCCGTTGCGATTCCGTGGCGACGCGCCGCGGGCCGCCACCGAGGAATGAACCGGTCTCCGGCATCGTTCGAATGACACGACGAGGACGGAGAGCCCATCCGCCCTCCGGTGCGAGCAACGAAGGGACGTGAACGAGATGGCGGAGGAGAGTTTCCGCGGCCAGTCGGTCCGGTCGCTCCCGAGGGCCAACAAGCGCTACCAGGCGGACCGCACGTGCGCGGCGCCGGGATGCCGGACCAAGCTCTCGATCTACAACAAGTGGGACTACTGCTGGCAGCACGAACCGGTGCACACCTACGTCGCTCGCGGCAAGCGCCGCAGCCGCAAGGAGATGGAAGCCGCGTAAGGTGCCCCCCTTCGCGGATCGCTCGACGACCCTCCCAGCCGGGAGGGTCGTCGAGCGTCCGGGCTGGCCTCGGGACCCGATCATCTGCCTGATTCAAGGTACGCGGGTTCGTGCCGATGCAGGAGTGGACCGCTCCCCCCGGAGCGCCAACCTGATGCCGAACGGAACACACCAGCCTCCCGCGATGCGAGAAGGGGAATGCCCGTACTGCGAGCGGACCGTGCTCGTGTACGAGGACCCTCGGTGTCCGCTCTGTGACTGCCCCTTGGAGGAGTTCGGGATGCGCCCGTTCTCCTTCCCGGCCGAACCCGACCGCGACTAGACCAGGACGGCCACGCGCCACCCGCGGGCGTCGCTGATCAAGGCGAGCTCATCCGCCGAACGCGCGTCAGCGATCGTCACCGTCCCTTCGACCACACGCCCTTCCTCGAGCGCGACGGCGCGCCCGACCCCCGGGAGCAGCCCGGCCTCGCGGGGCGGCGTGATCCATCGCCCCTCGATGCGCGCCGCAACGTTCGCGATCGTCGATTCCGTGATCTCACGTCGGTCGTTGACGAGGAGGACGTCGTCTCCGTCGGGGTGACGGCGACGCGCCGCGTCGTATCGGTCGCGGCGGGACGTCTTGTGGAAGAGGAAGACATCGCTCGGATCCTGGGCGATGTCGTCGATCGCCACGCGCACCGCGTCGGGTTCGTCCGTGAACGGCGTGGCCGTCACGCGCACCGTGCCGTCCTTGCGGAGCGAGAGGCGCAAACGCGCCATCGTGGCCGGCGCCGACGCGGCGGTTTTCTCGACTGCTTCTCGGACGTCCACCTCGTCGAGCCGGAAGTCGAAGTACTCCGCGGACCCGGCGAGGCGCTCGAGGTGCCGGTCGAGGTGGCGGACGCCCTCGGTGGGATGGAAGCGCATCGTCTCCAGGAGCTCGAACCCGGGGCGGCGAGCCGTGAGGACGCGGGACTTCGCGACGGCCTCCTCGTACTCGCTGCCCGCCTCGGAATCCCAGGTGATGCCGCCACCCACTCCGTACTCGGCGGCCGTGGAGGCCGTGTCCACCGTGACCGTTCGGATCGCCACGTTGAAGCGGGCATCGGGCCGGCCGGAGCCCTCTGGCGCCAGGAAGCCGACGGTCCCGCAGTAGATCCCTCGAGGCGAATCCTCGAGATCGCGGATGATCTCCATCGTCCGGACCTTCGGCGCACCCGTGACCGATCCGCTCGGGAACAGGCCACGGAAGATCTCGGCGAGCCCGACCCCGGTCTCGAGCTCGGCCGAGACGGTGGTGGTGAGTTGCCAGACGGTCTCGTATCGCTCGACCTGGAATACGTCCGCCCAGGTGACGGAGCCAGCCCGGCTGATGCGCCCGAGATCGTTCCGGAGGAGGTCCACGATCATCGCGTTCTCGGCGCGGTCCTTCGCGGATGCGAGTAGGTGCGTCGCCGCCGCGCGATCCTCCTCCGGCCATCTGCCGCGCGGTGCGGTGCCCTTCATCGGACGGGTGACGATCGAGCCGACCCGGCGCTCGAAGAACAGCTCGGGCGAGGCGGAAAGCACGCGGTACCGGCCGAGGTCGAGGTAGGCCGAGTAGGCACCCCGCTGCGCGTAGCACAGGTCGCGGTACAGCCCGCGCGGATCGCCCTCCACCCGCGAACGCAGCCGCATCGTGTGGTTGACCTGATAGGTCTCTCCCTCCGCGATCCGGTCGTGGATCTCGTCGACGGAGGACTCGAAGCGTTCGCGCCGGGTCGTCGGCATCCACGTGCCGGCCGGAGCGCCGGGGACACCGTCGTCGCGAGGGACCGGCAGGGTGGTCTCCTCGGCGCGCTCGAACATCGCGAACCACGCGAGGGGAAGCGCCGCGAAGGCGTCGTCGGGATCGCGGGCCCGGACCACCAGGGCAGGATCGAGGCCGGGCGCGGCCTCGTAGCTCACGAACCCGGCGACCCAAAGACCGCGCCCGGCCGCCGCCTCCGCTCCCTCGAGCACCGGGACGACCTCGCCGGCGCGCGTCGCCTCCAGGACTCCGATCGGTCCCACGAGCCGGAACGATGGCGTGGCGCCGGTGAGGTCGTCGAACCGTGCCTCGAGCATGGGCGCCACGATACGGGGCTCCACGCCCGTGAGCCCTCGTCCCCAGGTCCGTGGCACACCGCTGATAGCCTCGTCGAAATGCCGTCCGTGCTGGTCGCGATGTCCGGCGGCGTCGACTCCTCCGTCGCCGCGTGCCTGCTCCACGAGCAGGGCTACGACGTGCTGGGATCCCACATGCGCCTCGTCCACCTGGACGGCGTCGATCACGGCTGCTGCGGCCCCAGCGCGCGGCGAGATGCGGCCGAGACCGCCCGGATCGGCGGCTTCCCGTTCGAGATCTGCGATCTGACCGCGGACTTCGAGCGAACGGTCATCGCGGATTTCGCCGCGGAGCACGAGGCGGGTCGCACGCCGA
The DNA here is from genome assembly GCA_963826195.1 of uncultured Actinomycetota bacterium. GTDB lineage: Bacteria > Actinomycetota > UBA4738 > UBA4738 > HRBIN12 > JAJNBA01. Next base: position 28,848 of record CAWGWB010000006.1, read on the forward strand.
ACCCGTGCGCGCGGTGCAACGGGGAGATCAAGTTCGGGGCCTTCCTCCGCCGTGCCGACGAGCTCGGGATCGACCTCGTCGCGAGCGGCCACTACGTCCGGCGAACCGGCGACGACGCGCACGGCTGGTCGTTGCTCCGAGGGCTCGACGCCGCGAAGGATCAGTCGTACATGCTCCACATGCTGGGCCAGCCCGCGCTCGCCCGGTCGCTGTTCCCGGTCGGTGCGCTGCCCAAGGCCGAGACGCGCGCGCTGGCCGAGCGGTTCGGCCTCCCGGTCGCGACGAAACCCGACTCGCAGGAGCTCTGCTTCGCGCCCTCCGGTGACGCCGGCGCGTACGCGCGGGAGCACCTTCCCCACCTCGTGCGGGAGGGCGAGGTCGTCGACCCGGCTGGAACGGTGCTCGGTCGGCACGAGGGCGCCTTCGGGTTCACGATCGGACAGCGGCGGGGCACCGGCGTCGCCGCGGGCGAGCGCCGGTACGTGATCGACATCGAGCAGGCGACCAACCGGGTCATCGTCGGCGCCGGTGAGCTGCTGGAGCGCCGCGGTCTCGTCGCGGACCGCTTCTCGTGGATCGCCGGCGATCCGCCCCCGGGGGGTCCGTTCGAGGCGGAGGTCCGGATCCGCTCCCGAGGGGACGACGTGTCCTGTGTCGCGGAACCGATGGGGGACGACCGGATCCGGATGGAGTTCCGCAGGCCCCAACGGGCCGTGGCGCCGGGCCAGAGCGCCGTCCTGTACAGGGGTGAGGAGGTCCTCGGCGGAGGCCGGATCGTCGAGGCGATCCGGTGAGCCGTGCTGCGTCGGTCGAGCACGACAACGCCCGCATCGTGCGAGGGGTCTTCGATGCCATGGCGCGCGGGGATCGCGAGGCGGTGGCTGCGTCCTTCGCGGACGACGTCGTGTGGCACGCGCCGGGCACGAGCCGGTTCGGTGGCATGTTCCAGGGCAAGGTCGCCGTTCTCGATCGCTTCGCGAGGCTCGCCGACGCCGGCCTCCAGACCCGCTTCGATGTGCATGACGTCGTGGCGAACGACGAGCACGCCGTCGCGCTCGTGCACCTCCACCTCGAGGACGCAGGTGGCCGGCGCTACGATCAGCAGCAGGTCCAGGTGATGCATCTGCGCGACGGGTTGATCGTCGAGTACTGGGCGATGAACCAGGATCAAGCGGTGCTCGACCTCCTGATGGGGGATTGAGCTCCTTCCCGCCCCGTCCCACCCCTCGACTATCATCGGCTCGCCGCCAGCTCGTCCAGCGCCCGAGGCCAGAACCCGAGGCCAGGAACCCGAAAAGAGACCGGTGAGGCTCCTCCGCCGCAAGACCAAGAGCTTCGAGATCCAGGTGCAGGACCTCGTCCTGAGGATCACGGCCGACGACGACTTCGCAGAGGAGTCGAGGGCCGCCGCTCTCTCGTTCTGGGAACAGCTCCAATCGTACGCGCTGCAACATCCGGAGTTCCGCACGAGCAAGCGCCCCCTCGACCCGCCGGCTGCCGAGGCTCCCGCGATCGTCCAGGAGATGGTGGCGTCGGCGTCGGCCGCAGGAGTGGGGCCGATGTTCACGTTCCGCGGCGCGGTGGTGGACCAGGTCGGACGCTTCCTCCTCCAGTCCGTGAACGAGGTCACCGTCGCGTGCGCCGGGGACTACTTCATCACCGCGAAGAAGCGGGTCAAGCTCGCGGTCAAGCGTCACGGCGGGGAGCCGATCACCGTCGCGCTCGAACCCGATGCTCAGGGGGTCGGGGTCTCGACCACGCTCGGCCGTGGTCGCGGAGGCGGTGGGCCCGACGGGCTCGCCGTCATCGCCGATTCCTGCATGGCCGCAGACGCCGCCGCTGCCGGTGTCCAGGCGCTCCTGCCGAAGGAGTTCGGGTTCGCCCAAGCCGTGCGCTACCTCAAGGCTGTGCCGGGGGTCCGGGGTGGCGTGTTCGTCGTGGGGGAGCGGATCGGGGTCGCGGGAAGCCTGGAGATCGCCGGGTGAAGGAGTCGAAGCCGGAGGAGCGGAAGCTCGCAGAGGCCGAGCTCCGGGTCGAGGAGCTCAGTGAGCTCGTCAACCACCACCTGTACCGCTACCACGTGCTGGATGACCCCGAGGTCTCGGACGCCGAGTACGACGAGCTGATCGGCGAGCTCCGCGCGCTCGAGAACGAGTTCCCCGAGCTGATCACGCCGGACTCGCCCACGCAGCGCGTCGGTGCCGCGCCGGCTGAGCTCTTCCGGCCCGTGCCGCATCGTGCCCCGATGCTCTCCTTGGACAACGCGTTCTCGGAGGATGAGCTCCGGGCGTGGGGGGCACGTGTCGATCGGGGACTGGCCGGCGCGACGCCCACGTTCGTCTGCGAGCTCAAGATCGACGGCGTCGCGTGCGCCCTGACCTACGAGGACGGGGTCCTCACGGTGGCGGCGACGCGAGGGGACGGCCGCGTCGGCGAGGACATCACGGCGAACGTTCGGACCCTGCGGTCGATCCCACGACAGCTCGACACGGAGGACCCCCCTTCCGTGATGGAGGTCCGAGGAGAGGTCTACTTCCCCGTGAAGGCGTTCGAAGAGCTGAACGTCAGGCTGACCGAGGCGGGCGAGCGACCCTTCGCCAACCCCCGGAACGGCGCGGCGGGGTCGCTGCGCCAGAAGGATGCGAAGATCACCGCGTCGCGTCCACTCCGCATGTGGATCCACTCGTTCGGCGCCGCGGAGGGCATCACCTTCGATTCCCATTCCGACTTCCTCGCCTGGTCCGAGAAGGTGGGACTGCCGGTGCCGCCCACCACGCACCGGACGAAGGATCTGAAGGAGGTCCTCACCTTCCTCCGGCGCTGGGAGAAGAAGCGGCACTCCCTCGACTGGGAGATCGACGGCGCCGTGATCAAGGTGGATGACGCGAAGCTCCAGCGTCGGCTCGGCTCGACGAGCCACGCGCCTCGGTGGGCGATCGCTTACAAGTTCCCGCCGGAGGAACGGACGGCGTTATTGAAGTCGATCGACGTCCACACGGGCCGCACCGGGAAGATCACGCCGTTCGCGGTCCTCGAGCCGGTCTTCGTGGGCGGTGTCACGATCACGAACGCCACCCTGCACAACGAGGACGAGACCCGGCGGAAGGACGTCCGCAAGGGCGACACCGTGATCGTCCGCCGTGCCGGCGACGTGATCCCCGAGATCGTGGGGCCGGTCCTGGCGAAGCGGCCCAAGAACGCCCGGAAGTGGAAGATGCCCAAGCACTGCCCCTCATGCGGCACTCCCTTGATCCGCGCCGAGGGTGAGGCCGACTGGCGGTGCCCCAACAAGTCCGGCTGTCCCGACCAGTCCGTGGAGTGGCTGTTCCACTTCGCGGGGCGCGGCGCGATGGACATCGAAGGCCTCGGCTACAAGACGGGGATCGCGCTGCTCAACAGAGGCTTCATCAAAGATCCCGCGGACATCTACCGGGTGACCGACGAGCAGATGACCGAGCTCGAGGGGTTCGCCACGAAATCGATCGAGAACCTCCGGCGCGCGATCGATGCGTCCAAAGACCGCCCGCTCTGGCGACTGCTGGCGGGCCTCAACATCCGCCACGTCGGCTCTCACGTCGCCGAGGTCCTCGCGTCCGCGTTCCTCACGATCGATGCGCTCGCCGCCGCGTCCGCCGACGAGATCGATGCCGTCCCCGAGATCGGGCCGGAGGTCGCCGCCACGGTCGCCCAGTGGTTCGAGGATCCCGAAAACCTCGCCCTGATCGAGAAGCTCCGCGAGGCCGGCGTCCGCCTGGAAGACGCGCCGCCTCCCGACGAGGGTCCGAAGCCGCTCGACGGCAAGACGATCGTGCTGACCGGAGGACTGGACACGCTGTCGCGGGACGAGGCCACCAAGCTCGCGCAGCGGGCGGGAGCGCGGGTCTCCTCGAGCGTGTCCAAGAAGACGGATTTCGTCGTGGCGGGTGAGAATCCGGGCTCCAAGCACGATCAGGCCGTGAAGCTCGGCGTCGAGGTCGTCGACGAGCAGGAACTCCTGCGACGGCTGGGTCGGTAGTCGTCGACGGGAGGACGTGGCATGGCAGGGACGGTGATCGACGGGAACAAGCTCGCCGAGGAGCTTTCCGAGCACGTGCACGAAGAGCTCCAGCAACTCCGGGTTTCCGGCGTCCGCCCGGGCCTGGCGACCATCCTCGTGGGCGACGATCATGCCGCGGCTGCGTACGAGCGCCATGTGCGACGACTCGCGGAGCGCCTGGAGTGCGAGTACGCGAACGAGCATCTCCCGGACGACGCCGAGCTCGCGGACGTCCTCGCCGTCGTGGGGAAGCTGAACGCCGACCCACGCATCACCGGCATCCTCGTGCTTCGCCCGCTTCCCGCCGGCATCTCGGAGCCGCTCGTGTATCGCGCGCTGGACCCGTATAAGGACGTCGAGGCCGTGCATCCCGAGAACGCGGGGTTGCTGGCGCAGGGTCGTCCACGGTTCGTGCCGTCGACCCCGGCCTCGTGCTTCTATCTGCTCGATGCCTACCTCCGCTCGACCGATCGGGAGCCCGAGTCGTTCTATCCGGGAACGACCCTCGTGGTCGTCGGGCGGTCGGACTCGGTCGGCAAGCCGGCGGCGTCGCTCGGTCTCCAGAGGCATGCCACCGTGGTCACGTGTCATTCGCGCACGAACGATCTCGCCGCGTTCACCCGGCAGGCGGATGTCCTGATCGTGGCGGCCGGTGTGGCCGGCCTGGTCACCGGCGAGATGGTGCGTGACGGGGTGATCGCCGTGGACGTGGGGATCGATCCGATCAAGGACACCGAGACGGGCAAGGTCCGATTCGTCGGGGATATCGACTTCGAGAGCGTCGCCGCGAAGGCCGAGGCCATCACGCCGGTCCCCGGAGGTGTGGGGCCGATCACGGACGTCTGGTTGATCGGGAACGCGGTGAGCGCCGCCGCGGCTGCGCTCCGCGTCGAGCCCCGGTTCGGGTTCACCACGTGAGCGCCGCCGCAGGTCCTTGAGGAGCACCGTCGATAGACTCCGGCGACATGGCGGTCGAGATCGACATCGATCATGTTGCGCGGCTCGCGCGGCTGGCGCTCAGCGATGAGGAGAAGGCGCAGCTCCGAAGTCAACTCGCCTTGATCCTGGAGCACGCGGCGAAGGTGAGCGAGGTCGCGGCCGAGGACGTTCCGCCGACCGCCTACGCGATCCCCCGCGCCAACGTGTACCGGGAGGACACGCCCGAGCCTTCGATCCCGCAGGGGGAGGCGCTCGCGAACGCACCGGAACGGGAGGATGGACGGTTCAAGGTCCCTCGGATCGTCGAGGCGGACCGATGAGCGACGCGCTCTGCGACCTTACCGGGTCCGAGCTCGCGACGAAGATCGCGGGGGGAGAGGTCTCCGCGACGGAGGTCGTGGAGTCCTCGCTGGAGCGCATCGAGGCGGTCGACGACGAGATCCACGCGTTCCTCACGCGGACCCCCGAGGTCGCTTTGGAACGCGCGGCCGAACTGGACGCGCATCGCGGGACGGGGGCGCCGCAGCACGCGGTCGCGGGTATCCCGCTGGCGCTGAAGGACGTGCTGGCCACGATGGGGATCCGCACCACCTGCGGGTCGTTGATACTCGAGAACTATCTCCCGCCGTACGAGTCGACCGCCTGGGCCAGACTTTCCGGCCACGGTGGGGTCCTGGCTGGCAAGACGAACTGCGACGAGTTCGCGATGGGCTCCTCCAACGAGAACTCGGCCTACGGCCCCGTGCGGAACCCGTGGGACCTCGAGCGGGTTCCTGGCGGCTCCAGCGGCGGCAGCGCCGCCGCGGTCGCCGCCGGAGAGGTCGTGTGGGCGCTCGGGACCGATACGGGCGGTTCCGTCCGCCAGCCGGCCTCGCTGTGCGGCGTCGTCGGGCTGAAGCCCACGTATGGACTCGTTTCCCGCTACGGGCTGATCGCGTTCGCGTCGTCGTTGGACACAGTGGGGACCCTCACCCGCAGCGTCCGGGACGCGGCCGTGATGCTCGGTGCGATCGCGGGGAAGGACCATCGCGACGCCACGAGCCTCGACGAGGACGTCCCGGACTACCTCGCCGGGCTCGAGGGTGGCGTCGACGGCCTGCGGGTTGGCGTCGTGGCCGAGGCATTCGGCGAGGGAGTGGAGCCGGCGGTGCGCGACTCGGTGCGAGCCTCGGTGGATCGGCTCGCCGACCTGGGCGCGTCCGTGGGGGAGGCCACCCTGCCGCACGCCGAGTACACCCTGTCCGCCTACTACCTGATCGCACCGTCGGAGGCCTCGTCGAACCTGGCTCGGTACGACGGCGTCCGGTACGGGTTCCGCGCCGAGAGCGGCACCGACTCGATCGACATGATGTTCCGCACCCGGGGCGAGGGGTTCGGGCCCGAGGTGAAGCGTCGGATCATGCTCGGCACGTACGCCCTCTCAGCCGGCTACTACGACGCGTACTACGGGCAGGCGCAGAAGGTGCGAACGCTCATCATCCGGGACTACGAGAAGGCGTTCGCGGATTTCGACGTCCTCGTGTCCCCGACATCGCCCACGACGGCGTTCCGGGTGGGAGAGAAGGTGGACGACCCGATGGCGATGTACCTGAACGACATCTTCACGATCCCGGCGAACCTCGCGGGCGTGCCGGCGATCAGCGTCCCCTGCGGGCTCGATGACGCGGGGCTCCCGATCGGTCTGCAGCTCACCGCCCCCGTGCTCGGGGAACCCGTGCTGTTCCGCGCTGCGCACGCGCTAGAGCGGGACCTCGGCCTCGTCCTCCGTCCGTCGGTCCTCGCCGGCGTCTGAGCTCCGGTCGTCGCGCGCGACGCCTCCGGCCGAGACCGTGAGCGCGACCGCGGCCAGGACCACCCCGCCGGCGATCAGGGAGCGGCTCCGGAGCGTCTCGTCGACGATCAGGTGGCCGAGGTACACGGCCAGCATCGGCGTCACCCAGGCGTACGTCGCGACGAGCGATGTCCGCGCGTTCCTGAGGAGCCACACGTAGGCGGTGAACGCGATCCAGGAACCGAACACCACGAGGTAGCCGAGCGCCAGGACGGAGGCCGCAGAGAACCGGTCGGGATCGACGAGGGAGAGCTCTCCGCGGCCGATCCCCCACGCGAGGGTGATCGTCCCGCCGGCCATCATCACCATCGCGTTGCCGACGAGTGGACGATGAGGGAGCCGCGCGCCGCGGGCGACGAGCGAACCGGCGGCCCAGCTCATCGACGCGGACACCGCGAGCAGCAACCCGGAGATCGGCACGTCGGCGAGTCGCGCGTCGTTCACCAGGAGCGCCGCGCCCACGAATCCCAGCAGGATGCCGATCGCGACCCGGCCCGGCAGCCGGCGGCGCCCGGCGAACCGATCCCAGAGCGCAAGCCACAGGGGCACCAGGGCGAAGATCAGGGCGACCGTGCCCGACGGGACGTTGCGCTCCGCGAGCACCACTGAGCCGTTGCCGAACGCGATCAGCCCGGTCCCGACCAGGAGCGCCGCCAACCACTGTGGTCGGCCGATCGGGTCGTCCTCGGCGTCGCGCCGCCTGGTGGAGACGGCGAACAGGACGGTGCCTGCGATCACGAAGCGCGTGCCGGCCGCGATCAGCGGCGGCAGGGTTTCGTTCGTGATGCGGATCCCGAGGTAGGTCGTGCCCCAGATCACGTAGACGATCCCGAGCGCGACCCAGATCATCCAGACCGGCGGTCCGTGGGACGCGCGTGCGTCGGCTGGGGTGGAGTGGGCTGCGGGTCCCCGGGCGGCAGACATCGGCACAGGATACGGATCGGTCCCGACCGGCCCGTCGGATGGGTCCGCTAGGCTGGCCCGACCGATGGCCGACTGGGAGACCGTGATCGGGCTCGAGTGTCACGTCGAGCTCAACACGCGCACGAAGATGTTCTGCGCGTGCCGCAACGAGTTCGGCGCCGAGCCCAACACGCTCACGTGTCCGGTCTGCCTCGGACATCCGGGATCGCTCCCCGTTCCGAACCGCGAGGCGATCGCCAGGATCGTGAAGGTCGGCGTCGCCCTTGGGAGCGAGATCGCGCCCCACTCCCTGTTCCATCGGAAGAACTACTTCTATCCCGACATGCCGAAGAACTATCAGATCAGCCAGTACGACCTGCCCGTGTGTGTCGGCGGGCACCTCGACGTGGAACTCCCAGACGGATCGACCACGCGGGTGGGCATCACGCGGGTGCACATGGAGGAGGACACCGGGAAGACCGCGCACGGCAGTGCCTCGGGCCGGATCCACGAGGCGGAGTCCGCGCTGATCGACTACAACCGAGCCGGCGTGCCACTCGTCGAGTGCGTGTCCGAGCCCGACATGCGCGCCCCGGAAGAGGCCGCCGCGTACCTCCGCGAGCTGCGGGCGCTCCTCGAGTCGCTCGACGTCTCCGACGTCCGTATGGAGGAGGGCTCCCTCCGCTGCGACGCGAACGTCTCGGTGCGGCCCGCCGGTACCGATGCCCTCGGCGTCAAGGTCGAGATCAAGAACATGAACTCCGTCCGGTCCCTGGAGCGCGCGCTGACGTTCGAGGTGGAACGTCAGGTCGCCGCGCTCGAGGCCGGCGAGTCTCTCGTTCAGGAGACCAGGCATTGGGACGAGGACTCGGGCACTACGAAGACGATGCGCTCGAAGGAGGAGGCGTTCGACTACCGCTACTTCCCGGAGCCCGACATCCCCGCGCTGGAGCCGGCCGAGGCCTGGATCGATGAGATCCGGCGCGGTCTCCCGGAGCTCCCGCGGGCGCGTCGGACGCGATACGCCGAGGAGCTGGGGCTGAAGGCCGAGGTCGCGCGCGTCCTCGTTGCCGACCGGGCCGCGACCAGCCTGTTCGAGGAGACGGTGGCGCTCGGGGCGGAGCCGGCCGCTTCGGCGAACTGGATCACCCAGGACCTGGCGGGTCTTCGCAAGGAAGCGGTCGTGGCCGGCGCGGACGCCGAACCCACGGTGGGGCCTCAGCACATCGCAGACCTGGTCGCCCTCGTGGCGGACGGAACCCTTTCCGGAGCGGGTGCGAAGCGGGCCCTCGAGGAGGCGGTCCAGACCGGAGTGGCGATCGGCACCATCGTCGAGAAGCGCGGGCTGCGCCAGGTCTCGGACGCGGGCGAGCTGAGCGCCCTGGTCGATCGCGTCCTCGCCGAGAACGAGGACGCCGCGCGGAAGTTCCGAGCCGGGAACGAGAGCGTGATCGGTTTCTTGGTCGGACAGGTGATGAAGGCCTCGGGCGGGTCGGCCAACCCCACGCTCGCGCAGGAGCTCCTGCGCGAGCGGCTCTCGGGGTAGGCCGCCCCGTGCGCGTCGATCCCAAGCGGAACCGGGTCCCCTTCTGGCAGTTGGCGCTGTACGCGACCGCGGCGGCCGCCGGCGGTGCCACGCATCCGATCCGGAAGATGTGGCACGCGGAGAACGCGATCGACCGGTACGCGTTGTGCCACCTGACCAGCGCGGCCGGCGACTCGCTGCTCGCGATCTCCCTCGCCGACTCGGTCTTCTTCTCTCTGCCGGTCGACCAGGCGCAGTGGCGGGTCGTCGCCTACCTCGGCCTGACGATGCTCCCGCTCGCCGTCGCGGCCCCGCTCTTGGTGATCCCGCTCGACCGGGCGGGGCCGAGACGGCTGATCTCCTTCCTCGCCGCGGTCGTCCGCGCGGGCATCGCGTTCTCGGTCGCGGGGAGCCTCGACACGGCCGCGCTCTACCCGGCGGCCCTGGGGATCCTCGTGGCCGCGCGCGTGCACGGCATCACGAAGAACGGGCTCACGATGGCCTACGCCGGCCCGGGGGAGGGGCTGATGCGGGCGAACGCCCGGCTGGGCCGAGTTGCGGTGGCGGGTGCGCTCACGGCCGCGCCCTTCGGCGCGGGCGCGGTCGCCCTCTGGGGCTCTGGGGGAGCGATGGTCCTCGCGGGCATCGTCTACTCGGCCTGCGCGCTCGTCACCCTCCGGCTGCCGCATCCTCGGGTCACGACCGCGGCGAAGCCGATCGGCCGCCGCGGGCGGATCCCGATCCTCACGGGGCCGGCGATCGGCGCCGCGGGGATGCGTGCCGCCACCGGCTTCATCCTGTTCCTGTCGGCGTTCGCGATCCGGCACGAGGGCTTCCCGTCCTCGTGGTTCGCGGCGATGGCGATCTCGGCGGCCGCCGGCGGCTTCCTCGCGGATGTCTTCGCCCCTCGGTTGCCGGAGAACATCCGCGAGGAGTTCGTCGTCGTCGGCTGCACGGTCGCCGCGGGCCTCGGCGCGTTCTTCGCGTTCACCGCGTTCTCGCTGCCGGTCCTCGCGATCTTCGCGCTGACCGCGGGGGCGGCCACCGAGCTCGGCCGGCTCGCGTTCCAGAGCCTGATGCAGGCCCACGCGCCGGAGGGCGCCCTTGGCCGGGTGTTCGTGCGCTACGAGGTGGTGTTCCAGCTCTCCTGGGTCGCGGGCGCGGTCGGTCCGGCCCTGCTCACGATCGCGTTCAAGGACGGCATCCTGATCATGGCGGGCTTCTACGTGGCGCTCGCGGCGGCGTGGGCCGTTCGGTTCTACCGAGGCGGTCGGGAACCGGTCGGAGCATCGGTGGACGTGCCGTAGGCTTGCACGCTGTTCCACGAGGCGGAGAGAGGGAGGTCGATATGGCGGAGTTCGTGACGGTCGGCGATGCGGACGAGGTCCCCGAGGGAGAGGCGAAAGCGTTCGATGTGAGCGGAGCGGAGGTCGCGGTCGCTCGGGTGGACGGCCAGCTTTACGCGTTCAGCGACATCTGCACCCACCGCCACTGCAACCTCGCGATGGGCGGCGAGATCGACGGCACCACCATCGAATGCGAGTGCCACGGGAGCCAGTTCGACATGAAAACCGGCGAGGTCGTGAACCCGCCCGCCACGGAGCCGCTGGAGACCTACGAGGCTCGCGAGGTCGACGGCCAGATCCAGGTCGGTGTCTGAAGGAGACGCTCCCCGGTCCATCGTCATCGTCGGGGCGAGCCTCGCCGGCGGGACCGCGGCGGGGGTGCTGCGCGAAGAGGGCTACGACGGCGCGCTCCACCTGATCGGCGCCGAAGACGAGCCGCCGTACGAGCGGCCGCCGCTCTCGAAGGAGCTCCTGCGAGGTGAGGCGGCCCTCGAGGACGCGCTCGTGCGCCCTCTCGATTGGTACGCGGAGCACGACGTCGACGCACGTTTCGGCACGCGAGTAGCACAGATCGACGTCCACCGGAGCGAGGTGATCTGCACGGGAGGCGACCGCGTCGCCTACGACCGACTCCTGATCGCGACGGGCTGCCGGAACCGCAACCTGGAGGTGCCGGGCGCTGGTCTCCCCGGCGTGTTCGATCTCCGCACCCACGACGATGCCGTGCGGATCCGAGAGGCGGCCACTTCGGGCGCACGGGTCGTGTGCGTCGGCATGGGGTTCATCGGCGCCGAGGTCGCGGCGTCGTTGCGGGCCGTGGGCTGCGCCGTAACGGTCGTCGAGATCTTCGAGACCACCCTGTATCGGATCCTGGGGCCCGAGATCGGGCGGGTGCTCGAAGCGATCCATCGAGATCACGGGGTAACGATGCACTTCAACGACACGGTCGAGCGGTTCGAGGGAGACGGGAAGCTCGAGCGCGTCGTCACCGAGGGCGGGAAGCGGATCGACGCCGACGTGGCGGTGGTGGGCGTCGGAACCGAACCGGCCGTCGAGATCATGGCGGGAACCGGTCTCGACCAGGGTGGAGGGATACCCGTCGGCCCCACACTCGAGACGAGCGTGCCGGGGGTCTTCGCGATCGGTGACGTCGCGCGTCACGAGCATCCTGTCTTCGGGGCGATCCGAGTCGAGCACTACGACAACGCGATCAAGATGGGGGAGCACGCGGCGAATGCGATGCTGGGCTCGGAAGACGCCTTCGACGATCCGCACTGGTTCTGGTCGGATCAGTACGACTCGAAGGTCGAGATGGCTGGATTCGCACCCACCTGGGACCGGATGGTGGTCCGCGGGTCGCTGGAGGACCGCTCGTTCTGCGCGTTCCTGTTGGATGATGGTGGTGTGATCCGATCGACCGTGAGCCTGGACTGGAAGCGCGACGTCCGGAGGTCCTTCGGACCGATCAAGGGGCAGCTCGCCCCGGATCCGGCCTTGCTCGCCGATCCCGACGTGGATCTCCGGAAGCTCGTCGAGGAGGAGGAGGACTAGGTGTTCGGCTCGCCCGTCGTCACGCACCCCGTGTGCAACCTCGACCTCCACCAGCGGATCCGCGACGCGCGGCGCGATGCCGTGGCCCGGTCGATACGAGGCAGGTTGCGGCATCGCCGTCACGCGCGCGTGGTCGACGTCGACGGCGCGGTCTTCCGCCCGTCCGGCGAAGACGTCGGCCAAGCCTTCCGGTTCTGAACGTCGTTCGAGCGGGTCGAGCGCGGCCGATCAGTCGGTGGTGAGGTGGGGGGCGACCTCCCGCGGCGTGCCTTCCTGCTCGACCACTCCGTCGCGGAACAGCACCACGCGGTTCGCGTAGCGGAGGGCTTCGGGGTTGTGCGTCGCCGCCAGCACCGCGCCGTCGCGCCGGATCACGTCCCAGAGCGCCTCGAGGATCACGTCGGCGTTCTCGGTGTCGACCTCGGCGATCGGCTCGTCCGCCATCACGATCTCCGGCTCGGGGATCAGGGCGCGGGCCACCGCCACGCGCTGCTGCTGCCCGGCTGACAGCTCGTACGTGCGGTTGTGCATGCGCGTCTCGAGACCGAGCCGGTGGAGCCATCCCTCCGCGCGCTCTCGCGCCTCCGACAGGTCAACACCGTTCACGCGGAGCGGCAATTCCACGTTCTCGACGGCGGAGAGCGCGGGGAGCAACCCGAAGCTCTGGAACACGACGCCGATGCCGTGTTGCCGGAGCTCGCGGCGCTCGTCGCCCGACATCGACGACATCGGCCGACCCTTCCATCTCACCTCGCCGTCATCAGGGGGATCGAGTCCCGCGAGCACTCCTAGGAACGTCGTCTTGCCCGAGCCGCTCGGTCCCATCAGCGCCACGAAGTCCCTCGGCCGGACCGCGACGGAGGCACCTCGCACCGCGATGACGCCCTGTGCGCCCGGGTACCGGCGGATGACGTCGATCCCCTCGACGAGTGCGGGCTCAGGCATGGCCGGTCTCACTCCTTCGCCGCAACCGCACCTCGTCGGCGGAGACCTCGGCTTCGAGGTCGACCCCTCCGATGGCGGCGATCGCCTCGTCGGGCAACCGCACACGACCGTCCTCGGAAACGGGGTCGACCGGCACCCCTTCGTGCAGGACGCGTCCGTCGCGCACCCGGATCCGACGGTCGGCTCGCCGGGCCGCTACGAGGTCGTGGGTGACCATGATGATCGTGACGTGGAACTCGCGGTTCACCGCGCGGAACGCGTCGAGGACCCGAGCGGCGGACTCGGAGTCCAGCTCCGCGGTCGGCTCGTCGGCGAGCAGGATCGAGGGCGTGTTGGACAGCGCGGCCGCGATCGCCACGCGCTGCTGCTCGCCGCCGGAGAGCATGCCCGGCGTGTGCTTCGCCCGGTCGTGGAGCCCGACCAGGTCGAGCAGCCCGTCGACGTCGTGCTTCTTCGCCACCTGCGTCCGCCGCACGGTGGCGGGCAACCGGATGTTCTCCCGAACCGAGAGGTACGGCACCAGGTTGCGAGCCGTGCCCTGCCACACGAAGCCGATGCGTTCAGCGCGGTACTCGGTGAGCTCCTGATCCTCGAGGAGCCCCAGATCGCGCCCTTCCACCTCGACGATCCCGGCCGACGCCCGGTCAAGCCCGCCCACCAGGTTCAGGATCGTGGACTTGCCGGCGCCGCTCGGACCGACGACGGCGAGGAACTCGCCCGGCATCACGTCGAGGTCGACGCCGGCGAGCGCCACGACCCCCATGTCGCCTACGCGGTAGACCTTGTACGCATGGCGGAGACGGACGAGCGCGTCCGCGCCTTCCGGCCGGTAGCGCTCGGTGCTGACGACGTTCTCCGTCACTCGGCCTCCCCTCGGAGCACGCCGGTCACCGACGCGCGGAGCAGCGCGCGTGAGGACAGCGCCAGTGCGATCGCGGTCGAGCCGAGGATCGCTGCGAGCGCGATCCCGAGCGACGTCCAGTCCATCAGGAACACGGGCGGGGGGTACGCGACCGAGAGGCTCGGTCCCACGTACGGCATCATCAGGCGGAGCAGCAGGTAGCCCAGGCCGAGTCCGGCGACGACCGCGAACCCCAGGAGCAGTACCTGCTCGAGGGCGAGCGTCCGGACGATCTGTCCGGGCGCGGTCCCCATCGCCCGGAGCGCGGCGAACTCGTAGTCGCGGCGGCGCTGTGCGAAGTACAGCCCGGCCGCGACCCCCACCACCACGAGTCCCGCGCCTCCCGCCGCCGCCACGAAGTTCATCCCCAGGGCGAGGCTCTGCGGGAGCTGCGCGAGGAACCCCTCGATCGGCGCCGTCCGGGCCACCGCTCCGGGGATCAGACCGTCGGCGCGGAGCAGCGGGATCGGGTCGCGATCCCCCTCGGCCCACACCTCGTTCAGGACGAGGCCCGGTTCGGGGACCGCGGCAGCTCGTTCGAGGAGGGCAGGTCCGGACAGCACGATGAACGGGGCGTTGGGGATCATCGAGGGGAACTGGAGCGCTCCCGCTACTGGGTCCAGCTCCAATTCCTGTCCGCCGAGGGTCGCGGGGAAGATCGGGCCGTCCGCCGAGGCGATGCCGGGAGAGACCAAGACGGGCAAGGGATCGGAGACCGGGACGATCCCTCCGATCACGTCGGAGGCGCCCGATTCCATCTCGTAGCGGACCCCGGCGCCCTCCGGCTCGACGGATCCGGCGCTCCCGCGCCACGTGAGCGGCTCCCATCCCTCCAGGGAGATCGGCTCTCCGTCGGCCTCGATCGTCCGGAACTCGAACGTCACCTCGTCCGGGGAATCCAGCGACGTCCGATGGATCGTGATCGAGAACAGACGGACGGCGGCATCGAGGCGCAGCTCGTAGCGGGCGAGTCCGGGCTCCAGCGGCTGGAGCGGAGCGGTGTGCACGAAGCCGTCCGCGTTCATCCCGGTCGCCGCGATCCGGAGGTTCCGGACGTCCCCGCCCGACTCGAGCTCCATCGTGAGCGTGGACGTCGGCGCCGGCAAGGTCATGCCGAACGGGGGCGTCTGGAGCCGGCGCATGATCTCCGGCAGGGGCGTCTCGGAGAAGTCCTCGCGCCACCAGCCCGCCGCGGCATGTCGCTCGGGGTCGATCCCGAGTGCGATGGGGGGGAGGTTGAACGTGCCGCTTTCGAGCCGCGGCTCCGTGCGCACGACGGCGGTGGTGAGCGGGGGCATCCTCTCGATCACAGACAGGATGTCGCCGGGGGGCGTCACGTTGATCCGCCAATCCGCGCCCACCTGGGCGTGCGCGGCGTCCTCGTGGTTGCGCAGCACGATCGCGCGGTACGACGTCGACACGACCAGGAGGCCCATCGAGAGCAGGAGCAACAGCGCGGCTGCGAAGCCCGTCCCCGGGGATCGTCCGACGCGCCTGCCCGCGAGGTAGCGAGAGAGATGACGGGTCCGGCCGATCCGTGCGTCGAGCGCGCGGAAGAGGAGCAGGAGGAGTCGGAGGGCGAGGAACGATCCGCCGAACAGGAGCAGGGTGGGCGCCACCAGGATCAGGGGATCGATCTCGCCGGATCCGGCCTCCGGCCCCGCTCCCGTCCGCAGCTGGAGGAACGCGAACACGCCGAGCGGCAGGACGAACAGCTCGACCGGCACGCGCGCGAGGAGCGGACGGTCCTCCCGGGACGCCGCGCGCCGCTCCTCGAGGATCGTCCGCGAAACGTAGGGTATCGACAGGCCGATCAGGATGAAGCAGCCGATCACCGCGGCGACGAGGCCCAACTGCTGCCCGGCGGCGTTCAGGCGGATCGGGAAGCTCACACCGGGGAGATCGGGGCCGTTGGCCGTGCTCGCGAGCGCGGCCAAGCCCATCCCGAGGAGCAGCCCGAGCGGGAACGCTACGATCGCGACGAAGACCGCCTGAGACGCCTGCGCTGCGAGGAGCAGCCCGCGGCGGAAGCCGCGACTGTGGAGCACGGCGAGCTCGAACGCTTGACGTGTGAGCGCGAGGGCGCCCACGCCGGCGAGCACGGCGAGCGTGACGGCTCCGATCTGGAACACCACCAGCAGGATCGGGACCGCCAGGTCGGCGATCCGCTGACGGACGATCTCCAGCAGCGTGTCGAGCCCCGAAACCAACGTGATCGAGCTGAGACCGAGCTCGGTCTCACCCTGCAGGCTGGAAAAGATCCGCCCGATCTCGCCCGGAACGCGTGAGACCTGCTCGAACGGGACGCCGGCGAGGTCCAGGAACGCGTCCCACGAGTACTGGGTCGTGAGCTCGAGCTCCTGGGTGGCGCGAACGATCGTGTCGATGCCCACCAGCGCCGGCTGTGGCTGTGTGGAGTCGGGCGCCGGGAACGGGCTCTGCGAGCCGAACCAGTAGGGGTCGTTTCCCTCCGGGCTGATGTACGTGCCGACCACCGAGAGCGTGATCCGCTCGCCGGTCGGGCCGATCACCGCGAGCTCGTCCCCCACGCGGACGCCGAGGAGCTGCGCCACGCCCGAATGGAGCACCACCTCACCCTCGCCCGGTGGCGCTCCGCGGATGTCCAGGTGCTCCTCGAGTCGCTCGCGCGCCAGGATGGTGACGGACGGACCCGTCGGCGAGCCGAGACGGACGGTTGCAAGACCCTGCCGCACGGAGTCGAGCAGAGGCAGTGAGTCGATCCGATCCGTGATGGCCGCGTCGGCGGCGCCCCAGTCGAACGAGTCGTCCCCGAAGACCTGGAACCGCGCGTTCTTGACCGTGGGGGCTGCGCCGGCGACCTCGGACGAGAGGATCGCCTCCCGTGCGGCGTCGGCGTAGATCGGTCCGGCCACGAGGACTCCCACGGAGAACGCCAGCGTGACCACGACGGCGAGGCCCAGCAACCGCTGGGCGGCGAAACGCTTCAGCAGGAATCGAAGGGTCGCCATGACGCACCTCGGGGCCCGGCCAGGGCCCCGTCCGAACGATGATACGGACCTGCGGTTCCTTGCCGGTTCAGCGGACTGTCGGAACCTTGCCCTCACCTACGCGCTTGCTACGCTGCGAACGGCTGGCACTCGCCGCCGAGACGGCGGGGAAGAACGGCCACGGACACGACAGGGAGACCCGCATGGACAGGCCAGAGATCATCCTCGCGCCCGGACCCACCCCGATCCCGCCTGAGGTGCTGCTCGCCCAGGGGAGTCCCCTCGTGTACCACCGAGGGCCCGGCTTCGGTCGCTTGATGCGCGACGTGACCGCGCGCTTGAAGGAGCTGTACCGCACGGATCGCGCGGAGGTGCTGCTGATGACGTCCTCGGGCACCGGAGGCCTCGAGTCGGCGGTCCAGAACGTCTTCTCCCCGGGCGACGAGGTGCTGGTCCCGCTGGCCGGGTTCTTCTCGGAGCGCTGGCGCAACCTCGCCACGGCGATGGGCCTCGCCGTCCGGACGGTCGAGCACGAATGGGGCAGGAAGGTCGACCCGTCGAGGGTCGCGGACGCGCTCGCCGAGCGCCCCGCCAAGGCGATCCTCCTCACCCAGTCGGAGACGTCGACCGGCGTGATCCAGCCGGTCGAGGAGCTCGCCCGGGTCGCGAACGACGCCGGCGCGCTCGTGGTCGCCGACGTCGTGAGCAGCCTCGGCGCGGTGCCGTTCGCGTTCGACGACTGGGGGATCGACGTGGCGGTGGGCGGTTCGCAGAAGGCGCTGTCGGCGAGCCCCGGGATCGCGTTCGTCGCGATCAGCGAGCGTGCCTGGGAGGCGCACGAGAGCGCCGCGCTGCCCCGGTTCTACTTCGACTGGTCGATCTATCGCCGGTTCGCCGAGCTCCCCGATCCGGAGAATCCGTGGACGCCGGCGATCAGCGTGATGCAGGGGCTCCACGCGGCCCTCGAGCTGTATTTCCAGGACGGCGTCGACGCCGCCTACCGCCGTCACGAGCTCCTGTCCCGTGCGGTGAAGGAGGGCGTGAAGGCGCTCGGCTTGGACCTGTTCGGAGAGGGCCTCGACGCGAACTGGACGGTCACGGCGATCAGCGCCCCCGAGGGGATCGACGCGGACCTGATCAGCGACCGGATCCGCTCCGACTTCGGCTGCGTCCTCGCCCCCGGTCAGGGGCCCTTGAAGGGGAAGGTGTTCCGCATCGGTCACTTCGGCTACTTCAGCGAGCTCGACATCATCCGAGGGCTCGCCGCTCTCGAGATGACCCTCGAGCGCCTCGGCCATCCCGTGAAACGGGGCGCGGCCGTGGCGTCGGCGGAGGGGGTCTTCCAGGAGGCCGCGGTCCCGGGATGAGGGTCCTCGTCACCGAGAAGCTCTCGGAGGCGGGCCTCGAGCTCCTCCGCGAGCGATTCCGGGTCGACGTGCGCGAGGATCTCGCGCATGGGGATCTGGCCGGCGCGATCGCGCCATTCGATGCCCTCGTGATCCGGAGCGCCACGCGCGTAACGGCCGAGGTCCTCGACGCGGCGCCCCGCCTGAAGGTGGTGGCGCGCGCCGGCATCGGCGTCGACAACGTCGACGTCGAGGCCGCCACCCGCCGCGGTGTGATGGTCGTGAACGCTCCGCAGTCCAACACGATCAGCGCCGCGGAGCACACGATGGCGCTGTTGCTCTCGCAGGCACGGAACGTCCCGCAGGCGGATCGCGAGCTCCATGCCGGCCGTTGGGACCGGGAACGATGGCAGGGTGTCGAGCTCGCGGGCAAGACCCTCGGGTTGATCGGCCTCGGACGGGTCGGCACGCTCGTCGCGTCGCGGGCCCAGGCGTTCGGGATGCGGGTGATCGCGTTCGACCCGTACGTCTCCGGCGAGCGGGCGAAGGAGCTGGGGGTGGACGTGATGCCCACCCTCGAGTCGCTCCTCGTGCAGTCCGACTTCGTCTCGATCCACCTGCCGGGTTCCCCGGACACCCTCGGGCTGATCGGGGAGCACCAGCTCGCGATGGTCAAGCACGGCGCCCGGCTCGTGAACACGTCGCGCGGGGGCATCGTCGATGAGGAAGCGCTCGCGAAGGCGCTCGATGACGGCCGCCTGGCGGGGGCCGCCCTCGACGTCTTCGCGGTGGAGCCCGCCACCGACTCGCCGCTGTTCGGGATGGATCAGGTGGTCGTCACGCCACACCTCGGGGCATCGACGATCGAGGCGCAGGACAAGGCCGGCACGACGGTCGCCGAGATGGTGCGGCTCGCGCTCGAAGGACAGTTCGTGCCGTACGCCGTGAACGTCTCCGCCGGCGCGGACGTGAGCGAGGCCGTCCGGCCGTTCGTCGGTCTCGCGGAGCGCCTCGGATCGCTGGTCGCGGGCCTGGCGGACGGGGGGGTCCGGTCGATCGTTGCGTCCTACCTGGGTCGCGTGGCGGAGCACGACACACGGGTGCTCACGCTGGCGATCCTGAAGGGGATCCTCGGACGCTCCGTGAACGAACCCGTGTCCTTCGTGAACGCGCCGTTGCTCGCGCGCGACCGGGGGCTCACGGTCAGCGAGATGCGCTCGACCGGCTCGCAGGACTACGTGAGCCAGATCTCCCTGCGTGCCCAGACGGAGTCCGGATCCGAGATCGAGATCGGCGGCACGCTGCTCGGCAAGAAGAACGCCGAACGCGTGATCCAGGTCTGGGACTTCGAGGTCGAGATCGAGCCCGCACCGCACATGCTCTTCTTCGTCTACGAGGACCGTCCCGGGATCATCGGGAAGGTCGGCACGATCCTCGGCGAGCACGACATCAACATCGCCACGATGGAGGTGGGCCGGAAGGCTGCCGGGGGCGACGCCTTGATGGCCCTCACGGTGGACTCGCCCGTGCCGCGCGACGTGCTGCGCGTCGTGGCCCGGGCGATCGACGCCCACACGATCCGCGCGGTCACGCTCGACACGTGACCGAAGGTTGCCGCAGCCTCCTGCGTCGGGGTGGACACCCGTGTTAGCCTGGAACGACCATGAGGCGGTACACGACGAAACGACCAGTGCACGGGGCCCTCTGACGCGTCTCACGCGTCGCGCCCCGTAGTCCGTTCCTCGTCGACCCTCCGCATCACCCCCGCAAGGAGACCGCTCCATGACCCGCTCACCCAAGTCCAACGTTCGGCGTCTCGCCCTCGGCCGTCTGATCTCGGTCATGGGCGGTGCCGCCGCGTACACGGCGCTGAACTACACCGTGTGGGAGCGCACCCACTCGCCGTTCATGCAGGCGCTCTCGCTGCTGCTCACGTTCGGGGTCGCCGGCCTCATCGGTCCCTTCACCGGCGCGCTGGGGGATCGGTACAACCGTCGGACGGTCATGATCTGGTCGGAGGCCATCTCGGCCGCTTTCTTCGCGGCGATGGTCTTCGCGAAGGACCCCGGCCTCCTGATCGCGCTCGCGTTCGGTTCCGCGATCGCCGAGCTGCCGTTCTTCTCCGCCTCGCGTGCGGCGATCCCGAACCTCGTCGAGTCCGAGAAGGATCTCTCGTGGGCGAACAGCCTCGTGTCGATGGGCGTGCACGCGGGGATCGCCGTCGGTCCGGTGATCGGCGGTGGCCTGGTGGCGATCCTCGCACCCGGGGACACGCCGCTGCCCGATCGGCTGCACATGGCTGGCGCGGTCGTCTTCGGATTGAACGCGATCTCCTTCCTGATCTCCCTCGCCGTCACGCTGACGGTCCGGGGTCGCTTCGAAGAGGAGCGGTCACCGGACGCCGAACCCGAGCACGAGGGGTTGTTCGCGGGCGCCGCCTATCTGTGGCGTGAACGGGTCCTTCGCAGGATGGCCTTCGCGTGGCTCGTCTTCGTGCTCGGGATGGGCATGGGGATGGTGGCCGACGCGCCTCTCGCGGAATCGTTCGGGACGGGCGGGTGGGGCTTCGGTCTCCTGATCGCGTGCTGGGGGACCGGTTCCGTGCTCGGCACCGTGTTCGGGCGATGGATGAACGCCCGCACGGAGCCCCTCTGGATGGTCTTCGGGGCTGCCGGCGTGGCCGTGTCGGCGTTCGGTGTCGGCTTGTTCGGGCTGTTCCCGCTCGTGCTCGTGTCCCTGCTGGTGATGGGGACGTCCGACGGCATCTCGATCGTGGCGGAGAACGGGATCATGCAGCGTCGCACACCGGACGTGGTCCGGAGCCGGGCGATGGCTGCCCTGGAGGCCGTCCTGTCCCTCGGATTGGCAATCGCCTACCTGGCCGCCGGGCCGGTCCTCCGCCTCGTCGAGGCACAGACGATCTACGTGATCGCCGGCGTGTTCGCCGTGGGAGCCACCATCGTCCTTCTGCCGCTCGTCCGTCTGAAGGCCGACGCCAGCGACGGTAGGCCGACCGGCCCAGGAGTCCCTCTCCAGCAGCCGACTACCGGGGACCGCGCGACTGTGTGATTCTTGCCCTCGATGACGGAGGGCACAGGGCGCGCAGCGGTGCGGCGGGTCGCGGCGGCGCGTGGCATCTCCCTGACCGGGAGCGGGGCCGCGTTCGCGGCGCTCGCATACATCGTCTACCGCCTGACCGGGGGATCCGCGGTCTGGCTTTCGGTCACCCTCCTGCTCACGATGGGCCTGCAGGGTCTCGTGCAGCCGTTCGCGAGCTGGCTCGGGGATCGATTCGATCGCCGAAGGGTATTGGTGATCTCCGATCTCGCCGCGGCCGCCGGGTTCGTGGCGCTCGCCTTCGCTCGGACCCCCGGGCAACTCGTCGTGGTGGCTGCCATCACCGCGGTGCTCGAGTCGCCGGTATGGGCCGTCGCGGGAGCGTCGATCCCGAACCTCATCGAGGAAGAACATCTCCCGTGGGCCAACGGACAGGTGGCGATCGGGAGGCATCTCGGGAGCTTCATCGGGCCGCTCCTCGGGACGCAGCTGATCGTCTGGATGGCGGGCGAGGCCCCATCGGCGGATCGACTCCTCGGCGCCGGTGCCTTCGTGTTCGGGATCAACGCCGCGACGTTCGTCGCATCCGCCTGGCTGATCGGCAGCACCGCGGGGAGGTTCAACGACGAGCGGCGCGAGGAGAGCGAGCACGCCGGGATCCGGGCGGGGTTCCGGTACGCGATGAGCGACCGCGTGCTTCGCTCGATCTTGATCGGTTGGTCCGTGCTCCTGCTCGGCGTCGGACTGATCCTCGTGGCCGAGCTCCCTTACGCGCTCGGGTTCGGGCGAGGAGCCTTCGGCTACGGCTTGATCTCGGCGTTGTGGGGAGGGGGAGCGGCCGTGGGCGCCCTGTTCGCGGCGCGATGGCTCACGGCCGACCGTGAGCCGAGGACCCTCCTGATCTCCGTCCTCCTCGGGGGTCTCGTCATGGTGGCGATCGGATGGTCGCCGGTGTGGATCCTGGCGCTCGGCCTGATGGTGACGGAGGGCATCTTCGAGGGGTTCGCGAGCGTCTCGGAACAGGGGCTGCTCCAACGGAGGACACCCGACGATGTTCGGAGTCGGGTTGCGGGAGCGGTTGAAGCCGCGACCCTCATCGCCCTCGCGATCTCGCTCACCCTCGGAGGCCCGATCGTCGATTGGCTCGGGCCTCGCGCCGCGTACTACCTGGGAGGTCTCATGACCGTGGGGGCGGGGCTCGTGATGGCGGGGCCGCTCCTCCATCCGGGCCTGCCACGTCATCGGGCCGACGAGGCGTTCGTGTTCGAGCCGGCGGAGCGCTTCGTCTCCGATCGGTCCGCGAGGACCTAGGAGCTCGGCAGCCGGGTCGCGGGGTCGGGGAACAGCACGCGGAACGACGCCCCCCCGCCCTCCCGGTCCTCCACCCAGGCCCGGCCGCCGTGTGCCTCGGCGAAGCGCGCCACGAGGGAGAGTCCGACACCCAGGCCCGGCGAGGGCGCGGAGCGCTCTCCTCGCTCGAACGGCTCGAAGAGACGGTCCCGCTCGTCCTCGGCCACGCCTGGTCCGTCGTCGTCGACGCGCACGATCACACCGTTGTCCACGCGTCGCGCCCCGACCCAGATCTCGGCGGTCGGCGGGGTGTGCTTGATCGCGTTGACGAGGAGATTCTCGACGATCCTCACGACCATCGACTCGTCGATCCATGCGTCGATCGGCTCGGTCTGGACGTGGACCGTCCGCTCCTCCAGGACGTCGGACTCCGCCACCGTGCGGCCGAGGAGCGCTCCTAGATCCATCAACTCGCGCCGCGGCTGGACGAGGCCGCGCGTGAGGCGATCCATGTCGAGGAGATCATTGACCATCGCCGTCAGGCGCCGGGACTTGCGGGCCAGGCTCCGGACCAGCTGGCGGCGATCCTCCTGGGAGATCCCGAGCTCGTCCGCACTCTCCAGCGTGATCGCGCTCCCGAGGATCGCCGACAACGGCGTGCGGAGGTCGTGCGAGACGGCGGTGAGGAACGTGTTCTTCATGTCGTCGGCCTCGCGCAGCCGTTCCACGGCCTTGCGCTCCATGTCGAGGGCCTGCGCGAGCTCCCGCTCGGCCCGCTTCTGCTCGGTGACGTCGTACATCACGCCTTGGTAGAAGAGCGGCTCCCCCGACTCATCGCGGATCGGCACGGTCTCGTCGTGGACCCAGACGAGTCTTCCGTCGCGCGCGACCATCCGATAGTCCTCGCTGAACGGATGGTCGTCGGTCGCCTGCTCCTCGGCCAGGAGCACCCGGTCTCGATCTGCCGGGTGCAGCAGCTCGCGCCAGAGGTTCGGACGTGCCTGGCGCTCCTCCGGCGTGTACCCGAAGAGCTCCTGATATTTCGGGCTGATGTAGACCGGACTGTCGCCGGAGCCTCCCTCTCCCTCGATGTAGACGACGGCTGGGATCTGCTCGGCGAGCGACTTGAACTTCACGGCTTCGGACCGGAGCTCGGACTCGAGACGCTTCTGCTCCGAGATGTCGATGTACAGCCCCTGCACGTACCCGGGTCGGCCTTCCTCGTCCTTGACGACGGTCCCCTGATCGCGGATCCACACGATGCTGCCGTCTGGCCGGATCATCCGGTACTCGAGGACGAACGGCTCGGCTCGGCGGATCGCATCTCGGATCCCCCGCTCCGCCTCGTCACGGTCGTCGGGATGGAGATGCGCGGACCACGCGTCGTCGCTCAGGAAGGTGTCGGCGGACAGTCCCAGCACGGTCTCGACCTGCGGGCTCACGTAGATCGAGGAGAGCTCGTCGTCCGCTGTGTCCATATACGTGACGGCGGGCAGCTGCTCGACGAGGCTGCGGTACCGTCGCTCGACGTCCTCGAGCTGGAGCTCCGCCTCCTTCCGTTCGGTGATGTCGAAGAAGAAGCCGAGGACGTACTCGGGCTCGCCCTTGTTGTCGCGGACGGTGGTGGCCGAGTCGCGTACCCAGATCACCCGTCCGTCGTCCCGCACCATGCGGTACTCGAGCGTGAACGGCTCGCCGGAGCGAACGCCCTCGACGGTCTCGTGGCGGGCACGGTCTCGATCGTCGGGATGGACCCGTTCCGCCCACTGCTCGCCGGTCGAACCGGACGGTCTCCCGAGGAGGTCGTTGATCTGCGGGCTCACGAAGAGGTTCGCGAGGCTCTCGTCGGGCTCGTCGATGTAGGTGACGATCGGGAGCTGCTCGACCAGGGTCCGGTAGCGGTGTTCGACCTCGGTGACGCGCGCCTCGGCCTCCTTCTCCTTGGTGATGTCCGCGATCAGGCCGATCCAGTGCGCCGCCCTCCCCTCCGACGGGTCGACGTGCACGGCCTCGTCCCGGACCCAGATCACCCGTCCGCCTGAGACGACCAGGCGGTACTCCTCGAGATACGGGTCCTTCTGCGCGTCCGCCGTGACATCGGACAGCTCCACCCGCTCGCGATCGTCCGGATGGACGAGGGAGTACCAGAACGCGCGAGACTCGGTGAAGCGCCCGGGCGGATAGCCCGTGAGCGCCTCGATCCGCGGGCTCATGTACGCCGTGACCCCCGTCGGCCCGTCCGTCTCGACGTAGGCCACGCCGGGCATGGACCCGAGCACGTGATGGAGGCTCAGGTCCTGGATGGGGAAGTCGCGCGCGTTCAGCGGCGTCGGTGTCGTCATGGGTCGCTCGGTGGGTGTTCCGGGTCCGTAGGAAGCATCGGCGCTTCCCCGCCCGCACGTGAATGGCTCTTCCGAGCCCGGCACGTTGGGCCCATCCGGCATCCCCCACCCGCCTCAGGGGCGGTGGCTCCCCCATCGGGCCGACGCGTCACGTCCTTGACGCCCGTTGCATCGTAGGCTCCGGCGGACCCCTCACGAGGAGCACCGATGCCGGAGACGTTCACGTTCTACATCCAGCCGTGGTACCGGAAATCCCCGTACTTCGAAGCCACCAAGCGTGCCGGGTGCGCGAGCTGGGGGCTGTACAACCACATGCTGCTCCCGACGCTCTACGACGACCCCGTGGCCGAATACTGGGCGCTCCTTCGTGACGTGACGATGTGGGACGTCTCGGTCGAGCGGTGCGTCGAGATCTCGGGGCCGGACGCGCTGCCGTTCACGAACCTCCTCACGTGCCGGGACCTCACCTCGTGCGAGGTGGGGCAGTGCAAGTACGTCCTCATCACCGACCGCGACGGCGGCATCGTGAACGATCCGGTCCTGCTCCGCATCGCTGACGACCGGTTCTGGCTCGCGCTCGCGGACTCCGATGCACTCCTCTACGTCAAGGGCGTGGCCGCCCTCGCGGGGATGGACGTCCGGGTGATCGAGGCGGACGTCTCGCCGATGCAGATCCAGGGTCCGCGTTCGAGGGACGTCGTGCGAGATCTCGTCGGCGACGAGGTCGCCGCGCTCCAGTACTACCGGTGCGCCGAGACCGAGATCAACGGTATCCCTCTCGTCGTCTCGCGGACGGGGTGGACGGGAGAGGTCGGCTACGAGCTCTACCTCCGCGATGCGGCACGTGGCGACGACCTCTGGCGTCTGGTGGAGGAGGCCGGCGCGCCGTACGCGATCCGCGCGATCGCTCCTTCGGAGGCGCGCCGGATCGAGGCGGGGATCTTCAACTACGGCTCCGACATGCGCACGGAGGACACGCCGTTCCACATCACCGGGCTCGAGCGGCTCGTCGAGGACCAGGACGCCGACTTCATCGGGAAGGACGCGCTGCGCCGGATCGCCGAAGAGGGGGTGGATCGGAAGCTCGTCGGGATCGATATCGAGGGGGCGCCGATGCACGACGAGGGCGCCCTGAACGACTTCTGGCCCGTGCACGAACTCAGGCGGGATCGCGCGGGGTCGAGGATCGGCAAGGTCACGGCGGGCGCGTGGTCGCCACGCCTCGAGCGGAACATCGGGTACGCCTGGGTACCGACGACCCACATGGCGATCGGCACGCCGCTCTCCCTCGAGGCTCGCGACGGGAAGCGGGATGCGACCGTTGCGACACTACCGTTCGTCGACCCGACGAAGGAGATCCCGAAGTCGTGAGCGGGTCGATGCGCTTCGACCGAGCCGTCGAGTACTACGACCGCACGCGGGGCCTCTCCGACGACGCGTCGCGGGAGATGACAGCGCTCCTCGCGAGCGAGCTCCACGAACGCGGCCGAACGCTCGAGATCGGCGTGGGGACGGGGCTCGTGGCACTGCCGCTCGCGGCGGCGGGGGTGCCGCTCGTGGGCCTCGATCTCTCCGCGCCGATGCTCGCCAAGCTCGTGGAGAAGGCGGGAGGGCGACCACCGTTTCCGCTCGTCGTCGGGGACGCCACGACCCTGCCGTTCGAAGACCACGGCTTCGGTGCGGCGGTGGTCCGCCACGTCCTGCACCTGGTACCGGCCTGGCGCCAGGTCGTGGCGGAGCTCGTCCGCGTCGTGTCACCGGGCGGGCTGGTGCTGGTCTCAAGCGGCCAGGTCCCCGAGCCGTGGCACGAGCTGACCGACCGGTTCATGGAGCGGGTCGGTCGCCCCTCCTTCGCCGATGCGCTCGATTCGTGGGAGACCGGTGCGATCGTGCAGGCGTTCGGAGCGCACGGAGCCGATGCTCGGCAGCTCCCCAGGATCACCCAACACGTCGCGCAGACGATGGGGGATTTCCTCGATCAGATGGCCGCCGGGATGCATTCGTGGACGTGGGAGGTGCAGGAGGAGAGGCGACAGGAGGCCGTCGCGGAGCTCCGCGCCTGGGCGCTGGATCGATGGGGGTCGCTGGATCCACCGGGAGGCCGGGACGTCGCGATCGAGTGGCTCGCGTTCGACCTCTCCTGACGCGGGCGCCGGGTATCCTGAGAGCCCGCCGAACGCGTCGTCAAGATCAAGGAGGACCCGGGTGCCGATCACGCAGGTCGAGAAGATCTGGATGGACGGCGAGCTGGTGCCGTGGCAGGACGCTCAGGTGCACGTGCTCTCGCATGCCGTGCACTACGGCAGCGGCGTGTTCGAGGGGATCCGGGCCTACGAGACGGCCCGGGGCGCCGCCGTGTGGCACCTGGACGAGCATCTGAAGCGACTGTTCCGCTCGGCGAAGCTCTACCACACCGAGATCCCGTACTCGCGCGAGGCGATCACGCAGGCCACCAAGGACGTGATCCGCGCGAACGAGCTGAACGCGTGCTACATCCGACCGCTCGTGCTCCGGGGCTACGGCGAGATGGGCGTGAACCCCCTGCAGGCTCCGGTGAACGTCGTGATCGCCGTGTGGCCGTGGGGTGCCTACCTCGGTGAGGAAGCCCTCGAAGAGGGCGTGCGCATCAAGATCAGCAGCTGGCGTCGCAACTCGCAGAACTCGCTGCCGGCCGCGGCGAAGGCCACCGGTCAGTACATCAACTCCGTTCTCGCCAAGGTGGAGAGCCTCAAGGCCGGCTACGACGAGGCGATCATGCTGAACGAGGCCGGCTTCGTGACGGACGGCTCCGGCGAGAACGTGTTCGTGGTGCGGGACGGCGTGCTCACCACGCCACCCATCTCGGCCGGGTGCCTGGACGGCATCACGCGGGGCTCCACGATCACGCTCGCTCGCGATCTCGGCTACGAGGTCCTCGAGGAGAACCTCGTCCGCACGGATCTCTACAACGCAGACGAATGCTTCTTCACCGGGACCGCCGCGGAGCT
The DNA here is from genome assembly GCA_963826195.1 of uncultured Actinomycetota bacterium. Taxonomy (GTDB): domain Bacteria; phylum Actinomycetota; class UBA4738; order UBA4738; family HRBIN12; genus JAJNBA01. The sequence goes on from CAWGWB010000006.1 coordinate 56,816, forward strand.
CACGCCGATCCGTGAGGTGGACGACCGCGCGGTGGGTGAGGGACATCGGGGGCCCGTTACCAAGGAGCTGCAGGGCGCCTTCTTCGCAGCCACCAAGGGTGAGAACGAGAAGTACGTTCACTGGCTGACGTACGTGAACGACTGATGGGGGAGTCCGAAGAGCGATACCGGCTGCCCCGGACGGTCGTTCCCTCGCGGTACGACCTGACGCTGGAGCCCGACCTCGACGCCGGGACGTTCCGCGGGAGCGTCGACGTCGCGCTCACCGTCCTCGAGTCGGTCACCGAGATCGTCCTGAACGCGAACGAGCTGCGGCTCGAGGGGGCCACGCTCACCGCGGCGGACGCCGGTCGCTCGGTGGAGGTCTCGAAGATCCTCACCGATGACGCCGCCGAGCGAGCGACCATCGACCTCGCCGAAGCCGTCGACCCGGGGGACTGGACGCTCCGGATCGCGTTCGCGGGCGAGCTGAACCCGCGCCTCACCGGCTTCTATCGGAGCACGTACGCCGACGGGGATGGCCGCACGCAGGTGGTCGGGACCACGCACTTCGAGGCGACGGACGCGCGGCGTGCGTTCCCGTGCTGGGACGAGCCGGATCTCAAGGCCGTCTTCGCGACGACGCTCGTCGTGAAGGAAGGGCTGACCGCCGTCTCGAACGGCCCGGAGGTGGAGCGGGAGGCCCTCGGCGACGGACGGGTGCGGATCCGCTTCGCCGACACGATGAAGATGTCGACGTATCTGGCCGCCTGGGTGGTAGGTCCGCTGGAGCTCACCGAGCCCGCCGACGCGCGGGGCGTGCCGGTGCGGATCGTCCATGTCCCCGGGAAGGGCGCTCTGACGCCGTTCGCGCTGGACGTGTCGGTCCACTCGCTGAACTGGTTCGGCGACTACTACGGCATCCCCTACCCGGAGGCCAAGCTCGACAACATCGGGCTGCCGGACTTCGCGCAAGGCGCGATGGAGAACGTCGGATGCGTAACGTATCGCGAGCAGGTCCTGCTGCTCGATCCGGCTCGCTCCACGCAGGAGGAGCAGCTCGGCGTCGCGGAGACCGTGGCCCACGAGCTCGCCCATATGTGGTTCGGCGACCTCGTGACGATGCGGTGGTGGAACGGGATCTGGCTGAACGAGGCGTTCGCCACGTTCATGTCGATGCTCGCGGTCGACGACTTCCGTCCCGATTGGGAGATCTGGAACACGTTCACGCGCGACCGGTCGAACGCGTTCGAGGTCGACGCGCTCGAGACGACCCGCCCGATCGAATACGAGGTTCGCTCGCCCGACGACGCGAGCGGCATGTTCGACACGCTCACGTACGTCAAGGGTGGCGCCGTGCTGCGGATGCTCGAGCAGTGGCTGGGAGCGGACCGATTCCGCGACGGGATCCGTCGGTACCTCGGAGAGCACGCCTACGGGAACACGGAGACGCACGACCTGTGGGACGCCCTCGAGGAGGAAACGGGGGAGCCGGTCCGCCGAACGATGGACGCCTGGATCTTCCAGCCGGGGTACCCGGCGATCTCGGTGAGCCTCGACGGCGACCGGGTGCGGTTCTCGCAACGACGCTTCCTCCCGTCGCGGGACGACGACGACACGACGTGGCCGGTGCCGCTGACGGTTCGACAGGTGAGCGGCGAACAGGAACAGGTCGACCGGATCCTGATCGAGGGCAACGGCGCGGAGATCGAGCTGCTCGCACCCGATGCGGTCGTGGTGGCGAATGCGGGTTCGGCGAGCTTCGTGCGCGTCTGGTACGACGACGAGCTGCGCTCGCGCGTGGTGGACAGGGCGATGGGGGTGCTGTCGCCGATCGAGCGCTACGGCCTGGTGGACGATGCGTGGGCGGCCGTGGTCGCGGGGCAGGCCTCCGCGATGTCGTATCTCGACCTCGTGCAGGGGTTCGCGGACGAGACGGATCTCCGTGTGTGGCAGTCGATCCTCGGCGGGCTGGGCTGGCTGGACCGATTCGTGGACGACGAGCCGCGCGAGCGCCTTCGGGCGTTCGTGCGCGAGCTCCTCCGGCCGGCGCTCGCGCGGCTCGGCTGGGATGCGTCGCCCGACGAGACCGACCTGACCCGTGCCCTCCGAGGGCAGCTCGTGCAGTCCCTCGCGATCCTGGGAGCAGACCCGGAGACGCTCGCGCAGTGCCGCGAGCTGGAGCTCGAGGGGCAGGGCGATCCGCAGCTCCTGCAGGCCGCCGTGGAAGCGGTGGCAGCGGAGGGCAGCAAGGACGACCTCGATCGGTACTGGGAGCGCTATCGCAACGCCACCACGCCGCAGGAGGAGGAGCGATACCTCTTCGCGACGTCGCGCTTCCCCGGTGACGCGGAGGTCGGGCGGACCCTCGGCGCGAGCATGACGGACGAGGTCCGGACCCAGGACGCGCCGTACCTGCTCGCCCGATCCACCACCAACCGCCGCCAGGGGCCGAATGTGTGGCGATTCATCGCCGAGCATTGGGACGCGATGCAGGATCGGTTCGCGTCGTCCAACATCATCGGCCTCGTCTCGGGGATCCGGTACCTCACGGATCCGGAGTCCGTCGCGGACGTTGACGCCTTCTTCCGCGAGCACGACATCCCGCAGAACCACCTGATGCTCCAGCAGGGACTCGAGCGGATGCGCGTGAACGCCAAACTCCGCCAGCGCGTGACCCCGGAGCTCATCGAGCGCTTCGGCGGCTAGCGGGATCTCGGCCGTCACGGCCGGCGGCGGCAGAGGCATGGTCCTGGCGAACGACCCCGATCCCAGGAACCCATCGCAGTGCTCGGGGCGTCCAACGGCTTTCGGACCCACTCGAAAGGAGCCCGCCATGCGGAATCGAGCCGCACGCGCCGCAGCTGTCGCGATCCTCACCACGATCCTGCTCACCGTCGCGGCTGGGAGCGCCCTCGCCTGCGGCGGGCTGGTCACGCCGAACGGCACGGTCAGCCTGCTGAAGACGACGACGCTCGCGGCCTATCACGACGGTGTCGAGCACTACGTGACCTCGTTCGAGTTCGCCGGCGAGGGTCAGGAGGTCGGATCGATCATCCCGCTCCCAGGTGTCCCGACCGACGTGATCAAAGGTGGCGACTGGACGCTCCAGCGCCTGATCCTCGAGACGCAGCCGCAGCCTACGGCGCTGCGGTCCGCTTCCTTCGCGCTCGAGGACGCAGCCGGCGCCGAGGTCATCATGACCACGAAGATCGACGCCCTCGATATCACCGTGCTGAAGGGTGGCGCGGTGGAGGTCGGGAACTGGGCTCGGGAGCACGGCTACTTCCTGCCGCCCGACGCCCCCGAGGTGCTCGCGTTCTACGCCGAGCGGAGCCCGATCTTCCTGGCCGCCCGGTTCAACGCGGAGCGCGCCGAGAACCGTGGCGTGCAGACCGGGCAGGGCACGCCGGTCCACGTCGTGATCCCGACCCCCAGCCCGTGGGTGCCCCTCCGCATCCTTGCGCTCGGCCGTGAGACCTCCGAGATCGTGCAGGCGGACGTCTACCTGCTCACCGACCGACGGCCGGAGACACTTCCCCAGGCCGAGCGCTCGAAGGGGTTCGACTCGAACCAGCGCGGGCTGATCCAGGAGGTGAGCGAGCCCGCGTCGACGACACTCCTCGCCGACCTCCGATCCGACCGCGGCATGAAGTGGTTGCCCGAGAGCGACATGTGGCTCACCTACATCCGCGTCAACGAGACCGCCGGCAACCTGAAGCACGACCTGGCGATCGACGCGAGCGGGTACGGAAGGCCGAGCCCCGTGGCCGCCGGTTACCCCGTTCCCGTGGGCGCCGCGCCCTGGTCGGTCGTCTGGACCGTGATGGCCGCCCTCGCCGCGATCCTCGTCCTGATGGCGATCACGGATCCGGCCGCGAGGCGCACCGTCTCGAGGGTGTTCCGTCGGTGAAGCTGCGGGCGGCGGCAGCCGCGGTGGCGCTGGTACTCCTCGTCGGAGCGGCAGCGGCATCCCGCGGCGCCCCCGCCCGCGCCAACGACGGCGCGATCCGCCTGGCGATCCACTACTCGAAGTTCGATCCCGCCGATCTCGCCGTCGAGCCCGGCGAGACGGTCCGCTTCGTGATCGTGAACACGGACCCGATCGACCACGAGTTCATCCTCGGTGACGAGCGGGTGCAGCTCATCCACGAGGAGGGGACCGAGGCGCACCACGCCCCGCGCCCGGGCGAGGTCTCCGTGCCGGCGGGAGAGACGATCGTGACGACGTATAAGTTCCCGGAGGTCAGCGGCTCGCTGATCTTCGGTTGCCACCTGCCAGGGCACTACGACTTCGGCATGCGAGGTCTCGTCACGATCGGCTAGACGGGACGTCGACGACGGTTTGACAACGTTCGCTGGTCGTCCATACCGTTCGGGTACGAACGAGTCTCGGGGAGGACGGAACTGAGCGGGCGCGTCGAGGTCGAGGGCGTCGAGGTCTCAACCGACCACTGGATCGGCGGCGAGCGTGTCCCCTCCCGCTCGACCTTCACCGATATCTCGCCGATCGACGAAGAGCCGATCGCGGAGGTTGCCCGCGGCGGCGTCGACGAGGCGAACGCCGCGGTCCACGCCGCCAAGAAGGGCTTCGAGACCTGGGGCTCGATGTCGCTCAAGGAACGCGCGGAGATCCTCCACCGGGTCGGGGAGCTGATCGAGGAGCGGGCGCCCGAGATCGCGAAGGTCGAGACACGCGACAACGGCTCGCTGCTCCGCTCGATGACGAATTCGGTGATCCCGCGGGCCGGCTACAACTTCCACTTCTTCGCGGACCACCTCGACAGGCTCGACGAGCTCGGAGACTTCGAGACACGCGGTCACACCAATCATGTGAGCTGGGACCCGGCCGGCGTCGCCGTGGTCATCACGCCCTGGAACGCGCCGCTGATGCTCGCCACCTGGCGGATCGCCCCGGCCTTGGCCGCCGGGGATGCCGTGATCGCGAAGCCGCCCGAGTGGGCCCCGCTCACGGCGTCGCTCCTCGCGGACATCACCAGAGATGCCGGCATGCCCGACGGCGCCTTCAACGTCGTCCAGGGGATAGGCGAAGAGGCGGGCGCGGCGCTGGTCGCCCATACCGACGTCGGTCGCGTCGCGTTCACGGGATCGGTGGCGACCGGCCGGCTCGTCGCGGCCTCCGCCGGCGCGAACCTGACGCCTGTGTCACTCGAGCTCGGGGGCAAAGCGCCGTTCCTGGTCTTCGCGGACACGGACCTGGACGCCGCGGTGACGCAGGCCGTGAACCAGTTCGACAACGCCGGGCAGGTGTGCCTCGCAGGCACGCGGCTCCTCGTCGAGGACGCGATCCATGACGAGTTCCTGGCTCGGTTCGCCGACACGACCGCGACGATCCGCCAAGGCGACCCACGGGAAGGGTCGACCGACATCGGACCGCAGATCACCCGGGAGCATTTCGGCCGCGTCGATGGCTACGTGCAGCGGGCGAAGACCGAGGGCATCGAGGTCGTCTTCGGCGGTGGGCCGAACGAGGAGCTCGGCGGGCTCTACTACCGACCGACGCTGTTCCGCGAGCCGCCACGCGACGCTGAGATCGTCCAGCACGAGGTGTTCGGCCCCGTCCTCACCCTCCAGCGATTCTCCTCGGAAGACGAGGCCATCGCGCTCGCGAACGACACGGCCTATGGATTGTCCGCCATCGTGTACACGGGCGACCGCGATCGCGCGGAACGTGTCTCCGCGGCCCTCGTGGCGGGCACGGTGTGGGTGAACTCCTTCTACGTTCGCGACCTCCGGGTCCCGTTCGGCGGGTCGCGGAAAAGTGGGATCGGGCGCGAGGGCGGTTTCTGGAGCTTCGACTTCTACGCGGACGTGAAGAACGTCGTCACGGCACCCTGGGAATGACAAGACCTGAGAGGAGCACCGACCATGGGAGAGATAGTCGGCGCGGGGATCGTCTCGCACGTCCCCACGATCATGCTGCCGGAGGAGACCCGGCTCGAGATCAACGACGGGAAGGAGATCACGCTCGTCCCCGGGCTGCGGCGGCTCCGGTCCGAGGTCCTCGATCGCGTCGGGGCCGACACGTTCGTCGTGATGGACACGCACTGGGAGGTGACGTTCGAGCACATCATCACGGCGCACGAGAAGCGCGAGGGCATCTTCACATCGCACGAGCTGCCCCGCGGGATGCGGCAGATCCCCTACGACATGCCGGGCGATCCCGAGCTCGCGTTCGCCGTCTCCGAGCAAGCCGAGGGACGCGACGACACCTGGGTGCTCGCGTCCGACGATCCGTACCTCCCGATCTTCTACGGCACGGTCAACATCTGGTCCTACCTGAAGGAGGGCTCGGAGAACTGGGTGAGCGTCGGCATCAACCAGTGCGGGACCACTGAGGACTTCTTGATCCTGGGCCAACTGATCGGCGAGGCGGTCCTCTCGATGGACCGGAAGGTCGTGCTGCTGGCGAGCGGCGGCCTCTCGCACCGCTTCCTGCCGTTCCGCGAGCTCCGCGGCCGCGAGAGCTCCGATCCGATGAAGAACATCATCACGCCCGAGGCGCGCGAGGCCGACCTCCACGTGCTCGATCTTCTCCAGAAGGGCGATCACGCCGCGGTGATCGACTGGGTGCCCGAGTACAAGAAGGTCGGGCCCGAGGGCAAGTTCGGGCACTACCTGATCATGGCCGGCGCGCTCGGGGGAGCGGCGTGCACGGCGCCGGGCGAGCTGTTCAGCGAGTACGAGGCCTCGGTCGGCACGGGGCAGGTGCATGTGTGGTTCGAACGCCCGGCGACCGGTTGGACCGGCTCGACGGAAGCGGCATAAGGTTTCGGACGCAGGCCAAGAGAGGGGGCACCGCGTGGGGAGCGAGATGGATCGGATGGGCGGAGACTCGGGCTACGAGCGGCTCGGGACGCGACGTCTGAAGCTCTACGACGTCGTCGCCCAGTCGGTGGGGCTGATCGGGCCGGTCTTCTCGGCGGCGTTTCTGATCCCACTGATCGCCGGATTCGGCGCATCAGGCAAGGGCGCCGGGATCGCGACGCCGTTCGCCGTGATCGTCGCGGCGATCGGCGTGCTCGCACTCGGCTGGATCGTGGCGCAGTACGCGAAGCGAGTGCATGCCGCGGGCTCCCTCTATGACTACGTCACGATGGGTCTCGGATCGCGGGTCGGGGGCTGGACGGGTTGGATCTATTACGGAGGAACGCTTCTCCTCTCGTCGGCGATCGCGGTGCTGGTCGGATGGCTGTTCCGCGAGGGCGTGCTGGCCGTCTTCGAGCTCGATCTCAAGCTCCCCGTCTGGGCGTGGTCGCTGATCTACGTCGGCCTCGTGTTCCTGATCCTCGCGGCGGGCGTGCAGATCTCGACGCGCCTTCAACTGCTGCTGGCGTTCGTGTCGGCCGCCGTCGTCCTCGCGTTCTTCATCAAGGTGATCGTCGAGGCGCCGACCAACAGCCTGAAGGCGTTCAACCCTGCGGAAGCGCCTGACCTCTCGGGGATCATGTTCGGCGTCCTCTACGGGGTACTGATCTTCGTGGGATTCGAGACGGCCGCGAACCTCGCGGAAGAGGCAGAGAATCCGAAGAAGGCGATCCCGCGCGCGGTCATGTCGTCGGTAATCATCGTCAGCCTGTTCTATGTGGTTGCGGCCTACGCGCAGATCGCTGGGTTCGGCTTCGACGCGTCGGTGCTCACGACGCCCGAGGTGGCCAACGCTGGGCCGCTGTTCGTTCTGGGGTCGCCCGGCTCCCCGGCTGATTTCGCGTTCGGCGGTGATTCGGACGTAATCCTGAAGGCCCTGCTCGTCGTGGTGCTGCTCGACGTGATGGCGGTGGGCCTCGGCGCCGCGACCGCGACGACGCGCGGGGTCTTCGCCCTCGCTCGCGACCGAAAGGTGCCTGGCGTGCTGGCGAAGACGACAACCAAGGGGAACCCAATCGCGAGCGCGTTGTTGGTGGCGGTCGTCTCGACCGCATGGGTGCTCGCCACCCTCGCTGACAAGGACCTGCTCACGAACGGGATCCAGTCGATCTTCCAGACGCCGCACGAGGTCGCCGTCTTCCAGTGGATCTCGACTCTCGGCGCGTTCCTCATCATGGCCGTCTACGGGATCGTGGCTCTGGGGGCGTTCTTCGGTCTCAGCGACCATCCGAAGCGGGCCCTCGTCGCTGTCACTGGCGTGATCGGGCTCGCGGTGGCGAGCAGCGCGATCTACGGCGCGGTCTACAAGCAGCCCGTGCCGTTCGACCGCATCTGGTTCTGGGCCGCGGCCTGGGCAGGACTCGGTTTGCTCGTCACGCTCGCGGTGAAGGGACGAGAGCCGGCACGACGCGCCCTCGCGGACCTCTCGACGGGTGAGGAGGGCTGAGGGGCGACCGCGGAGGAGATGACGGACCCCGACCGGCCGCTGCGGCTCGACGCGCCCCGCGAGGAGGCCCTCGAGCACGTGGCGAAGCTGGTGGCCGAGGCCTGGCGGAGCTTCGACAGGCCTCGGCCGGAGGAGCCGCCGCTCGACGAGCGGCTCCGAGCGATCCTGCACGCCGGGCTCCCCGCGGGGCCGGTGAGCGTCCACGAAGCGCTGGACGACGCCGCGCGAGCGATGGACGAGTCCATCGCGCAGCCGCGCCCGAGGTACTTCGCGTTCATCGGTTCCTCCGGCCTCGAGATCGGAGCGCTCGGCGATCTGCTCGCCGCGACGTACGACATGAACCTCGCCGTCGATGCGCGGGCGGCCACGGTCCTCGAGCAACAGGCCGTCCGATGGGTCGGCGAGTTCATCGGCTACCCGGCGAGGAACGGCGCGTTCACGAGTGGCGGCACGATCTCGAACATGACCGCGCTCGCGGCGGCACGCGAGCGGGCGCTGCCCGGTTCGCGCGCCGCCGGGCTCGGCGGTCTCCGCCCCGCCGTCTACGCATCGGCAGAGGTGCACTACTCGATCACCCGCGCGGTCGAGCTGCTCGGGATCGGGAGCGATCGGCTCCGCGACGTCCCGATCGACGACGAGCATCGGATGCGGCCCGATCTGCTGGCGGAGGCGATCGATCGGGACGTCGCGGACGGCGTGACACCGGTCGCCGTGGTCGCGACCGCCGGGACGACGCTGACCGGCGCGATCGACCCGCTCGCGCCGATCGCCGAGATCTGTGAGACGCGTGGGATCTGGTTCCACGTCGACGGTGCGTACGGCCTCCCGGCCGCCTCGGTGGTGCCCGATCGGTTCGCCGGTGTGGAGCGGGCCGATTCCGTGAGCGTCGACGCACACAAGTGGCTCTACGTCCCGAAGGCATGCAGCGTCGCGCTCGTTCGCGAACGCGATGCGCTGTCGCAGACGTTCGCCCACGAGCAGGGCTATCTGCCGCATCAGCAGCACGAGCTGCATGCCGCGGACATCACGCTCGAGTACTCGCGCCCGTTGCGGGCGCTCAAACTCTGGCTCGCGTTCCGGGCCCACGGAGCGGCGCAGTTCCGCGAGGCGATCGGCCGCAACCTCGCGGAGGCGCAGCTCCTCCACCGGTCCGCCGCCGAGCGACCGGATTTCGAGACGTTCGACGCGCCGCCTCACCTCTCGATCGTCCCGATCCGCCACGTGCCGGCGGGTGTGGCCGACCTCGATGCCCACAACCAGGCCCTCGCGGAGGCGATCCAAGCAGATGGTCGCGTCTACCTCGCCTCCGCCCTGATCGAGGGTGCGGTGTGGCTGCGTCCGTGTTTCGTGAACTACCGGACGACCGACGATGACGTGATGGCGATCCTCGACGTGGCCGCGGAGCTTGGGGAGAGGATCGCGAAGGAGGGTCGGTGAACGACGACGCGCTCCTGCCGGCCGAGCGCAAGGTCCTCGCGGAGCTCGGGCACCTTCCGCTCGACTTCCGCGCGATGTGGGCGATCTCGAACGTGTTCCGGAGCTCGACCGCGCTCCGGCGGCACCTCGAGGCCACCGTGCTCGCGCCGGACCGGCTCTCCTGGACCGCGTTCACGGCCCTGTGGGTGCTCTGGATCTGGGGCGAGATGGAGTCGAGGGACTTCGCGTCGGCCGTCGGCATCAGCCGTCCGACGGCAACCGGGGTCCTCTCGACGCTTCAGCGCCGCCGGTTCGTGCGTCGGAAGAAGGCGGCGGAGGACGGGCGTGTGGTCTTGGTCTCGCTCACTCCGAGCGGTCGCCGAACGATCGAGGAGCTGTTCCCCCGGTTCAACGCGGAGGAAGCGCACGTCGCATCGGTCCTGCCCGGCGAGGACCAGGACCGCCTCGCAGCGATGCTTCGAGAGCTCCTCACCGGGGTGGACACGAGGTCCGGAGCCGCCGCCCGGTAGTCGGAGCGGAGTCAGTCCCGGCGTCGTCCGCGGAGGAGCTGCCAGATCTTCTCGTTGGGTGCGGCCCAGCCACCGCCGCTCGTCGATCCGGAGGCGGCCCCTGCATCCTCGGCTCCCTCGTCCTCGTCGAGGTCGTCGATCGATGTCTGATCCGCTTCGGTCAGGTCGATCACGTCCGCGGTCGGTGGGATGCCCTCCACGTTGGGTGGATCCGCCGATGCGTCATCGCTTTCCATGACCCTCGACTCGTCCACCAGCCCTTCGGTCGTCGACGGGATGCCCTCGGATCCCTTGGCGGCGACAGCCTCCCAAGGGGCTGCCGTCGATGCCGCACTGGCGCGATCGACCCACGGTTTCGGCGGGGCGGGCGTCTTCGCGGCCGGCAGGGCCGATCCTCGCTCGGCGACCGATGACCGGGGCGTCGGCGATGCGGCGGGCTCGGAGGGTGTAAAGGGAGCCGCCGCCCCGCTGGGCTCCTCGACCGCTGCGGCCTCATCCTGCTCGGCGACACCCGGCTCGGCGTCGCCGACATGCACGACCTTGGGCTGTTCGTCCTGCGCGCTCGCCGCCTCTGCGGCGTCCGGAACCGCATCAGTGTGCGGAGCGACCGATGCCGCCTCGGAGCTGGCACGCTGGAGCTCGATCCACGGCGGCGGGACCTCGGCGACCTCCTCCCCCTCGGCGTCTTCCGGGACCGCGGTGCTCTCCCGGTGCGAGGTGTTGGAGACCTGGACCATCCGGCGCTCGGCCTCTCGGAGCTGGTGTTGCAGTTCGGCGGCGCGGAGCCCTGCCTCGGCGGCGCGGCGTCGGTCCTGGGCGGCGAGACCCCGCTCGACCTGCGCCCGCTCTCGCGCCTCGTCTCGTTCTGCCTTCAGACGGACCGCCTCGGCGCGAGCGATCGCCGCCGAAGCGAGCTTCTCCGTGACGGCGACGAGGTCGGCCTCGAGCTCGGTGTTCCGCGAACGGAGCTGGACGATCTCCGCGTCCTGCGCCTCCACCTGGGCGGCGGCCAAGGCCAACGCTCGCTCGCTCTCCGCGGCGACGGCTTCCGCCCGCCGGCGCGCTTCCTCGGCGGTGGACACGCGCGCGGAGATCGCGCTGAGTTCTGAGATCTCGGCTTCGTAGCGGAAGATCTGTGCGCGGTCCCGGACCGCCTTCGCGGTGAGCTCGTGCTCGAGATCTCGAGCCTTGCCGAGCATCTCCTCGAGCGCCTCGATCCGCTCCTGCGCCTGCCGGATCCGTTCGATCGCCTCGCGTCCCTTGTCCTGGTCCTGGGGGGCGAGGACCTCCAACTGGCTCCTGAGCTCGGCGAGGCGCGCGACGAGGCGGTCCGTGGGCCGATACTGATCGGGAGCGTCGGCGCTGGCGTCAGATCTCTCGGGGGGGTTGCGCTCATCCATGACCCCTCGATGCTAGGTCCCCCAACTGGATGGCGCAGCCGTCGAATGGGTGAAAGGAACACCCCTCGGATGGACTAGGTCGAACGCCACATCGGCCCAGATGGCAAACCTATGCGGCGACGATGCGGACCGGCATGCGCTTGATGCCGTTCACGAAGTCGGACCGGATCCGCTCGACCGGTCCCGCGAGCTTGATCGACTTCAACCGCGGCAGCAGCTCCTGGAACAGGATCTTCGTCTCGAGCCGCGCGAGGTGCGCGCCCAGGCAGAAGTGCGGCCCGCCCGGTCCGAACGTCACATGGTCGTTCGGTGTTCGCGTGACGTCGAACGTGTACGGCTCGGGGAAGACCTCCTCGTCGCGGTTGGCGCTCGTGAACCAGGTGACGACCTTGTCGCCCCGCTTGATCTCCACTCCGCGCAGCTCGAGGTCCTGCGTGGCGGTGCGGCGGAAATGGTGGACCGGCGTGGCCCATCGGAGGATCTCCTCGGTGGCGCGCGGGATGCGGTCGGGTTCGTCCTGCAGCAGCTTCAGCTGCTCCGGATGCTCCATCAGCGCGAGCATGCCGTGGCTGATCGTGTGCCGCGTGGTCTCGTTGCCCGCGATCATCAGCACGCCGAAGTAGTTGTGGTACTCCTGCTCGTTCAGCACTCCCTCGGACTGCGCGACCGTGAGCGCGTTGATCACGTCATCTTGTGGGTCGGCGAGGCGCAGGTCCCGCTGCCGGTCCGCGTAGTCGAACACCTCGTAGGCCGCCGGGGAGCGGAAGGGGAGGAGCCGGTAGGCCTCGGTGTCATCCCGATCGATGACCGCGCGGGATAGATCCGGGTCCTGGTTCGCGATCATCTGATCTCCCCAGGAGATCAGCTGCGGGGCATCCTCCTGCGGCACAGTGAAGATCGAGCAGAGGAACCGGATCGGCAGGTCGCGGCTGATCTCGGGCACGAAGTCGAACTCACCCATCGGGAGTGCCCGATCCAAGACGTCGCGGGCCACGTCGCGGATCCAGTCCTCGTACTTGCCGACCCCTCGCGCCGAGAACCGCTTCGAGCAGATCGCGCGGAGCTCGGTGTGCCGGGGAGGATCAGTCTCGAGCATCGACTTCCGGATCTCGAGCTGCTCGTCGTCGAGCTCCTCCAGCGAGACGGCGCCGAGCTCGGAGGAGTAGGTCCGCCAGTCCATGTGGATCGCGGTGAGGTCGTCGTAGCGGGTCACCGCCCAGAAGCCCTGATTGGGCGGGCGCTCCGGATGCCAGAACACCGGGTGCTCGGTGCGAAGGTGATCGAACCATCCGTACGGGACCTCTCCGACGAAGCTGTCCGGGTTCGCGAGGTCGATCTCGGGGTGCTCCGCGGCCATCGCGGAATCATACGGGGACGCCGTGGAGCCGCCGTCCGGCAGGTCAGACGTCGGACTCCGCGAGGCGCTTCAGGTTCCGCAGGGACGTCATCTGGTCGGCCCGGACGGCGGGGTACGCGACGTAGAAGATCAGCGGGTTCCCGTTGGAGGTGACCCGTTTCGTGAGACGGGTGCCGCCGCCCTCAGGCGTGAGCGTGTAGTCGTTCACGTACCAGATGTCGTTCTTGCCCTCCTGATGCTGCTCGGAGCGGATCGCGAACCTGCCCGGCTTCTCATAGGCGACGACGGAGATGTCCGCGTTGACGGGCTTGCCCACGAAGATGCCGGACGAGCGGTACGCAGCGTCGGGCCCGGGGCCGGATCCCGCCGTCTGCTCCATCGTCATCTTGGCCTTCGGGTTCGCCCAGCGCGGATGGGCAGGCACGTCGGCCAGATACCCGAAGACCCGCTCCGGTGGTGCGTCGATCGCGATCGAGAACTTCACTCCAGCCATCGGTCTCCCCTCCCTCCGTGAATCCGCAGTATGTAAGCCCCGGCTTACAGTTTGTCAAGGCGTGGGAGCGCCCGCGGAGGTCCGAGAAGAAGGTCCCGAGAAGGACGGCCGAGAAGGAAGGCCTAGAAGAAGGGCAGGTAGTACTCGAGCTCCCACGACGTGACCGCGGTGTCGGAGGTCTCACCGGACGCAACGTACCGATCCCATTCCGCCTTCTTCAGCGCCACGAACGACTCCACGAGCCAGTCGCCCATCTCCGCGGCGAGCTTGGTGTCCTTCCGGAGCTCCTCGAGCGCCTCCTCGAGCGTGTTGGGCACCCCCACGTCCGTATTGGGATCGGCGCCGGGCTCCTGCGCGGGGCCGAGCTCCAGCTCCTCGGTCACCCCGAGCCGCGCGGCGTGGAGCAGCGCCGCACCCACCAGATAGGGATTGGCCGCGGCGTCGGCCATGCGGTGCTCGATCCTCGACCCCTCTCCGCGGGCGGGCGGGACGCGGACGCCCACGGTCCGGTCGTCGAATCCCCAGTTCGCCAAGTAGCCGTTCAGCATGTCCGGCTTCAACCGCTTGTAGGCGTTCGTGGTCGGCGCACAGATCGCGGAGATGCCGCGATGATGGGCGAGGAGACCGGCGATCGACTTCCTGGCCAGATCCGACAGTCCATCGGGATCGTCCGGGTCGTGGAACGCGTTCGATCCGTCCCGCCGCCGGAACGAGAGGTTCACGTGCATCCCACTGCCGCCGCGATCGTTGAACGGCCTGCCGAGGAACGTGGCGTGACGGCCGTGACGTGCGGCGATCTCGCGGACGAGCACGCGGAACAGGAACGCCTCGTCCGCTCCCGCGATCGCGTCGCGATAGCGCCAGTTGACCTCGAACGCAGCGCTGTCGAACTCGCTGCACCAGCTCTCCACGTGGAAACCCGACGCCAGCGAGGCGGTCACCATGTCGTGCACGGCGCCGCTCGGGTCGACGGACATGCCCGTGCCGTAGACCCGGTGCGACGGGAGATCCGCGGGCTCCCACGAGCCATCGTCCGCCCGCTCGCACAGGTAGAACTCGAGCTCGAACGCGATCTGGGGCTCGAGATCCATCTCGCGCCAGGCCCGCACCGCCTGCTTCAACACGTGCCGAGGGTCGACCTCGAGGGGGGCGCCGTGCTGCGTGACGTCGGCGATCCCGACCACGGTGTCGTCCTCCCACCCCGGCCGGAGGGTGTCCCGATCCATCTGCGCCTCGACGTCCGGAAGGCCGACGTCGAACTGCTGGCGGCGGACCGGGAGGATCTCCTTATCCGTCGTGAGCGGATACAGCCCGATGCAGAACGCCGCGTGACCGGCTTCGGCGACGTCGCCGAACAGGTACTTCCCGCGCTCGAGGCCCAGGATGTCCGAGATGAGCAACCGCAGGCGTCTGCCGCTCAGGTCCATGTCGCGAGCCTTCCTCGTGTGGCAACCAGGACCGTATCCGATGACGGCGAGATCCGCCTGAGGATCAGCCGCGCTTCGGAGCCCTGACCCCCCGGAACTCCCAGTCGCCGCCGAACGCGGTCGAGATCACCTCTTCGGACGAGCTCGGCTGAGCGCCCACGTCTTCGCGGACCGGCACGTCACCCTCGACGATGAAATTGCGGAGGATCCCGAGGCCGTCCACCTCGACCTCGACGACGTCGCCCGGTTGGACGGGGCGGGAGTTGGCGGGGGTGCCCGAGAGGATCACGTCGTTGGGCAGGAGCGTGATCGTGCGCGCGATGTCGGCGACGAGGTAGCGCATATCCCAGATCATCTCGTCGGTGGCGCCGTCCTGCACCACTTCGCCGTTCACGCGCGTCTGGATGCCCTTGCCGTGGAAGTCCCAGTCCGTCACGAGGCCGGGACCGAGCGGACAGAGCGTGTCGGAGCCCTTCACGCGGAGCATCGAGCCGGCGTCGGTGTCGCGGAAGTCGTGCAATCCGAAGTCGTTCGCGACCGTGTAGCCGGCGATGTACTCGTCCGCCTCTTCGGGGGCGATGTGCGTGCAACGCTCGCCCATCACGATCGCGATCTCACCCTCGTAGTTCAGGTACCGGCACCGCGCCGGGCGCACCACTTCGCCGCCGTGCACGTTCAACGAGGTGGTGGGTTTGTGGAAGTACGTGGGTGCCGGCCCCAGTTCGGCGAGGAACTCCGCGCGCCGGCTCTCGTAGTTGAGGTGGACGCACACGATCTTCGAGGGTTGGATCGGCGGAAGGTGGGTCGGCTCGTCCATCGGGATCCGGCGGCCATCGGGACCGACGAGCTCGTCCCCTTCGCGGGTGACGGTGGTCGCCACACCGTCCAGGAGGATCCGCCGCGTCTCCATCCGTCGATAGCCTAGAGGTCGTGCGCTGGGTCGTCGGAACCGCGGAGGGGCTCGTCGGAAGCGAGGGCGAGCGCCGGCTCGCAGATCGAGCAATCACCGCGCTGGCCTGGGACGGCCATGGCTGGCTCGCGCTCGTCGACGGCCGCGAGGTTCTCCGCGTCCACGGCGACGAGGTCGAGGCTGTCGGCGAGATCGACGACGAAGTCGGACGCTGCCTCCTGCCGACCGCCGACGGGGTGCTGCTCGGCACGGCGCATGCGCGGCTCGGCATGCTTCGCGACGGTGCCGTCACGATGCTCCGCTCGTTCGATGAGGCGGAAGGACGGGACGAGTGGTACACACCGTGGGGCGGGCCCCCGGACACGAGATCGCTCACCGCGACGGCCGACGGCGCCTTCTTCGCGAACGTCCACGTCGGCGGGATCCTGCATGCGGACGCCCCCGACGGGGTCTGGACACCGACGATCGACATCGACGCCGACGTTCACCAGGTCCTCGCGGATCCTCTCGACGCTTCCCACGTGGTCGCCGCGACGGCGCGCGGGCTCGCCGAGACCCACGATGCGGGTGCCACCTGGCACTTCACCGCGGATGGACTCCACGCTCCGTACGCCCGCGCCGTCGCTCTCGACGGGGACCGACTGTTCCTGAGCGCCTCCACGGGTCCCCGCGGCGGCCGAGCAGCGCTCTACCGGCGGGAGCCGCGAACGGAGGTGTTCGAGCGGTGTGCGGAGACCCTCCAGGAATGGTTCCCCGGGAACATCGACAGCCACTGCCTCGCCGCGGGCGGGGGCACGATCGCCTTCGGGACCGAGGACGGCCGGGGATTCGTCTCCGGCGACGGTGGAGGGTCCTGGCGAGAGGTTCTCGGCGGGAACGCGCGCGTGACGTGTGTCGGCGTGGCCGCCTCGGAGGGACCCGGCACGTAGACTCCGCATCCGTGGCCGAGCTGAAGGGGTTCCTCCCGCCGCGGTCGCCCGACGGCAGGGCGTCGCTCGTCCCGGCACCGCCGTGGCACTACTCAGGCGACGTGTTGACGATCGAATACCGCACGGATCCCGTTCGGGTCGCGGCGCTCCTGCCGGACGGTGTCGAGCCCGCCGAGGAGGACCCCGGCGCCGTCGCGATCGTCTGGGCCGACTGGCAGTCGTGCAGCGATTCCGGCGAGGAACTCCTCGACCCTGTGCGCTCGCAGTACAAGGAGTGCTTCGTGGTCGTCCGCTGCCGATACGAGGGAGCGACGTACTCGCGGTGCGTCTACATCTGGGTCGACAAAGACTTCGCCCTCGCGCGGGGCTGGTACCAGGGCTACCCGAAGAAGCTCGGCTCGATCTGGATGACGCGCCCGGTCTCGGTCGGCCGGGCGGGGCCTCGGCTCGGCTCCGGCGCGGTGTTCGGCGCGACGCTCCAGGCGAACGACCGACGTCTCGCCGAGGCTCGCCTCACCCTCTCGGGTGGCTCGGAGACCGCAGGGTTCGTCAACGCCCTTCCGATGCTGCACTCGCGCTGGATGCCCTCGATCCAGAAGGACGCCGGCGACTCGCTCGCGGAGCTCGTCACGCTGCGCTCTCGCGACGTCGACCTCGGTCCGGCGTTCACCGGTGAGGCGGACATCCGGCTGTTCGACGCGCCGGGCGAGGAGCTCGCGGGACTCGAGCCCTCGGAGATGATCGCGGGCTACTGGCGCCAGGTCGGCGCGACGTTCGACGGCGGGACCAGGCTCGCGTAGTCATGCGTCTGGCTCGATTCCGATACGGCGATCGCATCGCCACCGGCGCGATGGATCGCGGATCCGAGGAGATCCGGATCCTCCGCGGCACGTTCTTCGAGGATCCACTTCCCACGGGCGAGACCGTCGCATTGAGCGACGTCCACCTGTTGGCCCCGGTCCTCCCGTCGAAGCTGGTATGCGTCGGCAGGAACTTCGTGGCCCACGCGGAGGAGTGGGGACTCGCGGTCCCCGAGGAGCCGTTGCTGTTCCTGAAGCCGTCGACCGCGGTGATCGGCCCACGCGATCCGATCCAGCTGCTTCCGATCAGCCGGCGGATCGACTACGAGGGAGAGCTCGGCGTGGTGATCGGTCGGCTGGCGCGCGGCGTGCGTGCCGAGGAGGCGTTCAAGTACATCCTCGGCTACACGTGTGGCAACGACGTGACGCTCCGCGACCTCCAGAAGAACGACGATCAGTGGGCGAGGGCGAAGGGGTTCGACGGGTCGGCGCCGCTCGGACCGTGGATCGAGACGGACCTGGACCCGAACGACGCGATCGTGCGGACCCGGCTGAACGGCGAGATCCGTCAGCAGGCGTCCACCGCCGACATGGTCTTCGGCGTCGCGACGCTGATCGAGTACACGACCGCGTTCATGACGCTGCTCCCCGGGGACGTGCTGCTCGCCGGCACCCCGGAAGGGGTAGGCAAGCTCGCCGACGGAGACGTCGTGGAGGTCGAGGTCGAAGGCGTGGGTGTCCTCCGGAACGAGGTTCGCGGGTGAAGGTCCGGTGCCGATTCGCACCGGCCCCGTCGGGCTCGATCCACGTCGGGAACGCTCGCAGCGCTCTGTTCTCGTGGCTCTACGCGCGTCACGAGGGCGGGACGTTCGTCCTCCGCCTCGAGGACACAGATGCGAGCCGTGTGACGGAGGAGGCCTCCCAGGGCGTCGTGGAGGACCTCCGTTGGCTGGGCCTGGGCTGGGACGAGGGCCCGGACGTCGGCGGCCCCTACGGGCCGTACCGGCAGTCCGAGCGATCGAACATCTACCGCGAGATGACCGGCCGGCTGCTCGAGGGAGGACACGCCTACCGGTGCTGGTGCACGGCAGAGGAGCTCGATGAGCGTCGGAAAGCAGCGCTCGCTCGAGGCGAGCCGCCCGGCTACGACGGCCGGTGCCGCCAGCGCCCGGCGGCGGAGATCGCCGCGTTCGAGGCGGAGGGGAGGCCGTTCGCCATCCGCTTCCTGATGCCGGAGCAGGAGTGGGCCGTCGAGGACCTCGTGAAGGGCGAGGTTCGATGGGGATCGAACGACCTCCGAGACTTCGTGATCGTCCGTTCCGATGGATCGCCCGTGTTCCTGCTGGCCGTCGCCGTCGACGACCTCCTGATGGAGATCACCCACGTGATCCGCGGCGACGACCTGCTTGCGAGCGCGCCCCGCAACGCGGCGGTGATCGAGGCACTGGGGGGGACGCCGCCCGCCTACGCGCACCTCCCGCAGGTCCTGGGACCGGACTCGAAGCCCCTGTCCAAGCGACACGGCGACACGAGCGTCGCAGCCTTCCGCGAGCACGGGTTCCTCCCCGAGGCGATGGTCAACTACCTGGCGCTCCTCGGCTGGGCCAAGGATGATCACACCACGCTCCTGACCCGTGAGGAGCTCATGGAGGCGTTCGATCTCTCCCACGTCTCCCACAACCCGGCCGTCTTCGACGTCCAGAAGCTCGAGTGGATGAACAACCACTACATCCAGTCGCTCGACGAGGAGGAGCTCGCCGCACGATGCGTGCACTTCCTCACCGAGGAGGGGCTCTCCATCGATCCGGACCTGCTCCGCCGCGCGATGCCGATCGTCCGCGAACGGATGAAGACCCTCGCGGAGGCGCCGATCCTGCTTCGGTTCCTCTTCACGGACGACGTCCGGCCGAACGAGAAGGCGACGGACCTGATCGCGAAGGCGCCGGATGGATACCTCAAGGAGGCGGCCGAAGCGCTCGATGCCCTGGAGCGATGGGACAGCGAACACATCCAGGCGGCGCTGGACACGTTGGCGGCCTCGGCCGGCCTGAGCCGGACCAAGGGATGGCAACCGGTGCGCGCCGCGGTGACGGGGTCGAACGTGTCGCCGCCCCTGCCGGAGTCGCTCGAGCTGCTCGGCAGGGAACGGACCGTCGCCCGTCTGCGCCCAGCCGCCGGCGGATGACGCACCGGATCCTCTTCGTGGCGGTAGCCGTGGCTCACGCCGTTGGCCTCACGTCCGCGGTCGGTCTCGTGCCCGCTGGTCTCGCGCCCGCAGTCGGTCTCGTGCCCGCCGCCGGCCTCACGCCCAGTCACCTGGCATCCCCGACGGCGACGGTCGCCGCCGCCCAGCCGCTCGAACCAGACGTCGCCTCATTGCGGCCGCCGATCGTGTGGAAGCCGATCCCGTACGGCGATCGCCGTCGCCGCCAGATGGCCGCCTACTCGCGGCGCCACTACGGGTCGTGGGGGTGGAAGCTCGACGCACCCGTCGCGATCGTCGAGCACTACACCACCGGCACGACGTGGCAGGGAGCCTGGAACACGTTCGCGTCCAACTCGAAGCACCTCGGGGAGTACCCGGGCACGTGCACGCATTTCATCGTGCACACCGACGGCACGATCTATCAGCTGGCCTCGCTCGGCATCCGTTGTCGCCACACGATCGGCATGAACCAACTCTCGATCGGGATCGAGCACGTGGGACGCTCCGACGCCGAGGTGCTGAGGAACGGCTTGCAGATGCGGTCGTCGCTCCGGCTGACGCTCTGGCTCGTCGCGAGGTTCGGCATCGAGATCCGCAACGTGATCGGCCACGGCGAGAGTCTCCAGAGTCCACTTCGGGACGAGCGGTACGCCTCGTGGAAGTGCATGACCCACTCCGACATGTCGCGGTCCGCGATGATCACGTATCGGGGACGGCTGCGCGATCGGGCTCGCGCCGCGGACGTGCCGGTCGGGCCGGCGCCCGCCTGGGTCGACATCGGCTGCTGACCGCTCGATGCGATTTCCCCCGCGCATCATCGGGGTCTAGGATGTCGAAGCAGGGAGGCGCCCGTGTCGAAGGTCTTGAACCTGTCCGAGCGCCAGGACGCCGAGGGATCCTGGCACATGGTCCTGAAGGACGTCTGCGGCTGGTGCGGCTGCGGGTACCTCGTCGCCGAAGACGACCACGACCTCGTGTGGGAGCCCGGCCGCCATCACGACAAGCAGTGCTCCGACGACGCGTGTGAGTGTCACACGCGCGCACGGGTGGGCAAGCGCCACGACGAGTGGTGAGCGGTTCGTAGACGCGCCCCCGAACTACGTCGACCTAGTCCTTCCGAGCCACGCGCCGGTCCGGTTTCGTCACGAGGATCGTCAACCGACGGCAGATGTGCTCGTCCATGTGGCCCATCTAACGTCATCCATCGACTCTCATGACGTCGTGACGGACGGAGGACACGATGGTGGGTGAGGACGGATCGGTGACGATCCAGAGCGCCGCCGAGCTGCTGAACGTGGAGGTGAGGGCGATCCGCCAGTGGTCGGCGATCGGGTCGCTCCAGATCGAGCGCCGGGGTGACGTCGAGCTCGTGCACCTCGGACAGGTGAAGGCGCTCGCGCGCTACCCGATGGTGACCGGCGATCGCAAGGAGACCCAACGAGGCGGCTTGCGGGCGCTCCTCCGCGAGGCGACGCCGGTCGATGCGCCGAGCGTCTCTCGGCTCCAGGCGTTGGCCCGCGAGCGAGGCTGAGTACGACCAGCGGCGAGGCCAGGTCCGAGTAGCTCGGCTCGAGGCTCTCGGAGGGAAGGCTCGGCTCACGGCGGTACCCTCCGGGCGTACAGCCGTAGGTCAGGAGCAGATGCTGGAGCCTCGCGGACCGAGACCCGTCGCGGTCGACCGGACGACGATCATCGCGATAGCCGCACTCGTCGCGGCATCCGCGGTCGCCTGGGTGGCGCTCGTGACCTATGAGCCCCCGATGGGACTCCTGGGCTTCACCGCGGGGTGGTCGCTGATGATGGCGGCGATGATGCTGCCCTCGATCGCGCCCCTCTGTCTCCTCTCCCGAGGATCACGCGTGGGGATGGCCGTGGGCTACCTGGCTGTCTGGAGCGCCGTCGGCGTGGTGCCGTACGTGGCCATGGAGCGCGCGATGGGCATGACCGTGCCGGTCGTCCTGGGCCTTGCCGGCGTCTACGAGCTCAGCCCGCTGAAGTCGGCCTGTCTCCGCCGGTGCCGAAACCCGGCGGCGTTCCTGATGGAGCACTACCGGAGCGGGGCGGTGCGGCTCGGCGTCGAACACGGCATCTGGTGTCTCGGCTGCTGTGTCGGCCTGATGGCGGTCCTCGTCCTCGCCGCGTCGATGCAGCTGGTGTGGGCGATCGTGATCGCGGCCGCGGTGTTCATCCAGAAGGTCCTCCCGCGCGGCGAGGTGTCCGCGCGGCTGATCGGGATCGGCCTGCTCGTGGCGGCGGTAGCGGTCGCGTTGACGTGAAAGGGGAGCCATGGGTGACGCGTGGTCGATGAGGGGAACGGTCGTTGTCGCCTGCAACTGCGACTACGGGTGCCCGTGCAACTTTCAGGCGCTCCCCACGATGGGCAAGTGCGAGGGCGGATGGACCTGGCACGTCGAGGAGGGTTCGTACGGGGACGTCCGTCTCGACGGCATCACCTTCACGCTCACGGTGAACTGGCCCGGGCCGATCCACGAAGGCAACGGGGTCGCTCTCCTGCTCGTGGACGAGCGCGCGGACGAGGCGCAGCGGGACGCGATCCACATCCTCGCGAAGGGTGAGGTCGGAGGACCCTGGGGCGTCCTCGGGTGGACCTGGCCGACCCTCGAAGGACCGGAGGCGGTCCCGTACGATCTCCACCTCGACGGCATCCGGTCGAGCGTCCGTGCCGGTGACGTCTACGAGCTCGAGTCCGAGCCGATCCGGAACCCGGTGACCGGCGCGGAGATCACCCCGGGCGTGATGCTACCCCAGGGCACGATCTTCAAGGAGGGGCTGTTCGGCTCGTCCAAGCGGCTGCGGGTCGATCGGCTCGACATCGACTATGCGAACAAGTACACGGCCGTCGCGGCCTTCGACTACCGAGGTCCCTAGATCGTCGGAGCGTCACCATTCGGGCCGGACGGATCCCGCAGCGCCGCCTCGACCTCGTCGAGATGCTCGCCTCGGTGCGAAGCGCGCAGCGCGTACAGCGGGCTGTCCGGGTCGGTCGGCCAGAGGCGGTCGACCGGGAGGGTCGCCACCCGCCCGTCGGTCTCCTCCGCGATCTCGAGGGCCAGGCGAGCGGCCTCGCGTGGTTGGATCGCGTGGATCAGCTCACGGCTGGCGTCGTTGATCCAGTCGACGTCCTCGGGCTCCGTGTCGGAGGTCGTGAACGGCTCTCCGCGCTCGAGCTTGTCGGCGAGCGAGAGCACCCGGGCGTCCCAGAACGCGATGTGGCCGAGGACGCCGGCGACGGTCCAGTGCGGGTTCACGGAGAGGCGCAGTTCGTCTTCGCTCACGCGATCCACGATGGCGCGCATCCGCTCGCGCTCTCGTGTGTTCTCGTCGATGTAGGACCGATCCTCCGCCATGTGTTCGACGAAGATACCGCAGGCACGCGATGGCTGGTTCTCGTTGCTCAGAGTGGTAGTCCCAACGGGATTTGAACCCGTGTCTTCACCTTGAGAGGGTGATGTCCTAGGCCTCTAGACGATGGGACCGCAGCCGCTCGATGGACCCGGTCAGCGAGGATAACACCGGTCGCGAGGCGATCAGTCGTGGTCGATGATCCGCTGGAGGACCGTCGAGTAGTCCTCGTCGCCGAGGCCGGCCTCCTCGGCATCGGCGAACCACGTCGCGGCCGCCCCGAGCACGCGCGTGTCCGCGTGAGCTGCCTCCGCCGCCTCCTGGATCAGCTCGGCGTCCTTCCGAGCCAGGGCGAGGCGGAATCGCAGTGGGAAGTTCTGGGTCTCGAGCTGCTCGCGCCGCCTCTTCGAGGCAAGGCCGAGCGGCGTTAGCGCCAGGATGTCCATCGTGAGCCTCCGCCCGAGGCCGAGCCGGTCCGCGAGGGCGATCGTCTCGCCCAGGAGCGTCAGCGTGCCGACCAGGGTGGCGTTCGCCACCAGCTTCGCCGACGCTCCGGACCCGAGGGGACCGGCCACGATCACCGAGCCGAGCG
Organism: uncultured Actinomycetota bacterium; assembly: GCA_963826195.1. Lineage (GTDB taxonomy): Bacteria > Actinomycetota > UBA4738 > UBA4738 > HRBIN12 > JAJNBA01. The sequence goes on from CAWGWB010000006.1 coordinate 80,553, forward strand.
TCCCGAAGAGCGGGATCCACCGCTCGGCGAGACGGCGCGGCCCGCCGACGAACACGAGGAGCGTGCCCGACTCGGCTTCGGACAGGCTCCCGAGGACAGGAGCGTCGAGCAGGCCCACGCCCGGCGGGAGTGCGGTCTCCAGCCGGCGGACCGCCCGAGGTCCGACCGTCGACATCTCGATCACCGTGGTCGACGCGTTCGCACCGGCGGCGATGCCGTCCGGGCCCTCGGTGACCGCACGCAGCGCCTCAGGGTCCGACACGACCGTGACGACCGCTTCCACGTTCCGCGCCGCCTCGGCGGGGCTGGCCATCGCCGATGCCCCTCGCGAGACGAGCTCCTCGGCCCTCTGGGGTGTCCGGTTCCAGACGATCACCTCGTGGCCGGCTTCGAGGAACCTATCCGCGAACCTTGCGCCCATCGCTCCGAGACCGATCACGGCAACCGAGGTCATCACGGTCATCTTGCAGCGTCGAGGTGATGTGCGACACATCCGCCCGGTGGCGAAGGACACGCCCCGCCCGTGCCTCCGGGCACAGCCGTGTCGCGCGGACGCGCGTACCGTCGCTCCTGTAACCGAACAAGGGGGCGGACGATGATCACGGGAGACATGGCGAGGGAGCAGATCCGCGATCGCGTGCGCGAGGCCGATTCCTTCCGTCGGTCACGGACCACGCGGACGGCCCAGCGGCACGATCGTCGCGTGGCAGCGCGCAAGGTCTACAGCGGCTTCGTGGCCGCGCTGGCCTCACCGTTCCGCCACTGAGGGTCCCGGTCGCGGACGACGAACGGGAACTCGGAGAGTCGGGACCGACTGCGAGAGCGGTCCGTCCCGGCTCCTCGCACGTTCCGATCTGTCAGTTCTCGCCCTGGTCCCGGGTGAATCCCAGCTCTCCGTCGAACTCTTGCAGCTTCTCGATGTGCATCCAGCGGTGCCCTCGACTGATCGCGACGAGCAGCTGATTGACGTCGCCGTCGGAGAGATCGCCGGGTGTCTCCTTGATGATGAATCGACACCGGTAGTGATCCACGGTGTCCGTGATCGCACCGGTGGGTGGGAAGACCTTCGTGCCTCGGGACGAGACGAGCTTCAACGACAACGGCGTGTCGTGCGTGAGCTCCATCAATGATGCGCCCAGCTCGTTCGGGCCCATCGGCGATTCGATGAAGACGTCCATCCCGACGACGGCGCGGGACTCGGGTCGCACGTAGTCGATCGCGTCCGAGAGCTTGGGGAGCTCGAGCGGCCGGTGCTCCCGTACCGTCCATCCGTCGGACCTGCGGCCGAGGTTCCCGATGATCGCCTCCGTGTATCGGGTCGTGGACGCGCCGTTGCCGTAGCCGACGACGTCGCCGGTGAGCACGCCGTCCTCGAGGGTGACCAGGACCGCGTGCTCGATCGCGTCCGCCTGCGCGAACAGGCCGAGGTACCGGAGCATCAGGACGGCGGACAGGATCAACGCCGTGGGATTGATCACGTCCTTGCCGGCGTACTTCGGCGCCGAACCGTGCACCGCTTCGAAGATCGCCACCTCGCTCCCGATGTTCGCGCTCGGAGCGAAGCCGAGACCTCCCACGAGGGCGCTCGTCAGGTCGGACAGGATGTCGCCGTTCATGTTCGTCATCACCAGCACGTCGAACTGCTCCGGGCGCTTCACGAGCTGGTGCGCGCAGTTGTCGACGATCAGATGCCACGACTCGATGTCGGGGTAGTCGGGTGCGACCTGCTCGAACACCCGCTTCAGCGTCCCCTCGGACAGCTTCATGATGTTCGCCTTCGTCGCGCACGTGACCAGGGTGCGGTGCTCGCTCCGCGCGTACTCGAAGGCGAACCGCGCGATCTTCTCGCATCCCTTCACCGAGATCAGCTTGAGCGCTTCCGCGACGCCCGGGGTCTGCATGTACTCGATGCCGGCGTAGAGGTCCTCGACGTTCTCCCGGACCATGACGAGATCGATGCCACGGCCACTGTAGGGCGTCTTCACGCCCGGCAACTCACGGACCGGACGGACGTTCGCGTAGGTCTCGAACAGCTTCCGGAGCGTGACGTTCGCGCTCTTCTCGCCGAAGCCCACGGGGGTCTCGAGCGGTCCTTTCAACATCACACGCGTACGCGACAGAGACGCGATCGTCTCCTCTGGGACGCCCGAGGGAAGACCCTTCTTGAACACCTCGGCTCCGGCTTCGGTCTCCTCCCAGTCGATCGGGGCGTCGGTCGCCTCGACGATCCGCCTGGCGGCTTCGGTCACTTCGCGTCCGATGCCGTCGCCGGGGACGAGGGTGACGGGGATCCTGTGTGTCGATGTGGCCACGAGTGCCTCCTCCGATAGAGCGCCATGCTATCGGCGAGACGTCTGCTCTTCCCCTCATCGCGGGCCGCATCCGGCGTGAAGGGCCAGACGACTCGGCGGTTTGCGGCCCAAGTCATCTGGGTAGTTCCTTGCGGCCCCCATGAGTGCCGCCCGCGCAACCTCGCCCCCCACCATCCGAGCGCGCACCGCGCGCGGCGACGTCTGGGTCGCGTCCGCGCCGTCCCTCCCAATGAGCCGAGGGCGCCTTGTGGCCTGGATCGCGATCCTCTCGATCCTCCTCCCGTTGGTCTCCACCACGGGGGCGCTCGTTGCCCTGTACGCGACGACATCGCTCCCCGAGATCCCGCCACCCGCGGAGACGACGGTGCTCCTCGACCGCAACGGCAACGAGGTCGCGGAGCTGCACGCGGGCGTCGACCGGGTCCTGATCCCCTTCTCGCAGATGCCGGAGTCGTTGCGCGAGGCCGTGGTGGCGGTCGAGGACGCGGATTTCTACCGGCACGACGGCATCGACAAGATGGCCTTGGTGCGCGCGACGTGGAGGAACCTCACCAGCGGGTCGCTGAGCCAGGGTGGTTCCACGATCACGCAGCAATACGTGAAGAACGTGCTGACGGGGCCGGAGCGATCGGTGTCCCGCAAGGTGCGGGAGGCGATCCTTGCGGTCAAACTCGAGGACACGATCTCCAAGCACGAGATCCTGCGCGGGTATCTGAACACCGTGTACTTCGGACACGGGGCGTACGGCGTCCAGGCCGCCGCTCGCACGTACTTCGATCGTGACGCGATGGACCTCACGCTGCTGCAGTCGGCGACGCTCGCCGGCCTGATCTCGGCGCCGTCCGCGAGGGATCCGTTCGAGCACCCCGAGGAGGCCCGTCTCGCTCGTGACCTCGCTCTGACGAGGATGACGGAGGTCGGGTCCATCGGTCCCGCGCGAGCTGAGCTCTTGCGCGCCCGGCCCCTCGGCATCGCCGAGGAGGAGAACGTGCGCTCGGCGGCGCCGCACTTCATGGAGCACGTGCGATTGGACCTGAAGGCCAGCTACGGGCTGGACACCCTCTACCGAGGCGGGCTGCGCGTCCGAACCACCCTCGACATGGAGTGGCAGCGAGCCGCCGAGCGCGCGATCCAAACCTCCCTCCCGTCCAGGTCCGATCCCGAGGCGGCACTCGTTGCGATCGATCCGAGGAACGGTGCGATCCGCGCGATGGTGGGCGGCAGGAGCTTCACTCGGAGCGAGTTCAACCTCGCCACGCAGGCCCGGCGACAGGCGGGGAGCGCGTTCAAGCCGTTCGTTCTCGTCGCGGCCCTGGAGCGGGGGATCTCCCCGCTCGAGGTCCGGGCCGGTCCCTCGTCGATCACGATCCCGGATCCGTTCTGCGAGACGGGCGGGCAGCCGTGGAGTCTGTCGAACGCGGGCGACCAATCCGCCGGGACGATGTCGATCGAGAACGCGACGGCCGGCTCGGTGAACACGATCTTCGCGCAACTCACTGTCGAGGTTGGGCCCGAGGCCGTCGCCGAGGTCGCCCACCGGATGGGTATCCGATCCCGGTTGGCCCCGGTGTGCTCGATCGGTCTCGGAACGTCGGAGGTCACGCCGCTGGAGATGACGTCGGCCTACGCCACGCTGGCTGCGCGAGGCTCCTACGTGCAGCCGACGGCGATCGACCGGGTCACCGGTTCCGACGGGGAGGTCCTCCAGGGGCCGCTCCGCGGGCTCGCCAGCGTGGGCAGCGAGGTCCTGTCCCCGCAGGACGCCGACGCGACCACCCGGGTCCTGCAGGGCGTCGTCGATCACGGGACGGGCACGGCCGCCCGCCTGGGCGTTCGCCCCGCCGCCGGCAAGACGGGAACCGCCCAGGACGCGACGGATGCGTGGTTCTGCGGCTACGTGCCCCAGCTCGTGACGTGTGTCTGGGTGGGCTACCCCGATGGAGCCCGGCCGATGCGCGACGTCGAGGGGGTCCCGGAGGTGTACGGCGGAACGATCCCCGCCACGATCTGGCACGAGTTCATGACCGAGGCGACCGAGGGGATGCCCGTCATGGGATTCCCCGCGGCGAGCTACGACGTCTACGCCGATCCGTCCCCGCCCGAGCCGTCGCCGGTGGCTGTTCCCGCCGTGCCGTCGGCCGGGCCGTCGGCGTCTCCGTCGCCGTCGCCGGAGCCGTCCGCCTCGCCGTCGTCCGATCCGTCCCCGTCCGCCCAGCCGTCCCCGTCGCCGTCGCCGTCGGCGGAGCCGTCTCCCTCGGAGGAACCGGCGATGCCGCTCGGCACACGATCCCGGGGCCCCTAGCGCGCGGTCCCTTCCTCCGGTGTGGGCGACGTCGTTTCCTCCGAGGTCCGCTGCTCGACGTCCAGTCGTTCCGCGTCGGCGGTCTCAAGGGGTGCGCGCTCGACCTCGTGCCCACAGGTGTAGGTGTCCACCTGGCGGCTCTCGGTGTCCTGGACGTTCTCGTCGCCGCCGAAGTCGATGTCGGCCAGGGTGCCGACGCCGCAGACGGGGCAGCGGCCGCCCGATCCCACGGTCCCGGATCCGCTCATGCCGACAGGGTATCGAGCTCGCATCCGCCCCGACCTCGGCGTTTGACCCCGTCGAGGCGAGGGAAGGAACCCGGCATGACGGAGCCGAACGAGGGGGCCGCGCAGCGGATGCTGCATCGCGCCGACGAGGTTCAGCGAGCGCACCCCGCACTGGCGTTCCCATTCGCCGTCGTGAAGAAGTTCGGTGACGATCGAGCGAGCCAGCTCGCGGCCCTGATCGCCTACTACGGATTCTTCTCCCTCTTCCCACTCCTGTTGGTCTTCGTCACGATCGCGGCCTTCGTGCTGGACGGCGACCCCGATCTCCAGAAGCGCCTGATCGATTCTGTCCTCGAGCAGTTCCCGGTGGTCGGGACGTCGATCGGGAGCGTCATCGATCGGAGCGTGGAGCAACTCTCTGGCTCACCCGTCGCCCTGACCGTCGGGCTGGTCGGCGCCCTCTGGACGGGGACGGCGGTCGTGGCCGCGGCACAGCAGGCGATGGATGACATCTGGGACGTGCCACGCGCGGAGCGCCCCGGTCTCCTCGGTCGGATCGTCCGCGCGTTCCTCCTCCTGTTCGTCTTCGCCGCGTCGATCGTCCTTTCGACCTTCCTCGCCGGAACGGGCACGGAGACCGGGTGGGGGTCCCTCGTCCTGCGGGCGATCTCGCTCGTCGGGCTGACCCTCGTGTCGGTTGCCCTCTTCGCGTTCGCGTTCCGGGTCCTCACCGTGGCGAGCGTCTCGTGGCGACAGGTCCTCCCCGGTGCGGTCGTCGCCGCGCTGGGATGGACCGTGCTGTTGCTGGTGGGGAGCTGGGTCGTCGACCACCAGATCGGGCGGGCATCCGCCATCTACGGGTTGTTCGCGACCGTGATCGGCCTGCTCGCGTGGATCTACCTCGCCGCGCAGCTCTTCCTGCTGGCCGGCGAGGTCAACGTCGTGCTGGCGCGCCGACTCTGGCCGCGATCGCTCGCCCCTCCGCCGCTCGCCACGAAGGACCATGAGGTGCTCGCGGGCCAGGCCGAGGAGCAGCGGGCTCGTCCCGAGGAGCGTGTCGACGTCACGTTCGTGGAACCGAGCGGGGACGATCGGCGGTGAGCGCGCTGAGGCGTGTGCGATGCACCTCGCCGGGGATCTCTCGACGGCGGCAAGGTCGTGGCTTCACCTACCTGCATCCGAACGGGCAGCCGGTCCGGGATGAGGCCACGCGTGAGCGGATCCGAGCCCTGGCCATCCCCCCGGCTTGGGAGGACGTCTGGATCTGTCCGGACGACCGAGGCCACCTCCAGGCGGTCGGTACCGATGCGGCGGGACGTCGACAGTACCTGTACCACGAGGATTGGCGGGCCCGTCGGGATCGTCAGAAGTTCGACCGTGTCCTGCGCCTGGCTCGACGGCTGCCAGCGATGCGGCGGATCTGCGATCGAGCGATCGTGTCACCGGGGCTCACACGAGAACGGGCCTTGGCGGGTGCGGTCCGGCTCCTCGACCTCGGGTTCTTCAGGATCGGGTCGGAGACCTACACGGAGGAGAACGGTTCGTACGGGCTGGCGACGATCCGCCGGGCTCATGTGCGCGTGCGAGGCGACGAGGTGCGGTTCGATTTCTCGGCGAAGGGCGGTCAGCGCCGGATCCAGACGATCGAAGATCAGGCCCTGGCGCGTCTGACGCGTGCACTCCTGCGGCGGAAGGGTGGGGGACGGGAGCTGCTGGCCTTCCGCGAGGGGACCGTGTGGCGTGACGTCCGGTCGGAGGACATCAACGGCTACCTCAAGGACCTCGCACGTGAAGACATCTCGGCCAAGGATTTCCGGACGTGGCACGCGACCGTGCTCACCGCGGCTCTCCTCGCTTCCGAGAAGGAAGGCATCCGATCCGTGACGTCACGCAAGCGAGTGGTGTCATCGGTCGTGAAGGAGGTCGCCGAGGTGCTCGGGAACACCCCGGCGGTGTGCCGAGCGTCGTACATCGATCCGCGCATCATCGATCGGTTCCTGAACGGGGAGACGATCGCGCTGCCGCGGAGCCGGGATCTGACGGACGACCGCGTTCGGGCGGCGGTGGAATCGCGCGTGCTCGACCTCCTGGAGCCTGAGTCCGCTCGCCCCCGTCGTGCGGCGGCCTGAAGGTCGACGTTCAAGTTCTGGGCCGATGTTCCGACACTTCGCGTATGGAGCGGCGGACATCGGGGTACGAAGAACGCATGCAGACTCGTGATGACGACGACGGCTTACGGAGCGAGGTCGGGCAATCGCTCGCGCTGTTCGGGATGAGCTTGGCGGTGGTGCTCGTCGGCCTCCTGGTCGGCCTAGGTCTCTAGGGAACGCTGCTCGGATCGGGAGAGATCCTCGTCTCGCGAGCTGGGGCGCAAGGATTCGAACCTCGACTAACAGGGCCAGAACCTGTCGTGCTGCCGTTACACCACGCCCCAGGGTTCTCGCAAGTCTACCGGAGGACTACCGTGCGGCCTCGAGGCCGAGACACCTTAGACCGAGGACCGGAATGCCTCCCGCGCATGCTCGCTCGGTTGACCCCTCCGGCCCGCGTTCGGTACGTTCGAATGCAACCGCGACGACCTGGAGGGAGCATCATGAACAAGGGCGGCTTGGTCACTGAGGTATCGAAGAAGACCGGCCTGAGCAAGGCGGAGGTCGGCCGCGTGATCGACGCGGCGATCAACACGGTGCGCGAAACGGTGGTGGAAGGCGATCGCGTCACCCTCGCGGACTTCGGAACGTTCGAGCGGAAACATCGCAACCGTCGGATCGCCCGCAATCCTCGGCAGCCCGACGTCCCCATCGTCGTCCCGGAGCGCGACCTCCCGGCGTTCACGCCGGGCAAGGAGTTCCGCCACCAGGTCCTGGGCAACAACTCCGGCTAGGACGGCGCGGTCAGTCCCAGGTCACGATGCGCAGGGAACGAGCGACCGTCGCCCCGTCTCGCTCCTCCGTCTCGAACTTCACCCGCTGACCGATCCGCAGGGTGCGGATCCCCGAGTCATCGAGCGAGTCTGCGTCGATCACGACCTCCACGCGCTCGTCGGTGAGCAGCACGCCGGTGCGACCCTCCTCGTCGAAGTCCTTGATCGTCCCCTGATCCACGCTCGCTCCTGTCATGTCCGTGTCGCCAGCCTGCCGGCGAGATCCATGTCCCGGCAGACGTCGAGCGTCCGCCCCGGGCGCCGGGTCTCGAGCACCGTGAGGATATCGCCCGGCTCGTCCAGGTCGAAGGAAAGCTCCTCCCGCTCGACGACTGCCGTCGGGAGGCCGCGTTCGGCGGCCGTTTGGAGGTGCCGTCGGAACGAATCGGGACCGAAGCGGCTGGGGATTGCTCCTGGCGGCCGACGGAGAAGGAGGTTCGTACCTCGTTCGTCCGAGGACGGAGCGATCACCACCGGACCGAGCGTGTGCAGCGCCGCTCGCAGTGCTTCGAGGGTTACGAGCGGTGTGTCGGCCAGGAGGATCGCGAGCGCCTCGGTGGACCGGGCCGCGGCCTCCGCCTCGATCTGGAGCGTCGCGGAGCGGAGCGTCGGTCGGAGCTCCGAGATCCCGTGGGCCCCCCGAGCCAAGGCGATCTCCAGGACGCTCTCGTCGGAGGAGACGACCCACGTCTCCCAGCCGTCGACGGCCAGGGTGGCGTCCAAGACGTCCTCGAACATCGCCAGGGCGAGCGCGCCCCGCTCGAGCGGAGCGAGGAGCGAAGACAGCCGGGACTTCGCGTGGCCGAGGGACTTCACGGGGAGGGCGATCGCGCGCACGAACTCGCCAGCCTAGCGAGCCCTCGCGGTACCCTCACGGCGCCCGAGCGAGGAGGGACGGCAACGGAACCCTGGTACCACGTCGCCAAGGTCGTGGCGCTCCCGCCGCTGCGGTTCTGGTTCCGCCTGTCGTACGAGCACCTGGATCGCATCCCCAGGAGCGGACCGGCGATCGTCGCGTGCAACCACATCTCCTACCTGGATCCTCTGACGAACGGTGACGCGATCGTGCAGGCTCGCCGCCGGCCGCGGTTCCTCGCGAAGGAGGACCTGTTCAGGATCCCCGTGGTGGGGCGTGCGCTCCGTGGGGCCGGCCAGATCCCGGTCTCGCGGGGCACGCGCGACCGATCCTCGCTCGACCTGGCCATCGCGGCGCTCGATCGTGGGGAGGTGATCGTCGTCTACCCCGAGGGGACGGTGACGAAGCGCGACGACGGACTGCCGATGGAGGGCAAGACCGGCCTCGTCCGGGTGGCCCTCGCGAGCCGCGTGCCGATCATCCCGATGGCCAGCTGGGGATCGCGCGCCGTCTGGCAGAAGTCGGGCCGGGGCTCCCTGAGGTTCGGCCGACCGATCTGGACCACGGTCGGCGAGCCGATCTCGCTCCCTGCCGAACCGGACGGGGGGCAGGTCGAGCTGCGTGCGCTCACCGCCGAAGTGATGGACGCGATCACCCGACTCGCCGTCGATCTCCGTGACCGCTACCCGCGACGATGGACGAAGTAGGCTGCCCGCCATGAGCGACCCGGGGAAGCGGCGCCGATTCCAGACGCGCACCGTGCACCCCCATCGACCGGCGCTGCCCGAGCAGTCGTCGAGCAGCGTGCCGATCTTCCAGTCCTCCACGTTCCGGTTCGAGACGAACGAGGAGTTCGCGCGCGCGATCCGTTTCGACGGTCCCGGCTACGTGTACTCGCGCGGGTACGGGAATCCCACCGTCGACGCGTTCCAGTCCGCGATGGCGGATCTCGAAGACGCGGAGTCGGCGATCGGATTCGCCTCCGGCATGGCGGCCATCTCCTCGCTCCTCCTGACCGTCGCGAGTGCGGGATCTCGGATCGTGGCGGGCACGGCGCTCTACGGCGGCACCGTGTCGATGCTGCAGCACGTCCTGCCTCGCTTCGGGATCGAGACGACGTTCGTGGATCCCACAGACCTCGACCAGGTCCGCGCCGCGCTCCCCGGCGCGGATCTCTTCTACTGCGAGACGATCGTGAATCCCACGACCACGGTCCCGGACCTGGCGGCGCTCGCCGAGCTGTGCCGGGATGCGGGGGTCCTGTCCGCCGTCGACAACACGTTCGCGTCGCCCTACCTGTGCACCCCGCTCAGCCTGGGTTTCGACGTGGTGCTGCACTCCGCGACGAAGTACATCGGCGGGCATGCGGATCTCATCGGGGGGGTCGCGTGCACGACCGAGGACCTCTTCCGGAGGCTGCGCGCCACGGTCATCGATCTGGGGGGCAGCATGCCGCCGCTCGAGGCCTGGTTGTGTCTGCGCGGCCTCTCGACCCTCGGCCTGCGGCTGGACCACCACTGTGCGTCCGCGGGAAGGTTGGCCGAAGCGCTCGAGGTCCATCCCTCCGTCGAGCGCGTCCACTACCCGGGGCTCGTTTCGCATCCGCAACACGAGATCGCCGCACGCCAGCTGCGCGGGTTCGGGGGCACGCTGGCCTTCGAGGTGGCGGGAGGTCTGGAGGCCGGCAGCCGGGTCGCGGAGGCGCTGGAGCTCGGCTGGATCGGCGGGAGCCTTGGGAGCGTGATGACCCTGGTCGCGCACCCCGCGTCCACCACGCACCGACAGGTCGATCCCGACGCTCGACGGTCGGCGGGGATCGCCGATGGGCTCTTGCGGGTGGCCGTCGGGCTCGAGGACCCCGAGGATCTGATCGAGGACTTCACCCGGGCCCTCGACAAGGCATGAAGCGTCGGCGCGTCGCCGTCCTGTTCGGCGGCCGGTCGGCCGAGCACGAGGTGTCGTGCCTGTCCGCCCGTTCGGTGATCGATGCGCTCGATCCGGAACGGACCGAGGTGATCCCGATCGGGATCACCCGTGAGGGCCGCTGGCATCGCGTCACCGGCCCGCCGGCCCTCCCGTCTGAGACCGGCCGCATGCCCGAGGTCACGGACGGCAGCGGTGGTTCGGTGGAGCTCGCGGCCGAGGGGATGTCGGCAGAGATCGTCGGAGCCGACGGATCGCGGGAGCCGATCGACGTCGTCTTCCCCGTGCTCCACGGGCCCTACGGCGAGGACGGCACGGTGCAGGGTCTCCTCGAGCTCGCCGGCGTTCCGTACGTCGGTGCAGGGGTACTCGGGTCCGCTCTCGGGATGGACAAGGACGTGCAGAAGCGGCTGTTCGTCGCGGCGGGGCTCCCGGTCGGTCCGTACGAGGCGGTGCGGGAGTCCGGCTGGGTCGACGACCCCGAGACGATCGAGGCGGCCGCGGAGGCGCTCGGGTACCCCCTCTTCACGAAACCGGCGACCCTCGGTTCCTCCGTGGGCGTGTCGAAAGTGCACGACACCGAGGAGCTCGCCGCCGGTCTCGAGGAGGCGTTCCGGTTCGCGAGGGACGCGCTCGTCGAGAAGGCGGCGCAGGGCGCCCGGGAGATCGAATGCGCCGTCCTCGGCAACGACGATCCGGTCGCCTCCGTCGCGGGTGAGATCGTTCCGCAGGACCACGAGTTCTACGACTACGAGGCGAAGTACCTCGACGAGCACGGAGCCCGGCTCGTGATCCCCGCGGACCTCGAGCCCCGGGTCCTGGAGGACGTGCAGCGCCTCGCCGTGGCCGCGTTCGGAGCGCTCAAGTGCGCCGGGATGGCGCGGGTGGACTTCTTCCTGCTCGGCAAGGACGAGCTCTGGCTCAACGAGCTCAATACGATCCCCGGGTTCACGTCGATCTCGATGTACCCCAAGCTCTGGGAGGCATCGGGGCTGTCCTACGGTGAGCTCGTGGAGCGCCTCCTCGATCTCGCCGTCGAACGGCATGAGGCAGAGCGCAAGAGCGCCGGTGTCCGGGCTCTGGGCGGCTGAGCCGAGGCGGGGGCGGCGTCCGCGCGGCGGTGCCTCGCTAGAGGTGGACCACCGGGCACGTGAGGGTCCGGGTGATGCCCTCGACCGCCTGGATGCGTGCGACCACAAGCTTTCCCAAGTCGTCCACGCTGTCCGCCTCGGCGCGCACGATCACGTCGTAGGGACCCGTTACGTCCTCGGCCTCGGTGACTCCTGTGGTGTTCCGCACGGCGTTTGCGACGGATGCGGCTTTGCCCACCTCCGTCTGGATCAGGATGTACGCGTGAACCACCAGGTGCCTCCTCGGGTCCGTGGGGACGCGGGTCATGCTAGTCGCGGGCGGGCGGACCGAGCAACGCGGGTGCGATGATCGACAGAGTGTTCCGCGATCGGAAGGAGGCAGGCGAGGCGCTGGCGTTGGCGGTCGCGAGGGTCGTGGCGGAGCCCGCGTCCGTGCTCGCGATCCCCCGGGGCGGAGTGACGGTCGCCGGTCCTGTGGCGCGGAGCCTGGGAGCGCCATTGGACGTGGTGATACCCCGGAAGCTCGGGGCACCCGGCAATCCCGAGCTCGCGATCGGGGCGGTGGCTCCCGGCGTGCGCGTGCTGCACGAGCGGGCGGTGCGGCAGCTGGGGGTCTCGATGGAATACATCCGGCGGGAGGCGGCGCTCCAGGAGACGGAGATCGCGCGCCGGGAAGCCGCGTATCGAGAGGGCCGTCCGCCGGCGCCGGTCGCCGGACGGACTGTGGTGGTCGTCGATGACGGCGTCGCGACCGGCGCCACCGCCGCCGCCGCGCTGCGGTGGGCGCGCGCGGCCGGCGCCAGTCGGGTCGTGTTCGCCGCGCCCGTCGGTCCGCCGGCAGTGCGTGCCAGCCTGGAGGCCGAGGCGGACGACGTGGTGCTCCTCCAAGAACCATTCGGGTTCCTCGCGGTGGGGGAGTGGTACGCGGACTTCGATCAGGTCACCGACGGAGAGGTCCTCGGTGTCCTCCGGGAGCAGCACGGATGAGCGACGTCGAGCTGGTGGTGGCCGCGCTGTTCGCGATCCTGGGCGTTCGGTCGATCGTGCACTGGCTCCGGCACCCGGTCGACGACCTCGTGGGACGACGCGATCTCGTCCTCTACGCCCTCTTCGTGATGGCGCGCGCCGGGGTGTGGTTCGGCCTGATGGGCCTCTTCCTGCTCTTCGCGAGCGTCGAGACCCAAGGACGCGCGTTCACCGACGATGCCGCGGAGCTCAATTGGTACCTGGTCGTCCTCCTCGTACCGATCTCGCTCCAGTTCGTCACCGGGTACCTGCTGGGGCGGTCGCGAGGAGGGCCTGGGCCTCCCCCGGACGGAGATCGAGCCGCCTGAGCAGCAGCGCGTTGAACGCGACCACGATCGTCGAGAGGCTCATCGCCACGGCACCCACCGCCGGGGCGAGCACCACGCCCCAGGGGGCGAGGACGCCCGCCGCCAGCGGGAGGGCGAGCGCGTTGTAGCCGGTGGCCCAGACGAGGTTCTGGATCATCTTCGCGTAGCTCGCGCGGGACAGCCGAAGGACGCTCGACACGCCGCGTGGGTCGTCGCTCGCCAGGATCACCCCGGCCGACCCGATCGCGACGTCGGTGCCGGCCCCGATCGCGATGCCCACGTCCGCCCGTGCGAGCGCCGGCGCGTCGTTCACGCCGTCGCCCACCATCGCCACGCGGCGACCCTCGCCCTGGAGCTCGACCACGACGGCCTCCTTATGCTCCGGCATCACCTCAGCGTGGACGTCGTCGATCCCCAGATCGCGTCCGACCGCCTCCGCGACCTCACGTGCATCGCCCGTGATCATCAGCACCCGGAGCCCGGCGTTCCGGAGGTCGGCGACCGCCTGCCGGGATTCAGGGCGGACCGTGTCCTCCAGTGCGATCATCGCAACGGGTTTCCCGTCCCGCACCACCGTGAGGATCGAGGAACCACGACGCTGCCAGTCGGCGACCGTATCCGAGGACCCCTCCGGCATCTCCACTCCCAGCTCCCGCAGCAATGCAGGGCCTCCCACCGCGATCTCGGACCCCTGGACGTCCGCGCGGACCCCACGCCCGGTGATCGACCGGAAGCCTGACGCGGACGGAACGTCGAGACCCCGCCGGCGTGCCTCCTCCACGATCGCGCGCGCCAGTGGGTGCTCGCTGTCGGCCTCTGCTGCGGCCGCGAGCGAGAGCGCGGTGTCGCCGTCGCCGTCGTCGGCAACGACCTCGCGAACGGCGGGCGTTCCCGTGGTGAGCGTTCCCGTCTTGTCGAAGAGCACCGTATCGACGGTGCGCATCCGCTCGAGGGCGAGGCGATCTTTCACGAGGATCCCGTCGCGCGCGGACATCACCGTGGAGATCGCGACCACGAGCGGGATCGCGAGGCCGAGCGCGTGGGGACACGCGATCACGAGCACCGTGACCGTGCGCTCGATCGCCTGGTCGGGCTCACCGGCTGCGAGCCACGCGATCAGCGTGATCGTCCCCGACGCGAGGGCCACGTAGAAGAGGAGCGCTGCCGCCCGGTCGGCGAGCGCCTGTGCCCGGGACCGCGACGCCTGCGCCTCCGCGACCAGCCGGCGGATCCCCGCCAGCGTCGTCTCCTCGCCCACCGCGGTCACCCTGACGCGGACCGAAGAGTCGGTCGCGATCGTGCCTCCCACGATCCGGTCCCCGGGACCCCGCGTCACGGGACGCGACTCGCCGGTGATCATCGACTCGTCGAACGCCGCCTCACCCTCGACGATCGTGCCATCGGCAGGGACCCGCGCCCCCGAGCGGACGAGCAGGACGTCGTCGGCTCGAAGAGCGTCGAGCGGTACCTCCTCGGTACCGCCGTCCGTCACGAGCTCGGCCGTGTCGGGCAGGAGCGAGGCGAGCGCCTCGAGCGCGCTCGTCGCCTGGCCGAGAGCACGCATCTCGAGCCAGTGACCGAGCAGCATCACGTCGACGAGGAGAGCGAGCTCCCACCAGAACTCGAGGTCGAGCCACCCGGCGGCGCTGGCCACGCTGGCACCGAACGCCACGATGAGCGCCAGCGCGATGAGCAACATCATGCCGGGTCGCCGCGCTCGCGCTTCCTCCAGGCCGCCCGTGAGGAAGGGTCGGCCACCGTAGAGGAAAACCGCGGAGCCGAGGATCGGTGCCACGAGATCGTCGCCGGGGAACGTCGGAAGGCTGAACCCGAGCCAGTCCTGGATCATCTCGGAGAACAGCAAGACCGGGACGCTCAGGGCGAGGCTGAGCCAGAACCGATCGCGGAACATCGCCGCGTGACCCTCGTGCCCGCCGTGACCCTCGTGCCCGCCGTGACCCTCGTGCCCGCCGTGACCCTCGTGCCCGCCGTGACCCTCGTGCCCGCCGTGACCCTCGTGCCCGCCGTGACCCTCGTGCCCGCCGTGACCCTCGTGCCCGCCGTGACCCTCGTGCCCGCCGTGACCCTCGTGCCCGCCGTGACCCTCGTGCCCGCCGTGACCCTCGTGCCCGCCGTGACCCTCGTGCCCGCCGTGACCCTCCTCGTGCCCCATCCCCCTCATCCTCTCGTCGCTGCCTTCGAAGATATACCCCGGGGGGGTAGGAGCGTCAAAGCGCTGGCTGGTTGCCCTGCCGAGCTGGAAGAGAGGGGGGTACCGCAGGACCCGGGCCTCAGCCCGCGGCTTTGATGATGTCCTCTGAGAGCTCCGTGAACCGTTGCAGGTGCTCGACCCGCTCGACCTTCAGCCGCTCGACGATCGCGCGGTACTCCTCGATCCGGCCCTCCCGCTCGTAGAGGAGCACCGGGCGAAGGAGATCCACGTCATCGAACCCCGGGACTTCGGAGGCCACCTGATAGCGGAAGTCCGGATCCTCCTCGAACACGATGGTCTGCTCGGCGATCCCCTTCACGCACGCCGACGTGTGCGGGATCTTGACCTTCTTCGAGCGGTCGTCGCCGTCCTTCCCGCCGACCCTTCCGGTGTTCAACAGGTAGGTCTCGATGGGATGGGTCGCGAGCAGCTCGAGCAGGCGGTTTCCCTGGAGTCCATGAGGGAGCGGGAAGAAAGGGTTGGTGCCCGGTACGCGAAGGAACTTGCCCTCCTCGGCGGCGCCGCCCGCCGATGTCCCCGTCGTCTCTCCGAGCATGAAGTACGCGGCAGCCTGTTCCTGGTCGAGCTTCGCGACGGACGGGATGATGTTCTCGTTCCGGTTGAGGATCAGCAGGTAGTCGACGGGGCCGACGTTCCGGGCGTCCTCGAAGGTCTGCAGATCTCGCATCTCGAACACGGCCCGACCGTTCTGCGTGTAGCTCTCCTCGAAGAAGTTCACGGCGCCCGTGTCGTCCTGATACGCGTTCTCGAGGTAGGTGGTGGGTTCGGTGACGGCGCCATAGATCGACGGCTCGAATTCCGGATCGAGCGAGAACGTCTTGGCGAAGCACCCGTTCTCCGTGCCGAACGCGCGACCTCCAGGCATCAGCCCCACGAAGTCGTCTTGGATGGGCTTCGAGCCGTTCTGCGTCGTGAACGTCGTCGTGGTCTTCCCTGTTCCGGACAGACCGATGATCATGAACACCTTGTCGCCGGCCGACGTCGGGATCACCTTCAGCCCGGCGTGCAGAGCGAGGCCGCCCTTCTCGAACACGATGTTGTTCCACATCCGCAGCCCGCCCTTCTTCGACTCACCGAAGTAGTCGGAGTTGAGGACGCGCGTCACGTTCGCGTCGAGGTCGACCGCGATCAGCCGATCACCGGGATACCCGGGCGCGGTCAGACCGGGGGTATAGATCACCTGGACGTCCGGATCGGCCTCATCGTCGCGAGGGAAGTACAGCTTCTGCTGCATCCCCGCGATGTTCGCGTACCGCTTCTCCATGAGCAGACGGGCGCGGGTCCGGAGCTCGGGGTCGTTCCCGATCCAACCGTCGATCCGGATCATGTCGTGATCAGCCAAGTACGCGTCCTGTCGGCGGGCGATCTCGTCATAGGCGTCGCGGGTGATCGTCTTGCCGCTGGACGGCCTGTCGACGACGAACGTGCTGTCGGCGCTTCGGGACACCACTCGGGTCTGGACGTTCACGTTGCCGAACTCGGTGATCCGACATTCCGGCATCGCTTCGGTGAAGCGACGGAGCTCCTCCGGAGTCGGATCGGCGAACACGTCTGACACTCGGTCCTCCTGATCCTTGGTTGATCCTTGGCTGATCCTCGGTTGGGGTGGGTGGGTACGCGGAACGCGCGGGCAAGCGGAAAGCCTAGAGTCTAGCGAACGCCCAAGCTGCCCCCTCCAGAACCGGAAACGGCCAGAGCGGAACGGCCAACCTGAGCAGATGGACCTCACCGAGGACGAACTGATCGCCGCGATCGGCAGGGTGCTGTCGGGCGCCGGGCCCGAGGTCCTCGTGGGACCGGGCGACGACGCCGCCGTCGTCCGTGGTGGTTCGGGAGAGGTCGTCCTGACGACGGACGCCCTGGTCGAAGGGGTGCACTTCCTCAACGAGCGGACCACGCCGCGCGACCTCGGCTACAAGGCGATCGCCGTGAACGTGAGCGACATCGCCGCGATGGCGGGCAGCCCGCGGTTCGCGCTCTGCGCGCTGACCCTCACCGACGCGATCGACGCCTCGTGGGTCGTCGAGCTGGCCGCGGGGATGCGCGAGTGCTGCGACGAGTTCGCGGTGTCGCTGGTCGGCGGGAACCTCTCGCGCGGTGAGGAGCTCGCGATCGTCGTCACCGTGACCGGCGAGGTGGCCCCAGGACGCGCAGTGCGCCGGGACGGTGCCCGTCCCGGCGACCGGGTGGTCGTGACGGGGTCCCTCGGCGGCTCGGCCGCCGGGCTGCGGGTCTCCCCGCAGCGCTCCTGGTCCGACGACGAACGCGACGCGCTCCGCCGCTCGATGCGCCCCATCCCGCGTGTCGGCGAAGCATCGATCCTGTCTGCTCACGGCGCCACCGCGATGATGGATGTCTCTGACGGCCTCACCATCGACCTGTCACGTCTGTGCCGGGCGAGCGGGGTCGGGGCACGGGTCGAGGTCGCGCACGTGCCGGTGCACCCGGCGTCGACCGTGCATGAGGCCCTCGGCGGGGGAGAGGACTACGAGCTGCTCGCGACCCTTCCCGGCCACGATGCGGTCGCCGGAGCGGCGACGGACGTCCATGAGGGGTTCGGCGTGTCGCTCAGCGATATCGGCGTCATCATCGAAGGCGAGGGCGCCGTGAGCGCTGCCGAGAGCGCTGGAGTACTCGTGGCAGTGGACGAGGACGGAACGGAACGCCCCCTCGCGATCGAAGGGTGGGATCACTTCCGATGACCGATAGACCTTCCCCGGGACAGGGACCTCCTCGCGCGCGGGCGCTGACGATCGCCGGGTCCGACTCCGGAGGTGGCGCCGGGATCCAGGCCGATCTCAAGACGTTCAGCGCGCTCGGCGTGTTCGGCATGACCGCGATCACGGCGGTCACCATCCAGAACACGAAGGGCGTCGCGGGATTCGAGGAGCTCTCACCCACGACCGTTGCCGAGCAGATCCGCGCCGTGGCCAGTGACATCGGTGTCGATGCGGCGAAGACGGGGATGCTCGCCTCGGCCGTCATCGTCGAGGCCGTGGCGGAGTCGGCCGCCGAGATGTCGCTCCCGAACATCGTCGTCGACCCCGTCTTCGTGTCGAAGCACGGGCATCCGTTGCTCGCGGACGACGCCGTCGACGCCCTCAGGCGATCGATTCTGCCCCTCGCGACCATCGTCACACCGAACCTCGCCGAGGCGGCCGGACTGGCTGGGCTCGAGGTGGTGACCCGCGACGACATGCGGCGTGCTGCGACGGCGATCCTCGCGCTCGGACCCCACGCCGTCCTCGTGAAGGGAGGGCACCTCGAGGGCGATCGCGCGACCGATCTGTTCGTCGATGGGGATCGAGAGGAGTGGCTCGAGGCCGACCGGATCGACACGCCGCACACGCACGGCACCGGCTGCACGTTGTCCTCTGCGATCACGGCGCATCTGGCTCGAGGAGCGTCGCTGGCCGACGCGGTCCGCGAGGGCAAAGCGTTCGTCACGGAGGCTATCCGGCACGCCCTCCCATTGGGTGATGGGATCGGTCCGGTCGACCAGCTGTGGTCGATCGGGGTCGTGCATGAGGATGATCCGGAAGCGCGCTGAGCCCTAGGGCTGGCGTTGCGGGATGCGGATGACCCGGCCTGCCTTGATGCAGCTCGTGCACGCATTGATGCGGCCAGGCGTGCCGTCGACGAGCGCGCGCACGCGCTGGATGTTCGGGTCCCATCGCCGGTTGTTCCGCTTGTGCGAGAACGTCACCGACTTGCCGAACCACGGCTTCTTGCCACAGATGTCACAGACCGCTGCCATAGGTGCACCGAGGCTACCAGAGCGTTCACGCGCTCTCGGAGATCGCCTCGAGGTGCCTCCGGAGGGTGTTCACCGAGATCGGACCCGCGTAGGCGAACTCGAAGGACCCGTCGGCGCGGAAGAAGACGGTCGTCGGTTGACCGAACTGGCCGAGCGATGTCTTGATCGCGTCCGGAGGGTCGAAGACGCTCGGGAACGTCATCTCGTACTCCTCCATGAACGCCCGCGCCTCCTCCCTGTTGTCGATGATGTCCACGCCGACGAACTGCACCCGATCCCCGAACTCGTCGTGCGCCTCGACGAGGCGCGGCATCTCGTCCCTGCAGGGCGGGCACCACGATCCCCAGAAGTTGACGAGGACCGGCGTGCCCTCCAGGTCCGAGAGCAGCCGCTCGAACGAGTCGGGGTCCATCGCCGGTAGCGAGTCCGCGCACGCGGGGAGCAACGGTGTCTGGGTGGCGTTCGTCGCTTCGATCTCGCACGCGGAAGGCTCGGGAGGCTCGGGAGGCTCGGGGTCACAGGCCACGAGCAGGAGGAGCCCCGCCGCCAGCGCGGTCGGGCGTCGAGAGGTCACACATGGATGGTAGAACCCTTCCCGGACGTGTCCGGTTCTCCCTCCGCGCTCGCGCTCGATTCCCCGGTCCTGCACGTGGACCGGAAGCTCGCGACCCGCCGCACCGGGCTGCGGGACAAGGGGGAAGAGGCGCACGTGATCCTGGCCGGGATGGGGATCCGGACGGTGGGGGATCTGCTCCGGCACTACCCGCGGCGCTACATCGACCGTTCGGCCGTCGAACGGATCGGCGACCTGCGGATCGGGGAGCCGGCGACCGTGATCGCGCGGGTGCAGAAGACGGTGAAGCGATCGACTCGTCGCCGGCAGTCGATGGTGACGGTGACGCTCGCGGACGGCAGCGGCACGCTCGACCTGACGTTCTTCAACCAGCCGTGGGCAGCCGGCATCTACAAGGAGGGCTTGGAGCTCGCCGTGTCGGGGACCGTCACCCGATATCGGGGTCGGCTCCAGCTGTCGAACCAGGAGGCGGAGATCCTCGGCGGCGACGAGCGGGAGCTCGTGCACACGGGACGAATCACCCCCGTGCACCGTGCGTCCGACGGGATCGCCACCCGGACGATCCGGGAGCTGGTGTTCCTCGCGCTCGAGCGGCTCCCGTCGATCCCTGATCCCGTCCCTCGCGGCATGATCGACCCCGAAGGACTCGAGGATCTCGACACGGCGCTACGGCGGGTGCACTTCCCGGAGGACGCGGAGCAGCTCGCCCGCGCGATCGAACGGCTGAAGTTCGACGAGCTGTTCACGCTGGAGCTCGGTGTCGCGCTCCGCAGGCACCGGCTCGAGTCGGAGAGGACCGGGATCGGGCATCGGGCGGATGGAGAGCTGACCGACCGGCTCCTCGCGACGCTGCCCTTCGAGCCGACGAAGGCCCAGACCCGCGCGATCCAGGAAGTCGGGGCGGCCATGGCCGCCGCTCGCCCTATGAACGTCCTCCTGCAGGGTGACGTCGGCTCCGGGAAGACGCTGGTGGCCGTGTCGGCCTGCCTCGTGGCGATCCAGTCGGGCCATCAGGCTGCCATCATGGCGCCCACCGAGGTCCTCGCTACGCAACACGCCCGCTCGGTCGCAGCCCTCCTCGGGGGGGTCGGCGCGATCGATGTCCTCGAACGCGGGTCGATGAGCGCGCCGGCGCCCCACGGCCAGAGCTCCCTCCTCGAGGAGCTCGCGGTAGCACCATCGGACGACGATCCGGTTACGTACGCGTTGCTCACCGCCGCCGTCACCGGGAAGGACCGGGCCCGGATCCTCGCCGGGATCGCGGACGGGAGCGTCGACCTCGTGATCGGGACCCACGCCCTCGTGCAGGAAGCGGTGTCCTTCGCCGATCTCTCCCTGGCGGTCGTCGATGAGCAGCACCGGTTCGGTCTTCACCAACGGATGGCCCTCAAGGGCAAGGGCGACGGCGACATCGACGTCGTGATCATGACGGCGACGCCCATCCCGAGGACGCTGGCGCTCACGTACTACGGCGATCTCGACGTCGTGGTGCTCGACGAGATGCCGAAGGGTCGTCAACCGATCGGGACGGCGGCGGCCCGGTCGGACGGGGAACGCGCCGCCGCCTATGACCTGGTGCGGCGCGAGGTGCGCGAGGGACGACAGGCCTTCGTGGTATGCGCCGCGATCGACGAGGGAAATCGTTCGCAGGTCCGGGCGGCCGAGGCCGAAGCCGAGCGGCTCGCCACGGCGATCTTCCCCGATCTCCGCGTCGAGCTCCTGCACGGGCGGATGCGGCCGAAGGACAAGGACCGGGTGATGGACGACTTCCGCACCGGCCGCTCCGACGTGTTGATCTCCACCACCGTGATCGAGGTCGGCGTCGACGTCCCGAACGCGACCGTGATGCTCGTCGAGAACGCCGAACGATTCGGGCTCGCGCAGCTCCACCAGCTCCGGGGGCGGATCGGCCGCGGCGCGCACGACTCGTACTGCGTCCTGTTCGACGAGTCCGACGAGACGAACCAGGACGCACGCGCCCGGATCGAGGCGATGACAAGGACGACCGACGGGTTCGAGCTCGCGGACGAGGACCTCAAGCTCCGAGGCGAGGGCACGCTCTTCGATACGAAGCAGTCGGGGATGCCGGACCTGAAGCTCGCCCGTCTCGCGGAGGATCTCGACCTCGTGAAACGCGCCCGAACCCGCGCCTTCGACCTGATCGGGAAGGACCCGGAGCTCGAGGAGCATCCCGCGCTCCTCGCCGAGTTGCGCGAGCGGTTCGAAGACTCGATCGCCTGGCTGTTCAGCGCGTGAGGGAAAAGGGTTCCCGCCCCTCCCCGTATCCTCGATGTGATGCGCGTCATCGCAGGTACCGCGAAGGGGACGCGCCTGGGGCGAGCGCCGGCAGGCGTCCGACCCGTGTCCGATCGTGTCCGCGAAGGTCTCTTCTCCAGCATCGGTCCGTGGCTCGAGGGTTCGCGGGTCCTCGATCTCTATGCCGGAACGGGTGCGGTGGGCATCGAGGCCCTGTCCAGGGGAGCGGAGCACGCGACGTTCGTCGACAGCTCCCCATCGGCCGTCGCCGCGGTCCGCGACAACCTTCGGCGCGCCGGCTTCGAGGGTCATGGCGTGGTCCACCGGTCGAACGTTCGGACGTTCCTCGAGCGGTCCGCCGGGCCGGGCTTCGACCTCGTCTTCCTCGATCCGCCGTACGAAGCGGGCCCCGCCGAACTGGGCCCGGTTCTGGCCGCCCTGGACCTGAGTTCCCTGCTCAGAGAGGGTTTCACCGTGGTCATCAGCCGCGGAGCCAAGAGTTCCAACGGTGTGATTCCGCTACACTGGGAAGTCGCGAGGCGGCTCTCCTACGGAGACAGCGTCGTCTCGTTGTTCCGGTCACGGATCCCGCCGGGGAACCCAGGGGACATGCCAGGAAACTTGGAGGTGTGATGGGCCTGACCGCCCTGTGTCCGGGGACGTTCGACCCCGTGACGAACGGTCATCTCGACATCATCGGTCGTGCAGCGCAGACCTTCGAGGCGGTGGTCGTCGGTGCGCTGGAGAACCCATCCAAGCAGCCGATGTT
Source organism: uncultured Actinomycetota bacterium (assembly GCA_963826195.1). Taxonomy (GTDB): domain Bacteria; phylum Actinomycetota; class UBA4738; order UBA4738; family HRBIN12; genus JAJNBA01. The sequence continues at coordinate 103,110 of CAWGWB010000006.1, forward strand.
CACGCTCGAGGAGCGGGTCGCGATGCTCAAGGAGGCGTGCTCCGGCATGTCCAACGTCACCGTGGTCTCGTTCCGGGGCCTCCTCGTGGACCTCGCACGTTCCCAGGAGGGCGATGCCGCGATCGTGAAGGGACTCCGTGCCGTCTCGGACTACGAGTACGAGATCCAGATGGCGCAGATGAACCACCGGCTTGCCGGGGTGGAGACGCTGTTCATGCCTACGAGCCCGAAGTGGTCCTTCCTCTCGTCCTCGCTCGTGAAGGAGGTCGCCCAGCTCGGGGGGAACGTCTCAGGGCTCGTCCCGGACCCCGTGCGGACGGCTCTCGACGACCGGTTGGAGGAACGCTGATGGACCTCGCGGCCCGACTCGAGCAGCTCGACGAGCTCTTGCGAGACGCGAAGTCGATGCCGTTGTCCTCGTCCGTGCTCGTCAACCGAGACGAGATCCTCGAGCTGATCGCCGAGATGAAGGAAGGGCTGCCGGAAGAGATCAAGCGCGCTCGGTGGATCGTGCGGGACCGAGAGGAGCTGCTCGCGAAGGCGCGCCAGGACGGCGAGCAGATCGTCGAGCAGGCGCACGAGGAGCAGCTCCGGATGGCACGCAAGGAGGAGATCGTCGCCCGGGCGACGACCGAGGCGGATCGGGTGGTCGCCGAGGCTGAGGAGCGTGCCCGCGTGATGCGCTCGGAGGCCGAGGACTACGTCGACGCCAAGCTGGCGCAGTTCGAGAACTCGATCCGCAAGATCCTCGAGGCTTCGCAGGCATCGACGAAGTCGCTGAACCGGACGCTCGACCAGGTCGAGGTGGGCCGGGAGCGACTCCGAGGGCCGGCGACCGTCGCGGAGGCGGAGTTCCGGCCGGAGCACGACCTCTTCGACGAGGAGGGGGACCGGTGATCGGCGCGATCGATGTGCGCGACCTCGTGGGGCGGCCCGGGGTGTGGCGGTCCGAGCAGGTGTCCGGCACGATCGACGATCTCGAAACGGAGCTGGCCGGTCTGCCCGCGGATACCCCGGTCACGGCCGACCTCATCCTCGAATCCCTCGCGGAAGGCATCCTCGCGAGCGGTCGGCTCCGAGGGGTGCTGTCGTTGCGGTGCGCCCGGTGCCTGAAGGGGTTCGAAGAGGAGCTCACCGTCGAGGTTCGCGAGCTGTTCGCCCCGTTCCCTCACGAGGACTCCGATGAATACCCGCTGGAGCCGGAGGGCTTCCTCGACCCCGACCAGATGATCCGCGACCTGGTCGGTGTCGAGCTGCCGTTCGCCCCGGTGTGCCGTCCCGACTGCCGGGGTCTGTGCGGCCGCTGCGGCGGCGACCTGAACCTCGGCGAGTGCACGTGCACGGAGCCCGACATCGACCCCCGCTGGGCAGGTCTCGGTGAGCTGTTCGAAGCCCTGCATCGCTCGGAGTCAGACCTCGGCCAGGCCCGGGACCAGAGCGCGGAGCGGTCTCCGGAGCAGTGATCGACACGAAGCCAGAGACGCCCGTAGGCGCACCCGGACCTGAGCCAAAACATATGCCAAGACATGTGCCAAGACGTATGAAGGGATGGAGAGATGGCAGTCCCCAAGAAGAAGCAGAGCAAGACGCGGGGCGACAAGCGCGCTGCGAACTGGAAAGCGAAACCGCCCGCGTACTCGGAATGCCCACAGTGTCATCAGCCGAAGCTTCCCCACCGCGTGTGCGGGAACTGTGGGTACTACGCGGGCCGGCAGGCCATCGAGGTCGAGTGACGGCGTGACCCAGACGCAGACCTCGTCGCTGCCCGGTCCCGAGGCCCTCGACGCAGCTTTGGGCATCCGTTTCGTCGACGAGGGTCTGCGTGAGACCGCACTCACGCATCGTTCGTACGCGTTCGAACATGGCCTGGACACCACCAACGAACGGCTCGAGTTCCTCGGTGACTCGGTCCTAGGCCTGGTCGTCACCGACATGGCTTTCGCCTCCTTCCCGGAGTTGCCCGAGGGGGAGCTCGCCAAACTCCGAGCCGCGATCGTGAACGCACAGGCGCTCGCCGACGTGGCGCGCTCATTCGGGCTCGGCTCGTTGGTGCGGCTCGGCAAGGGCGAGGAGCTAAGCGGAGGACGGGACAAGGCGAGCATCCTCGCCGACTCCCTCGAAGCCGTCTTCGGGGCCGTCTACCTGGACCTCGGCCTCGACGAGACGCGTCGGCTGCTCGAGCGGCTGTTCCGCCCTCTGATGGAGGCCTACGCCCGGGGGGAGGGTGACCGCGACTACAAGACGATCCTGCAGGAGCTCGCCTCCCGCGAGTTCCACACGATGCCGGAGTATCAGCTCGAGGAACGAGGCCCCGACCACGAGAAGGAGTTCACCGCGACGGTCTTCCTCGGTGGCGAGTCCTTGGGCGTGGGGATCGGCCGGTCGAAGAAGGAAGCCGAGCAGCGGGCCGCGCGCGAGGCGTTCGACCACATCTCGGAACGCGTCGGGGCATAGGGGGCCGCCGTGGAGCTGCCAGAGGTCGAGGTCATGCGCCGGGACCTGGAGAAGGATGTGGTCGGCCGGCGCGTGAAGACGGCGGAGGTGAAGACTTCCCGGAACGCGATGCGCGTGATCCGGCGGCACGGGAAGCGCAAGGAGTTCACCTCCCGACTGGAGGGGCGGAAGCTCTCGAAGGTCGAGCGACGAGGGAAATACCTCCTCGTTCACCTCGATTCGGGAGACGTCTTGGTCACACACTTCGGCATGAGCGGGCAGTTCCAACGCGGGAACGGCCGTGTCGCGATCGAGCCGCACACCCATGTCATCCTGACCTTCCAGCAGGGAGGGGACCTCCGGTTCATCGACCCCCGCACCTTCGGAGAGATGTTCGTCACGTCCGCGGACGAGATCGGCAAGGTCAAGGAGCTCCAACACATCGCGATCGATCCGCTCGACCAGGTGTTCACCTGGCCGACGTTCCAATATCTCCTCGCGGAACGGGGAGCGAAGATGAAGCAGCTCTTGATGGATCAGAAGTTCATCAGCGGTCTGGGCAACATCTACTCGGACGAGGTGCTCTTCGCGGCGGGGCTCCGCTACGACCGGGTATCGGACACGCTCTCCTCTCAGGAGGTCCGCCGCCTCTATCGGGCGATCCAGGAGACGATCCAGGAGGCGATCAAGCTCCGAGGGACGACGTTGGACGATGAAGCGTACGTGGATCTCTTCGGCAAACCCGGCGAGTATCAGGGGGAGCTCAAGGTCTACGGGCGCGAAGGTGAGCCGTGTCGCCGGTGTCGGAGCCCGATCCAGACGGTGAAGGTCTCGCAACGAACGTCGTACTTCTGCCCGCAGTGCCAGAGCTAGGTCTCAGATGACGTCGGCGCCGGCCTCGCGCATCCGCTGGATCGCCCGCTCGCCCGCTCCCGCCTTGCGGTCGACCGCGCGGATACCGTCGCGCACGACTACGACGTCGTAGCCCAGGTCGCGAGCATCCGTCACCGTTTCGACGACGCAGAAGTCCGTCGCCAACCCGCAGACGACGAGTCGCTCGATGTCGTGCTCCTGGAGGAGACGCTGGAGGATCGTCGGTGCCGTCTCGCCGCTGAGCGGGTCGCGTTCGCTGAACGCGCTGTACCCGTCCGCTCCCTGGTCACCCTTGTGGACCACGTCGCCGACCGCCAGCAGGTCGGGGTGGAACGTCGCGCCCCACGACCCCTGCACGCAGTGGACCGGCCACAACCCACCGTCCTTCTCGAAGTGCGGTGTGGTGGGCGGGTGCCAGTCCTGCGAGTACACGATGTAGGACCCTGCCGAGCCGGCGGCGGAGATCTCCCGGTTGGCCACCGGGATCACGAGCTCGCCCTCCTGGACGGACAAGGAGCCGGAGGGGTCCGCGAAGTCGTTCTGGAGGTCGACGACGATCAGGGCGGTCTTCCCGTCGTAGCGGATATCGCTCACGGACATGACGCTGGGCGGCCTCGCCGGGCCGGCGGCGAAGCCGCCGGCCCGGTCTGCCATACCCCGGATCTCAGTCCGAGCGGTCCCCGCGCTCGGCGGACGTCGGCCTCGATGCGATCCGCATCGCGAGCGTGCCGAGGACCAGGAGCGTGAACATGCCGGCCAGGAGCCATGGGACATCCTCCGTGCCCGTGAACGGCAAGGGCCCGGAGCTGGAGCCGGAGCCCCCCAACACCGTGGGAGACGCGGTGCTGGAACCGTCACCGCCTCCCCCGGGGGGCGTCGAGGTCGTCGAGCCGCCGCCGCCTCCTGGAGGCGGGGTCGAGGGCGGGGGAGACGAAGGCGGAGGCGGGGACGAGGGCGGAGGTGGTGAGGAGGGTGGGGGACTCTGGCTCGGGCAATCCGTTCGATCGGTGGTGCCCTCGGTCGAATAGTAGACGCCTTCGCCGGGGAGGCCGAGCCTGATACGGAAGAAGTGCGACTCGCCGGGTGCGACGTCGTAGACGCGCTCCACGCGCTCGTCGGGAGCGAGCCGACCCTGGTCCTCGAGCCGGCCGTCGATCCTGATGAGCCAGCCGAGCTCGATGTCCGTCGTGTTGTGCGCGCGAAGGATCGTGGTTCCGTCGTCGCAGTTCCCGAGGACGATCTCGACCTCATCGGTGGGCCCGGGGTCTGCGAACGCGGGGTACGCGAACACGACCACGAGCAATATCGGAACTACCAGTAGCTTCTTCACCCCATCCTCCTCATCGTGGGCCTTCTGTAGGAAGCCTGACCTAGAGCGACGTTACCCATGTACCTGATGGGAAACACCCTCCTTGAACCCTAGGTCCTTCGCCCCACGATGAGACCATAGTCCATGCGTCGCGCGAGAGTGAAGATTTCGGGGAACGTTCAGGGGGTGTTCTTCCGTACCTCCTGCGCTGATGCTGCGCAGCCCCTCGATGTTTCCGGGTGGGTTCGCAACGTCCCTGGTGGGGCCGTCGAAGCGGTGTTCGAAGGGGAGGATCGAGGCGTGGAAGCGATGCTGGCCTGGTGTCGGGTCGGCCCGCCGCTCGCGCGCGTGGATCGCGTCGAATGGGTGGATGAGGCCCCGGCCGGGGAGACGGGGTTCCGCATCGAGGGCTAGTCGAGCATCGGGAAAAGCACACGGGCGGTTACCCGGTCGCGTCCAGGACCACTGTTAGCATCGCGCCGCATGTTCTTGCGACAGATCCAGATCCGCGGGTTCAAGTCCTTCGCGGACAAGACCGTCCTCGAGTTCATCCCCGGTGTCAGCGTGATCGTGGGTCCCAACGGTTCCGGGAAGTCGAACCTCGTCGACGCGATCAGTTGGGCCCTCGGGGAACAGGGCCCCCGGGCGCTCCGCGGCGGTCAGATGGCCGACGTGATCTTCGCCGGGACGCCGAGCCGTCCCGCGCTCGGGATGGCCGAGGTCAAGCTCGTGATCGACAACGAGGCCGGCCTGATCCCGGTGCCGATGTCCGAGATCGAGGTGAGCCGCTCGATCTTCCGTTCCGGCGACAGCGAGTACCGGATCAACGGGAAGCTCGTCCGCCTGCTCGACGTCCAGGAGCTCTTGAGCGAATCCGGGATCGGGAGGGCGCTGCACACGGTGGTCGGCCAGGGTCAGCTCGAGGAGGTCCTCCTCTCCCGGCCGGAGGACCGCCGGAAGTACATCGAGGAGGCGGCGGGCATCGCGAAGCATCGCCGCCGCAAGGAACGCGCGGAGCGCAAGCTCGCGGGACTGGACCACGATCTGCTCCGGCTCCAGGACGTGATGACCGAGCTGCGACGCCAGCTCAAGCCGCTCCGACAGCAAGCGGAGATGGCCAAGAAACACGAGACGTTGACCGCTCAGGCGGAGGAGCTCTCCCGCAAGCTCGCGGCCGCCCGGCTCCGGGGTCTTCTGGCCGAGCGCGAACGGAGGCAGGGCGGCTGGGACGAGGGCCTCGCACAGCGGCAGGAGGCCCGCGCCCGGCTCGATGCACTGGATGCCGAGGTGCTCGCCGGGGCGGATGCCCGAGCCGCGGCCGCTCGCCGGCTCGCCGACGTCGAGCTCCGGTTCCGGGATGCACAGGCGGACCGGACCGAAGCGGAGCACGCGTTCCGCGCCGCTGTCGATCTCGAAGGCATGGCGCGCCAGGCGCTCGCTTCCCAGGCCGGGAGCGCGGCCCGGATCGATGCGATCGAGGCCGAGCTCGCCCGCGTCGAGACGGACCTCGAGCGGACCGTGGGGGAGCTCGTCGACCGGGAGCGCGAGCTCGAGGAGGCGGAGACGGCGTTCCGCGGGGCAGACCAGCATCGGCGGGAGATCGACGAGCTCCGCCGCCGAGCGGGCGAAGAGGCCGTCGGACGCCGGGTCGAGGTGGAAGCGCTGGAGCGTGCGATCTCCTCGGGCGAGCGGGAAGGCGACCGCCTCGAAGGTGAGCTCGCCGCAGTGCGCGATCGGCTCGCCGCGCTTCGGACCGAACGCGGAGGGATCGAGGCGGACATCGAGAGCCTCGACGGCCAGACGTCCCCGCTCGCCGAGCGCCGCACACAGCTCGAGAACGAACGGCGCCGCGCGATCGAGAAGGTGGAGGAGCTCGACGACATCGAGCGGCGGCAGCAGTCTCGCCTCGAGCTGCTGGAGGCGCGCCGGCGAGACATCGAGGAGACCCCGGGATCTCGCTTCCTGAAGACGCACCGTGGCCGCGCCGCCGGCGTGTTGAAGGATCTCGTCCGGGCGGAGCCGGGCCTGGAACGGGCGTTGCTCGCTGCGCTCGGGCCGCTCGCCGATGCCGTCGTCTTCGAAGATCGGGAGCATGCGCTCGCCGCGACGCCGGACGGCGACGGTGCGATCCTCGCGATCGCCGCTGGTGGTCCCGTCCCTCAAGGACTGTCGGGTGAACGACCGCTGCTCTCCGTGGTGGATGCGGATCCCGCTGCCCGAGGGATCGTCAGCACCGTGCTGCGCGACGTCTACCTCGCGAGCTCCACCGAGGAGGCGGCCGAGAAGCAGGACGCCCACCCGGGGGCGTCGTTCGTCACGTCCGACGGAACCCTCGTGGGACCGGCCGTGATCCATACGCCGAAGGCGACCGACGGTCGCGCCCGCGAGATCCGCGCGGAGCTGCAGGTCCTGGCACACGACCTCGCGGGAACGAGGAGCCGGCTGCAGCCGCAGCGGCAGCGCATGGATGAGACGTCGGAGGAGATCGACTTCCTGAACCAGCAGATCGAGGCAGCCGACGCCGATATCACGTCGGCGGCCGAGCGTCTGGCGGCCATCGAGCGAGATCTGGCCGCGGCGGGCACCGAGGAGGACCTGTTCTCCGAGCGTCTGAGCGGCGTGCGCGACGGCCAGGCGGTCGCGCGGAGCCGTCTCGCCGAGCTCGGGCCGGTCGGTCCGGAGTCGATCCCGCAGCTCCCGCCGCTCCCCCAGCCGCCCGTCCAGGCCAGGGTGATGGTGGAAACGCTCCGACGCGACCGCACCTCGCTCGACGCGCGTCTCGCGCGCCTTCGAGCCGAGCGAGACGACGCGACGGCGCAGGACCCGCTCCAGCTTCGGTCGGCGCTGGAGCAGGCGGAGGAGGCGAGGGTCGCCGCCGAGCGGGCCGCCGCTGCCGCCGAGGAGCGGGCCGCCGCGGCGGCTGAGGAGCGGGACGCAGCGGGGGCGGCGGAGCGAGCGGCCGCGGCCGCCGAGGCGGAGATCAACACGGCGTGGAGGGAGGCTTCGACCCAGCTCGACCAGCTCCGCGAGACCTACGAGGACGACGACCGGCTGCGCGGCGACATCGAGCGACGGGTCCGCGACGCCGAGCGGCTGCTCCGCGAGGGACACGGGCTCGAGCCGGAGGCCGCACTGTCGATGGTGACGGAGGACGACTCGGTGCAGTCCCTGGAGAAGGCGAGCGAGCTCGTCCAACGACGCCTCGGCCTCCTCGGGCGCGTCAATCTTCTCGCGACGGGGGAGTTCGAGGCGGTCCAAGAGCGTCACGACTTCATGCAGCGAGAGCTGGACGATGTCCGCTCGGCGCGCCGCGACCTGCTGGAGCTCGTCGCACAGGTGGATCGGGAGATCCAGGAGAGCTTCGACGGGGCGTTCCGTGACGTGGCGGTCCAGTTCGAGCGATTGGTGAAGGAGCTCTTCCCCGGCGGGGAAGGACGTCTCGTGCTCACGGACCCGGCCCACCCGCTGGAGGCCGGGATCGAGATCGAGGCGAGTCCCGGCCGCAAGCGCGTCAAGCGGATCTCCCTCCTCTCGGGAGGCGAACGGTCCCTGGCGGCGCTCGCGTTCCTCTTCGCGATCTTCACCGCGCGACCCTCACCCTTCTACCTGATGGACGAAGTGGAGCCCGCGCTCGACGACCTGAACCTCCACCGGTTCCTCCGGCTGGTGGCGGGATTCGCCCGCGACGCGCAGGTGATGATCGTCACGCACCAGAAGCGCACGATGGAGATCGCCTCGATGATGTACGGCGTCTCCCTGAACAAGGACGGAACCACGAAGATCCTCTGCCAACGCCTGGAGCATCCGGAGGTACCGCCGGATCCGGGCGAGGCCGCGTCTCCCGAGCTGGTCGAGATGCCAGAGAGCGAGCGGGTCGGCTAGCGTCCGGGCGTGGAGATCTTCGTCGCCATCCTGTTCGTCTGTCTCGCCGTCGGGATCATCTTCGTCCGGCTCTCCAACGCACGGAAGGAAGCCGAACGACTCCGCGACGAACCCGATGTGGAGATCCCGGTGCCGACGATCGAGTCGCCCGCGCCCGAACCGCGAGAGCGCCTCGGGACGCGCGTCCGGACCCTCCTGTCGCGTGGTGGGACCGAGTCATGGGACACGCTCCGCGACCTCCTGCTGAAGGCGGACGTCGGTCCCTCGGCGGCCGCCCGGCTCGTGGAACGGGTCCGTTCGCGGTGGTCACGGGAGGCCGATGCGGAATCGCTGCTCCGCGAGGAGATGGTCGAGATCCTGGGCCCGGATTCGCGGCTCTCCCTGCCGGACGAAGGGCTCGGGGTGATCCTCGTCGTGGGGGTCAACGGGTCGGGGAAGACGACGACGATCGGCAAGCTGGCGAGACGTCTGGCCGGCGAAGGCCGGACCGTGAGCATCGCCGGCGCCGACACGTTCCGCGCCGCGGCCGGCGAGCAGCTCGAGGTATGGGCGGTGCGAGCGGGTGCGCACCTCGTCTCGCAGGAACGAGGTGCCGACCCCGGCTCCGTCGTGTTCGACGCCGTGAAGTCGGCCATCGCCAGGGGCTCAGACGTGCTGATCGTCGACACGGCGGGCCGACTGCATACGAAGTCACCGCTGATGGACGAGCTGCAGAAGATCGGGCGCGTGGTGGGGAAGGCGGGCGCGTCGGTCGCCGAGACCCTGCTCGTGCTCGATGCCACGACGGGGCAGAATGGGATCGCGCAGGCGAAGGCGTTCACCGAGGCAGTGGACGTGTCCGGCATCGTCCTGACGAAGCTCGACGGAACCGCGAAGGGCGGGGTCGTGCTGGCGGTACGCGAGGAGCTCGGTGTGCCGGTGCGGCTCGTGGGCACCGGTGAGGGTCCGGACGACATCCAACCGTTCCGCGCCGAGATCTTCGCGAACAGGATCCTGGCGTCGTGAGCAGGCGGATCTTGATCGTCGAGGATCACCCGACGATGCGCGAAGCCATGCGGCTCGTCCTCGAGCGCGAGGGGTTCGACATCGACGAGGCCTCCGACGGCGACCAGGCGCTCGCCGCGGTGCGCCACGACGCACCGGACCTTGTCCTCCTCGACATGAGCATCCCGGGTACGGCCGGCGCAGAGGTGCTCGCCGCCATCAAGAGCGATCCCTCCACGTCGGAGGTGCGGGTGATCGTGGTGACGGCGACCGGTGAGGAGGGCAGGTCCGCCGCCATGGCGGCGGGCGCGGACCACTACTTCACGAAGCCGTTCAGCCCGATCGCCCTCCTCCAAGCCGTCGAGGAGGTCATGGGGACGGAGACGGACCGGCCCCACGGGTAGGATGCGGGTTCTCGGCACCTCGGTCATCAACGCGGCTGGGCCGCCGGCTCGTCAGGGACGCACGAAGGAAGATCTCTCTCGATGTTCGACACGCTGACCGCGAAGCTCGACGGCACGTTCAGGAAGCTGCGCTCCCGCGGCAAGCTGCATCCGAAGCAGGTCGACAACGCCCTCGACGACATGCGGACGGCCTTGCTCGAGGCCGACGTCGCGCTCGAGGTTGTCGATGCCTTCCTCGGTCGGGTCCGGACCCGTGCGCTCTCCGAGGAGGTCATGAAGAGCCTCACGCCGGCGCAGCAGGTGATCAAGGTCGTTCGGGAAGAGCTGCAGGCGACGCTGGGAGGCGAGCACGTGCGGTTCGTGGTGCCCTCGGCCCGGAGGGCCGTCGTGATGATGGCGGGGGTCCAGGGTTCGGGGAAGACCACGGCATGCGCGAAGCTGGCTTTCCGCCTGAAGAAGGATGGCCGTCGGCCGGTGTTGGTGGCGGCGGATCTCGAGCGTCCGGCGGCGGTCGAGCAGCTGTTCACCCTGGGGAGAGAGATCGGCGTGCCGGTGGTGTCCGAGGGCCGCGATCCGGTCAAGGTGGCCAAGGCCGCCCTGAAGGAGGCGGACCGGAAGGGGCACGACGTGGTGATCGTCGACACGGCCGGTCGGCTGCACGTCGACGAGGAGATGATGCGGCAGGCACGGCGGATCCGCGACGTCGTGAAGCCCGATCACGTCTTGATGGCGTGCGACGCGATGACCGGACAGGACGCGGTGATCCAGGCGCGCGCGTTCCTGGCGGAGGTTGAGACGACCGGCTTCATCCTCACCAAGCTCGACGGCGACGCGCGCGGCGGCGCAGCGCTTTCGATCACCGCGGTCACCGGCAAGCCGGTGTTCTTCGCGGGGGTGGGGGAGAAACCGGCTGACCTCGAGGAGTTCCATCCTGACCGGATGGCCGGCAGGATCCTCGGGATGGGTGACGTGCTGAGCCTGATCGACAAGGCCACGGACACGCTGGACGCCGACGAGGCGAAGGCATCCGCCGAGAAGATGCTCCAAGGAGCGTTCACCCTCGAGGACTTCCTCGCGCAGCTCCGGCAGATGCGGCAGCTCGGACCGATCCAAGACCTGCTCAAGATGCTCCCGGGCATGCCGGGAGGCAAGAACGCCTTCAAGGACCTTGCGGACCAGGTGGACGAGAGCAAGCTCCGGCAGGCCGAGGCCCTGATCCTGTCCATGACGCCGGACGAGCGACGGAATCCCGGTATCATCTCCGGGTCTCGCCGCCTGCGGATCGCCCGCGGGGCGGGCTCCACCACCTCCGACGTCAACACGCTCCTCAAGGACTTCGAGGGCGCGAGGAAGATGATGCGGACGATGATGGGCGGCGGGAAGGGCCTTCCGGGGATGTTCTCGATGCCGCCGAAGGCATCGAGAGGGCCGAAGCGCTAGCGAGAGGAACGCGGAGATGACGACCAGGATCCGGCTGCGGAGGATGGGCTCGAACAAGCGCCCGTTCTTCCGCGTCGTGGTGGCCGATCAGCGGAGCCCCCGCGACGGCCGCTTCATCGAGAACATCGGCAAGTACCACCCGCTCGACGATCCGAGCGTGATCGAGATCGACCAAGACCGCGCGCTGCACTGGCTGCGCGTCGGCGCCCAGCCGTCCGATCAGGTCCGCAACCTGATGCGGAAGATCGGGATCTGGGACGAGTTCGTGAAGGAGCGCCCGTCCGCGGCGCCGGCCCCGTCGAAGGAACGACCGGACAAGCCGAAGATCTCCAAGAAGGCGAAGGCGAAGGCGGAGGCCGCCGCGGCGCAGCCCGAGACGCCTCCGGCCGACGAGCCCAAGGCGATCGAGGAGCCTGCGATCGAGGAGCCTGCGATCGAGGAGGCCGACGCAGCCGAAGCCGTGGAGGCCGTGGAAGACGTGCCCGCCGGGGACTCGACCGTGGATGACGCAGTTGCCGAGGACGCGGCGCCCACGGACGACACACCCGCCGCCGAGACTCCCGAGGGATCGTGAAGGACCTCGTCGAGTTCCTCGTCCAGGAGTTGGTCGACGAGCCCGACGCCGTCACCGTCGACGAGTCGTTCGACGACCGAGGACCTCGTTACCGCGTTCACGTCGCCCCGGAAGACATGGGCAAGGTGATCGGCCGCGGAGGACGCACGGCCAAGGCGATCCGCACCGTCGTCCGCGCGGCCGCGCAACGCCAGGGACACGGCGCGATGGTGGACATCGAAGACTGAGGTGGACGAGCCGACCGTCGTCGTCGGCATCGTGACGGGCGTGCACGGTCTCCGCGGCGAGGTCTCCATCCAGAACCGTTCCGACAACCCCGATCGATGGACGCCGGGCGGGACCGTGTTCCGTGAAGGCGGCGCCCCGCTCACGATCTCCGCGAGCCGCCGTCACGGGCGCCGGTTGCTGGTGAGCTTCGACGGGATCTCCGACCGGAGCAGGGCCGAGGCCCTCCGCGGAACCGTTCTCGTGGTGCCGGAGAGCTGGCTTCCCGAACTCCCCGAAGGGGAGTGGTGGGCCCATCAGCTCGAAGGGTGCATGGTCCGCACGGTGTCCGGCCGGATCCTCGGAGTGGTCAGAGAGGTGATCCCGAATCCGGCGAACGACCTGTGGGTCGCGGTCGACGACGCCGGTCGGGAGACGCTCGTACCCGCCCTCGCGGACCTCCTGATCGACGTCGACGTGGCGGCCCGCACGATCCTGGTCGGCGACGTGCCCGGGCTCACCGCACCCGAGGATCCGGAGGACGATCAGGGCTAGAGGTCGGCGATCTTCGCCAATCCCGCCACTTTCTTGAGCACGTACCGGTGGCCGTCGCGCTCGATCAAGCCCCGTCGCTGCCACTCCGTGAGGATGCGGGTCACGTTCTCGCGGCTGCCTCCGCACAGACTGGCGAGATCGGCGTGTGTGACCGCGGGGACCAACACGCCGTCGGTCGGGAGGTCGTCGAGGGTGGGCGTGACGAGCTGGAGGAGCCGTTTGGCGACGCGTCCCTTGAGGTCGAGATGGAGCAGGTCGTCCGTGAACGACTGGTGTTCACGGACCTGGCGGGCCAACGCCTGGAGGAACCCGCGGGAGGCCGTCGGCTCCGCGGTCACGAACTCGAGGAACGACTCCGGGCCTATGGACCAGACATCCGAGTCGTCGAGGGTGAGGACGCTCGCTGTCCGCGGCATCTTCCCGAGTGCCGACAGCTCCCCGAGGAAGCCGGGTGTGTCGAGTGTCGCGTGCAGGACCCGGTTCCCGTTCGCCGTCTCAGAGCTGATCTCGACGCGGCCGGCGACCAGGAAGAAGACGTCACCGTCGGGGTCGCCCTGGTGACACAGATACGTGCCTCGGCGGAAGCGATGGACGGCGCCCTGCGCGGCGAACCGGTCGAGCTCCTTGGGGGGAACCTCCTCGAGGAAGGGCGCGCCGGTCATGACCCTGCCGATCTCGAGGTCGTCGGCTCGTCGCATGGAACGGAGCCTACCGGCGCGTCGCCACGCTCGCGAGCCCCTGAACGCGCAGGGCGGGGGCCGAGACCCCCGCCCTGGTGCGCAGATGTGTGGAGGATCAGTTCTTCTTCGCGCTCAGCTTCTTCGCGGTCTTCTTGCTGGTCTGCTTGTGCGTCCGCTTGAGCGAGACGCGAGCGGCGGCGCGGTCGCCAGCCTGCTTGTCCTTCGACGTTGCGGCCTTCGGGGTGATCTTCTTGTCTGCCATCCCGGATCCTCCTCCTGTGCCCGTGGGCCCCATTGGCCCTTCGACACCTGAAGCCTGTCACCCCGGTCACGGTTCGACGGTGTGCCCGGTCACGTTCCTCGCGTGACTTTCGTCACCTGGTCCGATGTGACGTGCACCAGTCCTCGGGTGTGACGTACGTCACAACCCCCTTGACTCAGCTATCCAGCTCCGGCAGGTCGACCGGATCGGGCCGGGGCGTGCAGACCTTGCACCAGAGCGCGTCCTCGACGACGAGGGCGCGCGTTACGTCTTTCCCCCTGAAGAGCTCGAGCACGAACGGCTGGGTCTCCGCGTGGTCTTCGCACACCCCGCGTCCGCAGAAGCGACATACCCCCACGGCGTTCCTGCGGCAGTGCCAGCAGTCCACGCGATCCCTCCTCAGTGCTGCCAGATGCGGTCGGCGGCGGGGCGGAGCGTACCGCGTCGGAACGCGTCGGCGACGACGAGCTCGAACCCGTCGCGATCGAGGGCGAACAGGCGCATCGGTGTCGAGGCGGTGACGGTGGCCGTCCGGGGAACGTCGCGGAGCAGCGCCACCTCGCCGAAGTACCGGCCCTTCCCCAGCGACCCTACGGACGTTCCGTCGCGAACGACCTCCGCTCGTCCCGACGCGACCGCGTAGAACCGGTCGCCCGCCTCTCCCTGCGTTATGAGGGCCTCTCCGGGGGCGGCGGTGATCCACATGCCGTGCTCGAGGATCACCGTGAGCTGCTCCGAGTCGAGGGCACGGAAGACCGGAAGCTCGCGCAGCTCCGCAAGGGCCTGCATCGTGTGGCCGAAGTCCGGCGCGCGCATGTCCTCGGCGAGCAGCCGATCGAACGTCCCCTTGTCCACCTCGAAGAGCTCGATCTCGTTCAGAGCGCGAACGGTCGCCTGGCGAGGATGGGACCCGAGAAGCCCCATCTCGCCGAAGGACTCGCCTCTCGACATCGTCCGGAGGACGCGGGTGTCGCCGGTCTCCGGGTCCTCGTCCTCGATCTGCACCGACCCCGTGCGGACGACGTAGAACGCATCCGGACGGTCGCCCTGACGGAACACCGGCTCGCCGGCACGGAGGATCTTGAGGTGGACCCGGCCCGCGAGATCCGACAGCACGTCCTCCGGGAGGTCGTCGAACGCCGGGAGCTCGTCGATCAGCTCCGCGGCCTCGACCCGCCAGCTGGTTTCGAGACGGAACCGGATCGCCCGGACCAGGCCTCCGATCCGGCGCAGCAGGACGCGGAGCAGGTTGAGCAGCCCTCGGATCACCGGACCGGCGAGGAAGGCTGCCAACAGGAAGAGGAGGATCTTCGAACCGATCTTGCCCCTCCAGAGCGTGAGGATCAGCTCACCGAAGATCACCTTCCAGAAGATGAAGGCGGTGAAGAAGGAGAAGATCGTGAACGCGATACCGGCGACCGCGTAGCCGCCGAGACCCCATTCCTGCGGCGTGAGCCGCTCGCGCGCGCGGAACTTGTGCCAGAGGTCGTGTTGCACGAACTGGAGCGACCGCGGACGGAGGTCGGGGACCTGGATCAGGTCCGAGAGGATCCAGTACCCGTCGAGCTCCAGCAACGGGATCAGATTCAGGAAGATCACGAGGTAGTTGAGGAGCGCGAATTTGTAGAGCAGGTCCGCGAGCGGCCCGCCGGGGAAGAGGAAGACGGCGAGGCCGGCGATGCCGGCGATCACGAGCTCGGTGAACGGTCCGGCGGAGGACTGCAGGATCCGCTGCCGACGGTCGAGCATCAGGCTGTCTGTCGCCTCCACGAAGAACGCCGGCGCGCCAAAGTAGATCATGAAGCCCGCGCTCTTCACCTTCCGGTCGTAGCGCGAGATCACCACGGCGTGTCCGAGCTCGTGCATGAACGTCAGGAAGAACGCAAGGGCGAGCAGGATCCCCGATTCGACGGCCGCGTTCTGACTCCCGAGTTCGAACTCCCGCGCGATGGCGACGTCCAGGAACGCGATCAGACCGGCAATCGCGACCACGCCCGAGATCAGCGCGACGGGCCACCAGAAGAAGGGACGCAGGACGTACCGATAGCTGAAGCGGACGAGCCGGTCGGCGCCTTTCCAGTCGATCGAGAGGGTCTTGCCGAAGCGCTTCAGCTTCTTGCGCCCCGGAGACGCAGGATCCAGCCGGTCGGCGATCAGTTCGTCCGTGGGGATCGGGGCGGGATCAAGGAACCCTCCCGAGTACAGCGCGAGGACCAGGTCGGTGACGGGTTCCGCGTCGAGTCCTCCGCCCGCTTCCATCCGCTCGACGACGAGCTCGCCCACCGTCCTCGAGCCGTCCATCTTGGGCAGCAACTCCGCCTCCCACACCTCGAGGCGGTAGTGGAGCTCGCGGTCGTCGCGCGCGAGCATCGCGTAGTCGTTGCCCCATCGGAGCCGGAAGATCTTCACCTCGCACCCGTCTCGCATCCGCGGGCGTTGGTCGGCGATCTCCAGGGAATCGGTGAGCCTGGAGTAGACGTCCGCCTGAACCACCGGACGTTCGCCGAGCGCTCGCTCAAGGGCGGTCCCGAGGATCGGGGCGGTCGGCTCCGCGAGCCGAGTGGTCAGGAGCCTCCGGAGATCGATCGCTCGCGCGGCCCGGAACCGTCGTTGCCGGAGGTTGTCCACGGCGATGATCAGGCCGACCCCGAAGAGCACGAACAGGATGATGGTCGGCATGGGTGCCTTCTCCCCGGCCGGTGCCGGTCGGCGGCATCCTGCCTCGCGCGGCGTCGGGACGCAACGTTGCTAGCCTCGCGGAGTGCGGATCGACGTGTTCACGATCTTCCCGGCGATCCTGGAAGCGCCTGTGCGGGAGAGCCTCCTGGGGCGCGCGATCGCGGAGCGGTTGCTCGAGGTACGGATCCACGATCTGCGGACCTGGTCGACGGATCGTCATCGGAGCGTCGACGATGCGGCGTACGGAGGCGGCCCAGGGATGGTCCTGAAGCCGGAGCCGATCTTCGCGGCCGTGGAATCGCTCGATCCAGATCGCGGGCGGGTGTTGCTGCTCTCGCCCGCCGGACGCCGACTCGAGCAGTCACTCGTTCGAGACCTCGCGGGGGAAGAGCACCTGACGCTTGTGTGCGGTCGCTACGAAGGCGTGGATGAGCGCGTCGTCGAGGGTCTTCCCGCCGAGGAGGTGTCGATCGGCGACTACGTGCTCGCGGGGGGAGAGGTCCCGGCCCTGGTGGTGATCGAGGCCGTCACGCGCCTGATCCCGGGTGTGATCGGCAAGGAGGCGTCGCACGAGCGGGACTCGTTCGCGGAACCGGGCGTACTCGACCATCCGCACTACACGCGACCGCCCGAGTTCCGAGGGATGACCGTGCCCGAGGTCCTCCGCTCGGGAGACCACGGCGCCGTGGAGCGCTGGCGGCGTGAGGCGGCACGGGAGAAGACCTCACGGAACAGGCCGGATCTCGGGTAGCTCGTTCGGGCTGGTGGAGGGTCGCTGGTATCCTTGCTCGCCCGCTATGAACACCACCGATCTCGTCGAGCAGTCCTACCTGCGCAAAGGGCTACCCCAGTTCCGACCGGGTGACACCGTCAAGGTCCATGCCCGCGTCGTCGAAGGCAATCGGGAGCGCGTGCAGGTCTTCCAAGGCGTGGTGATCCGGCGCTCGGGCGGCGGCCTCCGCGAGACGTTCACGGTCCGCAAGATCTCTTTCGGCGTGGGTGTGGAGCGCACGTTCCCGCTGCACTCGCCGTCGATCGCCAAGCTCGAGGTCGTGCAGCACGGGCACGTCCGTCGCGCGAAGCTCTACTACCTGCGCGATCTCCGTGGCAAGAAGGCCCGGATCAAGGAGCGCAGGATCGACGAGGCGAAGCTCGCCGCGATGGAGGCGATGCGCGCCGAGGACGAGGCGATGGGTGCCGCCGCAGAGGAGGGTTCCATGGAGGCTCTCGAGGAGGCGGAGACCGCGGCCGAGCTCGATCCCTCCGCCGACGGCGAGGCACTCGTGGACGGGGCGGAGCCCGCCACGGAGGACGCGGCAGAGGTCGGAGCCGCCTCCGAGGACGGAGCCGACCCATCCGCCGACGAGGCGGGGGAGCGGGCCGAGGCCTGAGGGAGTGACCGAGACGCGGGATCCGGCCGAGATGGCCGACCCGACGTCGTCTGCGTCACATGTCCGCGACGGCGAGGCGAGCACCTCCGAACGGCGCCAAACCCCTCGCGCTGGTCACCACCGACACGAACCGCAGAACGTCACCGGAGCCCTCCGCGAGCTGGTTCCACTGGTCCTCTCGGCGCTCCTGCTCGCGATCGTGATCAAGAGCTTCCTGATCCAAGCGTTCTTCATCCCTTCCGGCTCGATGGAGCCCACCCTGCGACCCGGCGATCGGATCCTCGTCTGCCGGGTGTGCAAGCTGTTCTCGGACGTGACCTACGGCGACGTGATCGTGTTCTCCGACCCTGCTCCTGCCCCGCACGAGGCCAGGGGGATCGTGGGGGGCTTCGTCCATTGGTTGGGGGAAGGGATCGGCGTCGCGAGGCCCGAGGACGACGACTTCATCAAACGCGTGGTCGCCCTCGAGGGGGATAGCTGGGAGATGCGCCGAGGCGTGCTGTTCGTGAACGGCGCGCGGGTGTCGGAGCCGTACGTGGCCGAGGAGCAGGATGACCGGGACTTCGGTCCGGAGACGGTTCCGGATGGCATGCTGTTCGTGCTGGGCGACAACCGGTTGCACTCGGGCGATTCGAGGTTCCCCCCGCCCGGAGGGCTCGGCTACATCCCGGAGGAGAAGGTGATCGGCGAGGCGTTCGTGATCGCGTGGCCGTTCGACAGGATCGGGGGGATCGACTGACCGTCGACCTCGTCCGCTTCGAGCGCGCCCTGCGCGAACAAGGCTTCTCCCGGGTCGCAGGCGCCGACGAGGCCGGCCGTGGCGCGCTCGCGGGTCCGTTGGTGGCCGCCGCCGTGGTACTCCCCGACGGGTTCGACCCCGAGGGGATCGACGACTCGAAGGTCCTCACCCGGAACCAGCGCGAGGCCGCGTACGAGCGGATCGTGGCGGAGGCGGCGTTCGCCGTCGCGAAGGCCGAGCCAGGCGTGATCGACAGTCGCGGTCTCCATCGTTCGAACGTGGCGCTCTTGCGGCGATGCGTCCGCGCGCTCGAACCGCCGCCCGAGTACGCGCTCACCGACGGGTTCCCGGTGCCTCGCATGCCATGCCCCTCCCTCGCCATGAAGAAGGGCGACGCCGTCGCGGTCTCGGTCGCCGCGGCCTCGATCGTCGCGAAAGTGACCCGGGATCGGATCATGGTCCGGATGCACCGGCGCTATCCGGCGTTCGGGTTCGATCACAACGTGGGCTACGGCACGCCCGAGCACCTCGAGGTGCTCGACCGCCTCGGGCCCACGCCGATCCACAGGCTGTCGTTCGCGTGCGTCGGGCAACCGCTGCTCCCGGGGATGGATCGGTCGATCGGCCTCCCGACGTGGGAACCGCCCTCGCATGAGAGCATGACCCCATGAACGAGGACGACATCGAGCGCTTCGAGGAGGAGCGGGAGCTCGAGCTCTACCGTGAGTACCGCGACGTCCTCCCGATGTTCGCGTTCGTGATCGAGACGGAGCGGCGCTTCTATCTCGCGAACAAGGTGGATCTCGAGCACCTGGACGGCGGTTGGGTGCGCCTCGAGCTGAGCGATGCATGGGTCTGGGACATGTTCCGCCCGGCCCGGTTCGTCTCATCCGTGCGTGTGGTCACGCGGCACGACGTCAACGTCGAGGAGCTCCGGCAGGACGCCACCACGATCCCCGACGCTCCCGACGTGTGATGCCCTCCCCGGAGGTGTTCGCGGCCTTCTCGGTGGCGTCGCTCGCGCTGTTGATCGTGCCCGGCCCATCGGTCCTCTACATCGTCACGCGCTCGGTGGACCAGGGGAAAGCAGCGGGATTGATCTCCGTCCTGGGGATCCACACGGGCTCGATGGTCCACGTCGCGGCGGCCGCTCTCGGGTTGTCGGCCATCCTGGCGTCGTCCGCCCTGGCGTTCGGGATCGTGAAGTACGCGGGCGCCGCCTATCTGATCTGGCTCGGGATCAAGGCGATCCGCGACAGGGGTGAGGAGCGGGCCGAACCGCGGAGACGCGAGCATTCCCTGGCTCGGATCTACGCGCAAGGAGTCGTGGTGAACGTGTTGAACCCGAAGACGGCATTGTTCTTCCTCGCGTTCCTGCCGCAGTTCGTGGACGTGTCGAACGGTTCCGTGCCGCTGCAGGCGGTGATCCTGGGAGCCACGTTCATCGTGCTGGGGTTCATCTCGGACGGGACGTACGCGCTGGTGTCCGCACGCGTCTCGCGCGCGGTCAGGGCACGACGCATCGCCGGGCCGGCTCGACGCTGGCTCCCCGGGCTGACCTTGATCGGTCTGGGCATCGCGTCCGCGCTCACGGGCCGCCGCCCCGCCGTCGCGTAGCCCTGTCGGCGACGAGGGCTAGCGTCGTGGCGTGGCGACGGAACCCATCGGGCGAAGAGGAGAGGATGCGGCCGCCGATGCCTACCGTCGCCGCGGCTATCGGATCGTGGCGCGCAACTGGCGCTGCAGGATCGGCGAGCTCGACCTCGTCGTGGAGCGGCGAGGTGTGCTCGTCTTCTGCGAGGTGAAGTCCCGTCGTGGGAGCGCGTTCGGGGTCGGATACGAGGCGGTGACGCGGCGCAAACAGGCGAAGCTCCGGTCGCTGGCGGAAGCGTTCCTCCAGGCATCCGGCTCCCGGCCGCTCGTGATCCGGTTCGACGTGGCGAGTGTGGCCGTTCGAGGGGAGCGTTCAGCCGTCGAGCTCTTCGAGGATGCCTTCTGAGGCCGCCCTCAGGGTCTCGATCACACGGTCGGTGTCCTCCTCGGTCGACAGGTAGTTGATCACGCCGGCGCGGAGCCATGTGCGGCCACGGAGCGTCGTCGTCGACAACCAGCCGGCCCCCGAGACCTCGAGCGCCCGCTGCAGCCGCTTCTGGAGCTCATCCGTCCGAGCATGGTCCAGGTGGGGCGGCGCGAGCCGCACGCATACCACGGCGAGCTCGGGTTCGATCACCTCGAAGCCGAGCTCCCGAGCCCGGCGCGCCAGATGCTGTGCCAGATCGACGTTGCGCTCGATCAGCTGCGCGAACCCGTCGGACCCAAGGTGCTTCCACGACAGCCAGAGCTTGAGAGCTCGGAACGGGCGCGTGCCCTCGAGCGAGTACTGGTACCAGTGCAGCGGCTGCTCCTCCGGGCCCCAGACCGCGTAGTACTCGGGTTCGCGGTGGAACGTTCGAAGGAGATCTTCGCGACGCTTCACGAGCAGCCCGCCGAGGTCGTAGGGCTGGAACAGCCACTTGTGAGGATCGACGGTGAGCGAGTCGGCTCGCTCGAGCGCCGGGAGCTTGCGGGCTTCGCGCGGAGAGAGACGGGCGGCGGCGCCGTACGCGGCATCGACGTGCAGCCAGAGGTCTTCCCGTTCGGCCAGATCCGCGAGGGCGGGGACGTCGTCGATCGAGCCCGTATTGGTCGAGCCGGCGACGGCGCAGATCGCCAGCGGCGTCAGGCCGGCGGCGCGGTCTTCGGCGATCGCGGTGACGACCGATGCGGGCTGCAGTCGGAAGTCGGCGTCGGACGGGACGATCCGGAGCGTGCCCTCCGGGAAGCCGAGCAGATCGATGGAGCGTTCGACCGAGAAGTGCGTCTGGTCGGAGGCGTAGACGCGGATCCCTTCCAGCGCCGCGCCCCGGGGAGGGCCGCCGAGGAGAAGCCTCGGGAGGTGGACGTCCCGGGCGACCGTGAGCGCCATGAGGTTCGCCATCACGCCGCCGCTCGTCAGGACGCCCCAGGCGTCGTCGCCGAAGCCGCAGACGTCGCACAGCCACCGAACGACCTCCTCCTCCACGAACGGGCCCGCCATCCCCGCGAGCCAGAGGTCGATGCCCTGGTTCAGCCAGCGCGAAAGCGTCTCGCCTGCGATCGACATCGGGAGTGGCGGCGGGGTGAAGTAGCTGTTCGAGCCGGGGTGCTGCGCCGCGTAGGCGAACGGCGCGAGGCGGTCGCGGAACTCGGAGAAGACCTCGTCGGACCGCGAGCCTCGTGACGGCGCGGGCCCGGGCCGGCCGCGTTCCCCGAAGAACGTGCGCCGCATCTCCGGGTACAGGTAGGGGGCGGTGGGGCGATCCGCGGCGCGTCCGTAGAGCCAGTCGAGCGCCTCCGTCCAGGTCCGTTCTCCGAGTCGCTCGAGCGCCGCCCGCGATCGTTCGGGATCGCGGATGTCGATGAGGTCCGGTTCCGGGTGGTCGAGCGGCTCGGGCATCGGCCCGGATGCTAGCGCGAGGACCCGGGGCGATCGCCTCGTGTCGGTGGCCAGGGGTATCGTCCGGCACCCATGTACGGGCGGGTCCTGGGGGTGGCGGTGCTCGGCGTCGGGGGGCACCTCGTGACCGTGGAAGCGCACGTCGGTCGCGGACTTCCGGCGCTCATCGTCACGGGCCTTCCCGGTGCCGGCGTCCAGGACGCTCGCGAACGGGTCCGTCCCGCCGTGGAGGGTGCCAAGCTCGAGTGGCCCCTGCGGCGCGTCGTCGTGAACCTCGCGCCGGCGAACGTCCGCAAGGAAGGGCCCGGACTGGATCTCCCGCTCGTGATGAGTGTGCTTGCGGCGACCCATCAGATCCCCCACGACCGGTTACGCGCGTTGGCGTTCTCGGGCGAGGTCTCCTTGAGAGGCGAGCTGCTCTCCACCCCCGGCATCCTCAGCGTCGCGATCGCGGCCGCGAGGGCGGGGCTGGAGGGGATCGTGGTGCCGAGCGCGAACGCGGTGGAGGCCGCGCAGGTCGAAGGTCTCCACGTGATCGGGGCGCGGACCCTGTCCGACGCGGTGGGGTTCCTCCGCGGCACGTGGTCAGCGCCCGAAGCGGCCGATGCGGCCGACGACACGCCGGCCGCCGCGACCGTCGACCTCTGCGAGGTGCGCGGGCAGACGCAGGCGCGCCGGGCCCTGGAGGTCGCGGCTGCCGGTGGCCACAACCTGCTGATGGTGGGGTCGCCGGGCGCCGGGAAGACGATGCTCGCGCGGCGGCTGCCGACGATCCTGCCGGAGCTGTCGCGGGAGGAATCCCTGGAGGCGACCCAGCTGCATTCGGTCGCGGGGCTCCTGGGCGCGTCACGGGGACTCCTGCGAGTTCGCCCGTTCCGGGCTCCCCACCATTCGGTCTCCACGGTGGGGTTGCTCGGGGGAGGCAGCACGTCCGTGCGTCCCGGCGAGGTGAGCCTCGCGCATCATGGCGTGCTGTTCCTCGACGAACTCACCGAGTTCCGCCGCGACGCGGTCGAAGGACTCCGCCAGCCGCTCGAGGACGGCCGTGTCGTGATCACGCGAGCGGTCGGTTCGGTGGAGTTCCCGGCGCGGTTCACCCTCGTTGCCGCCGCGAACCCCTGCCCATGCGGGTTCGACGGCGACGGCGTGCGGCGATGCGTGTGCCGACCTGACCGGATCCAGCTGTACCGCAACAAGCTCTCGGGCCCGCTGCTCGATCGGATCGACATCCGCCTCCGTATCCCCCGGCTGACCAAGGAGGAGTTGCTCGGCTCATCGGCGGGGGAGACATCCGCTGTCGCTCGCACGCGCGTCGTGGAAGCCCGCGATCGCCAGCGCCGCCGATGGACCGCTCTCGGCGTGTCGTGCAACGCTCACCTGCCTGGACCGGTCGCGCGAAGGACCTGCTCGGTGTCGCCCGGCGCCGAGGCGCTCCTCACGAAGGCGGTGGAGATGCTCGCCCTCACCGGTCGAGGCTTCGATCGGGCGATCAAGGTCGGTCGGACGGTCGCCGACCTGGCCGGGTCCGAGCGGATCGAGACGGAGCATCTGGCTGAGGCGTTGTCGTACCGCACAGGGTTCGGGACGGAGGAGCTGGCGCGTGCCGTCTGATCCCCAGGGTCCGCCGCCTCGCGGCTGGCCACCCGGGTTCGGAGCGGGCGGGGTCGAACGCCGGGCGATCCTGGCGCTTTCCGGGCTCCGCAGTCTCCGGCCGCTCTCCCTCCATGCGGAAGCATGGGAGCGCGGTACGGCAGCAGGATGCCTCGAGTCCGTGCGCTCCGGCAGGCTCGGGAGCGACGGCGACCGGGAGTGGCTCCTCCGGGTCGATCCCGACGCGACCGCCGCGCGCGTGGCGGATGCCGGGGCGCGATTCGTCACGCCGGCCGATCCCGAGTACGACCTCCGGCTCCTCGACCTCTCGGACCCGCCGGTGGGTCTGTTCCTGCGGGGGCGATCGATCGCGGATCTTCCCGACCGCGTCGCGATCGTCGGCTCGAGGAAGTGCTCGGATGTCGGCCGATCCATCGCGGAGGACCTCGGGCGCGCCCTCGTATCGGCGGGCCTCGCGGTCGTCTCCGGCGCTGCGCAGGGGATCGATGTCGCCGCCCATCGTGGCGCGCTCCAGGCCGGAGGCCGCACGGTCGCGGTCCTGGGCTCGGGCATCGACGTCGCCTATCCCGCGAGCAGCCGGAAGCTTCTCGGCGCGATCGCCGGGAGCGGCACGATCGTGAGTGAGTACCCTCCCGGCGTCCCGGCCGGTCCCCGACACTTCCCGGCGCGGAACCGGATCGTGGTCGCGCTCGCCAGAGCCTTGGTGGTCGTGGAGGGCGAGGCCAGGAGCGGCTCGCGGATCTCGGTCGATCATGCCCTCGAATTGGGACGGGACATCTTCGCCCTGCCGGGGCCCGTCACGAGCCCCCTCGCGGAGACCCCCCTCGAGATGATCCGAGATGGTGCGACGCTGATCCGCGGCGCCGACGACCTCCTGGACGATCTGGGCGTCGATCGGGAAGTGCCACCCCCCGCGCCACCGGACCTCGACGGCTCCGAGGAACGCGTCTGGAACGCGCTCGCCGGTCGCCTGCTCGCCGACGCCGTCGCTCGCCGGGCCGGGATGTCCGTGCCGGATGCGATCACGACCCTCGTCCGGCTCGAGCTGCGGGGTCTGGTGATGAGCTCTGGCGGCCGATTCGAGCGACGCCATCGAGCGGCGGTGCAGGTCGCGAGCGCGGAACCGTCGCCCCGTTGACGGTGGCCCGACGGCCGACAGGGTGACCGACGCACCCCCCGTGTGGGGGCTTGCGTCGCACCCTTCCGGTTGATAGACAGGGCAACGACCCCGGGAGCGTGCATGCCCGAAGGACTTCCCCCAACCGAGTTCGTCCTACTCAGCGACTTCGAGGACCATCTGGCCCTCGAGCGTCACCTGTCGCCGAACACGATCGCGGCCTACCGGGGCGATCTGGAGCAGCTGGCCACGTTCCTCGCCCGGAACCGCACGTCCCTGGGCGGCGCCCGCTACCCGATCTTGCGCCGTTTCCTCGCGCAACAGCACACCCTCGGGTATTCGCGCGCGACGATCGCGCGCCGCGTCGGAGCGATCAAGACGTTCTATCGATGGGCGGTCTCGGCGGAACGGGTCCCGGTCGATCCGTCCCTGCTCCTCGGCCGTCCGAAGGTCGTGAATCGCCTCCCGACCGTTCTCCGGCCGAACGAGGCCGAGGTGCTGGCGGAGGCACCGCCGGTCGAGGCGGAAGGGGATCCGCTGGAGCACGCCGTGGCCCTTCGGGATCGGGCCGCCTTGGAACTCCTCTACGGTTCCGGTCTGCGGGTGGGAGAGGTCGCGAGCCTCACCGTCGACCGGATCGACGTGCCTCGAGGCCGCGTGCTGGTGCTGGGGAAGGGCTCGAAGGAGCGAGATGTGCCCATCTCCGAATACGCGGCCGACGCTCTGGGCGACTATCTGGAGGCAGGTCGGCCCCGGATGGCTTCCGAGGGATCGCGTCAGCTCTTCTTCAATCGGCGTGGGAAACCCTTCAGTGAGCGCGATATCCGTTCGATGGTTCAGCGGTATGGCGCTACCCTGCTGCCCGGGAGGCGTGTCACCCCGCACACGCTCCGGCACTCGTTCGCCACGCATCTACTGGAAGGAGGGGCCGACATCAGAGCCGTGCAGGAACTGCTCGGGCACGCGAGCGTCGCGACGACGCAGCGATACACGCATGTCTCGCGTCGCCGGCTCTTCGATGCCTACGAGCGCGCGCACCCGAGGGCCTGAGATGGCGACGGCGAAGAAGGTGGCCACCAAGCCGGCGGCCCGTGCCCGGAAGACGCCTGCCAAGAACGCGCGGGCCAAGACGGTCACGATCCCCGCCGCCGTGGATGACGAGTTGGCGATCCGTTGGGACGTCTTCAAGCGAACGGCTGACGGGGACGCACGAGAGAAGCTGATCTTGCACTACGCGCCGCTGGTGAAGTACGTGGCGAGCCGCGTCGCCAGCGGGTTGCCCTCGAGCGTCGATCAACACGATCTCGTGAGCTACGGGATGTTCGGGCTGATCGACGCCCTCGAGAAGTTCGAGCCAGGCAGGGGCAACAAGTTCGAGACGTACGCGATCCCACGGATCAAGGGCGCGATCATCGACGAGCTCCGAGCGATGGATTGGGTCCCCCGGTCCGTCCGCTTCAAGGCTCGCGAGTTGGAGAAGGCACAGGCGGATCTCGAGGCGATGCTCAAGCGGCAGCCGACCGAAGAGGAGCTGGCCGATCGCCTCGGCATGAATCGTCGCGAGCTCCACGAGATGGTGTCGCAGATCTCCTTCGTGTCCGTGCTCGCTCTGGACGAGGTCGTGAGCGCCGGCAGCGATCGCGGAGAGTCGGTCGCGCTGATCGACACCCTGGCCGACAAGGGGATCGATCCGACGTGGGGCGTGGAAAGCCAGGAGACCCGCGGGATGCTGGCCGCTGCGATCAACTCCCTCTCCGAGCGCGAGAAGATCGTCGTCACGCTCTACTACTTCGAGGGCCTGACGCTCGCCGAGATCGGGGAGATCTTGGGCGTGACCGAGTCGCGTGTGTGCCAGATCCACACGAAAGCCGTCGGCGGGCTCCGCGGCCAACTCTCCGAATTCGACTGACCCGACCTCCGTGTGACGCGCTTCACGGCGCGCGCCGACTGGACCTCCTAGCGTCCTGCGCGTGAGGAAGCTCGTCCTGTGGTGCGCGGTGTGGAGTGCGGTCTTCGTATCCGCTGTGCCCGCGCCGGCGCGGGCCGCCGGGGATTGGACCTGGCCGGTCGTCGGTCCCGTGTCCCGTGGGTTCGATCCGCCCGCTTCTCTGTTCGGATCGGGTCATCGCGGGATCGACATCGCCGCGACGGTCGGCACACCCGTCCGAGCAGCAACCTCGGGCACGGTCACGTTCGCCGGGCCGGTCGGCGGGCGCCTGTTCGTCACCGTGGACCACGGCGCCAGCCTCGAGTCGACCTACTCGTTCCTGGGCTCGATCGCGGTCCGGAGAGGCGATGTCGTGTCGCCAGGGCAAGCGATCGCCCGCTCGGGGACGGGGCATGCGGGCGACGTCGTTCCGGGCCTGCACTTCGGCGTGAAGCTCGCCGACACCTACGTGGACCCGCTCGAGTACCTCGGTCCGGTCGAGGTGTGGCGCTTCATCCGCCTCGCGCCGCTCGAGTCCTGAGGCGCCCGCTCGCAGGGGACCGGCTAGGATGACGCGCCTTGCGCGCCGCCCACCGTTCCCGTGTGCCTCGACGTTCGACGACCCTGGCCGGGTGCACCCTCGCCGTGGTGCTCGGGATGCCGCTCGTGGCGCTCGCCGAGTGGCCTCAGTTCCAAGGCGGGCCGTCGCACGACGGTCTCTCCGACGGACCCTCCGCCCCGCTGGAGGTGGTCTGGCGGCACGGTGACATCGCGATCGACGATGCGGACGTGACCGGAGGGCTCTCTTCGCCGGTCGTCGCGGACGACGGCACCATCGTGGTCCTCGGGCCGCACGAGGTGCTCGGCTTCGACGGCGAGAACGGCTCGGAGATCTTCACCGCGCCGCGGGATCTCGGACCCTCCGTCGCGCCGGCGATCGGATCGGGCCCCGACGGCCCGGTCGTGGTGTTCGCCGAGGGGTTCGGCGACCGGGGCCCGGCCATCACCGCATCTCCGACCGCTTCCTCGACGGCATCGCCTTCTGCCCCCCCGGGCGAGGAGGGTGATACCGGCTCCCACCTCGTCGCGATCGACCTCCGGTCAGGGGAGACGGTATGGCCTTCGTCCGCGCCCCTCGAGGACGTCGTTCGCACCCCGGTAACGGTCGATGAGACCGCCGTGTACGTCGGCGACTTCAGCGGTCACGTCACCGCCGTCGAGCTCTCGTCCGGTGAGCTCCGATGGTCGAAGGACATCGGCGGCCCGATCGCCGGAGCAGTGACGGTGGACGGGGATCGAGCGCTCGTCGCCACGGTCGGGGAGCAACAGACGCCGGGCGCGGTGGTCGCGCTCGATCGTTCGACGGGCGAGGAGCTCTGGCGGACGGGCGAGGACGCGGTCCAGGGGAACCTCGTCTCGGGACCGGTGGTCGCGGACGGGATGATCCTCGTGTTCGAGCCTGGCTCCGTCGTCGCACTCGACGCGGTGGAGGGTCGGTTCCTGTGGCGGGCCGAGATCGTCAACCCCCTCACGACCCCCTTCTCCCCCCAGGGGATCTCCACGCTGGCGCCGGTCTCTGCCGACGGCACGGTCTACGCCGTGGACGTGACCGGGCGCGCGTACGGGCTGGACGCCGAGACGGGGACGGTGCTCTGGGACCAGGCGCTGAACGATCCGTCCCCTCTCACGCCACCGGTGCTCACCGTCGCGCACCTGTTGGTGCCGACGAACTCCGGTTCGCTCTACGCGATCGATCGCGAAACGGGGCATCTGGCGTTCCGGACCGACGCCGGCGGGGTGTTCCTCCGGGGCCTCGCCGACGCCGGAGACGTCCTCGTGGCGGTCACCGGCGTCGAGGACGCCGAGATCGTGGCGTTCGGTGAAGACCCGGACGGCGTCCTGACGGACGAGCCATCTCCAACCACGTTCGACCTCGGCAGTCTCCTCGCTGGGTTCGCGCTCGGCGGTCTTCCTCTCGCGATCGTGGCGCTCGCGTTCGCGTCGCCGTTGCAGCGGCGCCTCGGTCCCACGCCGAGACCGGGCTCGGATCTCGATCCGGGGGAGGGGGCGGGATGAGCTCGGACTCCCGTGGCTCCCGAGGACGGTCGGCTCCGGCCCGGCGGGGCGGCCTGTTGTCGCGGATGTCCGTCCCGCCTATGGACTCGATGCCACCGATCCGCACGGCGTTCGCCCGCGGCCTGGCGGCAACCTGGTCCGGTCCCCTCGTCGTCGGGGCGACGGTGGCGTGGCTCCTGATCGAGTGGCTCATCGTCGTCGCGCTCGGCTACCCGGGGCCGTTCGCGCTCTTGGCCCACGTCGTTGCGCCCGCGCCCCTCAGCACCACCACCGACCTCTCGGTCTCGATCGGGATCCTCGGCGTCGGCAAGGGGCTCCCGCTGGTCCTGATCCCTGCTCTGGTGCACGCCCTATGGCACGCGATCGTCGTGGGGCTCGCCGTGGAGGCGGTCGAGACCGGTCGTGCCAGCCGGTGGGGGGCGATCCGCGGGCTGCGAGCGCTCCCCGTCGCGTTCGCGATCCACGCCTTCGGTGTCGCCGTGTTGTTCACATCGCAGATCGTGGCGGGGTTCGGAGGCGGGGGCCTTTCGTTCATCCTGCAGCTCTCGATCCTGATCCTCGCCGTCTGGGTGTTCGCGTTCGCACCCGTGATCGCGGTCACGGAGGGGCGCCGGTTCCTCGACTGTCTCGGCCGCGCCCTCCGAGCCGCTCGCCTGCCGGGATCGGGGAACCTGACCTTCGCCGTGCTCTACGTCGTCCCATGGTTCGCGATCTCCGTGGCAACGATCGTCGGGTCCGTCCCCGGATCGGGACTCGGCGTGAACCCCGCCTACTCGGCCTGGATCTTCGTGCTCGCGGTGAGCCTCGTCCACACCGCGATCATCGGGGCCATCGCGATCCGCTACCTGGCGATCGCTGAGGAGGTACCCGATGCCCCCGTCCGCGCGGCGCCGGAACGGGGCGCGAGGTCCCGCGGGGCGCGATCGGGTCGGGCCTGACGTCGCATCGCCGCTGGTAGACTGCCCCGCGCCGGTGCCGGAAGGCGCCGAGCACGCACGTCCGAGGACCGTGACGGCGGGGTCCCAAGCCCCAAGAGCTACAGAAGGCGTGGGCCGCCCGCGGGAAGATCCGGACGGAGGGAGAAACCAACAGCAGGAGGGAAACGTGCCTGTCGTCACCAGGCGGGAGCTCCTCGAGGCCGGCGTTCACTTCGGCCACCAGACCCGACGGTGGAACCCGAAGATGCAGCGCTACCTGTTCGGGGAGCGATCCGGCATCTACATCATCGATCTCGAGAAGTCTCTCGCCGGCATCGAGGAGACGTTCGAGTTCGTTCGCGATCTCGGCCGCCGTCGCGGCACGGTCCTGTTCATCGGGACCAAGAAGCAGGCCCAGGAAGTCGTCGAGGAGCATGCGGGTCGCGTCGGCATGCCGTTCGTGAACAACCGATGGCTCGGCGGCATGCTCACGAACTTCAGCACGATCTCCAAGCGATTGGTCCGGCTCCGGGAGCTGCGGGAGATGGAGTCCTCGGACGCGATGGACAACCTCCCCAAGAAGGAGGTCATCCGCCTCAGGCGCGAGCGCGAGAAGCTCGAGCGCAACCTCGGAGGCATCCAGGCGCTCGAGCGGCTCCCCGACGCCGTCTTCGTGGTCGACACGAAGAAGGAGCAGATCGCGGTGACCGAGGCGCGCAAGCTCGAGATCCCCGTGATCGCGATCGTGGACACGAACTGCGATCCGGACGAGGTGGACTACGTGATCCCGGGCAACGACGACGCGATCCGCGCCGTGAGCCTCGTCGCTCGTGTCGTCGCGGACGCGCTCGCCGAGGGCTACGGGATGGCGAAGGACGAGGTGATCGAGAAGTCCGTTGCACGACGCCCCACGGCGGCACCACGCCGGTCCACGACCGCTGCCCCGGCTCCCGCGGACGAGGACGTACCGTCCGCCGAGGACGCCGCCGCGATCGCGGCCAGCACGGTCTTCGAGCCCGATCTCCCGACCCCGGAGACCGCCGATGAGGAGCCGGAGGTGGTCGCCGAGGCCGTGATCGATGAGCCGGCGTCTGCGGCTCCATCGAAGGGCGAGGCATGATCGCCATCTCCGCCGACCAGGTGAAGATGCTCCGCGAGCGGACCGGCGCGGGGATGATGGACTGCAAGCGGGCGCTCCAGGAAACTGACGGTGACCTCGAGAAGGCGATCGAGCTGCTGCGCGAGCGGGGACTGGCGTCGGTCGCCAAGCGGTCAGACCGAACGGCCGATCAGGGCCTGATCGACAGCTACATCCATTTCAACAACACGGTGGGCGTGCTCATCGAGGTCAACAGCGAGACGGACTTCGTGGCGAAGACGGTCGAGTTCCAGCAGCTGGTGAAGGACATCGCGCTCCATATCGCGAGCCCGGCCGCTCCCCGCTGGCTCACCCGCGAGGACGTCCCCGCGGACGTCGTCCGACAGGAAGAGCACATCGCCCTGGCGCAGGCCAAGGAGGCCGGGAAGCCCGAGAACGTGCTCGACAGGATCGTCGAGGGCAAGCTCAACGCCTTCTATCAAGGCTCCGTGCTCCTGGAGCAGCCGTACGTGAAGGACGACGCGAAGACGATCCAGCAGTTGCTCGATGAGGTCGCCGCTAAGGTCGGCGAGAAAGTTGCCGTCCGACGATTCGTCCGATACAAGCTTGGTGAATCCACCGAGGCCTGATGGCCCTCGACGCCGACGCGGCCGGGACGATCACGAGGGGAGCGCACGCGAACGTGACCGAGAGGAGTCCCGGGGGGACGGGGTACCACCGCGTCCTCCTGAAGCTCTCCGGCGAGGCGTTCGCACCCACCGACGGTACGGGGATCAGCACGGAGGCGACCGCGCTGATCGGCCGGCAGCTCGCCGAGGTCGTCGACCTCGGCACACAGGTCGCGGTCGTGGTCGGTGGCGGCAACATCTGGCGGGGGCGGCAGGCCCCCGCGATCGAGCGGAGCCGGGCCGACTACATGGGGATGCTCGCCACCGTGATGAACTCGCTGGCGCTGCAGGACTCGCTCGAGAAGCTGCACGTGACCACCCGGGTGCAGACCGCGATCCAGATGACGCAGCTGGCCGAGCCGTTCATCCCTCTTCGGGCGAGACGTCACCTCGAGAAAGGACGCGTGGTGATCTTCGCAGCCGGTCTCGGCGTCCCGTACTTCTCCACCGATACCTGCGCCGCACAGCGAGCGCTCGAGATCGGAGCGAACGCGCTCCTGAAGGGCACGAAGGTGGACGGCGTGTACACGGCCGACCCCAAGCTCGTCCCGGGGGCCTCGCGCCTTGCGGAGGTCGGCTACGTCGACATCCTCCGCGAGGGCTACCAGGTGATGGACGCCACGGCGATCTCGCTCTGCATGGAGAACGACCTGCCGATCATCGTCTTCGATCTCTGGGAAGAGGGGAACATCCGCCGCGTGGTGATGGGTGAGACCGTGGGTTCGCTGGTCCATGGGGGGACGAGATGACGATCGATTCGTCCCTCAAGGAGGCGGACCACAAGATGGAGCAGGCGCTCGCCCATCTCCGGGAGGACCTCTCCTCGGTCCGGACCGGCAGGGCATCGGGATCCGTGCTCAGCCGGATCACCGTGGAGTACTACGGAACGCCCGTTCCTCTGAATCAGCTCGCCTCCGTGAACGTGCCTGAGCCTCGCCTGCTCGTCGTCCAGCCGTTCGACAAGAACTCGATCGGACAGATCGAGAAGGCCATCCAGCAGAGCGACCTCGGGATCACGCCGTCGAACGACGGGCAGGTGATCCGGTTGGCGTTCCCTCCGCTCACGGAGGAGCGCCGGAAGGACCTCGTGAAACAGGTCCATCATCGGGCCGAGGAGGGTCGCGTCGCGGTCCGCAACGTCCGCCGGCACGCGAAGGATGATATGGAGAAGCTTGAGCGGGAGCATTCCATCTCGGAAGATGAGCTCTCGAGGGGAGAGAAGGAGCTCCAGAAGCTGACGGACCGATACGTGGCGTCGATCGACGAGGTGCAGCGCCACAAGGAATCTGAGCTCATGGAGGTCTAGTGCCCGACGACGAGCGCGAGAGCGACGACCTGTTCGAGGATCTCGACAAGTTCTTCGCCCCGATCAAGGACGTCGATTGGGACGAGCGGGAGGGGGCTCCGGCGGCGACGGCCTCACCGGGCCCGGCGGTCTCCGAGGATGAGCACGTCACGGTGCGGAGCGAGCCGGAGCAGGTGGTCTCGGTGCCGGCAGCGGACGATGAGACGCCCGCGACGGTCTTCGAAGACGATGATGATGACGACGACGACGGGGACTGGTACGACACGGCGTCGCTCGAACCGGTGGGGCAGGCCCTGGGAGGTTCCGTCGGCGACGACGACGACGCCGACGAGATGCCGCCCGGTGGTCCCGCGATGATGCAGCAAGCCGACGACGATGAGGCGGATCTGTTCGCACCGCCCGCCGCCGATGACGACTGGCCCGCCGACGAGGCCGAGGACCAGCAGGCGGCGCGTCCCTCCGACGCGGAGCTCGAGGAGGCAGCGGCCCAGATCGCGGAGTCACTCGGAGATGAGGGCCCCGCAGCCGCGCCTCGCGTCGTCCAGATCGACGAGGAGAACGCGACCGATCTCATGGAGGAGCTCGGAGCCGAGCCCTATCCGTCGGCTGAGCAGGAGGACGTCTTCGCCGCGATGGCCGAGGAGGAGCCGTCCCGAACGATCGTGGTCGGCGGGGAAGGTCTCGGCGGGCCGAGTTGGCAAGAGCCCGCCGCGGTCGAGGTCGGGGCCGACCTCGACCGGCGCGGTACCGAGCGAGACATGCCGGCCGCGTTCCTCACGGGGATGGTCCTGGCCGGCGTCGCGGTCGTCGCGCTCCTGATCGGCGAAGGCGTCTTCGCGGTCGTCGCGGCCGTCGTGGCCCTCGTGGCGCAGGGTGAGCTGTACGGAGTGATGGTGAAGCACCATCGGCAACCGGCTACCGCAGTGGGTTTGGTGAGCGGTGCGCTCGTCCTCGCGGGCGCGTACTACCACGGTGAGGCGGGGCTGACGTCGATGGTGTCCCTGGGCCTGCTGGCCACCTTCCTCTGGTACCTCACCGTTCCTGCACCCCACCGGAAGGACCTGG
Source organism: uncultured Actinomycetota bacterium (assembly GCA_963826195.1). GTDB lineage: Bacteria > Actinomycetota > UBA4738 > UBA4738 > HRBIN12 > JAJNBA01. The sequence continues at coordinate 136,780 of CAWGWB010000006.1, forward strand.
TCGGCAACATCGGACTCACGATGCTCGGTCTGGTGTGGATCCCCGCCCTCGCCGGTTCGTTGCTGATCATCCTCACCACGTTCGGCGCCGAGGTCGTGGTCGCGGTGATCGCGCTCACGTTCGTCTTCGACACCGCGGCCTTCCTGATCGGCTCCGTCTGGGGCGGATCGTTCGTCCAACGCCCGCTCGCGCCTGCGACGAGCCCGAAGAAGTCGATCGAAGGGCTCGTCGGAGCATCGCTGATCACCGTGATCGTCTCGATGGCGTTCATCACCTCGTTCGTCGACGTGGCCCCCGACATCTTCTCCGGGGCGCGCGTGAACGCGGCGTTGCTGGGCATCGTCGTCTCGCTGGCGGCGACGTTCGGGGACCTCGCGGAGTCGCTGATCAAGCGCGACGTGGGTGTGAAGGATATGGGGAGCGTTCTCCCCGGACACGGGGGCGTCCTCGACCGGATCGATTCGCTGCTCTTCGTGGCGCCAGCCGCCCTTCTCCTGCTGCGGGTCATCGCCTTCTAGCGACCCGTTTCGGGATCGTGGCGTTCTGGTCCGGTTGCTCCTTGTTCCCTTGCGCTCGGGGGTAGTCTGTTCCCATGCGGAGCGTCACCATCCTCGGATCGACGGGCTCGGTGGGGACCCAAGCGCTGGATGTGGTCCGTCGCAATCCCGAACGGTTCAAGGTCATCGGCTTGTCTGCAGCGGGGACGAACCAAGAGCTCCTCGCCGGCCAGATCCGCGAGTTCCTCCCTCCGGTCGTCGGGATCGCCGATGAGCAGGCGGGGGAGGAGGTCCGGACGCACCTCGGCTCGATCCGGGGCGTGGACTTCGTCGTCGGGCCCGACGCGGCCGAACGCCTGGCATCGGAGGCCGAAGCGGACATCGTGCTGAACGCGCTGGTGGGCTCGTCGGGACTGGGTCCCACGCTCGCCGCGCTCCAGAGCGGGAAGACCCTGGCCCTCGCCAACAAGGAATCGCTCGTCGTCGGTGGTGAGCTCGTCATGGACCTGATCAAGGGTGAGCCGGAGCGGCTCCTGCCGGTCGACTCCGAGCACGCGGCGCTCGCGATGGCGCTCCGCGGTGAGCGCCGGGAAGACCTCAAGCGTGTGGTGCTCACCGGCTCGGGTGGTCCCTTCCGCGGGTGGACCGCCACCGAGCTGGCCAAGGCCTCGATGAAGGAAGCCCTGCAGCACCCCGTCTGGTCGATGGGGCCCAAGATCACGATCGACTCCGCCACGCTCATGAACAAGGGCCTCGAGGTGATCGAGGCGCACTACCTCTTCGGTCTCGAGTATTCGCAGATCCACGTGCTGATCCATCCTGAGGGCCTGGTCCACGCGATCGCCGAGTTCCGCGACGGCTCGATGCGAGCCGAGATGGCGACGGCGGACATGCGGCTGCCGATCCAGCTCGCCCTGGCGTGGCCCGAGCGGCTGCCGACGGGCGTCGCGTCGCTCCCCCTCACGGAGGCGCCGCTCACGTTCGAGCCCGTCGATCACGAGGCCTTCCCGGCCGTGGACCTCGCCTACCGGGTCGGCGGGCTGGGACTCACGTTCCCCGCGGTGATGAACGCCGCGAACGAGGTGGCCGTGATGGCCTTCCTCGAGGGGAAGATCCCGCTGCCCCGCATCGTGGAGATCGTCCAGACCATCGTCGACGAGCACGAACCACCCTCGGTCGTTTCGGTCGTGCACATCGAGCGCGCGGACACCTGGGCCCGCCGCCGCACGGCGGAGATCATCGAGGCCCGCTAGGTGGGCGGTCCGCTCGCGATCGTCGGGTTCCTCGCGCTCATCCTGCTCGTCGTGATCCCGATCCATGAGCTCGGCCACCTCTTGGTCGCGAAGCGGTTCGGGTTCAAGATCCAGGAGTACTTCGTCGGGTTCGGTCCGAAGCTCTGGTCGATGAAGCGTGGCGAGACGGAGTACGGCGTCAAGGCGATCCCTGCCGGCGGCTACGTGAAGATCGCCGGGATGAATCCGTACGAGACCGTTCCGGCCCAAGATGTCGCGCGCGCGTACGCGTCCAAGCCGATCTGGCAGCGCGCGCTGGTGATCCTGGCCGGACCGTTGTCGCATGCGCTCGTCGGCGCACTCCTGTACCTCACCCTGTTCGTCACGTACGGGGATCCGAACACCGAGCTCGTGGTGGTGGGCGAGGTCGCCCCCACGCTCGACGGGAGCGCCTCCCCCGCGCTCGAAGCGGGGCTCCAGGTCGGCGATGTGGTGACCCGTGTCGGCGACCTGGAGGGTCCGACGCCCGATTCCCTCGGCCGCTACGTCACGCGGTACGCCCAGGACCATCCCGGCGAGCCGCTCACCTACGTGATCGAGCGCGACGGCCGTCGCCTGACCCTCGAGATCGTCCCGCGTCTCGTCACCGAAGACGAGATCACGAGGGGACGGATCGGGTTCACCCTCGGCGCCGAGGACCTGTCGATCCCCGGGTCGGTGGTGGAGTCGGGGGAGTGGGTCGGCAGAGCCGCGTGGAACAGCGTGACGACGATCCCGAAGGTCTTCACGGTGGGCGTCGGCCGCACGTTCTCGGTGCTGTTCACCGACGAGCCTCGACGCGACGACGACGTGACGAGCCTGGTGGGCGTCAGCCGGCAGATCGGCGGCGCCGGCGAGCGTGGGGACTGGGGATTGTTCCTGAACTTCGCCGCCTACGTCACGATCTTCATCGGGGTGGTGAACCTGATCCCGCTCCCGCCGCTGGACGGCGGTCACCTCTTGCTCCTGGCGTGGGAGAAGGTGACGGGCCGGCAGGCCGACTACCGCAAGCTGGTCCCGGTCTCGGCGGCGGTCATCGTCTTCCTCTCGGTCTTCGCGATCGCGACCGTCTTCCTCGACATCACGGAGCCGCTCCCGCTCATCTAGGGTCGCGTCGCCCGCTCCGTGAGGACCGAGGGTCGGGTTCGCCCTCACCACGATTTCTCCATCCCGCGGAGGCGCTGTCGGCGGGGTGGGGTGGATACGATGACGTCGTGGCTGCTCAGACCGTGCTCGTCGTCGAGGACGAGGACGCGATCGCCGAGGCCGTTCGGGCCCGTCTCCGGAGCGAGGGATATCACGTCGTCGTCGCCTCCGACGGCCCCGAGGCCCTTCGTCGACACGCCGAGACCCGTCCCGACCTCGTGGTCCTCGACCTGATGCTTCCGGGGATGGATGGCCTCGAGGTCTGCACGCGGATCCAGCGGAACGGGTGGACACCGGTGTTGATGCTCACCGCGAAGACCGAGGAGGCGGACAAGGTGGCCGGGTTCGCGGTGGGCGCCGACGACTACCTGACCAAGCCGTTCAGCCTCCGAGAGCTGTCCGTGCGCGTCCAGGCGATCCTCCGCCGGCGGGAGCGGATCGAGAGCTCGTCGAACGGAGAGCCGATCGAGCACGAGGGACTGATGGTCGACGCCAAACGGCGACGCGTGGAAGTGGACGGATCGGAGATCCCGCTCACGCCGTTGGAGTTCGAGATCCTGCTCACGCTCGCCCGGGAACCCGGTGTCGTCCTGTCCCGCGATCAGCTGATGGACCGGATCTGGGGCTACCGGGACCACGCCGGTGGGCGGGTGGTGGACTCGCATGTGGCGCGCCTCCGGCGCAAGATCGGGGAGGACGGGAACGATCCACGTTTCATCCGAACCGTCCACGGCGTCGGGTACGCGTTCAGGGAGTGAGGATGGCCACGCGCCCGTTGGACCGGCTCACGTCGATCCGAGCGAAGCTCGGATCGACGGTCGTGATCGCGGTCGGCCTGGCGTTGCTGATCAGCTATCTCCTGATCGGGTTCGCGCTGCGCAACTCTCCGCGCGACTCCGAGGCGATCGACGCTCTGAGCCTCGCGCGGAGAGCCGCGACGGGCGGGCTGCACCCCGTGCCGGCGGACACGATGGTGGTGATCCTCCACCCCGACGGATCGACCGAGACCCGCGGTGGGGATCTCGGTGACCTGCCCCGCCTGGAGGTGCAGGCGCCGCGCTGGGGGGTGCTCGGGGCGAACGTCTTCGCGACCGTGCCCACCGGCGACGGCGGCTCGGTGACCGCGCTCATGCGGTCCCCTTCGCGAGGCTTCCTCGGTCGCCTCTCCGCGACGACCGGCTTCCTGCAGAGCGTCTGGTGGCAGTTCCTCCTCGTAGGCGTCGTCGCGGCGAGCGTGTCCCTCGTCGTCGCGCGGCTGATGGCGCGAGGCATGACGCAACCGCTGCGTGACATGGCGGCGGCAGCCCGACGGATGGAGACGGGCGACTACTCCGTACGCGTGCACACACGGAGTCGGGACGAGGTGGGCAAGCTCGCCACCGCCTTCGACCGCATGCGCGGCGAGCTGGAACACCTGGAGCAGAGCCGCCGCGATCTCGTGGCCAACGTGTCGCACGAGCTGAAGACACCGATCACCGCGATCCGGGCTCATCTCGAGAACCTCCTCGACGGCGTGGAGCGGCCGGAGCCGGCCACGCTCGGCGTGATGCTGTCGCAGGTCGAGCGACTCGGGCGTCTCGTCGATCAGCTGCTGGATCTCTCGCGGCTGGAGTCCGGCGAGGTCCCGCTCCGGATCGAACAGCTGCCGCTGCATCCCCTCGTCGCCGATCTGATCTCCGAGATCGACGTCGCGCTGCCGGGACGCGGCGTCGACGTGCGCAACGACGTTCCCTTCGACCTCCCCGCCCTCTCGGCCGACCGCGAACGGGTGCATCAGGTCCTGTTCAACCTGGTCGACAACGCCGTTCGATTCACCCCGCACGGAGGGAGCGTCACCGTGTCCGCCCGCCGCCGCAACGGCTCCGTCGAGGTCGCCGTCGCGGATACGGGGTCCGGCATCCCTCCGGAACATCTCCCGCGGCTCTTCGAGCGCTTCTACCGCGCCGACCCAGCCCGGGGACGCGGGGAAGGGGGGACCGGGATCGGGCTCGCGATCGCGCGCTCCGTCGTCGAGGCGCACGGCGGGCAGATCAAGGCGGAGAGCCGGCCAGGACAGGGGAGCATCTTCACTTTCGACCTCCCGGCCGCGGACGGGAGCGACCGATGAAGACCGTCACCACGAGCCTCACGGTCACGACCCCCGAGCGGTACGCGTTCGTCGACCTTACCGACGACCTCCGCCGCGCGGTCAAGGATGCGGGCATCACGGAGGGTCTCGTCGTCGCGTTCTGCGCGCACACCACGTGCGCTCTGCTCATCAACGAGTGGGAGGACGGCGCGCTCGACGACTTCCGCCGTCACCTGACCGAGCTGGTCCCGCACGACGGCGCGTACTACCGGCACGACGACTTCGAACTCCGGACGCAGAACCTCCATCCCGACGAGCGCAAGAACGGTCACGCGCACGTGAAGGCGATGCTCCTGTCGGCCACCTCGCACGCGATCCCGGTCGCCGACGGCGAGCCGTCCCTCGGCACATGGCAGCGGCTGCTCTTCTTCGAGATGGACGAGCCGAAGGACCGCACGATCACCCTGCAGGTCTTCGGGAGCTGAGAGACTCGTGGTGATGATCCAACGTCGCGCGACGCGTCAGCTCAGGGTGGGCACCGTCGCCGTGGGCGGCGACGCGCCGATCTCCGTCCAGTCGATGACCACCACGAAGACCGCGGACATCGACGCGACGCTGCAGCAGATCGCCTCGCTCGTCGCCGCCGGTGTGGACATCGTCCGGGTGGCGGTGCCCCACTGGGAGGACGCGAAGGCGCTGGAGGCGATCGCCGCGAAGTCGACGGTGCCGGTGATCGCCGACATCCACTTCCAGTGGAAGTACGCGATCGCGGCCCTCGAAGCAGGCATCCAAGGGCTTCGCATCAATCCGGGGAACATCAAGTACCAGGACAAGGTGCGCGTGATCGCGCGCGAGGCGAAGGTCCGCGGTGTCCCGATCAGGATCGGGGTGAACGCCGGATCGCTCGAGAAGGACCTGCTGGCTCGCTACGGCGCACCCACGCCCGAGGCGCTCGTCGAGTCGGCGCTCGGGGAAGCGCGCATCCTCGAGGACGAGGACTTCTTCGACATCAAGATCTCGGTGAAGCACTCGAACCCGAGCGTGATGATCGAGGCCTACCGACAGCTGGCGGAGAAATGCGACTACCCGCTGCACCTCGGCGTCACCGAGGCCGGCCCGATGCCGATGGGCGGTGTCAAGAGCGCCGTCGGGATCGGGACGCTCCTCGCCGAAGGGATCGGCGACACGATCCGCGTCTCGCTCACCGACGATCCGGTGGAGGAGGTCAAGGTCGGCACGGGGATCTTGCAGTCGCTGGGCCTGCGGAAGCGCGGCCTCGACCTCGTGGCGTGCCCCTCCTGCGGACGGGCGGAGGTGGATGTGCTCGGGCTGACGAAGCAGGTGAACGAGGCATTGGAACGCGAGGGGCTGAAGGTGCCGATCCGCGTCGCGGTGATGGGGTGCGTCGTGAACGGCCCCGGCGAGGCGCGCGAGGCGGACCTCGGGATCGCTGCGGGCAAGGGCCAAGGGTTCCTCGTCGTCAAGGGCGAGGTCGTCGACAAGATCCCCGAGTCCGACTTCGTCACGCGCCTGGTGGCGGAGGCGAAGAAGATCGCCGCCACCACACCCGTCGGCTCCGATTGAGTTCGGCTCAACGCGGCCGCTACGGTGACCGATACCAGTGAGATGAAGCGCATCCTCGGAGGATCGATCGCAGCCGCGGCACTCGTCCTCTCGGCGGTACCGTCGATGCCGGCGGGCGCGGCCGACGTCCCGGGGACCACATGCTCGGTCTTCCCCGCGAACAACGCGTGGAACATGGACATCCGCGCGTTGCCCCGCCATCCCAAGAGCGGCACCTGGAAGCGTGCGACGCATGCCCGCTCCACCCGGCTGCATCCCGATTTCGGTCCTCCCTCGTACGGGATCCCGTTCGACGTCGTGCCGTCGTCGCACGGGAAGGTCTCGATGGACTTCCACTACGACGACGAGAGCGATCCGGGTCCGTACCCGTTCGGCGACGACGTGCAGATCGAAGGCGGCTCCGACCGGCACGCGGTCATGATCGACGAGGGCACGTGCCTGCTCTACGAGCTGTTCGGCGTTCGCCGCAACGGTGGGCATCCCACCGCGGGCAGCGGCGCGATCTTCGACCTTCACGCGAACGCGCTCCGACCGGCGGGTTGGACGAGCGCCGACGCGGCGGGACTCCCGATCTTCCCCGGCCTGGTCCGCTACGACGAGGTGTTCGGACCGGACCCCGGGATCCATCATGCCTTGCGGTTCACCGTCTCCTGCACCCGCCGCGCCTACGTCTGGCCCGCGCGACATCAGGCCGGGGTCGCGGACCCGGACTGCCCGCCGATGGGTGCGCGGTTCCGGCTCAAAGGTGGCTACGACATCGGCGGCTACTCCCTGAAGGCGCAGATCGTTCTGCGAGCGATGAAGCGCTACGGGATGATCGTCGCCGACAACGGGAGCGACTGGTACTTCCAGGGAGCCGTCGATCCGCGGTGGACGTACGCGTTCGTCGATCAGCTCAAGCGCGTGCCCGCAGGCGCGTTCGTGGCCGTCGACGCGTCCGACTGTACGGCGGCCCCCAACTCCGCGGCGTTCGCCTACGGCCCCGGCTGTCCGGCCCCGTAGTCAGCTCGCGAGACGCAGGAAGTTCTCCACGATCCTCGGCCCCTCCGGCGTGAGGATCGACTCGGGATGGAACTGGACGCCGAACCGGGGCAGCTCGCGATGCTGCGTCGCCATCACGAGCCCGTCCTCGGTCCAGGCCGTGAGCTCGAGGTCCGGGGGCAGGTCGTCGCGGAGCACGACGAGGGAGTGATAACGGCCCGCTTCGAACGGGCTCGGGACACAGTCGAGGATCCCGTGCCCCTCGTGATGGACGAGGGACGACTTCCCATGGAACGGCGTGGTGCGATCGACGGTCCCGCCACTCGCGATAGCCAGGGCCTGGTGCCCGAGGCACACGCCGAGGACGGGGATCCGCTCGGGAAGGAGGCGGAGCAGGTCCGGGAAGGAGCCCGCGTCGCGCGGGTGACCCGGGCCGGGGGAGAGCACGACGGCTTCCGGTTCGCGAGCCACGAGGTCGGCGGCCGGCGCTTCGTCCGATTTCACGACGTCGGTCGGGTGCCCGAGTCCCTCGATCAACTGGACGAGGTTGTAGGTGAAGCTGTCGTAGTGATCCACGACGAGGATCACGAGCGCTCCACCTCTTCCTGTTCCTGCGAGGGCTTCCGGGCGATCACCCAGTGGAACGTCGCCGGACCCTCCCCTTCCTCGACCTCGGTGACGGTGTCGGCGAACTCGATCGACAACCCGACCTCGTCGAGCAGCGCCTCGGTCCTGTCAACGGGCATGCTCGAGAAGTACATGTCCGCCTTCCCCAGCCACGCCGGCTCCACCTCGCCCGGGTTGTCCGACGTGCCGAACGAGCAGAACAGCCCACCCCCGGGTCGGAGCCAGGATCTGATGCGCTCGAGCAACCGCTCCATCCGATCTTGAGGGATGTGGTTGAAGGCGTAGAAGCTCACCACGGCGTCGAAGCTCGCCGGCGGGAAGGGGGTGTTCAGGACGTCACCGTGAAGGAATCGCCCCGCCGGTGCGATCGCTCGGGCGTGTGCGAGCTGGACCTCGGAGAGGTCGATCCCCACGTACCGTCGCCCCTCGGCGAGCGCTGCAGCATCCGTGCCCGGTCCGCAGCCGATCTCCAGGACGTCGGCACCGTCGGGGACCTCCCCGAGGATCCTGGTCAGGAACGCCGATCGATAGCCAGGGCGTGTGTGCTCCACCCAGCGCCGGTAGGTGCCGTCGAGGTCGTCGTATCCCTGCTGGACGATGCGCGTCGGATCCACGGCCCTCACCGAGTCGGTTCCGCTTCCGGTCCGAGCGTACCGATGGCGGGAAGGAGCGCCTCTGCCTTCGCCTTCGTCTCCGCGAGCTCGGTCTCGGGGTCGGAGTCGGCCACCACGCCCGCGCCCGTCTGCACGTGGGCCCGTCCGTCCGTGACCACACCGGTCCGGATCGTGATGCAGAAGTCGAGGTCGCCCGCGAACGTGAGGTAGCCCACGGCGCCGGCGTAGGGACCTCGGGCGGTCGGCTCATGTTCGGCGATCAGCTCCATGGCCCGGCGCTTCGGCGCCCCCGTGACGGTGCCGGCCGGGAACGTCGCGGCCAGCGCGTCGAGCGGATGGCGGTCTTCGCGGAGCTCACCCTCGACGGTGGACACGATGTGCATCACCTTCGAGAACCGTTCGACCTGCATCAGCTCCGTCGGCCCGACGCTGCCCGGCACGCACACGCGGCCGAGATCGTTCCGGGCGAGGTCGACGAGCATCGCGTGCTCCGCCTGCTCCTTGGGATCGGCCAACAGCTCGTGCTCGAGGAGCCGGTCGCGGACCTCGGTCTGCCCCCGTGGTCGGGTGCCGGCGATCGGTCGCGCGAACACACGCCGTCCCTCGACTCGAACGAGCGGTTCCGGCGACGAGCCGGCGAGCTCCATCTCGATATCAGGCCCGAGCATCCGGAGGAAGAACATGTAGGGCGCCGGGTTCGAGACTCGCAGCCGACGGTAGATCGGGAATCCCCCGGCAGCGGCGTCGAAGGAGACCCGCCGCGACGGAACGCCCTGATAGATGTCCCCCGCCCGGATGTGCTCCTGGAAGGCCGCGACGATCTGCCGGTACTCCTCGTCCGACATGTTCGGGTCGCCCGTTCCCGTGGCGTCGGGACCGTCCACGGCCGCGAGCGGGGGTGGCGTGGCCTCCGCGATCCGCCCGGCGAGCTCCTCGAGGGCCGCGACGCCTCCCCGGTAGTCGCCCCTCGGGACGTGAGCCACAAGGATGAGTCGCTGCCGCCAGTGATCGAACACGACAGCCCGGTCGATCACCAGGAGGCCGACCGGCGGGCACGGCGCCTCGGCCGGATGTGGCGCCGGGTGCCCGTCGAGCAGCGTGGCTGCCTCGTAGGCGAGGTAGCCCATCAGCCCGCCGGTGAGCGGGGGGAGATCGGGGAGACGAGGGCCGCGGAGCGCCCCCGCCGCCGTGACCAGGGCCTCGCGCGGCGACGCGGAGCGCAGCGACTCGAGGGGCACCTCTCGAACGGCGCCCTCGATACGCAGGCCGTCCGCGTCGAGCACGACCGTCGCGGCCGGGTCGCCGGCGACGAACGAGTACCGACCCCAGCGCTCGGATCGTTCCACCGATTCGAGCAGGATCCCCGCCCCGTCGCGGGCGACCGCGGGGAACAGCCCGACGGGGGTGGAGACGTCGGCGAGCAGCTCTGCCCACACCGGGACGATCGCCCAGTCGCGAGCGAGCGCGTCGAACGTGGCTCGGTCCGGTCGGATCCGGAGGCTCGGTCTCAGCGGTCGCTCCCAGCGTGTTCGGTGACGGTCAGATCCTGCCTCGGAAAGAAGAAGCCCCGGGGTTGTCCCGGGGCTCGTCGCGATCGGTCGAAGGGAACTAGCGCGGCGGTCCCGGGGCCCGAGGGCACCAGAGGCCCCTCGAGCCGCTCGGCCACGTCCAGGCAAGCCCAGCCGTCGACATCGTGGAAGCGATGGTCCCATCTGGATTCCCCGTCAGTCAACGGGCCTGTTACGTTGGGCGGCTCACGCGGCGGGGGTGTCGCACCGGATCAGGAGGGATGTCTCGATGCGTCGTCGGCTCGTCTGGGGGCTCACCGCACTCGCCACCGCGCTCGTGTTCCCGGTCCCCGCATCGTCCGGGGCGCCCGCCGATGGTGCATCGAAGATCCATTTCGCCGGTATCGATCGGCCGGTGCCGCCCGGGTCCGGACCGATCCAGATCCCGCGGCTCGTGCGGCCGGGGAGCGATCGACGGCTCGATGGCGGCGGCAGCGGCGGAGCAACGCGGCCGGCCGTCTCGCCGCTTGCTCCGGTCGTCGCGGTGCCGGCGTTCGACGGCGTTCCCGATCAGGCCGGGAACCCGGTGTCGCCGGGGGATCCCACGGGCGCACTGGGCATCGACTATCACCTCGCCGCGGTCAACATCAGGATGGGCTTCTTCGACCGAGCCGGCCTCGCTCTCGATCCGCCGAGACTCCTCGAGAGCCTCGACGTCGCCCTGCCGGGAGCGGCGGAATCGTTCGATCCCAAGGTGGTCTACGACCCCTACCGGCAGCACTTCGTTCTCGTCTTCCTGTCCGCGACCGACACCCAGACCTTCATCTCCGTCGTCGTGATCCCGGAGGGATCGGAGGAGACGACCAACGACTGGTGCGTGCTCCACATGTCGGGCGATCAGGTCAGCGGCAACGGGAGGCAGTTCGCGGACTATCCGATGGTCGGGTTCACCGAGGACCGGATCACGTTGACCACGAACCAGTTCGACTTCTCGCGCGCGCCGCTGGTCGGGGGCTTCCGATACGCGCAGATCCTGTCCATCCGGAAGGTTCACCTCTACGACTGCAGCGTCGACCCCGTGCCGATCAAGATCTTCAGCGAAAAACAGACGAGGGACCCCGACGGGTCGCGGGCGTTCACGATCGTGCCGACCGTCTCCTTCGGAGGCTCACCGTCGGTCCAGTACATGACTTCGATGGATTTCAATGGTTCGGCCGGCAAGCTGATCCTCTGGCGACTGAAGGCGGTGAACGGCGTGCTCAAACTGGCCCGAGCGCAGGTCAAGGGCGGGCCCATGTCCCTTCCGCGCTGGGGACGACAGTGTCCGGGGAACGCTCCCGGTCTCAACGACAACTGGGACACGGGCGACCTCCGGCTCACGTCCTCCTTCTGGGACGGTGACCTCGGACGGCTCTATACGGCGACCGCGCGCGGCGGGAACGTCGGCGGCGGGGCGACCGAGTCGGTGATCCGCTGGTGGGAGGTGAACCCCGCCGGCGCCCTCAGGGACTCCGATGTGACCAGAACCGGCACGATCGGCGCGGTCGGGCGCGATCTGGCATGGCCCTCGATCACGACCGACGGCGCTGGGAAGCTCTGGATCAACTACGCGCGCGCGGGCACGACGGAATGTCTCGCCGCCTACGCCGGCGTCGTGCAGCCGGGGGACCTCGCCGCAGCCTCGATCCTCATCAAACCCGGTTTCGGCCGCTATGAGTTCTCCTCGGGTGTCGAGCGGTGGGGCGACTACACGGCCGTCGCGCGGGATCCCGTGACCCCTACCCGGGTGGCGACCTACGGGGCCTACCCGTTCGACGACGGAGGCGGGGCTGCAACCGAGCTCTGGCGGCAGGTGATCGCCTCGGTCGAAGACACGTAGCCGACCGGGAGCACGCAGGTCCGCCGGTATCCTGGTCCGATGCGGGTCTCCAGGCTCTTCGCACGCACGCTTCGGGAGGATCCGGCGGAGGCCGACGCCCCGTCGCATCGACTGCTGCTCCGCGCAGCCTTCATCCGCAAGGTGGCGGCCGGGATCTACACGACGATGCCGCTCGGGCTCCGCACGATGGCCAAGATCGAACGCGTCGTGCGCGAGGAGATGGATGCCGCCGGGTCCCAGGAACTGCGCATGCCGATCGTCCTGCCTGCGGAGCCATGGAGGGCGACGGGTCGCTACGACGCCTACGGAGACCTGATGTTCAAGCTCGAGGACCGTCACGGTCGCGAGTTCGTGCTCGGTCCGACGCAAGAGGAGGTCGTCGCCGAGCTCGCGCAGCTCGAGCTCCCGTCGTACCGGGACCTGCCGGCCAACGTCTACCAGGTGGAATGGAAGTACCGCGACGAGTTCCGCCCGCGGTACGGGCTCCTCCGAGGTCGCGAGTTCTTGATGAAGGACGCGTACTCGCTCGACCGCGACGAGGAGGGGATGCGCGAGTCCTACCGCGTGATGTACGAGGCATACGAGCGTGTCTTCGACCGCCTCGGGCTCGAGCACGTGATCGTGGAGGCCGACCCTGGGACGATCGGCGGGGGCGTGAACCACGAGTTCATGGCGCTCGCCGACGTCGGTGAGGACCTGTTCGTGCGGTGCGAGAACGGCGACTACCTGGCCGACACGGAGGCCGCGACGCCGCGGCCGCCGGACCCGGCTGCGGCCGAGGATCTCGAGACGCTGACCGAGGTCGAGACGCCGGGGGCCGTGACGATCGAGCTGATGTCGGCGCAGATGGGACTGCCGGCCGAGGCAACGATGAAGTGCATCCTGTTCGACGTCGACGGCCGGTCGGTCGCGGTGCTCGTGCCCGGCGACCGCGAGGTCAACGAGGAGAAGCTCGCTCGGCTGCATTTCCCCGATCGCGTCCGGCCCTTCGAGGATCAGGACTTCGCGGAGCGGGGGTTCGCCAAGGGGTTCGTCGGTCCGCAGGGTCTGGGATCCGATGTCTCGATCTTCGCCGATCCCGGGATCCGCGGCCGCGCGCACTGGGCCACCGGGGGGAATCGACCCGACGTGCACGTGACCGGGGCAACTTTCGACCGAGACTTCCGCGTGGACCGGTGGGAGGACCTCGTGCAGTTCCGCGAGGGCGATCGCTGCCCGGTCGACGGCGGCAAACTGGAGATCGCGCGCTCGATCGTCGTCGGTCACATCTACCAGCTGGGGACGTACTACTCGGAGCCGCTCGGGGCGACGTACCAGGCCGAGGACGGATCACAGAAGCCGTACGTGATGGGGTCATACGGGATCGGGATCAGCCGGATCATGGCGGCGGCCGTCGAGCAGCATCACGACGACGCTGGGATGACGTGGCCGAGGCTCCTGGCTCCGTTCGAGGTCGCCGTCATCATGGCGAACGCCGATGCCCCGGTGGTCACGGAGCACGCCGAGCGGATCTACCGCGAGCTCACGGATCGCGGCATCGAAGCGGTGCTCGACGACCGGGGCGAGCGGGCGGGGGTCAAGTTCGCCGACGCCGACCTCGTCGGCTACCCCGTGCAGGTGGTGGTCGGCGCGCGAGGCATCGAGGTCGGGACGGTCGACCTGAAAGTGCGATCCAACGGTCACCGGTCGCAGGCGCCGCTGGCGGAAGCGGCTGAGGCCGCCGCCGACCTCCTCACCGCTGCTCCCTGAGGCCCTCGCGCTCCTTCGATCTGAGGAGGCCTGTCTATACTGGCTGGTCGAGGACCAACTGCACGGCCGGAAGTGGGCTCCCCGCCCACTTTCTTTGTGGAGAGGCGAAGCCGCTCGAGAGAGGGAGAGGAGGGAACGTGGACGCGGAGGCGCTGGTCAGACCCGTGATCGAGGGCGAAGGCCTCGACCTCGTCGACGTGACCTTCGGCCGTGAGAGTGGCCGTCGGGTCCTCCGCGTGACGGTGGATCGCGAGGGTGGTGTCGACCTGGACACGATCTCGCAGATCTCTCAGATGGTGTCACGCCGGCTGGATCTCGAGGGCTTCGAACCGGGCCCGTACGCGCTGGAGGTATCGACGCCCGGCATCGAGCGACCGCTCCGACGCCCGCAGGACTTCCGGCGGGCTGTCGGTGAGCGTGTCCAGGTGAAGACCGATGACGGCGTGCTGGTCGGGGAGCTCCGCGCGGCGGAGGACGATGCGATCCGGATCGCGGCCGCCGAGGGTGAGCGGCTGTTGCCTCTCGAGGAGGTCGCCGCGGCCAAGACGGTCGTCGACTGGGACGAAGAGCTGAAGAAGGGGGGCGACCGATGAACGCGGAGATGATCGCCGCGTTGCGGGAGCTCGAGCGCGAGAAAGGCATCGCCTTCGAGACGATCCTCGGAGGTCTCCAAGAGGCGATGGCGTCGGCCTACAAGGCGCACTGGAAGCAGGAGCATCCCGAAGCCGACGACGAGTTCGTCGGGTTCCGCGCCGTGATCGATCCGGAGACGGGCGATCTCCGCATGTGGCAGCAGGAACTCGAAGAGGTGGACGTCCCCCCGGCCGAGGGGAGCGACGAGCCGGGGGTCGAGATGAAGGTGATCTCCGAGGCCGAGGTGGAGGTCACGGACGACTTCAAGGGGCGCATCGGCGCCCAGACCGCGAAGCAGGTGATCTTCCAGAAGCTGCGGGATGCCGAGCGGGAGATGACCTATGAGGAATTCGCCGGCCGCGAGGGCGACGTCGTCACGGGGATCGTCCAGCAGCAGGAGCGTCGGTACACGCTCCTGGATCTCGGGAAGGTCGAAGCGTTGCTGCCGCAGGGCGAGCAGGTCCCATCGGAGCCCTTGCGACATGGGGAACGACTCAAGGCGTACATCACGGAGGTCCGTCGGGGGACGAAGGGCCCGCAGATCGTCGTCTCGCGGACGCACCCCGGACTCTTGAAGTCGCTGTTCGCACTCGAGGTGCCCGAGATCAACGAGGGGATCGTCGAGATCATGGCCGTGGCTCGCGAGCCGGGCCATCGCTCGAAGATCGCGGTGGCCTCCAACGAGCCCGCGGTCGATCCCGTCGGCGCGTGCGTCGGACCGAAGGGCTCGCGTGTGCGAATGGTCGTGAACGAGCTCCGCGGCGAGAAGATCGACGTGGTTCCGTGGTCCGATGAGTCGGCGACGTTCGTTGCGAACGCGTTGCAGCCGGCGAAGGTCAGGGAGGTGACCGTCAACCCCGAGACCCAGACGGCGCTCGTGATCGTGCCCGACTACCAGCTCTCGCTCGCGATCGGCCGGGAGGGACAGAACGCCCGGCTCGCGGCACGACTGACCGGGTGGCGGATCGACATCAAGTCCGAGAGTCAGGCGGCCGAGCCCGCCCCCGCGCCGGCTCCGGTCGCTGTCGAGCAACCGGCTGCGGTGGAACCACCCGCGTCGGAGAGCGGGGCGCCGGGGTCCGAGACCGAAGCGGCGGAGACTCCCGAAGACGCGCAGGCAGCGACGGTGGAGGAGGTGGCCACCGGCTCCGGTGCCGAGCCGACACCCGAGGAGTCGGAGCCCGTCGAAGCGGTCCCGACCGCGCCCGCGGAGGCGGAATGAGGAACCATGGCGGGCGAGCCGGAGCGGTCGTGCGTCGCCTGTCGGCAGCGCGCACCGAAGGCTGATCTGCTTCGCATCGTCCGGTCGGCGGCAGGGGCGCGGGTGGATCTGATGGGGTCGGCGTCCGGTCGCGGCGCGTACGTCCATCGAGACCCGGCGTGCGCCGACGCTGCGATCCGGCGCGGCGCGGTGGCGAGCGCGCTGCACTCGGGGTTGACCCAAGAGGAACTCGCTAGGCTTAGGAACGAGATCGAGGAGGCGTTGCAAACGACATGAGGATCCACGAGCTCGCGAAGGAGCTCGGTGTCTCGAGCAAGGAACTGCTGGAGACGCTCGAGAAGATGGGTGTGGCGGGGAAGTCCGCCTCGTCAAGCGTGCCCGAAGACCTCGTGCCTCGCCTCCGTGCCTCGGGCGGCAAGGTCACCAAGCCCGCGAAGCCACGCCAGGTCATGGAGCCGCCGCCGAAGCCTCGTCCGAAGGTCAAGCCGAAGCCGAAGGCAGCCCCGAAGATCGTCGCCGTCCCCGATGCGGAGCCGGCTCCGACCGAGGAGCCCGAGGGCGCCCCGGAGCCGGCGGAACCGGCGGCCGCCGTGCCGGCCACCCCCGCTCCCTTGGCCGCCGTCCCCGATGGAGAGGCTCCCGCCGTGCCGCCGCCCACCCCCGCCGGGCCGATCCTGCAGGTGGTTCGGGGTTCGACGCCCCAGATCTTCGCCGAGAAGACGAACCGATCCCCGGCGGACATCGTGAAGATCCTGTTCATGGCGGGGGACATGGTCACCGCGACGACGTCGCTGTCCGACGAAGCCCTCCAGACCCTGGGCTCCGAGCTCGGGTATCACGTGGAGATCGTCGGGATGGAGGACGAGCTCCAGGCGGAGGAGCTCGGGGAAGAGGTCGACGAGGCCAAGCTCGTGGCTCGCTCACCGGTGGTCACCGTGATGGGGCACGTCGACCACGGGAAGACCAAGCTCCTCGACGCGATCCGCACCACCGACGTCGTCTCAGGGGAGTTCGGCGGGATCACCCAGCACATCGGCGCGTATCAGGCACACGTCAACGGCCGGGAGATCACGTTCATCGACACCCCCGGCCACGAGGCGTTCACCGCGATGCGTGCCCGTGGCGCCCAGATCACGGACATCGCGGTACTCGTCGTCGCCGCCGACGACGGCGTGATGCCACAGACCGTCGAGGCGCTGGATCACGCGAAGGCGGCCGGCGTGCCCGTGGTGGTGGCGGTCAACAAGATCGACAAGGAGGAGGCGGATCCGAACCGCGTACGAACCCAGATGGTCGAGCGGGGCCTCGTGCCGTCGGAGTGGGGAGGCGACACCGAGTTCGTCGATGTCTCGGCCAAGACGAGCGCGAACCTCGAGGGCCTGCTCGAGACCGTCCTGATCGTCGCCGACCTCGCGGAGCTCAAGGGCGATCCCACCGGCCGCGCCCGGGGCACCGTCCTGGAGGCGCACCTCGACAAGGGTCGAGGGCCCGTGGCGACCGTCCTCGTGCAGAAGGGCACCCTCGAGGTCGGGGACTCCCTGGTCTGCGGCATCACGCACTGCAAGGTGCGGGCGATGGTCGACGAGAACGGACAGCCCGTCGACCTGGCCGGGCCGGCGAAGCCCGCGCAGGTGCTCGGCTGGAACGGGGTCCCCAACGTCGGGGACGAGTTCCGGGAGGTCGACGACGAACGTGAGGCGCGTCACATCGCTTCCGAGCGCGAAGCACGCGTTCGGTCGGCCGAGGTGGTCAACCAGCGGCCCGCGTCGCTCACGGAGCTCCTCCGGCGCCAGGAGCGCCAGGAGATCCCCGAGCTGAACCTCGTGGTGAAGGCCGACGTCCAGGGCTCGCTCGGGGCGCTGACGGACGCGTTCCTGAAGCTGCCGCAGGACGAGGTCCGCGTGAACATCGTGCACTCCGGCGCGGGCGCGATCACCGAGCACGATGTCGATCTCGCCAAGACGGCCACCGCGATCGTCGTGGGGTTCAACGTCCGGCCCAACGCCAACGCGCGCGAGCTCGCCGAGAAGGAAGGCGTGGACATCCGGCTCTACCGCGTGATCTACGACGCGATCGACGACGTGAAGGCCGCGCTTTCCGGGATGCTCAAGCCGGAGGAACGCGAGTCGATCGTCGGCGAGGCGGAGGTTCGCCAGACGTTCCGTGTGCCGCGGCTCGGCGTGATCGCCGGGTGCTACATGACCCGAGGGACGATCCGACGGAACTCGCAGGTACGCCTGATCCGCGACGGTGTCGTCGTCTACGAGGGCCGCGTGGGATCGCTCCGCCGGTTCAAGGACGACGTCGCCGAGGTACGCGAGGGATTCGAATGCGGCATCGGACTCGAGAACTTCCAGGACGTGAAGGAGGGCGACGTGATCGAGGCCTTCGAGGTCGAGGAGGTCGCCCGCCAGATCTCCTCCTGATGCTGGTCGCCGCCCTCCGGCTCGATCTCCGGATCCCGGCGTGCGGATCGTTGAAGGAGAAGCGCCACGTGATCAAGACCCTCACGAACGGGATCCGATCCACCTTCCAGGTGGCGGTGGCCGAGACGGGATATCAGGACATGTGGCAGCGAGCGGAGCTGGGTGTGGCGGCCGTCGGGTCGGAGGGCCACCACCTCAAGAAGGTGATGCACGGAGTCGAGCGCTTCGTGGAGCGGTGGGCCGAGGTCGACATCATCGACATCGATCTGACACTCCATTCGTCAGAGGACTAGAGGCAAGAGGACTGAGGACCGGAGAAGGCGGGATGCTGAGATGACCCAGGGAGCCCGTACCGCTCGGGTGGCCGAGGAGTTCCGCGAAGTCCTCGCCGAGGAGATCCAGAAACTCAAGGACCCCCGGATCGGCTTCGTCACGGTCACCGGCGTCCAGGTGACGGCGGACCTGCGACGGGCGTGGGTGTCCTACACCGTCCTGGGTGACGACAAGCAGCAACGTTCGACGGCTGCGGGACTGCGGTCGGCGACGCCGCACCTCCGTCAGTCGCTCGGCAAGCAGGTCCGGCTGCGGAACCTGCCGGAGCTCGAGTTCCAGGTGGATCAAACGCTCGCCCAGCACCAGCACATCGAGGAGATCATCGAGCGCCTGCATCAGCCAGAAGACCAGCACGAGGAGCAGCCTGATGCCTGAGACGGACGAACGGATCGAGCTGCGACGGGCGGGAGAGGTCCTGGCCGCGGCCGAGGAAGTGGCGCTCGCTTGCCACCTGAACCCCGACGCCGACGCGCTCGGCTCGATGCTCGGGCTCTCGAACTTCCTGCGCGCTCGCGGGGTCGCCACCGTCTGCTCCTTCGCGAACGAGCCGTTCGATCTCCCTCGGTGGATCGCCCTGCTCCCCGGTGCGGATCGCCTCGTGCCCCCGGCCGCGTTCCCCGCGGAGCCGTCGGTCATGGTGACGTGCGACTGCGCCTCGTTCGACCGGTTGGGCATCCTGGGGAAGGCGGCCTCGCGCGCCGGCGAGCTGATCTGGATCGATCACCATCGCTCGAACGACGGTGTCGGCACCGTCCGTCTCGTGGATCCCGACGCGTCGTCCACGTGCGAGATGGTCTTCCGCCTGATCGAGACGATGGGCGGCGAGTTCGATCGGGACGTCGCCGTCTGTCTCTACGCGGGACTGGTCACGGACACCGGGCGATTCCAGTACCAGGCGACCACCCCGGAGACGCTCCGCATCGCCGCTCGGCTCCGCGAGCGGGACTTCGACCACGCCGGACTCGTCCGCGCGATGTACGAGGACAACGACCCGGGCTTCCTCCGGTTGCTCGGGACAGCCCTCAGCCGCATGACCGAGGTGCCCGAGGCAAGCGTCGTCTGGACCTACCTCACCCAAGCGGATCTCGCCGACGCCGGCGTCGCGGCGGGCGAAACCGACGACGTGATCGACGTGCTCCGCACCGCGCGCGACGTGGACGTCGCCGCGGTCCTGAAGCAGCAGCGAGACGGGCGGTTCAAGGTGAGCGTGCGCTCGCGCGGCGGGCACGACCTGTCAGCCGTGGCGTCGGCGTTCGGCGGCGGCGGTCATCGCCTCGCGGCGGGCTACACGTCCGAGCACGGACCCGAGGGGACGATCGAGCGCCTCGTGGCCGCATTGCGCCAAGCGCCAGTTCCGTCGTGACCGCCCGGGGCGCCGAAGGTCTGCTCCTCGTCGACAAGCCGGCGGGGGTCACCTCACACGACGTCGTCGACAGCGTGCGCCGGACCCTCGCCACGAAGAAGGTCGGGCACGCCGGGACGCTCGATCCCATGGCCACCGGACTCCTGCTGATCGGCGTCGGGAGGGCGACACGGCTCCTCCGATTCCTGGACGATCTTGCGAAGACCTACGAGGGGACGCTCCGGCTCGGCGTCGAGACGGACACGCTGGACGCCGACGGCAGCGTGATCGGGGAGTCCTCGGTCGATGTGACGAAGGAGCAGGTCGGTGATGCGATGCGCTCGCTCGTGGGGGAGTCCCTGCAGCGGCCGCCCGCCTACAGCGCGGTCAAGGTGGGCGGCCGCAAGCTATACGAGGCCGCGCGGGCGGGCGAGCAACTCGAGGCCGAGCCGCGCGCGATCCGGGTCGACGCCTTCGACCTCCTGTCGTTCGATCCACCGGACGTGACGTTCCGCGCGATCTGTTCCGGGGGAACATACGTCCGGGTGCTCGCCTCGGACGTGGGTGCCGCGGTGGCGACGGGAGCACATCTGACGGCACTTCGCCGCACGGCGATCGGTCCCTACCGGGCAGAGGACGCGGTCACGCCGGAAGCGGTGCGTGAACCGTTGCCGGTCGAGGCCGCCGTCGGCCATCTCCCTCGGCTCGACCTCGAAGCCGACGAGGCCTCCGCAGCGTCGCACGGGAGGCCGCTCGGGCCCGCCGGCATCGGCGGGCCGTACGGCGTGTTCGGGCCGGAGGGTCGTCTGATCGGTGTCTACGAGGACGACGGGCCCAGGGCGCGTCCTCAGGTCATCCTGGCGGACTGACCGCCGTTCCTTTTCTTGGCGCCCGGTAGCCTGCTGCGGATGGACACCGTGCGCGGCCTCGAGGCGCTGCCACTCCCCGACGGCCCGTCGGTCGTCACGGTCGGATTCTTCGACGGCGTGCACCTCGGCCATCAGGAGGTGTTCCGCCGCACCGTCGAGGCCGCGAAGGAGCGAGACGCGCGGAGCGTGGCCGTCACGTTCGACCGGCATCCCCGCGAGACGCTGACACCGGGGGAGGAGCCCAGGCTGCTCACCACCGTCGAACGGAAGGCCTCCCTGATCGAGGCATGCGGTATCGACGCCCTGGTCGTGCTCGCGTTCACGAAGGAGTTCTCGCTGGTCCCCGCGGAGAACTTCGTCCGCGATGTGCTCGTCGGCGGGTTGCACGCGGTGCACGCTCGTGTCGGCGCCAACTTCACGTTCGGCCACCGCGCGGCCGGCACGGTCGCCACTCTCCGTGAGGTCGGAGAAGCGTTCGGCATGACCGCGGACGAGGTCGATCTGTTCGAGCTCGATGAACGCGTTGTCTCATCCTCGTCGATCCGGGAGGCGCTGGCATCGGGCGACCTCGCGTGGCCGCGTACGGCGCTCGGCAGGAGGTATTCGGTCGACGGGGAGGTCGTCGCCGGAGCCGGCAGAGGGAAGGGTCTCGGCTATCCGACGGCGAACCTCCGCACATGGCCGAGGCTCCTGCTCCCCGGCCAGGGGATCTACGCGGGCGTCGCGGAGCTGCAGGACGGCGGTCGGTACCTCGCGGCGATCGACGTCGGCACGAATCCGACGTTCGGGACCGAACCACTGCACGTCGAAGCGTTCCTGCTGGATTTCCCCGACGACGAGCTCCGTGGCGACACGCTCACCGTGGAGTTCTGGGAACGACTCCGTGATGAGGTCAAGTTCGACTCGGTCGACGATCTCGTCGCTGCGATCGCGGACGACGTCGACCGGACGCGATCGATCGTTCTCTCTCACGACTGAGAGACCGGGCGGGCCGATCCGGGTTCGACAGCATCCGCAGAGCGAGACGGGCCATGAACGCGAGCGGGATGGTGATGTTCGCGCGTTGCAGCAGTCCGTTGCCGGGTCGGACCACGTCCCGGAGGAACCAAGCCGAGATCCCGGCGCTCGCGCCGGCGGCTCCCATCGCAGGTCTCGCCAGATCCCGCAGCGCCGGGTCCCGGACGAGCGCCGGTGCGAGTGCCACCAGGCCGAGCGTGCCCGCCGCTCCGCCCACCGCCGCGGCAAGGTCGTGTACGTCGTTCACCCAGGACTGAGCGTCGGGAGCTCCGGGTGGTGGGAAGTTCGACCGCCGATCTCGTCGGAAGAGCCCCGCGGCGACCGTGGCGAGCCCCGCCACTCCGATCAGTGCGGGTCCGAACCCGGGTCGCGGGACGAGGCGCCGTTCAAGCGCCGATGCAAAAGCGACCGTGCACGTGCCGAGTGCGAAGAACCCCGCCGTCATCAGGTGCGGATCGGTGGCGTCGCGTGCCGCGAGGCCGCTGATGTGTTCATGCCGCACCTGGTACTCGTCCTGCCTCCTCTGGGCGAGAATCCACGCCCCCGTGAATGCCGCGGGCCCCAAGATCCCGCAGGCCGTCCTGAGACGGTCGGATCTCCACACACAGCCATCGTAGGGGCAGGATCCCCGGGTTCCGACCGCGTTCCTGCTGGTAGCCTTGACGTTCGCATGACATTGACCAAAGAGGCCAGGCAGCAGATCATCCAGGAGCACGCCCTCTCCAGCGGCGATACCGGCTCTGCCGACGTGCAGGTGGCGGTACTGACGACCCGCATCGCGGAGTTGACCGAGCACCTGAAGACCCACAAGTCGGACCACGCCTCGAGGCGTGGTCTGCTGAAGATGGTGGGTCGTCGGCGGCGCCTGCTCGAGTACATCAAGCGCGAGGACATCGAACGCTACCGAGCGCTCATCGCCAAGCTCGGTCTGCGGCGTTGATCTCGAGCGTCCACCGGCATCAGTATCAGCGCGCTGGGGGCGCAAGAAGAGGAGTGATGCCCACGACCCATTGACCCACCCGACCGGAGGCGGAGGCCCCACACAGGTCGGTTCTCAGTCGCGGACCCCCGGGATCGCGCGCAGCGCCCAGAACCCGCGCGCGCGCCGAACCTCGAAACCGGAGGCCCACCACTGACAACCGGCCCAGCCGCCTCCCGCAGCTGCGGCGCCACGAGGCGCCGCCTACAACAGGAGGTATGAGGCCCTATGGCCACCAGCAAGTCGAAGCAGATCGGGAGCAAGGATCTGCTCCTCGAGTCCGGCACGTTCGCGAAGCTCGCAGACGGCGCGGCCGTCGTTCGCTACGGCGACACGATGGTGCTCGCCACCTGTGTGAGCTCCGCACCCCGAGAGGGGATAGATTTCTTCCCGCTCACGATCGACGTCGAAGAGCGGATGTACGCGCGGGGGAAGATCCCCGGCAGCTTCTTCCGCCGTGAGGGGCGTCCGTCGGAGACGGCGATCCTCACCGCACGGTTGATCGACCGTCCCCTGCGGCCTTCGTTCCGCGAGGGCTACCGCGACGAGGTGCAGGTCGTCGTCACGGTCCTGTCGGTCGACATGGAGAACCAATACGACATCCCGGCGATGAACGCGGCCTCGCTCGCGGTCGGGATCGCGGGCCTGCCGTTCGACGGTCCCGTCGGGTCGGTCCGTCTCGGGCTGATCGGCTCGGACTGGGTCGTGAACCCCACGTTCCAGGAGCTCGAGGAGGCCACGTTCGACATCGTCGTCGCCGGCTCGAAGAACGAGCAGGGCGGCGTCGACATCCTGATGATCGAGGGAGAGGCTCCCGACGAGACCTGGCCGCTCCTCGCCGCGGGCGAGGGTGCAACCGCGCCCACCGAGGAGGTCGTCGCGCAAGGTCTCGAGCGAGCGAAAGAGGTCATCACCGAGATCATCGGGCTCCAAGAGGAGTTCCTGGCAGAGGTCGGCGTGAAGCCTTCGGACTTCGAGCCGCACCCGCTCTACCAGCAGGACCTCTGGGACGCGCTCGAGTCGTTCGGGAAGGACAAGGTGCTCTCTGCACTGGTCTCCGACCGGAAGGAGCGCGAAGCGAACATGTCCGCCGTCAAGGACGAGGCGAAGGCCCATCTCGCCGAGACGCTGGGAGAGGACGCCTTCGCCGCTCGCGCGAGCGAGTTCTCGCCGGCCTGGAAGTCGCTCGAGAAGAAGGTCATGCGCGCGCGGGTGATCTCGGACGGCGTGCGGCTGGACGGTCGCGGCCCGAAGGACATCCGTCCGCTCGCGGCCCACGTGGGGCTCCTGCCCCGCGCCCACGGGTCGTCGCTGTTCGAGCGCGGTGACACGCAGGTGCTCAACGTCACGTCGCTCGGGATGCTCCGGATGAACCAGATGATCGACACCCTCGATCCCGAGGACTCCAAGCGGTACATCCACCACTACAACTTCCCGCCGTACTCCACCGGGGAGACGGGCCGCGTGGGCTCACCTCGCCGCCGGGAGATCGGTCACGGCGCGCTCGCCGAGCGGGCGCTGATCCCCGTGGTCCCTTCGGAGGAGGAGTTCCCCTACACCCTGCGACTGGTCTCCGACGTGCTGTCCTCCAATGGCTCGACGTCGATGGCCAGCGTGTGCGCCTCGACGCTCTCGCTGATGGATGCCGGCGTTCCGATCAAGGCGCCGGTCGGCGGGATCGCGATGGGGATGATCGCCGAGGGCGACACGTTCGTGACGCTGACGGACATCCTCGGCGCGGAGGACGCGCTCGGCGACATGGACTTCAAGGTCGCCGGCACCCGGGAGTTCGTCACCGCGATCCAGCTCGACATGAAGGTCAGCGGGATGCCTGCGGATGTGCTCGCCGGTGCGTTGCAGCAGGCCCGCGAGGCCCGCTTCACGATCCTCGACGTGATGGAGGCGGCGATCCCGGCTCCGCGCGACGCCGTGAACCCGATCGCGCCGCGGATCATCACGATCACGATCCCGGTCGACAAGATCGGCGAGGTGATCGGCCCCAAGGGGAAGCGGATCAACGAGATCATCGCCCAGACCGGTGCCGACATCGACATCCAGGACGACGGCACGGTGTTCATCGGCTCCCACGAAGGTGAGGGCGCCGACGAAGCGGCCCGGATGATCGACGAGATCGCGAACCCGCGTCCCGTCCTCCAAGGGGAGACCTACGACGGCACCGTCGTGAAGACGACGACGTTCGGGGCGTTCGTGAACCTCGTGCCCGGCAGGGACGGTCTCGTGCACATCTCGAAGCTGGGCAAGGGAAAACGCCTCAGCTCCGTGGAGGAGGCGGTCCGGGAGGGCGACAAGCTGACCGTGCTCGTGGAGGACATCGATGCCCAGGGCAAGATCAGCCTGAAGCCGACCGGTCCTGGTTGGGAGGTGCCGGAGGGCGAGGGTTCCTCCGGCGGCGAGCGACGCGAGCCCCGCGAGCCCCGCGAGCCACGCGAGCCCCGCAACGGCGCCGACCGGGGTCCGCGTCGGACCGGACGCCGGTTCCGCGACGCCGACAAGGGGTCTTCGGCCTAAGGCCGATCATCCGGAGGCGGACGGTGGGGATCGAGCGAACCGAGTTCTCCTCGGGCCTGCGAGTCGTCACGGAGCGGATGCCCGGCGTCCGCTCCGTGTCGCTCGGCTTCTGGGTGCTCGCCGGATCCCGCGACGAGCCTCCGGTGATCAGCGGCTCGAGCCACTTCCTCGAGCACCTGCTCTTCAAGGGAACGAAGACGAGGTCTGCACGCGAGATCGCGGAGGATTTCGACGCCGTGGGGGGCGACGTGAACGCGTTCACGTCGAAGGAGTACACCTGCTACTACTCGCGCATCCTCGACGGCGACCTGGAGATGGCTGTCGACCACCTCTCCGACATGTTCCAGGACTCGATGCTCCGGTCGGCCGATCTCGATGCGGAGCGCCAGGTGATCCTCGAGGAGATCAACATGCACGAGGACTCGCCTGAGGAGGTCGTCCACGACCTGTTCACGGAGGCCCTCTGGCCGAACCATCCGCTGGGACGGCCTGTCCTCGGAACGGCCGAGACGATCCGCGCGGCGACGCGCGACAAGGTCCACCGGTTCTACCGCAAGCACTACGTGCCGGGAGGTCTCGTCGTGGCGGCCGCGGGGAACCTCCGTCATGAAGAGCTGCTCGAGATGCTCCGCGATCGTATGGACACGGGACGGATCGTGCGGTCGGGGGACCCTCAGGGATGGAACCTCCGCACCAGCGAGACCGCGCCCGAGTCCTCCGCGAAGCCCTTGGTGAAGAGGCGCAAGACCGAGCAGGCACACATCTGCCTCGGCACGAACGGGCTCGCGCGGAGCGACCCGGACCGGTTCCCCTTCCTGATCGTGAACGGGGCGCTGGGGACCGGGATGTCCTCGCGCTTGTTCCAGGAGATCCGTGAGAAACGCGGCCTCGTGTACTCGGTGTACAGCTATCACTCGCAGTACACCGAGGCGGGGCTGTTCTCCTGCTACGCGGGGACCACACCCGCCCGCGCGAAGGAGGTGATCGGCCTGCTCCGTCGCGAGCTGGACGACGTGGCGAAGGGCGGTCTGACGGCTGAGGAGTTCGATCGCGCGAAAGGACACGTGAAGGGATCGATGGTGCTCTCGCTCGAGGACCCCGGGAGCCGGATGTCGAGGATCGGCAAGTCCGAGATCGCGCACGGCGAGATCCTCACGGTGAACCAGTCGCTGAAACGCGTCGAGGATGTGTCGCTCGAGGACGCACGACGGGTGGCCAAGCGGGTGCTGTCGCAGCCGATGACGCTGACGGTCCTGGGGCCGTTCGCGCAGCGCGATCTCGCGGGGGTGATGGCGTGATCCGGGTCGGCGTGCTCGGCGCCACCGGCAAGGTCGGCGCCGAGGTGTGTCGCGCGGTGCACGCCGACGCGGACCTCGAGCTCGTCGCCGGGATCTCGCGGTCGAAGGCGGGCGAGCCGGCTTCGACGGCGCTCGCTCTGGAGGGCTCCGACGTCGTCCTGGCCGAGAACCTCGATGCCTTCGACGCGGCGAGCGTCGAGGTCGCGGTCGACTTCACGAGTGGCAGCTTCGCCGCCGAGCACATCGTTTGGGCGATCGAGCACGGCGTGCACATCGTCGTGGGCACCACGGGCTTCGAGGTGGACGAGGCGTGGCGCGAAGCCCCGGTCGGTGTCTTCGTCGCACCCAACTTCGCGATCGGCGCCGCCCTTATGCAGCGGTTCGCACGCGAGGCCGCCCGGCACCTGCCGGCGGTCGAGATCGTCGAGCTCCATCACGACGGCAAGGCGGACGCACCGTCAGGAACCGCGGCCGCGACGGCCGACGCGATCGCGGCCGCCCGCGAAGACACTTGGTCAGGGCCGGAATCGGAGTCGCTGCGCGGGGTCCGCGGCGGCGAGCGGGCGGGCATCCGGATCCACTCGATCCGGCTCCCCGGCCTCGTCGCGCACCAGGAAGTCATCTTCGGTGGCCAGGGACAGACGCTCACGATCCGCCATGACTCCATGGACCGGACGTCGTTCGTGCCCGGGGTGCTGATGGCGATCCGATGGGTGCCGACCCACACGGGCCTGACCGTCGGCCTCGACGCGATCCTCGAGTAGCCCGCGGCCGGACGACTCGTTCCGACCGTTAGTCTCGGGCGCGATGGACCTCGAGATCCGTTCGATCACGTACGAGGAGCGCCCCGACTGGGTCCACGCTGCCGAGACCGCCTTCAGCTCTGTGGCGAAGGAGGACGAGGTGGAGGCATCACTCCCCGTCATCGAGCCCGATCGATCCTTCGCGGCGATCGACGGCGGCAGGATCGTCGGCACGTCGGCTGCGATCACGTTCCGGATGATGGTGCCCGGAGGCGCGAGGATCCCGACGGCCGGCGTCACGATGGTGGGTGTCCACCCCACCCACCGCCGAAGGGGGATCAACACCGGGATGATGCGGATCGTCCTCGATCAAGCCGCGGAACGGGAGAGCCGCTCGCCGCACTCTTCGCGTCCGAGGGAGCGATCTACGGTCGTTTCGGATACGGCCTCGCCGGGCTGTTCGGCGAATTCCAGGCAGAGTCCGCTCGGATGGCCTTCGTCCGCGGATACGAGCCCAGCGGTCACGTCGAGCTCGTCTCGAAAGAGAGAGGCGTTGCAGCTCATCGACGAGGTCTACGACGCCGCGATGCGTCCCGGAGGCGTGGAGCGGAGCGCAGGCCCTCCGCGATCACACGTTCGCGACGGTCGGGGAGGATAAGGACCGTCCATGGATGTACGCGATCCACCGTGACGAAGCAGGGCAGGCGGACGCGTACGCCGTGTACTGGATGAAGCACGACTGGCCCCGCTCCGTTCCGTCCGGGAACGATCACCGTCAAGGAGTGCGTGGCGCTCGACGCCCTGCCGGCAACGCGGACATATGGCGATTCCTGTTCGACGTCGATCTTGTCGCGACCGTGGAGGCATGGAACCGCCCGGCCGACGATCCGCTGCTCCATCT
The DNA here is from genome assembly GCA_963826195.1 of uncultured Actinomycetota bacterium. Lineage (GTDB taxonomy): Bacteria > Actinomycetota > UBA4738 > UBA4738 > HRBIN12 > JAJNBA01. The sequence continues at coordinate 164,996 of CAWGWB010000006.1, forward strand.
CGTCCGTGAGCCGCGACGCCTGCGGTTCTCCATGAACGACGGGCTCTGGGTCCGGCTCCTGGACGTCGTCACGGCGCTCGAAGCTCGGCGCTACGGGACCGACGGGCGGCTGGTGTTCGAGGTCACGGATCCGTTCCGCCCGGACAACGACGGGCGGTACGAGCTGATCGTCGAAGGCGGCGAGGGTCGCTGCACCCGCATTGACGCGACAGCCGATCTCGCGGGCACGATCAACGTGCTGGGAGCCACGTACCTCGGCGGGTCGAGCTTCCGCCAGCTGTGGTGGGCGAGACAGATCGAGGAGCGCACACCGGGTTCGCTCGACCGGGCAGATGCGATGTTCGCGTCCTCGCCCGCCCCCTGGTGCGTCGTCGACTTCTGATCACCAGGCCTCGGGTGATCCGCGCAGGATGTCCTAGCGGCTCGTGGGTTCGTCTTCGCCGGCTCGGCGACGCGCGAGGACGAACACCAGGTCGCTGAGCCGGTTGAGGTAGCGCCTAACCTCGGGGTTGACGTCGCGGCCTTCGTGCTCGAGCGCCACGACCTGCCGCTCCGCCCGCCGGATGACGCTCCGTGCGAGATCCAGCGCTGCGCTTCCCTCGTTGGCGCCGGGAACGATGAACGCCTGGGGGAGCGCTCGCTCGGCAACGAGCTCATCGATCCGGCGTTCCAGCCGTTCGGTCATGTCGCTCGTCACGAGTGACACCCCCGGCTGGAGCTTCGCGCGCTCGGACGGATTCGTGGCCAGATCCGCGCCCACGACGAAGAGCTCTCGCTGGAGCGCGAGGAGCTCTTCGGCCATCACTGGCTCCGCCGAGGCGCGCGCGAGTCCGAGCGCGGCCACCGCCTCGTCGGTCGTTCCGTACGCCTCGGTCGCCGCGTCGTCCTTCGAGACACGGCCACCGTAGAGGAGCCCCGTGGTGCCGTCGTCGCCGGTCTTCGTGTAGATGCGCGGCATGGGGAGCTAGCATAGGGCGTCACTGCGGACGCCCCGTAGATCCGACCGGATCGCGAGGCCCGCCCAGACCGAGGAGGACTCGCGTGGCCGGAAGGTTCGGATCCGTCGTCACCGCGATGATCACGCCGTTCCGTCCCGATCACGGCGTCGACCTCGATGGCGCACAAGAGCTCGCGTCCTGGCTCACCGACAACGGCTCGGACTCGGTCTTCGTGGTGGGATCGACCGGCGAGTCGCCCACCCTGTCGCACAACGAGAAGGCGGACCTGTTCCGCGCGGTGGGTGAGGCCGTCCGAGGGAAGGGCAAGATGATCTGCGGGACGGGGACCTACTCCACCGCCGAGACCCTCGAGCTGACACAGGCCGCCGAGGACGCGGGCGCCGACGGCATCGTCGTGGTGACGCCGTACTACAACAAGCCTCCCCAGCGGGGGCTGATCGCGCACTTCGAGCACATCGCCGACGCGACGGAGCTGCCGATCATCGTCTACAACATCCCAAGCCGCACCGGGACCCGGATCGAGCACGAGACGATGCTCCGGATCGCCCAGAAGCCGAACGTTGTCGCCGTCAAGGACTCCACGGGCGACTTCAAGGCGATCTCGAACCTGATCTCGGAAGCGCCCGAGGGGTTCGAGGTGTATTCGGGCGACGACTGGGCGACGTTCGGCTACGTGTGCCTGGGCGCCGTCGGCGTCGTGAGCGTGGCGTCGCATCTCGTCGGCCTCCAGATCAGGCAGATGATCGACCTGATCGAGACGGGCGACGTGCCTGCCGCCCGCAAGCTGCACGAGGACCTGTCGCCCCTGTTCAACGCGCTGTTCGTCACGTCCAACCCGATCCCCGTGAAGGCGGCGCTGGACATGCTGGGCCGGCCGGCGGGTCCGCCCCGGCTGCCGTTGGTGCCCGCCACCGCGGACGAGCGCGAGCGGATCCAACGAGCACTGGAGGATGCCGGTCTCCTCTGAGCCCGCGGCGCGACTCGTCTTCCTCGGCGGGGTCGGCGAGGTCGGCCGCAACATGGCCTGCCTCGAGCTGGACGAACGCATCCTGATCATCGACGTGGGTCTGTCGTTCCCCTCGGGCGACATGCCCGGGATCGACCTGGTCTTGCCGGACTTCGACTTCCTGCGAACGAGGGCCGATCGGATCCAGGCCGTCGTCCTCACGCACGGGCACGAGGATCACATCGGCGCGCTGCCGTACCTGCTCCGCGACGTCGACCGCCGTCTCGAGGTCTACGGCACCCCGTTCACGCTCGCGCTGCTGCAGGGCAAGCTCGAGGAGCACGAGGTGGAGCACCTCGTCGACCTCAGGACCGTCTCGCCGGGGGAGGAGGCGTCGACGGGCCCGTTCACGATGCGGTTCCTCCGCGTCACCCACTCGATCCCCGATGGGATGGCGGTCGTGGTCGACACGCCGTTCGGCTCGATCCTCCACACCGGCGACTTCAAGATCGACCAGACCCCGCTCGACGGCAGGGCCACCGACCTCCACGGCCTGGCCCAGGAGGCAGGCCGCGGCAAGGGCGTCCATCTGCTGCTCTCCGACTCCACGAACGCCGAGGAGCCTGGGTACTCCGTCAGCGAGCGCACCGTCGGGCCGGTCCTGCTCGACATCGTCGAGAACGCGGGGGGCCTCGTGGTCGCAGCCTGCTTCTCGAGCCACATCCATCGCGTGCAGCAGATCGTGAACGCCGCAAGGGCGAACGAACGGGTCATCGCGTTCCTCGGACGCTCCATGCTGAAGTCGGTCGACGCCGCCCGGCGACTCGGTCACCTGCACGTCGACGACAAGGACGTCGTCGACATCTCGGAGATCGACCGACTGGATCCGGGCCGCGTGGTGGTGATCTGCACCGGCTCGCAGGGGGAGCCCTACTCGGCCCTCTCGCTGATGGCGCAGCGACAGCACAAATGGGTCAAGATCGGCCCGGGCGAGACCGTCGTCCTGTCGTCGTCGTTGATCCCTGGGAACGAGCCTGCGATCCATCGCGTCGTCGACTCCCTCTACCGGACCGGCGCCGACGTGTTCCACATGCCGTCCGATCCGGTCCACGCCTCCGGACATGCCGCGCAAGAGGAGCTGCGCCTGATGCTGTCGCTGGTCCGGCCGCGGTGGTTCATCCCGGTCCACGGCGAGCGTCGGCACCTGCAGCATCACGCACGCCTGGCGCACGAGGTCGGCATCCCGCCCGAGCGGACGCTCGTCTGCGAGGACGGCGACGTCGTGGAGGTCGGCGAGGAGGTGCGCCATGTGGACCGGATCCAGGCGGGGATGACGTTCGTGGACGGCCTCGGCATCGGCGACGTCGGCGGGGAGGTGCTCCGGGACCGGCGGAAGCTCTCGGCCGACGGCGTGGTCGTGGTGGTCATCATCGTCGATTCGCAGACCGGCGAGCTGGTGGGCGGCCCCGACCTCGTGAACCGCGGCTTCGTGCATGAGGAGTCCTCGGCCGACATCCTTGAGGAAGGCCGCCTGCGGGTGATCGAGGCGGTGAAGGAGTCGGCGGATGCTCGGGTGACCGACCCGTCCGCGTTGCAGCAGAACGTCCGTCGCGTCCTGAAGCGGTACTTCAACGAAGCGACCCAGCGGAAGCCCGTGATCCTTCCCGTGATCATGGAGGTCTGACCCTCCAGGGTCCTTGAAGCGTCCGCCTCAGCAGTCATGCTTGTCCGCACATGGCAACGAAGACTTCCCCCTCCCGGAGGTCCGGGGGCAGCGGGTCGCGTTCGCGTCCCTCGAAGAAGGCTGCGCCCCGGAGCTCCAACAAGAGCCGGCGTCGGAGCGCCAAGAACAGGAAGCCGTCCAAGACCCCGGTCAGGACGGTCCTGTCTCCCTGGGCGCGTGACGCGCTCGGCATCGGGCTCATCGTCCTGTCGCTCCTCGCGGCCCTTTCCCTCTGGCTCGAGGCCGGCGGGCCGGTCGGGCGAGCGATCACCTGGCTGATCCGCGGCAGCTTCGGCATGGGGGCGTACGCCTTCCCTCCGCTCGCTGGGTGGTGGGGATTCGTGCTGCTTCGGGATATCGCCCGGGAGGAGCGGGTCCGGATGGCGATCGGGTTCGTCGTGCTCGTCGCGGGGGCCCTCGGGCTCGTCTCGCTGTTCGCGGGCAACCCGGGTCTGGCCGACGGATGGTCGAGCGACACCGGTCTGGCCGGCGCGGGCGGCGCGCTCGGAGCCCTCGCCGCGTGGCCGCTCGCGCGGGTCATCTCTCCGATCGGCGCCGCGATCGTGTGCGCCGGGCTCGCGAGCCTCGGACTGCTGATCTTCACCGGAACGCCGTTCGCCGCCGTCAAGGAGAAGGTCGACTCGTTCCGCGAGGAGCGCGACGAACGCGACCCGGTGGCCGCGAGAGCGAAGGACTCGGAACGCGCGAAGCCGCGCCGCCGATGGTCGCTCCGCGAGGCGTTCGGGCTCACCGACGATGTGATCCACCTCCCCGAGGCGGACGATGGGCACGAGGCCGCGACCGAGACGATCGCGTCGGTTCCGCAGGACCCTGCGTTCCCCTCGGAGCCGGCGCTGCCGGCGACGAGCGGCTCTCGCTCGCGGACCGTCAAGACACCGTTCGGGCCGTACCAGCTCCCCCCGCTGGACCTGTTCCGGACTGCGCCCCCCTCCAACGCGGACGCGCGCGCGGAGAAGGACACGCTTGCCGCACTCGAGCGGACCCTGCACACGTTCGGCGTCGACGCCCAGGTCGTTGGGGCGCACCGCGGACCCACCGTCACGATGTACGAGGTCGCGGTGGCTTCGGGCACCAAGGTGAGCAAGGTCGTGGCGCTCTCGAGCGACATCTCGTACGCGCTCGCCTCCCCGGACGTCCGGATCCAGGCGCCGATCCCCGGCAAGTCGGCGATCGGGATCGAGGTACCGAACACCCATCGGGACTTCGTGATGGTAGGCGACGTGTTGCGTTCCCCGGCGGCGAAGCAGGCGACCCATCCGCTCGAGGTCGCCCTCGGCAAGGACGTCCATGGCCGCGCGCGGATGGTGAACCTCGCGGACATGCCGCACCTGCTGATCGCCGGCGCCACCGGCGCGGGGAAGTCTTCGCTCGTGAACTCCTTCATCACCTCGCTGCTCGCGCGCACGACCCCGGACGACGTCCGGCTGATCCTGATCGACCCGAAGCGTGTGGAGCTCAGTCACTTCGGCGATGTGCCCCACCTGCTCTCCCCGGTGATCGTCCATCCGAAGCGGGCAGCCGAGGCCTTGCAGTGGATCGTCCGCGAGATGGAGATGCGGTACGAGCTCCTCGCCACCGTCGCCGTCCGCGACATCGACTCCTACGAGGAGGGGCTCCGCGACGGCACGCTCCGGATCCCGCCCGGCATGGAGGACAAGTTCGAGCACATGCCGTTCATCGTCGTCGTGATCGACGAGCTCGCGGACCTGATGATGGTGGCACCGCGCGACGTGGAAGACGCGATCTGTCGGATCGCCCAGATGGCGCGTGCCGTCGGGATCCATCTCGTCGTCGCCACCCAGCGCCCGTCGGTCGACGTGGTGACCGGTCTGATCAAAGCGAACATCCCCTCGCGCATCGCGTTGATGACCTCGTCGCAGGCGGACTCGCGCGTGATCCTCGATATGAACGGCGCCGAGAAGCTCGTGGGCCACGGCGACATGCTGTTCGCGCCGTCGAACATCTCGAAACCGGTCCGGATCCAGGGAGCCTGGGTGACGGAGGCCGAGGTGCGTGCCGTCTGCGAGTTCATCCGCGGCCAGCGCGAGGTCGTATACGAGAACACCGTGGAAGGGCTGGCGCTTCCCCCCGGCGAGGGAGGCGGCGAGCACGGCCTTGGCGACGACGACGACCTGCTCGAGCAAGCCGCGGAGCTCGTGATCCGGTCGCAGCTGGGTTCCACCTCGATGCTGCAACGCAAGCTGAAGGTGGGCTTCGCGCGCGCCGGACGGATCATGGATCTGATGGAGGAGAAAGGTCTCGTCGGGCCGTCGCAGGGCTCGAAGGCCCGCGACGTGCTCCTCACCTGGGAAGAGTGGGAAGAGCGCCGCTCGGCGTAGCTCCTAGATCGCGCCGACGCGGCGGGCGACCTGGAACAGGGTGTCGGCGTGCTGCTGCGGGTCGATCATGAGTTTCCCCGCGACGCCGACGTGTGCCTGCCAGTAGGCGTAGATCCGTTCGATCGGCCAGCCTCGAGACTGCGCGCTGCGGAGGTTCCGCACCATCTCGCTGCCGGCCCAGATCGCTTCCGGACAGACGAAGAACCCGCCCTTGCTGCCGTCGATCGTCCGCCAGAACGCGCCGATCGAACCCCACGTTCGGTCATCACGTTCGCCCGCGAACAGCAGGTAGCGAACGGGGCCGTCGGACAGGACGTAGGCAGACGGGAGGAACTCACGGACGGTCGCCAGCGGCGAGTCATCGACGGGACCCCAGGGCGTGCGTTTCTCCATCTCTGCCATCGTCGGTCGATTCCCTCCCAGCGGGGCCAACTGTAGTCCCCCGTGCGAGGCGCTCCACCCACCGGACGCCCGATTCCGAACGAGACGATGGACCTAGGCCGGTCGGTGCGGGGCGCGGCGATCCTCGATGGTGATCGCCCAGTGCTCGTGATCCCGCCACCGGCCGCCGATCTTCAGATAGCGGAGCGAGAACCCTTCCTTGCGGAAGCCCGCCGATCGCACGAGGGCGATCGAGCGCTCGTTCTCGGGCTGGATGCTCGCCTGTACCCGGTGGAGCCTGAGGGCACCGAACGCGTGGCGGAGCACGAGTTCCAGTCCCTCCCGCATGTATCCCTGGCCCGCGTACGGCTCGAACGCGTAGTAGCCGAGATAGGCGTTCCGGAAGTGCCCGTAGAAGATCTGGCCGAGACCGAAGTACCCGACGATCGCCGCGTCGTCGTTCCGGCAGATCACGAGGCGAGCATCCCCCGGTCTGCTGGCCGCGAGCTCTCGGAAGCCGTCCGGTGTGGCGGGCGGATGCGACCACGGTCGGTGCAGGGTGCGCGACCGGCGCACCAGACGGAGGAACTCAGCCTCGTCGGCGGGGTCGAGCGGTCGGAGATGGACCTGGGGTCCGCGCGCGAGGGCGTCGGGCATCGCGGGAGTGTAGGTCCGTGACGGCTATCCTTGCGTTCTCATGGCCGGCTCTGTGACGTATCCCCGACCAGGGGTCGGCTCGGCCCTGCAGCGTGCTCGCGAGGTGCGAGGGCTCTCGCTCGACGAGGCGGCGCGCGACACCAGGCTCCGGGTCGATCAACTGGATGCCCTCGAGCGGGAGGACTTCGACGTGCTCCCCGGCGAGGTGTACGTCCGGGCGTCACTCCGCACGTACGCCAACTACCTCGGGCTCGATGCGGACAAGGTGAGCGATGCCTACGCTCGCACTGCCGTCGAAACCGAACCTGCGCCACCGCCGGGGAAGCTCGGCCCGGTGGAGCGGATGATCGCGGCCAGCCGGATCCGGGACAACCAGCGGTTCCTCCTCGTCGCCGCCATCACGATCCTGCTCATCCTCTTGGCTCTCGGGGTCCTGTCGCGCGGCGAGGCGGCCCCACCGGCCGGGACGATCCCCGCAGCGACGGCCTCACCGGTCCCGACCGATCCCACGATCAGGGTCGTTGTGGTGGCGAGGAGCGATGTCACCGTCGAATCCGAGGCCGACGGGACGCGCGATGCCCAGGCGCTCCGACCGGGAGAGACCATCACGCTCGTGGCGCTGGAGCGCCTCGACGTGTCGGTGACCGACGCCGGTCTCGTCGAGGTCAGCCTGAACGGGAAGGCTGTGACCGAGGGCGTGGCCGGCCTGCCGCACACGTATCGGTTCGAGGCCGGCGGCGACGGAGGGGACCCATCGTCGAGCGGGTGAGACCTCTCGGGCTGGGCTGGCCGAACGTCCTGTCGATCGGGCGGATCGCGCTGATCCCGATCGTCGTCGTGCTCGTCGGCACCGATCGTGCCGAGACGCGATGGCTCGCGGTCGTCGTGTTCGTCGTGGGCGCGCTCTCGGATCTCGTCGACGGGTACCTCGCGCGCCGACACGAGATGACGACAGCGGTCGGGGCGTGGCTCGATCCGTTGTCGGACAAGCTCTTCGTGATCGTGCCGGCCGTCGCGCTCACGATCGGTGGTGAGTTCCCGTGGTGGGCGACCGCGGTGATCGTGTTCCGCGAGGTGGCGGTCTCGTTGCTCCGGTGGCGGCTGGATCGTGGGGGCGTGTCGATGCCCGCCTCCCGAGCGGGGAAGGCGAAGACGTTCAGCCAGATCCTCGCGGTCGGCCTCGCGATCGCGCCGCTCTCCACGGACCTCGACCCCTTCGTGCTGGCGGTGATCGTGGTGGCGGTGGTGCTGACGGTCGCGAGCGGGCTGGAGTATCTGTTGACGGAGCGTCACCGGCAGGAGACCGGGTAGTTGAGGGTCGAGATCCTCGCGGTGGGGACCGAGCTGCTCCTGGGTCAGATCGCGAACACGAACGCCCGGTGGATGTCGGAGTCCCTCGCCGCGATCGGCGCCGACGTCCTGCACCATCAGGTGGTCGGCGACAACCTCGATCGGATCGTCGATGCGATGCGCCTGTCGGCCGGGCGCGCCGACGTCGTGATCGTGACCGGCGGGCTCGGCCCGACCCAGGACGACATCACCAGGGACGCGCTGGCCGTCGTGATGGGCGCGCCGATGGTCCGCCATCCCGAGCTCGAGGACCTGCTCCGGGAGAAGTTCCGGTCGTTCGGCAGGCGCGAGATGCCGGAGAGCAACCTCCGCCAGGCCGATGTCCCCCAGGGAGCGCGCTACCTCACCCCGTCGAGAGGGACCGCGCCCGGCTTGGTGGCGGAGCTGCCGGGCGGGAGGCGGATCTACGCCGTGCCGGGTGTCCCGGAAGAGATGGTGGAGATGATGGAGGGCGCGATCCTGCCGGAGCTGGCGTCCGAGGGCGCCGCCGTGGTGCGATCCCGGGTGCTCCGGTGTGCGGGGATCGGTGAGTCGGCACTCGCCGAGCGCGTCGACGACCTGTTCTCGGGTTCGGCGAATCCGACGATCGCGTTCCTCGCCTCGTCGGGCGAGGTGAAGGTCCGGATCACCGCGAAGGCGGCCTCGGCGGAGGGGGCCGAGCGCCTGATCGAGCCGGTCGCCGAGGAGGTCCGCCGGCGTCTCGGCGACGTGGTGTTCACCACGGACGACGAGACGCTGGAGGCGGCGGTCGTCCGTCTGCTGACCGACGCCGGAACGACGCTCGCGTGTGCGGAGTCGATCACCGGTGGGGGAGTGGGAGCGCGCATCACGAGCGTGCCGGGGGCGTCCGAGGTCTTCGTCGGGTCGGGGGTCGTGTATCGGAACGAGGCCAAGGAGGGGGTGCTCGGGGTATCGAGGGAGACACTGGAGGGGCCGGGGCCGGTGAGCGAGGAGTGCGCGCTCGAGATGGCGGCCGGGGCCCGTCGGGTGTTCGGATCGGACCTGGGGCTCTCTCTGACGGGAGCCGCCGGTCCCGAGTCCCACGGAGGCGCTCCTCCCGGAGTGATCTGGGTCGCGCTCGACGGCGACGGGGTGACGCACGCGCGAGGCCTCCAGGTGCCGGGGGAGCGGGACCGCGTCCGGCGCTGGGCGGAGCAGGCGGCGCTCGACCTCGTCCGTCGTCACCTGGAGGGCCGGCCGCTCCCGGCGTCCGATCGCGCGATCTGATGGCTCGCGATCGGGCCGCCCGTTCCGAGGCGAAGCCGCTCCGCCTCTTCGTCGCGATCGAGGTCCCCGACGCCGCGAAGGACGCCGCCGAAGCGGCGTTCGTTCCCTGGCGCGAGGCATTCCCGCAGGCACGCTGGGTGCCTCGCGAGAACCTGCACGTGACCGTGAAGTTCCTCGGCCGGACGTGGCCGAGGCTGACCGACTGGGTGTCGCAGCAGGTGGAGGCGGCGGCCGCCGACGTGTCGCGGTTCACGGCGCGGCTCAGGGGCGTCGGGAGCTTCCCCTCCGCGAAGCGAGGCCGCGCGCTCTGGGCCGGATTCGACGACACGACCCCGCTCGCGGCGCTCGCGGCGGAGATCGATGCGTCGCTCGCCGACGAGTTCCCCGCCGAGAAGCGCCCCTTCCATCCCCACCTGACCGTCGCGCGCAGCGATCCGCCGCTGAAGCTCCCGGCGGCCTACACCGCAACCGAGCTCGAGTCCGACGGGTGGGAGGTGGGCCACCTCGTCCTGTTCCGGAGCCACCTCGGGCGGCCCGCTCCCCGCTACGAACCGCTCGCCCGCTTCCCGCTCGCCACCACATGAGCTTGCCTTCGAACACCTGTTCGACTAGCCTCGGGGGGTCGGAGACAGGCCCGGATGGGTGCGAACACACCAGGAATGACAGAGGTGTAAGTTATGTCGGAGTCGCGCGCTAATCTCCACTCGTCGCTCGCACATGCACTCTCCCGGCCCCCCTCCGGGCAGGGCCAGAGGTTCAGAGACGGATCGAAGGAGGGGAACGTGGATCGGGACAAGATGCTGGATGTCACTCTTCAGCAGATCGAGAAGCAGTTCGGCAAGGGCGCCGTGATGAAGCTCGGTGAGCACCCGATGGGAGCGGGGATGTCCATCGTCCCCACGGGCTCGCTGGCGCTGGACATCGCGCTCGGGGTCGGAGGGATCCCGAAGGGTCGCATCGTCGAGGTCTTCGGCCCGGAGGGCTCGGGGAAGACCACCGTCTGCCTGCACATCATCGCGGAGGCGCAGTCCAAGGGCGGGATCGCCGCGTTCATCGACGCGGAGCACGCGCTGGACCCCACGTACGCGCGCGAGCTGGGCGTGAACATCGACGAGCTCCTCGTCTCCCAGCCGGACTCCGGCGAGCAGGCGCTCGAGATCGCGGACATGCTCGTCCGCTCCGCGGCGCTCGACCTCGTGGTGATCGACTCGGTGGCGGCGTTGGTGCCGCGTGCGGAGATCGAGGGGGAGATGGGCGACACCCACGTCGGCTTGCAGGCGCGGTTGATGTCCCAGGCGATGCGGAAGCTCTCGGGCTCGCTGTCTCGCTTCGATACCACCGCGATCTTCATCAACCAGCTGCGCGAGAAGATCGGGGTGATGTTCGGATCGCCCGAGACCACGCCGGGTGGGCGAGCGCTGAAGTTCTACTCCACCATCCGGCTCGACGTCCGCAAGATCGAGAACCTGAAGGACGGCACCGAGGTCGTCGGTTCCCGCACACGGGTCAAGGTCGTCAAGAACAAGGTGGCTCCGCCGTTCCGCCAGTGCGAGTTCGACATCATGTACGGCAAGGGCATCTCCAAGGAGGGTTCGCTCCTCGACGTCGGCGTCGATCTCGAGATCGTGAAGAAGTCGGGTGCGTGGTTCACGTACGAGAACGAACAGCTCGGCCAGGGCCGTGAGAACGCCAGACAGTTCCTTGCGGAGCACATCGACATGCGGGACGAGATCGAGCGGAAGGTGCGCGAGGCCGTCGGGCTCACGTCCTTCGGCGAAGGCGACGACGAGCCGATCCGGATCGACGACGCCGAGGCACCGCCCCCGGAGGAACCGCCGGTCGAGGAGCCACCGGCCGCGGCCAGCAGGTCGAAGACCAAGACGTCGGCGTAGGCGTCCGTGAGCCGGCGTGGAGCGCCGAAGAACCCGAAGAGCTGTCACGACCGAGCGCTCGGCCTCCTCGCGGTGCGGCCGCGCAGCCGCCGGGAGCTCGAGCGACGTCTCCTGGGCGCTCGCTTCGAGGCTGGCGAGGTCGAGGACGTGTTGGTCCGGCTCGAGTTGGTCGGCCTGGTGGACGACGAGGCCTTCGCGCGGCAGTTCGCGGAGCACCGGTTCGGTTCCCGGAAGGAGGGGAGCCGCGCGGTGATGCAAGGACTCCGGGCGGCCGGGATCGCCCCATCCCTCGCGGAGACGGTCGCTCGGGATGCCCCGGGGGACGACGAGGAGCGGGCCGCCGATCTGGCGCTCTCGCGGGTCTCCCGGCTCTCCGGCGTGCCGGCGGAGAAGGCGTTCGCCCGCCTGTCCTCCCTGCTCATGCGACGGGGCTACGGCCCCGAGATCGCCCGCAGCGCAGCGCGGAAGGCGCTCGAGATCCCGTTCCCTGAGTGAGAGCGGCCTTGTTTCTCTCTGGCCCCGGCCGTAGCATCGGGGAAACGAGAGGAATCGATCTCCCGAACGTTCAGCGAACCGACCGAAGGGCTTCCGTGACCGAGTTCGATATCGACCCGACCACCCGTTCCGACCCGCGCGCTCCGAGGAGGAGAAGGGTCAGGAACCGCTAGCCGCTTCCGTCGCACCCTGATCGGGGACCGAGATCCCTCTCCCGAGACATCGGGAGGAACGATGGACACCGTCATCGCCGGCCTCCTCGGCCTCATGGTCGGGGGCGTCGCGGGATTCGTCGTCCGGAACACGATCGGAGCGTCCAACGCACGCTCCGCCGAGGCACAAGCGAAGAAGCTCCTCTTGGATGCCGAGGAGGAGGCCGCCAAGACGCGAGCCCAGGGGCTCCAGGAATCCAAGGACGAAGCCGCGCGCATGCGGCGCGAGACCGAGGAGGACCTCAAGCATCGCCGCGAGGAGGTCGCCAGGCTCGAGCGGCGCATCACCGAGACCGAATCCGATCTCCGCGAGCGCGGCCAACGGACCGACGCACGCACGGCAGAGCTCAAGGAACGAGAGGACAAGCTCACGTTCGTCCGAGAGCAGCTCGAGAAGGCCACGGACCAGCACAAAGCCCAGCTCGAGCGGATCGCGGGCATGACGTCGGCGGAAGCGAAGGACCTACTCTCGTCCCAGGTGGTGGACGAAGCCAAGCGCGGCGCGATGGCGCAGGTGCGAGAGATCGAACAGCGCGCTCGGGAGGAGGGCGAGGAGCGGGCTCGGAAGATCGTGACGATCGCGATCCAGCGGGTCGCGTCGGAGCAGACGGCGGAGTCGAGCGTCAGCGTCTTCTCGCTCCCGAGCGAGGACATGAAGGGTCGGATCATCGGACGCGAGGGTCGCAATATCCGGGCGTTCGAGGCCGCCACCGGGGTCAACATCATCATCGACGACACGCCGGAAGCGGTGGTCCTGTCCTGTTTCGATCCCGTGCGCCGCGAGGCCGCGAGGATGACCCTGGAGAAGCTCGTCCAGGACGGCAGGATCCAACCCGCGCGGATCGAGGAGGTCCACGAGCGCTCCGTGCGCGACCTCGAGGAGCAGATCCGGAAGTCCGGGGAGGATGCCATCGCGGAGGTCGGTCTCACCGACGTCCATCCGGAGCTGATCAAGCTCCTGGGTCGGCTCCAGTACCGGACGAGCTACGGGCAGAACGTGCTGAAGCATCTCGTGGAGTCCTCCCACATCGCGAGCGCGCTGGCCGCCGAGATCGGGATCGACCCCGCGATCGCCAAACGCGGCGCGTTCCTGCACGACATCGGCAAGGCGGTCACCCACGAGGTCGAGGGATCGCACGCGATCATCGGCGCCGAGATCGCACGGCGGCTGAAGGAGGACCCCGAGGTCGTCCACTGCATCGAGTCCCATCACGGGGAGGTCGAGCAGCGGACCGTCCACGCCGTCCTCGCGCAGATCGCGGACTCGATCAGCGGGGGCCGTCCCGGCGCTCGCCGGGAGTCCCTGGAGACCTACATCAAGCGGCTCGAGCGGCTCGAGGAGATCTGCACGGCGCACGAAGGCGTCGAGAAGGTCTTCGCGATGCAGGCCGGTCGCGAGGTGCGCGTGATGGTCACGCCGGGCGACGTCGACGACCTCCAGGCCCAGACGATCGCGCGGGACATCGCGAAGCAGGTGGAGGAGGAGCTCCAGTACCCAGGGCAGATCAAGATCTCGGTGATCCGCGAGACGCGCGCGACCGAGTTCGCACGGTAGCCTCGATGGGCGTGAACGGGACGTTCCTGATCCGCACCTTCGGGTGCCAGATGAACGAGCACGACTCCGAACGGATCGGAGGGATGCTCCGCGCGGACGGGATGACGCCCACCGACGACGTCGCCGACGCCAAGGTCATCGTCCTGAACACGTGCGCGATCCGCGAGAACGCCGACAACAAGCTCTACGGCAACCTGGGTCATCTGAAGCCACTGAAGGCCGAGCACCCGGAGCTCCGCATCGTGGTCGCCGGCTGCCTCGCCCAGAAGGATCAGGGAGTGATCCAGGAGAAGGCTCCCTGGGTCGACGTCGTGGTCGGAACGCACGCGCTCCCGCATCTGCTCGACCTCCTGCGGCGAGCCGAGGCGGACGGTCCCCAGATGGATGTCGCCGAGTACACCGACCTGTTCCCGTCGGCGCTACCGTCGGCGCGCGACGATGCCTTCCGCGCCTGGGTCTCGATCGCCGTCGGGTGCGACAACGCCTGCACGTTCTGCATCGTGCCGTTCGTCCGTGGCGCCCAGCGCTCGCGAGCGATCGGCGACGTGCTCGCCGAGGTCCAGGGACTCGCACGCGAGGGCGTGGTCGAGGTGACGCTGCTCGGTCAGAACGTCAACACCTACGGGCGGGACGTCACGGTCCCAGGATCGTCGCGGAGGCCCCTCTTCGCCGACCTGCTCCGGCGAGTGAACGAGGTCGAGGGGCTTCGCCGGATCCGGTTCACGTCGCCGCATCCGCACGACTTCACGCCCGACGTGATCGCGGCGATGGCGGAGAGCGACAAGGTCTGCGAGCACATCCATTTCCCGCTGCAATCGGGCTCGGACCGCGTCCTCAAGACGATGCAGCGCTCGTACCGTCGAGAGCGGTACCTGGGATGGCTCGACGCGATCCGCGATGCGATCCCGGCGATCGCGGTGTCGACGGACATCATCGTCGGCTTCCCCGGCGAGACGGAGGAGGACTTCACCGACACGCTGGACGTGGTGTCGCGGGCGCGGTTCGACTCCGCGTACACGTTCCAGTACTCGCCGCGACCCGCGACCCGCGCCGCCTCGATGCCGGACCAGGTATCCAAGGAGGTCGTCCAGGAGCGGTTCGACCGGTTGCTGGCCCTCCAGCAGGAGATCTCGCTCGAGAAGGCGCGCGAGCAGGTCGGCACCGAGGTGGAGGTGCTCGTGGAGGGAGCGGGGCCGCGACGATCCTCGACGCAGGCACGGACCCGGACGAACAGGATCGTCCATCTGGCGGAGCCGCTCGAGCCGGGCGCGTTCGTGACCGCGCGCATCACGGATGCCGCGGCGCATCACCTCGCCGGTGAGGTCGTCCCGGCGCCCGTTCGCGTGTGAAGCCGAGTGGCTGAGGGAGTGGAGCCCTTCCTCGCATTGGTCGGTCCGACCGCGTCCGGGAAGACCGGTGCCGCTCTCCGGGTCGCCGAGGCCCTGAATGCGGAGGTCCTCTCGGTCGACTCGATGCTCGTGTACCGCGGGATGGACGTCGGCACCGCCAAGCCGACGGCGTCGGAGCGTGGTCGGGTCCCGCACCACCTCGTGGACCTGGTCGAACCGAGCCAGCCGTTCAGCGTCGCCGCGTTCCAGGCCGCGGCCCGCCTGGCCGC
The DNA here is from genome assembly GCA_963826195.1 of uncultured Actinomycetota bacterium. GTDB lineage: Bacteria > Actinomycetota > UBA4738 > UBA4738 > HRBIN12 > JAJNBA01. The sequence continues at coordinate 180,371 of CAWGWB010000006.1, forward strand.
GGAGGAAGTGCACGGTCGCGGGAAGACTCCGCTGCTGGTGGGCGGCTCGGGGCTGTACTTCCGCGCGGTCGTGGACGACCTGGAGTTCCCGGGAACCGAGGCGGGGGTCCGCGGGGTTCTGGAGGGCGAGGCGGCGGCGCTCGGCCCCGACCGGATGTATCGGCGCCTCGCCGAGCTGGATCCGGTGGCGGCGTCGAAGATCGAGCCGGGGAACGTCCGGCGGACCGTCCGCGCCCTCGAGGTAGCCGCGATCACCGGGAAGACCTTCAGCTCCTTCGCGGCGGCCTGGGAACGGTACGAGCCGGAACGCGTCCGCGCCGCGGGCGTCCGTCTCGGGACCCAGGATCTCGCGGCGAGGGTGGACGCACGCGTCCAGGAGATGCTGGGAGCGGGGTGGCTGAAGGAGGTCGAGGCCCTCGTGGCTCGGGGCCTCGGCGGCTGGCTCACCGCCTCCCAGGCCATCGGCTACGCTGAGCTCGCCCGCCATCTCGCAGGAGAGCTCAGCCTGGAGGACGCCGTCCAGCAGACCGTCAAGCGCACCCGAACCCTCGCGCGGCGGCAGATGGCGTGGTTCCGTCGTGACCCTCGCATCCGGTGGTTCGACGTCGGGATCGGCGGAGCCCTCGAGGCGACCGATGAGATCGCCTCCTACCTGGAGGGTGCGTGAGCGACGTCCGCGTCTGGAAGTACCAGGGGACCGGCAACGACTTCGTGATGACGCTCGACCTCGAGCAGGAGCGACCTCTGGATCGGGACGAGGTCCGGGCGCTCTGCGACCGTCGGTTCGGGATCGGCGCGGACGGCTCGATCCGCGTCACGCGGGGGACCGAGGGCCTTCCCTTCATGGACTACCGGAACGCGGACGGCAGCATCGCCGAGATGTGCGGCAACGGCATCCGCTGCGTCGCCGTGTTCCTCCGGGACCTCGGGGAAGAGACGCGGCCCTCGTTCGACGTCGGCACGCGCGCAGGCCCGCGGCGGGTGACGCTCGGGCCGGACGATCGCGTCACCGTGGACATGGGCGAGCCGAACTTCACGAAGGCGGCCATCCCGATGCGAGGCCCGGCATGGGAGACGTTCCTCGATGAATCGCTCGACCTCGGGGGCGGCGTCGTCGTGCAGGCGACCGCGCTGTCCATGGGGAACCCGCACCTCGTGCTCTTCCTCGACGAGGAGCCCGAGCGGTTCCACGTGTCACACATCGGCGCGGTCCTGGAACGGGACGACCGATTCCCGGAGGGGACGAACGTGGAGTTCGCCCGGGTCGGCGCGGACGAGATCGCGGCGAGGGTCTGGGAACGGGGGAGCGGCGAGACGATGGCGTGCGGGAGCGGTGCGTGCGCGATCGCCGTTGCCGCGCACGAGACCGGTCTCGCTGATCGACGGTCGAGGATCCGGTTCCCGGGCGGGACGATCGAGGTCGAACGCCAGGAGTCGGGCGCCGTCACCCTGACCGGCCCGGCGGCGCGGGTGTTCGACACGGCGATCGACATCGAGGCGCTCGTCGAGGCCGCGGCCCGGTGAAAGACCTCTCGGAGCGCATCGCCGCCCGCACGGAGGCGCTCGTGGCCATCCCCTCGGAGAGCGGGAACGAGGCCGCGATGCTGGATGCCGTCCGCGCGCAGTTCCCGGTCATCCTCACGGTCGTCGACGACGAGGACGCGGCGCTCCTCGCCCTCCCGGCGCGGCGCCCGGGGGCGCCCCTGATCCTGCTCGCCGGCCACGTGGACACGGTCCCCGTTGGCGAGAGCGCCCCCGGGCGCCGAGAGGGCGGCACGGTCTACGGCAGGGGAGCCGCGGACATGAAGGGCGGGATCGCCGTGCTCCTGGAGGTGGCCGCGGCGCTCGGGAACGGCCGTCTCCGATCCGAGGCCGACGTGGGGCTCCTGTGCTTCGGCCGGGAGGAGCTCCCGTTCGCGGAAAGCGCCCTCATCCCGCTGTTCGCGCGCCGCCCGGAGATCCGCGACACCGCCCTCGCGATCGTCCTCGAACCCACCGACAACGCCCTCGAGCTGGGCTGCCTCGGGAACCTGAACGCCACGGTGCGGTTCGAGGGTGAGGCGGCGCACACGGCTCGGCCCTGGCTCGGACGCAATGCGATCCACGCTGCGATCGCCGCGCTCGGACCCGTCGCCGACCTGGCCGTCCGCGACGTGGACGTGGGCGGGCTCACGTACCGGGAGGTCGCCTCCGTCACGTGGATCGAGGGCGGTAGCGCGACGAACGTGGTGCCCGCGCATGCGGCTGCGCGGGTGAACCTCCGATACGCGCCCGCGCGGTCGGCGGAGGACGCGGAGCGGTACATGCGAGAGCTCCTCGCGCATCCGTCCGCGACCGTGACGATCGACGGCAACGCGCCGCCAGGCACGGTCCCGGTGAGGAACCCGTTGGTCGACCGGCTCCGGGCCGCCGGCGACCTCGCCGTCGGCCCGAAACAAGCGTGGACCCCCGTGGCCGAGTTCGGTCTGATCGGCGTGGATGCGGTGAACTTCGGACCGGGCGACCCGCAGTACGCTCACAGGGACGACGAGCGCGTCGAGGTCGACGCGCTCGTCCGGTCCCACGACGTGCTGTGCGCGTTCCTGGAGGGCGCGCCCGGAAGGGAAGGTCGCGGAGAGGCGTAGATGGTGCACCTGTCACCGGGGATGCGAACCTCGGATCCGTACCCGTTCGAGGAGCTGGACCGCCGGAAGGCCGCCGCACTGGCGGCCGGACGGCCGATCGTCGACTTCGGTGTGGGCGATCCTCGGGAGGAGACACCGGCGTTCATCCGCGAGGCCCTGAAAGACGCGATCGAACCGACCTCGTCGTATCCGCGCGCCGCCGGTCTCCCGGAGCTCCGCGCGGCGATCGCCGCCTGGGTCGAGCGTCGCTTCGGCACCCGCCTCGACCCCGACGTTCACATCCTGCCGACCCTGGGTTCGAAGGAGCCGATCTTCCATCTCGCGCAGTCGCTCCTGGACCCCGCGGGAGGGAAGCACCTCGTCACCGTGACGACCCCGGGCTACACGATCCCGGAGCGGGGCGCGCGGTTCGCCGGCGGCGACGTCGCCCGCCTGCCCCTCACGGAGCCGAACGGGTTCCTGCCCGACCTTGACGCGGTCGACGCCTCCACCTGGGACCGCACCGCGATCCTGTGGCTGAACTATCCGAACAACCCGACGGGGGCGACGGCGCCGCTGGATCTCCTCCGGCGAGCAGCCGACCGCAGTCGTGCGCACGACGTGCTCCTCGCCTCCGACGAGGCCTACAGCGAGCTCTGGTTCGACGGCGAACCGCCGGCCTCGGTCCTCCAGACGGGGGACCTGACGAACGTCCTCGCGCTCCACACGCTCAGCAAGCGCTCGTCGATGACGGGTTACCGGTCGGGCTTCGTCGCCGGTGATCCCGAGCTGATCGCGGCGCTGAAGGCGCTCCGGCCGTCGGTCGGGGTGACGCCGCAGGAGTTCGTGCAGCGCGCGTCGATCGCGGCGTGGAGCGACGAGGGTCACGTCGAGGAGCTCCGCGCGGTCTACGCCCGGAAGCGGAAGCTGTTCCTCGATCTCTTCGCGTCGCGCGATGTTCGGGTCGCGGCGAGCGAGGCCACGTTCTACCTCTGGGTGGTCGTCCCGGCTTCCACCACCTCGCTCGACTGGTCGCTCCACCTCCTGGAGCACGCGGACGTGATCCTCGCTCCCGGTTCCTTCTTCGGACCGGACGGGGAGGGGTACGTCCGGATGGCGATGGTGCCCACGATCGAGGAGTGCGAGCGTGCCGCGGAGGCGCTCGACGGGGTGCTGGGAGCAGGCGCGTGAGCACGGATCACGGGGAACTCGCGGACAGGATCGAGCGGTCCTGGACCGAGCCCGATCGGCTCGATGCCGCGGCCGTGGAAGAGGCGGTCGGGATGCTGGACCGTGGGGAGCTCCGCGTCGCCGAGCCCGTCGGTGACGCCTGGAGGGTGAACGAGTGGGCGAAGAAGGCCGTGCTGCTCTACTTCCGGGTGCGTGACCTGCAGACGACCGAGGTCGGCCCGTTCGAGTACCACGACCGGCTTCCCCTGAAGACCGGCTACGAACGGGCGGGCGTGCGCGTCGTCCCTCCGGCGACGGCCCGCTACGGCGCGTTCCTCTCACCCGGTGTCGTCTTGATGCCGAGCTACGTGAACATCGGCGCCTGGGTCGGCCCCGGAGCGCTCGTCGACACCTGGGCGACGGTCGGGTCCTGCGCGCAGATCGGCGCGGGGGTGCACCTCTCGGGCGGCGTCGGGATCGGCGGGGTCCTGGAGCCGGTCCAGGCCGGTCCGGTGATCGTGGAGGACGGTGCGTTCGTTGGCTCGCGGTGCATCGTGGTCGAGGGCGTCCGGGTGCGTTCGCGCGCCGTGCTGGGCGCCGGGCTGATCCTCACCGGCAACACCCCGGTGATCGACGTCACCGGCGACGAGCCCGTCGAGCACCGGGGAGAGGTGCCGGCCGGGGCGATCGTCGTGCCCGGCTCGCGCGCGCGCGACTTCCCGGCCGGTGGGTACGGCCTTCCGGCGGGACTGATCATCGGCTACCGGACCGAGGCGACGGAATCCAAGCTCCAACTCAACGAGCTGCTCCGCGAGTTCGGCTCGTCGGTGGGCTCCTAACGGATGCCGGAGCGGCCGAAGACCCGACGCGAGGCGCCGAAGACCGACGCGAGGCGGACGGCCGCCAGACACGGGACCGCGCCACCCTCGAGTCGCCGCTGTCCGCGACGTGGCAACCACGCGTCCGAGAACGAGCCGTCCTCGTCGGTGTCGGCCCCGGCATCAGCGAGGCGGACCTCGACGAGCTCGACGCGCTGGCGGACTCCGCCGGCGCCGACGCCGTCTCCCGGATCGTGCAGAGTCGCCGGGAGCCCGATCCCGGCACGTTCATCGGCCGGGGCAAGATCGAGGAGCTGCACCACACGGTGCATCGCCTCGGCGCCGAGTCGGTGATCCTGGACCAGGAGCTCACGCCCGGGCAACTCCGGAGCCTGGAGGAGCGGCTCGGCGTGAAGGTGATCGATCGCACGGCGCTGATCCTCGACATCTTCGCCCTGCACGCGAGGAGCCGGGAGGGCAAGGCACAGGTCGAGCTCGCCCAACTGAACTACCTGCTGCCCCGGCTCCGGGGCTGGGGTGAGGCGATGAGCCGCCTGGGGGGAGGGATCGGCACGCGGGGGCCGGGCGAGACGAAGATGGAGGTCGACCGTCAGCACATCCGCCGCCGCATCTCGAAGCTCCGCCGTGACATCAAGACGCTCACGAAGACCCGCGACGTCAAGCGTTCCCGCCGTCAGGATTCCGGGATCCCGCAGGTGGCGATCGCCGGCTACACGAACGCGGGCAAGTCGACCCTGATGAACCGCCTGACCGGGGCGAAGACGGTGGTGGCCGATCAGCTCTTCGCGACGCTCGATCCCACCACCCGCCGGATCGAGCTCCCCGGACGGCGTCGCGCCGTGATCTCCGACACCGTCGGGTTCGTGGGCAAGCTGCCTCACGACCTGGTGGAGGCCTTCCGGTCCACCCTCGAGGAAGTGGTCCTGGCCGACCTGATCGTGCACGTCGCCGACGCCACGTCGCCGACGCTCGACGAACAGGTGGACGCCGTCCGGCGGGTGCTCGGGGAGATCGGGGCCGGCCAGATCCCGGAGGTCCTCGCGTTGAACAAGATCGACGAGGTTCCCGGATCCGCGCGGGCGAGGCTCGCCGGCCGGTTCCCGGGGTCCGTCTCGGTCTCCGCGCTCACCGGCGAGGGCTCGGACGGTCTACTCGAGGTGATCGGGGCGCGGGTGCCCCATCCGCCCGTCGAGGTGACGCTGCTCGTCCCCTTCGCACGGGAGGACGTTACGGCGCGTCTCTACCGGGAGGCCGAGGTGCTGTCGAAGGAGACGGACACGGACGGGACGATCGTGCAGGCCCGTGTGGGTTTGCGGCTGCTGTCCGCGATCCGTCCGTTCGTCGTGGCCGGAGGTTGAGCCTTACCGATCCGGCCGACCCAGCCTCCAGAGGCCCTCATCCGCCCAGTTGCCGGTGATCACCGTGTCGGGATCCTGACCGCGCTCGAGCGCGAGCCGGAGGGCGAGGATCTGCAGCCGAACCGTGAGAGGGATCTGGGCCAGGAGCATCGGGAGGGGCGCCGGCTCGCCCAGCCCCGAGACCGGGATGCCCTCGGCGGCCGCGGCGGCCATCACGGCCCCCACGAAGCCGTCCGTGTCGGGCGTCGTCAGGCCGAGCACGGCATCCCGGTGATCGAGGGGCACCGCCGAGCCGTGGAGGAGGTATTCGATGTCGTGCCCTTCTGCCATCACCCGGGCGCCCTCACGCAGCTTCAGCGCGCCTTCGCGAGCGGTGAACGCGGCGGGCCCGGCGCCCGCGATCACGAGCGTTCGCTCGGGGACCCGGATGGACTCGGTCCCGGGCGCCTCGATCGCGTGGCGCACCGCTCCGGGAACGAGCGCGAGCGTGTCCTCCGTGATCGAGTCCGCGCCCATCTCCTTCGCGATCATCGCGAGCACGAGCAGCGCGGTCGTGTAGCTCACGGTGTAGGTCTCCGCGGTCTCGGCCCGGCACGTCTCGACCGCGTGCGGGAAGGGTGTGCCGCGTTTCGTGATCATCATCACGTCCAGGTCGGCGCTCGTCGCGAGCGCGCGGGCGGCGAGCGCGTAGGCCGTCTCGCCCGTGTGGGTGATGAGGATGATCGCGTCGTCGGGGCCGACGATGGGCGCCCAGACGACGAAGCGCATCGATGAGACGGCGACGGCCGAGCGGCCCGCGTCCTGGAGCATCCCGGCTCCGAGGATCGCGGCGTGATGGCTCGTGCCGGTCCCGACGAGCCAGATCCGCTTCGACCGCTTGAGGCGATCGGCCGCCACGACCGTCTGATCCCGGGCACGATCGGAGGTCAGGAGGTGGGAGAGCTCGTCGGGCTGCGAACGGATCTGAGTCTCTAGCTTGGTGCTCGACTGCATGGACATCGGTCGGGTCCCCCTGGCCTCTCGGCGTCGTCGGGGGTGGAGCTTAGCCCGACTCAGAGCTTCCTGAGCACCGCCACGACCTTGCCGAGGATCCTTCCGTCGAGCATCTCGAAGGGCTCGAGCGCCGGGTTCTCGGGGATGAGCATGACGCGGGCGCCGTCGTGACCCAGACGCTTGACGGTGGCCTCGTCCTCCGCCGGTCCGGGCAGGAGCGCGGCGACGATGTCGCCGTCGGTCGCCGATCGCTGGCTCCGCACGACCACGACGTCGCCGTCGAAGATGCCCGCGCCGACCATCGACTCGCCGGCGACCCGCAGCGCGAAATGACCGTCGCCCCGCACGAACTCCGCCGGCACCATGATGCGGTCCTCGACGTGCTCCTCCGCGAGGACGGGCTCACCCGCCGCGATCCGGCCGATCAGTGGGACCGGCGTCCCCTCCGCCCGTCGCTCGTCCGAGAGCGTCATCGCCCGGGGCTTGCTCGGGTCCTTCGTGAGGAGGCCCTTCCGTTCGAGGTTGGCCAGCTGGGCGTGGACGGACGATGAGGAGGTGAGGCCCACGGCTTCGCCGATCTCACGGACCGTCGGCGGATAGCCACGCTCGCGCACGGTCTTCTCGATGAAGTCGAGGATGCGCTGCTGCCGCGAAGTCATGTCAGACATGGTGCGTAGCCTCCTGTTCCGGGCGGCGCCTCTTGGAGCCATCTTTGGGGCCATCGGCCGGCGCCGCTGCCGACGAGGACGCTAGCACCCGCCCGGAGGAGACGCAAACATATGTTCGGTTCTCGCCTTGACATCGAACACGCGTTCGGCCACGATGCGTGCATGGGTCGAACACGCGTTCGGCGGAGGCGCCTGGTCGCGCTGACCATGGCCATCGGCGTCGTCGGGGTCCTCTCCGGACCGGTGGCCAACGCCGTCGGTGTCGGCGGTGGGGCGGAAGCAGGCTCCGCTGGCACGTACGTCGTGCGTCCCGGGGACACCCTGTGGTCCATCGCCCGGCGGTCATCGCCGTCGGTGGATCCGCGCCTCGTGGTGGGCGCCATCGCGTCGGCCAACCAGGTGGATCCCGGTGCCTTGGTCCCGGGACAGGAGCTCTCCATCCCCGCCATCGACTGACGGCACCGGTCGATGGGTTTGACCACACCACATCCTGCGGGTACCGTGCCCGCGGCCACCACATCTTGTGGCCGCAACCGACATGAGATGCCCATGGTGCGGTGCGGACGACGACCGGGTCGTCGACTCACGGCCCGCGGACGGTGGATCGGCGATCCGCCGTCGCCGGCAGTGCGGGGCGTGCGGCCGCCGGTACTCCACGTACGAGCGGATCGAGGACGTCGGGCTCGTCGTTCGCAAGCGGGACGACTCGAGGGACCCGTTCCGCCGGGAGAAGGTCACCGCGGGCATCCTCAAGGCGACGAAGAACCGGCCGGTCTCGGAGTTCCAGGTCGAGGAGCTCGTGGACCGCGTGGAGGAGCGGCTCCGTCGCAAGGGGCCGGAGGTCACCTCCGAGCAGGTCGGTCTCGAGGTCCTGCAGCAGCTCCGCAAGCTCGACGAGGTCGCCTACATCCGATTCGCGAGCGTGTACAAGGACTTCCAGGAGATCACGGACTTCGAGCGGGAGCTCGGGACCCTGCTCAAGCGCGTTCCCGCCAAGCGCCGGCAACGCAAGCCGAAGGCCTGACGTCGAGCGAACAAGGTCGCCAAGGATCGCCTTCCCACCGGTCTTCCACTGGCGTTCCACACCCTGCCTCGGCTAGCTTCGGGACCGGTTCGGAGATCCTGCTCAAACCACAATATGTAGTGGTCCAGGGTGGGAGTAACACCCCACATCTAGCAAACTAGAGACTTGACACGAGGGCCGCTCGGGGGTTGGATGACATCCTTGTGATTCCACGGATGTGATTCATCCACCGGGACTCCTGACCCCCTCAGGACTCCCACCAGGTTCTTCCCCAGGAGAGGAGGGCGACGCAGGTGGCGAAGACCAGCGACGACCTGCAGGACGTGCAGGTGATCAAGGCCGAGGAACACGATGGCTTGACGTTCCGACGTCACTTCTCGACCGAGGGAACGCATCCCTTCGATGAGATCGAATGGGAGACGCGCGACGCCGTCATCCCGAACTTCAAGGAGGGCGGCAACGCCTTCGAGCAGCGGAACGTCGAGTTCCCCGTGTCCTGGTCGCAGAACGCCACCAACATCGTCGCCCAGAAGTACTTCCGGGGACACCTCGGGACGCCGGAGCGTGAGTCCTCGGTCCGGCAGCTCGTCTCCCGGGTCGTCGACACGATCCGCACCTGGGGGGAGAAGAACCATTACTTCGCCACCGAGCAGGACGCCGAGGTCTTCGCGCACGAGCTGACCCACCTGCTCGTCAACCAGAAGGCCGCCTTCAACTCGCCGGTGTGGTTCAACGTCGGTGTTCCGGACACGCCACAGCAGTGCTCAGCGTGCTTCATCCTCGCCGTCGAGGACCACATGTCGTCGATCCTCAACTGGTACGTCGAGGAGGGGACGATCTTCAAGGGCGGCTCCGGATCGGGGATCAACCTGTCGCGGATCCGTTCCTCGAAGGAAGGGCTCGCCGGGGGCGGGACGGCGTCGGGGCCCGTGAGCTTCATGCGCGGCGCCGACGCGTCCGCCGGCACGATCAAGTCGGGCGGGAAGACGCGACGCGCGGCCAAGATGGTGATCCTCAACGTCGACCACCCCGACGTGCGGGACTTCATCTGGTGCAAGGCGGTCGAGGAGCGCAAGGCCAGGGTCCTGCGCGACGCCGGGTTCGACATGGACCTCGACGGGAAGGACAGCCACTCGACCCAGTACCAGAACGCGAACAACTCGGTCCGCGTCACGGACGAGTTCATGCGCGCCTTCGAGCAGGACCAGGACTGGAAGCTCAAGGCCGTCCTATCGGGCGAGACGGTCGAGAGCACCCGGGCCCGTGACCTGATGCGGGACATCGCGCAGGCCGCGTGGGAGTGCGCCGATCCGGGCATGCAGTACGACACGACGATCAACGAGTGGCACACCTGTCCGGCGTCGGGGCGGATCAACGGCTCCAACCCGTGCAGCGAGTACATGCACCTCGACAACTCCGCATGCAACCTCGCGTCGCTGAACCTGATGAAGTTCGTGAACGAGGACGGCACCTTCGACGTCGCGGACTTCAAGCACGCGGTGGAGATCGTCTTCACGGCGCAGGAGATCCTGGTGGGAGAGTCGAGCTATCCCACGGAGAAGATCGGGATCAACGCGCGGGCCTACCGCCAGCTCGGTCTGGGCTATGCCAACCTCGGTGCCCTCCTGATGGCGCGCGGCCTGGCCTACGACTCCGATGCCGGACGGTCTTGGGCCGGTGCCATCACGGCGCTGATGACCGGACACGCCTACCGGACCTCGGCGCTCGTGGCCGAGGCGCTGGGTCCCTTCGAGGGATACGACCCGAACGCGGACGCCATGCTCCGCGTGATGCGCAAGCACCGTGAGGCGGCGGACGCGATCGAAGGGGAGTTCGTCCCGGAGGGACTCCTCTCCGCCGCCAAGCACTCGTGGGACGAGGCCATCTCGCTCGGTGAGCGGCACGGGTATCGCAACGCGCAGGCCTCCGTCCTCGCGCCGACGGGGACGATCGGCCTGATGATGGACTGCGACACGACGGGTATCGAGCCCGAGCTCGCGCTCGTCAAGACGAAGAAGCTCGTCGGCGGAGGCACGATGCAATTCGTGAACCGGACCGTGCCGCGAGCGCTCGAGCGGCTCGGCTACGCCGCCGCCGAGGTCGAGGACATCGTCGCCTACATCGCGGAGCACAACTCCGTGAACGATGCACCCCATCTCAAGCCCGAGCACCGCTCCGTCTTCGACACCGCGATGGGAGATGCCCCGATCCACTACATGGGGCACGTCCGGATGATGGGAGCGGCGCAGCCGTTCATCTCGGGCGCCATCTCCAAGACCGTCAACATGCCGGAGCACGTCACGGTCGAAGAGGTCGAGCAGCTCTTCGTGGAGAGCTGGAAGCTCGGCCTGAAGGCGGTCGCGATCTACCGCGACAACTGCAAGGTGGCGCAGCCCATGTCGGCCGACAAGAAGAAGTCGGCGGCGGCACCACAGAGCGAGGGGGCGGGCGAGCTGCAGACCCTCCCGTGGTCCGCGAAGAAGCGCCTCCCGCGCTCGCGGCCCGCGATCACCACCTCGTTCCGGGTCGGCGACGCCGAGGGCTACATCACGGCCGGGTCCTACCCGGACGACGGCCTCGGCGAGATCTTCCTGAAGGCCTCGAAGCAGGGGTCCACGCTCTCCGGGATCATGGACGCGTTCTCGATCGCGGTCTCGGTCGGTCTCCAGTACGGCGTTCCGCTCGAGGACTACGCCTCGAAGTTCATCAACATGAAGTTCGAGCCGAGCGGTCTGACGGACGACGAAGACATCCGGTTCGCATCCTCGATCGTCGACTTCGTGTTCCGGCGCCTCGCCATCGACCACCTGCCACCGGAGAAGCGGGAGGCACTCGGGGTCCGGTCGATCGAGGAGCGGAAGGTCGAGGTCGCCGAGAAGACGGGCGCCGAGAGCGCGTCTGCCGCTTATGCCCCGGCCGCCCAAGAAGAGACCACGGCCGTGGAGGAAGCGCCGATGGAGGCGTCGGAGGGAGCGGTGATCCGTCCCATCGAGATGGTCGCCAAGCCCACGGCGAAGGAGCTGGACGCACCCCTGTGCTACCAGTGCGGCTCCAAGATGCAGCCGGCAGGTTCGTGCTACGTCTGTGGCACCTGCGGCAGCACCAGCGGCTGCTCGTAGGATAGGCCCCTCGCAGGGGGGACGAGATGGATGACCCATACTGAGCCCGGCAGGCTGCTCGGGCTGCACCACGTGCAGCTCGCGATGCCACCCGAAGAGGAGCAGGCGGCCATCGACTTCTACGAGGGTGTCCTCGGGCTCGAGCAGGTGCCCAAGCCTCAGGAGCTCGCCGACCGCGGCGGCGTCTGGTTCCGGTCGGGCGATCTCGAGGTCCACCTCGGCGTCGAGGAGGGGTTCCAGCCCGCGATGAAGGCGCACCCCGCGTTCCTGGTCGAGGATCTCGAGCGGATGCGCGCCCGTGTGGAGATGAGCGGTTACAAGGTGATCGAGTCCGATCAGTTCTCCGGCTTCCAGCGCGTGCACGTTCGCGACCCGTTCGGGAACCGGCTCGAGCTGATCGAGCCGGTCTGACGAGATGGATCTTGCCTTCCGGCGCGTGCGACCCGAGGGGGAGCTGCCGAGCGCGCAGCACCCCGGCGACGCGGGCCTCGACCTCCGGGCGGCCGAGGGCGTCACGGTCAAGCCCCGGGAGCGAGCGATGGTGCCCACCGGCGTCGCCGTCGCGATCCCGGACGGCCACGCCGGCCTCGTCCTCCCGCGGTCCGGACTGGCCTCGAAGCGAGGGCTCACGCTGGCGAACGCCCCCGGCCTGATCGACGCCGGCTACCGCGGCGAGGTGACCTGCGCGATGGTCAACCTCGACCCGCACGAGCCGGTCGAGATCGCGCCCGGCGACCGGATCGCCCAACTCGTGATCGTTGCGGTGCCGGGGGTCTCACCGACGTTCGTCGATGAGCTCCCAGAATCGACCCGTGGCACGGGAGGGTTCGGCTCCACGGGCACCGCCTGATCGGCCATCGGTTGAAGCTGCGAATCACGGTGCCTAGGATGGATGCGCAGTCTGCGGACGTGGCTCAGTGGTAGAGCACCACCTTGCCAAGGTGGGGGTCGCGGGTTCGAATCCCGTCGTCCGCTCCAGGTCACGGGCTGTTTACCCCCTTGCACCGCCGGAACCCGGCGGCCCAATTTCGTAGGAAATCTCGCAGAAGGGGAATCCCTCATCGCCGCGGGGGTAAGGGGCCCTATGGGAGATGGCTGTAGGCGGAGCGCTCATCGATACGGTTGCTGTGTGGAGGGGAGTATTGTGATCGCAGCAGCAGCAGCAGAGCTCGTCCTTGCCTCGGCGATCATCTTCGCCATCGGCCTGATCACATTCGGGATGATCATCAGCTACCCTCGGGAGAGCCGTGACGAGCCTGAGATAAGTGCGGACGGCGTTCTGAAGCTTCCACCCGATAGGAGGACCTCGAAGACCGAGACCCGTCGCCGGACGGCGCGGACCTTGTGGAAGCAGGTGACTGCCGAGCGGAGAAGGAACGCGGATCTGGCGGCTGCGCTCGCGTCTTTCCACGACCAGCTTCACGCGACAAATCCGATGACCCCGTTTCGCTGGTCGGAGCTACATCGCCAGACGCATCGTGATCTCGACAGGTTCGGGATTCCCGTCGGAGTCTCAATCGAAGAAGAAGACCGCGATCACGATCGCCGCGACTGGTGATCGGGGAGAGCGGTGCGCGTGCCGCATCACTCCCGTCCGGCCTAGCGATCCATCGTCGCTGCGATGGCCTAGCCTCCCCCCGTGGTGGCGATGCTGTCCCGGATGCTCGGGGACGATCGGAAGCCGGCCGGCTGGTCACCAGTGGAGGGGCGAGCGGCACGATGGCGGCGCTTCGTTTGATCAGACGGCCGAGCCGAGGACCAGCGCCATCACGAGGATGAACGCCGTGATCCCGACGTGGACGGCGTTCGCTCCGGCCTCGGCGGCGAGTCAGTCCAACTCGTCTCGTTCACGTTTCATGCCTACCTGATACCCCCGCTGGGACACGTTCGCATCTAGGTCGAATGGCCAGATTCGGTCCTGCTACCGATTTGTGACTGCGCAGCGACTTGCGAACCACGGAGCGGCTTCCGGGAGGGTAATCCGGTTTGACAGGCAGCCGCCTACCCGGCTAGGTTTCGCGTTGAGAAGCCGCTGGGGCCTTCGGGTTCCGGCGGCTTCTCACTTTCGCCCCGATGGCCTACGGTCCTCCGATGGCGATGCTTCGCTCGTTGCCTCGAACAGGATCGGAAGCGGGCAGGGTGGTCGATCGGGCAGGCGGCGCCGCGGCTCGGCGTGAGCATCCCGCATGTGAAAGGCGCACCCAGCGTCGGCTCCCTCCATTCCTGTAGAGCGAACGGAGGAGGCGACTCGGAATCGGTGTGACGACCGTAGGAGTTCTACCGCTGCTGCCAGATGTCAGCCCCTCGAGCTCATGCCTAGCTTCGAGGGTCGGCCCGGAACCACCGAGCCCCCGTCGGAAGGGAGTGGTGCCGCATGAGGAGATCCAGGCTGATCGCCGGGGTCCTCGGACTGGCAGCGGTCGCGATGCTCCTCGGCTTGCAGGCGATCCCTGCGTTGGCCGTCCACGATGGCGAAAGCGAAGTCACCGTGGGAAGCAACGACAACATCTTCTCGCAGAACAAGCAGAACGAACCCGCGGTGGCGATCGACCCGGCCCATACCTGGCTGGTCGCCGCGGGCGCGAATGACAACATCGATATGGAGGCCTGTAACGCCGGCACCGACAACACCTGTCCCTTCACGACCGACGTTGGGGGCTCGGGTATCCAGTTCTCGTTCAACTCCGGCGACAGCTGGATCCAGCCCACCTACACAGGGCTCACTGCCCGAGATTGCCTCGGTGTCGTCGGCGACACCGACCCGCCGTGCGTCGCCCACCCTGGCCCGATAGGGACGCTGCCTCACTACGACGACGCGGGGATGGTCTCCGACGGCGATCCTGCGGTGGTCTTCGGTCCGCTCCCGGACGCCAACGGGGAGTTCTCGTGGGCCAACGGGTCCCGGCTGTACTACGCGAACCTCGCGGCCGCATCCACCGTTCACGAGGTGGCGCCGTTCAAGGGGTTCGAGGCGATCGCCGTCTCCCGGATGGACGTTCCTGCGAGCGTCGACTCGGTTCCTGAAGCGAGCGCCCTCGTCGCGAACGAGGACAGCTGGGCGGATCCGGTCGTCGTCAGCAAGCAGTCGGCCACCACGTTCAGCGACAAGGAGCAGATCTGGGCCGACCAGAACGAGGACAGCCCGTTCTTCGGCAACGCCTATGTCTGTTGGGCGGGATTCCGGAGCCTGAGTGGTGGCAACGCTGCCCCGACACCCTTGATCGTGGGGGTTTCATCGGACGGTGGCGACACCTGGCGGACCAAGCAGGTCACCGACGCCACGAACAACCCGTTCAACCCGAAGAAGGGGTTCGGGCGCTCCGGCTGCACGATCCGCACCGACAGCGAGGGCGTCGTCTACCTGATGGCGAACCAGTTCGCCGTCGGGATGCCGGGCGTCGGCAAACACATCTTGATCAAGTCCTTCAACGGCGGGAAGAACTGGACCCGTCCGCAGGTGCTGTTCGACGCGGTCGACTCGTGCTTCGCGGTCCAGTTCGACGGTACCGGGTTCCGGTGCGTGATGGACGGGATCGCCGGTGCACGTGACGACCTGTCGGCCTCGCCGAGCCTGGACATCGCCTCGGAGAGCACCGACTACATGTACGACACTTGGGCGGACGGCCGGACCGGCAGCGCTGGGCCGCCGGTGAACAACCAGACCCAGCTCCGGATCGCGTGGTCCACGGACCACGGCACGAGCTGGACACAGCAGGTGATACCCATCGCTGCGGGCGACCGTCCCTATTACTCCGCGGTCGCCGTCTCACCGGACGGGACGGACCTGTACCTCGTGTACAACGCGTTCACGACCCCGTACCGGAACGACACCACGTCCACTCGAGGGCTCGTGGGGGTGATCCTGCATGCGGACGTCACCGCCTCCGGAGCACCAGGAACGTTCACGGAGGTCCATCGAGGCGCGGTCGGCGACCCGCGCGCGTCAGCGCAGAACAACGTCGTCCTCGAGTTCCTGGGCGATTACGTCTACGCCGACGCTACGGATGAGTATGGGGTAGCCGTGTGGAACGACGTTCGCGACGGTGCCGTCTGCGGCCCGGTGAACACCTGGCGTGCTCAGGTGCAGCAGACGTTGGACCCGAGCGGCACGCCCGCGATCCAGCAGGCATGTCCCGCCACGTTCGGGAACACGGACATCTGGGCATGGTCAGGAGCCGACCCTAGCTAGTCCCCCGGTGGGTCGGCCCTCCCTGAGAAGCCGTCGGAGCCATCGGGCTCCGGCGGCTTTTCACATTCCCGGAGCCCGCGGTCTCCGATGGATGTGCTCCCGACGATGGCTCGAGCAGGATCTCAGCCGAGCTCGGCAGGTCGGGTTCGAGCAGGCGACGCCGCGGCTCGAGGTGAGCATCCTGTGTACAAGGAAGCTCGAATGTCGGCGATGGCTCGCCGACATTTCGAGGGCCGCTCAGGACGGCGGATAGCTCTTGAGCGTGAACCACCCGACATGAACGGCAACATTTGCCGCCCGCGTCAGGCGGATCGTCGCGGTGTCAACGTCAGGGCGCAATGTGACGTTGAGGACCGAGGTTGCGACGTTGCCCTGCACCGTCGCGAGCATGAGCGTGTCGGCCTGGATGGGGTTCTCCGAGTCGGATTCCGGGCCTGTGCGCGGGACGAGGTGATCCGCGTCTGTCCCGCGGGGATCACCACAACGCCTGCACGGTCGGTCTCCATGGCACCGTCGAGCTTGAGGCCGTCCTCGTACCCCCTGACATAGGCGGCGGCTTGGCTTTCGTCGCCAGCCACCAACAAGGCGAACGGGGTACGGCGCGCCCACCGATCGAGCGGCAGCGTCCGCCCAGACGGCACTCAGCAATCCCGTTGATAACCAGAGACCGCCGGGTTCCATCTCCCGGCGGTCTCTGGCAACCCTTGGAACTGTACGTGGGAGCTCAGGCGAAGCGTCGGTTCCTTCCGATATCGCCTTCACCTTCGCTATCCAGCGTGGCTCTGTCTGATCCGCTCCTTAGCAGCGCCATCAACGATCCCACCATGGCGATCGCCGCTCCGGCAGTGGCCACGTAGATCCCGACATCTGGAGAGCGCTCGTCCGAGGCGAGGTAGATCCAGAGGCTGACGACCGTCACGAGCGCGACCGTCGAGAGCGCGAAGCCGAGCAGATCCGCGTCGAACCAACTGCCCACCCTCCTGTTGGTCGCCATGAGGATGCCGATGAGGAGCAGCGCGACACCGATGCCAAGCGCGAGGCGCCCATCCGGAATCTGGAACCCATTCGGGTCTGTGAGCGCCAGTTCGCGACCGTCGATCCAGTCGAGGAACGTACCCACGACAAGTACCAGGCCTCCGAGCGCCAGCGCCAGTGCTGCGGTGCTGCTGCGGCTCTCCCGTCGATCCCGGATCACCCGTGGATCACCGTCGCGATCGTGCGTCCTCTGCTCTTCGAGTTCTGATCGTTGCATCAACTCTTCCTCTCTTCCGATTGGTCACGAGCTTCGGTCATGTCACGTCGCTCACTGCAGAACGAACGCTGGTCAGTGCTCCTGGCCAACCTCCACGGGGATCACCGCAAGGCTGTAGCCAGCTTCCGCGTTCCCCCACGCGTAGACCTGGTACGTGAACCCGGCCATCAGGGAGAGATCCACGGGGCCGATCACAGGATCAGTCTGACCTGCGAGCGATACGAAGACCTCGTAGTCACCCTCTGGCACGTTGAAACGGCGTGACTCGCTCCACACGAATTGCTGTCCTCGGTTGAGCCTCGAGCCGTCTGCCCACACGGTCACAGCGGGAGCATCCGCGGTGTGCCGCAGCACGAGCCGTGCCTGGCCTGCCTCTGTCTTCCGCATGGGGTTCCGGAAGAGCAGCAGGTTCGGGGTGCCTGCGTCATCGAGGTTCGCCACCACGGTGTAGTTCCGGAACCGACCGCCCTCGAGCTCGGCCGTGACCTCTAGGATCGCAGCGCTGCAAGGCTCGCCGGCGGGCGTGACCTTCAGCTCGTATGTCCCTTCGGGCAGCATGACGCCGGTAACCACCTCACCAGGATCGAAGTTGGTGATCGCTTTCTCGCCGTTCACGCAGACATCCACGACCACTCCTGGGATGCCGTGCACCACGTTGAGCGTGAACTCACGTGGGTCAGACGATTGCGCGGAAGCCGTTCCCGCCAGGGCCACCGTCGTCGCAAGTGCGACAGCGAGGCCGATGATGCGCTTCGTCATGATCCCTCCCTATCCATCTCGCCGTGTGATCCACCTTGCTTCTTGCCTGTATCCATCTGGATGTGTGATCCACAGTGCTACTTGTCGAGTGGGCGATCGGAAGTCAGGCGGCCCGGATCGCCGCAATCCGCCGTGGCGCGCGTCGCGTGGCTCGAGCTACTGAAGCCAGTTGTTAGCGCCCCGGGTGCTCGTACCCCTCAAGAGCCTTGCCGATCGCCATGAAGGTGGGCGGCCACAGTCCCACGAAGATCGCGAGCCGCTCCGCAGTATCGCGGTCCCCACCCCGTCGGAAGAACCACATCGCGAGGCTCAGGAAGATCGACAGAGCCCCTGCGGTGTATGCCATGCCGGAGGTGATGCCGAGGTTCTTGACCGCCCGCATGGGAGTCGGAATGTCCTCCCGCCCCTCGGTCAGGTCCATCACGTCGTCCCCTGCGGCCGCTTCCTTGGCTGCATCGGTTGCCTGTTGAACCTTCGTGCTGGTGTCTGTCATATGCGTCCCCCCACTGGTCGAGTTGTCCTGGAGCACTACCCGCGACAGCAAAGGACCTAACCGATTCGAGTCGATTTCTCCGAGCGATCGTCGAAGGAGATCAGCCGGGCGGGATGATGGCGATGGAAGAGCTGGCCCGAGCGGGGGTGGTGAAGCACGCGACGATGCCGGAGGACCGGACGCCAGCAAGGGGGAAGGCTCGGCCGTCGCGACGACTCGAGGGAAGGCCCTACCAGTGCTCGTCCGAGCGGGCCAATGTCCACCCGCCCACGAGAAGCACCGCGCCGAGCGCGAGGAACGCGATATCCCACGCAAGTTCGTTCGGGCCGGTCCGAACGTGGTGGATCTGGAGGATGTGGTGATCGATCACACCCTCGACCAGGTTGAAGAGACCCCAGCCGACCAGCATCCAGCCGAGGATTTGCTTCCGAGACGACCTCACCCCCCCGGCTCGAGCTCTGTCCCAAAGCCAGAAGAGACCCACGACGATGAACACGTACGTCATGGCATGGAAGAGCCCGTCCCACAAGGTGTTCACCTCCAGGCCGCTCACCGTGGTCGCGGGGAAGTCCCCTTGTGAGGTCAACATGTGATGCCACTGAAGGATCTGATGCAACACGATGCCGTCGAAGAGGCCCCCAAGCCCTACGCCAAGCAGCGTGACGGGCGCGGTGATCCGCGGAGATGGTCCCGCTCTGGTGATCATCTCCGCACTGTTATCCCGCTCTTCCAGCAAGCAACCATCCTTGATGAGCCCGAACGACCAGCCTCTCCGCCGACCGTCGGAGGTGTTGCGAGGATCGGGTCGCGTCTCTGGCCGGGTGACCTCCGGGCAAGTCGGAGCGGCGGTTCCGCTCGCAGCAGGTCCCCCGAACATTGTTAGGCGATGACCCTGAGTCGGTGGATCAGGCCCCACTTGACGGCGCCCCGGGAGGCAACGGTTCCGCCACCGGAGCTGTTCGGTGGCCGTTCGTTTCGAGTACGTCGAGGACGATTATCTGGATTATCCCTGCAACCGGCAGGGCCAGAAGCGCACCCACGAAACCGGCCAGCTCGATGCCCACGAGGATGGCGAGCAAGACGAGGAAAGGGTTCAGTTTGATGGTGCGTCCATACACGGCAGGCTGCAGCACGTGATTCTCGAGCTGCTGGTAGAGGATGAAGAAGACGGTGACGACGATCCCGACGAGCGGGGAGACGAGGAAGCCAACGACGATCGCGGGAATCGCACCGAGCGTCGCCCCCGCGAGCGGGATGAGGTCCGCGATCGCCACCCACAGCGCGAGGAGCGTCGCATAGGGCAGTCCGAGCGAGACGAAGAGCACGAGGGCGGCAACGCCCGCGACGACGCTCGTGAGGACATTCCCTAGGACCCATCCAGAGACGGCGCCCAGGGATTTCACACCTAGGCTGTCGACACGTCGCCTGAGCCGCCCGTCCGGGATCAATCGCAGGGCCGTATCGGCGAACTGAGGGCCGTACAGCAAGAGGAATACGGTCATCACGGCGATGCTCACAAGAGCGATGATCGCCTCGCCGATCGTCTTGAAGATCGAGAAGAGGGGTCCGGAGAAGCCGAGCAATCGATCCGGGAGATCAGCGGAGACTTGCTCCAGCCGATCCTCCACGTTGAAGCGGTCCAGCGTCTGCCGAACGATTGGAGCCCTTTGCAGACGATCGAGGTTCTCCGGTAGGTCCTCGGCGAACTCGATCGACTGCGTCACCAGCGGCCGCACCAAGACATACCCGGCCCCGCCGGCGAGTACGGTCATCAGGATAACGACGGCCCCGACGGCGAGCCCGCGACGCCATCCACGTCGGACGAGGAACGATACCGCCGGGCCGATGACGGCCGCCACGAAGAGGGCGATGAGGAGCCAAAGCAATATCCGGCGGATCTCATAGAGGATCAACAAGCCTGCGGCGAAGGCGACCGTTACCCAGAGCACTGTCCAGACGTCTCTGGGTTGGAGGCGCCCCGTCGAAGGGTGTGCGTCGCTCACAGTCTCGCTCCTTCTGCCGCGTGGGCTAGGAACGCAGTTACCAAGCCCTCTTCACGAAGTCCCCCGGACGCGTCCGACTGAAACGTCTTCGGCCAAGCGACGTCCGGATCGGGAGTCCCGACGCCCGCGTCGTGGTGGATACCGCGAAGCGACGCTGCCTGATGACCTCGTCGGTATCCGCCATCGGGTCGTCTGTGCTCCGGCCGGGCTCAATAGATCTGATCGCCCATGCCGGTTCAGGCCGATCGACGCCGGGTATCGCGAGCGCACGAGAGGGGAGGTCGACATGGAGCGGGAAGGGCAGGATATGGAGCGCGACGACGAGATGGGCGGCGGCCAAGAGGGCGGCACCCAGGGCGGCGGTCAGGACGGCGGCGGCGAGGAGGACGGCCAGGAGCGTGAGGGCCAGGAGGGCGGCCAGGAGCGTGAGGGCCAGGAGGGCGGCACCCAGGCGCAGGGCTCGGGGCGGCGCCTAGCCACCACGAATCGGCAGGCTGAAGCAAGGCGAGGGAGTCCTTGGCGCCCTCGCCTTCATCCCTTGCCCGCTCCGCATTTCAAATGAGTCCTCTCGTGCGCACGGTCCTTATCGTCACCATGATGGCGGCGGCCATCGCGGTCCTACTGGTCGTCCTACGACCGGGGACATGACTGTCCGTGCGTGACCTGGCACCGATAGGTTCCTAACAGCCCCGTGTTCGCAGCAAGACCTCAGCGCTCGATCCTGGCTCAGCGCTTTCGCCGTTTCCCCCAGAGTCGTCTCGGGTACCGCGAGCGGGAACAGGAAGCTCCCACAAAGAGGAGGGAAGGCGATGGCCATAAGCCCCGACCCAACTTCAGCCCGCCACAAGACGACCACCCGCAAGACGACCGCAGCTCGGGAGCCAGCTCGCAAGAGAGCCACAGGACGCGAGATGACTGAAGCGTCCAGGCCGGCACCGAAGGAAGGGGACAACCGGAAGCGCTGATCGCCTTGAGGGGCTGGTCCGTGGGTGTACTCACGAACCGTTGTTTGGAGACAGAGCCGGGTAAACAGTGCGGGCAGGATGATGTCCTGGGCTGGACCAGCTGCACCGATCACCGCGCCGGTCACGATGCTTGGCGGCTCCCAGGTGGTCGCCTAGCGTCCCCGAGTCGTGATGGGAATCTCGCCCAGATCGGCGAAGAGGCCCCGTTCGGACAGCGCCATCGCGCGCTCGAGCCAGCAGGGCCCAACGAGGTCTCCCATTGCCTTGGCCCTGGTCGGGTCTAGGCCTACTCAGCCGATGACACCCTGAACGCTGTCGACGCGACCTGCAATCGAAATCGCTCGAGCCGATCGCGCTGCGCCTCGGCGCGGCGCTCAAGGTCCTCGAAGTCGAAGCCCGCGAGGCCACCGTCCGCCGACGCGAGCGCCCGCCACAGCAGCCGCTTGCCCTCGATGCCGAGGCAGAGCGTCTCGATCTCCTCGAGCCGAGCTGCCTCGGGTGAGCCCGGTCCGAGGACCGGCAGTGACATGCGGAGGTTGGCGAGCAGCTCCATCCCAAGCGCGCTCGCGCGCTTGATCGGTCTTGGCGAGCCGCCCGCGGCCTCGAGCACTCGCTCAAGGACCCGCTTGTCCTCCTCGATGTCGCCGAGCAACACCTGCAACTCGTGGCCCAGCTCCGAGGCGGGATCCCTGGTCCGGCAGCGCTCTGCGAGCTGGATCGCCGCCGCGGCGCCGGCGAGGTGATCGCTGATGTACCCCTCGACCGCGTTCGGCGTTCGGACGTCCATCATGACGAGAGCCGGAGGTCGGAGCGGATCGAGCGGACCAGCTCCGGAAGGCGCCGCGCCGCCGTCTGCGTCTGCATCGAGATCCCCCTCTACGGGCGTTCACGCGCCGCTCGAACGACGGGACGAAGCACGCGGTAGAGGGAGTATGCGACCAGCAACAGCCCGAGAACCGTGCGAACCTGCTCCTCGGTCCACCGGGTGCGTTTTGCGACAGGGTGAGCCACGGCGCGGACCGCGACACCTCGCACGCCGGTGAGTGCAGACTCTCCGAGCCTGGTTGCGACGACGCGCTGCTCGTTCGAGGTCGCCATCTCCGTCTCCTCTCGACTCACTCCTCTTAGGCTCGACGTACCCCGATCGGCGGCACGCGAATCCCTTCGGGGCGTGAGGGATTCCTCGCTGACGACGCTCCTTGTAGGTGGACTGCTGGCGGCGGCGCATCTGGGCTTCAGGGGGCGATCCAGGTAGGAGGGGGCGGAGGTTGGATAGCTCGCAAAGGTCTTGGCATCTCTGCCTTCTGAGTCGTTCAGAGTTCGAACCAGATGTAAGCACCCACAAGCGATTGCTCAGTTCCCCATCGAGCCGACATCTTCTCTAGGAGCAGCAGCCCCCAGACATCCTGGTTCGCATCGCTCGCCATCGCCAGGGCGAGGCTCCCTTCTCGGTCTCGAACCGTCACCCGGAGTCGATCTCCCGCTGCAGAGGTCGTTACTCGAATCGGCTCCTCGAACGCGTGCAGGGTGTAGCGAGCCGCCATGCACAGGATCTCGGTCGTGAGGAGAGCTGCCAGCTCCACCTGTTCGGGGCCTTGTCGATCACCGATGGCGTCCTTCAAGAACGATCGAGCCTGTTTCCACGCACGTGGGCTCGCGGCGAGGTAGATGGAACGCGGAGGACCATGAACGCTCTCGCTTCCACCCCCGAAGGCCATCGCTGCCCATTACCCGGGACGGGCTCGTGGATGCGGGGCCAGTACCTACGGTCGTGGGCTGCTCTCTCCGGTGGACGCCAACGAAAAGCCCAGCCAGGGACCGCTTGCTGGGCTCCTCGAGGGTGATGTGGGGGAACATGGCTTCCCCCTTTGCAGACGCGGACCCTTTCGACTGACCATTCCCGAGAGCCGGAGGCCGCCTCGTGGGGAGAATCCCCAAAGCGGGCACTCCGAAACGCGTGGCCACACAATCGGGAAGCCAGTGGCGGCCACGCTCCGGAAGATGTCGGGCAAGATCGACTGAGCTGACCTGGTCGGTGAAGCCGCGTGGTGGCTCGGCGTGAGCATCCGCGAGTTCCGGGAGCTCGGGCGGGGCGCGGCCGGCCTCGGCTTCGAAGCCGCCTGGGATCGGATCTGCAAGGTGTATGGCTGACCGCAGACCTTCGCAGGGAGCGTTGGTCAATCGCCCCGGGTGGCCACTGACTGAGTCGCCAGGTGGCTGACGCAACTCGTTTCAACCGTGTAGTGCGGGGTAGCGGATGCATGCGACGCAGGCGAGTTGGGTATCCCGGGGCTCATGTGGTTGCGAAAGCTCGCAGCGAGCGTGAGGTCGAGCCTTTGGTTCGTGCCGGTCATGTGTGTCCTCGCGGGAGTGGCGATCTCTTTCGGCACGATCTCCCTCGACCGAGCCTACGACTATCAGGCGATCCCGCAGGCGCTCGTTGGTCGGGCGACCTCAGCGAACATGATCTTGAGCACGATCGCGGTCTCGATGGTGAGCCTCGCGGCGCTCGTGCTGACGATCACGATGGTCGTGGTTCAGCTGGCGATGGGGCAGTTCTCGCCCCGGATCGTGCAGCGGATCCTTCGCGACAAACCCAGCCAGCTCGCGATCGGGCTCTTCGTCGCCACCTTCGTGCATGCCGTGCTGACGATCCGCGAGGTTCTGGACCGGGGCGATGGCACAGGGCAGGTTCCGGGCATCGCCGTGGCGATGGCGTATCTCCTCGTGCTGGCGAGCATCGCCGCCTTGGTGATCTACGTGCACCATATCGGCCAGTCACTGCGCGTATCGGCGCTGATCGAGCTCGTCGGTGACGACACGCGCAAGCTCCTCGACCGCCTGTATCCGGACGCTGGCCCGCCGCCTCCCGTCGATCCGGACGCTCCGCGCGTTGTCGCTGCGCGAGACTCGGGCGTCGTGACGATGATCGGGGCGCATGCACTCGTCGCCGAGGCCAAACGGGCCGACTGCGTGCTCGAGCTCGTCCCGGCTATTGGCGCGTTCGTTCCCGCCGGCGGGGCGCTGTTCATCGTTCACAGCTCGTCCGAGGGCCTGAACGAGAACCGGCTCTTCTCGGCGTTGAGCCTGAAGCTCGAGCCGACTCTGGATGAGGACGTCGCCTACGGGATGCGGCTCCTGGTCGACATCGCGGAGCGCTCGTTGTCTGAGTCGCCATTTCAGGACCCCACGACGGCCGTGCAGGCAATCGACCGCTTGCACGACATCCTCCGGCAGCTCGCGCGGCGGCCGTTCCCCGACGGTCGCATTCCTGACGAGGACGGCGAAATCCGACTGCTGGTGAAGACGATGACCTGGGATGACTACGTTCATCTGGCTTTCGACGAGATCCGGATGGCCGGCGCGGGATCGCCCCAGGTCTCGCGACGCCTTGTCGCCGCCTTGTTGGATCTCCGACGCGTCGCCCTTCCGGAGCGCATCGAGGTGCTCGACCAGCAGGTTGCGCTGCTCCGTGCCGCGACGGTTGAGGCCATGCATGACGCGCGGGACGTCCGCTTCGCGCTCGATCCGGACCGCGAAGGACTGGGGGCCGCCGCGCCCTAGCTCGCGCGAACGAAGCGGGGGGACAGGGGCGGCCCGATGGAACGCGGGCGAGCAAGTCTTGCTCGGGACTTGACCATGATCCAGATGGAGCGCCGCTCGAGCACCTGGAAGCGGCCGGATAGGCGGGGTCGCGCGGCGAAGTAGTCTTCTAGTGAGCCTTCTCTTACGCATGGTGCTTGTCGTCACGGTGATCGCGGCTGCCGTCGATGTCCTGCTGGTCGTCCTGAGACCGGGGACATGATTTTCCTCCATGACTGCCACCGGTTAGACCCTTAGTCGACAGGACCCAATGCTCGCAGCCAGACACTCAGCGATTTGAGCTGGCTCATCGCCTCGCCGCTTCCCCCAAGGCCGTCTCGGGTACCGCGAGCGGACGACAAAGAGGTCCCACGGGAGGAGGCAAACAGTGGCCATCATTAGCCCCGATTCAGCTCCAGCGCGCCACAAGACGGCCGCTCGAAAGACATCCGCAGCTCGGGAGCCAGCTCGCAAGAAGACCACAGGACGCGAGAAGACCGCAGCGTCCAAGCCAGTACCGAAGGAAGGCGACAGCCAGAAACGCTGATCGCTCTGGGCGCTAGTCGGTCGGGCTCCACCGCCCACTCGGCGGCGCTGCACCTCAAGCTGAATGAGGTCGTTCGGGTCGAACCGAGCGCTCGCGATCAGCGAGCCGAAGAGAGACCATGGGGGAGTTATCGCTTCGTGCCGCTTCGCTTCGACGTCGAGGATGCCGACCGCTTGCGCGCGGGCGAGGTCCTCGCGCTGCTCTTCCTTGCCGAAGTCTTCTTGGCAGAAGTCTTCTTGTTGGCAGAAGTCTTCCTGGCCGACGATGACCGCGCGGGCGACTTCCTTGCCGGAGACTTCCCCGCGCTACTCTTCGACGACGTTTTCGCGCCCGAGGGTCGCTTCGCAGGCGATCTCCTCGTCGAGGACGACTTCTTGGCCTTCTGCTTGCGCTGGCGAGCCAGAGCGGTCCCGCCCACAGCGGCACCAAGTGCGGCCGCTCCGGTAGCTGCGAGCATCGGGTTGTCGGCCACCGTCGTGGCAACCTTCTTCGCCCCGGATCCCACCGCCGAAACGGCATCACCGGCCTTCTCCACGACGGTCGCGATCGTCGAGCCTCCGTCCATCACCTCGTCCTTCCGGTCCCTTTGCTGATTGCGGGCCATGTCTTCCTCCTCCATGTCGGGTGTCATGCTTCAGGTCACTTCCTTGCTGCGGCCTTGGGTACCTCCGCGCGGGTAGCGGTAGATCGGTCGTCTTCGGCCTTGTCCGATCGCGGCTGGTTCAAGACTCCCTTCGTCCCGATCGCGTCGAGGACCTTCGGAATCAGCAGGCCGACCGTGAACGCGCCGGCGATCACGAGCACCGGTTCGCGTCGTGCGAAGGCGACCGCCTCCTGAGACAGCCGCTTCGCGTCGTCAAGGAGGTCGTCGGTGCTCGCGCTCGCGAGGCGCGCCGCCAGGCGGTCCGCTCGCGCCGCGACTTTCTCTACGATCTCGGCCTCATCGCCGTGACCCTGCTCATGGAGGTTCGATGCCGACGCACGCATCGCGTTCGCCAGAGCCTTCAGTTCGACGGCGGCCCGGCTCGACCGTGCGTCGACCTCGACGCGGACACGGTCGACGGCCACGCTCCCGGCAGCGCCGACCACCATCTTGCCCGCCTCCTGCAGTTGCTGCGCCGATGAGGGTGCTTCGCTGTGCTCGGTGCTCGCCACGTTCGCCTCCGTTGATCTCGCTGGCCTCCTTGCCCCCAGATGGCAAGACGCAAACGTGGAGTGTGAGCCGCGCCACGCCCGGGTAGGAGGGAGGCGCACCCACGACGCCAGGAGACGACGATGGCATGCGTCCCGACCGAGCAGGAGCGACTGCGCGAGTCGCCCACGAGTGAGCTGTTCCGCCAGCTGCTCACGGACGTCGGGCAGATATTCGGGCATCAGGCCCAGCTCGCGAAGCTGGAGCTCGAGGACAAAGGGTCTCGCCTGCGAACGGTAGGAGTGGAGATCGCGGCCGCCGTCGTAATCGCGGTGTTCGGCGTCGGCGTGTTGATCGCGGGCGCGGTGCTGGCCCTCACGATCGTGCTGCCGGCCTGGGCCGCAGCCGTCATCGTCGGTGCGGTGCTCGTGACGGTGGCCGCGGTTCTGTTCCTCATGGGTCGCGCCAGGTTGCGGTCGTTGGGGTCACTGGCGCCGACCGAGACGATCGAGGCGGCACGGGAGGACGTGGCGTGGATCCGTCGGGAGACCGAACGGCTCTGGTCGACCGGGTAGCCAAGATCCGCGCCGAGATCGAAGCGGCGCGCGCGAGGGTCGCCGGGACGCTGGACGCGTTGAGGTTCAAGGCTGACGTGCCAGCGCGACTCGGCGACTCAATGGGGACGGCAGCCTCGACATTCACCGAGCACCTGATCGATCGATTGACGTCGAGCGAGAGCGACGGGTCGACCCCCGAGGGTTCGACCACGATCCCAGCGCCTGATGAGATGCACGTCGCTCGGGAGGTCGACTGGGGAGCCGGCTGATGTCGGGATCGATAGGCACGCAACCGCGCATGGCGCGTTCGCCGCTTCGCAACGCACTACCTCGATCAGATCCTCCGCCCGCTGGCCGAGTGGGCCCGACGTTCGCGGTCATGACCCACCTAGGCCGCACAGCGAACGTGTGTATCGAACCCCGATCAATGTGTTCCGGGCGCGGGGGAACGCGTACCTGTTTCTTCCTTCTTACGGAGCGGACGTCGACTCGGTGAAAACGTCCTCGTTGCGGCGAGCTTTTGTCCGCGCGCGCGGGATACGACGTGGCGCTCGTAGATCCGGAGCTGATTGAGGATCCGGAGCTCCGGCCCGCCCCGCCCATCCCTTGCTTCATCGAGTGCCGCTGCGGTCGACGCCTACCCCCGGATGCCGGCGGAGGCGCCAGGGTGGCTGACTCGGCCCAGCAGGAACCGCGAACGCGCCGGCCTGGCGGCGAACGCTGGTCAGACGACGAAGCCGAGGACCAGCGCCACCACGAGGATGAGCGCCGTCATCCCGACGAGATCGGCGCTGTGTCCTGCTTCGGCAGCGAGCCAGTCCAACTCGTCCCGTTCACGCTTCATGTCTCGTTCACGCTTCATCGGATAATCCGATACCCGGAGGGGAAACGCTGGAATCTCGGTCGAAAGTCTCGACTTAGCCGCTCCGTGCCGATCGTGAGCGGAGCGGGCTCTCGTCGCCCAAGCGGCGTGGCGCCTCGGCCTCAGCATCGCGAGTACCAGGAGAAGGCCGGCGATCGATCGCCGACACTTGGGACAAGATCTGCGAGTTGTTCGGCCTGGCCGCAGACGTTCGTGAAGTAGCCAAGAGAGTCCCCGGATCGTGGCGACGAGGTCTCTTGTGGCGGTTCCGGAGACGGTCCGGCGGGCCCCCCCAGACCACCACATCTCTCCGCCTGACCCTCACGCTCGCGGCGGCGAGTAGTACAAGGTTTGTTCTGCGGCACGCACGGGGTACGCCGTTCCTCAACAGCGGCGTCGGCGTTGAGGCGCATTGGGGCGCCCTCCAGAGGAGTCGGAGGTCAGGTGCATCGGCTCGAGCTGAGGTTGCGGGCAGCGCCGGAGAATCTACGGCGGATCCGGCGTGGCGCTCGAGGGGATGGGACTTCCCGATCAGGTGATCTGGGAAGGTACGCTCCTCACCACCGAGTTGGTGACCAACAGCATCCGACATGCCGGGCTAGGACCAGACGACTACATCGACGCGGCCGCTGCCTGGTCAGGCACCGTCCTTCGGGTCATCGTTCGCGACAGCCGATCCGCTGGGCCGCCCTCGGAGATCGTCGCTGGCTCGATCCGTCCGTCGCCGGGAGGTCAGTCCGGGTGGGGTCTTTACCTCGTCGACAAGCTCGCCACTCGGTAGGGAACGAACCTCGAGGGCTCAGCTGGGTTCTGGTTCGAACTCGAGTACCCGCAGCCCGCGGGTGGGAGCATCTAGTCCCGTGGGTCCAACGCTTCGGCGATCCCTGCAGAGGTGCCCTCCACCTTCTCCACCACGTCGAACCGCTCCGTCTCCGCGACCACCCGCTCCACGTCGGGGATCACGTGATCCTTCACCACGACGAATCGGCGCGCGTTCTGGCGAACGTCCTCGTACTCGGAAACCGTGATTGTGATGAGCAGCTCGCAGTCGAGGTTGCCACATTCACACATCATGGGAGCGTCGCCTTCGGGCGTGCGTGAGGCTTTCGACTCCTCGATGCCCTCGTTGATCTCCCGGACGATCGCCTCGTTCATTGCGATCCGGGCCTCCCTATCGGTCATGGCCGCAGCATAGCGTCCCCAGCTCCCACCATCGGAGCGAAGGTAACGGAGTCTTCTGTGCTCGCCCGCCCTCCCCGGAGGCGATGCTCCACATGATCCTGAGCACGATCGACGGCGAGCGGGCTGGTCGATTCGGGCCGGTGGCGGCTAGAGCGGGTTCTTCACGATCTCAGCGAGCGTCACGCCGGGCAAGTAGCTGTTCACGATCCCCGTGACCAAATCCTGGATGACTTTCTCCATACCGGTTGGTGAGATCGATCCAGACGATGAGGTGCTGGGACTGGCCGAACAGCCTCCACGGAGCAAGCATCGAGCTCGGCCAGCGCGGATCCCCTGCGAGAGCCGCAGGAACGCAACCCTGGACAGACTGCGGGTACACGAACTCGAGGCCGGCTCGATCGGCTCTCTCCATGAGGCCGCAAGGTTCATCCACACCCATTCCAGGTTCCATCGCGCCGGCGCCGATGACTCGCTGAGGAACCCCGAGAGGCAATCGGATGGCGTGCGTCCTCGTGATCGATGATCAGACAACCGTGGGTGTAATCCTCCGCCTGGCGTTCGGCGTCAAAGGCCATCGGACCATCGCGGCCGAAGATGGACGAACAGGGATCGAGATGGCCCGGGCCACGCACCCCGATG
Source organism: uncultured Actinomycetota bacterium (assembly GCA_963826195.1). Classification (GTDB taxonomy): domain Bacteria; phylum Actinomycetota; class UBA4738; order UBA4738; family HRBIN12; genus JAJNBA01. Next base: position 210,307 of record CAWGWB010000006.1, read on the forward strand.
CGATCGTGCTCGACATGATGATGCCAGGCGGGCTCAGCGGTTATGACGTGCTGGGCCAACTGCGCAACTCTGCCGAGCTGGATGCAGTTCCGGACCGGTTTTGACCGCGATCACGCGCTCGATGGAGCTCCAACGCTGCCTCTCGGAGGGGGCCGATGCCGTGATGACCAAACCGTTCGATCCACTGGAGGTGGCGAACGCGATCGACCGTCTGCTCGTGCAGCCCAGGACTGGAGCTCCCAGTACTCTCTGACGCTTACGCCGAGCCGCCACGCCGCCCGCCCGACCGACCATCCCGCCTGCCTCTCAGTCAGCGCGAACGAGGGCAGCGCCGACTAGTGCGCGTACCACCCGTCCTGTGGGGCGCGGTCCAGCCACCGTGGGGGAGGCGTATCCAGTTTCCTCATCGTTACCCGCCATCGGATATGCCGCGTTGCATGGAGCCGCCACCACTTCATCTTGATGGGGAACCAGGACGGGAAGCCGGGCTCAACGAGATCGACGTCGGCCTCGGTCACGTCGCCGTTCGCCCGGAAGAATGCCCAAGCGACGAGCCCGGAACTAGCGCCGTCGTACTCTCCTTGAAGAAAGTAGTCGGCTCGGGAATCCCCTCTCGTGTCGAAGAAGATCCGGAACCGAGCCCAACTAGGACGCTCCTGCCCGGTCCCAAGATCGACCACGAGCCGCCGGCCGTGGTGCGTCCTGAGAAGTTCAACCCGTCGGAGGTCGGCTCCTGCCCGGTCGTCTGCATCGGGATGCCGCTCAAGGTGGGCCGATGCGGGCACAACCTGAACAAGGAAGACCAAAGCAATCGCCGCGATCGGCAGGAGATGCCGTCTCATCCGCTCGCCCTCCTGTGCCTGGACCGAATCGTGGACCTATCCACGACGTTCGGTCAATAGCGCGATCGCGGCGCGACCCATGGACGTCGCTAGACGTCGTCACGGGTCGCCGACCTCGCGCCTGAGGGCATCGACTGCCGCAGCCGGGCGATCTCACCCACTTTGTCAGTCGTCGTCCGAGGATTGCCGACGGGATATGAGGCAGACGCAGAACTCATCTATGCCACCGGACGCGAGGAAGTGCAGGTTGTCGACCATGCGGTTGTGACCGCCCACGAATGATCGATAGCGACCTGTCGCCTCCGGTATCCTCAGTTCGAAGGTCCCTTGCAAGTACGACCCACCGAACCCATCGGGAACCGACTCGGTATTCGACCTCGGCGTGAATCTCATCGCGATCGCGCCTCCGGGGAGGTCGTAGGCACAGCGGTTGCCGGCGAACTGCACGTAGAAGTCGCCTATCGCCTCGAGGACGTTCCTGTGGCCTCGAACTCCACTCACCGGGTAGATCTTCGTTGTGGAGTAGGAACCATCACTCAGATCCACCGTCGACAGACCGAGATCAGGTCCATCGACCACGGGCTGATAGAGGCCTCTCAGTAGCACAACAAGGGAAGCAGGCCTAACCCCTTCGTCGGCCATCGACAGTTGCGGTGCAAGCAGAGTGAATAAGCCCCCGCCGATCGCCCCGCCGATCACAGCTCTTCGACTGATCACGGCTTTGCTGTTGGTCTGGGCGCCTTCAGTGACTTGCGCCCTCCCTGATCGGCGATCGCGGTCTACATCGGATCGGTCCATCGTTCCCTCCTCCGCGCGCACGCGGGCGGGACAGGACCAAGCAGCCCGATGCCGGAAGGCCCTGAGGCGCCTTCCAACGGTTTACTCCCCTGTTGACGGATACGCAAATCCCGGGCGGTCCCGGCCGGGCCCTTGGACCGGAGACGGGCGCCGCAATGCGAGCAGCGGAACGCGACCGACCCCGCGATTCTCCGGGCCATCGTGCGGGTTCATGACCGTGAGGGGTACTGGTGGGTCGAATGCCTGACCTGCGCGTACAACGGTCAGACCCCGCACTATGCCGCGGAGAGCGTGGGATGATGAGAGAGGCCCGGGCTTTGCCCGGGCCTCTCGCGCGGGCATTGTCCGATGACCCGCGGCTCTGGGCGAGGGTGCGGATCCGAAGTCCGATCCTCAGCCGCTCGCAACCTCCACCCCAGCTACCCCGAGCCGACACGGAGCAAACGGTCGATGAACCCGGAGTTCCAATCGGGATACCGCCTGGCAGGTTCCGCACGACGGCGTGGAGAGCGTCGGGTGACGACGAAACCGCTGCCGCGCCGCAACCACGATATGAACTGTTGGGGGTCAGTGGGGAAGTTCGATGCGGACGTCAGGCGGCTCCGAAGACGAACACGGCGTACTTGAGCGGGTCCCCGCTCGCCCGCGAGTCGGCTCCGCCGCTGACGAAGTAGCGGCCACCGATCAGTGCGACGGCTCGACTATCTCGCACGCCAAACGCCGTCAGGTCGAAGTTCCAGCCGCTGACGATGGTCCTGGTTCCCCAGTTGATCCAGGCCTTCACGGCCTCGTGATCCAACCTGTGTCGGGGCATAGTCCGAGGCGAACACCTCGCCGCCCCTGGCTGCCGACGCCCACGCGTACCAGCGCAGTGGCGTGGGCCCCAGATCCGCGGGTGCGGAGCCGGGGAGGAAGGTGAAGGCCATGGTTCGACCCGAGCCCCTCTCCTCTGGGTGGCTGAACTCGATAGGGAACCCGTAGGGAGGTCCGGTCTGCTCGTCGGTCTCGCCGGTCGCGAGGTTTGTGACCCAGACGTGGAAGGCGCCTTGTCCTGGCGCGTCGTTGTCGATGCCGATCAGATAGTCGGCCACCCCGTCGCCGGTCGTGTCCAACACCAGGCCGTAAGCGATGAGCAGCCCTCGTTGACGATCCTTCTCCTGGGGTGGCTTGGCCGCCAGTTCGATGGTCCAACCGCCCTCGTTGATGTCGTTGGTGCCAATGCGCGCGATGTCGACCCAACCAACGCGGGCGTCGTGGTCGTCCCGCGTGCCTGCGCCATGTACGAGTAGGACGCCACGCTCGTGCACAGGAGACCAGACCTGCGGCGTCGGCGTGGGATCGACGGCCGGGACGCGGGGCGTCGATCGGATCACATTGACACTCAGCCAGCCCCCGGCCACGGCGATCGCGAGACCGAGCAACCCTGCTTGGATCCGTTGGTTCCGACGCTTGCGGTCACGCCGACTCAGGAGCCGGTCGAACGCACCGTCCGCCTGGATGAAGCGTCGACTCTCGCGTTCCAGGACCGACCGTGGGTCAGACATCATCCGCCTCCAAGTGGCGCTTCATCGCGACTCGTCCCTGCGACGCGAGTGCCCGGACCGTGCCTGGGCTCACGCCGAGCATGTGGCCTGCCTCTTCGGAACCGAACCCGATGAGCTCGGTGAGAACGAGAGCCGCCCGCTGACGTGGAGCGAGTTCGACCAGCGCACGTGAGACGATCGACCGGTCTTCGACCGTCGCGAACTCGTCCCTGCGACGTTCCTCCGATACCGTCTTGCGAAGCGCGAGAACCGCCCTGCGGTACCGCTTGCGAAACAGGTTCATGGCGGTCCGATAGAGGTAGCCGATCGGTTCCTCCATCGCTGCCACGCGGTCCCACCTCTCCCACACCTTCAGGAACGCGTCCTGCGCGAGCTCCTCCGCCTCCGCACGGTTGCCCGTGATCAGGCAAAGGTGCGCGTAGAGGTTCTGCGCCTAACCTCGAAAGAAGTCCTCGAAGGTCGTCGCGTCGCTTGCGCGACCACGGCTACTCTCAAGCAGGCTCGGGTGAGCGGAGACCGCCGGATCGCTCATCACGCCACATTCAACCCCCGGCGAGGCCGAAACGTTGAGGTTCCTCGGATGATCAGCCCTCCCTCAGGGGCGGATATGCGAGCTGTGCGGCTGGCCGCAGGCGCGAGTGATGTGCCGCATACCCCTCCGGTTCATCGAACCGACGAAACGGCGTTCACCGGCCTGGGTGATGAGCGGAGCGATCCATCCGCGACCTCCGTCCGATCCACTGGCGGCTGACTTCGCCAACGCGGTGAGGAGCAGCGATGAGCACGATCGCGCTCCCGATGCAGGCTGGTACCGGTAGTCGGTGCGGCGATCCAGTCTGTGGATGAATGAGTCGCCTCAGGCCGAGGGGCGCCACCAACGCCTGACAGATCAACGCTGAGACGAGCTCATCCGACGCGGAATCATCTGTGACACGCGTGGGAGCCCCGGTCGAGCACCACACCTCCCACGGCGACGAACCGCCAGGAGTATCCGCGCGGATGGAGCGTCATGCGTATGACACCGAACCGGTCGTCGACGATCCGCTGCGATCCCCGGATCGGTGGGCCGGCCGCGTACAGGCTGCGTCCGCCCGTTCCCACCGTGAACTGGCGGATCCCGGCGGACGGCGCGCGCTCGCCGCGCGGGTTCATCAGCGTGAACCGCTCATAGAGATGGTCATGTCCGTTCAACGCGACGTCGACGCCGTGCCGGAAGAGGACCGACCAAAGCGGCCCCATCCGCGGATCCGACCCGTGGAACGAACCGGAAGACCAGCGAGGGTGGTGCCAGAAGGCGAGCTCGCACGGGTGGCGATCGTTCGAGAGGTTCCGACCGACCCATCGGAGCTTCCGATCCGAGAGCCCGTTCCCCGTGTTGATCGACACAACGTGCCAGTTGCCGATGTTCAGACTGTACATGCCGCTCGAGCGGCGATGCGCCCGCCGGCCGAAGTAGTCGAAGTACCCGCGCGCCCCCGGGACGTGATAGTCGTGGTTGCCCGGCGTCGGGTGGGTCCGAGGCTTGAACCGCCCCCAAGTCGGCCGGTACGAGTCCATGAAGTCGGCGAACCGGCCGTCCTCGTATTGGTTGTCACCGAGCGTCAGGACGGCCCTCGGATCGATCATCCGGATCAGGCGCGCCGTTCGCCGTTGGCCCCGACACGGATCCGGACACGCGATATCGCCAGCGGCCACGATCGTGGGATCGGCCGCCGTCACCTCGCCAGGGAGCGCCGGCACGGCGGGCGCGAGAAGCAGGCTGAACGCGGCGAGACGGCGTCGGAATGCTCGGGAGGCGGGCATCTGATGGGAGCCTAGCGCGCACTGCATACGCATCGCGTGCCAGTCGTCGGATGCCTGGGTCACACTGGTTCTGGAGGTGCCTCGATGCGGAAGCGGATCTTCAGCCTGACGATGGTGGCGAGTCTGGCGGCCGCGTGTGCTCCGCAGGAGTACCAGGCCGATACGCCCTCCCAGTATCAGAGCGCCGCCGGCTGCGCCCAGGTGAACCGGGACAACCTCGAAGCCGCTGCCGGATACGCCAATGCGTACCTGACCGTGGGGACCGGCGAGCCTGCCTTCCCGCCCTGGTGGGAAGGGGGCAGCACCGACGAGCACCCCGAGTGGAGATCGAACGACCCGTACCTCGGTGAGGGCTTCGAGGGCGCGGTGACGTTCGAGGTGGCCGAGCGCCTCGGCTTCTCCGAGGACAGGGTCAGGTTCGTGGCGATCGGGTTCACGGAGTCGTTCGCACGCGGTCCGAAGAGTTTCGACTTCGCGCTCCAGCAGATCTCCTACCTGCCGGAGCGCGCGGAGAGCGTGGACTTCAGCGAGGGGTACTACGACGTGAACCAGGCGCTCGTGTCGATGCGGGACTCATCGATCGCCCACGCCCCATCGCTCCAGGAGCTGAAGGACGCGACGCTCGGAGCACCGATCAGCACGACGAGCCTCGGATACATCGAGGACACGATCCAGCCGAGCTCGCCGCCGGCACGCTACGACAATCTCAGCGCTGCGGTCCAAGCCCTGAAAGAGGGAGAGGTCGACGGCATCGTGGTGGACCTGCCGAGCGCATCCTTCATCACCGCGGACCAGGTCCGCGAGGGCGTGGTCGTCGGCCGTCTCCCGACTGTCGGCGCGCAGGAGCACTTCGCGATGGCCTTCCAGAAGGGGAGCCCGTTCGTGGAGTGCGTGAACCTCGCGCTTGAAGAGATGAAGGCGGACGGCACGCTGGAGGAGATCCGCCGGGAGTGGCTCGCGGACACGGGCGACGCGCCGGTGATCGGGGGCTAGCTGCGTCGGCTACCCTCGGGCGTCGTCGCGTCCCCGAGAAGGAGGCCCCCCATGCCACTCCGCCGCAGGATCGTCGCCCTCGCAGTCGGTGCGTTCGCGTTCATCGTCCCGGCACTCCAGGCATCGCCGGCGCAGGCGTTCACCGGCACGGCACGAGGCAGGGTCTTCGAGCCGAACCCGGTCGTCACGCTGCGGAACGAGACGCTGACCGACCAGAAGGACGCCGATTATGCTGCCCTTCAGCCCGCGTACAAGATCGTGACGCTCGTGAGGCTCGACGGCAGCGGCAACCTGAGGGGTGACTTCGCCGATGTGTGCGGCAACAAGAGCTGCGCTTCCAGCTCGAACGGCAGCTTCCTGTTCGGGCGCGACCACACGTGGTTCGAGCAGGTGATGTCGTATCACGCGATCACCCAGGCTCAGCTCTACATCCAGAGCCTCGGCTTCGCCAACGTGAACAACGAGCCTCAGGTCGTGCGGGCCGATCAGTACGGGGGAGACAACAGCTTCTACGATCCGAAGAAGGACACGATCACGGTGGGCAAGGGCGGCGTGGACGATGGTGAGGATCTCGAAGTGATCTGGCATGAGTACGGCCACGCGATCCAGGACGACCAGGTGCGGGGCTTCGGTCAGACCCACGACGCGAATTCGATCGGCGAGGGATTCGGCGACTATTGGGCGTTCACGATGAGCGTGCCGGTGTCCGGTGGGTTCGACCCGGCGTGCATCGCCGACTGGGATTCCGTCTCCTACACCGTGGGGGATGCCGTTCACTGCCTGCGTCGCGTCGACCTGGATCTCACGGTCGACGACGAGACCGGCGCGATCCACCACGACGGCCAGATCTGGTCGCGAGCGCTGTTCGACATCCACAACGCTCTAGGCCGTCGAACGGCCGACCGGATCATCCTGCAGGCGCAGTTCGACTTCGGCGTGGATCCCTCGTTCGCGGAGGCGGCAGGAGCGACCGTCGACGCCGCGGAGTCACTGGCGGGCCACGGCGCCGCGGTGAAGGTACGCAACGCGTTCGAGGACCGCGGGATCCTCTAGGCCCAACCGCCACGAGTGGGGAAGTCCCCAAGGCGAGGGTGATCGGAGCCTCAGAGGTTGAGCGCGGAAACGCCGTGGCTTCCGAGGATCTGTGAGATCTCACCGCCGTGGTGGAGATCGTGTTCGATGAGGTGCCAGATCACCCACTGACGGGTGACCGTCTCCGTGCCCGAGCGGCGCTCGCGAGAGAACTCGACGGCGAGGTCGTCGGGCGTCCACCGGCGGAGGCAATCGTCGATCATGACCCAGGTGAGATCGAACGCTTCGACGATCTCGGCCGCCGTTCGAGGGTGGTCCTCGTCGTCCTCCCACCCGGCGTCCTCCAGCGGCAGGTCGGGAACGGTCGTGCTGGGGACGCGGAACATGTCGCGTGTGGCGGGGTCGCCCTCGCCGAGGACATCGTGGAACCAGTAGGCGCGGGATCCCGCCAGATGAGCGGCGAGCTGCCAGACGGCCCACTGGTGCGGAGCGGTCCGCAGCCCCAGCTGCTCGTGGGTGAGATCACGGAGCGCGTCGAGGACGAGCCCCTGGTAATGGGCCCAGCCGTCGGTGAAGGTCTGGAGTCCGGTCGGCGAGATCGACACTCGAGCATGGTACGAACCACTCCGGATCCGCTCCAACCCGAAAGAATCAAGGCGCGGCTCTGAAGACCTTTCCTACGAGCGCAACTCTTGGTACAACTGTCCTCTGCTTCGCTATCGGAGTCGATCGCGTCTCTGCAGCTAGCGGCATGTTCGAGATCGAGGATCCGCAGACGCACTGTTCTCTCATCTTGCAAGTGTGCAACGAATGACGTAGTCTTCGTGGCCTAGGGCATCGTCCCCCATCTGGGGGACATCGCCAGATGCTGCCTCGTCATCTTGAAGGGGCGGAGCCAAGACCGGGAGGCAGCGATCTTGAGAACGACACGCACCAGTAGAGGCTTCGTTGCTTCGTTGGTGATCACAGTTGTCATGAGTGTGCTCACGCTACCCGGGACCTCGGCACTCGCCGCCCCTGCGCCAGCGACGTTCGCGCCGGTCTCATCCATCGCTGTGTCCGATACGACGGGCGAGAAGCCACAGTCGAAGGTGTGGCAGTCTCAGGGGAGTTGGTGGGCGGTCCTCCCTTCCACAGCAGTGAGTCCCTCCGGAACCTGGCTATGGAAGCTGGCTGCCGATGGAACGTGGACGAATGTCTTGAGGCTATCTGCCGCCACCGACACCCAAGCCGACACCAAGGTCGTCGGGAACCTCGTCCATGTCCTCTTGTATGGCGCCGCACCGGAACTGGTCTCGATCGAGTTCGTGGGAGGCAGCTACCAACCTTGGTCTCTGCGCCCGACGAGCACATCTCTTTCCCTCCCCAACAGCGAGATCGCGACGATCGATGTCGACTCCACCGGCCGAATGTGGCTCGCGACCGAGAACGGCGCGAACATCAACGTGCACTACAGCGACGCTCCCTACTCATCGTTCGCCGGGCCTGTCACGTTGGCGACTGGTGTCTCCGCTGATGACATCGGGGTCGTCACGGCGCTTCCGAACGGACAGATCGGAGTCCTCTGGTCGAACCAGAACACCCGCCTGTTCGGTTTCAAGGTGCATAGCGACGGGGCTGATCCGAGCGCCTGGTCGGCGGATGAACAGCCCGCCTCTCAGTCGGCATTGGATGTCGGCCTCGGCATGGCGGATGACCACCTGAACGTGGCGGTTGCGGCCGACGGCACGCTCTATGCAGCGGTGAAGACGAGCTACGACACCGCCGGACAGACGAAGATCGCGCTACTCGTCCGACGACCGAGCGGAGCGTGGGACGACCTCTATGAGGTCGACCAGGCGGGGACGCGGGCGATCGTCCTCCTGAATGAGCAAGAGGGGAGCATCCGAGTCGTCTACACCTCGAGCGAAGGATTCAACGACGTCGTGATGAAGACATCGTCGACCTCCCCGATCAACTTCGGTCCTCGGCAGACCTTGATCACCGGGGGTGTGAACGATGTCACCAGCACGAAGCAGAACTGGACCGGGAAGGTCCTGATACTCGCTTCCTCTTCTACCTCTGCGCTCGGCGGATTCATCGATGTCACCGGAGCTCCTGCCAACACCGCGCCGGTCGCGACCAACGGCACCCTCGCCGTCACGCAGGACACCCCGGCCACCGGCACCCTGCAGGCCACCGACGCCGACAGCAACCCGCTCACCTACTCGATCGTGGCCAACGGGACCAAGGGCACGGCCGTGGTGACCAACGCCTCGACCGGCGCCTACACCTACACGCCCAACGCCGGAGCGACCGGCGCCGACTCGTTCACCTTCAAGGCCAACGACGGCACGGTCGATTCCAACACCGCGACGGTGAACGTCACGATCACCGCGACGCCCTCGACCTTCGTCGGGCACTGGAGGGCCGACGAGGGCTCGGGCACGACCCTGCTCGACTCCTCGGGCACGGGCAACAATGCGGCGGTGTTCGGCAACACCACGTGGGTGCCCGGCAAGATCGGTCAGGCCGTTTCCTTCGATGGCACTGGCGACTACGCGACGGTCACCGACAACGCCGGACTCGACATGACGAGCGCGATCACGATGGCGACATGGGTGAGGCCCGGACGAGTCGCGACCCAAGAGCTGATCGCAAAGTCGACGAACGGCAGCGTGAATGGCTATGACCTCGCGCTGGCAACCTCCGGGGCGCTGCCGACCTCCAGCAGACCTTTCGTGCGTTTCAACCAGGTGGCAAGCGCCGACACTTACCGAGTCAGCGCGGCATCTGTCTACCCGACGGACGGCACATGGATGCACGTCGCTGCCACCTACGACGGCACAACGATCCGCCTCTACATCAACGGCGTGGAGGAGAGATCCCTGGTTGCGAACGTCGCGATCGCGGCGAATACGCTCCCGCTCTCGATCGGCGCTGAAAGCAACGGCGCTCGTGCACTCCAAGGAGCGATGGACGACATCCGCCTCTACTCGCGCGCGCTGAGCACCTCGGAGATCTCCGCGCTCGCGACGGTCGCGCCGCCGAACACCGCGCCGGTCGCGACCAACGGCACCCTCGCCGTCACGCAGGACACCCCGGCCACCGGCACCCTGCAGGCCACCGACGCCGACAGCAACCCGCTCACCTACTCGATCGTGGCCAACGGGACCAAGGGCACGGCCGTGGTGACCAACGCCTCGACCGGCGCCTACACCTACACGCCCAACGCCGGAGCGACCGGCGCCGACTCGTTCACCTTCAAGGCCAACGACGGCACGGTCGATTCCAACACCGCGACGGTGAACGTCACGATCACCGCGACGCCCTCGACCTTCGTCGGGCACTGGAGGGCCGACGAGGGCTCGGGCACGACCCTGCTCGACTCCTCGGGCACGGGCAACAATGCGGCGCTCTCGGGCAACATCACCTGGGTCCCCGGCCGGATCGGGTCGAACGCCATCGGGTTCGACGGCTCGGGCGACTACGCGACCGCCCCTGACAACGCCAGCCTGGACATGACGAGCGCGGTCACGATGACGACATGGATCCGTCCGGAGAAGATCGCTACTCAAGTCTCTGCTCAACAAGGCGATCATCGGCAGCGTGAATGGCTAGACCCGAGCGGCAACCTACGAGTTGTCGCTTTCGGCCGGGAACAAGGTCTTCGTCCGCGTCAACCAGGCGACGAGCGGAGACACTGTTCCGCGTCAGCGCGACATACGAACTATCCGACGAGCGGTGCAACCTGGATGCATGTCGCGGCGACCTACGACGGGGTGAGTATCCGCCTCTACGTCAACGGCGTGGAGGAAGATTGGTCGCTGGAACGGCGATCGCCGCCAATCGCGCCCGTTCACGATCGGCGATGAGAGCAACGGCGTGGCTGGGCGTGCAGTTCCAAGGAGCGATGGATGACATCCGCCTCTACTCGCGCGCGCTGAGCACCTCGGAGATCTCCGCGCTCGCGACGGTCGCGCCGCCGAACACCGCGCCGGTCGCGACCAACGGCACCCTCGCCGTCACGCAGGACACCCCGGCCACCGGCACCCTGCAGGCCACCGACGCCGACAGCAACCCGCTCACCTACTCGATCGTGGCCAACGGGACCAAGGGCACGGCCGTGGTGACCAACGCCTCGACCGGCGCCTACACCTACACGCCCAACGCCGGAGCGACCGGCGCCGACTCGTTCACCTTCAAGGCCAACGACGGCACGGTCGATTCCAACACCGCGACGGTGAACGTCACGATCACCGCGACGCCCTCGACCTTCGTCGGGCACTGGAGGGCCGACGAGGGCTCGGGCACGACCCTGCTCGACTCCTCGGGCACGGGCAACAATGCGGCGCTGCTCGGGCAACACCACGTGGGTGCCCGGCAAGATCGGGTCGAACGCCGTCTCCTTCGATGGCACTGGCGACTACGCGACGGCCACCTGACAATGCCGGACTCGACATGACGAGCGCGATCACGATGACGACATGGGTGAGGCCCGGACGAAGATCGCGACTCAAGAGCTGATCGCAAAGTCAACGAAGGCGAGCGTGAATCGGCATGACCTCGCGCTGGCAACCTCCGGGGTCGCTGCCGACCTCCAGCAAGATCTTTCGTGCGTTTCAACCAGGTGGCAAGCGGCGACACTTACCGAGTCAGCGCGGCATACTGTCTATCCGACGGGCGTGCACATGGATGCACGTCGCGGCCACCTACGACGGCACAAGTATCCGCCTCTACATCAACGGCGTGGAGGAGAGGATCCCTGGTTGCTGAACGTCGCGATCGCGGCGAATACGCTCCCGTTCTCGATCGGCGCTGAAAGCAACGGCGTGGCTGGCGTGACTCCAAGGAGCGATGGACGACATCCGCCTCTACTCGCGCGCGCTGAGCACCTCGGAGATCTCCGCGCTCGCGACGGTCGCGCCGCCGAACACCGCGCCGGTCGCGACCAACGGCACCCTCGCCGTCACGCAGGACACCCCGGCCACCGGCACCCTGCAGGCCACCGACGCCGACAGCAACCCGCTCACCTACTCGATCGTGGCCAACGGGACCAAGGGCACGGCCGTGGTGACCAACGCCTCGACCGGCGCCTACACCTACACGCCCAACGCCGGAGCGACCGGCGCCGACTCGTTCACCTTCAAGGCCAACGACGGCACGGTCGATTCCAACACCGCGACGGTGAACGTCACGATCACCTCCGGAGCGCATGCAGTCTCGCTGAACGGTTCGAACCAATACGTCCGCTTCGGTGAGGCGAGTGGACTCGGCGCCTCGCAGCTCACCATCGAACTGTGGTTCAAGCGGACGGGTGCGGGGCTGGGGACGAGCAGCGGCAGCGGTGGTGTGACGGCGATCCCGCTCCTGACGAAGGGTCGCGCCGAGGCCGACGGCTCCAACGTCGACATGAACTACTTCCTCGGCATCGACGCTGCGACCGGTGTGCTCGCGGCGGACTTCGAAGACCTGGCGACCGGAGCGAACCATCCGGTCGTGGGCACGAACGAGATCTCCTCGAACGTGTGGCACCACGCCGCTGCGACGTACGACGGGACCACCTGGCGCCTCTATGTCGACGGGGTCTTGGAGAAGACCCAGGCGGTAGGAGCATTCACACCGAGGTCAGACAGCATCCAACACGCGGCTCTCGGCACGGCCATGACCTCGACCGGGGTCGCGGCTGGGTTCTTCGAGGGAGACATCGACGAGGCGCGAGTGTGGAACTCCGCACGGACCCTCGCGCAGATCAATGCTGCGAAGGACGTCGACCTCGCTTCGGCGCCGGGCATGGTCGGACGGTGGGGCCTGAATGAGGGCGCCGGGACGACTGCCTCTGACTCCTCGGGCAGCGGCATCAACGGGACCCTGACGAACGGCCCCACGTGGGTGGACGGGTTCGTCGTGCCGCCTCCGGGGCCGAGCGCTCCGACGGTGAACGCACCGGTCGACGGTGCGACCGCGATATCCACGTCGCCCACACTGGATGTGTCGGTGTCCGACCCCGGCAACGGTCCTCTTACCGTGACGTTCCGCGGCCGCCCCAAAGCGAGTGGTGTCTTCCAAACGATCGCCACCAACACGAGCGTGCCGTCGGGAACCAGCACCACGGCACCGTGGGCAGACCTTGGCGCGGGTCAGGAGTTCGAGTGGTTCGTTAGGGCCGACAACGGCACTTCTGTCACGACCGGCCCGACATGGACATTCACGACGATCGATGGTGCCGACCCCGTTCTCGTCGGCGTGGGTGACATCGCGAAGTGCGACTCGCTCGGGGACGAAGCAACAGGGGACATCGTCGAAGGCATCAGCGGAACGGTGTTCACGGCGGGCGACAACGTCTACCAGGACGGAACCGCGGCGGAGTTCACGAACTGCTATGACCCGTCCTGGGGATCGTTCAAGGACCGGACCCGTCCAACGCCCGGCAACCACGACTGGAACACCGGCAACCTGAACGGGTACAACGGCTACTACGGCTCGAACGCGACCGACGTTGGTGGCAAGAGCTACTACGGCTACGACGTGGGCGATAACTGGCACGTGACCGTTCTGGACACCGAGTGCGCACAACCGGCGGTCGGCGGGTGCGGCGTCGATTCGCCCCAGGAGATCTGGCTACGCGGAGATCTCGCGGCCCATGCAGACGACAACGTGATCGTGGTCTGGCACAAGCCACGGTTCAGCTCGGGATCGACCAATCTCACCTCCTTGCAGATGTTCTACGAGGACATCTATGCGGCGGGAGTGGACATCCTGCTCGTGGGGCACGATCACATCTACGAGCGATTCGCGCCGAGTGATCCGGCTGGCGAGATCGATACAACGTATGGCGTCCGACAGTTCACGGTCGGTATGGGGGGTGCGGACCACCACCCGTTCGGAACGATCCGGTCGACCAGCCAGGTTCGCAACAACGACACCTTCGGTGTGATGAAGTTCACTCTTCACGCCAACAGTTACGACTGGAAGTTCCTTCCGGTGGACGGTGCGACGTTCACGGATTCAGGGACCGCTCCAACCCACGACGCGCCGAACGGCTCCCCGGTGATCGACTCGGCCTCGATCGACCAGGCCGCGCCCACCACCGGCCAGACGCTCACGGTGAGCGTCACGTCGCACGACCCCGATGCCGATCCGGTCACCTACGCATACGAGTGGCAGAAGGACACCGGCACCGGCTTCCAGCCGATCGCCGGCGAGACGGGCTCCACCCTCGATCTGTCCACGGCCGGCAACGGCAACCGCGGCGACCGGATCCGTGTGGTGGTCACACCGAACGACGGCTCCGTGGACGGCGCACCCTTCACGACGAGCTCCGTGACGATCGCGAACACCGCACCGGTGGCGACCGTCTCACTCGATGATCCGACCCCCTCGACGAACGCGGTCCTCACCGCGACGGCGACCGGCTCGGACGCCGATGCCGACGCCGTGAGCTTCACCTACGTGTGGAGGGTCAACGGCGCGATCGTGAAGACCACCCCGGGGACCAGCAGCCTCACCGACACCTTGGACCTCTCACAGGCGGGCAACGGTGACACCGGACAGACCGTCAGCGTCACCGTCACACCGAACGACGGCACGCTCGCGGGCACCTCCGTCGGGGACTCCGCCGTCGTCCAGGCGGCGCCGAACGGCTCCCCGGTGATCGACTCGGCCTCGATCGACCAGGCCGCGCCCACCACCGGCCAGACGCTCACGGTGAGCGTCACGTCGCACGACCCCGATGCCGATCCGGTCACCTACGCATACGAGTGGCAGAAGGACACCGGCACCGGCTTCCAGCCGATCGCCGGCGAGACGGGCTCCACCCTCGATCTGTCCACGGCCGGCAACGGCAACCGCGGCGACCGGATCCGTGTGGTGGTCACACCGAACGACGGCTCCGTGGACGGCGCACCCTTCACGACGAGCTCCGTGACGATCGCGAACACCGCACCGGTGGCGACCGTCTCACTCGATGATCCGACCCCCTCGACGAACGCGGTCCTCACCGCGACGGCGACCGGCTCGGACGCCGATGCCGACGCCGTGAGCTTCACCTACGTGTGGAGGGTCAACGGCGCGATCGTGAAGACCACCCCGGGGACCAGCAGCCTCACCGACACCTTGGACCTCTCACAGGCGGGCAACGGTGACACCGGACAGACCGTCAGCGTCACCGTCACACCGAACGACGGCACGCTCGCGGGCACCTCCGTCGGGGACTCCGCCGTCGTCCAGGCGGCGCCGCCTGCCACGCCGTCGGGAGTCGTCGCCCTCGTCTCACCCACGTCCATCGAGCTCGACTGGGCGAACAATCCTCCAACGGACCTGGGGGGGTACAACGTCTACCGGAGCGGAGCTCCTGCTGGAACATATGTGAAACTGAACACCTCGCTGCTCACCACGAGCGCGTTCTCAGATGCGGCTGCGCCGGTCGGCTCAACGAGCTTCTACCGAATCACAGCGGTGAGCACGAGCGCGCAGGAATCGCCGCCCGCCTCAACCTCGGGCACGAGGAAGATCGGCTTCCGGGGCGCGGCGACTGCGTCGCAGAAGGGTGCCGTCGGGCTGACGATCAGCGCACCAGCAGGGATCCAGCCGGGCGATGTGCTCATCGCGGTGGTTAACGTACGCGGTGCACCGACCGTCACATCCCCAGGGACGGGCTGGACGCTGATCCGTGACACCGGGAACGGCAACACCTTCCACGAGCTCACGTACTGGAAGGTCGTGGCAGTGGGAGATCCGACCTCCTATCGGTGGACGTTCTCCTCATCGCAGTTCGCTGCAGGCGTGATTCTCGCATACAGAGGGGTCGACGTGAACGCACCGATAGAAGTCCATGACGCGTCGATCGCCGCGAACTCGAAGCAGATCACCGCTCCGGCCGTCACGAGCACCTATCAAGGGGGCATCGTGCTCGGACTCTTCGGGCTGGCTCAGCAGGCGGCGATCACTCCTCCCGGGGCGATGTTCGAGAGAGCCGAGATCGCGGCTGTCGGGAAGAACAAGATCGTCTGCGAGGTCGCGGATGCGATCCTGCAAGCCGCGGGCCTGACCAGCGCGCGGATCGCACTGGCGAACAAGGCGGGTGCGAACATCGGACAGATCATCGTGCTGCGGCCAGCGATCGGCTGATCTGGGGACGTGGGAGACCGGCCCGTCGGGCCGGCCTCCTGCGTCTGTCAGGAAACCACCTCGAGCAGTTCGTAGACGTCGATGGTCTCCGTCCTGCCCTTCAACGGCGTGGGACCGAGCGGTAGGACGCGCACCCGATCGCGCATCCGCTGGTAGGTGGCGTCTGCAAGGAGCACCTGCCCCGGGCGGGCGAGCGCCTGCACCCGCGCCGCGACGTTCGTCGTGTCACCGATGGCGGCGAAGCTCCGCTGATCCGTCGCGCCGACGGTCCCGATCACGGCGGTGCCACTGTTCACACCGATCCGGAAACGAGGCCAATCCGGATGTTCCGTCGCGGTCACCTGCGTGAATGCCTGCATCGCGAGAGCAGCCCTGGCTCCCCGGATGGCGTGGTCGGGCTGGTCATCCAGGGCGTTGAACACCGCCATGACGGCGTCCCCTGCGAACCGCTCGATCACGCCGCCTTCAGCCTCGACGACCACCGGGACGACACCCTCCCAGTATCGATTGAGCATCTCGATCACGTCCGATGCGGACTTCCCTTCGCTGAATGCGGTGAATCCGACGAGGTCCGCGAACAGCGCGGTCACGTCCGCTTCCCGGCCTCCGAGCTCGCCGAACTCGGGTTCTTCGTGCAGACGTGCCGCGAGCTGTGGGCCGACGTAGGAGCCGAAGAGGTTGTCGACGCGGACGAGCTCGTGGGCGGCGCGCTCGAGAGATGCGGCCTCCTCGGCGCTCATCCCCTCTGCGAGGAAGCCCTCCACGACGGGCGCGAGCGGCTCCCCTGCCCGGATCGACGTCACCATCGCGGCGAGTGAGTCGGCCTGTCGGCGATCGATGCGTTCGAGCGTCCGCTCCATATAGAGACCACCGAAGGCCGCCGTGATCGATCCCTCGTGCTGGTACTCGGACCGAGCGGTCAGCAGCACGATGAGGAACGCGACCGCCATCAGCACGTGCCATTCCCACCAGGATGCGTGCCAACTGCGGGCGACGATGATCGTCAGGACGGCCTCGGCGAGGAGGATGAACGCGGTGGCAACGGCGAGCGGCAGGGGTCGTCGCCTGCGAGCGTAGACGGCCAGGTAGCGTGCCGCCGCGAACACGTAGAGCCCGATCGCGACCGGCGCGAGGATGCGCAGGAGCGTGGGTGCTTCGCTGGGGGCAGGCCCGCGGAGTAAGGACACTCCGGAAAGGGATGCCGCGGCCCAGGTCACCAGGAGGGCGATGAGGGCCCACCGGAGCCATCGCATCGCGGAGCGTGAGAGTGTTCCCGGTCCGTGCTCCGGTTGCATCGCGGAGGCGGCCGCGAACCCGGCAGCGAGGAAGAGCCCGATCGGTGTGGCGATCACGAACCCGTTGTTCGGCTCCTTCACGATGGCCTCGGGCGTCGCGAGCGCGTGCAACGCGAGGAATCCGGCACTCGCGAGGAGCGCCATCGACACGAGGAACAGGCGGGCATCGCCTCGGCGGGTGGCCGCCTCGCTCATCGCGATCCCGAGCACCGTGTCGATGAAGGCGACGCTGAGGACGAGCCAGAAATGGGAGGGGTGATGTTCCCAGTGCACGTCCAGATCGGGGACCGCGAGCAGCAATGCGAGCCCCGCGAGTGGCAACGAGAGCGCCGCCGCGAGCACGATCGCCTTGGTCCGGGAGCTCTCCATCCCTGCATCCTCCCTGCGAGCCGATCGGACCTCAACTCGATGCGGAGAGGATCAGCGATGTACGGACACGACGAAGGCCGGCCCTTCGGGCCGGCCTCCCGATCGTGCGGGATCCCTGCTGGCTACTCGAAGCGCCGGCGGGTCAGGCTCGTGACCAACGCCCCCGCCTCGACCGGGCGGAACGCGAGCGTCAGCCATGCCGTCGCGGTGATCAGGATCACGACGGTGCCGATCGTGCCCCAGCTCGTGCCGAGGGCGACGAGCGCCAGTGCGATGGCTCCGATCAAGAACAGCACGTGATTTCCTTTCCTCGAGCCGCGCCGTGGCGCGGCGATTGCCTTGCCCTGCCCTTCGAGGCTACCGACCGACGTATCCTGTGAGGCCGGAGCCGCGTGAACACTGTGTGAACACCCGCCAGGCGTCGCATGTTCCCGTCCGGCCGATCTCCAGGGTTTCGGTACCCTGCACCATTCGAGGGGCCAGCCCTGTCGCGAGCCGCGGCTAGACTGGCCCCTCGTCCGGCGGGGTGGCCGAGTGGTTAGGCAGAGGCCTGCAAAGCCTCGCACACCGGTTCGATTCCGGTCCCCGCCTCGAGTCCCGCTACGATGAGGGCTCGGGCGCTTAGCTCAGGGGGAGAGCGCTTCCTTGACACGGAAGAGGTCGGAGGTTCAAATCCTCCAGCGCCCACCAGTAGACCCCCTCATCCGTTCCGGGCCTCCTGGCCGTCTCCGAGCAGGGATCCGTCGAACACGGCGATCACACGCCGTTCACTCCACCGGATCCGTCCGGAGCGCCTGCGTGTGGGATGTGTCCGGGAGCGACCAGAACGTGATCACGCCCGAAGCGGCACTCGCGTAGATCGGTCGAGCTTCCACTCGAGGTCGGTCATCACACGGACGCTCGGCCGGAGGATCGGCGGTGGGTGATACTTCCGCAGGATGCAGGTCGAGTCCTTCCTCGTTCGCTTCCCCCCTTTCGACTCCATCGAGCCGGACGCCTTGGAACGGGTCTGCGCGGCGACCGAGATCGAGTTCTTCGCCCGGGGGACGACGATCCTGCAACAGGGCGGACCGCCCTCGAGGTTCCTCTACGTGGTGAGGACCGGGGGAGTGGAGCTCCTCGACGAGGGTGTCGTCATCGATCTCCTCGAGGAGGGCGAGATGTTCGGCCATCCCTCCCTCGTCGCCGGGCTCCCGCCGACGTTCAGCGTCAGGGCATTCGAGGACACGATCTGTTACCTGATCGAGCGGCAGGTCGCCGAGGAAGTGATCGAGACACGATCGGGTATCGAGTTCCTCGCTCGAGGGCTCGCACGACGCAGCCGGCAGGTGGCGTTGTCCTCGGAGACGGAACGGATGGTTCGCCCTCCGGTCCCGCTCTCGACGGTCCTGCACCGGGAGGCGATCGAGTGCGCTCCCACCGTCTCCGTGAGGGAGGCGGCCACGACGATGGCGAGGGAAGCGATCTCATCGATCCTCATCCGTGGGGACGGTCTCCTCGGGATCGTCACGGATCGCGACCTCAGGACGAAGGTCGTCGCCGAGGGGAGGGACCTGGCGGCTCCCGTGTCCGAGGTGATGAGCTCGCCCGTGATCACGGTGCGCGACGACGTGATGGCGGACGAGGCGCTCCGGCTGATGCTGGAGCACGCCATCCATCACCTTCCCGTGACGGGCGCGGACGGGCTCGTCGCGGGCGTCGTTTCCGACACCGATCTGATGGGGCTCGAGCGGAGCGTGCCGTTCACGTTCCTGCGGGCCATCGATCGGGCGGAAGGCACCGACGAGGTCGTCGCTCGGATGTCGAAACTCCCCGCCGTCGTCATCCCGCTCGTGGAAACGGAGACCGACCCCGTGGACATCGGTCACGTCATCGCGAGCGCGATCGACGCGACCACGCGGCGCCTGATCCACGTCGCGATCGCCGAGCTGGGGGATCCGCCCGGGCCGTGGGCATGGCTCGCTCTCGGGAGCGAAGCTCGTCATGAGCAGTCTCTCGTGACGGACCAGGATCATGCGTTGGTCTTCGCGGCATCCAACGCGCCCACCGGCGAGGCGGATACGTATTTCGAGCGGCTCGCGCGACAGGTGACCGATGGCCTTGTCGAGGCGGGGATCCCTCGGTGCCGTGGCGGCGTCATGGCGGAGTCCGACGCCTGGCGGGCGGACCGGGAGACGTGGATCCGGACGTTCCGAGAGCAGTTGGCCCTCTCCGATATCGGGGGGACGGCGTTCTCGAACATCGCCCTCGACTACCGACGGGTCGCGGGCCCCCTCGACATCGAATCGGCGATCGATGAAGTGGTACGGGAAGCAGCGGCCGAGGGATGGCTCGTCCGGAAGCTCGCCTCATCAGCGGTTGATCTCCGGCCCCCGACAGGCTTCTTCCGAGACCTGCTGGTTGGGTGGGATGGCTCCCGGGCCGGAACACTCGACGTGAAGCACGGCGGTCTCACGCCGATCACGAACCTCGCCCGGACGTTCGCGGTTGCGTCGGGGGTCGCATCGAACAGGACGATCGACCGCCTTCGCACTGCGTCTGCCCTCGGCGCGCTGGATCCGGACCTCGCCGTCGGTCTCGAGGAAGCGTTCCGCCTCCTATGGAGGATCAGGCTCCGGCACCAGGTGCGCCAGCTCCTCGCGGGTGATGCCGCGGACGACCAGGTCGATCCCCGTCTGCTGGGCCCGCTGACGCGCAGGAGCGTGCGCGAGGCCTTCAAGCTGATCACCGCAGGTCAACGTGTGCTCGCGACCACGTACGGCCTGCGCCCCCGATGACCACTCCTCCCGTGCGTCCTCGAGGAATCGGCGGTGGGCCGTGGCGACGGGCCACCTACGCCTCGCTCGACTTCGAAACGACCGGCCTCGACTTCGAGGGGGACGACATCATCTCGTTCGGCGTGATCCCGATCGAAGGGGGAAGGATCCTCCCCGGCCGCTCGACGTACCGCGAGGTCCGACCTGACCGCCCGCTGAAGCCAGCGTCGATCGCGGTCCACGGTCTGCGGCCGGTGGATCTGGAAGAGGCGTCTGCCCTGGGGACAGTCGTGGACGACCTTCGCGACGCCCTGGCGGGAAGGTTCGTGCTCGCGTGGGCTGCGGACATCGAAGCGGCCTTCCTGGCGAGGGTGTTCGGGCGTCGGTCGTCGTGGTGGCGGAAGCAGATCATCGACGTCGTCCGGCTCGCGCTCCTCGTCGAGCGGGCGGGCGACGGTCGCCACCGGGACTTCTCGCTCACCGCCGTCGCCGATCGCCTCGGGGTCCCGGTCGAGCGCCCGCATCACGCGCTTGACGACGCGCTGACCACCGCCCAGGTATTCCTCGTTCTCCAGCCGGATCTGGAGCGGCGCGGGATCACGACACCCCGAGGACAGCTTCGAGCGAGCCGGGGATGAGCGAGTGAACCTCCAGCCCCGATCGTCGCAACGGAAGCTCGTCTGACAGGTGTGCGAGGCGGGACTACGGTTGCCACTCACATGGACATGACGACGCCGAAGCGATTGGAGAGGGAAGTCGTCCTCCGTGACGGCCGTACTGTCCACGTTAGGCCGGCGCGGGGAGAGGATCAGGCCCTGGTCGAGGACTACCTGATCGGGCTGTCCGATGAGACCAGGCGCCTCCGGTTCTGGACGACGTCGATCGACGTGACTGATCTGGCGGCGAAGGCCGTGCACGAAGATGCTCCGGACCACCTCACGCTGTTGGCGCTCACCGGCAGGGACGGCGGCACGGTCGTCGGGGGAGCTCAGTACATCCGACAGAACGCCACCCGCGCAGAGCTGAGTGTGAGTGTGGCGGACGAGCTCCAAGGTTCGGGGCTCGGTTCGCTGCTGATCGGGAGCTTGGTCGCGGCCGCCTTCGACGCGGGGATCGCGATCCTGGAGGCGAAGGTGCTCCCGGAAAACCACCGGATGATCCAGGTGTTCCGACAGTGCGGGTTCCCCATCTCCATCCATGCGAAACCGGGTGCCGTCTCGGTCGAGATCGCGACCGCACCTACCGAGGAGGCCGCCGCGCAGTTCGAGGAACGGGAGGCCACAGCGGCGGCGAACGCGGTCCGATCGATCCTCTCTCCGGATAACGTCGCAGTGATCGGAGCTTCGCGGGACGAGGAGAGCATCGGGGGGCGTCTGCTCCGAAACCTGCTGTCGCACCCGTTCCGGGGGACCGTCTATCCGGTGAACCCGTCGGCGCCGGCGGTGCAGGGGGTGAAGGCGTATCCGACGATCGAGGAAGTTTCCGGTTCGGTCGATGTCGCGTTCATCGCGGTGAAGGCGCCGCTGGTCGTCGACGTCGCGGACGCGTGCGGTCGCAAGGGCGTGCGGGGGCTCGTCGTCATCTCGGCCGGCTTCGGGGAGACGGGAGGCGAGGGGCCAGGCCGACAACGAGATCTCGTCGATGTCTGCCGGCGATGGGGGATGCGTCTCGTCGGCCCGAACTGCATGGGCGTGATCAACACCGATCCGGAGGTTGCGCTGAACGGCACATTCGCGTCGATCGGCCCGGACCCCGGAACGGTGGGGTTCCTGTCACAGAGCGGCGCGGTCGGCCTTGCCGTCATGAGCGAAACACGACAGCGGGGGATCGGCTTGTCCTCGTTCGTGTCCGTCGGGAACAAGGCGGATATCTCAGGGAACGATCTGCTGAGTTACTGGGCCGAGGACCCTCGCACGAACGTCGTTCTCCTCTACCTGGAGTCGTTCGGGAATCCCAGGCGGTTCTCACAGCTCGCCCGCAGGATCGGCAAGCGCACACCGATCGTCGCCGTGAAGAGCGGGCGGACGCAAGCTGGCCAACGAGCCGCCGGCTCGCACACAGGGTCCCTCGTCGCGACATCAGACCTCACCGTCGATGCGCTGTTCCAGGAAAGCGGCGTCATCCGGACGGACACGCTCTCCGAGATGTTCGACGTGGGGATGTTGCTCGCCACGCAACCAGCCCCGTCCGGGAACCGTGTCGGCATCGTCACGAACGCAGGTGGGCTTGGCATCCTCTGCGCCGACACCTGCGAGGCGAACGGGCTCGTCTTGCCGCCTCTCGCCGCCGCGACCGTTCACCAGCTGCGCACGTTCCTGCCGGCGGAGGCGTCCACGGGGAATCCCGTCGACATGATCGCGTCAGCAGAG
The DNA here is from genome assembly GCA_963826195.1 of uncultured Actinomycetota bacterium. GTDB lineage: Bacteria > Actinomycetota > UBA4738 > UBA4738 > HRBIN12 > JAJNBA01. Next base: position 233,216 of record CAWGWB010000006.1, read on the forward strand.
GGTGAGGACTTCGAGCGAGCGATCGTCGCCGTCGCCGGCGATCCGGACATCGACCTCGTGATCGTGATCTATATCCCGCCTCTCGAACAGCACGCCGACCACGTCGCCCGCGCGATCGGACGGGCGATCCGAGGGCTGGACGGCGGCACACCCGTCCTGACGAGTTTCATGTCCGGGCGGGAGGTTCCGATCGACCCCGACACCGGCCGCAGACTGTTCGCCTCGTTCGCGTTCCCCGAGCAGGCAGCGATCGCCGCCGCGCGAGCCGCCGACTACGGTCGATGGAGGACTCGTCCCACGGGATCCGTGCCCTCGTTCACCGATATCCGTCCGGACGAGGCCGAGGCGATCTTGGCCTCCGCCCTGTCGCGGGGTACCGGATGGCTGGAACCGGACGAGGTCGACGAGGTGCTGGCCTGCTACGGCATCCCGGTGATTCCCTCGAGCATCGCCTCCACACCCGAGGAGGCCGGCCGGTATGCCGAGGAAGTCGGCGGACCCGTCGCGCTCAAGGCCATCGGTCCTCTGCACAAGACCGATGTGGGCGCGGTCACGTTGGGGATCCAAGGTGACGCAGAGGTCACCGCGGAAGCGGTCGCGATGCGGGACCGGCTGCTGGGTCTCGGCCAGCCTCTGCGAGGCTTCACCGTCCAACAGATGGCAGAGGGCGTCGAGATGTTGGTGGGGATCACCCATGACAACGTATTCGGGCCGATCGTGGCGTGCGGCGCCGGGGGCACGATCGCGGAACTGTTGAAAGACGTCGCCGTCCGAGTGGCGCCCGTGACCGACGTCGCTGCCCGCGAGATGGTCCGTTCGCTTGCCACGTTCCCGCTCCTCGAGGGGTACCGGGGCGCGCCCCGCGCGGACGTGGCCGCTCTCGAGGAGATCGTCCTTAGGGTGAGCGCCCTCGCCTCGGGTCACGACGTGATCCGGGAGATGGACTGCAACCCGGTCCTGGTGGGGGAGACGCGAGCCGTCGTCGTCGACGCCCGCGTGCGGGTGTCCGCACCGTAGGAGGACTGGGACCGATCGCGGGCTGCCGCCCGCGATCCGGTGGTCCTGCTCGCGCCGGGACCATCGTCCCTCGCTCGCGCTCGAGCCAGTCCTAGCGTCTGTATCACGACGACCGGATGAAGGGGTGAGCACGATGGAGACCAAGGTTGTGCACGAGGATGGCCGACGCGAACAACCGTCGATCCGGCACATCCAGACACGCAGACTCCCGAAGCCCTTGCGGAACGCGTTCCGACTCTCGATCGCGATCGCGATCCTGATGGTGATCGCGTCGGCGGCCGGGTTGCTGATCGACGGCCTGTACACGGACGGAGCCTGGGCCCGAGAGGCGCTCCGAGGAGGGGATCTGACGACGCTCGCGATCGCGGTTCCCGTCCTGATCGGATCGCTCGTGTTCGCCAGACGAGGTTCTCAGGCCGCGCAAGCCGTTTGGCTGGGTGTGCTGGCGTACTCGGTCTACAACTACGCGTACTTCGCGTTCGGAGCAGAGTTCAACGACATCTTCGTTCTTCACATCGCGTTGTTCTCGCTGTCGATCATCACCCTCGTGCTTGCGGTGGCGAACGTCGACCTGGACGCGATCGCCGCTCGGTTCCGGGGAGTCAGGGGTACGAGGTGGATCGGGGGATTCCTCGCGGTGGTGGGAGCGGTCCTGGGCGGGCTCTGGGTGTTCCTCGCGATCCGCTTCGCGATCACCGGTGAGCTGCTGGCCGACATCCCGGTCGACGGGATCCACCTCGTGTTCGCGATCGACACGTCGCTTCTCATCCCGGCGCTCGTGATGGCCGGAGTCCTGTTGTGGCGGCGTACCACCGGAGGCTTGGTGTTCGGCCCGACGATGCTCGGCATGGGAGCGATCTATCAGGTGAATCTGCTGGTCGCCGGCCTCTTCCAGGCGAACGCGGACGTCGCCGGCGTGAAGGCGTTTCCACCGGAAGGGATCCTCTTGGCCACCGGATTCGCCGCGGGGACCGCGGCGATGTTCCTCCCGCGAAGGCGATCCCGATGACCGAGATCGCCTGGCGGGGGGAAGAGCTGGCTTCATCCGAACAGCGAGAGGAGTGGGCTCCGTGACGGTCCTGGTGGCATATGCGAGCAAGCACGGTGCCACCGAAGGGATCGCCCGGGCGATCGCGGATCGCCTGCGCGAGCTCGGCGTGTCGGCGGACGTGCAGACGGTCGGCGACGTCGAGGACCTCAGCGACCAAGATGCAGTGGTGCTCGGGAGCGCCGTGTATGCGGGCTCCTGGATGAAAGAGGCCGTCGAGTTCGTTCATCGATACGCCGAGCCACTCGCCGAGCGCCCCGTGTGGTTGTTCAGCAGTGGTCCACTCGGCGAGCAGGTCAAAGACGACGAGGAGCAGCCGCGACAGCTTGCGGAGCTCCGTGATCTGATCGCCCCGATCGATCACCGGATCTTCTTCGGCGCCCTCGACCGGCGCAAGCTCGGCTTCGGTGAACGGATGATCGTCAAAGCCGTGAAGGCTCCGGACGGCGATTTCCGCGACTGGGACGCGATCCGCGCATGGGCCGACGGCATCGTCGCCGTGCTGCGCGCCATCGGAAGCTGACTCCACCCGGCGGCCATCGGTCCTCACCTACAGGGGCCGTTCGGCCCCTTCGGCGAAGGCTCCCGCCGAGCATCGTGGAGACACTGAGGGAAGGGGGAGCGATGTCAGGAGACCTTCTGATCCAGACGAACGGGCCCTATCTGCGGGTCGTCCTACCCGACTTCGAGCCGGACTGGGTTGGTGTCTGGGAAGCCCTTGACATCGAGCTCGAGGACGGGATCAACCGAGCGGAGATCATCGCTCCGTGTTACCTCGATGACGGATGCGTCGCCAATGTGCGCGATCTCGTCGGATGGCTGGAAGCACGGGGAGTAACCACGATCATCGAATGGCAGGGGACGCCTCCAGCGACTGTCGGAGCAGGGGCAGTCCGGACCAAAGAGAGGTGAGAACGATGTGGCGGTTCCTCTTCATCGCATTCCTGATTGCGCACGGTCTGGTGCATCTGGCGATCTGGCTCATGCCGAAGCCCTCGGACCAGACGGCGCCGTTCGACCCCGATCACTCGTGGTTGCTCGGTGACCAGAAGGCGGTGGCCGTCGTCCTTGCCGTCGCTGCCGCTGCGATGCTGATGGCAGGTGGACTGGGTCTCTGGGTGCACGCCGGATGGTGGCGGAGCGTCGCCGCGATCGGACTGGCGACCTCCCTCGGCCTCATGGTGGTGTACTTCAACCCCTGGTACCTGTTCATCGAAGGGGTCAACGCCGCACTGATCGTCGGCATCGTGTGGCTCATCTGGCCGTCGAAAACCATGGTCGGCGCGTGAGCCATGGAAGTCGCCGGATCCCGTCGAGAACGTCCGTCTGAGCGTGGAAGCTCGGAGGCGAGTGTCGATCTCTATTGGCTGCCGCTCGGTGCCGGTGGTTGGTTCGTTCGGCTGAATGGGCGCATCTACGAGGCCATCCGCGCGCGTGTGGACGGCCGGCAGCCACTCGACCTGTATCACTCCGCGCTCGAGGTGCGTCTACCGGAGGGTCGGTTCGTCATAGAGGTCTCGTGGCCAATCCAGGATGCCGAGGGTGCCTCGCGCGGGGTGGTCCTGGAAGGTTCGGTCGGCAGCCGTCGTCTCGCACGCTTCCGCGTGTTCCGATACGAGTTGCGGCGGTGGCGAGACGGGATCATCCCGGACGCCGACGAGGCGGTCGCGAGTCCGCAACGCCTTACCGATGATCCGGCTCTCGCGCGTCGTCTTCTCAATCTCGTCGGGTCGGCGCCTCGACTGGTCTGGGGTCGGGACGAGATCGGCACGGGCGATATGTGGAACTCGAACTCCGTCATCTCGTGGCTGATCGCCCGAAGCGGTCTCCCAACCCACGCGATCGAACTCCCGGTGGGCGGACGCGCACCCGGGTGGGACGCCGGGCTCGTCGTTGCCCGCCATCGGTCGTCGCCCGGATCACGGAGGGCGAACGGGGTTTCGACAAGCCGGGATCCAGCCCCTCCTCAGCGCCGTTCGATCCGGTCGTCGCCTGGTACGTGAAGAGAGCCATGCGGTCGCATCGCGGGGGGACAGGAGGCCCTGAGCACCGCGCGCCTTTATCCCGATGAGCGCGCGTCGGTGAGGTCGACGGCGAGGTATTCATCCCCGCATCCCTCAGACGCCGATCTCCATCACCCGCAGCGGCCCGTATAGGCACAACGCGGGGTGTCCAGCGCTCCCGCGTTGGCTCACCGAGATCTCGTCCGGTCCTGGCAGGTCCCACCTGATGGAGGGGCCAACGGCCCATGAGAGGCACTCGCTCAGGGTCGACCATGGCCTCAGCGGGCCCCCATCGGAGCGGTGGCCCAGGAGCAAGGAGCGAGACGATGGACAGGAGCAACTGGGACAAGATCGTGAGCGGCGCAGGTGCCGTGGTCGCGGTCGTGCTCATCGCGCTCGGCGCGATGGCGATCTACGGTGGCAACTTCGGCCAGCAGAACGTGCGCGACCGCTTGGTGCCGCAGCACATCACCTTCCCGCCGGCCGAAGCGATGACGCCGCAAGAGAGGGCCGAGATTGGCACCTTCGCCGGCCAGAGGGTCGAGACCGGCGTCCAGGCCGAGGCGTTCTCCCGGTACATCGGTGGCCACCTCGAAGGCATCAACGACGGGGCAACCTACTCGGAGACGAGTGCAGCGGCGCGCGAAGAGGGGATCGACGCCGACACCGCCGCGGAGCTGCAGGGCAAGGCAGACACGCTCTTCAAGGGTGAGTCCCTGAGGGCCATGCTGCTGAACGCCTACGGCTGGTGGACCGTCGCGACGATCGCCCTCTGGGCCGGTATCGCGATGCTGATCGCAGGCGCAGCGCTCGGGCTCCTCTCGATCCTCGGGTTCAAGCACGCCCGCAAGGTGTCGGTCACAACGCAGGAGCATCGGGCCACGAACCCGGAGGACGCCGACGCAACACGCTAGAGCGGAGCGGCCTTAGCTCCGGGCCGCTTCACGGGAGGAGCCCGCCTGCAGGCGGGCTCCTTCTTCTTGTCCGTGGGGCAGCAGTCTCTGGTCATGGCGCCTGCGGCCCAAGACCGGTCAACACCAGGTCAAGGAGCCGACCGAACCATGCGGTACCAGACGGGACTCCTGAGACAGCTCGTGTGACGCCTGACCTGCGGAGGCGCTGGTCAGAGGGTTGCGCGTGCCTTCCTTGACACGGAAGAGGTCGGAGGTTCAAATCCTCCAGCGCCCACCATGGCTTGGCTTACACGACAAGCGTTCTAGTCGGTGCCGTCTCGCTCGCCCTGGCCTCAGAGCGGCTGGTTAGTCAACCACATCTGGGTTCTTGACTGGAAGAGGTGGTGGAGACTGCAGATCAAAGCAGGGCGGCCTCGGTCTCTGAGGCCCTCATGGGCCCCCTCTGCCCGAAAGGAACGAGCTCACCCTAGGTGCCAGCGCCTCGCCCGGGTAGGGTCTCGCCCATGAGCGACGAGGACCAGGAGAAGGAGCGGCTCAATCGCAAGTTGATCGAGCTCCTGAACGAACTGCGAATCGTCATTCCCGGCGTGCAGGTCCTGTTCGCCTTCCTCTTGATCCTTCCCTTCAACAGCGGTTTCGTCGAGACCGACGATCTCGACCGGGCCGTGTACGCGGGTTCGCTCGGTTGCGCAGCTGTGGCGTCGGCCTTGCTGATCGGCCCAGCGGCCTACCACCGGCATCGCTTCCGGCGACTCGAGGAAGAGACTGCGTCGGAAAAGAAGGAGATGATCATCACCCAGGATCATCTTGCCGCGGGAGGCATCTTGTTCCTCGCACTCGCCATGACAGGCTCGGTCTTTATGGTGCTCGATGTCTTGTTCGGGACAGGCACGGCGACGATCGTCGCCGTGGGTCTCGTGCTCACCTACACGTGGTTCTGGTACGCGCTCCCCGTGTCGCGACGGATTCGTCGCTCCCGTTCGCGTCGCTGATCTTCGCCGGCCCCATCGGGGGAGGCAGCTTGGCGGGCATGGTCGAACCCCATCGTGGCCTGGCATAGACCTTCCAAGACCACGCCGCGTCGTTCCCCGAAGGCGTCAGGAACCGGGGCTTGCTCGATGACGAAGTGGCCCTGCGGGACGACGACGACGAGAGCCGAATGGTAGAGCTCACACGAGCGCCGTCGTTGTCGTCGCGCGCTGATCGCCTCGAACAGCCTTCCGCTCAGCCGCACGGCGCGCTGCCCCGCGCCCAAGGGGATCCAGTAGAGATCCACCGCAGCGGATGGCGGGCCACCGGCGTTCGCTGACTTGTGTGCTCGCGTGCTCATACGTTCAGCGAACTCTCGATAGGTTGCTGCCCCAAGGGCCAAACGACCCGGTTTGTGGGGGCAGTCGGACCGCCAGTCCGTCGCCCACCTTCAGCCCGGATTACTCGATCGAGCCGGGCATCGTCGTGTGGCGGGCCAAGTACGCGGCGGCTTCCGCGCGGCGGGCCACCTCGAGTTTCGAGAGGATCGATGAGACGTAGTTCTTCACGGTCTTCTCCGCCAGGGTGAGCTCGTCGCCGATCTCCTTGTTCGTTCTGCCGTCGGCGATGTAGGTCAGGATCCGTTCTTCCTGGGGGGAGAGGCGCGCGAGCTTTTCATCCCTCATGAGGTGCTTCCCCTTGCGGAGCCGGTCGAGGACGGTGGTCGTCACTGCCGGATCCAGGAGGCTATCGCCGGCTCCGACCGAACGGATCGCGCGGACGAGCTCGCCGGAGCGAACCTGCTTCAGGACATATCCGGAGGCGCCCGCCATGATCGAAGCGAACAGCGCTTCGTCGTCCGCGAACGAGGTGAGCATGAGCACGCGGGTCTCGGGATGCTTCGCGCGGATCTCGCGCGTCGCCTCGATCCCGCTCCCATCGGCGAGCCGGACGTCCATGACGACGACATCCGGTCTCGTGCGGTCGGCCTCATCGATGGCCTCGCGGACCGTCGCGGCCTCCGTGGTCACGTGGATGTCGTCCTCGGCTGCGAGCATCGCTCGGATCCCGTCGCGTACGACCTCGTGATCGTCGACGAGCATGACCCGGAGCGGAGGACGTTTCGGCTCGGTCATCGGGGGATGTTAGCCCGGGTCGGTTCAGGCGGGCGCAGGCGCGGCCCGGAGCGGCTCGGCAGGGCTCGGTGCATCCCGCGCACCCATGATCGCGTCGGCGACCCGGTCGAGGAAGTCTTTGAGCGTCGCCTCGGCCACCCTCGAGAGAACCGCGCGATCGATGACCCCGCCGACCGTGCCGAAAGGGGGAACGTACCGAGCGCTCATCGCAAGCTGGGTGCGTCCAGGCCGGATGGGTGCGACCTCGAGGTCGGCGTCGAGCGATGGGAAGAGGTCCGCACCCCCGGAGGCCGCCCACCGCAAGGGGAACACGAACTTGGATCCAGAACGAACGGATCGTCCGAGCTCAACGGCGACGGTTCTCTTGATCCGGACGGCTTCGCCGAACCCCACCTCGGCGAGGAGAACGTCCCCTCGATGGTGGGCTCGCTCGGCCAACCCGGGAAGCCACTGGCGCGGGTCACGCGACAGGGCTCGCTCGACGTCCTCCGGGGAGATCGGCAGCTCGACGAAATACCTTGCGAACATGTGGACAAGGATGCGCGTCTCCGCGTGGCGGGGGAGGGGTCGATGGTCCCCACTCCGACAGGACCCTCTTAGGACGGGAAGGTCGCCCGGACCGTCGTCCCCTCTCCAGGTGTGCTCTCGACGTCGAGCCGTCCACCGAGGGACTCGACCCGTTCCCGGAGGTTCTGGAGACCCATCCCCCACGAAGTCACGTCGGCATCGAACCCGCGGCCGTCGTCGTCGATCTCGAGGAAGAGACCGGCATCTCCTCGTCGGAGCGAGACGCGGCAGGTGGTGGCTGCCCCGTGCCGGCCGACGTTCGAGAGGGCCTCTCGCGCGAGCTGCACCACATCGCCGGCGCGCGAAGCGAGCTCGGCCGCAGCCGCGCTGTCGACATCGACCACCGTCACCACACCGGTGCGCGAACCGAACTCCCCGGCCATCTCCCTGAGGGCCTCGTCGAGCTGGCGGTCGGCCAGGATGCCAGGGCGGAGACCGAAGATGTAGTTGCGGAGGTCCCGGATCGCGTGATCGACGTCCTCGACGGCGCCTTCGAGGCGACGAGCCATCTCCGCGTCGCTGGATGCTGCCGCCAGTCCTTGCAGGCTCATCCCGACCGCGAACAGCGACTGGATGACGCCGTCGTGGAGCTCCTTCCCGATCCGCTCACGCTCCTCCACCACCTGGAGCCTCTGGAGCTCCCTGCTCTTGCGCTCGGTTTCGTCGCGGAGGCGGGCGTTCTCGACGGCGATGGCAGCCTGGGTCGCGAGCACCACGAGGACGCGTTCGTCCTCCTCGTCGAACGTCTCGGCGCCTTGCTTGTCGGTGAGGTAGATGTTCCCGAACACTCTTCCTCGACCTGCGACCGGAGCTCCGAGGAGAGACTTCATCGGAGGATGGTTCGGTGGGAACCCGAACGATCGGGGATCCGCGCCGATGTCGGGGATCCGTAGAGGGCGGGCCTCGGTGATGAGGGCCCCCAGGAGGCCGTGGCCGGTCGGAGGGGCGCCGAGGGCGGCTCGGTCTTCCGGCGAGATCCCCACCGTGATGAATTCTTCGATCAACCGGCCGTCGGGCGTGAGCACGCCCAGCGCTCCGTAGCGCGCGTCGGTGAGGTCGACCGCCAGTTCGACGATGCGGAGGAGCACCGCGTCGAGTGAGAGTTCCGAGGCGAGGATCATCCCGGCCTCGATCAGCTGCCGGTCCCCGTCACCTCGGGCATCTCGTCCGGACACCGCCCGAGCGTAGCCCAAGGAACCCATGGCCTTTCGGCCCTGCTGTTTCTCCCAACCGTCGCGCAGGGTGAGAGAAGAGGAAGGAGCAAGGGATGTCAGATGATCTGGTCGTCCTCACGAATGGGCCGTACCTCCGAGTCGTGCTACCCGATTTCGAACCGGAGTGGGCCGAGGTGTGGAGCGCTGTCGACTTCGAGCTCGAGGATGGAGTCCAGCGCGCCGAGGTGATCGCTCCTTGTTATCCCGACGAGCACAGCCTTGGGGTCGTTCGCGAGGTGGTCGAGCGGCTGGAGCGATGCCATGTGGAGACGATCGTCGAGTGGCAGGGCGCCCCTCTCGCAGAGGCCCGCGCGAGGGTGCGGTCGGTCTCAGGGGGTCCTGGGCAGGTCCCACCCAACGTCGGGACCAATGACCCCTGAACGGGCGAGCTGCTTGGACGACCATCTAACTATCGAGCGCCGAAGGACGGCGCCAGAGAACACCAGAGAGAAGGAGTACGAGATGGACAGGAGCAACTGGGACAAGATCGTGAGCGGCGCAGGTGCCGTGGTCGCGGTCGTACTCATCGCGCTCGGCGCGATGGCGATCTACGGTGGCAACTTCGGTCAGCAGAACGTGCGGGACCGGTTGGAGCCACAGAACATCACGTTCCCGCCGGCCGAGGCGATGACGCCGCAGGAGAAGGCCGAGATCGGGACGTTCGCCGGCCAGAAGGTCGAGACTGGCGTTCAGGCCGAGGCGTTCTCCCGCTACATCGGCGGACACCTCGCGGATATCAACGAGGGGGCGACCTACTCGGAGACGAGCTCAGCCGCACGTGAGGAAGGCCTCGACGCCGACACCGCCGCGGACCTGCAGGGGAAGGCGGACACCCTGTTCAAGGGTGAGTCCCTGAGGGCCATGCTGCTGAACGCCTACGGCTGGTGGACGGTTGCGACGATCGCCCTGTGGGCCGGCGTCGCGATGGTGATCGCCGGTCTGCTCATGGGGATCTTCTCGGTCCTCGGGTTCCGCCACGCGAGGAAGGTCGTCGTCCCGACCGCCGCCTTCTCGGCGGACGGCACGAAGAGCCTCGTCGGCTCCACGGTCTAGGAACCAACCGCACGTCGATCCACGGGAGGAGCTCGCCGATGGCGAGCTCCTCCTCACCATGTTCGGCCCCAGCGCCTGTCACCGAGCTCCCACGTCGTCCCATTTGGATCAGCTGCTTCCACGTCGGCGACGGTCTCGTGAGCGGATGGCGCTTCTTGACCGCGATCGGTCAACACGAGGTCAAGGAGCCGACCGAACCAAGCGGTACGCGACGGTACTCTTGTGGCACTTCACGGATACCCTGACCTGGGAAGACGCTGGTCAGAGCCTTGCGCGGGTCTTCTTTGACACGGAAGAGGTCGGAGGTTCAAATCCTCCAGCGCCCACCAGCCGAAGCTTTCGCTGCTCAAGCTGCGCCAACCGTGCACGCACTCTCGGCCCGTTGCATAATCGCGCTACTGCAACAGGGGAAGGCACGGGTGCCCGGGGGTGGGCGATAGGAAGGCCGACGAGGCGGGAGCCGGACGGCCAGGGATCAAGACCTTCCTGATCGCCGACGTCCGCGGGTACACGCTGTTCACCCAGCAGCGCGGTGACGAGGCCGCGGCGAAGCTCGCCGCGAGGTTCGCCGAGATCGCCCGCGAGGCGGTCGATGACCACGGTGGCTCGGTCATCGAACTACGGGGCGATGAAGCCCTCGCGGTCTTCGACTCACCACGCCAGGCGATCCGCGCCGCGACCCGGGCCCAAGAGCGGTTCGTCGAGGAGACGGAATCCGATCCCTCGCTCCCTCTGGCCGTTGGGATCGGGATCGATGCCGGGGAGGCCGTGCCCCTCGAGGCTGGCTACCGGGGCGGCGCCTTGAACCTGGCAGCCAGGCTGTGCGGGCGAGCGGGGCCCGGCGAGATCCTCGCCAGCCAGGCAGCCGTGCATCTCGCCCGGAAGGTGGAGGGCGTGCGGTATGCCGACCAGGGCGACCTCCATCTGAAGGGACTGGACGATCCGGTCCGCGTCTTCAGGGTGATCTCCGAGGAAGGTGACCCCGCGGTGCGGATCCGTCTGCTCCTCCCTCGGGTGCCGCGAGGAGGGCCTGCTCCGATCCGCCTCGCGCGACGGCACCCGGTCGTGGCAGCGATCGTAGCCCTCGCACTCATCGCTGCTCTGGTCGTGCCGGCCACACTTGCACTCCAAAGAGATGGCCCCGGGGACCCGATCGCAGGTGACGCCATGGGGATCGTCGACCTCGACAGCGGCGAGCTCATGGGATCGGTGGGTCTCAAGTCGAGGCCCGGAGATGTGGCCGTCGGTGAAGGCGGCGTCTGGGTCACGCTGCCCGATCGCGGGGAGGTCGTCCAGATCGATCCCGAGACGAGGACTATCAACGACGCCATCCAGGTCGGAGCCGATCCTTCGGGGATCGCGATCGGTGCCGGCTCCGTGTGGGTGACCAACGGCGGGAGCTCGAACGTTTCCCGTATCAGCTTGGACACCAATCGAGTCGTGCAGACCATCCCTACTCCCGGTGGGCCCGCAGGGATCGCGGTCGCTCAGGGCGCCGTGTGGGTGGCGAACAGCCTCAACGACTCCGTCTCACACATCGACGCGGAGTCCGGGGAGGTCGTGGCGACCATCGGGGTCGGAGACCAGCCGGTCGACCTCGTGGTAGACGAGCAGGGGCTCTGGGTCGCGAACGCCGCCTCTGGGGATGTCACTCACATCGATCCGGCACTCGACGAAGCCGTGCTCCCGGTTCAGGTGGGCAGAGGTCCGAACGCGATCGCGGCCGGGGAGGGTGGCATCTGGGTGAGTGATTTCCTGGACGGAACGGTCTCCCGGATCGACCCGGAGACAAAGGCGGTCGCTGAGACGGTCGAGGTCGGCGGTGTCCCGAGTGGCATCGCCGTACTGGCCGGCTCCATCGTGGTGTCAGACGGATCGCCCGGCTCCGTCAAGACGATCGATCCGGTCTCGCTCTCCTGGACGGAGATCCCGCTCGGGTCTCACGCGAGTGGGGTCGCCCTCGAGGATCGGACGGCATGGGTGGGCGTTCGCGGGCCCGATTCCGCACACCGAGGCGGGACGCTGACGGTGGTTGCACCGACTCTTCTCGAGGGCGATTCGATCGACCCGGCCCTCGCGTACAGCGGCCTGTCGTGGAGCATCCTCGCTCTCGGCTACGACGGTCTGGTGGGGGTTAGGCGCGTCGGGGGCCTCGACGGCGGAACGCTCGTCCCCGGCTTGGCGCTGTCCATCCCGGAGCCCACGGATGGCGGCAGAACCTACACGTTCCAACTCCGCGAGGGGATCCGATTCTCGAACGGCGATCCCGTCGAACCGGAGGACTTCCAACGAGCGATCGAGCGGGTCTTCGCGACCACGTCCGACGGCGCCTCTTACTACTCCGGCATCGTCGATGCTGACCGGTGCACGTCCGGGGCTCCGTGCGACCTGTCCCGCGGCATCGTTCCAGACGAGACACGGGGGACGGTGACCTTCCACCTCGTCGAACCCGATCCCGACTTCATCTACGGGCTGGGCCTTCCGTTCGCATCTCCGGTGCCTGCCGGGACTCCCGACACCTCTGAAGCCACCATCCCGGTCCCCACGACCGGCCCGTATTCAGTCGAGCGATACACCGAGGATGAGGAACTCGTCTTCGCTCGCAATCCCGAGTTCACAGGGTGGTCCACGAGGCCGAACGGGTTCGCCGATCGGATCGTGTGGCGCTTCATCAACGATCTCGATCGGCAGGTGGAGGAGATCATGGCCGGTCGAGCCGACATCACCTGGCAGCTCACCGATCGCGTCCCGGAGCTCGCCACGAGCGATGCGGGCAGGGTCCATCTCGCTCCAGAGGCAGGGGTCTTCTACATGAGTCTCAACACGAAGACTCCTCCTCTCAACGACGTGAGGGTACGGCGGGCAGTGAACTTCGCGGTCGATCGCGATGCGATGGTGACCCTTTTCGGAGGAAGTGGGTCGCCGACCTGTCAGATCCTCCCGCCGGCTCTTCCCGGGTACGTTCCCCATTGCCCGTACACGCGCGATCCGGGCCCGACGTGGTCGGCTCCGGATCTCGCGAAGGCGCAAGAGCTGGTGGATCGATCCGGCACGATAGGTTCGAGGTTGATCGTGTGGGCGTCTCGGGACGCTCTCCCATTGTTGCCAGTGGTGCCCGTCGGCCGCTACTTCGTGCGCGTCCTGGACGATCTCGGCTACCGCGCCACGCTCAAGGTTGTCTCTAAGGAGGAGTACTTCGGAACGCTCTTCGATCCCTTCTCGGAAGTACCGATGGCTTTCCTCGGATGGGCCAGCGACTATCCGGCGGAGTCGGGCTTCCTCTTGCAGGTGTTCTCGTGCGACTCGGCGCTGAACGTCGCGCACTTCTGCGACCGGGAGATCGAGCGGCGGATGGAGGAGGCCACGCGCCTGCAGACCATAGATCCGCTCGCCGCGCATGATCTCTGGACCTCCATCGAGCGCGGCATCGTCGACCTCGCCCCGTGGGTCCCGATGTTGAGTCGGAATTGGGCGACGCTCGTCTCTGAGCGACTGGGCAACTACCAGTTCAATCCCCAATGGGGCCCGCTGTTCGACCAGATGTGGGTGCGCTGAGCGGTCCCACGCACGTTCGCGTAGAGCCAAGATGGTGAGCACAGCGCAAACCGATCGGGCGAGTTCGTGCGCGTTCGGTCGGTCACTCTCTCCCTCGCGGTCTGGTCAACATCAGGTCTAAGGAGCCGACGGAACCAAGCGGTACTGGACGGGACTCATGCGGTAGCCCTTATGACGGCTGAGCAGGAAGGATGCTGGTCACAAGGCTAGGCGGGTCTTCATTGACACGGAAAAGGTGGAGGTTCAAATCCTCCAGCGCCCACCAGCAAAAGCCCAGCTCAGAAGGCCTTCCGCTGTCCCGGCCTCGCCCAGGGACAGGCCCGCGGGTCTCTCTCAGGTGCTCAAGCGCGCATCGGAAGCGACCGACTCCATCCAGAAGGACTTCTGACCCGGGAGCGTAGGGATTCGGATGGGCTCGAGCGCGATCGCCAGGCACGCCTGTGCCTACGCGGGCATGGCCCTTGTTCTCGTGGCCTGTTCTCCTTCCGCCGAGGGTCCCCCCGGGCCGGTCTTCGATGTCAGGATCAAGGATTTCAAGATCCTTCCGTCGAGCGACTCGGCGCCCGCCGGCCTGGTGACGCTCAACGTGTCGAACACCGGACCCACCACGCATGAGTTCGTCGTCGTGCGAACCGATCTCCCGGACGACGATCTGCCGATAGGGGTCGACGGCCTCAGCGTCGACGAGGACGGCCTCGAGCCGGTCGACGAGATCGAAGGCATCGAGGACGGGACGTCCGGGCAGGTGACCGTCCGGCTCGAGCCAGGGCGCTACGTGTTCTTCTGCAACTTCGAGGGGCACTACCTCGCCGGGATGAACGCCGGGGTCGAGGTGACCGACGATGCATGAGTCCGACGGCGAGACCCTCATGCAGCCCCGCAGAAGGAAGCGGGGATCGGCGCTCCCTGGCGATCTTCGGACCGACCGCAGGGTGCGTGCGATCCTCGCCGGCTACCTCGTCGTGGTCACGGCGATCGTGGCCTACACGTCGATCTCGATCGCGGAGGAACAAGGCTCGGCGCTCGTCGTCAACATCGCGGCCCGGCAGCGGGCGCTCGCCGATCGCTACGTCAGCGACATCCTCCTCGTGACGAACGGGTTCGCAGCCGATCCCAGCGATGCCGCCGAGGATCTCCGCGAGAACGCCGCGCTGCTCCTCGGCGGCGGGACCGGCATCTCCGTGCACGGAGCCGACCTCGAGATCGACGTCGATCCGGCGAGCGACCCCCGGGTCATCGCCAAGCTCCAGCAGGATCAGCGCCTCATCGAGAAGCTCATCGGCATCGGCGAGGACCTGCTGACCCTCGAGCCCGGCGATCCGCAGTTCGACGACATGGTGTTGGACCTGCGCGTCGCCGGCGCGCTCGTCACTACCGTGTCGAACGACGCCGTCGGCAAGATGACGGGAGACACGGAAGGCAGGTTCCGTCGCCTCGTGACGGTCGCGCTCGCGCTCGGTGTTCTCGGTGGGCTCTGCGCGCTCTGGATGGGCTTGTCGATGCGACGGGCCGGGATCCGCCGCTCGTCGACGTTCCGATCGCTCGTCCACAACACCTCCGACCTCATCACGGTCGTCGACGCGGGCGGGGCGATCGTGTACCAGAGCCCATCGTCCGAGCGCCTCGTCGGCGTCGGCGCCGAGAAGCTGATCGGGACCGCGTTCCGCGACCTCGTGCATGCTGACGACCGGACGTACTACGACGGGCTCGTCCTGAACGCGAGCGGCCAGCCGAACGGCGTGCTGGATACTGAGTTCCGCCTCTGCCACGCCGACGGCTCGATCCGGCACGTCCATGCGATCGTCAGCAACCTCACACGCGACCCCGCGGTCGCCGGCCTCGTCTTCAACACGCGGGACGTGACGGATCGGCGTCGTCTCGAGGAGCAGCTCGAGCATCAGGCCTTCTTCGACTCGCTGACGGGCCTGCCGAACCGCGCCGTGTTCCGCGATCGGCTCCAGCATGCCCTCGCGCGGGCGGAGCGCAACAGCGACGGGATCGCGGTCCTGCTGCTGGACCTGGACGGTTTCAAGATGGTGAACGACAGCATGGGGCACGACGCCGGGGACGAGCTCCTCTTCGAGGTCGGACGCCGCATCGCCGCCTGCTGTCGCGCGAGCGATACGGTCGCGCGCCTGGGTGGCGACGAGTTCGCGGTCCTACTCGAGGATGCGGTCTCCGAGGTGGCCGCGGTCCAGCTGGCGGCCCGGCTCCAGGAGTCGCTCGCTGCGATGTTCGAGATCCGTGGTCGCGAGGTCTTCATCGGGGCGAGCACCGGCGTTGCGCTAGCGGCCGAGCCGAATGCGGGACCGGACGACCTCATCCGCAACGCGGACACGGCGATGTATGCGGCCAAGACCGCCGGGAAGGACCGGTACGAGGTCTTCCAGCCGGAGATGCACGAACGCACCGTCGAGTTCTTCGAGATCCAGGCGGAACTGAAGCACGCGCTCGTCCGCGGCGAGCTCCTGCTCCACTACCAGCCGATCGTGGACCTGGAGACCGGCGAGATACACGGCGTCGAGGCCCTCATCCGCTGGCAACATCCGACGCGGGGTCTCGTCATGCCGATGTCGTTCATCCTCATCGCGGAGGAGACCGGGATGATCGTCCCCCTGGGAGTGTGGGTCCTGGGGGAGGCCTGCCGCCAGGCGGTCGCATGGCGCGCATCCGTCCCGGGCGCGTCGGATCTCACCATGAACGTGAACTTGTCGACGCGTCAGCTCCTCGAACCCGACCTGGTGGCCCGGGTCGCCGAGGTCCTCCGCGAGTCGGGGCTCGACCCGGCGGCTCTGACGCTCGAGATGACCGAGGGAAGCCTGATGCAGGATGTCGAACTGACGGCGGCCAAGCTCGGGGCGTTGAAGGACCTCGGGATCGGGCTGGCGCTCGACGACTTCGGCACCGGATCGTCCTCGCTCGGGCACCTGCGCCAGTTCCCGATCGACGTGCTCAAGATCGACAAGTCGTTCGTCGACGGCGTGGTGCATGAGGATAGCGACGAGTCCGTGCTCGTCCGGGCGATCGTCGAGCTGGCCCGGACGCTACGGCTCGGGAGCGTCGCCGAGGGCATCGAGTCACCCGATCAGGTCACGGCCCTGCAACGAGCGAACTGCACCCGCGGGCAGGGCTACCTGTTCGGAAGGCCGATGCCTCCAGACGACTTCGAGAGCCTCCTGCGCAGCCAGCGATCCGGCGACGCCGGCAGCTCCGTCGACGCCCCCTCGACGTTCGTTTGACGACCCCCAAGTGGGGGAAGCTCGACGCTGAGCCGCTGATCCTTTCACATGTCCCGCCTCCTAGTTCACGGGCGGAGCGTCGCGCCAGCGCGGACGGAAGCAACGACGTCGAGGATCGCGTTGATCGCGTTCGCGGAATCGCTCTCGTCCTCGATCAACGAGGCGTGCGTTGCCTCCTGGATGACACGTTGGACGCTATTCGTCGACAAGCCGGCCATCTTCTCCTGCAGCGGCAGCCACCCGGCGTGAGCGTCCTTCACCGCGGTGACAACGATGAGCGGGTTGTCACCCAGGGTCGTCAGAGCTTGCGCTTGGGTGAGAGCGGCTTCGAGGCCGACGACTGCGTCGCGATAGCCGCGATTGTGGCGGCCGGTGGACAAGAGCGCGCGCGCCTCCGCCCATGCCTCGGGCGGGAGGCCGGAACCTGCCGAGGGGTAGGCGAGTCGCCCCGCGCCCAGCCGCGCGACGGACGGGAACAGCGCGGTGAACCTGCGGATGCCGTCGTATTCACCGGCGTAGCCCGGGAGGTTGGCGATGGCATCGGGTGGCTGGGAGTCCAGCAACACCAGGCCGGCGACCTCCTCGGGATACTGCGAGGCGAAGACCTGCGCGTACACACCGCCAGATGAGTGCCCGGCGAGGACGTACGGGCCGTCGATCTGAGCCCGGCGAAGGAGCGTGTGGAGGTCGGTCGCTATCGCGACACCATCTCGGACAGTCTCGGCGGGTTCGCTCCAACCCATGCCGGCTCGGTCGTAGCTGCAGACCCTCGTGGCCGTGGCCACGCCTGGCTGGATCCATCCGGATATCTCTGCGGCCGGCTGGCCGAGCCCAGCTTCGAGGATCACCGTTGGACTGCCCGAACCGGTGCAGCTGATGTGGAGCTTGTACCCGCCGACGTCGATCAGCTCGCCGGACATGGTGTACGCAGACTTGTCCATCGCTTCGCGGATCGTCTCGTAGCCGCCACCGAAGGCTGCCAGGAGGAGAACCGCAAGGAATGGATAGAGGATCACGGGTCGCGACCAGTTGTGCAGTGATCGGCGTGACTGGATGATCATCCAGATCGCGAGCCCAGCGGCGGCGATCGGCCACAACCAGCCGAACGCTCTGAGCACGCCGTCACTCGGCTGGAAAACCAGATGGGCGAGGCCGATGACACCCATGAAGATCGCCGGCACGTAGGCCCACCGTTGGGGCTGATCGGTCCGACGGCCAGGGAGCCACGCGAGCATCGTCCAGCCGAGGGCGAAGGCGAGCAGAGCAACCCCGGAGATGATCGGTTCGGTGGCGCCTCCGAACACGATGAGGGTCAGGACGAGCGCCAGGATCAGACCACCGAACATGCTCGCGGCAACGATCATTCCGAGATGGCCTTTGCGGCGCACAGGTTCGGGCGTCATGCGACGACCCTTCACTTGGTTCACTCGTAGACATCTCCCACTTCACCCCTCACGGCGCCCAAGGCGATGCGGCATTATGCCTCCGTCGTTGCATCTCGACCTGGCGGCAGATCACTCGATACGGCTATGGCGAGGGAGTACGTAGACTGCCGCCTAACGGGAGCTCATGTTGCCTGGACCTCGACGTCACCCATTGTCCGGCTAGGTTCCTGAGCCCCCTCCGAGGAGAAGGGAACGTCAATTGGTCACGAGCCCAACCGAAGGACGGCAGGACGCCCGGGATGAGTTCACTCGCGACACCGCGGGACTTCCGGAGGCTTCAGTCCCCACCCTCATTCGGCTCGGCGATGGCGACAGCCTCGATCTGCGGATACATCCGGTGCGCAAACAGGTCGATGACGTCGTGCTGCGCATGCTCGGATACAACGGGTCGATCCCGGGTCCGACCCTTCACGTCGACCAGGAGTCGGAGATCACCGTCGAGGTGAGGAACGAGGGCGACCTGGATGCCACGGTCCACTGGCATGGCCTTCGGCTCGAGAACCGCTACGACGGTGTTCCGCACGACACGCAGGCTCCGATCCCTGTCGGAGGGGAGTTCACCTACAAGGTCCAATTCCCGGACGCTGGCTTCTACTGGTACCACCCGCACATCCGCGAAGACTTCGGCCTCGAGATGGGTCTCTATGGAACGATCATCGTCGAACCTTCCGACCAGTCGTATTGGCCCACGGTTGACCGGCAGCTGACCCTCACCTTGGACGATCTCCTTGTTGAGGATGGGCAGATCGCTCCCTTCCATCGATCTGGGCCGAATTACACCGCCATGGGCCGATTCGGGAACGTCATGCTGATCAACGGCGAGACCGAGTTCGCAGGACAGGCGGCACAGGGAGAGGTAGTGCGCCTGTATCTGGTCAACACGGCGAACACGCGGATCTTCAACTTCGCGGTGCGCGGCGCTCGCACGAAGCTGGTCGGCGGCGACAGCGGTCGATACGAGCGCGAGACCTGGGTCGACGAGGTGCTGCTTGCTCCATCGGAGCGGGCGGTTCTGGATGTCTTGTTCGACGCTCCGGGGGAGGTCCGGCTAGAGCATCGCACGCCGGATCGGGTCTACGACCTCGGAGCGTTCTCTGTCTCGGGGACGTCGACCGGGAGAGCAAGCGGCTCGTTCGCGGACCTTCGCGTCGATCCGGAGCTCACCGGTGAGCATCAGTCCATCCAGGAGGATCTGACCCGACCGCCAGACAAGGTGCTCGCGTTCGTATCCTCCATGCCGCTCCTGTACGGGGGAAATATCCAGACCTCGTCCTACGTGTGTCCCATGCACCCCGAGGTCACGGACGCGAAGCCCGGGACGTGTCCGAAGTGCGGGATGCAGCTGGTTCCGGTGCAGACCGAGTCGCCGGAGCGATCAGCCTACGTGTGTCCCATGCACCCCGAGGTCACGGACTCGAAGCCAGGTACCTGCCCGAAGTGCGGGATGAAACTGGTGCCTTCGGACGCGGCGCCAACCGAGAAGGAGGAAGTTGGCTCCCTTCACGAGCACGAGGTCGATGGCCTTGAATGGGAGGACCTGATGCCGGAGATCAACCGAGCGTCGGACCCCAGCAACATGTTCTGGAAGCTCATCGATCGGGAGAGCGGATCGGAGAACGGGGCCATCAACTGGGCATTCACCGTCGGAGACCGAGTGAAGATCCGGCTCGTCAACGAGATGGAGTCGGATCATCCGATGCATCACCCATTCCACATCCACGGAGCTGGTCGCTTCCTGGTGTTATCGAGGGACGCGGAGCCGGAATCCAATCTCGTGTGGAAGGACACCGTCTTGGTGCGCGCGGGGCAGACGGTGGACATCATGCTGGACGTATCGAATCCAGGTCTCTGGATGGCGCATTGTCACATCGCCGAACACGCCCAGAGCGGGATGATGTTCAGCTTCGATGTCGCTCGTGCGAAAGAGTGACCAGACCTGGTCAGTCTGCCTCGGCCTCCGTGGCCTCGTAGATCGTGATCGAGCGAGAGATTCCCTTCAGCTCGAAGTCGCCGACCACCTGGAGCGTGAAGCCGCTCGGTTCTACGATCCGCGCGAGGTCTTCACCGACGAAGACTTGATCCGCTTGCGCTTGAGCCGCGATCCTCGCCGCGACGTTCACGGCGCGGCCGAAGTAATCCCCTTCGTCGTAGATCATCGGCCCGGCATTGACGCCAACATGTGCGGGCGGAAGCCCGCGTGGACGGACCCGTCGGACGACGTCGAGCGAGGCGCGGACGGCGTCGTGCGGATCGCGGAAGTGGAAGTGGACGCCGTCCCCGAGCATCTTCACGACCTCTCCTCGATGTCGAGACGCGGTCTCCTTCACGAGCTGCGCCAGCGCGAGCGACACGTCAGCCGCTGCCGCGTCTCCCGTCTCCTCTGATAGCGCCGTGTAGCCGGTGAGGTCGGCAAATGCGGCGGCCTCGACGCCAGGCGCGGGTCGTGCGCGGACGCCCGCCAGTTCGAGGGCGGTCTCAACGTGAGCGAACTGGTGCTCGGTCGAGAATGTCTCCTGATGACGACGATAGAGCCATCCGAGGAGGTCCTCGCCAGAGCGGCCAGTGCGAACGCCAACCTCTCGGAACGCAGCCTCGACCGCCTCGTTGTCCTTCAGCCCCCGTCGTCGGAAGGGCTCTTCGATCACTGCATGCGTGAAGTGCGATTCGTACTGGGCTACCCTCCGCGCGCTGTCGCCCCAGACCCGCGCCAATTGAAGCACCTGCGCTTCGCTTACGCCGGCTCCGAAGAGGACGGGGAGTGACCTGATCCCCTCGAGGTCCTCCTGACGAACAAGCTCGTCGCGGTGCGGCAAAGGCAGACCGAATGCGATGTAGATCGCCTCAAAGGCTTCGAACGTGATGTTCATGTCGGCGGCCACCTGCTCGAAGGTCCGGTCGGAGCGCGGGTGCCGGCGGCCGGCGCTCTCCAGATTCCTGAGAGAGAGCTCTCCCGCAGCATGGGCGGCGCCGAGCGCCGCAGCCTCGATGCCCATCGATGTTAGGTCGATGAACACGCGAGCACGAAGTACATCGCGGCGACGGAACATGCCTTGTTCGGGCACGAGGAGACCGAGATCGGCCAGCTCCCGGACGCGCGCGACTGTCGTCTCGGCCCGCTCGGCGACCTCGTCCTCGGTCAGGACGTCGTCGGGCTTGGTCATGTGCTCCGTGTCACACGTAGGTTGCCGGGTTCGCCACGAAAGCGTCGTGGCATGTCTCCGAGCAGAAGTAGTACAGCTTCCCCCCGTGCTCGGCTGTCCCAGCGGCGTCGTCGGGGTCGATCCGCATCCCACAAACCGGGTCTTCGACCATCTCAGGTGGCATTCCTAGCATCCTCCTTTCGACACTGGACCTTGATCATCACGAAGCCAGGATTCGACCGTAGCAGGCGCAGCACGGCTCCTTTGTGTCACGTCGTGGACGCTCTGATGCGATCGGAGGCGCGTCTAATAGCGACCCAGATGAGTGATCTTCGCCATTCAGCCCCTGTCCGCGGCGGAGGGGCAGGACCCGCCGCCGGAAGTTCGCGCCGTTCAACCTGGTACCGAGTCTCGCTGCTTGTATGCAGGCGAGAGGTCCTCACATCGTCTTCCTGAGGGCGACTCGCCCGTGGTGTACGAGCCCACGCACGGTTGCCGGACGGACGCCCAAGTGGCGTCCCGCTTCCTCAGAGGTGTAGTCGAGTAGGTCGGTGAGGATGACCGCCGAACGTTGGCGAACGGTCAGTGCTGCGAGGGCCCGATCCACCCGATCGCGGCCTTCGACGTCTTCGAGCGGATCGCGCTCCGAGGCCCAGTTGGGCAAGCGTTTCGCGATCATCGTTCGCCGGTACCGCGTCCTGAACGCGTTGATCGCGGTGCGGTAGAGATACCCAGCCGGACGATCCATGTCGCGCACGCGACCCCACCGCTCCCAGACCTTCAGGAAAGCGTCGTGCATGAGCTCCTCAGCCTCGTGCGGGTCTCGGGTGGTCAGGCAGAGAGAGGCGAAGAGCGCATCGCGCTCGGATCGGTAGAAGTGCTCGAAGCTCGAGGTGTGGTCCTCTGCTGAAGACCGAGGAGCGTCGCGGTCCCTCGCATCCCGCGTCTGAAGCTTCACCTCTGTTCTCCTCCTCGTTCCGCGATGAGTGCTCTCGATCGCGACGCTAGAAGGTCGATCCCGCAGGCTCTACGGTGGCGCCCTGGCGAACGCCGGGATGCTGCCATCCGTCCCGATACGGTGCTGGCCGCTTGACGCCGCCCGAGCGATGACGGACAACTTCCGGGAGTCCAGGAACAAGGGGGCATCCGCTGGAGAACGGGCAGAGAGACGAGCAGCCAACCCTCGATGGGTTGCGCCGCCAGATCGAGGAGCTCCGAGCCTCTCGGACACGGCTCGCGCTGGATGCCGATTCCGAACGTCGCGACATCGAGCGAGCCCTGCACGAGGGCGTGCAGCAGGACCTGGTGGGGATCGCGGCCAACCTCGAGGTCGCGGCAGCCTTGCTCGAGTCCGATCCCGCGGCCGCAACGGCGATCCTCGCCGAGCTGCAGCGCGAAACGCGGCGGGCGATGACGGAGATGCGGGAGCTCGCCAACCGGATCTTCCCTGCGATGCTCGAGGCGGGCGGGCTGGTTCCGGAACTCCGCGCCGCGGTGAGCCGCGCCGGCGTACAGGCGCGGCTCGACGTGGATGTGAAGGCCACCGTTTCCCCGGAGGCCGCCGGCACTGTGTACTTCTGCGCGCGCGATGTGTTCGAGCGCGCGCCCAAAGGGACGCCGGTCGCCGTCATCGTCCGGAGCGAACCGGAGGCGCTCTTCTTCGAAGTCGTCGCGGAGTGCGACCTCGGAGCCGAGCGCCGCACCCCGCACGATCGCGTCGAGGCGCTGGGCGGCCAGGTGACGATCACCGCGGGGAGCGACCGGACCACGGTGGCCGGATCCCTGCCGCTCTCGCGATGACGCTAGTCGCTCTCCGCCAGGTAGAGGATCACGGCCTTCACTCGCTTGTTGACCGACGGCTCCCAGGTGAGCCCGAGCTTGAGGAAGATCGAATGGATCACCTTCTCGACCGACCGCTCCGCGAGGAAGAGGGACTCGCCGATCGCAGCGTTGCTCTTGCCCGCCGCCATCTCGCGCAATACGTCGCGCTCACGCGCGGTCAATCCGTGGATCGGCGACTCCTCGCCTCGGGCGTCCTCCGCGACCAGCGCCTCCACGACCTTCGGGTCGATCACCGAGCCACCGCCCGCGACGGCGCGGATCGCCGATACGAGCTGTTCCGGTTCCAGGACCCGCTCCTTGAGGAGGTAGGAACGACCCGCGCTGCCGCCCTCGAGGAGGGCGAGGGCGTAGCTGGGCGTCGCGTACTGGCTCAGCACGACGACGCCGATGTCGGGATCCGTGGTCCGCAAGCCGTTCGGCCGCCTGGATCCCTTCATCCGTGTTGCCGGGCGGCATCCGGATGTCGGTGACGACCACGTCCGGGCGCTCCGCCTCCACCGCGGCGAGCAAGGAGTCGAGGTCGCCGCACTCAGCCGCGACCTCGATGTCGGGATCGGTCTCGAGCAGCCGCCGCACGCCCTCGCGAGCGAGGAGATGATCGTCGGCGATCACGAGCCGGAGGGGCATGGCGCGAGGATACGCCCATGACCAGCGTCCTCGTCGTCGACGACAACGACATGAACCGGAAGCTCGCCCTCGACGTCCTGAGCGCGGCGGGGTTCCGGACGTTCGGTGCGGCGACGGCCGCGCAGGGGATCGCGCTCGCGCGGGAGCACATGCCGGACGTGATCCTGATGGACATTCGGCTTCCCGATATGGATGGCGTGGAGGCGACGCGGAACCTCGCGGCACACGAGCGAACGGCGCGTATCCCGGTGGTCGCCGATGAGCGCATCGCCGCTCGAAGGGAGCGAGGACTGGCTCGAGGAAGCGGGCTTCGCCGGATGGCTCGAGAAGCCGATCCACGTGAGCACGTTTCCCGAGCAGGTCGCCGCTTCTGCGTGAGGCGGCCCGAGTAACGAGGTCGAGGGAACTACCGTGCTAGCACCCCCCAAGGAAGACGGTTGGCCTGGTGGGCCGAGACTCTCGCGCTCCCTAGCCTCTAGACGGATCGACTCGACGGTGTGAACATCGCCGAGCACCGACGGCCCAACGGCCTGAGCAGAAGGGGGACGCACATGCGGAGGTTCGTGCTTGGCGGCGCGTTGGGGGTCTTCATCCTCTCGATCGTGCTCGCAGCCTGTGGTGGTTCGAGCGACGGTTCGTCCGGCGACGAGGCCCGACGATTCCAGGACATGTGGGAGATCGACAAGATCGAGAAGGACTTCCACCAGGCCAGCTCGATCAAGGACATCGACATGATCGATGAGCCTGTACGCGCCGAACGCGACGATGACCGTGGGTCCGGGGGAGACCGCGATCCGGGGTGGATGAGATCAGGCGAGTTCTGGCTGGAGGAATTCGGCGCCGTTCAATCCCGAGAACAACTGGATCTCGGACCACCCGGCCTACAAGCTCGAGATCACGGTCGACGGCGACCGGGGCACGCTGCACTTCGAGTGCCACTTCGTGGATGCTGAAACCGGCGAGGTCGTGGCAGCCACGGCCGCGGACTTCGACGTGGCCCGGATCAACGGGAAGTGGCTGATCACGAACATGGTCGGCGGGACGACCGTCCTGGAAGTCTGAGATCTTGGCCGAGGAGCAGGAACGGCGGGTCGGCGCCGAGGGGCGGCGACGGATCGACGATCCGCTCGTCCGGGCCGTCGCTCGCCTGCCGGTCAAGGTTCGGACGAAGCTGCTGATCGCGTTCGTCGGCACATCCCTGCTGCTCGTCGCCGTCGGCCTGCTGGGGCAGGTCGTCCTCGGACAGTCGAACGATCGTGTCGCGAGCGTTCGGGCGCTCCAGGAACGGGCCGTCGAGTACAGCAGGCTCCAAGCCTCCGCCGACTACCTCCGGGATGTTCTTGCGGAGAACGTCGGACCCGACCTCAATGTGGTCTGGCCAGATTCAGCGCCGCCCGAACTTCGCGGGAGTGTTCTCACTCGCGGTGGATCTCCTTGCGGTGGATGCGGCCAGCCGGATCGAGTCGGACGACGGCCAGCCGGATCACCTCGGATTCACGCCGCCTCCGGAAGACCGGATTGGTCCTGCGAAGAGATCAAGGACAGGGCCGAGAGCCTCCGGGGGTTCATGGATCAGGAGGTCATCCCGCTGTACGCCGGCACCGCAACGATCTCGATCGAGGACGAGGAGTTGATCGCCGAGATGGTGCCGCATCGAAGCTATGCGGAAGCGCTCGCGCGCGAGCTCTACACGGACTCCACTCAGCTGGCGAACGGGACGCGAGAGGAGATCAAGGATCTGATCGCCCGCAACCAGGGCTCTTTCGCGAGCTCGCGGATCCTTGTTCATCGGCGTCGCGGCGGGGGCGATCGTCCTCGCGCTGCTGCTCGGGTTCGTCCTCTCGTGGTCGGTGATCCGGCCGATCCAGAACATCGACACTCGCCTTGCCGCGATCGCGTCGGGCGACTTCTCGGGCCACGTGGAGGTCCAGAACCGCGACGAGCTGGGCGCGTTGGGCGCCAACGTCAATCGGATGAACGACGAGCTTCGGCGCCTCTACACCGAGCTCGAGGCGGCAAGTCAGCACAAGTCGGACTTCCTCGCCAACATGTCCCACGAGCTCCGGACACCGCTGAACGCGATCATCGGATTCTCGCAGGTGTTGCGCGACGAGATGATCGGAGCTCGGTGAACGAGAAGCAGGCGGAGTACCTCGACGACATCATCTCTTCGGGGAACCATCTGCTCTCACTGATCAACGACGTCCTCGACCTCTCCAAGGTCGAGGCCGGACAGGTCGAGCTCCAGATGCACCCGTTCTCCCTGCGGGAGGCGCTCGAACGCGGCGTAGTGATGGTGCGCGAGCGCGCGACGGAGGACGGCGTCCGCGTCGCGTTCGCCGCCGATCCGGAGGTCGACGTGGTCGACGGCGACGAGCGACGGATCAAGCAGGTCATCTTCAACCTGCTCTCGAACGCAGTGAAGTTCACGCCCGCCGGTGGGGAGGTCGACGTGAGCGCGACGCGGGCTCAACGGCGAAGTCAGGGTCTCCGTCGCCGACACGGGCCCGGGCGATCGCTCCCGAGGACCGGGAGCGGATCTTCGAGGAGTTCCAGCAGAGCGAGACGGGGGAGGCGCAGCGCGAGGGGACCGGTCTTGGCCTCGCGCTCTCGAAGCGGTACGTGGAGCTCCACGGCGGACGGATCTGGCTCGAGAGCGAGCTCGGCCGAGGGAGCACCTTCACGTTCGCGTTGCCCGCGGGGTCGAGCACCTCATGACGGGCGAACAGATCCTCGTCGTCGAGGACAACGAGAAGAACATGAAGCTGTTCCGCGACGTCCTGGTCGCGACGGGTTATCGAACGCTGGAGGCGACGACGGGCGGCGAGGCGGTCGACATGGCATCCGAGCACACGCCGGATCTCGTGCTGATGGACATCCAGCTCCCGGACCTCAACGGCGTCGAAGCGCTCCATCGACTGCGGGCGAACGAGCGGACGGCGACGATCCCCGTCCTCGCCCTGACCGCACAAGCGATGCGGGGAGACCGCGAGCGGTTCCTGGCGGAGGGCTTCGACGGGTACCTGTCGAAGCCCGTCAACGTGCGCGAGCTGATCGGGGTCGTTCGGGAGCACTGCGAGGGACGGCTCCGGATGAGCGGCGACGCCCGGATCCTGGTCGTGGACGACGTTGCTCCGAACGTGCGGCTGCTCGAAGCCGTGCTCACGCCGCGCGGCTACGACGTCGTCTCCGCGACCGACGGCGAAGCTGCGCTGGAGCTCATCGAGTCGGCCAAGCCGGACCTGGTGATGCTCGACGTCGTGATGCCAGGGCTGGACGGGTACGCGGTGTGTCGCAGGATCCGTGAGCGCGAGGAGACGGCGATGTTGCCGGTGATCATGATCACGGCCAGCACGTCGGAGAGGACCGAGGCGATCCGCGCGGGCGCGGACGATCTGATCGCCAAGCCATTCGACCAGGACGAATTGATCGCGCGGGTCCGTTCGCTCCTGCGGATCAAGCGGTACCACGACACGATCACGTCGCAGGCGGCGGAGCTGACCGAGCTGAATCGAACGCTCGAGGAACGGGTGCAGACCCAGGTCGTGGAGCTCGAGCGGGTCCGGAAGCTCCGGCGGTTCCTCTCTCCGCAGCTCGTCGATGCGATCGTCTCATCGGGTGACGACACGATCCTCCGCAGTCATCGCCGGAAGGTCGCGATGTTCTTCGCCGACATCCGCGGGTGGACCAGCTTCGTCGACGCGGTCGAGCCCGAGGAGCTGATGCAGGTGCTCGGGGAGTTCCACCGTGTGATCGGCCGTCTGGTGCAGCGCTTCGATGCGACCGTGGGGTTCCTCGAGGGCGACGGGGTCCAGCTCTTCTTCAACGATCCCCACGAGGTCCCCGACGCCCCGCTCCGAGCGATCCAGCTGGGGTGCGCGCTCCGGGAGGAGATGGCGGAGCTGACGCCTGCGTGGCGCAAGCGCGGCTACGAGCTGGGCCTGGGGTCCGGCATCGCGCTCGGCTACGCGACGTGTGGCGAGGTCGGGTTCGAGGGCCGCTCCGACTACGCGGCGATCGGAGCGGTGACAAACCTCGCGGCGCGGCTCGCCGACGAAGCGACGGCCGGCCAGGTCCTGATCCCTCAGCGTCTGCACGCAGAGGTCGAGGAAGACGTCGACGTGGAACCCATCGGCGAGCTGACGCTCAAGGGATTCCGTGCGCCGATCCCGGCATTCAACGTGCTCGCCGTTCGCGAGCCGTCGGCGAGCGTATCCGCCCTCCAAACCTCCTAAGAGATCCCACCTGCCATCATGGGTAGATGGGCGCGTCCTCCGGCCCCAAGCCCGCTTGGCCCGCGGTGACGGTCGGCGACGCTGCGCGACATCGAACGATCGAGCAGGGCATCGATGAGGACCTCGTTCTCGCGATGCCCCGAACAGTGATCGCCGCCGGGACCGTCAACGAGATCCCCTGGGTGATCCAGGCCTACGTGACTGCACCGGGTCCCAACGCGAGATGGTGGCATCACGGCCCCGTCGGCCCCGAATTGGAGTTCCTCTTGGGCGAGGATCGGTCGCTCGGCGGCGGGAGCGAGGCTGCGCGGATCCCGGACGGTACCGAGTTCACGAGCGCCGTCGGCTTCTTCGGCGCGCTCCCGGAGATCGTCTGGTGGGTGGGTGTCGCCTCGGACAGGACCGACCATCTCGAGGTGCGGCTGAACGACGGGTCGATCCGTCGTGTCGAGCTCCACGCGGGACCCGAAGGCTTCCCCCGCTTCTTCTGGTTCTTCCCTCCCCGCGGGGCCGAAGGGGACGTCGTCGCTGTCGATGGCGGGGGAGCGGAGCTTCAGAGGGAGCGCCTGCTCGAGCGCGTCGTTCCGCCCGATGCGAATTCCGGGACGAGTGTGAACCCCTTCAGCTACGCGGGCGGTTCGCCACCTCCGGGTTGGCCGGAGGATGCGGCCGAGTACGGACCGGGACAGGGTCCGAGGTGGGAGGAAGACTTCTACCTCCACGTCGCGGGATTCCCGATCTGCGTCTTGCCGCCCGAGCATTGGGAGGGCTACGCGATGTTGGGCGGGATGCGATCCAGCGATCGTGAGGTGACCCAGGTTCGCTTCGAGTATCTCGACGAGATCCCGCATCCCGATCGGGCACTCGGCGTGCACTGTCGTCTGCCGAACGAACGCTCGTCCCTGCGGTGGACGGCGCGCGAAGAGGACATCGGCGCCTGGGTCCCGAGCCCGTCCATCGTTGCCGATGAGATGGATGTCCTGGCGAGGGTCCTGCCTCGAGCCGAGTTCGATCCCCTGATGTTCCGTTCCGTCGTCGATCTCGGACCTCGCCGATACCTCGGCCGAACCGCCATCCAGTTCCGTGGCGGGGAAGCATCGGCGGAGCGCTGGGAGTACAAGGATTACCCGAACCTCCGCTTGATTCGGATCCCGCTCCCAGATGTCGAAGTCACTCTCATCGGATGGCGCATCTCGGACGAACAGATGCTCTGGTTCGCATCTCGTCTCGAACGTCTCGAGCTTGGGAGCGACCTGCTCCACCGCATGACCTCGGCGGTGGCGGAGAGTCACGCCGCGTTCGGCCGGGCCCACGACCATCTGGGATGAGCCGCCCGGCCGCCCGCGATCAACGTGCCGTCATCGTGATCTCCGTCCGGCTCCGATCGTTCGCTTGAACCGTACGAGCCCGTCGAGGATGAGGTCGAGGCCGAACTCGAACTCCTGTGCATCGCGTGCCGATCCCCAATCACCAGCCGCCAGGGCTTCGTTGCCGCGAGAAACGAGATCCACCGTGGTGCCCGTGTCCATCGAAGGATGATGACCCACGAGGCGACCGGGTGCCAGACGGAGGTGCGCTCGAGCCGCTCCCTTCCGACGGAGTTCTGATCTTCTGCCACCGAACCCGTAACGCATCCCTGTCTCCGGAGCACAGAGCCGCGTCCGGGATGAAGGAAGGGGGACAGCCATGGAGACCTCCATGGAAGACGCCCTGTTCGTGCAGACGAACGCGGCGCACAACGAGGTGATCGCGTACGCGCGCGATGCCGATGGCATGCTCACGCATGCAGGAACGTTCGCAACAGGCGGGGCGGGAAGCGACGAGGCGCACCTGCCGTCTCAGGGTTCGGTCACCCTGACGAGGGACCGCCGTCACCTGCTCGTCACGAACGTGGCCAGCGATGACGTGAGCGTGTTCTCGGTCGACCGTGCGATGCCCGCGCTGACCAAGACGGTCCCGACGGGCTCGGCTCCTCGCAGCGTCGCGGAGCGTGATGGGCTCGTGTTCGTGCTCGCCACCAGCGACGCGCGGATCGACGGCTTCCGCCTCGTCGACGGCGATCTCGTGCCGGTCGAAGGCGGATCGAGGTCGCTCTCGACCCCCGACGGCGCGCAGATCGGCTTCACGCCCGATGGTCGCGCTCTCATCGCGACCGAGCGGGGCGGCGACAAGCTTTCCGCCTTCGCGGTCAGCATGGACGGGTTGCTCGGGGAGCCACGGACGATCGATTCACTCGGTGCGACACCGTACGGGTTCGCGATCTCGTCGACCGGGACACTCGTCGTGACCGAGGCCTTCCGCGCCGAGAAGGGCGCGGCCGCAGCGTCCAGTTACCGCGTGGACGGCGACATGATCACGCCGGGCACGGCCAGCGTGGGGAACGGGCGGAGCGAGATCTGCTGGGCCGTCATCACCGGCGATGGGCGCTACGCCTTCACGACCAACTTCGCCGACGGCGCCGTATCGCGCTACGCGATCGATATGGATGGTGGGCTCACGCTCGAGGACGCCACCGCCGGCGTCACGGAAGATGGTCGACCCGGACTCCGTGACGAGGACCTGTCCGATGACGGTCGGTTCCTGTACGCGATCGACGCGGACCAGGGGCAGATCGTCGGCTGGGCGATCGACGACGATGGACAGCTCTCGATGCTCGGCGCCTGGGGCGGAGTGCCGACGACGGTCGCGGGGTTGGCGGCCCGCTGATGCGCCTCGAACCCTTCTACCGGGTGACGTTCACCACACCCGAGGCGTGGAACGTCACCCGTGAAGGCGGGTCCGGCACCGAGGCACAGAGTTTCCTGATCGCTGAGGGGCGGGCCGAGGGCCGCCTCTCGGCGCGGTACCGCGCCGCGAACTTCCCGCGTCGTCGGGTCGACGGCGCGCTGGAGCCCGAGTTCCGCGGCGTGTTGGAAACCGATGACGGCGGAACGATCCTGTTCCACTGGGAGGGGCTGGCGACCCTGACCGAGTCGGGCATGCGTTGCCTCCTCGGGATGGCGCAGCATACGAGCGAGGACGCGCGGTACCGATGGCTCAACGACCGGGTGTGCACGGTTGAAGGCGAGGTTCGGCCGCGAACCGAAGGCGCCGGCTTCGATGTCGTGCTGTCGGTGAGCGAGATGGTCTGGGAGCCGGTCTCGGCTTGACCAGGCGCCCGGATCCTCCCGGCGGCAGGGAAGCCGCAAGCGCCGTATCGAGCGCACTCTTGTAGCAGATGTCACGAGGGCGACACTTCCGTCATCCTCGGTTGGAGGCGCTCGGGCGAAGCGTCGGGGAAGAACCTGGTGCGAAGCGCCTCCTGCGAGGTGACATCCTTCGGACGAGGTGGTCCGAAACCTCCCGCCATCGTGATCCCCGCGCGGATCTGATACAGGGCCAACGGGGATACCGTGCGTGAGGCGATGTCGTCGAGATCCGCTAGGGGGTGGCCGAAGACACCGTCGGAGAGGTCGACCCGAAAGAGCCTCCCGCCTTGATCTGGGATATGGAAGAACACGACGCCCTCCGTCGTCCGGTCGTACACGCTGATCTCGAGGTCCAGGGCCCCGTCGCTGGTTCCGATGACCATTGGCATCCCGTCGATCGGCTCGAATCGGACTTCCTGTGATGCGAACCCGATCCCGCGGGCGTTCCGGAGCTGCGCTTCTAGCTCCTCCCTGCCTACGAGGACATCGACGTCGTCGTGTGTTCTGACCGACGTTCCATGGAGCAGCGCGTCCTCCGCGAATCCGCCGAATACGTGCACGGCCGGCTCGAACGTCATGAGGGTCTCGAGCAAGGGGCCGTAGCCATCCATCGGACGGCATCCTTCATCATCCTCGGCCTTCCCAGCAAGCCGACTGGTGGAGTGATCGCACGGCGGGGCGGTTCAGGAGGGACTCGTGGAAGACGGAGAGCCGCGACCGTCCAGCACTCGTTGACCGGCGCTGCGAGGCCATCATCGTCCAGGCTGATGATGGACTCTCTGGACGCGCGCGGTCGTCGACCTGGATGCAGGGGGGCGAGCGCGGGCGACGCCATGATGGGTCCGCAGCGACCTGTCTCACGGTCTGGTTTGCATGTCCCGCACCGAACCCACAGCCTAGGTGTGAGATGGAGGGCTCTGCGTGGACACCGGTCGCTGTACGGCTCTTCGCGTTCTCCGTGCTTCCGGTCCTACTGGCCACCCTGCACGTTCGACTCGACGCCGGAGCGAAGGGTCGGTTCCGGACGGTCGAGGTCTACCTGATCTATCTGTTCGTGCTCGGGGTGGCAGCGGGCGGGCTCAGTGGGTTCTTCGGTCATGTCTTCACGCCGGATACGGTCGCGGAGTCGATCGACTGGCCGAAGGGAAATCCGTTCCAACAGGAGATGGGGTTCGCCAACCTCGCCCTCGGTGTCTTGGGCTTCATCTCGGCGGTACGAAGAGACGGCTTTCGGGACGCCACGGTGATCGCCGTCACGATCGTCGGAGTGGGTGCGACCGTGGTTCACGTGTTCGACATGCTCCAGGAAGGCAACCTGGCTCCGGGGAACTCGATCCAGAACATCGGGAATCTCCTGAAGCCCTCCTTGCTGATCCCGATGCTGATCGTCAGTCGTCGTTCCCAACAGGAGGGCGAGGCCATCCCGTCTTTCGACGCGTGGCGGGATCCCGTGATCGGGACCGCGGGGATGGTCACGGCTGTCGTGGGCACCGCCTTCGGGATCGGTTTCGCGCTCGACCTGACCGTGCCGGCGATGGCGATCGCGTCGATCCTGGCGGCGGTCCTCGTCGCGCGGCGCGCACACAGCTCCGACATTGACCTGAGCGGTCAGAAGACCAGTCCTTAGACCCCTTCGCGCGTGGTGCTGGGAGAATCGGGGACTCTGACGGTCTCATCCATCTCGAGGATCGGAGACTGCTTGAAGCCGACGACGCCGGCACCCGGCACGAGGTTCGAGACGGTCGTCGAGGTCTGATTGCTCACCGCCGCCTGGCCGAGCGTGAGCCCCGGCATCGCCGATGATCGACGTCAGGGCCTTGATCGTGGCCCACACGTCCGCGTAGCTGGCGATCTTCGGCAGGATCAGTCCGAAGATCGCGACCAGGACCAGTGCGGACAGTGAAGCCTGGACCACGCGGATCACTCGCTTGCGTCGCGTTCGATCGACCGATGGCATCATCGACGAGCTTGCCCCCATCCGGACGAGGTCACAACCCGGGTGCGCCGGCGACCACAGGGTCCCGCGGGGGTCGATGCTCTACAGTGTTCGCCCTAGACGCCGTTTCGCCGGTGCGGTATGGTTGAGTTCCACGTGCGCGATATGGCGGACACCAGCGCACTTCTTCTGAGCGCATCCCGAGGCTTCCTCACGTTGCCGGTCGAGCCGACCCGCTCGAGCCGGTTGGAGCCTTCGGCTCGCAACGAAGGGTGGGGTGAGAGGGGAGGAGAGGGACCAACGAAAAACAACGAGATAGCCTCTCTCGCAACGGAGAATATCGACTCGCCAGCGCCGCTTCGGGGGAGAGGGGTCGCGATATCGGTCTGACGATGATCGTCGGCCGTTCGACATTCGCTTGATCACAACGGGAGCCGGCGATCCGAGCCTGCCCCGAGAACGAGATGAGGAGGAGTTGCATGAAGAGGGTAATAGGGGTTTCTCTGGCGCTCACCGCCAGTCTCATGATGATCGGGACCGCCCCGGCTCGCGCCGCCGTCACGCAGGCGGTCGACGACGACGGGTTCGCATCACTCACCAACTGCAACGCGGCCACGCCAGCGAATACCACGATCCAGGCCGGCGTGAACGCCGCTGCGCCCGGCGACACCGTCAAGGTCTGCCCCGGCACGTACACCGAGAACGTGACCGTGAGCAAGGCACTCACCCTCAACGGCCCCAGGGCGGGCGTGAACGGCACGCGTGTTCCGGCCAACGAGGCGATCGTGCATGCAATGGACCAAAACCAGCCGATCTTCATGCTGGCTGCGAACGGCATCACCCTGAACGGATTCTTGGTCGAGGACAACTCGAACAACGCGGGGATCCAGACAAGCCCCGCGTTCTCTGGCTACCGGGTCCTCAACAACATCGTCCAGGACAACGTGTTCGGGATCTACCTGCACGGGAACGGTGCCGCGACGACGCTGGTTCGGCGCAACCTGCTGGACGGTAACAACCGGCCGGGGTCTGCATCAGGCAACGGGGTCTATTCGGACCAGGGAGCACTCGGGATCACCATCCAGGCGAACACCTTCCGGAACCATGCGAACACCGGCATCATCTTCACGGACACACCGTTCGAGCAGAGCAGCATCATCGTCCAGAACAATCGGAGCCTGAACGACAACACGTTCGTTGCGCTCTTCAATGTGACGAACGCGCAGGTCGTGGCGAACCGAACGGACGACACGATCGACCTCGGCGACTTCGGGTCCACGATCTTCGTGGGCGGTGACTCCGCTGGAATCCTGATCCAGCGGAACGTGCTGATGAACCCAGGGTTCGCGGGGATCGCGGTCCGGGACGTATTGGGAACCAGCCCCGCTGGGAACGTCGACGTGCTGGGCAACACCGTGACCGGCGCGGAAGGTAGTGGGATCGACGTGACCGCAGCCGACTTCGCTGCCGTCTCAGCCCGAAA
The DNA here is from genome assembly GCA_963826195.1 of uncultured Actinomycetota bacterium. Taxonomy (GTDB): domain Bacteria; phylum Actinomycetota; class UBA4738; order UBA4738; family HRBIN12; genus JAJNBA01. Next base: position 267,827 of record CAWGWB010000006.1, read on the forward strand.
CAACACGCTGAGGGACAACGCCGTCGATGGCATCCTCTTCGGTTCGTTGACCAACGGGAACCAGATCCGTAGCAACACGGCGCTCGGGAACGTCAACTTTGACTGCGAGGATGACTCATCGGGCTCGGGTACGTCGAACACGGCCAACAACTGGACCAACAACAACGGCGGTACGGACGATCCCAACGGGATCTGCCCGTAGGTCGCTCGATACCGCAACGGAGGAACGGGAAGGCCGCGGGCGAAGGCCCGCGGCCTTCCCTCATGCGAGGACCACGAAGACGCTCGAGGATTGGAGCTGCCCGAGTGTCAGGTGGGATCCGTCCGGCCTTCGCCCGGATCGGTCGGGCGCAGGTCAGGATCCGACAGAACCTCACCCTGCCGAGCGGGTCTCGTGCGGAGGTGTCCGAAACCCTTCACGACCCAGCCGGCCAGTGCGGCGGCGAAGACGAGCGCCGTCCCAGGAGCTCCGCGCAGCGGCAGTCCAAGCCTGCTCGCGACCGTGCCGACGATCGCGAGGGCGGCCAACCCGAACACCATCGCCAGTCCCGCCCGCGCCAACAGATCGCCGGGTGCCAGCGCGACGGACCAGCCGATCCCCACCACCGCGAGGAGGGCGGCGAGCGCGATCGCGTCGACGACGACGTCGCTCGTTCCCGGCGATACGGCCGGCTCGACGACGATGGAGGGCCCCTGCACGACGAACACGCCAGGTTGCACCTCCGGGAGACCCGGGGGGGCCGGCCGGTTTCCGTTGAACGCGCTGAGGTACAGCACGATCGGATCCTGAACGAGCAGATCAGCGGTGAGCTCTCGCGCGGCCAGCGAACGACGATTGCGCGTCGGGATCAGGAGCTCGCCCTCCGGGTCTTCCTGGAGGAAGCGGAGCTCTTTCAGCGTGCCGGGGAACACGTAGACGTCATCGACGAACGAGGGTGGCACGCCGCCACGGATCACGTGGTCGGGGAGCGTGATCTCCGAGCGTGAGGTGAGGTAGACGACGGGGCGCTCCTCGCCGATGGAGGTGAGGTATCGCCCGGCGGCGCGAGACTGGTCGAACTGTTCTTCGGGGATCGAGGGTTGGCTCCACCAGTACTCCGCACTCCACGAGGTCGCCAAGGCGACCGGCGCGACCGCCAACAACGCGCCGACCAGGATGCCGACGAGCGGCACCCTGCGCGCGACCAACCTCCCGAGATCCGTGACGAGCAACGTCGCAAGGATGGGGAGCGCCAGCGCGAAGGCCGCGAATCGGTAAGGAGGCACGTTCCAGCCCACTCGGTACAGGAGGGCAGCCGCGAGCGGGGCCACACCCCATCCGATCAGAAGCACGGTCGTCATCCGGCGTCGCTGATCGGAGGCGACCAGGGATGCGGCCGCACCCGCCGTCGACGCCACGGCCCAGGCCGGGAGTCGAAGCGGCGGGAGACGGACGGCGTTCTTCCGCTGGATCTTCTCGGGCGTGTTATGGGGGATCTTGCCGGGGAGTGCCGGCGCGACGAACATGCTGGCGGCCCCCACGACGAGGCTCCCGCCGATGACCGCGGCGAGCCGGAGAGCGGGCGTCTCCCACCAGGACCCTCCGTTCCGAGCCTGCCGGATGGACGGGCCCACGAACACGACGGCGACGAAGCTCATCAGTGCGAGTGCGAGCACCGCGAAGCTCCAGTGCACGAGCGCGGCGCCCGCGCTCAGCAGGAGCGCTCCTGTGAATCCCGCCTGTCGATCCGCGAACGCGAGCGAGCAGACGAACAGTCCCAACGCGAACGAGTCGATCATCAGGTTGTCGGCCCCGCCGACCGCCGTGACCGCAACCATGACCGACGCCCCCGTCGCGACCGCGAAGAGTGGGAAGGCCCATCCCGGCTGTCGAAGCAGGACCACGGCGAAGGCGCCGGCGCTGAGGGCGATGGCGACCGCCATGACCGCCGGAGTCACGGTCGCGAAGCCGAGCGCGTCCATCTGGAGGACACCGCCCGTGAGGGAAGCGATCACCGGGTAGCCAGGCCGTTCGGGATTCGTGCCGAGGCGCAGCGAGGGCGGAGTGATGTCGTCCAGGGAGTCGACGCCGTCGCCCACGACGGCATTCACTCGGAAGATGTACTTGGTGGTGTCGTACCCGGTGGGGTAGCGCCGGTCTCCGCTCACGATCGGCCAGAGGAAAAGCCCGCCGACGATCGCGATCGGCAGGAGCACAGCGCTGAGACGACCGAGCATCACCCATGGGGTCGCTCCGTGCTGGGCTCGGACGTGACGTCCCGTGCCCCTGCCGGTCCATCGGGAGAGCGACCGCTCTTCGTCAGATCGTTCCGTACGCGCCGCCGACCTCCTGACCTCGCACGGCCGGCTTCGATGGTTCGTCCCCGACCCTCGTCCCCGCGTTCGAAGTATGAACCCTCGGCCCCACTTGGAGGAGAAGTTGTGCCCGGTTGGGCAAGCACCTACCTTGCCTGACGTGACCGAGAGGAAGCCCGCCGCCCGCAGGCTCGTGAAGAAGCTGTTCGCCGCTGCGGGGTTGGACGTGTCCCGTCGTCATGAGCATCGGATGCACCTCACGATGGCGGAGGCACTCCGCCACCTCGCCGGCTCCGGGTTTCAACCCGCCACCGTGGTGGATGTGGGGGTCGGGAACGGCACATCCGACCTCTACGCCGCGTTCCCCGACGCGACCTTCCTGCTGATCGAACCCCTGGAGGAGTTCCGGCCGGTCCTCGAGGACGTCGCGACTCGATACCGGGCGTTCTTCGTCGTGGCGGCAGCTGGACGAGAGCGAGGGAGCGTCGACATGTTCGTCCACTCCTACCTCGAGGGGTCGTCACTCCTGCGCGAGCGTGGCGAACAGACGGGGATCGTCGCTCGCGAGGTTCCGATGGTCACGATCGACGATCTCTGCGACGAGCACGACCTGGCCGGGCCGTATCTGATCAAGATCGACGTCCAGGGTGGCGAGATCGAAGCGATGTCTGGGGCAACGCGGAGCCTGGCGGGTGCCGAGGTCGTCATCTTGGAGGTCTCGCTCTTCCAATTCGTGGAGAACGGTCCGGAGTTGCACGATGTGGTCTCGTACATGAAGGACAAGGGGTTCGTCGCGTACGACCTCTTCGGTGGCCACGTTCGGCCCCTGGACGGGGCACTCGCTCAGGTGGACATCGTCTTCGTCAAGGAGCATGGCCGATTCCGCCGGAGTCATGCCTACGGCCACGCATGACCCTGTATGGAGGGAGACGCCGGCAGGCCGTGGTGGCGGTGGTCGTCGCCGGCCTCCTCCCGGGGTGTTCGACCCCGCGGGACGCGAACCCTCCCGTGACCCGTTCCCCGGCGCCGGTCTCTGGTCCCCCTTCTCCGACGACGACGCCCTCCACCACCTACGACTGGACAACATTCGGCTTCGACAACGAGCGCAGCGGGATCGATCCGAGCGAGGTCATCCTGGATGTCGATTCCGCTCCCACGCTGCAGGTTTCATGGAGCACTGAGCTCGGTGGAGCGGTGACCGCCCCGCCGGTGGTCGCCGGAGACGTCGACGTGGACGGAGAGTCCACCAGCTTGCTCTTCGTGGGAACGGCGGCGGGGGACTTCTTCGCCCTCGATGCGGGTGACGGCCACGTCGTATGGCGAAGGCACGTGGGCTCCGTGGGATCGGACTGCGAGGAGTTCCCCGGCGGCGCGCATGGCGTGACGGGATCGGCGGTGCTCGACCTCGCGGCCGGCCTCGTCCACGTGGCAGGTGGTACGGGCAAGGTGTTCGCTCTCGATCTCGCGACGGGTGCGGTCGCGCACGGTTGGCCGGTTCCTGTGACACGTGAGCCTGCACTGGAGCACGTCTTCGGGGCGCTCACGCTCGCGGGACGACTCCTGTACGTGACCCTGGCCGGTGTCTGCGATGTCCCACCCTTCAAGGGCAAGGTGACCGCCATCGATGTGAGGACCGCGCGACGGGTCGCCACCTTCTACCCGACGGGAGAGGACGGACCGAGCGGCGGCGGGATCTGGGGCGCGGGTGGCGCATCTGTGGATCCGGCGACCAGTGACGTCTTCGTGGCGACGGGCAATGCGGTGGCGGATCCCGAGCACTATGGATTCGGCGAGGCAGTGATCCGACTGACTCGACATCTCGAGGTGCGAGCCGCGAACTACCCCGGCGTCACCGGAGTGGACTCGGACTTCGGTGCCACGCCCACCCTGTTCCAGGCACCGAGGTGTCCGCCGCAGCTCGCTGCGGTGAACAAGGATGGAGAGCTCTTCATCTATCGACGGGAAGCCCTCAGCGAAGGACCCGCGCAGCGACTGCAGATCGCCGACGCCGAGGTTCAGCAGTTGCAGGGAGTTCCGGCCTACTCGCCCGACACGGGCTTGCTCTACGTCACGAATCCATCTGACTCGAGCGACGGAACCTATCGTCACGGACTCCTCGCGTTCGACGTTCGGCCGAGCTGCATGATCCGACTCGCCTGGCAGAAGACGTTGGGGCGGAACAACCTGATCGGATCGCCGCCGATCGTCGCCGGAGGTGTCGTGTACGTCGCCATGGCGTGGGATCAGCGCGTCTACGGGTTCGACTCCGCGACCGGTCAGGCGCTGTGGAACAGTGGGGAAGCGATCCGGGGTGCGGTGTTCGCCCCACCCGTGGTCGCGAACGGACGCCTCTTCCAGGGGTCGTGGGACGGGAAGCTCTACGCGTTCGAACCCTCAGGGTGACGCTCCGCCCTCACCCATCCGGTTCCTTCGTCGGGCCCTTGTTCGGATCCCATCCGATCAAGCAGGGGACTGAGACGGCTCCGGCGCTTCTGAGTCGGCGCTCCGGTCCGTTCGTTCGTCGGACCGCGGTCCGAGGAGGTACCACGTCTCCATCTGGCCCTTGCCCTTGACCTCGATCGTTCCGCGTCGCCGGCAGACGAACTCATCCTTCAGCAGCTCGTACGTCGCGCGCGTGATCTGGATCTCCCCGGGCGTGCTTTGGGACTCCATCCGACTCGCGGTATTGACGGCGTCGCCCCAGAGGTCATAGAGGAAGCGCTTCGAGCCGATCACTCCGGCGACGACCGGCCCGGAGTTGATGCCGATCCTGAGCTCGAGACCGGACCCATCGCCGACGGCCGAGGTGGCGATCGCCTCGCGCATGTCGAGCGCCAGGCGCGCAGCCATGCACGCGTGATCGGGGCTCGGGTTCGGCACACCCGCAGCGGCCATATAGGCATCGCCGATCGTCTTGATCTTCTCGAGCCCGTGTCGCTCGACGAGCGCGTCGAAGTGGGAGAAGAGCTGATCGAGGATGCCGACGACCTCGGCCGGCGCGAGCCGTTGCGCGAAGGGCGTGAAGTCCACGACATCGGCGAACAGGATGGAGGCCGCGTCGAAGTGGTCGGCGATCGTCGCGCTGGCTGCTTTCAGCCGCTCGGCGATCGAGCTCGGCAGGATGTTCATGAGGAGCAGCTCGGATCTCCCCTGCTCGATGCGGAGCGCCGCCAGCGCCACGTTGCGCTGCTTCGCGAAGGAGGCGAGCAGGGTGAAGGAGATGGCCCCGGCACCGACGATGTTCAACGCCAGCATCGTGCTGGGGAACCAGGTCGGGAACGGCGCGTCGGAGAAGAACAGCTGGCCCGCCATCCCCGTGAGGAGGAAGACCAGCACGAAGGCGACGAACCAGCGGATCGCGCGACGCAACTCGAGGAAGACGAGGGCGCCGAGCGGAGCCAGGATCGCCCACAGCGCGACCCCCCCGGACGGGAGGAACCCGCCCACGAACATCTGCCCGGCCGTCGGGGAGAGGAGGATGTCGAGGCACTGCGTGACGAGGAGGAGCCGGAACTTGCCGGTCCGCGCGAAGACCACCAGGGACCCGAGGGAGACGGCGAAGTAGATGAACGCGGTGATGCCCGCCCACGAACCGAAGCCGAGGTAGAGGCAGCCCCACACGACGGACACCGGCAGGATGAGCACCGCGATGAGCACGAGGAGCGACTTCTTGTGACGCAGATCCCCGTCGTCTGCGGGATCCGCGCCGATCCGGGCGAGCCGTGCCGCAGCGTTGTCGATCCACGAAGCGCGGACTCGGGTGGTTCCGGCACCCTCCACGGGCGCATCTTCGCCGGTTCCCCACGAGACGGCAAACGATCCAGAGCACCGGCACGCCGACGCCGTCACCATCGGTCGACGTTTCGTACCCGATCGTGATTCGTGTGGAACGCGTAAGTCGAATGGGCTACTTGAACGTCTCGGTGCCGTTCTGAAATCGTCGAGCAAACCCCCCGAGGAGGTCTGTGTGCCAACAACTGAGATCGGCTCGATGACACGTGTCACCCGAAGGACGTTCGGGCTCATCACCGGGCTCGCGGCGATGGCATTGGTAGCCACCACTTCCCCGGCCGCGCTCGCCGGAACTGCCACCTGTCTCGGTGTGGTCGCGACGATCACCGGGACCACCGGCGATGACATCATCCTCGGGTCCCCGGGGAACGACGTGATCGCCGGTCTCAGCGGGACCGATCAGATCAACGGCGGCCTCGGCAACGACATCGTCTGCGGCGACGACGGGAACGACCGGGTTCGCGGCAGCTTCGGCGCGGATCGAGTGTCGGGCGATGCGGGGATCGATCTGGTGGGCGGCGGTGATGGAAACGACGAGCTGCTCGGCGGATTCGACGCCGACGAGCTTTCCGGGGGCGAGGGTCACGACCAGCTCTACGGCGATCAGGGGAACGACACCCTCGAGGGCCGCGATGGGAACGACCTGCTCAAGGGCGGAGGCGATAACGACGTGCTCGTCGGAGGAGACGACTCCGATGACATCTTCGGCAACGAGGGTGTGGACACGATCCGTGGAGGGAGAGCCAACGACCGCCTGTTCGGAGGCCCCGACCGGGACATCATCCTTGGCCGCGGAGGTCACGACGACCTTTGGGGCGACGGGGGGAACGATGGCCTGTTCGGTGGGGTCGGAACGGACGCCCTGAATGGCGGGCCTGGCGCAGACCTATGCGACGGTGGCCGCGGGTCCCGCGATTCCACCGAACGGTGCGAGAGAACGCGCCGGATCCCCTAGCCGCTCACGGTTCGAGCGCGATGGCACGCCAACCGAGGGCAGGGGGCCGCTGTTCACTCGCCCAGGGAGGTGGTCGTACGCAAGGTCGCCCGTTCGGATAGGGTGCTACCCGTTATCAGCGACTCCCGAAGCACCCCGAAGATCAGTGTCGTGCTCGCCCTCGGGGCGATCGTGTTCGCGTCCCTGATGCCCGCGGTCCGGGCCCCCGCGTCACCGCATATGGAGGCCGCAACTCGCGCGCCCGAGGGCCTCCAACAACAGGTGGTCCGCCTCTTCGACGAGCTCGACGAGGTGAAGCAGTCGATCGAGACCGTGCAAGCGGAGACCGCGTGGGTTCGTGAGCGGATCTCGGAGCTCTCGCGACAGATCGAGGCGCGACAGGAACTGTTGAACCGACGCGCTGCCGAGGCGTACATGGGGGAACGTGCGGTTGGGTTCGACTCGGTGCTCGGTGCCGGCTCGTTCACGGACCTCCAGGACTCTCTCGAGTTCCTCGACGCGATCTCGCAGCGCGACCACGAGGTCCTCGTCTCGCTGGGGGAACGCAAGGAAGAGGTTGAGCGGCAACGGCTCCGCCTGGAAGCGCTCGAAGAGCAGCTTCGGGAGAAGCAGGAACGGCTGGAAGTGACCGCCGCGAGCCTCGTGGAGAGATTGCGACAGCAGCATGCCCGCCTTCGAGAGCTGCCCGGGGAAAGCGCGTCGGATGGGGGTTCCGGCGACTCCTCCCAGCCGCCAACTCCTCCGGCCCCTCCCGCTCCCAGCCTGGTCCCGGGGAGGGCAGCCGTGGTCGCATTGATCCGCGATCACTTCGCCCCCCTCGGTTCGAGAACCGAAGCGGTCGCCCTGTGCGTCGCCGAAGCCGAGTCCAACTTCGACCCCTTGGCCGAGAACCCGAGTACCGGAGCAGCCGGTGTGTTCCAGTTCCTCCCTTCTACCTGGGTGGATCTCTCCGAGCTCGCCGGCCGGGGCGGCGCATCCGTGTTCGACGCCCGGGCGAACGTCGCCGTCACTGCCTGGACCGTCGCGGAGTACGGGTGGCACCCGTGGAGCTCGGTCGCCGAGGCCTGCCGGGTCTGACGGGATCCGAGTCAGATGCCCGGATCGAGGGCGACGGCCGTGCGCTGAGGCAGCAACCTGAGCAACGGCACCAGCAGTGCCGTACCCAACAGCCCGGTCACGCCGCCGAGGAGATACGCGGCCTTCGGCCCGATCACGGGCACGACCGCACCGCCTATCAGGAACGCGATGACGAGCGAAACGTGGTTCGCGGCCTCCCACGCGCCCATCACGCGGCTGCGCACGACATCCGGCGTCCGCCGTTGCAGGAGGTTCTGCTCGGCGACCTGTGTCGGCCCGTCGGCGAGACCGAACAGTGCGACCCAGACGAGCACCAACCAGAACCACGGGGAAAGGTAGACCGCGAATCCCGTGAACGCGATCATCGCGCTACCCCCCACGAGCCATGGGGCCTCCCGATCCTCGCGGATGTTCCGCCCCAGCCACGCGCCCACGATCGTCCCCGCCCCCCAGCACGACGTGATGAGGCCGTACCCGAGCGAGCCCCAACCGAACTCGTCCGCCAGCACCGGATCGGCGATGATCGTCGACGCCATCCCGACGATGAAGACCACCCAGGACAGGAGCAGCCAGGTCAGCACCCGGTCACGTCGGATGAACCGGAAACCGGCCGCCAGCCCCTTGTGGGCTTCGGCCTCCTCCGCGGCTCGCTCGGGATCGGAGAAGTCCGCTCGCACGCTCGCGACCAGTGCCACGGAAACGAGGTAGGAGACCGCATTGCCGATGAAAACCCAGGGAGCGCCGATCGACGCCACCAGGAGGCCGCCGAGCAGCGGTCCAAGGGTGAGGCCTGCGTACCTGCCCATCGAGATCAGGCTGTTCGCCCACGACAGGTTCTCCGCTCCGGCGACATTGGGGATCGCCGCCCCGGACGCAGCCGGGAAGGGTGCTTCGAAGACCGACGCGATGAAGGCGAGGGCGAGCAAGATGACGGGAAGATCGGTGAGGAACACCATCCCGAGCCAGCATGCGGCTGCCGCCGATTCCCCGACGATCATCACGAGGCGCCGGTCGAATCGGTCGCCGATCGCGCCGCTGATCGGCCCGAGGAGTCCGATGACACCCCACGTGAGGATCATCGCCGCGGCCACCCAGGCGGCGGAGCCGGTCTCCGCATAGAGGGAGTAACTGAGCGCGGTGCCGGATGCCACCGTCCCCGTGTAGGAGATGAACCGGCCGAGTGCCAGTCGTCGCACGGCGGTCCGAGGCGACGTGCGGTTGACCGCAGGGATGTTGGGGTCCGATCGCATCGATGGGCTCCCTCAGGAGCGCCCAAGCATAGTTGGCCCCTTCCTGGGTTCGCGTGCGCGTAGGCTCCGCGGACGACAGGAGGGGGAGCATGGAGACCTGGGATGCGATCAGGACGCGTCGCAATGTCCGTTCCTTCGACGACCGATCGCTCCTCGACGAGCATCTGGAGCGGATCGTCGCCGCGGCGGCCCTCGCGCCGAGCTCGATGAACGAGCAGCGGTGGGCGTTCGTCGTGTGTCGGGATCGGGACCGGCTGAACGAGCTCGCGCGCGTGGGTGATCACGCGGAGCATGTCGCCGGCGCGGCGGCCGCGATCGCGTTCCTCACCCCCAGGGCCGACGACGTCGCCGAGCGAGAGAGCGTCGCCTTCGACCTGGGGCAAGCGGTTGGAGAACGCGATGCTCGCGGCGTGGGAGCTCGGGATCGGTTCCTGCCACGGCTCGGTGTACGACGAACCTCGGATCCGCGACCTACTCGGCTACCCGCCGGAGATGACGTGTGACCTGGTCGTGTCCTTCGGCTACCCGAAGAACCCTGCTTCTCTGGCGCCGCCCGGCTCGCGCGGGGGACGCAGGCCGGTCGGGGAGCTCAGGCACCAGGAGCGGTTCGGCGGGTGACGGAGCTCAGGCTCGCGTGCTGTCGAGGTGCTGCAGGAGGTTGTGGGCGGCCAGCTCCACGTCCTTGTGCTGCCACTCGGCCGCCCGGTACTGACAGGCGATCAGGCCACTCCGATGGAGACGCCGGAAGTCGCCGTAGACGAACCCGTACCGTGCCTTGGTCTCATCCGTTGCGCCTTCCGTGAGCCCGAGGAACCACTCCGAGTAGTCCTCCCACGAGTGTGACTCCAGATAGGCGTTCTCGTCCTCGGCGCTCGGCTGCACGTCGCCCCACGTGCTCTCGAGGACGTACTGGTGAGCGTCGATGAGCTCCCTCGCCCGCGCCACGGCGCGCCTGTTCACGGAATAGGAGGCCATGCGTGCATCCTCCCGCCGATCGATCGGAAAGGAAAGTCGCCAGTTCGCGATTCGCCGCCGTGTCACGCGGGTACCAGAGGCGAGAACCGAACGTTCCGATCATGGAGGTCTGGGATGAGAAGGCTCCTCACGCTCGCACCGATCGCGGCACTCCTCACGGCATGCGAGGACGCGGACAACCCCGGCAACGACAATCTCCTCACGGGGGGATCGCTCGTGCTCATCGTGATCATCGTCGTGGTGGTCATCCTCATACGCCGGAGGGGATAGGTCCCCCGAGCGGGGATCAGCAGGGCGGGAAGAGTCCGCCGCGAGCGATCTCGGCGCGGATGTCGTCGAAGAGCGCGCCCTCGACGGCGAGCTCGCCGGGCGGATCGGCTCCGCCGAGCACACGGACCTCACGCACGTTCCCTCGGGGCGGCACCAGGAACCAGGCGCTGTCGTGCGGCATCCACTGGAGGTGCCAGTCCCCGGCGAGGTGCTCGAAGCCCGGATCCGCGAGGATGCCGGGCGCTCGGAGGCAGCAGGCGTGTTCCTCGCATCGCTCGACCGTGCCGCCGCCCGCCACCGCCGCTCACCCCCTCACGCGCGTCGGCGAGCGACGATAGCACCGCGGTGGAGCTCGTCCACCACAGGACCGAGGGCCCGGATCGATCCTTCGGTGATCGGATCGAGGACCAGGATCAGCTCGTCCGCGCCGGCAGCCGCGATCTCTCGGAGGCCGGTGCCGATGTCGCCGAGGGACCCGTGGAGCGGCGTGACGCCCGCTTCGTCCGGCCGTTCCGCGGGATCTCCGAGGCGGACGAGGACGCACGCGCTCCGTTCGAGGGTGGCCGGGTCACGTCCGGCCCGCTCGCACGCGTCGTCGATCTCTCGGAGCTTCGACCCGAGCCCTTCCGCCGTGTTCCCGTACCAGTCGTACCACGTGTTCCAGACGTCAACGGACGGCAGGGTGGCGGCGAGTACCCGCGCGCCGGTGGAGCCGACCATCATCCGGGGACGTTTCGCCGGGCGGGGGAGCAGCACGGCGTCGCGCGTCCGGTGGAAGCGACCGTCGAAGGTCACGCGCTCGCCGTCGAGGAGCCGTCGCACGATCTCGAACCCTTCCTCGAAGCGCGACGCGCGGTGGTCGTACGGGATCCCGAACGCGTCGAACTCCGTTCGGTTCCACCCGGCGCCGAGTGCCACGACGAGGCGCCCGCCGCTCAGCTCGTGGACGGTCGCCGCCGTCTTCGCCAGAACCGCCGGGTTTTGGAAGTTGAGACACGCCACGAGGGGGCCGAGGGAGACCCGCTCGGTAACGATCGCCAGGCCGGCCAACAGCGTCCATGCTTCCCACGGCCCTCGCTCCGGGCGGCCGTCACCCCTGTACAGGTAGTGGTCACCGACCCAGATCGAGTCGTAGCCGACCTCCTCGGCGGCGCGCGCCATCGATGCGTAATCGGCCCACCGAACCTCGCGCTCCACCTCCGGGAGTTGCACGCCGACGCGCAGACTCTGTGCCACGCGCGGGAGTCTATGGACGTGCGCGGCGGTGGTCCGGGGCCGTCCGAGACCTCATCGGCCCGCTGCTAGCATCCGCTCCCGGATGGTCGAGCGCGAGTCCCAGCAGCCCGACCCCGTCACGGTCGATCCACCCTCGCCCGCCCGCCTCGTGCTCCTCAGCTTCCTGATGCTGTTCGTGGAGCTCGGGCTGATCCGATGGAGCGGCGCCTACGTCGTCTACCTGTCCTTCTTCACGAACTTCGTGCTGCTCGCGAGCTTCCTCGGGGTGGGGATCGGGTTCCTGCGCGCCCGCGCCCGGAGCGATCTCTTCCGGCTCTTCCCGGGTCTGCTCGCCGCTCTGGTCCTGTTCCTGGCGGTGTTCCCCGTGCAGGGCGGCCGCGTGGCGGGCCGGCTGCAGTTCGTCGGCGGGTTCGGGTGGCCGGCCGTCCCGAAGTGGCTGTCCCTCGGGATCGTCTTCCTGCTCGCCTTCCTGGTCATGGCCGCGATCGCCCAAGGCGTGGGGCGTGTCTTCGTTCGTTTCCCGCCGCTGGAGGGGTACCGCTGGGACATCCTCGGGAGCATCCTGGGGATCGCGGCGTTCTCCGTTCTCTCCTTCCTCCACGCCTCACCGTTCGTGTGGGGGGTGATCGCGGCGGCGATCGTGGTCGCCGTCGGTGTCGGTCGGCGGGCATCGGAGCTCGCGCCGCTCGCCGTGGCTCTCATCGTCCTTGGGGTGCTCTCCTTCGCGCCGGACACGTTGTGGTCGCCGTACTACCGGGTCACCACCCGGGCCGGTGTGGACGACGGAACCGTGTCGATCAACGTGAACGGGCGTCCCCACCAGCGGATCATGCCTCTCGCGCTGATGGAGGAGACGCAGGCCCATCGGTTCGAGCCGTACCGGCACGCGCCCGAGAACCCACTCGCGGACGTGCTCATCATCGGCGCCGGCAGCGGCAACGACGTCACGATCGCGCTGGCGCAGGGCGCCGGTCGCGTCGACGCGGTGGAGATCGATCCGCTCCTGTATCGGCTCGGTCGCGACCGCCATCCGGATCATCCGTACCAAGACCCGCGGGTCACCGTGCACATCGAGGACGGCCGGTCGTTCCTCCACGACACGGAGCGCCGCTACGACCTCGTCCTCTACGCGATCCCCGATTCGCTCACGGTTCTCGCGGGTCAGTCGTCGCTCCGGCTCGAGAGCTACCTGCTCACCCGCGAGGCGATGGCGGAGGTGCGGGACCACCTGAAGCCGAACGGCGTGATCTCGATGTACCACTACTACCTCCCGGTGGTGGTGGATCGGTACGCCGACGCCCTGACCGGGGTCTTCGGAGAGCCGCCGTGCCTCGAGCTGGCGGCCGGCTCCGGACCGAGGCCGCGGACCGTCCTCACCGCGAGCATGCGGCCCGGGGATCTGGTCTGCGACGAGCGATGGTCGCGGCCGAAGGTGCTCCCGGCACCCGTCACCGACGATCACCCCTTCGCCTACCTGGTGGGGCACGGGATCCCCGCGTTCTACCTCGTGACGCTGCTGGCGATCCTCGTGGGTTCGCTCGCGGCGGTGCGTCTGTCCGCCGGCCCGTTCGGGCAGATGCGCCCGTACGTCGACCTCTTCTTCATGGGTGCTGCGTTCCTGCTGCTCGAGACCTCGAACGTCGTCCGGTTCGCGCTGTTGTTCGGAACGACCTGGTTCGTGAACGCGCTCGTCTTCGCGGGGATCCTGGTGTCGGTCTCCCTGGCCATCGAGGTCGCGCGGCGGGTCCGGTTCCGCCATCCCGGTCGGCTCTACGTGCCCCTGTTCGGCGCGGTCGTGCTCGCGTGGGCGGTGCCGCCGGAGTCGCTCCTCGGGCTCGATCTCGTCCCGAGGTTCGTGGCCGCGATCGTCCTCGGCTTCACGCCGGTCTTCATCGCGAACCTGGTGTTCGCGGATCGGTTCCGCGAGGTCGCGGCGTCGGGCATCGCGTTCGGCACGAATCTCCTCGGCGCGATCGTCGGCGGCGTGCTCGAGTACGGGGCGCTCATGGTCGGGTACCGGGCGCTGCTGATCGTCGTGGCCATCCTCTACGCGGCGGCCTTCGTCACGGGTCGATCGCATCTCGCCGGTCGGCCGAGCTCCGTGCTCGCGAGCGATGGAGCGGGGAGTTAGGCCACGCCGACCGGCATGGGCGGCAACGGCTGCGGGGGAGCCGCGGTCTCTCCGGCGTGGCCGCGCCGGATCGCGACGGCGAGCAGACCGAGTCCCCAGGCGCTCCCGAGGAACCAGAGCCATCCGCCGACGAACGGGATCAGCGCGAGCAGACGGAGGACGACCCAGCCGCCCAGGAAGGCCACGAACCGGGACTGCGTCGTTCTCAGCAAACGGCTGCCCAGCCCGATGATCGCGACGACGTAGCCGAGCGTGTACAGGAACGCCAGCGCGAGCAGCGTGAAGAGACCGAGCGGGATACCCACCAGCGTGATGAGGAGGAGCACCGACCCGATCGGCAGGAGGAAGAAGAGCCCGAAGCCCCATCCGATCGACGAACCGATGGCGTTCGTCGCGGCCTCGCGGACGGCGGGGAACACGCGAGGAGCGAACGCGAGGAGCAGCAGACCGAGGATCAGGACCGAGGCCGAATAGGCGATCCACCACCAGATGCGCCCGGCGAATCCGGCCGTGACGTCGAAGTCGAAGCGGGTGATCACGTTGGTCCGGTCCCCGCGGATCGTGGCGCCTTCCTCGACCTCCGGCGTGGACTGCGTGACGAGGTCGCCGCCGATCTCGGCGCCGGAGCGGACCACCACGTCGCCGTTGAGCACGACCACGTCCTCCTCGACGGTCCCCGAGATGTCCGCGTCACCGTTGAGGACGACGAGGGTCTCGCGGACGGTCCCTTCCACCCGCGCCGGGCCGTCGAGGATGACGGCCGCATCGACGGTGTCCTCGGCCGCGATCAGGAGCTCACCAGTCAGTACGATCTGATCCCGATCGGCGGAGCCACCGTCATCTTGGGCGGCGGCCGGTCCGGCGCCCAGGGCGACGAGAACGATGGCGATGCCGACGACGGACAGGAGCGAGCCCAGGAGACCGTCGGCTCGACCGCGCACGATCGCCTCGTGCCTCGATCCCCTCATGCCCTCGACTCTACCCGTCCCCGCCCGGACGGATCAGGGCAAGAACCCGATATGGCTCGCCGAGCGCTTCCCGCTACCCTCGCAACCGAACGACCCGCGACGACGTAGGACCGGGTACGCGGCCGTTCGAGGCCGGTCGGGGAGGAGGGGCACTGACGGGGCGAGGGAGCCGGGGACGCCGAGCGAGGGGGAGTCCTCTTTGGGCGAAAGCTCCGCTGGCACTCGTCCGATACCCCGGCCTCCTGGCGAGCGTCGTCGTCGGCGTGCTGCTGCTCTCGCTCGTCGCTGCCGCGTTCCCACTGTTCATCTCGCGCACGGAGGGTGAGCTCCTGCACGCCAGGATCACGGATCCCACGATCGGTCGGAACGGCGCCGGGTTCTTCTACAGCGTCACGAACGTCCGTTTCCGCGAGAAAGCCAGCGGTGGTCAGGAGCTCCTGACCGATCGATTGAACGAGGAGTTCAGCAGGATCGCCGCGGGCGGACCGGGTCTGGGGTCCCCGATCCGATTCGTCCTCGGAGCGGACGTGCTCGTCACCCTCCCAGGCGAGGGAAACCCGCAGTCCGGCCCCGTGTCCGGTCGGATCTTCTCCGGAACGGACTCGGAGAAGTACGTCGAGGTGATCGACGGTAACGGGTCGGACGGGGCCCTGGTACCCGACTCGGTTGCGGATCCGCTCGGCGCGGGGCCCGGTGACGCGATACAGCTGAACGGTATGCCCGTGCTCCGGATCGGTGGCATCTACCGTGCCTTGTACAAGTCGCCGACGTCCGGATACTGGTCACCCTGGAGCGAGCAGATCTACCGTCAGTGTCCGGACTGTCCTGAGCAACCGCAGTTCATCCTCCTCGGACCCGATGAAGCATTCCGACTGACGCGCGACCTCCGCGACCGGGAGCAGCGGGACATCGACTACGCCTGGGTAGCACCGATCGATGACCTGTCGCTCGACGTGGACGAGGCGCGCGACGTCAGGGCGTACGCCGCTCGCGTGCTCGATGAGGTAACGGATCGGACGACCCGGCTGGGTCGCCTCTTCGCGTGTTGCGGCCGGGCATTCGGCTCCTTCTTCTTCGGTAGACGGGACACTGAGTTCCGCTCGTCGATGCCGCTGGTGCTCCACGAGGTCGATCGAAGGACGGCCACCGTCGAAGGGCCGCTGCGGCTGCTCCTGATCGCGGGCCTCGGCGTGGCGGCAGCCGTGGTGGCCGCGGCCGCGGCGTTCGCTGTGGCTGGGCGACGCACCGAGGCTGCGTTCCTCCACGCCCACGGCTGGGGACCTCTCCGGTTCGCCGCGAAGGCATCGGTCGAGGCAGTGATCCCGATCGGCCTCGGGGCGGCCGCGGGGCTCGGAGCAGCGTCGTGGTTGATCGCCACGTTCGGGCCGTCGGCCCCGGCGGCCCCGTCGGCCCGGGCCGTCTCCCTCGCGTGGGGGGTCGCCGCCGCCGCCGCCGGCCTGCTCGTCCTCGCTGTCACGTCCGGCGTCTCGTTCATCCGGACCTTCGAGGTCCATTCCCTGAAGCGGAGGCTCGCGTGGGTGCCTTGGGAGGTCCTCGCGATCGTCGGCGCGCTGCTCGTCCTGCGGCGGCTCAACGCCGGTGGCGCTCTGATCGAGGACACCCGCCTGGATATCCTGCGACCGAGCGCACTCCTGCTCGCGTTCCCGGTGCTCTTCGTCGCCGGCTTCGCCACGCTCGGCGCCCGGATCCTCGTCGAGGTCCTCCGGAGGACGGGGCCGCGAGCCTCGCGCGGCTCAACCGTTCCCTACCTGACGGTCCACCGCCTGACGAGCCTGCCGAAGCTGACCGTGTTGCTCGTCGGCGCCGCCGCGCTCTGCCTCGGCATCTTCGTCGATTCACAGACGATGGTCGGATCACTGCGTTCGACCGTGGATGCCAAGGCCGGCGTCTTCGTCGGGAGCGACGTCCAGGTCCTGATCGACTCGAGTGCCCCCGAGCAGGACGACTTCCCGTTCCCGATCACGCGCGCGGCACGGGTCAAGTACGCCGGCTCGATGACTCCCGGGGACGTGCCGTTCGACATGGTCGGCATCGATCCGGACACGATCGTCGGCGCCGCGTTCTGGGATGACGAGTTCTCGGAGGAACCGCTGGACGATCTCGTGGCGCGCCTGCCGTCCGAGAGCGGTCCGCTCCCCGTGCTCCTCGTCCAAGGCGAGGGCGACCCGACCGGGATAGCGATCGCGCAGATCGAGACGCCGATCAAAGTGGTGGGCCGGGCGAGCGCGTTTCCGGGTGTGTCCTCCGACGACCCGGTGCTGGTCGTGGACGCCACCTCCCTCGAGCGCCGGCTGGGCTCAGGCGGCAACCCGCTCGATCGCCCCAGCGCGCGGACCGAGTTCTGGATCGCCGGACCCACCGACGAAGTGCTCGCCTCCGTCGCGGAGCTCGACGCCTTCCCCCTCGCGACGCTGACGATGGACGAGGTGAAGGACGTGCCGTTCATCGCGGCATCGATCGACACGTTCTCGATGCTGAACGTTCTCGGGCTCGCCGCCGCGGTGCTCGTGATCGGCGTGCTGGTCGTCTACCTGCAGGCGCGCCAGCGGGCGAGGACCGTTTCGAACGTCTTGTCGATGCGGATGGGGATGCGGGACGCCCAGGCTCGAGCCGCCCTGGTGCTCGAGCTCGCTGCCCTGCTGCTCGCCGCGTTCGTCCTCGGGGCGACGACGGGGATGGTCGCGGGTCGCATCATCTCGCCGCTGCTCGACCCCTTGCAGACGATCCCGCCGCCTCCGTTGTTCGAGCCGCCGATCGCCGCGGCCCTCTGGACCCTCCTGGGACTGAGCATCGTGTCGGTGGGTGGTGGGTGGCTCGTGCATCGGCGGGCGGCAGCCGTCGATCTCGGGGAGGTGCTCCGCGTTGCCGAGTGAGCCCGTCCCGGCCCGCTGTGTCGACCTCGTGAAGACGTACCGGACGCCGACAGGCGCGGTGCACGCGCTCCGAGGCGTGACGCTCGGCTTCCCGGCCGGCGCGCTCACCGCCGTGGTCGGACCGTCGGGGAGCGGGAAGTCCTCGCTCCTCCGCGTTCTCACCGGGATCGATCGTGCGACCTCAGGCGACGTCTGGGTGGGTCCACGGAACGTGGCGCGGGCGTCGGCACGCGGACTCCGGGGGCTCCGGCGCGACGTCGTCGGCTACGTGTTCCAACGACCCTCGGACAACTTCCTGCCGAACCTCACGATCGGGCAACACCTGCGCCTGGCGTCTCGCGGCTCCGCCGCTCCGGAGGACGACGACATCCTCGACCGCCTGGGCATCGGGCACCGCGTCGACCATCTCCCCGACGAGCTGTCGGGAGGGGAGCAGCAACGGGCCGCGTTCGCACAGGCCGTCGTCGCGGGCTCCGCCGTCGTCGTGGCGGACGAGCCGACGGCGGAGCTCGACTCGGAGTCGGGACAGCTCGTGATGGACGGCGTCCGCGCATTGGTCGATGCGGGTGTCACATTCGTCGTCGCCACGCACGACGGCGCCGTGCGGAAGCTCGCCGACGAGGTGATCGAGCTCGAGCACGGCCGTGTGAAGGGAAGCCACCCCGAGGGAACTCCGGTCGGTGGTCGCTCACCGGCCGCTCGGTTCTACGGCGCAGGGCACCTCTCGGGCGACGAGATCGAGGCGGCGATCTCGGTCCACGAGCTCTCCAAGGTGTTCCACCACCACGGCGGCGACGTCGTCCACGCGCTCGAGGCCGTGAGCTTCGAGGCCAGGCCCGGCGAGATCGTGGGGCTGGTCGGGCGCTCCGGTTCGGGGAAGACCACCCTCCTGAACGTGATCGCCGGGTGGGAGCAGCCGACATCGGGCGAGGTCCGGTGGGGCGAGCGCGTCGACCCCCGATCCCCGTCGTGGTCGGCGGTCGCGACCGTCCCCCAGAAGCTCGGCCTGATGGAGGAGCTGACGGTCGAGGAGAACATCGAGTACCCCGCGCGGCTCGCGGGCTCGCTCGACGAGCGCTCGGACGAGATCGAAGACCTGATCGGCGTCCTCGGGATCGGTGAGCTCCGGTCCAGGTACCCGCGGGAGGCCTCTGTGGGGGAGCAGCAGCGGACGGCGATCGCCCGTGCACTTGCGGTTCCGGCGAGCGTGCTGCTCGCCGACGAGCCCACCGCGCATCAGGACACGGCGTCGGCGGGCCGCGTGTTCTCCGCGCTTCGCAAGGCCGCGGACGCCGGGACGGCCGTCGTGGTCGCCACGCACAACCCCGAGGTCGTTCGGCACCTCGATCGGGTGCTCACGATGGCGGACGGGCACCTCCGTGAGGCTCCCCGGCCCTGACCCCTTCCCACCCCACCTGTTCCGGCATCCTCGTGGCTCCCCACTTTCCGGCTACGAGATGGTGAGATCACTCGAACTGCTCAAGGGTCGATGGATGGCGGCCGATTTACCTACAGCAGAGAAAACACCATCGTCACCAGCTGAGAGGAGTACCGCGATCGTGATCAGCTCATCCCGATCCCGCATGTTCGCCTTCGGAATGCTGGTCCTCGCCTTCCTCGTCGGGTTCGTTCACACGTCGCCTTCGGGCCAGGTAGCAGATGCGGCCACCCTGCCGACCATCTCTATCGACGACGTGACGATCACCGAGGGCAGCGGTGGGACGGTCTCCGCCCTCTTCCACGTCACACAGAACAAGCGAGGGAAGTCCACCGTGCGATACGCGACGAGGGAAGGGACGGCGAAGGCGCCGGGCGACTATGTCGGGAAGTCCGGCCAGATCCGTTTCGCCGGCAACAAGCTCACCAAGAACGTTTCGGTGACGGTGGTCGGCGATGCGCTCGACGAGACGAACGAGACGTTCTTCCTCGAGCTCTCGAACCCGGCCGGGGCCACGATCACGGACGATCGTGGAGAGGCGACGATCACGGACGACGACGCGTCGCCCACGATCTCGCTCGTGCCGAGCATCTCGGTGCCGGAGGGCAACACCGGCGATCACCCGTCCGCGTCTGTCGATGTCACGCTGTCGACGGTAAGCGGTCGGGAGGTCTCGGTGTCGTTCGCCACGGTCGACGCCACGGCGACGACGGCGGACGGGGACTATGTGGCGAAGTCGGGCACCATCGACTTCGCTCCGGGGGAGACGCAGCAGACGATCGTGATCACGGTGTTCGGCGACGACAACGTGGAACTGGACGAGACGTTCGACGTCCAGATCTCATCGCCCGTCCACGCGACCCTCGGGAACGCGACCGCGGTGGTCACGATCACGGGCAACGATCCGATCCCGCCCGGTTCGGCGGTCCTGAACGTCTCGGGGGCCTCCGTGCGCGAGGGCGCGCTCGGCACCACGCGCGTCCTCACGTTCACGATCGTGCGGTCGGGAGAGACCACGACCGCCGTGGACGTGGACTTCGCGACGACGAACGCATCGGGGAACGACCCGTCCGACTACCTGGCGGCGAGCGGCAACGTCGCGTTCGGCGCGAACGAGACAACCGAAACGGTCGACGTGACCATCGTCGGAGACCGTCGCCTCGAACACAAGGAATCGTTCTTCGTCAGCCTGCTCGATCCTTCCGTCGGTGCGGCGATCGAAACCGGGCAGGCGGCGGGGCACATCATCAACGACGACACACGAACGAGTCTCTCCGTCACGAGAGGAGCCCATCGCATCCTCGCGCGCGGCCGTCTCAGTCCCGCTCGACCTCGGAACCACATGTTGGTGCGGCTCTTCCGGAAGCGGAACGGTGTGTGGGTTCGACTCCAGACACGCCGGCCGGTGTTGAGCGGGCGGACCGACCTGAACGGGGACGGGTTCACGGACAGCGCCTACCGCACCAGGTTCCGGAGATCTCGACCAGGTACCTGCAGGGTGCTCGCCCAGTTCGTCGGTGGGACGGCCTTCGGATCCAGCAAGGCCGTCAGGGTGTTCCGTTGCTGAGAGGGCGTCGGCGCAGGCAGGGATAGCGGGTTGTGGCGCCTCGACCCGTCGTTCGGTCGGTCGAGAGTACGTCTCCGCCGCACGAGGGAACAGCAGGCGTGACCATCCGCGCTTGGTCGCCTATCCTCCTCGGTTGAGGGCGCGTAGCTCAGTGGGAGAGCGCTTGCTTCACACGCAAGAGGTCGGAGGTTCAAAACCTCCCGCGCCCACCACGAAAGGCCCTGGTCACAGGGCCCTTTCTTGCTGTCAGGACTCGATCGGACCGGCGACGAGGCGTTGGAGTGAACCAAAGTGAACCATCTTCTCTAGATGCCGCGTTCCGTGCGGCGAACCGCGTGTCCTAGGGGAGGCGACCTGCGCCCACGGTCATGCCGTCGCTTCGATCGTCGTCGTGCCGCCAGGGTCCCCGCGCAGTGGGTGTCCAGGACGACTCGGAGGAGGCGTCGTGAGCTGCTTTGGCGGCCGTTGGATCGATCTAGTCGATGCAGCAATCAGACGTGAGCCGAGCCGTCGAGATCTGCTCGTTCTTGAGGATCTCAACGGTCGTGATCGCGCCCTCCACCTGAATCACATCGGTGACCGCCCCTTCCACGAGGGCGTAAACGGGGACCTCGATCTCCATGAATACGCCCCGATCGATGAGTGGGGTCAGGTCCCGATTCGCCTGGATGTCCCGCGTGGAGACGACGACCGTCGCCAACGCGACCCCGTCGATCACGTCGTTGGTGGGGGCGGTCAGCGCCCTCAGGGCGAAAATCGAGATCGCCGTGGCGACCACCAGAACGATCGCGCCAAGGATCAGGCTCCGTGTCCGCATTGCGACCTGGGCTTCGCTACCTCCCGTGATCCGCGCAACGGTAACGCCTCCAACGGCTCCCAGGACTACGCCAACCGCTGCCAACAAGCCAAGAGCGAGCCACGCCGACCTCGGCACTAGTCCCAGTACCGACCATCCGCAGGAGACGGGTTCACAGGGTGTCTCCTCGATACCGAAAATGCCATAGACGACGCTGGCGATGAGGCCGCACACGGCGCCGAAGAGGCCGAACAGGAAGAATCGCTATCGCCGCTTCGCGGAAGCTGCCCTCATTTCCACGAAGAGGAGTCCCAGGAATGCGGCCATCATCGGGCCGACGACGAACAACCAGATGGTCAGTTCCGGAAGGTTCACTTCGAAGAAGCCGTGCCTCCGAAAGAGGATCAGCCCGAGGACCGTTGCGGTCGCGACCAACACGGCTCCAGCCGTAGGCAGGATCCAGGCGCGACGCATGTTCCCGACAGCATCCTCCTCGAACTCGGAACGGTCCAGCGTCTTACCGCGCCGGCCCGCTACTCCGAGTGGGAAGCGACCTCCGCCTCCGGGGAGTCAGGAGGCGACTCGGCCTCGGCGCCATCGTCTGGCTTGCTCGGGCGCTGCTCCTTGCGCTCGGGATCTACGCCGGGTGGGCGCGGGTCGACCGTCTCGCGGTCCTCGTTCGGAAGCGGCGGCGGTTTGGGTTGCATTCTCGTCCTCCCTCCGTCGCTCAGCCGTTTACCCGGGCAGGGGTTCGTCTACGCCGGCCGGGCCGGTCGTGTTGGCGCCGTATCTGACGGTCGGAGGGCCGGCGTGATGCTAGGGCTCTGGCGGATCGGACGTGATGATCCACGGCCCCTCGTAGCAGTAGTCGAAGGGGCCGATTCGAGCCACGACGGTGCGGTCAGGTGCTCTGGCCACCAGCAGGCTCCGGATACAAGGACCAGTCGATTCCGCAGTTTCGTTCGGTGGGATCTCCGCGATCAGCAGTCTGTCCGGTGTGTCGGGATCGACGGTGACGGACACCGAGTAGATCCTCAGGTGGTGACCTGTTCGGTTCACGATCGGGACGCCTGGCTCCGGTTCGGAATCCCCGAAGATCGGCACACAACAGGCGAGCGCGATCCAGCCGACCCCGACCAGCCCCAGGACGCTGATGGCGACGATCGACAGGACCCTTCGGACCCGCACGGTCGCAACCGTACGCCTTGGTCAGGTCGTGGAAATGGGGAGACGGCATGAGCGCCGTTTCTTTCCCAAGCGGCGCCGCGAGACCTCTCAGCCGGGACGGGGAGAAACATCTCCCCAGTGGGGGCCGGTGGCCCCCGACCGGGGAGCAGTTCGAACCCGAGCTCGGCTAGCGCGGTCTCAGGGTCGAGACGTCGGACCTGATCTGCAAGCTATTCGGGCTGGCCGCGTCGGCAAGCCGGACAGAAGAATCCACGCCGTGCCTCAGATGCGTGATTCCGTCAGTATGCGCACCGGGGGCCTCTCTCTCCTGCAATGCTCCAAGGCTCGGAGTACGCTTGCATAGTGATCGTCTCCAGTCTGTTGGCAAAGGTCGACTTGCCATCGGGTGCTGGCCCGACTTGGGCGGAGTTCGGTGTGGCAATGGTCGTGGTCGCCACCGGGTACGTCGCATTTCTGCTCGCTCGGACTCTCGTCCGTTCGATTCTCGCGAGTCGCTCATTTCGCGAGATCGAGTAACAAGGACTACGCGGCGTTGGGTGTTCTGGTCGTGGCGCTCATCAAGGGGACCGCTGGGGACTGGCCGCGCGGCGCCTAGCGTGAGCGTTCGGGAGTACGGGAGATCGAGGCTGGAACTCGCTCGCCGAGCTTCGAGACCTGGGACATGATCTGCGAGCTCTACGACTGGCCGCAGACGTTCGTGACGGTTCTGTAGCGGCTGTTGCTCAGTGGATTGTCCCCGTGCTTCCATCCCACGAGTGGATATATGGCCTCAGGATGTCCAGGACGTCCTGGAGTGGTGGGTGCTCGGCTGCCTGCCGGTGGGATTCCTCCTTCTTATCGGCGGGGCGCGCGCGGCCGGGGTGGCGTTGGCTAGTTCGTCGATCTGTTCTTTCCTTGCTTACCTGCTGAGGAGGACATACGGAGGCGAGAACCTCGAAACCCTCGTGCACGGAGCGGTCATCCTGGGGAGCCTCGGCTTGATCGTGTTCGGCCTCGCCGGGCTCGCCTTGGGAACCCACGCCCCGCTGGGTCGATTCCCGATGGCGCTGGTCTTAGCGATCGGAACCGCCGCGGTCGGGACGCTGATCGTCCTCAAGATCCACGCGGGAGCGGCTTTACCCTGTTATTCGCGGTCGTGCTTCCGGGGGTTCGGGGAGCCCTGGGTCCAGGCGCTGTTTGCGTTCAATGTCGCCTTCCTCGCGCTGCTGTTCCTGGTGCCGGCATGGCGCGCGTCGCGCTCATCGGGCGAGCACGAGGAGGACGACCCCTTCGACTGGTTCGTCTGTCGTTCCGGTCGTGGCGGGACGCCCTTCTGAGCTGACGCTAGGACCCCCTCAGCGAGGCCCAAGCGGGGCAGCGAGCAAGTGGCGTGGCAACGGCTTAGCCTCCGCTTCGTGGCGGCGCTCGCTGGGATGCTCGAGGAAGATCGCCGCCGCGCCGGCTGGTCGGTCGGACAGGCCGCGCGGCGCCTCGGCGTGAGCATCCGCGAGTACCGGGACATCGAGGTTGGCCATCGCTCGCCGAGCTTCGAGACGTGGGACCGGATCTGCAAGCTGTACGGCTGGCCGCAGACGTTCGCGACAGACCGAACGTGAGCCTTGACCCGGCAGCGACCGTCGCTGAAATCGAGGCCATGACAATGCGCTCCCTCGAGAAGCTCGTTCTCGAAATCGAGGCCACCATGCACAGGGTCATATTGCCGGAATGGGGTACCGGCTACCCGCTTCACGGAATGGGGAGAACCGCCTATGGCTATGTAATGAACTGCCTGGCGTTGTCGACGTCCTATCCCTGTGCCGCACCAACACGACATCAGGCCAGACCACAAGGATGGTCGGTTTCCTGGTCGACTACGTCGGCTACACCGACGTAGCTATGAGTGGTGATCCAGATTTGGCGTCACAATCTGATGCACACCGGCTTTCCTGGGACGGTCCAGGGAGCCAGTACGGGCGAGCGGTATAAGTACCTCCTGCAGTTGGGGCGAGGAACACCTGCCACGCGATCACCACATGCAGTTCCAGCCGCTCGCTACGGACCCTCGAGTCCTGAACGTGGGAGTGAAGTTCCTGGCCGAGGACCTGGTCTCTGGTGCGGGCCGATTCTTTGATGAGGTCGCAGGTTCCGCGGAGCTCCAAGAGCGCCTACTGATTGTGAACCGATCCGTGAGCACGCCGGCGCGATTCGTCGAGCATGACTGATCCCTTCGACGAGGACGCCGACATCCGCTCCCGCCTGGCGGCGCTCGGTCCGGCCGCGCTGGCCGAGCTGCGCGCCATCCTCGAAGCTCCCTCGGCCCGCCGCACCGGGGTCCTTCGGGCGCTCCCGGCGCGGCCCACGTCAGCGGACCTCGCCACCTTGATCGCGATGGCCGACACCGACGAGGTCGTCCGGCTGCGGCTGATCCGAGCAACCCGGGACCTTGGCGTCTGAGCTAGCGCCACTCGCCGTCGGCTGGAGTTACTTCCCGGTTTCGAGGGAGCTCTGGCCTACGCTGGAGGGGTGCGGGAGTACTTGCGGACTCGCCCGGTCGTTCAGCTCATGTCAGATGGCATCGGCGTCAAGATCCGCCCCTCGCTGAAGCAGGTCACGTTGCTCGTAGGGGGACTCGGTCTGATCATCTTCGTCGGAGCGATGCTGAGCCGGTTTCGCTATGAGCCGGGCCGCGGTCGCCTGCCCCTTACCACCACTGCTGTGAGCGCGGTCATCTTTGTCGGCATCCTGGCAGCAGGCGCGCTGATAGAAGTCGCGGTCAATGTCTTCGTCCGAGCCAGTCCCGATCGATTGGAGTTCTCGAACGGGGGGCGACGGACAGTTATCCCGTGGGATCGCGTTAAGGATGTGGCATTCGACGCAGAGCTGGGCAGGCTGCGAGTTCTCCTTACTGACGGGGCGATGAGGACATTTGAGCTTCCATACCTGAGCGGGCCTGGTGGTCCCGATGCGGCAAGGAACCTGATGCGGGCGTGCGCCACGTACAGATCCCTGGCTGGGTAACCGAGCCGGGGACAGGCCGGGCGCAGGCGACATTTCTCGAACTCTTCGCTCACCCAAGCATCGAGGTTCCTACGACAGGGTGAGGGAGTGAGAGCACGACCTCGCCAAACCCGAAGCTGAAAGCGGCGAGGTTGACTGACCTCCTCCTCCGGCCGATGTTCTTGTTCATAGGAAGAGGAGACTCCATGGAAGCCAGGCAACGAGCGCTCGTAGCCATCGCTATCGCGCTGGGTGCTGGAATCGTCTACATCGCCTTCCGGGGATGGGAGTGTCCTTCCTCGTACTGCTCCGGGCGAGGCAGACTCCTCGCGGTGGCCGTCTTTGGGCTCATCGTGGCGGCGGAGTGGATCTGGCGAGCGAAGGGCAGGATCGTGGTCGATGAGAAGGGCCTCATCATCAACCGACGACTCGTCGTTTGGAGCGAGGTGCGAACGATGGCCTGGGCGCGGGCTCGAGACGGGGGACAGGCGATACAACTGGGGATCCAGCAGACGGACGGCGATCGCGAGCCGCGGCGAGTCGTTCTGACGGTCTCGCGGAAGGATCTGATGGATCGCCAAATGTCCCTGATGGGGTTCTGGCAAGAGGTGCAGAGACAGGCGAATCCGCAGAACGTTCTGGTGGATGCCGATCGACCCGAAACGGAAGGCTGACCCCCGGCGGGTCTCACGTGACCCGAGGGACATTCGCGAAAAACTCGCGCAGGAAGGCGTGCCACGAATATGCCACCACAGGTGCAGGAAAAGCCGGAATCCTGTCAACTCGTGTGACACCGAAACCGCCCCATGAGCAGGGCGAACGCATGAAACGCCTGGTAGTCGAATCGGGCCGTTCTTGCTTACACGCAAGAGGTCGGAGGTTCAAAACCTCCCGCGCCCACCACATAACCGCATGCAGGTCCAGGATCCGACTCGCCGTGTCCTCCCTCTCACGTACTACAGCCCGACGCAGGGGAACCGCTGAGCGTCGATCGGGCTACGAGGCGCTGCGACGCTTGTCGTTGCTCCTCCGGGGAACGGGCTGCGAGCGCCGACGATGCCACCATGGGCTCCGCCTTCGACGCACCTTGGCGAGCGCATCTTCGACCTCGTGAAGGGCGCTGGTCTGTGTCGACAGCAGCTCCTCCTCGAAGGTGTCGTCGATGACGTCAGGGATGGAAGTCCGCCACAGCTTCTCGGTGTGCGGGAGTCGCATGTCGATGACGGCCAGGTGGCGGCCGAGCCCTGGCCGATGCTGCTCGAACCGATGGAAGACGGGGTCGTCGGCCAGCACGACTCCTACCGTCGTCAGGCGCTCGTGGAGGTCGTTGAGGTCATCGATCAGAGTCCCCACCTGGTGATCCCGAACAGCATCCCGACTCGCCCGAGCGGCCCTCCATGCGGCGCCGGCCGCAAACGCCGTGAGAGCGGCCGCCGATGCCTGAGCAACAAGGGTCCAGTCGATGGCCGCGAGCATGTTCGCAGCATGATGGTCGGCCTCCGAGAAGGAAAGGCACGCTTCGCGCCGCAACGGCGCCGTGGGACCCCTATCGGACCGCTATCGGGAAGTCGCGCTTCTCGTCTCGATCGGCACGAGCGTGACGACGCCAGAACCGCCACCATCGTCGTCCCGGATCGCGAGGTTTCCGTGGTCCCCGAGTGCGCCTCAGCTCGTCGGCGATGTCGGCACCTCGCCCATGCGACGCGAAGTATCCGTGCCCACCCGCAGGAACGCCACCGTGACCCTCGGCGCCTCCGAGCCAGTCACCCCCTCCGTCCACGCAGGCAACGCTACTCCTTTGTCCGATCGGGTCATAGGTTCTGCCGGTCATCGGTCGAGCTCCTAAGCTGATCTTCCGCTCGATCGCGCCGAGGTCGATGAACACGAAAGGAGATCGGATGCCGTCATTCAGGGTGACCTATCGCGTCGTGGTCCAGGCAGAGTCGTCAGACGAGGCGATCGCCGAAGCGGCGAAAGCCGCGGAGAGCGGAGGGCTCAGCGAGCCGGGGGTTCGGGCGGACGTGGCGGTGGAGCGGATCCCCGATCCCGAAGCACCCTCCGGCTTCGTGGCGGAAGGTGTCCGGCGGAAGCACCGGAAGACCGAGAGCTGACGGGCGCATCGCCCATCGTCAGACACTGACGACCAGGGCCACGGAAAGACGTATCCTTGATGGAGAAGCACGATTTCCGTCGCCTGGACTGTCGGCGCATGCCTGACTGGCCGCCCTCTCGACTCGAGACTGGAGGCCGTTCATGGCCGAGTTCAGCATCACCTCTCAAGGTGCACCGACGTTCTTCCTCGAAGGCGAACTGGACCTGGCCACGGTTCCGCTGCTGGACATCGCCATCGCCGACGCCGTCGCCAAGGGCGGACCGATCACGATCGACCTCTCGCACATGACGTTCATCGACTCGACGGGACTAAAGTCGATCCTCAACGCAGTGAAGGCTCTCCCGTCGGGCTGCATCACCCTGCACGGCGTCCACGACGGCATCCAGCGCATCCTCGAGATCACCGGTGTCGACCTCGCGGCGAACCTCCACGTCATCCCGTGCGCGGTGCCTGTCAAAGCCGCCTGATCCCAGGGGTGAGGTGTCCGGCGGTGAAACGCGGGGTATGCGCCCCGTATGAGCCTCGCGGCTGGCGCTCGGCAACCCTCCTGGTCCAAGGATCTGATCGCGGGACCGGAGGCTCCTTCTGAAGCCCGCTGGTTCCTGAACGCTGCGGTCGCCCATCTCAGGCTCGACGAGGAGCTTCAGATCTCGACCCTCCTCGTCTCGGAGCTGACGTCGAATGCCGTGCGTCACGGAGGCGGAGCACCGGGGAGCTGGATCGGGCTCACGATCACCGACACCGGCCCTTTCGTGCGTGTCGCCGTTCGCGATCAAGGCCCGGGCTTCGACCGGGCGGAGATCGATCGGAAGGGCCACCGGGGTGGTCTGTTCCTCCTCGACACGCTGGCGTACGACTGGGGGATCGAGCGGATCGCCGCCGGCACCGAGGTGTGGTTCGAGATCTGAGTCCCTGACCGGGGTGACGACCGCAGGTGTTCATCTCCTACCGGTAAGCTCCCCGGCTACTGGGCTCGAGGGAGGAATCACCATGCTCACGGAAACCCGGACGGCGGCCGCGCGCGCGGTCGACGTTCGGAAGGTCTACGGCGGGGGGGATGCCGCCGTGGAAGCATTGCGCGGCATCTCGGTCGACTTCGCCGAAGGAGAGTTCGCAGCGATCATGGGGCCGTCGGGCTCGGGGAAGTCGACGCTCTTGCATTGCATGGCCGGTCTGGACAGCCCCACGAGCGGCGAGGTCTTCATCGGCGACGTCGAGCTCACGAGCCTGTCCGAGCGGCAACTGACACGACTGCGACGAGACCGGGTCGGGTTCGTCTTCCAGGCGTACAACTTGGTCCCCACGCTCACCGCCGCGGAGAACATCACCCTCCCACTCGACATCGCGGGGCACGACCTCGATCGCGCGTGGTTCGACCGCGTGGTGGACGCTGTTGGTCTGAGTGACCGGCTCGGGCATCTCCCCAGCGAGCTGTCAGGTGGCCAACAGCAGCGCGTCGCGGGTGCCCGTGCACTGGTCTCTCGACCCGCCGTCGTGTTCGCCGACGAGCCAACCGGGAACCTCGACTCCCGCGCGAGCGTTGAGCTGCTCACGTTCCTCCGGAGCGCCGTCGACGACCACGGACAGACGATCGTGATGGTCACGCACGACGCCATGGCGGCGGGTCGATCCGACCGCGTGACGTTCCTCGCCGACGGGCGTGTCGTCGATGAGATGTCCTCGCCCACGTCGGACAAAGTCCTCGATCGGCTCAAGTCATTGGAGGTCTGAGCCGTGTGGCGAGCGGTGATCAAGAGCCTCCTGGCGCGCAAGCTCCGGTTGCTGCTCACGGCGTTCTCGATCGTGGTCGGGATCGGGTTCGTGGCAGGGACGTACGTCCTCACGGACACGATGGATCGAGCGTTCGATGAGCTCTTCGCCACGACGACCGCCGACATCGATGTCGTGGTCCGGGCGACGTCTGCGTTCGAGCCCGGGGCCGCCGGCAATCCGGGCGGGAGCGGGAACATCTCGAGGACCACGATCCCCGAATCCGTCCTCGCAACCGTGGAGGGCGTGTCGGGCGTCGGAAGCGCCTACGGGGGGGTCCTCGGGTACGCCCAGATGGTCGATCCCGTCACCGATGAGGCGATCGGCGGTTTCGGGCCACCCACGATCGGGGTGAACTGGCAAGAAGGCTCGAGCGTGTTGGTGCTCCGGAGGGGCGAGGCTCCCTCCACCGACGACCAGGTGGTGATCGACGCGGCGACCGCCGAGGCCCACGACGTTGCGATCGGGGACCGTGTGCAGATCCTCTTCGAGGGGCCACCGCAGGAGTTCACGATCTCGGGGGTGGCCGGGTTCGGCGATGCCGACAACCTGGGCGGCGCCACGCTGGCTGCCTTCGAGACGGAGACCGCGCAACGGGTCCTCGGGCGTGAGGGCGTGTTCGACGACATCAGTGTCGAGGCAGAGGAGGGGATAACGCCGAACGCCCTCGCCGCGCGGATCGACGCGGCGCTCCCGGAGAACATGGAGGCCGTCACGGCCACCACCGTGGCGGACGAGCAGGCCGAGGCCCTGCAGGAGGGGTTGGGGTTCTTCCGGATCTTCCTCCTGGTGTTCGCGTTCATCGCGCTGTTCGTCGGGACGTTCATCATCTTCAACACGTTCTCGATCATCGTCGCGCAGCGGACCCGAGAGCTCGCCTTGCTTCGCGCGCTCGGAGCCAGTCGGCGGCAGGTGATGACCTCCGTCGTCGCGGAGGCGTTCCTGGTCGGCCTCATCGCCTCGACCGTGGGGATCGTCGTCGGGATCGGGGTCGCGTTCGGGATCCAGTGGCTCCTCGGTGCGTTCGGGATCGATCTCCCCAGCACGTCCATGCAACTGCAGCTGCGAACGATCGTCGTGTCCCTGGTGGTGGGCACCCTCGTGACGGTCGCCGCGGCGGTGTTCCCGGCGCGTCGAGCATCGCGGGTGGCCCCGGTCGAGGCCATGCGGGATGTGCAGCAGCAGGAGGTCGGAAGGGGCCTCGGCCGTCGGGCCGCGATCGGCGCGGCGGTGCTGGGCCTCGGGATCGTCGGCCTGCTCTACGGTTTGTTCGCGTTGCCCGCGAACGCGGCCGCGCTCGTGGGGTTCGGCGCGGCAGCGACGTTCATCGGCGTCGCGGTGCTCTCGCCGCTGCTCGCGCGGCCGCTCGCCTCTTGGATCGGAGCGCCGCTGCGGGCGTTCGGGGTCCAGGGCAAGCTCGGTCGGGAGAACGCGAAGCGGAACCCACGCCGAACGGCGTCCACCGCCGCCGCCTTGATGATCGGGCTCGGTCTCGTGTCCATGGTCGCGGTCCTGTCCTCGTCGTTGAAGGCATCTTTCGACCGTGCGCTGGAGAGCACGCTGAAGGCGGACTTCACGCTCGCCAACAGCTCCTTCATGATGTTCAGCCCCGACGTGGCCGCTCGCGTCCGGGAGCTCCCCGAGGTGGGAGCGGTCTCCGAGTTCCGTCCCGGCGTGTTCCGGGTCGACGGGGTGACGAGTTTCCTCACCGCCGTGGACCCCGCGACGATCGATCAAGTGGCGGAGCTCGGCGTCACGGAGGGGACGACGGATGCGCTCGCTGCGGACACCGTGTTGGTCTTCGAGGACGTTGCGAACGATGAGGGATGGAGCGTCGGTGACACGGTCCCGGCCGCGTTCGCGACAGTGGGGGATCGGCCGCTCGAGGTCGTGGGCATCTACAGCGAGAGCCTGCTCGTCCAGAGCGACTACCTCATCGCGTTGGAGACGTACGAGGACGTCTTCCCGGAACAGCTCGACTCGGTCGTGCTCATCAAGGGTGCAGAAGGCGTGCCCACGGACAACGTGGAACGAGCGGTCACCCAGGCGGTGGAGCGGTTCTCCAGCATCGAGGTACAGGACCAGGCCGAATTCCGAGAACAGCAGGCGGGCTTCATCAATCAGCTCCTGGGCCTGGTGACGGCCCTACTCGCGATGGCGATCCTGATCGCCCTCTTCGGGATCGTGAACACGTTGGGGCTCTCGATCTTCGAACGAACCCGCGAGCTGGGTCTCCTGCGAGCGATCGGGATGGGTCGCCGACAGGTGCGATGGATGATCCGGTGGGAGTCGGTGATCATCGCGGTGATCGGGGCCGTGCTGGGGATCGTGATAGGGGTGTTCTTCGGCTGGGCGTTGCGCAAATCGCTGGAGCCCGAGGGCGTCACCGAGCTTGCGATCCCGGTCGGGCAGCTGTTGATCTACCTCGTGTTCGCAGCCTTGGCCGGCGTCCTCGCGGCCGTCTGGCCGGCGCGGCGTGCCGCGAGGCTCGACGTGCTCCAGTCCATCGCCTACGAGTAGCGGAGGCGCGGGATCGCGCCGATATCATGGCGCCGTGCCTCGACTGAGCCTGCCGGACGGTGCCACACGCCGAGCTCCCCGAGGGGGAGCCGGTCGGCGCCGTGCTCGCTCCGGACGCGGTCGCGGCGCGGGTGGACGGCACGCTGCGTGATCTCTCGTTCGTGCCGGCCGGTGACGCGTCGGTGGAACCGATCGTGGCGGGCTCGGATGACGCGCTCCACATCCTCCGGCACTCCACCGCCCACGTCTTGGCACAAGCGGTGTGCCGGCTGCACCCGGGCGCGAAGTACGCGATCGGCCCGCCGATCCAGGACGGCTTCTACTACGACTTCGATCTGCCCACCGCGATCGGCGAAGGCGACCTGCCCGCGATCGAGGCCGAGATGCGGACGATCGTGGAGGACGATCAGCCGTTCCTCCGCGAAGACGTCACGCGGGAAGACGCGATCGCCCGACTCGAGGGCCAGCCGTTCAAGCGGGAGATCATCGAGTCGATCGGCTCGGCCGATGGCGAGGTGGCCACGGGCGACGTCGTGTCGCTCTACCGCAACGATGAGTGGGTGGACCTGTGCGAGGGCCCCCACGTTCCCTCGACCGGTCGCCTCGGCGCGTTCACGCTGACCTCGACCGCCGGCGCCTACTGGCGAGGGCTCGAGACCAACCCGATGCTCACCCGGATCTACGGGACGGCCTGGGCGACCCAGGAGGATCTTGACGCTCACCTGCTGCGGTTGGAGGAGGCGGAGAAGCGCGACCACCGCCGGCTCGGCCGCGAGCTGGATCTCTTCTCCAGTCCCGACGAGCTCGGCCCCGGTCTGTGGATCTGGCATCCGCGGGGTGGGATCTTCCGGAAGCAGCTCGAGGACTGGGTCCGCGACATCCACCTGGAGCGCGGCTACGACCTGGTCGTGACCCCGCACATCGCGCGGTCCGTGCTCTGGGAGACGAGCGGCCACCTGGAGAAATACCGGGAGAACATGTATCCGCCGATGGAGGCGGACACCGGTGACTACTACGTCAAGCCGATGAACTGTCCGTTCCACGTGCTCGTCTACAAGTCGCAGGTTCGGAGCTATCGCGACCTGCCCATGCGCTTGTCGGAGCTCGGCACGATCTACCGCCACGAGAAGGCCGGCACACTCCATGGGCTCCTCCGGATCCGGGGTGGGACCCAGGACGACTCGCACATCATCTGCACCCCCGATCAGCTGATCGACGAGATCCTTGCGGCGTTCGATCTCACGCTCGAGATCCACCGGACGTTCGGCTTCACCGACCCCGTCGTGGAGCTCTCGACGCTGCCGGTCGAGCAGTCGATCGTCGACGAGGAGACGGCGGCGCGCGCCACGGAGGCGCTCACTCTGGCCCTCGAGAAGAGCGGTCTGGAGTATCGGCTCGCCGAGGGCGAGGGCACGTTCTACGGCCCGAAGGTGGATTTCCACTTCCGCGACGCGACCGGGCGCCTGTGGCAGCTGACCACCGTGCAGTGCGACTTCGCGCTGCCCGAGCGCTTCGACATGGAGTACACGGGCGACGACAACCAACGGCATCGGCCCGTGATGATCCATCGGGCGATCCTCGGGACGCTCGAGCGGTTCAGCGCCGTCCTGATCGAGCACTACGCCGGCGCCTTCCCGCTCTGGCTGGCGCCGGAGCAGCTCCGTATGGTCCCCGTGGCCGACCGGCACGTTCCCAACTGCGAGGAGCTGGCCGTGACGGCGCGCGCATCGGGCCTCCGGGTGCACGTCGACGAGACGAAGGAGACGGTGGGCAAGAAGATCCGTGCGGCCCAGCTGATGAAGTCGCCGTACGTGGTGGTCGTGGGCGATCGAGACCTGGATGCGGGGACGTTCACCGTCCGGGATCGCTCGGGGGAGGAGCATCAGGGCGTGCCGTTCGACCGGATCGTGTCGACGCTCGCCGAGGAGGCGAGGTCGCGTGCGCTCGGTCAGAGCGCCTTCTAGATGGACCGGCTGTGGAGTCCGTGGCGTATGGAGTACATACAGGCCGCGAAGGCTGAGCCTCCCGACGCACCCTGTGTCTTCTGCCGGATCGGCGATGGCGAGGAGTCCGAGCGGGTCCTCGCCCGGGAGGAGCTGGCCTACGTCGTCCTCAATAGGTACCCCTACAGCCCGGGCCACGTCTTGGTGATCCCGTCACGGCACGTCGGAGACCTCGAGGAGGTTGGCGACGACGAGAACCTGGCGCTTCAGCGGCTCCTCCAGCGCTCCGTGAACGCCCTAAGGGAGGAGTACGCGCCGCACGGCTTCAACATCGGGATGAACCTCGGGCGGGTGGCCGGCGCCGGGGTTCCCGACCACCTGCATTGGCACGTCGTGCCTCGATGGAGCGCGGACACGAGCTTCATGCCGGTCGTTGGCCAGACGCTCGTGCTGCCGGAGTTGGTCGAGGAGACGGCGAAACGGCTCGCACCTCGATTCTCGTCTTCAAGATGAAGTCCACACCTGCATACCTTCAGAGTAAAGGCAATACCTTTACATCTGGACAGTGAAGCCTTATCCTTCATTTTGTGGGAACGCAGGAGCGTGTCGTCGCGGTGCTAGGAGACGTCGTCGGATCGCGAGGACACCCGGACCCCGAACGACGCCGAGCCGCGGTCGCGGACGCCCTAGCGCTCGCGAATGGTCGACTCGCGCCGATGCAGCCGCTGACCCCCACGATCGGCGACGAGTTTCAGGGACTCTTCGCCGACCTCGTGTCGGCGCTGGAGGCGACGCTGGTCGTCCGGTTGGCGTTGCGGGGAGGAGTGGACGTGCGGTTCGGGATCGGATCAGGACCCGTGATCAGGTTCGAGGAGTCGCGCGCGCCTTTCGATCAGGACGGACCCGCGTGGTGGTCCGCCCGGGAGGCGGTCGACCACGTCCGCGAGCAGTCGCAGCGGCAGGAATCGTCGAGAGGGCTCCGGACCCGGTGGGTCGACGCCGACGATGAGCGATCGTTCCGCGTGGCCTCGGTCAACGCGTTCTTGCAGTGTCGCGACGAGCTGGTCGGCGCGATGGACACGCGCGATGCGGCAGCGATGCTCGGGTTGCTCGCGAACGAGCCTCTGACGAGGATCGCGGAGGCGGAAGGGGTCAGCGCCTCCGCGCTTTCGCAGCGGGCGATCCGGGGCGGCCTCTACGCGATACGGCGCGCGCACGGTGAGTTGCGGGAGACGGTCGCGTGATCGCCGTCGGGATCTGGCTCGTGTCGATCGGGCTCGCGGATCTCGTGGCTGGCCTCTCGGGCGAGCCGAAGGCCGGTCCGAGGACGATCGGCGCGATCGTCAGCGGCTTCGTGGCTCCGCTCGTCCTCGCTCCCGTGGCAGGGGCGACGGGGTCGACGCTGCTCTCCCTCACTCTGTTGACCGGCCTCACGACGGCGATGTGGATCGTGCTGCGGCGAGAGGCGTCGAGGATGAGCGCCCTGAAGGCGCTGGTCACACTCCTCTTCCTCCTCGCGGCATTCGTAGTCGTGTCATTGTTCGGAGCCGACCCGGTCTCCAGCTTCGAGCACGACCCGATCCTGGCGCGTGGCGTTCACCACCTGCCGTTCCCGCTCGTGGCCGGCGCTTCGGTGGAGCGGGTTCTCTTCGTCGCCGGCGTGCTCATGATGCTCTTCGCGACGAGCAATGCGATCGTCCGTCTGGTGCTGACAGCGATGGGGACGAGGTTCTCCAACGCCGAGCAGCGACTCCGCGGCGGGCGAGTGATCGGACCGCTCGAGCGCGTCCTGATCTTCGGCCTGGGCCTGGCCGGTCAGGCGACCGCGGCCGCCCTCGTGATCGGGGCGAAGGGCCTGCTTCGCTACCCGGAGCTGAACGGCCTGCGCGGCGAATCCGGCGCTGCCGGACCGTCCGCGCGGACGATCGACGTCGTCACCGAATACCTCCTGATCGGATCGCTCACCAGCTGGCTCCTTTCCCTGTTCCCGCTCGTG
Source organism: uncultured Actinomycetota bacterium (assembly GCA_963826195.1). Taxonomy (GTDB): domain Bacteria; phylum Actinomycetota; class UBA4738; order UBA4738; family HRBIN12; genus JAJNBA01. Next base: position 303,977 of record CAWGWB010000006.1, read on the forward strand.
CTGGTCCCGGCCTAGTGGCTGGGGCTAGGCTCGGGCGATGCCGACGCTCGAGCTGCCGGACGGCGCGCACCTGAACTACGAGATCGCGGGCGACGGTCCGACGGTGACGTTCATCCATCCCGGGCTCTGGGATATGCGGACCTGGGACCGGGAGTTCGCATCCTTCGGGGAAGCGGGCTATCGGGTGCTCCGCTACGACGTCCGTGGGTACGGAGGTTCGAGCCGGCCCGAGCCGGGCGTTCCCTACTCGCACGCCCGGGACCTCGAAGCGCTCCTCGCTTCGGAGGAGGTCACGCAGACCGCGGTCGTCGGATGCTCGATGGGCGGAGGCATCGATATCGACTACGCGCTGGAGCACCCCGAACGGGTGTGGAGCCTCGTGCTCGTCGCGACCGGCCTGGGCGGCTTCGAGTCGACCGAGGAGGAAGAGGACTGGTGGGCGGAACGTGACGCGCCCATCGAGGCCGCGATCGAGGCGGGCGACCTGGAGCGCGCGCAGGACCTGCTGCTCGAGATCTGGGCGCCGCTCGGGACCGATGACGAACGCGGAGCCCTGATCAAGCAGATCGCCCGCGACAACATCCACGAGCTGACGATGGACGAGAGCGGCGCGGAGCAGCTCGACCCTCCCGCAGCGCATCGGCTGGCGGAGATCGATGTTCCCACGCTGATCCTCGAAGCCGCGCACGACCCGCCGGACATGCGCCGACTGTGCGACTTCCTCGGCGTCGAGATCATGGGCTCGCGCAAGGTCGTGATCGAGGACGCCGACCATGTGGTGAACATGCGCCAACCGGAGCGGTTCGAGGACCTCGTGCTCTCGTTCCTCGCCGATGCCGCACCTCGGTAATAAGCCGGAGGTGAGGGCTTCCCCCTGAGCAGGCAGCACAACCGGTCCCGTTCGATCTTCTTCCGCTCGTAAACGAAGCAGGTCATCCTGCGCGTACATGGCACGGATGGACACGACCGCCGGGCCCGCCATGGAAGCGATCGAGGACGACGTCTCCGCCGCGGCCGGGCGTGACTTCGAATCGTTCTTCAGGCTCGAACACGAGCGGCTGTTCCGGGCGATGTGGCTCCTGACACGCCACCGACAGGAGGCCGAGGAAGTGACGCAAGAGGCGTTCCTACGCCTATGGGAACGGTGGGACCGATTTGCCGACGCGCCCCATCCCGACGCCTACCTCTATCGCACGGCCCTCAACGTCTGGAGGAGCCGTCTCCGTCGGGTGGCGATGGCAGCCCGCAAGGTGGTCCATCACACGAGGCGCGAGGACGAGATGGAGAGCGTCGAGGCGAGGGACGTGGTCGTGCGGACCCTCGCCTCGCTTCCGGCACGCCAGCGAGAGGCCATCGTCTTGATGGACGTGCTCGACCTCTCGTCTGAGCGGGCGGGCGAGGTTCTTGGGATCCGTCCCGTGACGGTCAGGGTGCTCGCAGCGAGGGCTCGGGTCACATTGGCAAACGAGATGGGAGCAGGCGATGACTGACGTGAAGACACGACTCCAAGAGGCCGGTCGGCTCGTGAACCTGCCGGATCGCCCGTTCGAACGGTTGGTGGAGCGGCGCGCTCGAGCACACCGACGCAACCGGGTCATCTCGCTCGTCGTCGCACTCGCGGTCGCCGGCGGCGTTGTGGGTGGGGGCCTGTTCCTTCTGAATGGGATCGACGACCCAGCGAAGGATGCGGGGGCGGGGTGGCAACCGACGCGCCGGCTGGCGCTCTTGCCTGGGGAGTATTTCTACCTCCGGGTCACGAGCGACGAGGCCGTGGACGGGCACATCCGCGACCTGGAGACGTGGTGGGCGCCGGACGGGTCGGGCGAGGTGCGGAACCGAAGCACTCGTCAGGACAAGTACCCGTATCCGCCCAGCGGTGTCTACGCCGAGGATGAGTTCCCCGAGCCGTATGACCTGTCGTGGCTGTCGGCGGATACCGAGGTTCTCGCGGCGCAACTGCGCGAAGCGACTTTCCGGGGTGACTTCGGCCTCCCGGAGACCCCGTACGCGAGCCCGGAAGTCAGGGCTGCGCTCTTCGAGGTCGCGAGCGAGTCTGCAGGCGTGACGGTGATCGAGGACACGTACGACCCGGCCGGTCGGCTCGCGATCGCACTGGAGACGTCCGAGCGCGACGGTGCGTTCACGGCGACCTGGCGGACGTATTTCGACCCGGGAACGCATCAGGCCCTGGCATGGACGTTCGAGTCGACACGCGGCGGCTCAGCGTTGATCCTCCTCGAGTCCGCGATCGTCGACGCGTCCGGCGAACGACCGGACCTGGACGAGTGGCTCGTCCCTCCGGTCGAGGCGCTCGCGTAGCTCCTACTTCTTGTGGGCTTCCTCGCGGGTGTGCTGGTACTCGTCGATGACCTTCTGCGCGAGGTGCTGCGGCATCTCCTCGTAGTGCGAGAACGTCATCGAGAACGCGCCACGGCCGCCGGTCATCGACCGTAGGTCGATCACGTAGCGGGCGACCTCGCCCTGGGGGACCATCGCGTTGATCACCTGCTTGCCGCCGCCCAGCTGGTCCATGCCTTGGATCTTCCCGCGCTTCGCATTGAGGTCGCCCATGATGTCGCCGGTGAAGGACTCCGGGACGGTCACTTGCAGCCGGACGATCGGCTCGAGGAGCGCCACGCCGGCTTGCTCGACGACCTCCTTCAGCGCGAGTGAGCCCGCGATCTGGAACGCCATGTCGGAGGAGTCCACGGAGTGGAACTTCCCGTCCACGAGCGTGACCTTGATGTCGACCATCGGGTTCCCGGACAGGACGCCCTCGGACATCGTCTTGACGATGCCCTTCTCGATCGACGGGATGAACTGCTGGGGGATCGCTCCTCCGAAGATCTTGTCCTCGTAGACGAAGCCTTCCCCCCGCGGGAGCGGCTCGACATCGATCTCGCACACCGCGTACTGCCCGTGGCCCCCGCTCTGCTTCACGTGCCGACCCTGCGCCTTCGCCTTGGCCCGGATCGTCTCCCGATACGCGATCTTCGCGGGCTTCGCCTCCACCTCGACGCCGAACTTCGCCTTCAGGCGTTGCATCTGCACGCCCAGATGTGCCTCGCCCATCCCGTAGATCACCGTCTCGTGCGTCTCGTCGTTGCGCGCCACGCGGAACGTCGGGTCTTCCTCGCGGAGTCGGGCCAGGCCGGTGGCGAGCCGATCCTCCTCACCCTTCGTCTTGGGCGCGATCGCGTAGGCGAGGAGCGGCTCCGGGAGCTCCACCGGCGCAACCTGCACCGGGTCGTCCTTCGTGGCGAACGTGTCTCCGGTATGGGTGTGGGGGAGCTTCGCGACGGCGCCGATGTCGCCGGCCGGCACCTCGGACACGGTCTCGTGTTCCTTGCCCTTGAGCGCGAACAGCTGTCCGATCCGCTCGTCGGTTCCCTGCGTCGCGTTGTGCACCGAGCTGTCGGGACGGACCTTGCCGCTGAAGACCCGGAACATCGTGATGTGTCCGACGAAGGGGTCCGACACGGTCTTGAACACGAAGGCGCTCAAGGGTCCGTTGGGATCGCACGCCCGCTCCTTCTCCTCGCCGCCCTTCGCGATCACCTGCAGCGGCGCGCGATCGAGCGGGGAGGGGAACTCTTCGACGATGAAGTCCAGCAGCCGATCGATCCCGATCGCCTTGGAGGCCGAGCCGACGAAGACGGGAGCGAGTCGGGCGTTCGTGAAGCCGTCCTTCGCGCCTTGCGTGATGACGGCTTCGGGGAGCGTGCCCTCGTCGAGGTACTGCTCGATCAAGGCGTCGTCGGACTCGGCGACCGCTTCGATCAGCTTCTCCCGCGCGGGATCCGCGATCTGGTGGATCTCGTCGGGCCACTCTGACTCCTCCGCCTTCGGGCCGGACGGGTAGAGGTCCGCCTTCTCGTGGAGCAGGTCGGCGATGCCGCTGAACTCGCTCTCCGCGCCGATCGGGAGCTCGAACGGCGCCACCTGGTTCCCGAAGGAGGACACCAGCTGGTCGAGCGTCGCTTGGAAGTCCGCTCGCTCACGATCAAGCTTGTTCACGAAGACCGCGCGAGGCAGGTTCTCCTGGACCGCGAGCTCCCACGCGAACTCGGTCTGGACCTCGACGCCGTCCACCGCGGAGACCACGACGATCACGGCGTCCGCCGCGCGGACCGCCGAGCGCACGTCCCCGACGAAGTCCGCCGTACCGGGGGCGTCGAGGACGTTGATCTTGACGTCGTTCCACTCGATCGGTGCCATGGAGAGCGACACGGAGATCTGGCGGTGCTGCTCGTCGGGGTCGTGGTCCGACACGGTGTTCCCGTCCTCGACCGTGCCCATGCGGGTGATCGCACCGGACGCGAAGAGCATCGCTTCCAGCAGCGTCGTCTTGCCGGAGCCCCCATGTCCCACCAGCAAGACGTTGCGGATGTCCTTCGCGTCGTAGGTCTTCAACCGCGGCTCCTTCGTGGACGAGGGCTGAGGCTGACGCCTCTCACCGGGTGATGGGTCAGGGTCGTGGAATCCTACAGAGTTGCTACGCTCGCCCGACCTGCGATGCGGAGCTTGCTGCGGTTCGAACGCCAGCCACCCGGCACCGCGATCACTCGCTCGGTCCTCGTTGCCGGCGGTGCGCTCGCGGCCGGGGCGGGATTCCTCGTGGTCGCCCGGGAGGCGCGCCCCGCGGCGTGGGCGGCCGGCGCCTCGGGCGCGCTCCTCCTGCTCGGGGGCCATCGAGCCAACCACGGCGCCGGGGGACCCACCGACCGGATGCTGGACGATCTCCTCGATCGCGCGTGGGACGGGGCGGTGCTCTCCGCGATCGCATGGGCCGCGCGCGACGGCAGCGCATCGCTGGCCGTGGCGGCCCTCGCCGCCGTCAGCCTGTCGTTCGTGGCCGGGTACATCCGAGCGCGCGGGGCCGCGCTCGGCTACTCGGTGGAGGAGCGGCACGTCACGCGTGGCGCTCGGTACGTCCTCGTGGTCGCGTTCCTCCTGTTCGGGTGGACGTGGGCCGTCTGGACGGTGGCCGTGATGTCCGGTCTCGCCGCCGCCGTCCGTGCGGGGCAGGTCGCACAGGAGGAGCGAACGGCGTGAACGCGCGACGCCGGGCGACCGAGACCGCGACGTACCTGCTCTATCGGTTCATGAGCTGGTTGGGGCCGCTCCTCCCGGTGCGGAGCGGCCGGTCCGCCTACGAGCGGGCGGGGCGGCTCTTCCATCGTCTCGCCGCCGGGCCCCGCGCCGTCGTGGCCGCCAACCAGGCGCAGGTGCTGGGCCGGCCGGCCGACGATCCGCTCGTGCAGGCGTCGACCCGAGAGGCGTTCGCCCTCTACGGCCGGTACTGGTTCGACACGTTCAACGTGCTGGGGTGGGACGATGCCGCGGTCGCCGCCGCCTTCCGCTTCGAGGGGATCGAGCAGGTCGAGAAGGGCCTCGCCGAGGGCAAGGGCGTCGTGATCGCGCTCCCGCACACCGGGAACTGGGATGTCGGTGGGCGAGCGATGGCGATCCGGCTCGCGCCGGTGGTGTCGGTAGCCGAGCACCTGAAACCGGAGCCTCTGTTCACGCTGTTCCTCGAACACCGTCGGCAGTTGCAGATGGACATCATCGATCTGGCGAGCGATCACGTGGGCCGCCAGCTCACCCAACGCCTCGAGGAGAACCGGATCGTGGCGCTCGTGGCCGATCGCGACCTCTCCGGCGGCGGGATCGAGGTGGAGATGTTCGGACGGACCAGACGGATGCCGGCCGGGCCGGCGTTGATCGCGCTGTCCGCCGGGGCGCCGCTCATCTCCGGTCCGACCTTCACGACTCGGGACGGGTGGGTCGAGGTGTTGTCCGAGGTCACGATCGAGCCCACCGGTCGTAGGAAGGACGACATCGTCGCGCTCACGCGCGCGCTGGCCGCCTCGTTCGAGAAGGCGATCGCCTCGGCGCCCTCGGACTGGCACCTGTTCCAGCCCGGCTGGGACGGGTAGGCGCCGGTGCGCATCGCGCTGGTCTGTCCGTACGACTGGCAGGCGGCCGGGGGCGTGCAGGTGCATGTCGCGAACCTCGCGACCCAGCTCCGGGAGCGTGGGCACGAGGCGGTCGTCCTCGCGCCCACCGTCGCGGTGCCCACCGAGCCATGGGTCCGCTCCGTCGGGCGTCCCGTCCGTGTGTCCTACCGGGGCACGGTCGCCCCGATCGCGCCGCTCGCGTACCGGCGCACGCGCGCCGTCCTCGTCGAGGTGCGGCCCGACGTCGTCCACGTCCACGAGCCGCTCACGCCGAGCGCGTCCATGTACGCGACGCTCGCGTCGCGAGCGCCGGTCGTGGCGACCGCGCACGCCTACCTCGACCGCTCGCGGGCGATGGAGCTCGCGGCGCCCGTGCTTCGCCGCGTTTGGTCCCGGGTCTCGATCGGCGTCGCGGTCTCGCACGCGGCGGCAACGTTCCTCCGCCGGGCCGTGCCCGAGGCGGCGCTCGAGATCGTGCCGAACGGCGTCGACGTGGGGGCGTTCGCGGACGCCGAACCTCGGGCCGACCTGCCGCCCGGCCGACGGATCGCCTGGGCGCACCGGCTGGATCCCCAGAAGGGGTTCTTCGTCGCCGTCGCCGCGTTCGCCAAGGTGCTCGCCGAGGTCCCCGACGCCGTCCTCCTGGTAGCGGGAGACGGCCGGGATCGCGAGGCCCTGCGCCTCCTCACGCCTTCCGCGCGCGAGCGTGTTCACATGTTGGGCGCCGTCGCGAACGACGATCTGCCCGCGATCCATGCCGGCTGCGACGCGTTCGTCGCGCCCGCCGTTGGCCAGGAGAGCTTCGGCGTGTCCTTGGTCGAGGCGATGGCGGCCGGCCTCCCCGTGGTCGCCAGCGACATCCCCGGGTACCGAGAGGTGGTCACCGACGGGGTCGAGGGACTCCTCGTGCCGGCGCGAGACCCGGAAGCGCTCGCGGCCGGCCTGGTCCGGGTCCTGCGTGACCCGCAGCTGGCGGCGCGTCTCGGCGAGGCGGGCCGCGAGCGCGCCCGGACGTTCGACTGGCCCATCGTCGTGGACCGCCTGGAGGAGCTCTACGGCCGCGCCATCGAGAGCGCTGGCTACGATAGGTCCCGATGAACGCCTGGTGGATCGTGCTCGGGATCGTCGTGGTCGTGCTGCTCGCCGCGATCTGGATCTACAACCGGCTGGTCGGCCTGCGGACGCGCGTGGACAACGGGTGGTCGCAGATCGACGTCCAGCTCCGCCGTCGCGCGGACCTGATCCCGAACCTGGTCGAGACCGTGAAGGGCTACGCGACCCACGAGCGCGAGGTCTTCGAGCACGTCACCGAGGCGAGGGCTCGCTCGATCGGGGCGACCGGCGTGTCGGCCCAGGCCGACGCCGAGGATCAGGTCACCGCGGGGCTCCGGCAGCTCCTCGCGGTCGTGGAGAACTATCCCGACCTCAAGGCCAACGAGAACTTCCTGGCCCTGCAGGAAGAGCTGGTCGCGACCGAATCGAAGATCGCCTACGCCCGGCAGTTCTACAACGACCAGGTGATGCGGCTGAACACGTTGATCCAGTCGTTCCCCTCCTCCGTCGTGGCGGGCGCGTTCGGATTCACCGAGCGTCCCTTCTTCGAGATCGACGAGCCGACGCGCGGGCCCGTCCCGGTGGACCTCTCCTAGCCCGTGTACGAGCAGATCGCGGCCAACAAGCGGAAGACTGCGATCCTGTTCGTGCTCGCCGTCCTGCTGTTGGGTGGCGTGGGGTACGCGCTCGGTCTCCTGACGGACAGCGGGCCGGTGGGGCTCGTGATCGCGCTGATCGTCGCGGTCGTGATGTCGGTGGGCTCCTACCTCTACGGGGATCGGATCGTGCTCGCCTCGACGCGAGCGAAGGAGGTCTCGAAGCAGGACGCGCCTCGGTTGCACAACCTCGTGGAGGGACTCGCCATCGCCGCTGGGACCCCGAAGCCGAAGATCTGGATCGTGCCGGAGAGCGCTCCCAACGCCTTCGCGACCGGGCGAGATCCCGAGCACAGCCACGTCGCCGTCACGCAGGGACTGCTGGAGACGATGAACCGGGTGGAGCTCGAAGGCGTGATCGGGCACGAGATGGCTCATGTCCTCGATCGCGACATCCTCGTGGGCACGGTCGTCGCGACGCTCGTGGGGGCTGCGGTGCTCCTGGCGGAGTTCTTCATGCGGATGTGGTGGTGGGGCGGGTTCCGCGGCAGACGGGGGAGCGACTCCGGTGGCGGCGCCGCCTCCGCGATCATCTTCGCCGTGGGGTTCCTCCTCCTGATCCTGGCTCCGATCTTCGGGCAGCTGATCCGGCTGGCGGTGTCCCGCAACCGCGAGTTCCTGGCCGACGCACAGGGGGCGATGCTCACGCGCTATCCACCGGGACTGATCGGCGCGCTGAAGAAGCTCCAGTCGGCGCCCACCGCGATGCGCTCCGCCAACAACGCGACCGCGCATCTCTGGCTGAACCAGCCCTCCCGGCTGGAAGGCGAGCGCCTCGGGTCGCTGGAGCGGCTGTTCTCGACGCATCCGCCGCTCGCGGAGCGCATCCGTCGCCTGGAGGAGATGTGACGTTCCCGTCGAGATGCCCTGGGGTGTTTGGGCGGATGGGTGTCCGGAGATAGTCTCGATCGTCGGGTCCCGTGAGGGACCCGCTCGCTTTCCCAACATCTCTGCGCATCGGACATCGACCCAGGAGGCTCATCCGTGGCATTGACCCAACGAGGGAAGGTCGTGATCGGCGGGGTGGCCGCCGTCGCGGTCGCCGTGCTGGCGGTCCTCGCGTTCACGGGGAACGCTCCAGGACCGCTCAAGGGCATCGTGGATGCGGTGGCGGGGCGCCCCGACCCGTGCCCCCTCACCGGGAAGGTCCCAGGCGAAGAGGGACCGCCCGATCGTCCGGTCCTCGCCGTGAAGGTCGAGAACACCCTCGACGCGTACCCGCTCGCGGGTCTCGAACGTGCCGACGTGATCTACGAGGAACCCGTGGAGGGCGGCATCACCCGGTTCGCCGCGCTCTTCCAGTGCCGTGACGCGGCGCGCGTGGGGCCGGTGCGGAGCGCGAGGACGACGGATCCCAAGATCCTGCTCCAACTCTCGGACCAGCCGATCCTCGCGTTCTCCGGAGCCCACCCGAAGGTGACCGCCGCCCTCGAACAAGCGGATCTCCTCCAGCTCACGGAAACGTCCGGGAACGTCGCCTACGAGCGCGACGACGCGCGGTCCGCGCCGCACAACCTCTTCGTCGCGACCAGGCCGCTCTTCCGCCTCGCCACGGAGGCCGGCGTCGATGCCTCTGTCCCGCCGGCGCTCTTCCGATTCGACGACGAAGTGCCCTCACCGAGCAAGCGCCGCTCCTCCGCGACCATCGCGTTCTCGAGCTCGAACGTGGTCGAGTGGAGCTGGGATGGCGGTCGGTGGGTCCGGCAGCTGGATGGCGCGCCGATGCTCACGGAGGGTGGCGCGGAGATCGCCGCCGAAAACGTCGTGATCCAGGAGGTCGTCGTCACGGATTCCGACATCCTCGACGTGGCCGGGTTCCCTTCGCCGGAGGTGGAGCTCCTGGGAGAGGGTCGTGCGTGGGTCCTGCGGGACGGCCGTCTCGTCATCGGCCGGTGGCGGCGCGACTCGCTCGGAGACGTGACGGTCTTCGAGACCCAGGCCGGCGCGGAGATCGCCCTCGCGCCCGGCACGAGCTTCGTCGAACTGATGCCGAAGGACGGAGACGGAGCGACGTTCGAGCGGTAGGAGCCGGCTTCTCCGCAGGTCGGCGGCGGTACACTCGGGCCATCCCAGCGCACCCCGCGCAGGCGCCAGGGCAGAGGCCAGGGCAGAACTAAGGAGGGCGAATGCAGCGCGAAACCGGCACCTTCACGGTGAAGTCCGGCCTGGCGGAGATGCTGAAGGGCGGCGTCATCATGGACGTCACCACGGCCGAGCAGGCGAAGATCGCGGAAGACGCCGGCGCGTGCGCGGTGATGGCGCTCGAGCGCGTGCCGGCCGACATCCGGCGCGACGGAGGCGTGGCCCGCATGGCCGACGCGACGAAGGTCGAGGAGATCCAGCGGGCCGTCTCGATCCCGGTGATGGCGAAGGCCCGGATCGGGCACTTCGTCGAGGCGCAGATCCTGCAGTCCCTCGGTGTGGACTACATCGACGAGTCGGAAGTGCTCACGCCGGCCGACGAGGAGTACCACATCGACAAGTGGGCGTTCACCGTGCCGTTCGTGTGCGGAGCGCGTGACCTCGGCGAGGCCCTCCGCCGTATCGCCGAGGGCGCCGCGATGATCCGCACGAAGGGTGAAGCGGGGACCGGGAACGTCGTGGAGGCCGTTCGACACCAGCGTGCGATGCTGCGGCAGATCGCGGAGGTGACCCAGCTCCGGCCGGAGCAGTACGTCACGAAGGCGAAGGAGCTCGGGGCGCCCGTGGACCTCGTGCGCATGGTGGCGGAGCAGGGGAAGCTGCCGGTCGTGAACTTCGCAGCGGGGGGCCTGGCCACGCCGGCCGATGCGGCGCTGATGATGCAGCTCGGGGTCGACGGCGTGTTCGTCGGATCCGGGATCTATAAGTCGGAGGACCCGGCCCCGCGCGCTCGAGCGATCGTCGAGGCGACGACCCACTTCAATGACCCGGAGATCCTCGCGAAGGTCTCGCACGGGCTCGGAGAGCCGATGCAGGGCCTCGAGATCGCCACGCTCGAGACGCGGCTCCAGGACCGCGGCTGGTAGGGCGTGCCGCAGTGAAGGTCGGTGTCCTCGCCCTGCAGGGTGACTTCCGAGAGCACGTCCGTGTGCTCGCGACAGCCGGCGCCGTACCGGTGGAGGTCCGGACGCCGGCCGAGCTCGCAGACGTGGATCGCCTCGTGATCCCCGGCGGGGAATCGACCACGATCGCGAAGCTGGCGCACGCGGGCGACCTGGTTGGCCCAGTGCAGGAGCGCGCGCGTGACGGGATGCCGATCCTCGGCACGTGCGCCGGGATGATCGTGCTGGCGGAGCGTGTGCTCGACGGAGAGCCTCTCCTTTCCCTGATGGACGTGACGGTCCGGCGCAACGCCTACGGTCGACAGATCGAATCGTTCGAGGCGGACGTGAGCGTCGAGGGGATCGACCATCAGGTGCGCGGCGTGTTCATCCGCGCGCCGTGGATCGAGGACGTGGGCGCCGACGTCCGCGTGTTGTCCTTGCACGAAGGTCGCCCGGTCGTCCTGCAGCAGGGCAACCTGCTCGCCGCGTCGTTCCATCCGGAGCTCGTCGGCGAGACGGCGCTCCACGAGTATTTCCTTTCCCTGTCGAGGTAGGTGCGATGTCCGGACATTCGAAGTGGGCCACGATCAAGCGGAAGAAGTCCGCGAACGACGCGAAGCGGTCGAACATGTTCGCGAAGCTGCTCCGCGCGGTCGAGGTCGCGGCGCGGGAGGGCGGAGGAGATCCGGCCGCCAACATGACGCTCGCCTCGGCCGTCGAGAAGGCCAAAGCCTCCTCGGTCCCGAGCGACAACATCGAGCGGGCGATCAAGCGGGGGAGCGGCGCGGATGCCGACGGCGCTCGCTACGAGGAGATCACGTACGAGGGGTACGCGCCGGGCGGGATCGCCCTGTTCGTCGAGGCGCTGACCGACAATCGCAACCGCACGGCCCAGGATGTCCGGCACGCGTTCACGCGCAACAGCGGCAACCTCGGCGAGACGGGCTCGACTGCGTGGATGTTCACCCGCAAGGGCGTGATCGTGGTGGAGAAAGCGGCGTCGCCGGATGACGAGCGCCTGCTGGAGCAGGCTCTCGAAGCCGGTGCCGAGGACATGAACGACTCCGAGAGCTCGTGGGAGATCGTGACCGATCCGACGGACCTGGCCGCGGTCCGCGACGCGCTCCGCGGCGCGGGGATCGAGCTGTTCTCGGCGGAGCTCACGATGCTGCCGCAATCGACGATCCCCGTCGACGGCGGCGAAGCCAAGAAGGTGCTGCAGCTGATCGAAGCCCTCGAAGACCTCGAGGACGTGCAGAACGTCTACGCGAACTTCGACATCCCCGAAGAGGTCATGGCCTCACTCTGATATCGGAATGCTCGTTCCACCTCGACTGGTGCTGCGCATGTGTCTCGTTGTGTTGATCCTCGCCGTGCCAGCGTGCGACTACGAGGCCACTCGCCGGCAGCAAGAGGAGCTTCGTGCGGAGCTCGCGACATTCCCCGCCCCGGACCATCTGACGTTAGCTCACAGGGAAGAGTTGGGGATCTCGGCATGCATCGGCGGAGATTGCCCACGAGCCTTTCGCTACTACGTGAGCCTGCGCAGCGTGGAGGTCACGTGTCAGGACGTCACGAGAGCGGTGGATGGCTGGGGCGTCCAGCAGATGGATTGGAATATCGACGACAGCGAACTCAACCCATGCACGGCCTACGGATCCGACGGAGATCGATACCTGTCGGTGGCCGTCTTCCCCGCCGAACGGCTGACTCCCAGCGAGGCGTCCGAGCTCGACGGCCCGCAGCTCCGCCTGGCCAGATCAGCCGTTCTCCTCGACCTCGGCCGACTCCCGTGACTGCGTCGGTTGGTTCTCGAGTGGTCGAACAGCCTTGACGAACGACTCGAGAGCGCTTCCCGACGTCGTTGCGTCGCGTGCCTCACGCACCTAGAGTCGGGCGAACGGATGTTCGAGAGTCGTGTGCTCGGCGTGGACCCCGGCCTTGCCAGGCTGGGCCTCGCCGTCGTCGAGGGCAACGGGAAGAAGGCGGCCCTCGTCTGGGCCGGCGCCGTCTCCACCGAGGCCGGCTCGGACGAGTCCGAGCGTCTCCGCCAGATCTGCGTCGCCGTGCGGGACGCGGTCTCGCTCCACCGGCCCGCGTCGATGGCCCTGGAACGGGTGGCCTGGAATAAGAATCAGGTGAGCGCGCTCACCGTGGCGCGCGCCACCGGCGCGATCATGGTGGTGGCGGCAGACGCGGGGCTCTCGGTCACCGAGTACGGTCCCAGCGAGGTGAAGATCGCGGTGACCGGGATGGGGAACGCCGACAAAGCGCAGGTGCGTCGTGCGCTCGTCCGGGTGCACGGGTTGCAGGACGCGCCACTGCAGGCGGACGCCGCGGACGCCGTGGCCGTGGCCCTCACCCATCTCGTGGGAGCGCGCATGCGGGGTCTGGCCCGATCGGGGCTGCAGTGATCTCGTTCCTGGATGGTGAGGTGGTCGAGAAGGGTGCCACCCGAGTGGTGATCGGCGTCGCCGGTGTCGGCTACGACGTCTCGGTCCCCACGTCGGTGGTGGCGAAGCTCCCCGCCGTGGGCCGGACCACTCGGCTCCACACGCGGATGGTCGTGCGCGAGGACTCGATGACCCTGTACGGCTTCACCGCGGTCGACCAACGGGACCTCTTCGACCTGCTGACCGGGGTGACGGGTGTCGGCCCGAAGGTCGCGCTCGCCTTCCTGTCCGTGTTGCGTCCCGCGGCGCTGACCCGCGCGATCGTGAACGGCGACGCGGCCGCGCTCACCGTGGTCCCGGGCGTCGGGAAGAAGGTCGCGCAGCGGGTCGTGCTCGACCTGGCCGAGAAGCTCGGCGGAGAGGCCGAGCTTCCTTCCGAGGGACCGATGGCCGACGTCCGCGACGCGCTCCTGTCGCTCGGGCTCACGGCCACCGAGGCCGGCGATGCGATGCGCGGGATCGAGGCCGACGGCCGCGAGGCCGACGACATCCTGCGCGAGGCGCTGCAGAAGGTTGGCCGTTGATGACCGACGACCAGACGATCCGGATGCCAGAAGCCGAAGGAGAGGCGGCCGATCGTCCGGTCGATCCCGACGCCCTCACCGAGGAGGATCGCGAGTTCGACATCGCGCTGCGCCCGCGCACGCTGGACGAGTTCGTCGGCCAGGAGCGCGTGAAGGAGCAGCTCCACCTCCTGATCGACGGCGCGCGCAAGCGTGGCGAAGGCGTCGACCACCTCCTGTTCAGTGGTCCACCGGGTCTCGGGAAGACGACGCTCGCGCGGATCGTGGCCCACGAGATGGGCGCGGGGTTCCAGCCCACGTCCGGGCCGGCGCTCGATCGCCCGAGCGACCTCGCGGCGATCCTCACGAACCTGGAGCACGGCGACGTGCTGTTCGTCGACGAGATCCACCGGATGCCGAGGCCGGTGGAAGAGGTGCTGTATCCGGCCCTCGAGGACTTCAACCTCGACGTCGTGCTCGGGAAGGGGCCGACCGCCCGGTCGATCCGGTTGGAACTGCCTCGGTTCACGCTCGTCGGCGCCACCACCCGGCCCGGCCGGCTGACCCTCCCGCTCCGGGAGCGGTTCGGCTTCTCGCCCCGTCTCGACTACTACTCGGCGGACGATCTCGCCAAGATCGTGATGCGCTCGGCCGGGATCCTCACGGTCCCCGTCGACCGCGACGCGGCCGCGGAGATCGCCCGGCGCTCGCGCGGCACGCCGCGGATCGCCAACCGGCTCCTCCGCCGGGTACGGGACTTCGCCGAGGTGCGACATGACGGCTCCGTCACGCTCGAGGTGGCCGCGGCGGGGCTGGAGGTCTTCGAGGTGGACGATCAGGGACTCGACCGGCTGGACCACTCGATCCTCGCCACGCTGATCGACAAGTTCGGGGGCGGGCCGGTGGGCCTGTCGACGCTGGCGGCGGCGGTCGGAGAAGAGACCGACACCGTCGAGGACGTCGTCGAGCCCTACCTCCTCCAGCTGGGGTTCCTCCAGCGGACGCCGCGCGGGCGTGTCGCCACCGAGCGCGCGTACCGCCACCTGGGCACCTCGGTCCCCGGCACCCTGCCGCTCTAGAGGGGCGAGGTAGACTCCCTCGTCCCCTCAATGGAGGTCTGCATGCTCGCCATCCTCGCTCAAGCTCAGGCGCAGCCGAACGCCATCGTGAGCTTCCTCCCGCTCTTGCTCATCGGTGTCGTCTTCTACTTCCTGCTGATCCGACCCCAGAACCAGCGCCGGCGGGCCCAGATGGAGATGCAATCGGCGGTGGAGGTGGGCGACGACATCGTGACCACGGCGGGGATCTACGGCACGATCACCGAGATCGACGACGACTACGGCATCGTGACGGTCGAGGTCGCTCCGGGCGTCGAGATCAGGCTCGCCCGCGCCGCCGTCGCGACGCGCCTGGCCGACGACGACGAGCTCGAGGACGAGGTGGAAGGCGCCGAGCCCGGCTCGTGAGCGACCCGGTCCAGCCTCGCGATCCTCAGGACCCTGCAGCGGCGGTTCGTGAACCCGACGAGCCGGCTCCCCGGATGCCGGTGGAACCTGTCCCCACCCATCCGGCACCTACGCCCGCCGGACCCCGGGATCGGGCAACCGTCACGCTCGAGGACGTCCAGGGGAGCGAGGAGCTCTCGCTCTACATCGCCTCCGCCGACCGCGTCATGGAGGCGATGGGCTACACCGAGCACGGTTTCCGTCACGCGAACCTCGTCGCCAACATCGCGTACCAGGTGCTGAGCCGCCTCGACTTCACGGAGCGGGAGGCCACGCTCGCATCGGTCGCCGGGTACCTGCACGACGTGGGGAACTCGCTCGCCCGTGACGCGCACGGGCAGACCGGCGCCATCCTCGTCTACCAATCGCTCCGAGACTCCGTGCACGGCGCGGATCTGATGCCGATCCTCGCCGCGATCGCGAACCACGAGGAGACCGAAGGGGTGGCCGTGTCACCGATCTCCGCCGCCGTGATCCTCGCCGACAAGTCGGATGTCCATAGGAGCCGCGTGCGCAAGTCCGGCCGGATCGAGTTGGACGTTCACGATCGGGTGAACCATGCCGTCGAGCGTTCCTTCCTCTCGGTAGACTCCGGACCCCGCACCGTCAGCCTCGAGCTGACGATCGACACCGACATCAGCAAGGTCATGGAGTACTTCGAGATCTTCCTCGGACGCATGCAGCTCTGCCGTCACGCCGCGGAGCTGCTCGATGCCCGTTTCCGACTGGTGATCAACGGGGCAGAGCTGGCGTGAGGCGCAATCGCGCCCTCTGGGCGTCCATCATCTTCGTCCTGGTCCTCGTTGCTGCCTCCGCGGTGGGATTCCTCGGCGGGAGTCTGCGCCCGACACTCGGGCTCGACCTCCAGGGTGGCGCCTCCGTGATCCTGACCGCCCCCGAAGGCACGCCGCAAGACGTCATGGAACAGGCACTCGAGAACATCCGGAACCGGGTGGATGCGTTCGGAGTGGGTGAGCCCGACATCGCGCTGTCGGGGAACACGATCGAGGTGCAGATCCCGGGCAGCGCCGATGCGACGGTGCGCCGACGAACGGCCGACCTCTTCTGCCTGGAAGGCGAGGACCTGATCCACGGGTGCTCCGAGTCCGAGGACGACGTCCGAGATGTCCTCGAGAGCCTCGAGGTGCAGGACCAGCCGTCCGAGGTCTGCGTCGTCGACGGGGAGGGCGAGGAGATCGAGTGCTTCTCGAGCCGGGCACAGGCCGATACGTTCCTCGCAGGCGTCCAGGTCGGGCCGAAGCCGGAACCGACCCCCAGCACGTCCGCCACGCCGAGCCCAAGCGCCACGGCGTCTCCCTCCGCGGGCCCCTCGCCCGCCGCGAGCGCGTACTGCCTGACGCAGGCGACCGGCGAGCGGATCCGGTGCTTCGAGACGCGCGCGAAGGCCGATGACGCGAAGGATGCGCTCGAGGTCACGGTCACCGAACGTTCGTATTGCATCCTCCCGGCAGCGCCCGAGCCCTCGCCGACCCCGTCGCCCTCGGCGTCCGCGAGTGCATCGCCTTCGGCGTCCGCCTCCGCGTCGCCATCCCCATCCCGGGCCCCGGCCACGTTCGCGGATCTCGATCTCTCCGAGGCCGAGCCGCTGCCGTGCGAACTCGGATCGCGCGAGGAGGCCGATGGGGCGCTCGAGGCGATCGCGATCGTGCACGAGGAGGAGCGGTTCTGCGTCGTGAGCTCGGTGGGGGAGCAGCTGGGGTGCTCGGTGCGCAGGGATGAAGCGGTCGATCTCCAGCGTCAGTCGGGTCAGGAGCGACTGCTCCGCGTGATCGGGGAGACGGCCCGCCTGGAGGAGCGAGCCGTGCTCGAGATCGTCCCGGCCTCCGACCCGCGGCCCGTGACCTGCGGCACGCAAGAGGAGCGCGATAGCCAACGATGCGCCCACGATGCCCTGGAAGACGAGGAGGTCGTGTACCCGGGACCGATCGGGCAAGGGCAGGTGGCGAAGTTCGTCCTCGGCCCCACGGTGATCACCGGGGAGGATTTCGACAGCGCATCTGCCGTGATCAACCAGAGTCAGCTCGGCACCTCGGATTGGACCGTGAACTTCCAGCTGGACGGCGACGGCGCCGATCGCTTCGCGGAGGCGACCACGGCGGCCGTCGGCGCGCCGGAACCGACGAACCAGATCGCGATCGTGGTGGACCGGGTGGTGATCTCGTCGCCCACGGTGCAGTCCGCGATCACCGGCGGGACCGGCGAGATCACCGGCGGGTTCGCGGAACAGGAGGCCAAAGACCTCGCGACGCAACTGAACGCGGGCGCGCTCCCCGTCGAACTGACGAGGCAGTCGGTGCGGACGGTGAGCCCGACGCTCGGTGGAGAGTCGTTGGAGCAGGGGGTCTTCGCCGGCGCCGGTGGCCTCGTCCTGTTGTTCCTCTACCTGCTCTTCTACTACCGGCTCCTCGGGGTCGTCGCGTGGTTCGGCATGACGATCTGGGCCGCGCTCGCCGTTGCCTTGATCTCGATCGCGGGTGACCAGTTCGGCTACGCGCTCTCGCTCGCCGGCGTCGCGGGGCTCGTGATCTCGCTCGGCGTCACCGCCGACTCCTACATCGTGTTCTTCGAACGGCTGAAGGACGAGGTCCGCTCGGGTAAGTCGCCTCGCGCCGCGGTCCAACCCGCCTTCGCTCGTGCGTACAAGACGATCGTCGCCGCCGACATCGTGACGGGGCTCGCGGCCGCGGTCCTGTACCTGACGGCGGTCAGCTCCGTCCGTGGGTTCGCGCTGACGCTGGGCGTGGCGACCCTGCTCGATCTGTTCGTCGTCTGGTTCTTCAAACGGCCGACGGTGTTCCTGATCGCCAAGAACGAGAAGCTCGTGAACCTCCGCGGCTTCGGTCTCACCAGCGGGGTCGCCGGCGAAGCCACGCGGCAGGGAGCGGGGCTGTGAACGTCCGACACGCGCTCGACACCTACCGCGGTCACACGATCCCGCACGTGCCCTGGGTGGAGCTTCGGAACCGCTGGTTCGCGATCTCGGGGCTGCTGGTCGCCGTCTCGATCGCGGGTCTGCTGTTCGGCGACCTGAACTTCTCGATCGACTTCGAAGGGGGCGCACGCATCACGTACACGTTCGCGCGGCCGGTCGACGCCGAGCAGGTGCAGGCGACGCTCGAGGAGCAGGGGATCGACGGCGCCGAGGTTCAGATCGTCAACGACGAGGCGGTGTCGATCCGAACCCCCTCGCTCACCGGAGAAGGGATCAGCGAGTCGGAGGTGATCCGTCGGGAGCTCGCCGAGCAAGCGGGCATCGAGCCGGTGGACGTGAACGTCGAGGACGTCGGTCCGACGTGGGGCGGGGAGATCTCCCGGAAGGCCGCGATCGGGCTGGTGATCGTGCTCGCCGCGATCATGGGCTACATCACGCTCCGGTTCGAGCTGAAGATGGCGATCGGGGCGATCATCGCGCTGATCCACGACGTCGTGATCACGATCGGGGTGTACGCCCTTACGGGTCGGGAGGTGACCCCGGAAACCGTGATCGCGGTGCTCACGATCCTCGGGTTCTCCCTCTACGACACGGTCGTCATCTACGACAAGATCAAGGAGAACCTCGAGACGCAGTCACTGGTGGGGAGACTGGGGTCGGACGGGACGATCGACCTCTCCCTGAACCAGGTGCTGATGCGATCGGTGAACACGTCGCTCGTGGTCCTGCTTCCGATCCTGGCCCTGTTGCTCTTCGGTGGCGAGACGCTCAAGGACTTCGCGTTCGCGATGTTCATCGGTACGGCGATCGGTGTGTACTCGTCGATCTTCCTCGCCGCACCGCTCCTCGCGGTGCTGAAGAAGCGGGAGGCGCGATTCCGACAACTCGAGCAGAAGCTCACGGACCGGGAACGGGTGGTGGCGCGGCGGGCGACGGCCGCTCCCGCGGCGACCCCCGGCGCGAGCACCGGCGAGGCGGCCGCCGCCCGCGCGACCGCCCGGACCGCCACGACCGGGCGGCCCGGACAGAAGTCGAAGCGGCGCAAGCCGCCGGCGAAGCGCAAGCGGAGGTGACGTCGTGGAGATCGAGCAGATCAAGGCGCTGATCAGGGACGTGCCCGACTTCCCCGAGCCGGGCATCGTCTTCAAGGACATCACGCCGATCCTGGCGCACGCCGACGCGATGTCGACGATCATCGATCTGATCGTCGTCCACTTCGGCCGGGGCACCGTCGACAAGGTCGTCGGGATCGAGGCCCGGGGGTTCATCCTCGCGGCCCCGGTGGCCTACCACTTCAACGCCGGCTTCGTGCCGATCCGCAAGCAGGGCAAGCTCCCCTGGGAGACGGCGTCCGAGGAGTACGAGCTCGAGTACGGAACGGCCACGCTCGAGCTCCATCGGGACGCGATCGAGCAGGGCGAGCGCGTCCTGATCGTCGACGACGTCTTGGCAACAGGCGGGACCGCGCAGGCGGCGGCCTCGCTCGTGGAGCGCTGTGGAGGGGCGATCCGCGGGATCTCGTGCCTGATCGAGCTCGAGTTCCTGAAGGGACGCTCGAAGCTCGAGGACTACGAGGTCCACACGTTCATCCAGTACTGAACGCGACAGGGTCGATTCCTGCGCTCCCGAGCTCCCCGGACGGCGTCCCCTACACTTGGTGCAGGAGGCGAGCGTGGGCAGCACCGAGCAGGACATACCGGTCGAGCGGGTCGATGAAGAGCCGCAGCCCGTCACGCCCGAGCGCGGCCGGCGGCTCCCGGCGATCCCGCGCCCGCGGCTGCGACGAGCCGAGTCCGGGCCGCCGAACCGCCTCGCGCCGATCCTGAAGAAGGTCCGTTCCTACAACCCGAAAGCCGACACGAAGCTCCTCGAACGGGCGTATCGGTTCGCCGAGGATGCTCATGACGGACAGTTCCGCCTCTCGGGCGAGCCGTACGTCGAGCATCCCGTCGCCGTGACGGGGATCCTCGCGGACCTCCGGCTCGACACCACGACGCTCACCGCGGCCCTCCTGCATGACACCGTCGAGGACACCGACGTCGGGCTCGGGGACATCGAGGTCGGATTCGGCAACGAGGTCGCGCGGATCGTCGACGGCCTCACGAAACTCGACAAGCTCGAGTTCCGGAGCGGCGAGCTCGCGCAGGCCGAGAACGTTCGCAAGATGATCGTGGCGATGGCCGGCGACATCCGGGTGCTGCTCGTCAAGCTCGCGGACCGGCTGCACAACATGCGCACGCTGGCGCCGCTCTCGGAGGAGCGCCGACGCAAGATCGCGAACGAGACGCTCGAGATCCACGCGCCGCTCGCGAACCGCCTCGGGGTGCAGGAGCTGAAGTGGGAGCTCGAGGACCTCGCGTTCAAGACGCTCAACCCGGGCCCCTATCGTGAGATCGCGAACCTCGTCGAGAGTCGAAGGGGAGAGCGGCAGCAACTCCTGGAGGGCGTCAAAGAGGCCCTCCGGGCGAAGCTCAAAGAGCTCGGCGTGAAGGCGGACGTCGAGGGGCGCCCGAAGCACCTGTATTCCATCTACGAGAAGATGGTGATCCGCGGCAAGGAGTTCAACGAGATCCACGACCTCGTCGGCCTCCGCGTCTTGGTGCCGTCCCTGCGCGACTGCTACGGCGCGCTCGGTGCCGTCCACGCGCTCTGGAAGCCGTTCCCGGGCCGTTTCAAGGACTACATCGCGATGCCGAAGTCGAACATGTACCAGTCGTTGCACACGACCGTCGTGGGACCGAAGGGCATCCCCCTGGAGATCCAGATCCGGACGCAGGACATGCACCGCACGGCCGTGTTCGGTATCGCCGCCCACTGGCGCTACAAGGAGGGGAGCAAGTCCTCGAAGGAAGCACAGGACATGGCATGGCTCGGCCAGATGATGGATTGGCTGAAGGACATGGCCGACCCGCAGGAGTTCATGGAGGGTCTGCGGATCGACCTGTCGGGCGGGCGGGTCTTCTGCTTCACCCCGAAGGGCGACGTGCAGAACCTGCCGCAGGGCGCGACGCCGGTGGACTTCGCGTACTCGATCCACACGGAGGTCGGCCACCGCACGGTGGGGGCCAAGGTGAACGGGAAGCTCGTTCCGCTCGACTACGAGCTCCGCACCGGGGACACCGTCGAGATCCTCGCGTCGAAGGCCCAGGGCGAGGGACCGAGCCAGGACTGGCTCCAGTTCGTGAAGACGCCGCGGGCCAGGACGAAGATCCGCCAATGGTTCAGCCGCGGCCGCCGCGAGGATGCGATGGAGTCCGGGCGCGATGCCGTCAAGACGTTCGTGCGCCGGCAGGATCAGACTTTCAAGCGTCTCGCGTCGGAAGAGACGATCGCGAACGTGGCGCAGGATCTGAAATATCCGGACCTCGAGGCGCTGTACGTCGCGGTCGGGGAGGGGCACGTGTCTCCGCAGTCGATCGTCGCGCGGATGTCACGCCTGGTCTCCGGGACACCGGACGAGGACGTGACGGAGGTTCCGCTCGCCCGCCCCGTGCGGATCGGGAAGCCCGACATCTCGAAGGGCGTCGTGGTGCGAGGTCTGGGGGACGTCTGGGTGAAGCTCGGACGGTGCTGCACCCCTGTGCCTGGGGACGCGATCGTGGGATTCGTCTCCCGGGGACAGGGCGTCTCCGTCCACCGCGACACGTGCCCCAACCTCCGGACGCTCCAGCGGCGGGAGCCGGAGCGGATCATCGACGTGGACTGGGCGGAGGGCAAGCCCACGTCCTTCTCCGTGGCGATCCAGGTGGAGGCCCTCGACAGGACGCGGCTGCTCTCGGACGTCGCCACCGTCCTGTCCGACAGTCATGTGAACATCCTCGCCGCCACCTCGAGCACGGGACGGGACCGCATCACGCGCCTCCGGTTCACGTTCGAGATGGCCGACGTGACGCACCTGTCGTCGCTGCTCGGAGCGGTGAAGCGGGTAGAGAGCGTCTACGACGCCTACCGCGTCGTCCCGAGCTGAGTGTGGCCGCTCGTGCGTCGTTCGACCCTCCCAAGCCTTGGCACGTGTCCCACGTGATCGCGAGGCGAACGGGCCTGGGATGAGGGTCGTCCTGCAGCGCGTGCTCCGCGCCTCCGTCGAGGTGGACGGAGAGCGCGTCGCGGAGATCGGGCGCGGGTACGTGCTGTTGGCCGGCGTGGGGCGCGGCGATCCGGCGGATGAGCCCGGGCGGCTGGCGGAGAAGATCGTCAACCTCCGGCTGTTCGCCGACGACGACGGCAAGACGAACCTGTCGCTGTCCGAGGTGCACGGCGAGGTCCTCGTCGTCTCGCAGTTCACCCTGTACGCCGACCTCCGGAAGGGGCGTCGTCCCTCGTGGGGGGACGCGGAGGATCCGGCGATCGCGTCGGAGCAGGTGGAAGCGCTCGCCGCGGCGCTCGAGGCCCGAGGGGCGCGGGTGAAACGAGGGGTCTTCGGCGCGTCGATGGAGGTGGAGCTCCTCAACGACGGTCCGTTCACGTTGGTGCTGGAGGGCGCGACGCTCAGCTCCGCGTAGATCGCCCGGGTTGCCGGCTCGGATCGACGGCGCACGCCTCTTCCCCGAGCCGCCGGCCGAGCCAGTCCCGGTTCCGCGCCACCCACCGGTAGAGGCGGTCGGTGGTCCGAGGGAACGTTCCGGCCAGGATGGCGACGGGGGCGCCTGCCGGCAGGAGCCGAGCGAGCGGGCCGGCCGCCGCGCCACCGGAGTACCGCCCTCCGTCGGGCGTGACGAGGTGCCAGGAAGCGAGTCGGTCCTCCTCCGAGAGGTCGGCGAGGAACCGATCGCCTTCCTCGCTCTGGATCGGGGCGGCCCGGAGGCGGCCGTCCCGGTCCCACCGGAGCACCCGATCGAGCGACCACCGGCAGAAGCCGCAGTCGCTGTCGTAGAGGACCACGTGTCGCTCCATGGCGTCAGCGTACGGGCCATGGTACGGAGCCGGTCGGGGCGGCCGCGCCGGATCGACCCGGTACGATTCGCCAGATGTATCAGGACGTCTTCGATCGGAACCCGTTCGGCACGAACTGCTGGTTCCTCGGCGCCGACGGCAGCGAGGACGCGGTGCTCGTCGACCCCGGTTTCGAGCCGAACGACCTCCGAGCGGTCCTGGAGCGGGCCGGGCGGCGGCCGACGGCGATCCTCCTCACGCACGCACATCTCGACCACGCCTACGCTGCGGGCGTGCTCGCCGGCGACGACCTCCCCGTCTTCGTTCACGAAGCCGACGCCGTCGCGTTCGATGACATCGATGCCTGGAACCCCGGGTTCGACAACCCCCTGGAGCCGGTGAAGGATCTGCGCCGCGTCGTCGACGGTGACGAGCTGTCGTTCGCCGGGATCTCCATCGGCGTTCGTCACACGCCGGGGCACACGCCGGGTCACTGCTGCTTCGTGACCGACGCGACCGTGGTCGCAGGCGACCTCGTGTTCTCCGGCTCGATCGGACGCTCCGATTTCCCGAACTCATCGCCCGACGCGATGCAGGCGAGCCTCCGCTGGTTCCTGACGAGGGACGACGGCGATGACGTCCTTCCGGGCCACGGCCCGCGGACGACGGTGGGAAGGGAGCGCTCGTCCAACCCGTTCCTGGTGGACATGGCTTGATGGATCTGCGACCGGCACGTGGCACGCTCGACCTGCTCCCGCCCCAGGGGAGCCGCATGCGCGCGCTCTACGATCGCGCAGCGGCCCTCGCCCGCCTCCACGGGTACCGCTACGTGGAGACGCCCGGCTTCGAGGCCACCGAGCTCTTCTCCGCCACGTCGGGTGAGACGAGCGACGTCGTCACGAAGGAGATGTACACGTTCGACGATCGGAAGGGGCGCTCGCTCACGCTCCGTCCGGAGGGAACCGCGCCGGTGATGCGCGCCTACCTGGGCGCGATGCAGGAGCAGCCGTCCCCATTCAAGGCCTACTACCTCACGCGGATGTATCGGTACGCCCGGCCGCAGGAGGGCCGATATCGCGAGCACCGGCAGTTCGGCATCGAGGTGTTCGGGACCGAGGCGTTCGGCGCCGACGCCGAGGTGATCGCGGTGGGCGATGCCTTCCTCCGCGGGCTCGGACTCTCCCGCATCGAGCTGCAGCTCAACTCGATCGGGGACGAGGTCTGCCGCCCCGCCTATCGGGACGAGCTCGTGGTGTTCCTCCGCGCCAACCGAGACCGCCTGACCGACGAGCACCGCGACCGCTTCGAGGACAATCCGCTCCGCGTCCTCGACTGCAAGGACGAGGCGTGTCGGGCGGTGGCGAAGGAGGCCCCGCGCATCACGGACCGGCTCTGCGATCCGTGCCGGGCGCACTTCGAGGGCGTGCAGGCGGGCCTGAAGGACGCCGGTCTCTCGTGGACGCTCGAGCCGACGCTGGTCCGGGGCCTCGACTACTACACGCGGACTGCGTTCGAGTTCGTGAGCCCGGGTCTTTCGCCGCAGCAAGCCACGTTGTTCGGCGGTGGCAGGTACGACGGGCTGGCCGAGGTGCTGGGCGGGCCGCGCGTCCCCGGCGTCGGGTTCGGGATGGGTCTGGAACGCGTCCTCCTCGCGCTCGAGCAGGAGGGGATCGAGGCGCCGGAAGAGCCGGGACTCGCCGTATTCGTGGTCGGGGTCGGGGACGCCGGCCACGCACGGGCGCACGACCTGGTAACGTGAGCTGCGGGCGGTCGGCGTCGCCGCGGACGCCGCGTTCGAGGACCGACCCCTGAAGGCCCAGTTGAGGATGGCGGACCGCACCGGTGCCACGTACGCGGCGATCGTGGGGGAGCGAGAGCTCGAGGCCGGCGTCGTCACGCTTCGTCGGCTCTCGGACGGTGACCAGCAGGAGATCGCCCCGGGATCGCTCGCCGAGGCGATCGCCCCGACGCCTCGCGACGGGCCGGTCGGAGGAACGGGATGAACGAGAGCATCTATCGCACCGCGATGCGCACCCACGCGTGTGGCGAGCTGACCGCCGAGCACGCCGACGTCGAGGTGATCCTCTGCGGCTGGGTCGCCAGCCGCCGCGACCACGGCGGCGTCACGTTCATCGACCTCCGCGATCGCGAGGGCATCGTGCAGGTCGTCTTCCATCCGGAAGACGCGGCAGAAGCCCACACCGCTGCCCAGCGACTGAGCGCCGAGGACGTCGTGCGGGTGACCGGCCGCGTGCGCAGCCGCCCGCCCGGGATGGCCAACCCGCAGCTCCCCACCGGCGAAGTGGAGGTGGCGGCGGCCGCGTTGGAGATCCTGGCGGAGGCTGAGACGCCCCCGTTCCCGGTCGAAGATCGGATCGAAGCGGGCGAGGAGCTCCGCTTGCGGTATCGCTACCTCGACCTCCGCCGGCACGAGATGACGGAGGCGCTTCGCATCCGCCATCGGATCAACGCGATCACGCGCGATCACATGGATTCCCTCGGTTTCCTCGAGGTCGAGACCCCCCTGCTCACGCGCTCGACGCCGGAGGGCGCGCGGGACTTCCTCGTGCCGTCGCGACTGTGGCCGGGTTCCTTCTACGCGCTTCCGCAATCCCCCCAGCAACTGAAACAGCTCCTGATGGTGGCGGGACAGGATCGCTACTACCAGATCGTCCGGTGCCTCCGAGACGAAGCGCCACGGGCGGACCGGAGCTTCGAGTTCACCCAGCTCGACGTGGAGATGTCGTTCGTCGACCAGGAGGACGTGTTCGCGGTGATCGAGCCTCTGTACGCGCGCTACGTGCGCGAGATCCACGGCGTCGAGATCGCCACGCCGTTCTCGCGGATGACCTACGACGAGATGTTGGGGCGCTTCGGCAGCGACAAACCGGACCTCCGCTACGGCCTGGAGCTCGCCGATCTCAGGTCGGTGTTCGCCGGAACGGGCTTCAACGCGTTCGCGTCCGTGCTCGCCACGGAGGACGGCGCGATCAAGGGACTCGCGGCGCCCGGGGGCGGCCAGCTCTCTCGCAAGGAGCTCGACCAGCTCGTCCAGGATGCGAAGGGCCGCGGCGCCGCCGGTCTCGTCTGGATCGTCGTCGAGGGCGACGGCGTGCGCTCCCCGGTGGAGAAGCACCTGTCGAGGGACGAGGTCGACGGCGTGCTCGACGCGACCGGCGCCTCCGAGGGAGACCTGGTCTGCATCGTGGCCGATCGGGCCGATCGGGTGCACGTCGCGCTCGACGGCGCGAGACGGCACCTGGCCGATCGACTCGGCCTGATCCCCGAGGGAGAGTGGCGCTACGTCTGGTACACGGACCCGCCCTTGTTCGATTGGAGCGAGGAGGAGGGGAAGTGGGTATCCAACCACCATCCCTTCACCGCGCCGGCGAGCGATGACCTCGACCCGAAGACGGCCACGTCGAAGGGATACGACCTCGTCCTCAACGGCTACGAGGTGGGTGGCGGGAGCATCCGGATCCACCGGCCCGAGGTGCAGGAGCAGATCTTCGCGGTGCTGGGACTGACCGAGGCCGAGATCGAGGAGAAGTTCGGCCATCTGATCCGTGCGTTCCGCTACGGGGCACCGCCCCATGGCGGGATCGCGATGGGTCTCGACCGCATCGTGATGCTGATGGCGGGCAAGGAGACCCTGCGGGAGGTCACCGCGTTCCCCAAGGCGCAGTCAGGCGCCGACCCCCTGACCGGAGCGCCGGCTCCGGTGGATGCCGAGCAGCTCCGCGAGGTCGGCCTGCAGGTGCTGGCGACGCCCACGAAGGAGCAGCGAGCTCGGCCAGGAGAGGAGTGACGGTGGAGACCTTGCAAACCGACGACGTCGAGCTGCTCACCGGGAAGAACTTCGCCCATCTCGCGGTGGTTCGACCGGACGGCACGCCGCATGTGACGGTCACCTGGATCGATGCCGCCGCCGGGACGGTGCTCGTGAACTCCGCGGTGGGCCGGGTGAAGGACCGCTACCTGCGGATCGATCCCCGAGTCTCGGTGACGGTGCACGACGAGGACGATCCGTACCGGTGGCTCCGGGTCGACGGCGTCGTTGAGGGATTCGTGACCGGGCCGGAGGCCGAGGAACACATCGATACGCTGCACCAGCGGTACCACGACGGCGAGCGATGGACGTACAAGGAGGGTCAGGAGCGCGTGATCTACCGGATCAGGCCGGATCGGATCCTCAGACGGTACGACGGCTGAGCCTGCTGCGCAGCCGCTCCTGAGCGTATCGACGTCTTCTGGCACATCGCCCTAGGGCCGAAGACGGTTCCCTCAGCCACCGCCGAGGCCTATCATGCTGGCTTCCGGCTGTGACGGGGCCGGAGACTCGGGCTGGCAGGAAAGGACATCCCTCTCTCATGGATCGACCGCTCGCAACGCGGATGCGTCCGCGCACCTTCCAGGAGTTCGTCGGACATCACCATCTCTTGGGCGAAGGGAAGCCGCTCACGAAGCTGAT
Source organism: uncultured Actinomycetota bacterium (assembly GCA_963826195.1). Taxonomy (GTDB): domain Bacteria; phylum Actinomycetota; class UBA4738; order UBA4738; family HRBIN12; genus JAJNBA01. Next base: position 331,429 of record CAWGWB010000006.1, read on the forward strand.
CGACGGCGGACACCTTCCCTCCACGATCCTCTGGGGGCCTCCCGGCACCGGCAAGACGACCCTCGCGCACCTGCTGGCGGTCGCGGTGGGCGCCGATTTTCAACAGCTGTCCGCGGTGAGCTCCGGCGTGTCGGACGCTCGCCGGGTGATGGACCACTCCAAGACGACGTTGTTCCGGACCGTCCTGTTCGTCGACGAGGTGCACCGGTGGAACAAGGCGCAGCAGGAGATCCTCCTCCCCGCGATCGAGGACGGGTCGATCACGCTGATCGGCGCCACCACCGAGAACCCGTACCACAGCCTGGTGGGCCCGCTGCTCTCACGGTGCCTCCTGCTCCGTCTCGAGCCACTCGAGCCGAAGGAGATCCGCGGGCTGCTCGAGCTCGCGGTGATCGACGCCGAGCGGGGGATGGGCGCGCTCGGCGTGACGCTCACCGACGACGCGCTCGACCACCTCGTGGAACTGTCCGCCGGCGATGCCCGCGCGGCGCTCACCGCCCTCGAGGCCGCCGTCCTGCTGGCCGACGCCGGCGAGACGCTGATCGACGGGGCGCGGGTCGCCGATGCGGTCCAGAAGCGGATCGTCGCCTACGACCGTGGCGACAGCCATTTCGACGTCGTCTCCGCGTTCATCAAGAGCATGCGCGGGTCGGACCCGGACGCGTCGCTGTTCTGGCTCGGGCGGATGATCCACGCCGGCGAGGACCCACGGTTCATCGTGCGGCGGATGATGATCTTCGCGTCCGAGGACGTGGGGCTGGCCGATCCGCAAGCGCTCCAGGTCGCGGTGGCCGCCGCGAACGCGCTCGAGCACGTCGGCATGCCCGAGGCTCGCTTCAACCTCGCACACGCGGCGCTCTACCTGGCGCGGGCGCCGAAATCGGATTCCGTCACGGAGGCGCTGGACAAGGCGCTGTCAGATGCCGACTCGACCGACCCCGTGCCGCCGCATCTCCGCGACGCGCACTACGCCGGCGCCGCGAAGCTCGGCCACGGGGAGGGGTACGAGTATCCCCACGACTTCGAGGGCCATCACGTGGCGCAGCAGTATCGGCCGGAGCGATTCGAGGACGAGGTGTACTACGAGGCGACCGGTCAGGGCCGCGATGTCGAGGTCGGGCCCGGCACCGGCGTGCCCTTGAGTGCCCGCGCCGTCCAGGAGCCGACACCGGAAGAGGAGCCGGCACGGGCAGAGGAGGCGGCACGCGTCCAGGAACCGGCACCGAAGAGGAACGCGCACCCGAAGAGGAACCGGCCACAGTAGGGGACCGAGCGTCCCCGGGGACCATCGGTATGCTGGGCGAACTGCCCACCCCACGGAACCTCGGAGGTAACGGATGACGCTCCTGGCCCTCACCGGCGGCGAGACCGCCCTGATCGTGCTCGCCGCATTCTGGGGACTCCTGGTCTTGTTCCTGTGCCTCGTCCTGCTGAACACGTTCCGTGTGCTCGAGGCGACCCGTCTCACCGTGGACGCGATGCGGGAGGAGACGGTCCCGCTCCTCCGGGAGATCAAGGGCTCCGTGGAGCGGACCAATGGGCATCTCGATCGCGTGGGGGGTGTCCTCGATTCCGTCGGGGGCATCGTGGGACGCGTCGAGCGGTTCACGGGACTGTTGGAGCATGCGGCCTCCAGCCCGATCGTGAAGTTCCTGAGCGTCGGCGCGGGCGTGAAGAAGGCGGCCGACTCGTTCGGCAAGAAGCGGTCGAAGGGATCCCCGGCGCCGGGCGCGCCGGCGCCCTGAGATGCGCCGCAGCTTCTGGGTCGCGCTCGGCCTGGGCGCGGGGGCAACCGGCGCCGTCGTCGCCTCGCGGTGGGCCAGGCGCCAAGCGAACAAGGTCAAGCCGGCGACGCTGGCACGCGAGGCCCGAGGCGGCCTGATGGATCTCTCCAAGCTCGTCGCGGAGTCGATCGAGGAGGGCAAGCGGGCGATGGAGGAGCGGGAACGCGAGCTCCGGGCGGAGCTCGACCCGAACCGTGAACCCGATCCCGACGAGCCGACCGCGGCCTGAGGCTCGGTCCGAGGGCTGCGGAGCCCACCGGTAGACTCCGCGCGTGGAGGGCGAGCGGATCCGCGAGCTGTTCCTGTCGTTCTTCGAGGAGCGAGAGCACAAGCGCGTGCCGAGCTCGTCGCTGATCCCGCCTCCCGAGTCCGGTCTGCTCCTCGCGAACGCGGGGATGAACCAGTTCATCCCGATCTTCCTGGGACAAGCCCAGCCGGAGTACCCGCGGGCCGTCACAGTCCAGAAGGTGATGCGCACGAACGATATCGAGAACGTCGGCACGGATGCCCGGCACCTCACGTTCTTCGAGATGCTCGGCAACTTCTCGTTCGGCGACTACTTCAAGGCCGACGCGATCGCCTGGGCGCACCAGCTCGTCACCGAGGGATTCGGGATCGATCACGACCGGCTCTGGGTGACGGTGTACGAGGAGGACGACGAGGCCGTGGAGGGTTGGGTCGACGGGGTGGGCCTGTCTCCGGATCGCATCGTCCGACGGGGGATGACGGACGCGGAGGGGGAGCTCGCGAACTACTGGCACACCCACGCGGCCGGCCCCGGGGGTCCGTGCAGCGAGATCTTCGTCGATCGCGGGGCGAAGTACGGACCGGAGGGCGGTCCGGACGTGGACGAGGAACGGTTCATGGAGATCTGGAACCTCGTCTTCATCCAGGATCGGATCGACGAGGAGCTCCGGTTCGTCGAGCCTCTCCCCGCGAAGAACGTCGACACCGGTTCGTCGCTGGAGCGCGTGGCGGTTGTGCTCCAGAACGTGGACAGCGTCTTCGAGACGGACCTGCTCCGACCGTTGCTGGAGGTGGCGGAGTCCCTGTCGGGGCGCACGCACGGCCGGGACGGCCGCGACGACGCGTCCCTGAAGATCATCGCCGAACACGGCCGGGCCACTGCGTTCCTGATCGCGGATGGGGTCCAGCCGGCGAACGAGGGACGCGGCTACATCCTGCGGCGGATGCTGCGCCGGATGGTCTCGCACGCTCGCGCGCTCGGGATCGAGCGCGCGGTGATGGATCCGATCATCGACGTCGTGGTGGCGACGTTCGGCGACGTGTACGCGTCGCTCCGGGAGAACGAGGCGTTCGTGCGCCAGGTGGCCGGGTCGGAGGAGGAGCGGTTCGCCGGCACGCTCCGGCAAGGGCTCGTCCTGTTCGACGACGCGAAGGGGAGAGCCCGTGATGGGCGGATCGCGGGAGACGACGCCTTCAAGCTCTCGGACACGTTCGGGTTCCCCTTGCAGCTCACGGAGGAGCTCGCGGCGGAGTCGGGCCTGTCCGTCGACGTCGATCGGTTCGCGGCGCTGCTCGAGGAGCAGCGCGATCGGGCACGGCGCGCCGCCAAGAAGGTGCCCATCGGCCTCGACGCCGGGGCGGCTCCTCCCACGACGTTCGTGGGCTACGAGACCCTGGAGTCCGACGCCACCATCGTGACGATGCTCGATCCGGAGTTCCGCGAACTGCCGGTGGCCGAGGAGGGCCAGGAAGTCCGGATCTTCCTCGACCGCACCCCGTTCTACGCGGAAGGGGGTGGCCAGGTGGGCGATCGCGGCCTGATCCGGACGCCCTCGGGCGTGATCAGGGTGGACGACACCGTGCCCGCGGGCGATCGTTCGATCCTGCACACGGGCGTGGTGGAGTCGGGCGAGGTCCGGGCGGGCGCGGAGGCGCACGCCGAGGTCGACGCCGATCGCCGCGAGGCGACCGCCCGAGCGCACACGTCCACGCACGTCGTCCACGCCACGCTCCGCGAGCTGCTCGGCGACCACGCCCGCCAGGCGGGCTCGCTCGTCGAGCCGGGACGCCTCCGCTTCGACTTCCCGCATCCCTCGGCGGTCTCGTCGGAGCAGCTCGACGAGGCGGAGCTGCTCGCGAACCGCCGCCTGGCGGCCGACGACGCTCCGAGAGACTTCGAGACGTCGATGGAGGAAGCGGAGCGCCTGGGAGCCGTGATGCTCTTCGGAGAGAAGTACGGCGACGTCGTCCGCGTGGTCGAGATCGGGGACTACTCGCGCGAGCTCTGCGGCGGCACCCATGTGCCGCGGACGGGGCACATCGGGGTGATCCGGTTCCTCCACGAGGGATCGATCGGCGCCGGGATGCGCCGCGTCGAGGCGCTCGTGGGACCGGACGCCCTCCGGGAGATCAACGCCGAACGCGCGCTCCTGCACGATCTGGTGGAGGCGATCGGCAGCACCGATCCGCGGAGCGCGATCGACCACGCCCGGAAGGTGATCGAGGAGAACAAGCGGCTCCGGAGCGCGCTGGGCGCGCTCCAGAAGGGGGACCGGGACGCGGTCATCGCGGCCCTCGTGGACGGCGTGCTCGAGGTCGACGGCCTCGGCCTCGTCGTCTCGGAGGTGGCGGGGGAGGATGCCAGCGGCCTCCGAGACCTGGCTCAGAGGATCCGCGACCGGTTCCAGGGGCGCGCGGCCGCCGTCGTGCTCGGGGGCGGGGCCGACGGGAAGGCCCAGCTGGTGGCGGCGTCGACGCCCGAGGCCGTCGCCAAGGGTGTCACGGCGCCCGAGCTCCTCCGCGAAGCGGCGACCGTCATCGGCGGCGGAGCCGGCGGCAAGGACATCCTGGCGATGGCCGGCGGTCGGGACGTGTCCGCCGTCGGCCAGGCGCTCGGCGGGATCCCCGCGCGCGTCCGGGAGCTCCTCGCGCGCCACCTCGTGACCGCATCCGGGCCGGTCCTCGGGCTCGATCTGGGTGACGCTCGGATCGGGGTCGCGATCTCCGATCCCGAACGGCGGCTCGCGGTGCCGGTCGGCACGGTGCACGTCGGGCGGCCGCCCGGCGAGCTGCTCGCGATCGCCGAGTTGGCCCGGGAGCGAGGGGCATCCCTGATCGTGGTCGGGCTCCCGCTCTCCCTCCGGGGGGAACACGGGGCTCGTGCCGGGCATGCGGACGCGTTCGCGGACGCGCTCGCGGGTGTCGTGGAGGTTCCCATCGAGCTGCAGGACGAGCGACTGTCGACCGTGGAAGCGGAGCGGGCGCTCGCCGCCGCGGGAACCCCCGGGCGGGAGCGCCGCCGCGTGGTCGACGCCTCCGCCGCCACCGTGATCCTCCAGGCGTGGCTGGACGCGCGGGGGCACCAGGGCTGAAGTCGGGAGGCCCGGTATCCTCGCGGTCATGTCGGCGGACCCGAGCCTCCGGCGCGCGGGGCGAGTCAGCCGTCCGCGCCGGCTGTCCCTCGTCGTCGCCCTCCTCCTGTTCCTCGGCGTCGTGGGTGCCGGCGCGTGGGCACTGAACTACTACCGGACCTGCCAGGAGCCTCCGCCCGGTCCGCGGCGAGCCGTCACGTTCACCGTCGAGGAAGACACCCCGGCGCGGGAGGTCATGGAGGGTCTCCACGACGAGGGAGTGATCGCGTGCGGGGGGTTCGTGGGGAACCTCCTCCTCCGGGGCACCGGCAAGGCAGACCAGATCCGCGCGGGCTCCTTCGAGCTCACGACCGGGATGACGCTCGATGCGGCGCTCGACGTCGTGACGACGCCCCCGCCCGAGGTGCCCACCGTCGAGCTCGTGATACCCGAAGGGTTCCGGCTCACGCAGATCGCGGAGCGGGTCCAGGACGATCTCGGGATCTCGGCGAAGCGGTTCCTCGAGGAGGTGGAGAGCGGGCGCTACGTCCTTCCGCCGTACCTCCCGGCCGGATCGGCAACGCCCGAGGGATTCCTCTTCCCCAAGAGCTACGAGTTCATCGAGGAGGGGCTGTCCGCCCGCCTCGTGGCGGAGGAGCTCCTCGAGCAGTTCGGGACGGAGGCGGACACCCTGCCGTTCGACCGGACCGAGGAGCTCGGGGTGTCTCCCTACGAGCTCGTGATCATCGCGTCGATGATCGAGGAAGAGGCCCGGGTCGACCGGGACCGGAGGTTGATCGCCGGCGTGATCTACAACCGCCTGCGCATCGGGATGGCCCTCGGGATCGACGCCACCCTCCTGTACGACGATCCCACGCCCGACGGGGAGCTCTCGTCGGACGATCTCGCCCACGACACTCCCTACAACACCCGGATCAACGGCGGGCTCCCACCCACGCCGATCGCCAGCCCCGGAGAGAAGTCGCTCCAGGCCGCCCTCGACCCGGCGGATACGGACTTCCTCTACTACGTGCTCTGCGGAGCGGACGGCCACCACAAGTTCGCGCTCACGCTCGGCGAGCACAATCGGAACGTCGATGCGTGCCTCGGCTGAGGGCGGGATCGGCGGCGCCACCCACGTCGCCGGGATCGTCGGGTGGCCGGTGGAACACAGCCTGTCGCCCGCGATCCACAATGCGGCCTTCGCCGCGGCGGGGCTCGATTGGGCCTACGTGCCGCTGCCCGTGCCCCCCGAGGGGCTCTCCGAGGCCTTGGCGGGCCTCGCCCCGCTCGGCTTCCGGGGGGTCAACGTCACGATGCCGCACAAGACCGAGACCGCCGAGCTGCTCGAGGAGCTGTCGGAGGACGCGCACCTCCTGCGCGCGGTCAATACGATCGTCGTGCGCGGTGACGTGCTCGAGGGTCACAACACCGACGCCCCCGGGTTCGGACGGTTCCTCCGTCGGGACGCGGGATTCGATCCTGCGGGTGCCGAAGCCCTGATCTTCGGCGCGGGTGGCGCCGCCCGCGCCTGCGCCCTCGCCCTCGCCCGAGCGGGAGTCGGACGGCTCACCGTGGCGGTGCGCGACGAGTCCCGGGCGGCGTTGCTCATATCGATCGTCGAGGCGGTGGGCGTTCCGCTCGTGGTGGTGCGCCCCAAGGATGTGGAGGGCTCGGTCGCCGACCTCGTCGTGAACGCCACGCCGGTCGGCGCACCCGGGTCGGAGCCGGCCCACCCCGCGTTGCCTCGGCTCGGTCCCGGCGTCCTGGTGGTGGACCTCCTCTACACGCCACCGACCACGGACCTCCAGCGACGGGCCCGGGATGCGGGGGCGACCGCGGTCAGCGGCCTCGGTCACCTCGTCGAGCAGGCGGCGCTGTCCTTCGAGCTGTGGACCGGCACGCCCGCTCCGCTCGACGTGATGTCGGCGGCCGCCCTCGCGGTTCTCGCCGACCGATAACCCGAGCGGTTCAAGCGCGTCGGCCGCACGGTCGATGCCTCCGTGGAGGGATGAGCGACTACTCGGCACTCGCACAGCGGGTCTCGTTGAGCATCGCGGGGATCCGCGGCTGTCTGATGCTGTCTCGCGACGGCTTGATCCTCGGTGCCCATCCCGAGGGTGAGCCCGAAGCGGATCTCCGGACCGCGTGGGTGCGCTTCGCGGGGGTCGGCGATCCCGAGCGGTCCTACGTCGAGTTCCCCGACCAGATCTGGGCGTTCGTCCGACGTGGCTCGTACGCGGCCTTCGCCGTGGCCGAGCTCGGCGTCCGGCCGGGCGTCCTCGTCGACACGCTCGAGCAGGCCCTCCTGTCCGCCGAGCAGGAGCGCCTGGTCGACCGAGAAGCGATGCGCCTGCCCGATGCGCCTTCGGCTCCCTCGGGCAAGCCACGCACCAGCCTGCACATGCCGGACCGCCAGCCACCCGCCGAATCCGAGCCCGCGATCGTCCGACCCGAGGCAGCCGACGACGTCGCCGTGGCCGAGACGCCACCCTCCGAGGAGATCGCCCCGATGGCCCCGGCGGAGGCCGAGGACCCCCCGGCGGCGGAGCCCGACCCTCCGGCCGATGACCTCCCAGAGGCCCAGGAGGGCAAGGAAGAAGAGTCGGAGGTCGACCGGATCCTCCTCGCCAAAGAGTTCGCCGGCCTGCTTCAGGTCCCGCGAGAGGATGACGAAGCAAGCAGGTAGCTGCATCTGCACGACCCATCCGGCGGAAGACCTAGAGCGGACGGACCGGCGATGACCACCGTGAAGCGGAAGTCGAAGCAACTCGGGCAGATCTTGATCGAGCTCGGATTGATCACCCCCGAACAGCTCGACGCGGCCCTGGCGGAGCACCAGAAGACCCCGAAGGCGCTCGGCCGGGTCCTGATCGACCTCGGCATGATCAAAGAGGCCGATCTCGTTCGGGCGCTCGCCGAGCAGGTCGGGCTGGAGTTCGTCGACCTGAACGACACGCAGATCGATCCGGCCTCCACCGCGCTCCTCCCCGAAGCGCTGGCGCGCCGATACCGGGCGCTCCCGATCGGCGATCGAGACGGGAAGCTCCTCGTCGCCATGTCGGATCCGGCCAACGTCTACGCGCTCGACGACATCCGCACGATCACCGGCCGCGAGGTTCAGCCCGTGGTGGCGACCTCCGCCGACGTGGAGCAGGCGATCCAGAAGTTCGCCGGCCTGGATTCCCAGGTCGAGCAGTTGGCCGCCGAGGCCGCCGAAGGCAGCGAGGGGGAGGAGCTCGACCTCGAGGCCGCCCTCGAGGACGCGCCCATCGTCAAGCTCGTCAACGCGATCATGACCCAGGCCGTGGCCGAGCGGGCCTCGGACGTCCACATCGAACCGGGGGAGCGTGACGTGCGCATCCGCTTCCGCGTCGACGGCGTACTGCACGAGCCGATGCGGCCGCAGCCGAAAAACCTCCAGGGTGGCCTGATCTCTCGGCTCAAGGTCATGGCGGACCTCAACATCGCGGAGAAGCGCGTGCCGCAGGACGGCCGGATCTCGATGAAGGTCGGTACCCGGCAGCTCGACATGCGTGTCGCGACCCTTCCGACCGTGCACGGCGAGAAGGTCGTGATCCGCGTGCTCGACAAGAGCAACGCGATGCTCGACCTCGCCGACCTCGGATTCCTCGAGGACTCCTACGAGCGATTCGCCACGGCGTTCTCGAAGCCCTACGGGGCCATCCTCGTGACCGGACCGACGGGTTCGGGGAAGTCGACCACGATGTACTCGACGCTGAACATCCTGAACGAGGAATCGAAGAACATCATCACGGTCGAGGACCCGGTCGAGTACCGGATGGCCGGCGTCAACCAGATCCAGGTGAACCCGAAGGCGGGGCTCACGTTCGCCTCGGCGCTGCGATCGATCCTGCGCGCCGACCCCGACATCGTCCTGATCGGTGAGATCCGGGACAAGGAGACGGCCACGATCGCGATCGAGGCCGCCCTGACCGGTCACCTCGTGCTCTCCTCCTTGCACACGAACGACGCCCCGTCGGCGATCAGCCGCCTCGTGGAGATGGACGTGGAGACGTTCCTCGTCGCGTCTTCGATCGACGCCGTCGTCGCCCAGCGTCTCGCGCGGATCCTCTGCGACAAGTGCAAGCAGCCGTACGCCCCCGACGAGGCCGAGCTCCAGGCGGCCGGCTACGCGGAGGATGCGTGGGCGCACATCGGCGAAGTCTTCCGGGCACCCGACAACCGGATCGCGAAGAACGACTGCAAGGCCTGTTCCGGCACGGGTTACCGGGGCCGCATCGGGCTCTACGAGGTGATGCTCCGAAGCGAAGAGATCGAACGACTCACGGTGGAGCGTGCATCTGCCGATGCAATCAGGACCGTCGCCATCCAACAGGGGATGACAACCCTGCGGGAGGACGGTCTGGCCAAGGTCCGAGCAGGGATCACATCGATCGAGGAAGTCGCGAGGGTGGTGAAGTGAGATGAGCTCAGTGGTCCAACAGGATGAGGACGTGCAGATCCCGGTGCCGGAGTTGCTCGGCGCGCTCCTGGAGAAGGGGGGCTCCGACCTGCACCTCACGGCGGGTTCCCCGCCGATGGTGCGGGTCCACGGAGAGCTGGAGCCGGCGGGGGAGTATCCGTCGCTCACACCGAGGGCTTTGCAAGGCATGGTCTACGCGATCTTGCCGCAGAAGCTCCGGGAACGGTTCGAGCAGGAGCTCGAGCTCGACATGTCGTACTCGCTGCCGGGACGATCCCGGTTCCGAGTCAACGTGTTCCAACAGCGCGACGCCGTCGGCGCTGTATTCCGCGTGATCCCGTTCGAGATCAAGAACATGGACGACCTCGGGATCCCCAACGTCGTCATGGACCTCGCTCGATTCCAGCGAGGCTTCGTCGTCGTGACCGGCCCCACGGGCTCAGGGAAGTCGACGACGCTTGCCGCGATGGTCGACATCGTGAACCGCGAGCGAGCCGGGCACATCATGACCGTCGAGGACCCGATCGAGTTCCTCCATCGCCACAAGACCTGCGTCGTCAACCAGCGCGAGGTGGGCGCCGACACCCACGGGTTCGCGCAGGCGCTCAAGCACGTGCTGCGGCAGGACCCCGACGTGATCCTCGTCGGTGAGATGCGGGACCTGGAGACGATCGGGACCGCGATCACCGCGGCCGAGACGGGTCACCTCGTCTTCGCCACGCTGCACACGCAGGATGCGCCCCAGACGATCGACCGCATCATCGACGTGTTCCCGCCACACCAGCAGCAGCAGGTACGGGTGCAGCTTTCGACCACCCTCCAAGGCGTGGTGACCCAGCAGCTCGTCCCCACCACGGACGGGCTCGGTCGTGTCGCCGCGGTCGAGGTGCTCGTGTGCACCCCTGCGATCCGCAACCTGATCCGTGAGGGCAAGACCCACCAGATCTACTCGTCGATGCAGGCGGGCGGGCGCTACGGGATGCAGACGATGGATATGTCGCTCGCGCAACACATCAAGGCGGGCAGGGTGTCCCAACAGATCGCGTTCGAGCGCTGCCACGATCCCGAAGAGCTCCAGCGGCTCCTGGGCGGCTCGTTCTCGAGCGGTCCGTCCGACGGCTACGACAGCCCCGCCGCATTCGGGTCCTCCTACGAGGGCTCCGGCGGCATGCTGATGGGAGGCTGAGATGGCAGATACCTTCCAGTACAAGGTTCGCGACCGATCCGGGACCGTCACGACCGGCTCCTTGATCGCCGACAGCGAGGCGCTCGTCCTCGCGCGTCTGCGTGAGCAGGGCCTCACGCCGCTCGATGTGAAGCGCAAGAAGAAGAGCATCGGCCAGATCGAGTTCGGCGGCAAGAAGGTCAAGCTCAAGGAGGTCGCGATCTTCTCCCGCCAGTTCGCCACGATGGTGAACTCCGGGCTGCCGATCCTGCGGGCGATCGCGATCCTGGCCGAGCAGAGCAGCAACAAGGAGCTCGCACGGGTGCTGAACGAGGCGCGCCTCGATGTGGAGCAAGGGTCCTCCCTCTCCGGAGCACTGGCGAAGCACGACCATGTCTTCAACAACCTGTACATCTCGATGGTCCGCTCGGGTGAGACCGGCGGCTCGCTCGACACGACCCTGATCGCCCTCGCCGACATGATCGAGCGAGAGGTTCGTCTCCGCGGGAAGATCAAGTCGGCGATGACCTACCCGGTCGCCATCGTCGCTCTGGTGATCTTGATCATGTCGGCGATGCTGCTGTTCGTCGTCCCGCAGTTCGAGTCGATCTTCAGCCAGCTCGGGGGGACGCTCCCACTCCCCACACGAGGTTTGATGTGGCTGTCGGACGCGTTCAAGTCCTACTGGTACGTGTTCTTCGGCGGTGCGATCATCGCCCGGTTCTTCTTCCGGCGATACAAGCGGACCGAGCAGGGCCGTGAGGTCGTCGACTCCATCAAGCTCCGAGCCCCCGTGTTCGGAACGCTCTTCCACAAGACGGCGCTCTCGAGGTTCTCGAGCACGCTCGCGATGCTGATGAAGGCCGGCGTGCCGATCCTCCAGGCGCTCGAGATCGTCAGCGACACCGTGAACAACAAGGTGATCGGCAAGGCGATCACCGAGGTGCAGCTGTCGGTGCGCGACGGCGAGTCGATCGCGAAACCGCTCACGAAGTACCCGGTCTTCCCGCCGATGGTCGTGCAGATGATCTCGGTGGGCGAGGAGACGGGCCAGGTCGACCAGATGCTGGAGAAGATCGCGCAGTTCTACGACCAGGAGGTCGAAGCCGCGGTCGATGCGCTGACCTCGTTGATCGAGCCGATCCTGATCGCGGTCATCGGTGCCTGCGTCGGGGGCGCGGTCGTGGCCCTCTACCTCCCGATGTTCAACATCATCAAGCTGATCCAGTAGGAAGGGGACTCAAGAAGTGAGCGCGTCAGCGCGAACGTAGTCCCCAGATCAAAGGAGCTCCGTCATCGCCGGACGGAGATGGTGGCCGGCGGCGCCTTCGGCGCCGCCGGCCCCGTCATGTTCCGGTCGTTCCGAGCCAGCCACCGTTGGCGCCCGCCCGCGGCCGGAGACCGATCCAGCCGCCGCTCACCCCGCCTCGCCATGCCTCCTAGTCATTCCGGGGTATTTCGATGTTCCTGCTCCCTGGGGCTTCAGTTCGGGTCGGGGGACGCCGAAATCAGTGGGGAACGCGCACCGCTGTGGTGCGCCGACTCAAAGGAAGGGAGGCGAAGGCAGAATGCTCAAGCGTATGCGTGAGCGTGAGGAGGGGTTCACCCTCATCGAGTTGATGGTGGTCGTTCTGATCATCGGCATCCTGGTCGCCATCGCTCTGCCGACGTTCCTCGGCGCCCGTGAGCGGGCGCAGAACCGGGCGGCTCAGTCGAGCCTCCGGAATGCACTGGTCGCCGCGAAGGTGGCCTACACGGACGACAGCAACTACAGCGGTGCCGACGCGGCCGCTGAGCTCACGGCGATCGAGCCGGCGCTCGGCTACGTGGTCGACGCGGCTCTGTCGACCGGTCCCACGGTCGTCAGCCTGACGGTGACCGACGCCGGCGCGATCGTCGACCAGGTCTGGTCGGCCGCGTCACTCTCCGAGTCCGGGGACTGCTTCGAGATCTCGGACAACGCGACCGGTCCCGGCACCACATTCGGGGTCGGCGTGGCCGCGACGTGCAACGGCACGAACGCGGTTGCGGCAGCCGGCGGCTGGTAAGCCCCCGGAGCACGGCAAGGCAGGAAGGGCGGCCCACCGGGCCGCCCTTCTCGCATATCACCCCATATCGGGTACGGCGCAAAGCCAGCTGACGCTCAAGCGGGGCGTCGAGCATGCCGAATCCCCTAGCAGAAGGTCTCTTCGAAGGGCGGAGCATGAGCAGGCGTCAGTCCATCCGGCGGATCCGCGCGCGCCTCGACGGCGAGCGTGGATTCACCATCCTGGAAACCGTCATCGCCATCATGGTCGTCTTCGCGTCGCTGACCGCCCTCGTGTACACGGCGTCGATCGGCTTCCGCTACGTCGGCTACGGGCGCGATCGGATCCAGGCGACCGGCATGGCCAACCGTGTGATGGAGGACATCCGTGGTCTCGCCTACACGAAGATCACGAACGGCATCTCCTCGACCGAGCTCACCTCCGACACCAGGATCAAGAGTTGCTCGGGCGTGTATCGGTTCGAAACGTGCTCCGGCGAGAAGATCGTCTCGTCGACGTTCGCCCCGAGCTACGAGGCCGAGTGGCTCGTCCCGCACACCGACCAACTGTCCGTCGGCAACCTCGATTTCACGTACCACGCGTACGTCACGAACGACTCGCCGACCACCACCCCGTACCGCGTGACGGTGATCATCGAGTGGTCGAGCGGAGCGATCAGGAGCGCGCCGAACAACTCGGTCCGGCTCCAGAGCCTCTTCTGGTCGCCGAGCGGATGCGTCAACCCCAACACGCATCCGTTCGCCGCCCCCTGCCAACCCTTCTTCTACGGCCAGGTCGACGCGCCGCAGGCGCGACTGGACGTCACCGGGCAGCTCCACGACTTCGCGGTCGACTTCGACTCGCTCGCGCTCACCCTCCCGGGCATCTCGGCGACGGCGCAAGAGGAGCAGACGACGCAGCTCAACGCGGCCACCACGTTGTCCGGGATCGAGTTCGTCGACAGCACGGGGACATCGAACGTCGGCAACCAGGCGGCGACGTCAGAGGCCGACGACGAGGTGGAGACGAGCGCGACCTCGGCGAGCGGTGGGAACAGCACGGGCCTGACGGCGTACGCGGCCTCTCGCCTGAACGCGGACTGCTGCAACCAGATCGGGCTCAGCGTTTCCGTGCCGAGCGGAGATCAAGAGCACCGAGCCACGTCGGTCGACGCCAAGGTCGCCGACACGTACGCGTGCCCCACCACCGGCGCCCGTGAGACGGACCTGCTGCCGTGTGCCGGAGGGCACATCCGCCAGGTCGGGACGATCACGGTGGCGGTCCCGGTCACCCACGTCACGTCGACCGTGGGCTCGGCGAACCTGTTGCGGATCGTGGGTCCGGCGACCGACACCACCGCGACGATCGATCGCGATGCATCGGCGGGCACGGCGGAGGACGGGCTGATCGACGTCAAGGCGTCCCGGACGCTCGGCACCGTGCAGCTGGGGGGGTTCCCGGCCTCGGGGATGACCGCGCCGACCGGCATGTCCGCGACCCAGACGAACGACACGAACTACTGCGTGCGCCTGGTGGGCTACTCCGATACGGCCCGCGCGATCGCCGGTGAACGCCAGGGCACCAACCCCTCGGCGTCGATCTCGGCGGGAACGTTCTTCTACTACAACGGACTCGGCTATTCGAACAAGTCCGTCACGGACGCCACGCTCGACACGCTGACCGTGACCTGCTCGAAGACCCAGCTGGTCGGCCTCTCGACCGTCACGTGGCGGGTCACGGTCGCGTCGGGCGGCGTCACCCACGCCACGACGGCGACGAGCCAGACGGCGGATCCGGCCGACTCCCAGACCAGGTGGGATGCGGAAGCCAGCGTGCAGCCGATCGAGATCACGATCCGGTACGAGTACATCGTCGATGGCGTCACCGAGATCAACCTCCTCGCGACGTTCGATCCGGGCGACCTGTTCACGCACGGCATCTACCAGCCGCCGCCGGCCGCGCAGGTATGAGATGACGAGGACGCGCGCGGTCATCCGACGGCTCCGCAGCGAGGACGGCATGACGCTGGTCGAGCTCATGGTGGCGATGGCGATCCTCTCGATCGTGTCCCTGGTGTTCACCTCGACGCTGTCCAGCGTGCAACGGGCGGTGGTCGAGGAGGACGTCCGGATCCGGCTGAACGACCAGGTTCGGCTGGCGGTGCAGTCGATCGATCGACTGGTCCGCTCCGGCAACATCCTCTACGACCCGGTGGACGAGTCGGGGAACGACCCGTACGACGCCACCGCCACCGGCTACATGTTCCGCATCTACACACAGGCCGAGCAGACAGCGAGCCAGGACGCCCGGTGTGCCTTGTGGCTGGTGGACGACGAGGAGCGACTGCTCTATCGCACATGGCCGGTCCTCACTCCCGAGGACGCCTCGAACTGGACGGTGGTGGCCGAGGGTGTGGTCAACCGGACCCTCGACGAGCCCGCATTCACGCTGGATTCCGCCGGCCGCACGATCGCCGTCAGCTTCTCCGTGAACCCGGATCTGCAAGACCGGCCTCAGGCGACACAGGTCGTCGAGGCGTCGCTGACGGGACGGAACACGTCCTTCGGCTACCCCGTACAGCTGTGCGAGACCCTGCCCGACCCACTCATCTGACGAGGAGAACGACATGCTGACCCGACTCCGAGACGACGAACGGGGGGTCGCGATGATCATCGCGGTCTCCGTGTCGTTCGTGGTGCTCCTGCTCGCCACGGTCGTCGTGGCCCAGTCGATCCACTCGATCGACTCGAGCGGCTACGACCGGGAACGCCTCCTGTCCGTGAACGCGGCGGAGGCGGGCACGAACCAGTGGTATGCCTACCTCCAGACCACACCCTCCCTGAGCATGTCCGCGGATCCGGGATGCGACGCGACGTCCGGAGAGCTCACGCTCTCGGACACCGTGCAGTCGGGTCCGTCGGCGGCGGCCTACTCGGCGGTGGGAACCTTCTACGGGTCCGACGGCGTGACCCCGGTCAGCTGCTCGACGTTCTCGGACACCACCTTCCCCTCCTACGTGAAGGTCCGTTCGACCGGCACGATCAACGGGTCACCCAACCGGACCCTCGAGACCTTCGTGCGCCTCACCCCGAACTACGGTGGATTCGGGGCCGCGATCCTCGCCGTGAACGGCACGACGATCGCGAACAACTTCACGATCACCGGGAACAGCGGGAACGACGGTGACATCTACATCCTCAACGGGAACTTCCGGGTGACGAACTCGATGACCCTCTCCGGGAACATCTACGTTCCCAACGGGACCGCGCAGATCGAGAACACGTCGACGGTCAAGGGGAACGTCTGGGCGCACGGGAGCGTCACCCTGCAGAACTCAGCCACGATCCAGGGGGACGCGCTGTCGTCGACGGACGACATCACGGGGAACGGGTCCATCAACGACGACGCGACCGCGGCGGATGACGTCGTCACGGCCGGTCTGACGATCGGCGGCATCGTGACGGAAGGCGTCACGATGCCGGCGGTTCCCACGCAGGCCTTCCCGCAGGTCACGTCGTCCACGGCCTCGTGGATCGCCAGCGGCTACACGCTGGCCGACCTCAGTACCGCGGCAGGCGCCACCCTCTGCGCCAAGGCCCGCGACTGGATCAAGAACCACTGGGCCACGAGCGGGATCACGAACCCACTGATCAGGATCAACACGACCTGCACGTTCTCCAACTCCAACAACGACACGTTCTCGATCACGGGGAACCTCGCGATCCTGTCCGACGGTGGGTTCAACCTCACGCAGCAGTCGAACTGGAACGGCACCGCCGGCACGGTCAAGAACATCCACTTCATCAGCGTGTATTCGGCGACGTGCAGCGGTACCACGAAGGACATCACGGTGAGCAACAACACGAACTTCAATACCTACACGAACGTGTCCTTCTACACGCCGTGCCGGGCCACGATGAGCAACCAGAACTCCTTCTCGGGTCAAGTGCTCTCGAAGGACATCGGCCTCGGGAACAACTTCAAGATGGCGTACAAGCCGGTGCTTGTGCCGGGCATCACGGGCGTGACGGGCTTCAAGCAGGACATCTCCTACATCCACGAGTGAGGCTGCGACCTCCGGGGGTTCCCCCACCTCCGGAGGGAACGCGGGTAGGGTTCGGCCCCGTGGACGATGCGTGGATCCGCGCGATCGTCGCGCTGCCCTTCGGGCTCGTCGTGGGCAGCTTCATGACGGTCGCCGTGCACCGGCTGCCGAAGGGCGAGTCGGTCGTGCGCCCCCGATCGCGGTGCCCGGCATGTGGGGCGGAGATCGGGGCCCGCGACAACATCCCCGTGCTCTCCTGGCTGCTCCTCCGCGGCCGCTGCCGTCGGTGCAGCGAGCCCATCTCGGTCGAGTACCCGCTGTTGGAGCTCGCGACCGCGAGCGTGGTGGTCCTCGCCGCGATCCGTTTCCCGGACCCGTGGCAGGCCGTGCTCGTCGCCGGCCTGCTCGCGCTGATGCCGGCCATCGCGCTGATCGATCTCCGCCACCGGATCATCCCGAACAGGCTCACCTACCCGGCGTTGCTCCTGTTCGTGCCCGTGATCCTGCTCGCGTGGGCCATCGGGGATGCCACGGATCCCGTGGCGGCCGGCCTCGGGCTCCTCCTCTACGGAGGGGTGCTCTTCATCGTGGCGGCGATCTCCGGGGGGATGGGGATGGGGGACGTGAAGCTGGCTGCGGTGATCGGCCTCGTCCTCGGTTCGCTGGGGCTCCGCTTCGTGGGCGTGGCGGCCGCCGCCGCGATCGTGCTCGGCGGGCTCGGCGCGATCGTGGCGCTCGCGATGGGCAGGGGGCGGAAGAGCGCGATCCCGTTCGGTCCGTACCTGGCCGTAGGAGCGGTGGTCGCCGGCTTGTGGGGGGAGCCCCTCGCCTCCTGGTACATCGGCCGATTCCTCTGAGATCCCTCGGATCCGGGGTTCCTTGGGTCTTCGGGAGGTCCTCGGAAGAGTCCGGACCCTGTCCCCGGAGATGTTTGACTTGGCGTGTTGCCTGGTGTTTCCTGAGCATCCTCAAAGAGGCAGGTGTGCTTCATGAGCACTCAGTGTTACTCGTGTGTCTCATGTGGCACATGAGACACACGCGGGAGGAGAGAGGTCTGGTGACCGGTTCACCATCGTTCGTGACGGGGCGGCTGTTCACCGTGGCCGAGGTGGCCGAGGTGATGCGCGTCTCGAACATGACGGTCTACCGGCTCATCCGCTCGGGCGAGCTCCCCGCGCTCCGGGTCGGGAAGGGCTACCGGATCTTCGAATCGGATCTCGAACGCTTCCTCGAAGGCCGGTCCGTCCACGTGGAGGGCGGCTAGTGCCGAAGACCAGGATCGGGCTCGACGTCGGTTCGACCGCCGTTCGTGCTGCGGAGCTGGCGGAGGGATCCCCACCGACCGTGATCAGGGCGGCCCAGGTGCCGTTGCCCGCCGGAGCCGTCGAGAACGGCGAGGTCCGGGAGGTGGAGGCCGTGTCGGAAGGGCTGCGCGAGCTCTGGACGCGAGGCGGCTTCAAGTCCCGCAAGGTGTGGATGGGCGTGGGCAACCAGCGCGTCGTCGTGCGCGAGATCGCGCTCCCGGCGATGCCCGAGAAGGAGCTGCGGCAGTCACTGGGCTTCCAGGTGCAAGAGTTCATCCCGATGCCGGTCGACGAGGCCGTCCTCGACTACCACCTGATCGAGGAGCTCGAGGTCGACGGACGCCAGATGCTCCGTCTCCTCCTCGTCGCCGCCCAGAAGGCGATGGTCGACACCTTGGTCACGTCGGCCACCAACGCGAAGCTCGAGCCGATGGGACTGGATCTCGTCCCGTTCGCGATGGTGCGCGCCGTGGGAGCGACCGGCGCGGGGATGGAGCTCGAGCGCTCGGGGGGCGAGGCCGTCGTCGATATCGGCGCCCACGTCACGAACATCGTGGTCCACGCGGCGGGCGAGACCCGGTTCGTGAGGATCCTGCCGTCCGGGGGTCGTGACATCACCGTGGCGATCGCCCGCGGGCTCACCGTCGAAGACGAGATCGCGGAGCGGCTGAAGCGGGGCGAGGTGGTCGAGGAGTCCACGGCGACGCCGGAGCAAGCGCTCCAGGTCGCCATGCAGCGCGCGACGCAGTTCGTCGACGAGATCCGCTCGTCCCTGGAGTTCTACACGGCGCAGACGCAGGGAGCGCGGATCGAGCGTCTGCTGATCTCCGGCGGTGGATCCAAGCTCGAGGGATTCATCGACATCGTGCGTCAGCGCATCCCGGTGACGGTGGAGCCGGGCCGGGTCTTCAGCAAGGTGGGTTCGCAGCTCTCGTTGTCCGAGGACGCGCAGGCGGAAGCGGAGCCCGTGCTCGCCACCGCCGTCGGTCTCGCCATCCCCTGGAGCGGCTCGTGAGTCAGGTCAACCTCCTTCCGCCGGACATCCTCGCCGCCCAGCGACAGCGCCGCTTGGCCGGGGTCGTGGCGCTCGCCGCCGCCGGGGTGATCGGGTTGATCTTCGTGTTCTACGTCCTCCAGCTCGGCTCCCTGGGCAGCGTCCGTGAGGACATCGAGAGGGCCGAGCAGAACAACGCCGGCCTGCAGCGGGACATCGAGGCGCTCCAGCAGTTCGAGGAGATCCGCAGCCGCGCGCAGGCGAAGCAGGACCTCCTGAACCAGGTCTTCGCGAACGAGATCTCCTTCTCCGGCATCCTGATGGATGTCTCCAGGGTCATCCCCAGCGACGCGGCGTTGACGTCGTTCTCCGCGACCGCCCAGGAGCCCTCCGCGACGACCGGCGGGAGCACGCTCCTCACGGGCCGGATCGACGTGGCCGGCCTTGCCATCGACTACGACGCGATCGCGTCCTGGCTGATGCGCCTCGAGCGGATCCGCGGCTGGGTGAACCCGTGGGTGACCTCGATCGCCGACCCGGATACGGGTCCGATCACCTACGCCTCCGGGGTCGACCTCACGACGGCAGTGGTCACGGAGCGCGGCCAGCAAGCAGGTGGGACGGCCGATGCAGGGTAGACGCGCCATCATCGTCGTCGGGGCGGGCGCGGCCATCCTGGTCCTGATCCTCATCTTCTTCCTCGTCCTTCCGAAGATGGGCCAGGTCACGGAGGCAAAGAAAGAGCTCCAGGACACGACCGCGGAGCAGCAGGTGCTGCAGGCTCGGTTGAACGCCCTCGAGCAGGCGCGCGATGAAGCGCCCTTGAACGAGGCGACGATCCGACGGATCGAACAGCAGGTGCCGCCCACGGCCGACCTTTCGGCCGTGATCCTCTTCCTCCGCAACGCCGCCTCGGTGGCCGGTGTGCAGGTGGTCAGCCTCACGCCGGCGACACCCGCGGCGTCGACGACCGGCGGGTTCTCGACCATCTCGGTTTCGGCGAGCGGCGAGTGTTCGTACTTCGCGATGGTGAAGTACCTACACGAGATCGAGACGCTGCCTCGCGCGGCCACCGTCGAAGCGATCACCCTCACGCCGACCGAGGGGACCACGCTCTCGTTCACGGCGACGATCACGTTGTATACGAGCGACCTGAGCGCCGGACCCGGGTCGGAGCCCGGTCCGACAGAGACCGTCGCGGTCGCGGGAGGATGAACGATGGCGCTATCTGAACGGGATCGTCGGACCGTCACGATCGGCGGCAGCGTCGTCGGCGTCCTCCTCGCGGGGTTCGTCCTCTTCTCGGTCCTCGGCGGCGGCGAGGAGCCCTTCGCGCCGATCCCGGACACCCCGTTGCCCACCACCTCCCCGAGTCCGCCTCCGGACGGAGGCCCTCCGATCCAGAGCTTCACCGGGCGGGATCCCTTCTCCGTTCCGCCCGCTCTGTCGCCTTCTCCGCTTCCGACGGCTCCGGGGCCATCGGGGAGCCCGTCCGGGAGCCCGTCCGGGAGCCCGTCCGTCGGACCGTCCGGGACGCCGTCACCGACGGCGCCGGGCAACGACTCGAGCCAGAACGTCGGCGGGTCCACCGTGGTCCTCCTCGACATCTTCGAGCGCGACGGCGCGACGCGCGCCCAGGTCGAGGTGGACGGAACGGTCTTCGACGTCGGGATCGGGGATCAGTTCTCCGGGGGCAGGTTCGAGCTGCGATCGGTCGCGGGGAACTGTGCCACGTTCCTGTTCGGCGACGAGTCGTTCACGCTCTGCATCACGGCTCAGAAGTAGCTCCGGCGACCCGCCCACGGGGGGAGCGGTCGCCGGCGCGGGGGCGGCGCTCGCGCCGCCCCCGCATTTCCTTTTCCCGTTTCTGGGCCGGCCGATGGGGTCCGATACGATGCTCCCGTGCTCAGGATGCTCACCGCGGGTGAGTCCCACGGCAAGGCTCTCGTCGCCGTTCTCGAAGGCATGCCGGCGGCCGTGCCGGTGGCCCCGAAGCAGATCGCGGCAGAGCTCGCGCGACGCCGGCACGGGCACGGTCGTGGCGGCAGGCAGAAGCTGGAGACCGATGCGCTCGACATCCTGAGCGGCATCCGTCATGGCACCACGCTCGGCTCACCGATCGCGATCACGATCCCGAACGCCGAGTGGGAGCGGAAGTACCGGGACCTGATGTCCGTGCAAGGCGAGGGGGATCCGGCCGATCGGCTGACCCGGCCGCGCCCGGGACACGCCGACCTCGCCGGCGCGATGAAGTACGGCTTCGACGACGTGCGCAACGTCCTGGAGCGTGCGAGCGCCCGCGAGACGGCTGCCCGCGTGGCGATCGGGGCCGTCTGTAAGGCCTTCCTGGCCGAGCTCGACATCCGGATCGTGTCCCACGTCGTTCGGATCGGGAAGGTCGCGGTGCGTGCGACGAGTCGCTGGCCCGCCCCGAGGGATCTCGAGGCCGTGGATGCATCCCCGGTCCGGTGTTTCGACGAGGCGGTCGCGGAGAAGATGGTGACCGAGATCGATCGGGTCCGCAAGGATCGGGACACCGTCGGCGGCGAGTTCGAGGTGATCGCCTACGGATGTCCGCCCGGGCTCGGCTCGCACGTCCACTACGACCGGAAGCTCGACGCCCGTCTCGCCCTCGGGCTGATGAGCATCCAGTCGGTGAAAGGCGTCGGGGTCGGAGACGGGTTCGCGTCCGCCGCACGCTACGGCTCGGCTGCCCACGACGAGATCGTTCGGCGCGATGGGAAGATCGCCAGGGCGACCGCTCGGGCGGGCGGGATCGAGGGGGGGATGAGCACCGGGCAGCCCATCCGGCTGCGAGCGGCGATGAAGCCGTTCTCCAGCGTGCCGAAGCCCTTGGCCACGATCGATCTCGCGACCGGCGAGGACGCCGTCGCGATCAAGCAACGGACCGACGTCTGCGCCGTTCCCGCGGGCGGCGTGGTCGGCGAGGCCGTGGTCGCGTTCGAGCTCGCCAACGCCGTCGTGGAGAAGTTCGGCGGTGACTCGTTGCCCGAGATCCGGCGCAACCTCGACGGCTTCGTGGCGGGGCTGCCGTGATCGTCTATCTGGTGGGCATGCCCGGAGCCGGGAAGTCCACGGTCGGTCGCGAGCTCGCCGGACAGCTCGGGGTCCCGTTCGTCGACCTCGACGGCGAGATCGAGCGGGAAGCCGGCGCGGCGGTCACCGACATCTTCCGGGACGAGGGCGAGGCGGCCTTCCGGGCGTTGGAGGCCGCGGCGCTCGTGAAGGCATCGATGCAGGATCCGTCCGTGGTCGCGTGCGGAGGCGGCGTGGTGCTCGAGCCCGCCAACCGGATCACGCTGCGCAACACGGGCGTGGCCGTCTACCTCGATGTCCCTCTCGATGAGCTGCGTCGCCGTGTGCGGCCCGCTTCGGACCGGCCGTTGATCCGGCAGGAAGGAGACCTCGAGCGATTGCTGGCATCGCGCGGACCCCTCTACCGGGAGTTCGCCGCCCACGTCGTGGACGGCACCGCCGATCCGGGGGTGGTGGCGGCGGCGATCGTCGAGGAGCTGCGTTGGTCCGTGTGACCGTTCCCGTCCCGGGGCGGTCCTACGACGTGACGATCGGGTCCGGGCTGTTGCCCACCCTCGCCGATCACCTACCGAGTCTGGCTGGCGCGACGACCGCGTTCGTGGTCTCGGATCGCACCGTGGCGGACCTCCATCACCCCACGATCGCCGGCGCGATCGAGAGCCGGGGGTTGGGCACGGTGCTGCTGCTCGTGCCCGAGGGGGAGGAGGCGAAGTCACTCCAGGCCTACGGGTCCCTCCTCCGGCAACTGGCCGGTCGCGAGGCCCATCGCGACGACGTGATCTTGGCACTCGGCGGCGGTGCCGTCGGCGACCTTGCCGGTTTCGTGGCGTCTACGTACATGCGAGGCCTCCCGTTCATCCAGGTCCCCACGACGCTGACGTCGCAGGTCGACGCGGCGATCGGCGGGAAGACCGCGGTGAACCTCCCGGAGGGGAAGAACCTCGTGGGGACGTTCGCGCAGCCGATCGCGGTCGTGGCCGATGTCGACGTCCTCGCGACCGTGGACGAGCGGGATTTCCGCTCCGGGCTGGCTGAGGTGGCCAAGTACGCCCTTACGCTGGACGACGTTCTGCTCGCCACCCTGGAGCGGGATCCTGGGCCGATCGTCCGACGCAGCGCGACCGTCTTGGAGGGCGTGATCGCACGATGCGTTGCCGCGAAAGCCGGGATCGTCGCCGAGGACGAGCGGGACGCGAGCGCGCGCCTGGTCCTGAACTACGGACATACGCTCGGTCATGCGCTCGAGCGCCTCGACGCGTTCGTGGGCCGGACCCACGGGGAGGCGGTGGCTCTCGGGATGGTGTTCGCCGCCGCGCTGGCGGAGGCACGGGGGCTCGCGTTCGGGCTCCGCGCGAGGACCGAGCGGCTCCTCGGCTCGCTCGGGCTCGCCCCGGACGGCGAGCTCCCTCCCGTGGACGAGGTGCTCCGTTGCCTCCGCCTCGACAAGAAGTACCGGGACGGGGTGAGATGGGTGCTCCTCGAAGATGTCGGTCGCCCGATCGTCGTCGACGACGTGTCCGATACGGAGGTGGCAGCCGTCCTGCTCGAGATGGGAGCGTCCGCATGAAGGTCCTGTATCTGTTCGGTCCGAACCTCGGCGCGCTGGGGCGGCGGGATCCATCCCTCTACGGATCGGAGAGCCTCGAGGAGATCATGACCTCGGTCGGGGAGCGAGCCAGCGCGATGGGACACGAGGTCCTCTGGCGACAGTCCGATCACGAGGGGGACCTGGTCGGGTGGCTCCTGGGGGCGGCGGCTGAGGACGTCGGCGTCATCGTCATCAACCCGGGAGCCCTGACGCACTACTCCTACGCGCTCCGGGACGCGGTCGAGGCCGCCGGCCTGCCGGCCATCGAGGTGCACATGTCGAACACGCAGGCGCGCGAAGACTTCCGGCATCGATCCGTGGTGAGCGAGGTCTGTCGCGCGTCGATCATCGGCCTGGGGGCCGGTGGCTATCATCTGGCTCTGGAGGCGATGCCGTGGATCACGTGACGAGGAGGAACGCCCTGGCGGAGCGCTGCGCCGACCTGGAGATCGACGCGCTGCTCGTCAGCAAGCTCGCGAACGTTCGGTACCTGACGGGGTTCACGGGCTCGTCGGGCATGGCGCTCGTAGGGCCGGCCGGCTCGGTGTTCTTCACCGACGGGCGGTACGACGAGCAGTCCCGCCACGAGGTCCCAGACCTCGACCGTGTGGCGTCGATGGAGGATCCCGCCGCAGCGATCGTCGAACGCGCCCGCGGACTCGGCGTCCACCAGCTGGGCTTCGAGCGCCATGCCGTCACCGTCGCGCAGTTCGAGCGATGGCAGGAGCGGTTCGATGGGCTCCGGCTCACGGGCCTGGGGGAAGAGGTCGAACGGCTCAGATGGACCAAGGACCGCGAGGAGCTCGCGGAGCTGAGGGCCGCACAGGAGGCCACCGACGGTGCGTTCGAGGACATCCTCGACGTGCTCGTCGTCGGGATCACCGAGCGGCAGGTCGCGGCGCAGCTCGAGCTCGCGATGGCTCGGCACGGAGCCGACCAGCCGTCCTTCGACGTGATCGTCGCCTTCGGGGAGCACGCCGCCGAACCGCACCATCGGCCGTGTCATCGGGCGCTCGGAGAGGGCGACATCATCAAGATGGACTTCGGCGCCCTGGTCGACGGCTACCACACGGACATGACGCGGACCGTCGCGTTCGGCGAGCCGGTGGCGGAGCTCCGGAAGGTGCACGACGTCGTCGCGGCCGCCCAGCAGGCGGGGATCGACGCCCTGCGTCCGGGCGTGCGCGCTGCCGATGTCGACCACGCGTCCCGCAGGGTCATCGAGGAGGCCGGCTACGGGAACCGATTCACGCATGGGCTCGGCCACGGGGTGGGTCTCGAGATCCACGAGGGCCCGTCCCTGCGCCGCGACGGCGACGACATCGTGCCCGCTGGTGCCGTGGTCACCGTCGAACCGGGCGTGTACCTCCCCGGCCTCGGAGGCGTACGCATCGAGGATGCGGTCGAGGTCGGCGAGGAGGGCCCCAACCCGCTCGGGGTCTCCACGCGAGAGCTGATCGAGCTGTAGGGGCCAGAGACAGAGAGATGAGCGTCTCCACCAACGACCTGAAGAACGGAATGACGCTGGAGCTCGAAGGCACCCTCTTCCAGGTGATCGAGTTCCAGCACGTGAAGCCGGGCAAGGGTGGCGCCTTCGTACGCACGAAGCTCCGCAACGTCAAGACCGGCGCCGTTGCGGACAAGACGTTCAACGCCGGTGTCAAGGTGGGCCTCGCGATCGTCGAGCGCAAGGAGATGCAGTACCTCTACGCGGACGGCCCCGACCTGGTCTTCATGAACCTGCAGACCTACGAACAGGTGCACGTCCCCGGCGACATCGTGGGGGAGGCGACTCGCTACATGACCGAGGGCGGCCAGGCGACCGTGGCGCTCCATCAGGGTGTGCCGATCTCGGTCGACCTGCCCGCGTCGATGACGTTGGCCGTCGCGCAGACGGATCCCGCTACCAAGGGCGACACGAGGACGAATGCGCTGAAGCCGGCCACGCTCGAGACCGGCACCGTGGTACAGGTCCCCCTCTTCGTGGAGGAAGGCGACCGCGTGAAGGTGGATACGCGCTCGGGCGAGTACATCGAACGCGTGAAGGCGTGACCTCGCGTCGCGACGCTCGCCGGACGGCGATCGACATCCTGTATCAGGCAGACATCACCGATTCGGACCCGAGCCTGGTGCTGGGGGAGTGGCTCGATGCCGGTCGGGTCGTCTCCGCGTTCACGACCGAACTGGTGGAAGGGGTCCAGGGACATCTCCCGGAGATCGATCTGCTCCTCGAGGAGCGCACGGAGGGGTGGACGGTGGCGCGGATGGCCGCGCTCGACCGGACGATCCTCCGGGTGGCGATCCACGAGCTCCGGCATCGTGCCGACGTGCCCGCCTCGGTCGCGATCAGCGAGGCCGTGGAGGCGGCGACAGATCTCTCCTCCGAAGGGTCGCCCCGCTTCGTGAACGGGATCCTCGGGAGGATCGCGAGCGAGATGCGACCCGCCGCGGCCGAGGACCCGGGGACCGCCTAGGGGGTCGTGCCCGGCTGGCGGTGCTCCGACTCCGGGGTCGAGCGCAACGGCGGTGCGGCGGCGGTGGGATCCACGCCCGAGGACGGCGGTGGTGCCGCCATCTGGTCCTCCTCGCCCTCGTTCCCTTCCTTGAGGCCCTTCTTGAACTCACCCGAGGATCGGCCGAGGTTCCGCGCGATGTCGGGCAGCTTGCTCGCACCGAAGACGACGGCCACGACCAGCACGATCCATCCCCAATCAGGCATCTCAACCGCTCCTATCCGCTCGGTTTCCCACAGTCTACGCCGAGGTCGATCGAGGACAGAGTGTCACGCTCGTTGCCCGCGGGCCGACACCGGGGTATCCTCCGACTGCTCTTCCCCTTTAAGTCCGGTCCCGTGAGGCCGGGAAGGGAGCCAACCGATGCGGCACAACCTGCGCGCCTCCTCGCCTGCTCGAGGAGGCGTTCCCGTGTGAGCAGGATCCTCGGACCGGACGACGTCCGCCGAGCGCTCGCCCGGATCGCCCACGAGATCGTGGAGCGCGAGCGGACGGAGGGCCTGGTCCTGGTCGGCATCGCCGACCGGGGCGACCACCTCGCGCTCCGCCTCGCCCGTGAGATCGCCACGATCGAGGGCGCGGAGGTCCCGGTCGGCGTCCTGGATATCACGTTCTATCGCGACGACATCGGGATGACGGCGGAGGCGCCCGAGGTCCACGAGACCAGGATCCCCTTCGACATCACGGGACGCACGGTGATCCTGGTCGACGACGTCCTGTTCACCGGGAGGACGATCCGAGCCGCGATGGATGCCTTGACCGATCTCGGTCGCGCTCGGCGGATCCGACTCGCCGTCCTCGTCGATCGCGGTCATCGCGAGCTACCGATCCGGGCGGACTTCGTGGGGAAGAACGTTCCCACGCAGCTCGGTGATGACGTGCGCGTGTTGGTGAACGAGGTGGACGGCGAGGACGGGGCCGTCGTCCAGGACGGGCCGACGGGACGAGCGCTTCGGGAGGCCCCGGCCGTCGCCGGACGAGAGGACACAGCGTGAACGAGCACCTCCTGTCGATGCACGACGTCACCGCGGAGGATGTGATCCGGATCCTCGACACGGCCGAGTCCTTCCGGGAGGTCGGGACCCGGGTGATCAAGAAGGTCCCCGCACTCCGTGGTCGCACCGTCGTGAACCTCTTCTACGAGAACTCCACGCGCACGCGGATCTCGTTCGAGCTGGCGGCCAAGCGCCTGTCCGCAGACGTGATCAACTTCTCCTCCGGCGGATCGAGCGTGTCGAAGGGCGAGTCCCTGAAAGACACGGCGCTGACGTTGCAGGCGATGGGCGCGGACGCGATCGTGATCCGCCACTCCTCCTCCGGCTCGCCCTTCCAGCTCACGCGATGGGTCCGCGGGCACGTGCTGAACGCCGGAGACGGCACGCACGAGCATCCGACGCAAGCCTTGCTCGATCTGTACACGATGCGGGAACGGCTCGGGCGCCTCGAGGGCCTCCGCGTGGCGATCGTGGGGGACGTCCTGCACTCGCGCGTGGCTCGGTCGCTCTCGTTCGGTCTCGTGAAGATGGGCGCGGACGTGACGCTGGTCGGCCCGGCCACCCTGATCCCTCCCGACGCGCCGCAATGGGGCGTCCAGGTGAGCTACGACCTCGACGAGGTTCTGTCGAAGCTCGACGTCTGTTACCTGCTGCGGGTGCAGACTGAACGGCAGCGACTCGAGTACTTCCCTTCGGTGCGCGAGTACGCGCGGCTGTTCGGACTGAACCGATCACGGGTGGGGCTCCTGCCAGAGGGGTCCCTGATCATGCATCCGGGCCCGATGAACCGGGGCGTCGAGATCGACTCCGACGTCGCCGACCTGCCGCAGAGCGTGATCGAGGATCAGGTGACGAACGGCATCGCGGTCCGGATGGCGCTGCTCTACCTGCTGCTGGGCGGGCGGCGCGGCGACGCTGAGGGGGCGGGCGATGGCTAGCCCCGAGCTGCTGTTCCGAGGCGCGCGGGTGATCGATCCTCGCGCCGGCCGCGACGAGGTCGCCGACGTCCACGTCCGGGACGGGATCATCGTCGACGTCGGGAGCGGTCTCGAGGGCGCCTCCGCCGAGATCGTCGATGGCGACGGGCTCGTGCTGACGCCGGGATTGGTGGACCTCCACACGCATCTGCGTGAGCCGGGGTTCGAGCAGAAGGAGACGATCGAGACGGGCACCCGGGCGGCCGCCGCCGGCGGGTACACGGCGGTCGCCCCGATGGCCAACACCGATCCGGTCGCCGACGACGCCTCTGTGATCGCCGAGGTCCGGGCCGCCGCCGCCCGGGCCGGGCTCGCCGACGTCTTTCCGGTCGGCGCGATCACGAAGGGGCTCGAGGGCGAGGTGCTGGCCGAGATCGGCGAGATGGCGGCCGCGGGTGTGCGTGTGTTCAGCGACGACGGCCGGTGCGTCCCGACGGCCCGCACGCTCCGGAACGCCCTGACCTACGCCCGGGCGTTCGACGACGTCGTGATCGCGGAGCACTGCGAGGATGCCTCCCTGTCCAGCGGGCAGCAGATGCACGAGGGGATCAGCTCCTCCTCCCTCGGCCTCGCGGGCCAACCGGGTGCGGCCGAGGACGCGATCGTCTACCGCGACATCGAGCTGGCCCGCCTCACCGGCGGGCGGCTGCACATCTGCCACCTCTCTTCGGCGAGGTCGGTGGAGCTCGTGCGGCGCGCGAAGGCGGACGGGCTCCGCATCTCGGCCGAGGTCACGCCCCATCACCTCGTGTTCATCGACGAGGACCTCCGCACCTACGACACGAACAAGAAGGTGAATCCGCCGCTTCGGGCGGAGTCGGACCGGGACGCGCTCCGGGAGGGGCTCGCCGACGGCACGATCGACGCGATCGCCACCGATCACGCACCGCACGCGGTAGAGGAGAAGGAGGCCGAGTTCGACAGGGCGCCTCCCGGCACGATCGGGCTCGAGACGGCGCTCGCGGTGGCCCTCACGGAGCTCGTCGCGCCCGGGCTCCTCAGCCTGCCGAGGGCGTTGGAGAGCCTGTCGTCCGCGCCGGCCCTGATCCTCGGCGCGCGGGACCACGGCGGCCCGATCGAGGCCGGGCGACCCGCCAACCTCGTGCTGTTCGATCCCGAGGAACGCTGGACCGTCGAGCCGCCCTTCGTCTCGCGATCGAGGAACAGCGCCTTCATCGGTCGGGAGCTCCGCGGGCGGGTCCGGTGCACGATGCTGCACGGGGAGCTCACGATCGCGGACGGGAAGTCCACGCGGTGACGCCGCCCGCAGCGCTCCTGGCTCTGGAGGACGGCACGGTCTTCCGGGGATCGGGATTCGGCGCCGAGGGTGAGTCGTTCGGAGAAGCGGTCTTCAACACCGGGATGTCCGGCTACCAGGAGATCTTGACGGATCCGTCCTACGCGGGCCAGATCGTGACGATGACGGCTCCGCAGCAAGGCAACTACGGGATGCACGCCGAGCAGGCAGAGAGCGGCGCCATCCAGGTGGCCGCGTTCGCCGTCACGGAAGCGTCCCGGCGTTCGTCGAGTCCCCGCGCCGACGCGACCCTCCCGGAGGCCCTCCTCGCGGCCGGCGTCGTGGCGATCGAGGGCATCGATACGCGCAAGCTCACCCGGCGGATCCGCGAGATCGGGGCGATGCGCGCGGCCGTTTCGACGCGGGATCTCGACCCCGCCTCGCTGGTGGCCCGCGTCCGGGAGACGGGTGGGATGGCCGGCGCCGACCTCGCGAGGACGGTCACGACCCCGGCGCCGTACGAGGCCGGCGGGCTCGTGGGCCCCGCCGATCGCGCCCGAGGGCGGGTGTGGCGGATCGCCGCGTACGACTTCGGGATCAAGCGGAACATCTTGCGGATGCTGGCGGCGGCGGGCCTCGACGCTACCGTCTTCCCGGCGGAGACGCCCGCCGCGGACGTCGCGGCGGGCGGCTTCGATGGGGTCCTCCTCTCGAACGGCCCCGGCGACCCGGCGGCGACGACCTACGGCATCGCGGCAGCGAGGGACCTGCTCGGCCGGCTCCCGCTCTTCGGGATCTGCCTCGGCCACCAGCTGCTCGGCCTCGCGCTGGGAGGTCGCACCTTCAAGATGCCTTTCGGACACCGGGGCTTGAACCAGCCCGTGCGCGAGACGCGAACGGGCGAGGTCCACATCACGAGTCACAATCACGGCTTCGCGGTCGATCCCGCCGGTTGGAGGCGAGATCCGGACGGGACCGCCCGGACCGCGTTCGGTCGGGTGGAGGTGAGCCACCGGAACCTCAACGACGACACGATCGAGGGACTCCGCTGTCTCGACGTCCCCGCGTTCTCGGTCCAGTACCACCCGGAGGCCGCGCCCGGGCCCCACGACGCCGCGGGACTGTTCCTGGAGTTCCGCGAACTGATCGAGCGAAGCAACGGTTCTGGGGGCTCGAGCAGCGAGCGTGCGAGCGGTAGCCCCCGAAGGAAAGGGCCATGATGGCGAGGCGGACCGATCTGTCCTCGATCCTCGTGATCGGTTCGGGTCCGATCGTGATCGGGCAGGCGTGTGAATTCGACTATTCGGGGACGCAGGCATGCCGGGTGCTCCGGCGAGAGGGCTATCGGGTCACCCTCGTCAACTCGAACCCCGCGACGATCATGACGGACCCCGAGTTCGCCGACCGGACCTACCTCGAGCCGCTCACGCCCGAGTCGGTGCTCGCCGTGATCGAGCGGGAGCGGCCCGACGCCCTGCTCCCGACGATCGGCGGTCAGACCGGCCTGAACGTGAGCGTGGCGCTCGCCGAGTCGGGCGACCTCGATCGCCTGGGCGTCGAGCTGATCGGCGCTAGCCTCGAGACGATCCACCGCGCCGAGGACCGCAGCGGTTTCAAGGAGGCGATGACGAAGGCGGGGCTCGACGTCCCGCGGGCCGGGATCGCGCACACCCTCGAGGAAGCGCTGCAGCTCGGCCACCGGCTGGGCTTCCCGGTGATCGTGCGCCCGTCGTTCACGCTCGGTGGGGGAGGGAGCGGGTTCGCGTCCTCGCACGCGGAGCTCGTGGCTCTGGCACGTCGCTCGCTCGAAGCCAGTCCGGTCTCCGAGGTTCTCGTGGAGGAGTCGATCGCCGGGTGGAAGGAGTTCGAGCTCGAGGTGATGCGCGACCACGCCGACAACGCGGTGATCGTCTGTTCGATCGAGAACGTGGATCCGATGGGAGTGCACACGGGCGACTCCGTCACGGTCGCGCCGCAGCAGACGCTCACGGACCGCGAGTATCAGGCCATGCGCGATGACGCGATCGCATGCCTGCGCGCGATCGGCGTCGAGACGGGCGGGTCGAACGTGCAGTTCGCGGTCGATCCGGCGACCGGGCGACGGGTGCTGATCGAGATGAATCCGCGCGTGAGCCGATCGTCGGCGCTCGCATCGAAGGCCACGGGCTTCCCGATCGCGAAGATCGCGGCGCTGCTCGCCGTCGGCCATCGACTGGACGAGATCCGTAACGACATCACGGGCGCAACTCCCGCGTCCTTCGAGCCGACGCTCGACTACGTCGTAGTGAAGATCCCGCGGTTCGCATTCGAGAAGTTCCCGGAGGCCGATGCGCGGCTCACGTCCACGATGAAGTCGGTGGGGGAGGTGATGGCGATCGGAGGAACCTTCAAGGAGGCGTGGGGGAAGGCGTGGCGTGGGCTCGAGAAGTCCGGCGCCGACCTCGGGGCGACGTACGCGTCAGCGCGTGAGGACGTGCTCGGCGCCCTCCGTGACGGCACCGAGTGGCGCTTCCATCTGATCGACCGGGCGTTCGCCGCCGGTCACAGCGTGGACGAGATCGCGGCGGCCTCGGCGATCGACCCCTGGTTCGTCGATCAGTTGGCCCAGGTGTTCGAGCGTGCCGAGGGACTCGCCGGAGCCACGGGCCCGTCCCTGGGACACGAGACCCTCCTGGACGCGAAGCGGGTCGGCCTCTCCGACGCGCGGATCGCCCGGGAGACGAGCTCGACCGAGCGCGACATCCGTGACCGACGCGAGCAGGTCGGCGTGGTCCCGGTCTTCAAGTCCGTGGACACGTGCGGCGGTGAGTTCCCGGCCCGGACCCCCTATCTCTACTCGACGTACGACGAGGAATCGGAGGTGGAGCCCGCCTCGCGCCCTCGGGTAGTGATCCTCGGTGCGGGACCGAACCGGATCGGCCAGGGCATCGAGTTCGATTACGCCTGTGTGCACGCCGCGTTCGCTCTGGAGGAGGCGGGCTTCGAGTCGGTGATGGTCAACTCCAACCCGGAGACCGTGTCGACGGACTACGACACGTCGAGCCGGCTGTATTTCGAGCCGCTCTCGGCCGAAGACGTCTTGGCCGTCTGCCGAGCCGAGCGACCGGCGGGGGTGATCGCGCAGCTCGGAGGCCAGACACCGCTGGAGCTCGCCAGGACCCTCCAGGACGCGGGCTTCCCTATCCTCGGCACCTCGCCGGACGCGATCGATCTCGCCGAGGATCGGGGACGGTTCGCGGAGCTCCTGCACGAGATGGACATCCCGGCACCTCCGCACGGCGAGGCACGGACGATCGAGGAGGCCCGCATCGTGGCCCGTCGGATCGGCTATCCCGTGGTCGTACGTCCCTCGTATGTCCTCGGCGGTCGCGCGATGGAGATCGTCTACGATGACGACGAGCTCGAGACGTTCGTCCGTTCGGCGGCCGAGGCTAGCCGTGAGCATCCGGTGCTGGTCGATCGGTTCCTCGAGGGCGCGATCGAGGTTGACGTCGACGCCGTCTGTGACGGGGTGGACGTCTTCATCGGCGCCGTGATGGAGCACATCGAGGAGGCGGGCGTCCATTCGGGCGACTCGTCGTGCCAGATCCCGCCGGCCACGCTCTCCGACGAGGAGCTCGATCGGATCGAGGACATCACCCGGCGTCTCGCGCGTCGGATCGGCGTCGTCGGGCTCCTGAACCTGCAGCTCGCGGTGAAGGACGAGAAGATCTGGGTCCTCGAGGCGAATCCACGCGCGTCGCGTACGGTGCCGTTCGTGTCGAAGGTGATCGGGCTGTCGCTCGCGAGGGTCGCGACGCTGGTGCTCGCGGGCCGGACCCTCGCGGAGTTGGCGGCCGACGACGTGCTGCCGGCGGATCCCGGGCACTACCGTCGGTTGCCGTTCACGGCCGTGAAGGCCGCGGTGCTGCCGTTCGGCCGGTTCCCCGGCGTCGACACGGTGCTCGGCCCCGAGATGCGCTCGACCGGGGAGGTGATGGGGATCGACGCCGATCCCGGCGCCGCGCTCGCCAAGGCGATGGTGGCCGCCGGGCACGCGCTCCCGACGTCCGGGACCGTCTTCGTGAGCGTCGCGAACCGCGACAAGCGTGCGATCGTCTTCCCGGCGAAACGCCTCGCCGACCTCGGGTTCGCGCTGCTCGCCACGACCGGGACGGCCGGCGTCCTCCGGCGGGCGGGCATCCCCGTCGAAGCCGTCGCCAAGGTGAGCGAAGCCCCCGGACCCGGAGCAGCAACCGGCGCAGAGAGTGGAACGCGGAACGTCGCGGAGCTGATCCGCGCCGGCCGGGTCGACCTCGTGATCAACACGCCGTTCGGCCGCGGGCCTCGCACGGACGGGTATCACATCCGGACGGCAGCGGCCGCGGCCGGTGTGCCATGTCTCACGACGATGCAGGGAGCGTTCGCGGCGGTACGGGGGATCGAGGCCCTCCGCGACGGAGCCACCGAGCCCGTCTCGATCCAGGAGCATCACGCGGGCGCCCGGGAGCGGCCGATCCAAGAGCGCCTCGGGTTCGACGTGGATCGCGTCCGCGCCCCCGGCGAAGGGGTCGCGTGAAGCGCGTTCGTGCGGAGGTGCTGTCCACGCGGAAGATGGGCGTGTACCACCAGCTCACGATCGTCGCGCCGGAGATCGCGGAGAAGGCGAGACCGGGGCAATTCGTGTCGGTCCGGATGCCGATGGGCCGCGAGTTCCTGCTCCGGCGGCATCTCGCGATCCACGACGCCTCCCGCCGGGGCGGGTGGGCCGGGACGCTCGAGTTCGTGATCGACCCGACGGGTCCCGGAACCGCCTGGCTCGCCTCGGCACGCGTCCACTCCTTCCTGGACCTGATCGGCCCGCTCGGGAAGGGGTTCGCCCACCCACGCCGGCTGACGAACTGCCTCCTGGTGGCGGAGCGGCACGGGGCGGCGACGCTGTATTTCCTCGCCCAGGAGCTCGTCGCCGCCGGTAAGCGTGTCGACATGGTCGTGGGAGCGGAGACGATGGAACAGGTCCTCAAGCCGATCGAGGCGAAGCGACTGTCGCAGACCGTCGCGATCGTCACAGCGGACGGGACCCTCGGCGACCGAGGCGCGGTGATGGACGCGCTGCCCGAGGCCGCCGACCGCAGCGGCGCGCAGGTCGTGTACGCCGCGGGCTCCGCCCGCACATTGGAGCACGTCGCCGCTTTCTGCCGCGAGCGAGGACTGCCCGCGCAGATGGCGCTCGAGGAGCGGATGGGGTGTGGCACCGGCCTGTGTCAGACGTGCGTGGTGCCGATCGCACGCAAGGACGGAAGCGGCTATGACAACCTCCGATCATGCGTGGACGGCCCCGTCTTCAATCCCGCGCGTGTGTTGTGGGATCGATGGCTCGGGGAGCGGCCGACGATGCTGCCGACGCCACCAGAAGGGCTCCCCGTCACCCGTTCCTGGCCCGGATGACGACGGAACGGAAGAGGCCGACGCGATGAAACGGACGCTCACGGTGGACCTGGGGGCAGGGTTGGTCCTGCCGACGCCCGTCCTCATCGCGTCCGGGTGCGCGGGCACCGGCAAGGAGCTGAGCGGGCTCGTCGACCTGCGGAAGGTGGGCGGTCTGGTGAGCCGGACCATCACGCTGGACGCCAGGAAGGGCTCGCCTCCGCCGCGGATCGCGGAAACGCCGTCCGGGACCGTCTGGTCGACCGGGCTGCAGAACCCCGGCGTGCACGCGTTCATCGACGCCGAGCTCCCGAGGCTCGCACGGGGCGGCGTGCCGGTGATCGTCTCGATCGCAGGGGGCTCGCTCGAGGAGTACGTGCGATCGATCGGAGCGTTGCAGACCCGACCGGAGGTCGTGGCCATCGAGCTCCACCTCTCGGGGCCCGATGACGAACTCCGCCGAGACGTGCTCGGGGAGCACATCGACCGGACGGGGGAGATCGTGGGCGCGGTCGCGCGGATGTCGCTCGTGCCGGTCTTCGCGAAGCTGCCGATGACGGCAACCGAGCTGCCGGAGCTCGCCCGAGCGTGCATCCGCGCGGGCGCCCACGGGCTCACCATCGGCGGGCCACCCCCCGCGATCGGCGTCGTGGCGGAGACGTTGCGGCCCGCCTTGGGTCCGGTCACCGGCTGGATGTCGGGTCCGGCACTCAAGCCGATCACCCTGCGGGCCGTGTTCGAGACCGTCCGCGTCGTGCCGGAGGCGCCCATCATCGCCGTGGGCGGCGTGCGCTCCGCCGAGGACGCCGTGGAGATGCTCATCGCCGGCGCTGCCGCCGTGCAGGTCGGCACCGCCGTCCTGGTCGACCCGGCCGCCCCCGTCGAGATCGCTCGGGGCATCGCGGGGTACCTGAAGGAGAAGGGCCTCGCGACACCGGACGATCTCCGCGCGCGGCTGCGGGTCCCCGTCGGGTTCCGGGAGCCCGAGGAGCCATGATCCCGCGGCCCAGCGATCCGATCGTCGCGGCGCTCGACGTCTCGACCCTCGAAGAAGCGGACCGGCTGGCGGAGATCCTCGCCCCCCACGTGGGCATGCTCAAGGTCGGGCTCGAGCTCGCATGGTCGGCCGGACCGGACGCGATCCGGCGGGTCGCCGCGCACGCACCGGTCTTCGCCGACTGCAAGCTGCACGACATCCCCACCACCGTGGAGCGCGCGGCCGCCAACGTCGCTCGGCTCGGGGTCGCGATGCTGAACGTCCACGCGCTGGGAGGCGAGGCGATGATGCGGGCCGGCGTGGCGGGGGCACGTCGGGGCGCGGCCGACGCGGGCGTCGAACCACCCTTGGTGGTCGCGGTCACCGTCCTGTCGAGCCACGCGGGGGAGGGGCTCGCGAGTCCGGCGTCGCTCGCGTTCGAGGCGAAGGCGGCCGGGCTGGACGGGGTGGTGGTGTCCGGGGAGGACGTGGAGGACGTACGCGCGACGTGCGGCGAGGAGTTCTGCCTCGTCGTCCCGGGGATCCGGCCGGCGGGATCCAATGGGCACGACCAGGTGCGGGTCCTCACGCCCGCCGAAGCGATCGAGCGGGGCGCCGACTTCCTGGTGATCGGTCGCCCGGTGACGGAAGCTCCCGACCCTGCGGGCGTGATCAGGGGGATCATGCGCGATCTCCGCTGACCGTTGCGGCAACGGGGAAACCGCAGGCCACACGCGAATCTTCGCTTGCCACGCCGACACGAGCCGTGCATATACTCGCGCCCTCGCATCGTCCGAACCGGCCGTCGATCGTGGCCTAGCCTTCCATCGAGGCCGACGATCACGGCCAACGACGACGGCACGTCGTCGGCCACCGAACAGAAGGAGCATGGGCATGGCACTCCCGACCCTCACCCCGGAACAACGCGCGCAGGCCCTCGCGAAGGCTGCGGAGGCGCGGAAGAAGCGCGCGGAGCTCAAGGGAGAGCTCAAGTCCGGGAAGCGGACGCTGGGAGATGTGCTGATCCGCTCGACGGAGGACACCGTGGGGAAGATGAAGGTCTCGGCGGTGCTCGAGTCGTTGCCCGGCGTCGGCAAGGTGCGCGCCCAGAAGCTGATGGAAGAGCTCGACATCTCGGCCAGCCGTCGCGTTCGGGGACTCGGTGCGAAGCAACGTGCCCAGCTCCTCGACCGGTTCAAGAAGTAACGGGGCCATCCGCACCGGGAAGCTCTTCGTCCTCGCCGGTCCATCGGGCGTGGGCAAGGGCACCATCGTTCGCCAGCTCGTCTCGCGTGACCCCGAGGGCCTCTCGCTTTCCGTCTCGGTGACGACTCGAGCGCCGCGGCCCGTCGAGGTCGACGGGGTGGACTACTTCTTCGTCGACGACGACGCCTTCGATCGGATGATCCGCGCGGGGGAGCTCCTCGAGTGGGCCGAGATCGTCGGACACCGCTCGGGGACGCCTCGAGGGTTCGTCGAGGACCGCCTCGCCGCCGGTCGGGACGTGGTCCTCGAGATCGACGTCGTCGGCGCGTCGCAGATCCGTGACCGGGTCCCCGGCTCCGTCTTGATCTTCGTCGAGCCCCCGTCGATGGAGGAGCTGGAGCGCCGCTTGCGAGGCCGCGGCACCGAGACCGAGGACCGGATCCGGCTCCGCCTCGAGACCGCGGGATGGGAGTTGGAGCAGCGTGATTGGTTCGATCACGCGATCGTGAACGACGACCTGGAACGAGCATCGTCGCAGGTCGCTGCTATCATCGAGGCGTCCCGCTCCGCCTGAGGCGCTGCGGGAACTCCCGCCGAAGCGTGAAAGCCACCGAAGCGCGAAGCCAAAGTGCGAAGCCAAAGTGTGAAGCCAAGAGTGTGAAGAAGGAAGGCCTTCCTGTGATCGAGCCCAAGATCGACGACCTGCTCGCCGCCGTGGATTCGAAGTACTCCCTGGTGATCGTGGCAGCCAAGCGAGCGCGAGAGATCAACTCGTACTACAACCAGCTCGGCGAGG
Source organism: uncultured Actinomycetota bacterium (assembly GCA_963826195.1). Lineage (GTDB taxonomy): Bacteria > Actinomycetota > UBA4738 > UBA4738 > HRBIN12 > JAJNBA01. The sequence goes on from CAWGWB010000006.1 coordinate 369,263, forward strand.
GCCGGGGTGAGTTCGTGCCGCCGCTCGTGGAGACCGGCTTCTCGAACAAGCCGCTCTCGATCGCCCTCCAGGAGATCGCCGATGGGAAGATCGACTACGAGCGACCCGAGGAGCCCGAGGCCGAGTAGCGACCCCCTCGCCGGCCGCCGCGTACTGCTTGGCGTGTCCGGCGGCATCGCGGCGTACAAGGCTGCGCTGGTCGCCCGCCTGCTCCGCGGAGCCGGAGCCGACGTCTCCACCGTCCTGACCGAGGCCGCCACACGGTTCGTCGGTCCGGACACGTTCTCCGCCCTCACCGGAGAGCCTGCGTACACCTCGCTCTGGGAGCGACCCGGCGAGGTCCTGCATGTCAGGCTCGCGCGGGAGGCCGACGTCGCCGTCGTGGTCCCGGCCACCGCGAACACGATCGCCAAGCTCGCCCACGGGCTCGCGGATGACCTCCTGTCGTCGACGATGCTCGAGGTCACCTGCCCCGTCGTGGTCGCGCCCGCGATGCACTCGGGGATGTGGGAGCACGCAGCGACCCGCGCGAACATCGAGCTGCTTCGATCCCGCGGTGCCGTGGTCGTGGGACCCGTGACGGGACCGCTCGCACACGGCGACGAGGGCATCGGAAGGCTCGCGGAACCGGACGACGTGGTGGCCGCCGTTCGAGGGACGCTCGCGCGCCGTGATCTCGCGGGCCGGCGGATCCTGATCACCTCGGGGCCCACCCACGAGCCGATCGACCCCGTCCGCTACGTCGGCAACCGCTCCACGGGGAAGATGGGAGCCGAGCTCGCGGCCGAGGCCGTCGCCCGGGGGGCGGTCGTCACCGTCGTCCTCGGCCCTCATGCGATCGTGCCGCCGGGTGCCGAGGTGGTGCCCGTCGAGACCGCGGAGGAGATGCGTGCTGCCGTGCTCGCCCGGTTCGGCGACGCGGACGCCGTCGTGATGGCGGCGGCGGTCGCCGACTTCCGCCCCAAGTCGGTCTCCGAGCAGAAGCTCAAGAAGGACGCGGGCGTCCCCGAGCTGATGCTCGAGCCGACGCCAGACATCCTCGCCGAGCTGGGGGAACGGCGAACGGACCAGGTCCTCGTGGGGTTCGCGGCGGAGACCGACGACCTCGAGCGAGCCGGCCGCGGCAAGCTGGTGTCGAAGCATCTCGACCTGGTGGTCGTGAACCGCGTCGGGCGCGAGGGCACCGGCTTCGGCGCGGATGCCAGCGAGGCGATGCTGCTTGCCTCCGCGGGGGACCCCGAACCGCTCCGCACGTGGACCAAGCGTGAGCTCGCGACGGCCGTGCTCGATAGGATCGTCGCGCTCCTCCCGGCTGCGCCGGACGTCGGTCTCGACCGCTAGACTCGCGCGCGCATGCGCGGCTCCTATCTCTTCTCGTCCGAGTCCGTCACCGAGGGTCACCCCGACAAGCTCGCGGACCGGATCTCCGACGCCATCCTCGACGCCATGCTGCGCGGGGACCCGGCGTCGCGGGTCGCCTGCGAGACGCTCGTCACCACGGGGCTGGTGATCGTCTCCGGCGAGATCACCACGGACGGATGGGTGGACATCCCTTCTGTGGTGCGCACCACGGTGACGGACGTCGGCTACACGAACGCGAAGTTCGGGCTCGACGGGGAGACCTGCGGCGTGATGACCGCGATCCAGGAGCAGTCGCCTGACATCGCGCGCGGTGTCGAGGATTCCTTCGAGCATCGGCAGGGTCACTCGGGCGATGAGCTGGACCAGCTCGGCGCCGGTGATCAGGGCATGATGTTCGGCTACGCCTGCCGCGAGACCGAGGAGCTGATGCCGTTGCCGATCGCGATGGCCCATCGGCTGTCCAGGCGCCTCGCCGACGTCCGCAAGGCGGGCGTCGTTCCGTATCTCCGGCCGGACGGCAAAAGCCAGGTCTCGATCGAGTATCGCGACGGCGTCCCGGTCGGTGTCGACTCCGTCCTGATCTCCGCGCAGCACCGCGAGGAGGTGGACGTGGAGACGTTGCTGCGTCCGGACATCATCGCGGAAGTGATCGACCCCGTGCTCCGGGAGTTCCCCGAAATCGACGCGAGCCGGATGAAGCCACCAATGGTGAACCCCACCGGACGGTTCGAGATCGGCGGGCCGAAGGCCGATACCGGTCTCACCGGTCGCAAGATCATCGTGGACAGCTACGGCGGGATGGCGCCGCACGGTGGGGGAGCGTTCAGTGGCAAGGATCCCACCAAGGTGGATCGGTCCGCCGCCTACATGGCTCGCTACGCGACGAAGAACATCGTCGCGTCCGGACTGGCGGACCGCGCGCAGCTGCAGGTCGCGTACGCGATCGGCACGGCGCATCCCACGTCGATGAACCTCGAGACCTTCGGGACCGAGCACGCGGACCCCGAGGCCATCCTCGACGCGGTCCGGCAGGTCTTCGACTTCCGGCCGGCGGCGATCATCCGGGACCTCGATCTGTCCCGCCCGATCTACGAGGAGACCGCCGCCTACGGCCACTTCGGGCGCAAGGAGTTCCCCTGGGAGGGAACGGAACGCGCCGATGATCTCCGCAGCCTCGTCGGCTGAGCGGCTCTCCGGCCCGGTCGGCGTCTGCGTCGATCGACCGCTGCTCTCGCTCGACCGACCGTTCACCTACGAGCTCCCGGTCGAGCTGGGGGCGGGGGTCGGTTCGCTCGTCCAGGTGCCGTTCCACGGCCGGGCGAGCCGTGGCTGGGTCCTGGGACCGACGGACGACCTCCCCGCGCGGATGCTCCCCGTCAAGAAGGTGGTCTCTCCCGTGCGGTCCTTCGACGATCGGCGGCTCTCGCTGTTCCGGTGGATGAGCGAGCGGTACGTCTCGCCGTTGGCGGCGGTGATCGGCCGGGCGGTCCCTCCCCGAGTGGCCTCCGAGGAGACCGGACGGGAAGCGGCTCCGCACCACGCGGCCGGTGGTCCGACCCCGGTGGCAACGCCGCAGCCGGTGCTCCCCGGCTATCGAGGTGGGGCCGACATGCTCCGGGCGATCGGACGGGGCGAGGGCGCATTCGTCCTCCGGCCCGCTCCCGAGGACGAGCAAGACGCCGCGGTCGAGGCCGTGGCCACATGCCTCGAGGGGGGCCGTCGGGCGATCGTGCTGGTCCCGGAGGCCGCGCCGATGCCGGCGACCGCATCCTCGTTGCTCGAAGCGTTCGGTGACCGAGCGGGGCTGTTCCTGGGCGGCGTCAAGCGCGCTCGGTATCGGACCTGGCTGGAGATCGCCGCGGGGCGCTACGACGTGGTCATCGGGACGCGCCCCGCGGTGTTCGCACCGGTCGATCGGCTGGGACTCCTCTACGTGGCGCGCGAGAGTCACGCCGCTCATCGAGAGGATCGCGCGCCGTACTACCACGGTCGGGATGTCGCGCTCGCCCGTGCCCGGCTCGAGGGCGCCGCCTGCGTGCTCGCGGCAGCCTGTCCGTCCGCGGAAGCGTCCGCGCTGGGCTTGCCCACTCTCACGCCGACGGTCAGGCGCTGGCCGCCGGTAGAGGTCGTGCGGCCCGGCCCGGCGGGACGCGCGTCACGGCTCGTCCGGGCGCTCAAGACCGTGCGACGCGGGTTCCTGTTCTCACCGCTCCCCGGGTCCGGGGTGGCCCAGGTGTGTCGGGCGTGCGGCGAGCCAGCGGCGTGCGCCGCGTGCGGGGGGCTGCTCCGGGCGTCCGGCGGGGCGGTCACCTGCGTCGTCTGCGGGGCCGCGGGCCGCTGTCGCGCCTGCGGAGCCTCGTCCTTCGGGGTTCGTCGCGGCGGTGAGGAACATGTCGAGGAGTGGGCGGCACGAGCGGCGCAGGTCCCCGTGCGCCGGATCGGGGACGGCATGCCCGCGCGTCTCCCCGGTGAGGAGGAGATCCTCGTCGGCGGCCCGGACGACGTCCACGACCTCGGTCCGGGCGGCCTCGATCTCGTGGCGATCCTCGACGTCGATCACGCGGATCGGCGGCCGGGGCTCGCCGCACGCGAGCGGAGCCTGGCCACGTGGATGGAAGCGGTCGCCTGGGCGCGCCCGCGAGGCCGGGCGATCGTCCAGGCATCGGCTCCGGGGGATCCGATCGTGCAGGCTCTCGTCCGTGGGAACCCGGATCGGTTCCACGCCGACGAACGGAGACGCCGGCTCGAGGCCGGTCTCCCGGTCGGCGCGGCCGTCTTCCGCATCACCGGCTCGGCCGACGTCGAGGCCGAGCTCAGAGCGTTCGAGCCGTCGACGCTCCTCGTCACCTCGTCGGAGGGCCGGACGGTATGCTTGCTCGCCCTCGACCCCGGGCGGGTTCCGGCGCTCGGGATGCGGATCCGCGAGCTGGCTACCGACGGCGTCGTCGACCGCGTCGAGGCCGAGCCGCACCTGTAGTCCATCTCGAGGGAGACCGACGTGATCCTCCGCATCCGAGCGCTCGGCGATCCGGTGCTGCGCGAGCCCGCGAGACCGGTCACCGAGTTCGGCCCGTCACTCCGCTCGCTCTTCGACGACATGGTCGAGACGATGGTCGCGGCGCCCGGCGTGGGGCTCGCAGCTCCGCAGGTCGGGATCTCCCGTCGACTGTTCGTTTTCGACGATGGCGAGACCGGGCCGATGTTCATGGCGAACCCCGAACTCTCCGACGGTGTGGGTGAGTTGTTGGAGGACGAGGGATGCTTGTCGATCCCCGGGCCGTACCACGCGACGCGGCGGTTCGCGCGGATCCGGTGCCGTGGCTTCGACCTCGACGGGGATCCGTACGAGATGCTCGGGGAGGGCCTTCTCGCGAGGATCTTCCAGCACGAGACCGATCACCTCGACGGCATGCTCTATATCGACCGCCTCGACGACGAGGGTCGGCGAGACGTGATGGCGCAGCTTCGCCGGATCGAGATGGGGATCGCCAAGCCGGAAACGCCCACGGAGGGATGAGCCGTATCCTCGCGGCATGCGGGTCGCCTTCCTCGGGAACGACACCTGGTCGGTTCCGTCTCTGCGCGCCCTCGCCGCGGCGGGCGACGTCGACCTCGAGCTCGTCCTCACGAACCCGCCACGGCCGGCGGGGCGAGGGTCGCACCTGACGCCGACCGCGGTGGCGGATTTCGCCGGCGAGGCGGGCCTTCGTCTCCTCGAGGTCGGCCGCGTGCGCGACGGCGAGGGGTTCGACGCCCTTGACGCGCTGGAGCCCGACGCGATCGTCGTCGTGGCATATGGGGAGATCCTCACGCCCGACGTCCTGGACATCCCTCGGCTCGGAGCCGTCAACGTGCACTTCTCGCTCCTCCCCAGATGGCGGGGGGCGGCTCCCGTGCAGCGGACGATCCTCGAGGGTGACGAGGTCACGGGGGTGACCGTGATGTTGATGGACGAGGGGCTGGACACCGGTCCGGTCCTGGCCGGGGCGGAGACCTCGGTCGGTCCGGAGGAAGACGCGGGAACACTCGGTGCGCGGCTGGCAGCACTGGGCGCGCCTCTGGTGATCGAGACGCTTCGCGAGCTGGAGCGTGGGTCCGTGGAGCCGGTCTCCCAGGATCACTCGGCGGCCACGTACGCGCCGAAGCTCCTGCCCGAGGAGCGGACGATCGACTGGACCCAGGCGCCCGACGCGATCGTCCGCCGGGTGCGGGCGTTGGCACCCGAGCCGGGCGCGGTGACGACGTTCCGTCACGGGAGGCTGAAGGTGCTTCGCGCCGAACCGAAGGTCGTCGGGGACCGTGTCAACCTCGATCCCCCCGTTCCGGGACGACTCGGCACGGACGAGGATGGAACACCGACGGTCGATGCGCGCTGGGACGTCGTTCGGCTCCTCGACGTCGCGCCGGCCGGCCGGAAGCAGATGACGGGGGCCGAGTGGGCGCGTGGCGCTCGGATCGAGCCGCTCGAGCACCTCGGATGAGTCGGAGCGCGCGGGAGGTCGCGCTCGAGGTGATCCGTCGCGTCACCGACGAGGGTGCGTATTCGAACCGAGTGCTCCCGTCGGCGCTCGCACGCTCCGGCCTCGACGAGCGGGACCGGGCGCTCGCTACCGAGCTGGCGTATGGGACCATCCGCCACACCCCCGGGTTGGACGACGCGATCGGCGCGCGCGCCGCTAGACCGGTCGCACGGATGACGCCGGGCGCGCGCGCCGCGCTCCGCCTGGGCGCGTACCAGGTCCTGCATACCCGCATCCCCGCGCACGCGGCGGTGGGGGAGACCGTGGGGATCGTGGTTCCCCGGGAGCGTGGGTTCGTGAACGCGATCCTGCGCCGGCTGGCGAAGGATCCTCCCGCCCTGCCGGCGGGTCGCGACGATCGGGCGATCAGCCTCAGGACCGGGATGACGGCCTGGGCGATCGCCGAGCTGCGGACGCTCCTTGCCCCCGAAGAGGTCGAGCCGGCCGCGGCCGGATTCAGCGGGCGCGCTCCTCTCAGTCTCCGGGTGAACACCTGCCGTTCAACCGTGGAGGACGTGCTCGCGTCCCTGGCCGCCGCCGGCGTCGACGGGAGGATCGGCACGGTCCACCCGGAGTGCGTCCTGGTGGACGGTGGCGACCCCACCGCCTTCCCGGGATGGAACGAGGGGTGGATCGCCGTGCAGGATCAGGCGTCGGCGTTCGTCGTGGAGACGTTGGCCCCGGAGGTCGGTGACCGCGTCCTCGACGTGAGCGCCGCACCGGGGGGGAAGACGGCCTTCATCGCCTGCCGTGTCGGAGCGGGTGGACGGACGGTCGCCGCCGACCTTCGCCCGGAACGGGTGGCCCTGATCGCGTCCCTCCTCGCGCGGCTCGGGCTCCACGCGGATCTCGTCTCCCAAGACGCCACTCGCCCCGCCTTGCGAGGTCCCTTCGACCGCGTGCTCGTGGACGCCCCCTGCACCGGCATCGGGTCGGCGCGCCGGCGGCCCGAGCTCCTGTGGCGCGGCCGGCGTGAGGAACTCTCACGCCTGGCGCGTCTCCAAGTGGCGATCGCCGCCGCCGGTGCCGAGCTCCTCCGACCGGGCGGGCGCCTCGTCTATTCTGTCTGCACCTTCCCTCGCGCGGAGACCGACGCGGCGTGCGACGCGATCCTCCGGCACCGCTCGGACCTCGTCCCGATCGTCACGCCGGGCCCGGCGGGCGCCGCTCCGGCGATCCGTCACCGACTCTGGCCCCATCGCGACGGCACCGACGGGATGTTCGTCGCGGTGTTCGAACGGACCGCCTAACGCTGCGGGCCGGCATCGCCGCTTACAATCGCGCACATGGGGAAGCTGGCGGCATCCATCCTGTCCTCGGACCTCGCTCACCTGGCCGACGAGGTCAAGCTGGTCGAGCCCTTTGCCGACATCATCCACATCGACATCATGGACGGTCACTTCGTTCCTCCGATCTCGCTGGGCACGGTTGTCGTTGCCTCGCTTCGCCGATGGACCGATCGTGCGCTCCACGGCCACCTGATGGTGGATGAGCCGGCCGGCTACTTCGAGGAGCTCGCCGATGCGGGCCTCGACGTCGTCTCGTTCCATCACGAGGCGGTCGACGACCCAGAGCCGGCCATCGCGAAGGCTCGCGCCGCCGGGCTCCGCACCGGCGTCACGCTCAATCTCGAGACGCCCGTGGCCGCTGCGTTCCCGTACCTGGATCAGCTCGACGACCTGATGCTGATGAGCATCCGACCCGGATGGAGCGGCCAGGAGCTCGATCCGGACGTCTATCCGCGGGTCGCCGCCGCCCGCGCCGAGGTGGACCGACGAGGGCTCCCCGTCGACATCGAGATCGACGGCGGGGTGAAGGTGCACAACGCGCAGCGAGCCGTGGACGCGGGCGCGACCGTGCTCGTCTCCGCATCAGGGATCTATCAGGCCCCCGACAAGGTGGAGGCCGCCCGCACGCTCGCCGCGATCGCCCGCGGCAACGACGCCGGATCGGACGGACCGGCGGGCCACAGCAGAGGGGCGGACTGATGCCGGAGACGATCCTCGTCGTCGACGACGATCCGGACATCGCGCGGTTCGTGGAGGTGAACCTCCGCTCGGCCGGCTACGAGGTCTCCGTCGCCGGCGACGGCGAGGAGGCGCTCGAGCGCGCGACCGAGATCCGTCCCGACCTCGTGCTTCTCGACGTGATGATGCCGAGGCTCGACGGCTTCGAGGTGGCGCAGCGACTCCGGAAGAATCCGCAGACCGCGAACACCAGCATCATCATGCTTACCGCGAAGGCCCTCTCCTCGGACAAGGTCACAGGACTGCAGTCCGGCGCGGACGACTACATCATCAAGCCCTTCGATCCGATCGAGCTCCTCGCTCGCGTGAAAGGGACCCTCCGACGCGCGAAGGAGATGCGCAACCTCTCGCCGCTGACCGGCCTGCCGGGGAACATCCGCATCCAGGAGGAGATCGAGCGTCAGGTGCGCGAGCACCGTCCCTTCGCGGTCCTGTACGTCGACCTCGACAACTTCAAGACGTACAACGACAAATACGGCTTCGTCCGCGGCGACCGGTTGATCCAGGGCACGGCCCGGATGATCCAGGACGCCGTGATGGCGAACGACTCCGACGGGTTCGTGGGTCACGTCGGTGGCGACGACTTCGTGGCGGTCGTGGAGCCGGACGTCGCGGAAGACGTCGCCAAAGCGGTGTGCGACCGCTTCGACACGGATCGCGCGCTCTACTACGAAGACGACGATCTCGATCGGGGCTTCGTCCGGATGGAGGACCGGAAGGGCGTCGAGCAGGACATCCCGTTGGTGAGCGTGTCGGTGGGGATCGCCACCACATCCAAGCGCGCGTTCGCCCATTACGGCGAGGCCGTCGCGGTGGCCACCGAGATGAAGCAGTTCGCCAAGCGCGACGGCGGTTCGTCCTATGCCGTCGACCGTCGCGCGCCATAAGCCCGCCCTTCTCACGACCCCCGGGCGCCGTCCTATACTGGGCGAAAGCCTGTTTCCGGGGCGGGGTGCGATTCCCCACCGGCGGTGACAGTCCGCGACCCCTTGCGAGCCACGCGAGGGTTGACCCGGTGCGATCCCGGGACCGACCGTGAGAGTCGGGATGGGAGGGAACAGGCGCGAAGGGGCCGCCGCGTGCGGTCTCGCAGCGCCTTCCTCCTCTCGTCCGCTCCCGCTCCCGGAGAACGGAGGAGCGTGGACCGGGAGCGGCACATGCGTCGGGCGTTGGAGCTCGCGACGCGAGGCTGGGGGCGCGTCTCACCCAATCCGCTGGTCGGCTGCGTGCTCGTGCGCGATGGGCGGGTGGTGGGCGAGGGGTGGCACGAGGGTCCCGGCACGGAGCACGCCGAAGCCATGGCCCTGCGGCTCGCGGGAGATCGAGCTGCCGGCGCGACGGCGTTCGTGACGCTCGAGCCATGTGATCATCACGGCCGGACGCCGCCGTGTGCGCGAGCCCTGATCGCCGCGGGTGTCGAGGGTGTGATCGCAGCCAGTCGCGACCCGAATCCCATCGTCGACGGAAGTGGGTTCCGCGCGCTCCGGGAGGCGGGGCTCGCGGTCGAGGAGGGTCTGCTCGAGCCGGAGGCCGCCCGGCAGAACCTCGCGTTCACCGCCCACGTGCGCTCGGGCCGTCCGTTCGTCGTGCTCAAGATGGCATCGTCGCTCGATGGGAAGGCCGCGGCCCGCGACGGCTCGTCGACCTGGATCACTGGGGAGAAGTCCAGGGCGGACGTCCAGCGGTTGCGCGCGTGGTCCGATGCCGTCGTGGTGGGCGCGGGGACCGCGCTCGCCGACGATCCCCGGTTGACGGTACGAGACGACACGTACGCGTCGGCGCGTCCCCCGCTCCGGGTCATCGTCGATCCGTCCGGCCGGGTCACCGGTGAGGGGCGCGCCTTCGACGAGGCCGCGCCGACGCTGGTGGCGACGACCGAGCTCTCAACTCCGTCGAGGCGTCAGGAATGGGTCGATGCCGGCGCGGACGTGACGGTGGTGGACCGCGACGAGCGCGGTGTGTCCCTGCCGGCGCTGGTGGAGACCCTCGGCAAGCGTGACATCCAGGGTGTGCTGATGGAGGGCGGCCCCACGCTCGCCTGGAGCGCGATCCGCGACGGCATCGTGGATCAGATCGTCCTCTACCTCGCGCCCACGTTGATCGGCGGCCGCGACGCGCCGGGGTGGCTGGCCGGGGCGGGCGCGCACACGCTCGCGAACGCGCGGAAGCTCGACATCGTGTCCGTGGAACGCCTCGATCGGGACCTGAAGGTGGTGGCCGATGTTCACCGGGATCGTTGAAGAGCTCGGAACCGTGGTCGCGTGCGACGGGGAGCGCCTGGTCGTCGGCGCGTCGATCACGACCGTGGACGCGGTGATCGGAGATTCGATCGCGGTCCTCGGCGTCTGCCTCACGGTCGTCGAGCGCGAGGGGGAGCACCTGTCCTTCGATCTCTCGGAGGAGACCCGGGCGCGCACGAGCCTCGGCTCGCTCGATCCCGGGGACGAGGTGAACCTGGAACGACCGGCGACGCTCGCCGCTCGCCTCGGAGGCCATCTCGTGCAGGGACACGTGGATGGTGTCGCCGAGGTGACCGCCGTCCGACCCGAGGGTGAGGACGGCATCCGACTGTCGGTGCGACTCCCCAGCGAGCTGCTCCGCCACGTCGTGGAGAAGGGCTCCATCACGCTCGACGGCGTGAGCTTGACCGTGGCGGCACTCGACGGAGAGCTGATCGAGATCGCCTTGATCCCGCACACCCTGCGTGCCACCACGCTCGGCTCGGCTCGTCAGGGCGACCGGGTGAACGTGGAGGTCGACATCGTTGCCAAGTACGTGGCCCGGAACCTCGAGTACCTCACGACCGACGGCGCGACCGTCGTCCGACCGAGAAAGGAACGAACGGCATGAGCGCGCTGAGCGAAACGAGCGTCTTCGCCTCGATCCCCGAGGCGATCGACCAGATCCGGCAGGGTCGGATGGTGATCGTCGTCGACGACGCCGACCGGGAGAACGAGGGCGATCTGATCATGGCCGCGGAGCGCGTGACGCCGGATGCGATCGCGTTCATCGTCCGCCACACGAGCGGCGTGATCTGCATGCCGGTGATCGGCGACCGACTCGATGAGCTCGAGATCCCGCTGATGGTGGCAGCGAACACCGATTCCCGGCGGACCGCGTTCACCGTGTCCGTCGACGCGCGGATCGGCGTCACGACGGGGATCTCGGCCGCGGATCGCGCCCGCACGATCAGGGCGATCATCGATCCCGAGACCGAGCCGGGCGACCTGTCTCGGCCGGGTCACGTCTTCCCCCTTCGCTATCGGGACGGCGGTGTCCTCAAGCGGGCGGGGCACACCGAGGCCGCCGTCGACCTCGCACGGCTGGCCGGGCTCTTCCCGGCCGGCGTCCTGTGCGAGACCGTCAACGAGGACGGCACGATGGCGCGGCTGCCGGACCTGGAGCGCTTCGCCCGCGCGCACGACCTGAAGATCATCTCGATCGCCGACCTGATCGAGCACCGCCGCCTGAACGAGGTGCTCGTGACCAAGGTGGCGGAGGCCAACATCCCCACGCGCCACGGTGAGTTCCGTTCGATCGCGTACGAGAGCGTGACCGACGCCCGGACGCACGTTGCCCTGGTGATGGGCGACATCGATGACGGCCAGAACGTCCTGACCCGCGTGCACTCCGAATGCCTCACGGGCGACGTCTTCGGATCCCTCCGCTGTGACTGCGGGGGGCAGCTCGACCGGGCGATGGAGTTGATCGGACACGAGGGGCGTGGCGTGATCCTCTACGTCCGCGGGCATGAGGGCCGCGCGATCGGCATCACGCACAAGCTCCGTGCCTACGCCCTCCAGGATCGCGGCCGAGACACGGTGGAGGCGAACATCGAGCTAGGGTTCCCCGCCGATCAACGCGACTACGGCATCGGCGCCCAGATCTTGTACGACCTCGGGGTCCGATCGATGCGACTGCTCACGAACAACCCGGAGAAGCGGGCGGGCCTCGAGGGGCACGGCCTCGCCATCAACGAGCGGCTGCCGCTGCAGACGGATCCGACGCCACAGAACGTCGGCTACCTCCGGGCCAAGCGGGAGAAGCTGGGCCATCTCCTGGATCTCCCCGACGTGGACGGGCCGGCGATCGACGAGGTGGAAGCGCGAGCATGACGGTGTCGAGAGGCGCTCCCGTGGGCGACGGGCGGCGCGTCGGCGTCGTCGTCGCCCGGTTCCACGAGCACGTGACCGCGAAGCTCCTGGAAGGCGCGCTCGACGGGCTCCGTGCCCGCGGCGTCGCCGACGACGCCGTCGATGTCGCCTGGGTGCCGGGTGCCTTCGAGATCCCGGTCGTGGCCCGGCGGCTGGCTTCCAGTGGCGCCTACGACGCGCTGATCTGTCTCGGCGCCGTGGTCCGGGGCGAAACGGCCCACTTCGATCTCGTAGCCGGCGAGGCGGCGCGTGGGATCGCAGACATCGGGAGGACGACCGGGATCCCGGTCGTCTTCGAGGTCCTGGCGACGGAGTCCCTGGCCGACGCGGAGGCCCGGGCCGGCGGCCCCCACGGAAACAAGGGGTGGGACGCCGCGGAGACCGCCCTGGAGATGGCCGACCTGCTCGATCGGTTGCCCGGCGGGACCCAAAGGGACCGGACGGAAGGGAGCACGCGATGATCGTGGAGAAGCCGTGGGGGAGGGTGGTCACGTACGCCCTCAACCAGCCGTCGTCGGTCCGGGTCATCACGGTGGAGCCCGGGCAGGAGACGAGCGTCCACTACCACCGGATGCGCGATGAGACCTGGGTGGTCCTCGACCCGGGCCTCTCGATCGAGATCGGTGATCGGATCGTCGACGCCGGTCCGGGCGAGGAGTTCGTGATCCCCGCGGAGCAGGCGCATCGCATCCGCTGCAACGGCTCCGGTCCGGGACGGATCCTGGAGGTCGCGTACGGCTACACGACCGAGGACGACACGCAGCGCCTCCAGGATGCCTACGGACGCTCCCTCGAACCGGACTGGTGACTGCATCGACAGGGGTCAGAGGCCATCCGTATTCCTTTGGCCCTATACTCTGCGCACGTGTTCGTTGATCCGCCACAGGCGCCGGCTGGTCCGGTGCTTCGTTTTCGAAGGGAGTGATGCGGGGTCTCGACCGAGCCACGCTTGAACGACAGGATCCGATCTCCCCAGGTGCGCCTCGTCGGCGCCGACGGCGAGCAGATCGGGGTGGTCGCGACCCAGGAAGCCGTCCGCAGGGCACGCGAGCTCGACCTGGACCTCGTCGAGGTTGCACCCCAGGCGAACCCGCCGGTCTGCCGGATCATGGACTACGGCAAGTTCAAGTACGAGCGAGACATCCGTCAGAAGGAAGCTCGGAAGAAGCAGGCCCGCACCGAGCTCAAGGAGATCAAGTTCCGCCCCAAGATCGACGCGCACGACTACGGCACGAAGAAGGGCCACGTCGAACGGTTCCTCCGGGGCGGGCACAAGGTGAAGGTGACCATCATGTTCCGGGGTCGCGAGATGACCCATACGGAGCTCGGGCGCAAGATCCTGGACCGGTTAGTGGGAGACCTGGGTGAGATGGTGACCGTGGAGTCGATGCCGAAGCAGGAGGGGCGGAACATGATCATGGTGATCTCGCCCAACAAGCGCTACATGGAGCAGCTCGCCCGCGCCCGGGCGCGCGAATCAGCACCCGTCGTCGATGCCGAGCCGGTCGCCACCGCAGCCGAGACGGACGAGGGATAGCCGATGCCGAAGAACAAGAGCCACCGAGCCACCGCGAAGCGGTTCCGGGTCACCCGGAACGGCAAGGTGCTGCATCGCAAGGCCACGGGCAATCACATGCTCACCAAGAAGTCGTCGTCGCGCCGCCGCCGCGTCGAGGGCATGGCCGAGGTCGGCTCGAAAGCCGACGCCAAGACCGTGAAGCGGCTGCTGGGGGACTGATCGATGGCGCGTATCAAGCGTTCGGTGCACGCGAAGAAGAAGCGCCGAGAGATCCTCGAGGCCGCCAAGGGCTACACGGGGAGCCGCCGCAAGCGACTCCGGGTGGCCAAGGAACAGGTCATGCACTCCGGCATGTACGCCTATCGCGACCGCCGGGACCGCAAGGCGCAGTTCCGCCGCCTCTGGATCACGCGCATCAACGCGGCGGTCCGCCCCCACGGGCTCTCGTACTCCCGCTTCGTGAGCGGGCTGCACGCAGCCGGCGTCGAGGTCGACCGCAAGATCCTCGCCGACCTGGCGGTCCGTGACCCGGGGGCCTTCGCGCAGCTCGTCGAGACGGCGAAGGCGTCGGGTCCTTCCGACTCCTAGCGGGCCGTTGGGGCCTGCGTACACTCCTCCCGTGCGAGGGGTGCGCGAGCCGCCGTGTTGACATCCGGCAGGAACCCGAAGGTCGTCGCCGCCGTCCGGTTGAAGAAGCGAGCCCTCCGCGAGGCGGATCGTCGCTTCCTCGTCGAGGGCGCGCAGGCGGTGGCGGAGGCACTTGCCGAAGACGGACGCCTCGAGTCGCTGTTCGTGGAAGACGACCTCGACCCGCTCGCGGTCCGGGCGAAGCAGGCCGGCGTGACGGTCGACCACGTCACGGAGCGGGTCATGGAACGGCTGACGTCCACCGTCACCCCACAGGGCGTCGTAGGGGTCGCACCGTTCGTCGACGTGACCCTCGACGCGCTGGCCCCACCGGGCGCGGTTGCTCTCTTGCACGAGGTCCGGGATCCCGGCAACGCGGGCACGATCCTCCGCTCGGCCGACGCTGCGGGCGTGGTCGGCGTCGTGTTCGCCGGCAGCTCGGTGGACGCGTACAACGCCAAGAGCGTCCGTGCGTCGGCCGGCTCGATCTTCCACGTCCCGGTGGTGCGGGACGTCTCGACGGAGGGTGCGATCGCGACGCTCCGGGGCCGAGGGTTCACCATCGTTGCTATGGACATGCACGGCGACGAGGATCTGTTCGAGGCGCAACTCCCACCCTCGCCCGCGTTCGTCTTCGGGAACGAGGCGCACGGCCTCCCCACCGAGATCCTCGGGATGGCCGAGCGACACGTGCGCGTGCCCCAGGCGGGCCGCGCGGAGAGCCTCAACCTCGCGGCCGCCGCCACGGTCTGCCTGTTCGAATGGGTCCGGCGGAGCCGTGCGACCACCGGAACCCTCGAGGCGCTCGTCGCGTCCGCCGCGCACGACATCCGGTCGCCGCTGACCGCCATGAAGGGGTTCGGCTACGCGCTCGGCAAGCGGTGGACGGACATGACGGACGAGCAGCGCGACCTGATGCTCACCGGCATCGTCCACGACGCCGACCGCATGGACACGATCGTTCGGCAGCTCCTCGACGCCGCCAGGGTGATGAGCGGGACCTTCCAGTCGTTCGCGGAGCTCGTCGATGTGTCCGACGTCGTGCGCCAGATCGCCGAGCAGCAGGCCCGTGACCCGGAACACCCCCCGATCGAGTGGGCCGGAGGGGCCGGAACCAAGGCGATGCTCGACGGCGGCCGGCTGAAGACGACGCTCCTCGCGTTCACGGAGGCGCTGGTGTGGTGGGCGAGCGATGGGCCGATCCGGATCGAGGGCGAGCTGCGGGGCGGGCGCATGGTCGTGTCCGCCTCCCGCGCGGCCCACGGCGACGTGGACGTCGCCTCTCTGTTCGAAGCGCGGCGCCCCGGGATGGGCGGCGGCTCCAAGATCGGCTTGTACGTGGCGCGACGCGTGGCCGAGGCCCAAGGAGGAAGTGTCTCGGGTGACCTCGCGGATGGACGGCTGACGCTCCACGTCGAGCTCCCCGCCGCCGGCCCCGAACCGCTCGCGCCGTAGACTCGCGGACCTCATGGACGCGCTTCGAAGATCCGCCGACGGACTCGCTCGGCAAGGGAACGCCGGTTGAACGCCGACGAGATGCTCCGGTCTCTCGAGCGCGAGCGTGAGCGCGGTCTCCGGGAGTTCTCGGAGGCGACCACGATGGCCGAGCTCGACGCGGCCCGGGTCGCGATCCTCGGGCGGAAGGCGCCGTTCTCGGAGGTGCAGCGAGCGGTGGGGGCGCTCGAGCCCGACGAGCGGAAGTCGGTCGGCCAGGTGGTCAACGAGACGCGCACCGTCCTGCAGCGCGCCTCCGACGCACGTCGCGCCGAGCTCGAAGCGGTGGCGGAGGACGCGCTCCTCGCCGCCGACAGGGTGGATCTCTCGCTTCCGGGGAGGCGAGCCCGGCCGGGATCGCTGCACCCGCTCTCGCTCGCCGAGGACGAGATCGTCGATGTCTTCCTCCGTCTCGGGTATCGGGTCGCCGAGGGGCCGGAGATCGAAGACGAGTGGCACAACTTCGAGGCGCTGAACATCCCGCCCGACCATCCCGCGCGGACGATGAAGGACTCGATCTACGTGCACATCCCCGGGCACCCCGAACTGCTCCTCCGCACGGAGACGTCGTCCGTGCAGATCCGCACGATGCAGTCCCAGCCGCCGCCCGTGTACATCATCGCTCCCGGCCGCGTGTACCGACGGGAGACGCCCGACGCCACCCATCTGCCGGTCTTCCACCAGGTCGAAGGCCTCGTGGTGGACGAGGGGATCACGTTCGCGGACCTGAAGGGCACGCTCGACGCCGTCGCGAAGGCGCTGTTCGGTCAGGATCGCGAGACGAAGCTAGGGCCGGCGTTCTTCCCGTTCGTGGAGCCGGGCGCGGAACTCGCCGTGACCTGCATGCGCTGCGACGGCGTGGGTTGCCCCGTGTGCGGGAACGGATGGATCGAGCTGCTCGGGTGCGGGATGGTCCATCCGCAGGTCCTCGAGAACTGCGGCTACGATCCCGAGCGGTTCACAGGATTCGCGTTCGGTCTGGGGATCGACCGGGTCGCGATCCTGAAGTACCGGATCCCCGACATCCGGCTGCTCGTGGAGGGCGACATCCGCTTCCTCGCCCAGTTCGGAGCGAGTGGATGAAGGTCTCGCTCTCGTGGCTCCGGGAGTTCGTGCCGATCGAGCTGGACGCGGAGGAGCTCGCTGCGCGGATCGATGCCCGCGGGATCAAGGTCGAGGGCATCGAACGCCCCTGGGCCGGCCTCGACGGCGTCGTGGTGGCCACCGTCGTCGACGTGCGCGATCATCCGAACTCGGAGAAGCTCTGCCTGGCTTCCGTCGACGCCGGGGAGGGCCCCGTCCAGGTCGTCGTCGGCATCCGCAACATGGCGCCGGGCGATCTCGTGCCCTGGGCGAGGCCCGGCTCGCGTGTCCCGCTCGTCCCGGAGGCGCTCGACAGCCGGTCGCTCCGCGGCGAGATGTCGAACGGGATGCTCTGCTCGCCCCGAGAGCTGGCGATCTCCCAGGAGCACGAGACCGGGATCCTGATCCTCCCTTCGGACCTGACGCCGGGGGCCGACCTGAAGTCGGCGCTCGGTCTGGACGACGCCCTGCTGGATATCGAGGTCGAGCCGAACCGCCCGGACTTCCTCTCGATCTACGGGGTGGCGCGCGAGACGTCGTCGATCCTCGGACTCCCGCTCGCGGAGCCCGACACCGACCTGGAGGAGGAGGACGAACGCGCCGAGGCCGTTGCCCCGATCGAGCTCCGCGCGCCGGACGGCTGCCCCTTCTACCTCGCCCGGATCCTGCGCGGAGCGTCAAACGGCGCGACCCCGGTCCGGGCCCAGGCCAGGCTCACGGCGGCCGGGATGCGGCCGGTGGCGCCGATCGTCGACGCGACGAACTACGCGATGCTCGAGCTGGGGCAGCCACTACACGCCTTCGACCTGGATCGGCTCGCCGGACCGGGGATCGTGGTCCGCCGGGCGGATGCCGATGCGCGTCTGGTGACCCTCGACGGTGTCGAGCGGGAGCTGATCGATGAGGACCTCCTGATCTGCGACCTCGAGAAGCCGGTCGCGCTCGCCGGGGTGATGGGCGGCCGGTCCTCGGAGGTCTCGGACGAGACGACGGACGTTCTCCTCGAGGCGGCGCATTTCACGAGGACGGGGATCATCCGGACGGCGCGACGACTCGATCTGCACTCGGAGGCGTCACATCGCTTCGAGCGGGGGACCGATCCCGAGGGTGTGGAGCGGGCGGCCCGCCGGTGTGCGGCGCTCATCGCCCGTTGGACGGGAGCCCGCGTGCTGCAGGGCGCCGCGCAAGCGGGCCGCCCGCCCGATCGGCGCTGGGTCTCGATGCGGACGTCCCGGGCGACGGCCCTCCTCGGCTACCCGGTCACCTCATCGGATGCCGCGGCCGTGTTCGACGCCCTCCGGATGAGGCACCGGGAGGACGCCGAGGTCGTCGAGGTCGAGGTGCCCGGCCACCGCGTCGATATCGAACGAGAGGTGGACCTGATCGAAGAGGTCGTCCGGATCCAGGGCTACGAGGGGGTCGGGGCTACGATCCCGCGGTCGTCGGAGCCCGGGGGCCTCCCCGAGGGGTACGCGTTCGCTCGCCGAGTCCGTGACGCGCTCGTCCGAGCCGGGCTCCGTGAGGCCAGACCGCTGCCGTTCGCCTCCGAGGAGGACCTCGCGCTCATGGACGACGGTGACGCGATCGCGCTGGCGAACCCGCTCCGCGCCGAGGAGGCGTGGCTCCGCACCAGTCTCCTCCCGGGCCTGCTCCGCACCGTCGCGAGGAACCAGCGCTGGGGATCGGGGGCCGCGTCGATCTTCGAGGTCGGCGTGATCTTCCGGTCCGGCGATCCGGCGGAGGAGCGCCGGCACGTGGGATTCGTCCACTGCGGGGCGGCGGGTGAAGGGTGGGCCGCCGACGATCGGACGCTCGACGTGCTGGATGCCCGGGGGACGCTCGAGTCGCTCCTGGAGGACGTCGGCGCCGACGACTGGTCGATCGGCGAGCCCCTCGCCGGTCCGTTCCACCCGGGCAGGTCGGCGCACGTCCTGCTTGGGGGCGAACCGCTGGGTGTGCTCGGGGAGCTGCACCCGCGGATCGCGGGATCGCTGGAGATCGAGGGCCGTGTCGCGGTGGCCGAGATCCGGCTGGACCCTCTGCGGACCGCGGCCGCCCGCGCCTTCCGGCTCGACGAGGTCCCCCGGTTCCCGCCCGTCCGTCGCGACCTCGCGTTCGTGGTGCCGGACGGCGTGCCGGCCGGAGCGCTCCAGGCGGTCCTCGACGACGCGGGGGGATCGCTCCTCGACCGATCCACCTTGTTCGACGTGTTCGCGGGGGGCACGATCCAGGAAGGCCGCAAGAGCCTGGCGTTCGCCCTCGAGTTCCGAGCGCCGGACCGGACCCTCACGGACGAGGAGGTCGAACCGGTGGTGGCCGCGATCGTGGACCGGGTCCGGTCGGAGCTCGGGGCCGAGCTCCGAGCCTGAGGTCGCACCACCCGTGTCGGCGGTCCCATTAGACTCCGGCTTCATGCGTCACTACCTCAGCGTCGACGACCTCTCCACGGCCGAGCTCCCGGATCTCCTCGATCTCGCCGCGGCATTGAAGACGGACCGGGGCGCGCACGCCGGCGCGCTTGCCGGTCGATCGATCGCGCTGATCTTCGAGAAGCCCTCCACCCGCACGCGGGTCTCGTTCGAGGTCGGGGTCGAGCAGCTCGGCGCGCATGCCGTAGTGCTGTCCTCGGCGGAGCTCCAGCTGGGTCGCGGGGAGACGATCCAGGACACGGGTCGTGTCCTGTCGCGCTACGTCGACGCGATCGTGCTCCGGACCTTCGAGCAGGAGCGGCTGGAGATCCTCTCCACCGCCGCCACGGTCCCGGTGATCAACGCCCTCTCGGATTTCGAGCACCCGTGCCAGGCGCTGGCGGATCTCCTCACGATCCGCGAGCATCTCGGCGACCTCCACGGGCGTGTCCTGACCTACCTCGGGGACGGGAACAACGTCGCGCATTCGTTGCTCTTGGCGGGGACGAAGGCTGGCATGGCCGTCCGCGTCGCCACACCGCCGGGCTTCGAGCCGATCCCCCAGGTGGTGCACCGGGCAGAGGAGATCGCCGCCGAGACAGGTGGCTCCGTCGAGCTCACACACGATCCCGAGGGCGCGGCGATCGGTGCGCATATCCTGTCCACCGACGTCTGGACGAGCATGGGTCAGGACCTCGAGGCGGATGAGCGCGCCCTCGTCTTCCCGAGCTACCAGCTGGGCCAGAAGCTCGTCGACCTCGCCGACCCGGGCGTCATCGTCCTCCACTGCCTCCCGGCGCACCGCGGGCAGGAGATCACGGACGAGGTGATCGACGGACCGCGGTCCGTGGTCTGGGACCAGGCCGAGAATCGGCTGCACACGCAGAAGGCGCTGCTGCTCCGCCTCTTCGGCGTAGCCTGAGGCGATGCCCCGGGCGAACGACGCCATCGAGGCGATGCTCATCGAGTACGCCGACCTGCTGTCGATCCTGTTCGAGGACCCCTACAAGCCGCGCGCCTACGAGAAGGCCGCGCGGGCCGTGGGCGGCTACCCGGTCGACCTCGAGGGCAAGGACCTGCCCGAGATCCTGAAGGTTCCCTCGGTCGGGCGCTCGATCGGCGAGAAGATCCAGGAGTTCTTGAACACCGGCGAGCTCGCAGAGCTCGAGGAGCTCCGGGAGCGGATCCCTCCCGGCGTCCGTGGTCTGATGTCGATCCCCGGGCTCGGCCCGAAGAAGGCCATGGTGCTCCACCAGGAGCTCGGGGTGGGCTCCGTGGACGAGCTCGTGGCCGCGATCGACCAGGACCGCGTCGCCGCGCTCCCTCGGTTCGGGGCGAAGACACAGGAGAACATCGCCCGAGGGATCCGGCAGATGCAGGCCGCCGGCGGGCGCGTCAAGATCGACGTCGCGCTCGGGGTCGCGGAGACCTTCCTCGAGCTCCTCGGCTCCTTGCCCGAGACCCGACGCGCGGCCTACGCCGGTTCTCTCCGGCGGATGAAGGAAACGATCGGCGATGTGGATCTCCTCGTCGCCGGATCAGACGCTCCGCCCGTGATGCAGGCGTTCGTGACCCACCCCTCGGTCGCACGCGTCCTCGCGAAAGGGGACACCAAGACCTCCGTCCTGACCGATGTCGGACTCCAGATCGATCTCCGCGTCATCGCGGAAGAGGCGTGGGGGGCGGCGATGATCTACTTCACCGGCTCCAAGCCGCACAACATCCGGATCCGGGAGATGGCCGTCCGCCGAGGGCTGAAGCTGAGCGAATACGGGCTGTTCGACGCGAAGTCGGGCGATCTGCTCGCGGCCGGATCCGAGGAGAGCGTGTACGAGCGCCTCGGGATGCACTACGTCGAACCAACCCTCCGCGAGGATCGAGGCGAGGTGGAGGCGGCGCTCGGCGGCGAGCTCCCCGGCGTGGTGACGGAGCGACAGCTGAAGGGCGATCTCCACACCCATACGAACCTGACCGACGGCCTCGCGAGCCTGGAGGCGATGGTCGCCCGCGCTGCCGAGCTCGGGTACGCGTACTTCGCGATCACCGATCACGCTCCCAACCTGTACATGCAACGCATGACCGAGGAGAAGATCCTGGCCCAGCGGCGCCGGATCGAGAAGCTGCGCGCGACGTACCCGAGGATGATGTTGCTCCATGGCACAGAGCTGAACATCGATCCGGACGGCGAGGTGGACTGGGACGGGGAGTTCCTCGCGGGTTTCGACCTCACGGTGGCCTCCGTCCACTCCCACTTCACGCAGTCGCGCGGTGAGATGACGGCCCGGGTGATCCGCGCGATCGAGAATCCCTACGTCGACATCATCGGCCACCTCACGACGCGGCAGATCGGGAAGCGACCACCCGTCGACCTCGACCTCGAGGCGGTGTTCGAGGCCGCCGGCCGGACCGGCACGGCGATGGAGATCAACTCGCACCCCGATCGGCTCGATCTCTCCGACGAGCACGTCCTGTGGGCCCGTCGACACGGGGTGCGGTTCGCCGTGAACACCGACGCGCACGCCGTTCCGCATCTGGACCACCGCCGGTTCGGTATCGGCATGGCCCAGCGCGGGTGGCTGACCAAGGACGAAGTCATCAACGCCTGGCCGCTCCGGAAGCTCCAACGCTTCCTCGCCGAGGGCCGCCCGTGACGCGGCAGCGGTTGTCGCGATCGTTCTATGCGCGAGCGGCTCACGAGGTCGCGCCGGATCTCCTGGGTCAGGTCCTCGTCCGCGTCTTCCCCGACGGGTCGCGTGCTTCGGTGCGGATCGTCGAGGTCGAGGCCTACGGGCCGGACGACCCCGCGAGCCACGCGTTCCGCGGCGAGACCCCACGGAACGCCGTGATGTTCGGCCCTCCGGGGCATCTGTACGTGTACTTCACCTACGGCATGCATCACTGCATGAACGTCGTGACCGGAGGGACCGCGGAGGGGAGCGCGGTGCTCCTCCGTGCCGCCGAACCCCTCGAGGGCGAGGAGGAGATGGTCCTCCGGCGGGGTCGAGAGGTACCTCTCGATCTGTGCTCGGGACCCGGCCGGCTCGCGCAGGCGCTCGCGGTCGATCGACGCGACGACGGGATCGATCTCGTCGCCGGCGATGGCCTGTGGCTCGAGGCCAGCCCGCGGGCCGAGCCGGTCGCCGTGGGGAACCGCGTGGGTGTGCACGAGACCAGTCGTCGCTGGCGCTACTGGCTCGAGGGCAGTCCGTTCGTTTCTCGCGGGCGGCCGGGACCGCCTACGGCGAAGGGACGGACCCCTGGGGCACGGTCGATGACACGGTGATCGTTACGGTGCTGGTCTGGAAGGCCTCGGTGCCCGCCGAGGGAACCTGTGCGATCACCGTGCCCTTCGGCTGCGTCGAGGGCGCCGTCCTCACCTCGACGTAGAAGCCGGCCTGGGTCAGGCCCTCGATGGCGATCGACTCCGAGGAACCGACCGTGGACGGGACGAGCACCTCCTGCAGCGACGAGGGTGACGTGCACATCTCCGTGGGCTCCGTTCCCTCGATGAACTGCAGGGTCTCGATGTTCTGGGGGAGCGTGAACGGATTCGGGAGGCAATCGGGCGTCTGCGAGGCGTCCACGGAGACGGATACGAACCCCACGTCGGGGTTGGGGAAGGTCGCTGCGGGCAGGCCGGCGGTGGCCTCCAGCATCAGCAGCCGCCAGATCTGCGCGGGCCACGTTCCCCCGAAGACGGTGATCCTGGTCCTCGGCGGTTCCATGCGGATCCGTCCCTCGGGGAACCCGACCCACACGGCCGCCACCATCTGCGGGACCGCGCCCACGAACCAGGCGTCGTTGTGGTCCATCGCGGTGCCGGTCTTGCCGATCTGCGGCCTCCCGATGTTCGCCGCAGTGCCCGTGCCGTACAGGACGGCCTCGTTCAGGATCTCGTTGGCGACCGACGCGATCTGTGGATCGAGGACCCGATCGCCGGTCGTGTTCGCGGACCACAACACGGTGCCGCGTGCGTCGGTGACGCGGGACACGGGGACCGGCCGAGACCGAACGCCACCCGTCGCCAGGGTGCCGTACGCGGTTGCCATCTCGAGCGTGTTGACCTCGTTCGTCCCGAGGACCGCCGAGAGGTACGGCTGCAACGCACGGCGAGGGTTGCTCACGCTGCGGCAGCAGCGGAGCCCCATCCGCTCGGCCACCTCCACGACGGTGGCGGGGCGGAGTCGGTCGATCAGCTGCGCGTACACCGTGTTCACCGACCGGATCGTCGCTGAGCGGAGCGTCATCGTTCCGTATCCGGCTCCCTCGGCGTTCGTGACGTCCCAGATCTCGCCGGACTCGAGGGCCAGCTGGAGCGACGAGGGGGCGGGGAACGCCTCGGACGGCGACATGCCAGCCTCGAGGGCTGCCACCAAGGCGAAGGGCTTGAAGGACGAGCCGGATTGCCGTCCGGTTCCGCCCATCGCGGTCGCCAGGTTGACGCGACCCGCGTCACGGTCCCGCCAGTAGTCGCGCTGGTCGCCACCGACCATCGCCAGCACGAAGCCGTTGCGCGGGTCCACGACGGTCACGGCGGCGGAGGGGTCGTCCGGATAGGAGAGCACCGAATCGACGGCGCGCTGGGCGGCGGACTGCACGGCCGGCTGGAGGGTCGTGTGGATCTGCAGGCCGCCGGTGAACAGGAGCCTGTACCGGTCTTCCCGCGTGTCGCCGAACGCGGGGTTCGTCAAGAACCACTCCTTCAGGTAGTCGACGAAGTAGGGGTAGTCATAGCGGCCGAACGTCGTCACGGGGTGAAGATGGATCGGTGTTCCGCCGGCGTGACGTTGTTGTGCCTCCGTGATCATCCCGAACTCGTGCATCAGGCGGAGCACCACGCGGCGCCGTCCCTTCGCCCGGCTCGGGTACTCGTACGGGTCGAAGTGCCCGGGGCTCGTGATCAGGCCGGCGAGGAGGGCGGATCGGGCCAGGTTGAGGTCGACAGCGTCGACGCCGAAGAACGTCCGAGCCGCCGCTTGGACACCGTACGCGCCCTGCCCGAAGTACACGGTGTTCAGGTATCGCGTGAGGATCTCCTCCTTGGACAGGCGATCCTCGAGCTGCCAGGCGAGTGAAGCCTCGCTCAGCTTGCGGGCCAGCGTGCGTTCGCCCCCCGTGTAGAGGTTCTTCACCAGCTGCTGCGTGATCGTCGAGCCGCCCTCCTCGATGCTCCCGTCTCGGAGGTTCACGTAGGACGCGCGGAGGATCGCTCGCCCGTCGATCCCATGGTGTTGGTAGAAGCGCCGGTCCTCGATCGCGACCGCCGCATCCCGGATCCATGAGGGGATCTGTGACGAGGGCAGGACCACGCGATCCTCGACGGCGTGCAGCTCCGTGATCACGCTGTCGTCGGACGCGTACACGAACGACGTCTGCGCGAGTGCGCGTCGAGGGACGTCCTCCAGGTGGACGCCACACGCAGCAGAGAACACAGCGCAGGCTGCCGTGAAGGCCGCCAGGGGGAAGTGCCGGCGGGTCATCGCGGGCGAGTGTACCCCGCGTCCTGGGGCGGATCGGGGAGGTGCGGTAGCATCGCCGCGCCATGGCCGCCGACGTGCTGACGACGCTCGCCAGCGGCAGCGTCGACCTCGTCCCGAAGGGTGGTCTCGAGGAGCGGCTCGCGGCGGGCCGACCGCTCCGAGTGAAGCTCGGCGTGGATCCCAGTCGCCCGGACCTCACGCTTGGACACGCCGTCGTCCTCCGGAAGCTGCGGCAGTTCCAGGACGCGGGTCATGTCGCGGTCCTCATCATCGGGGACTTCACCGCTCGGATCGGCGATCCGTCGGGCCAGTCCGAAACCCGTCCGATGCTCACGGAGCAGGAGATCGAGGCGAACGCGGAGACGTACTTCGCCCAGGCCGGCAAGGTCATCGACGTGGACGCCGCGGAGATCCATGGCAACGCGGAGTGGCTGGCCGAGCTGGACACGGCGGAGGTGATCCGTTTGGCCGCGACCGCGACGCTCGCGCAGATGCTGGAGCGAGAGGACTTCCGGGAGCGGTACCAGGGGGAGCGGCCCATCAGCGTGGTGGAGCTCCTCTATCCGCTCCTGCAGGGCTACGACTCGGTCGCGATCCGAGCGGACGTGGAGCTGGGCGGCACCGACCAGACGTTCAACCTGCTGATGGGTCGTGAGGTGCAGCGAGCGTACGGGCAGGAGCCGCAGGTGGTGTTGACCCTCCCGCTGCTCGAGGGTACCGACGGCATCCGCAAGATGTCGAAGTCACTGGACAACTACATCGGGCTCACGGAGCCGTCCGACGAGATGTTCGGCAAGCTGATGCGGATCCCGGATGGGCTGATCAGCAAGTACCTGCGGCTGAGCACTCCACTGGATGCGACAGAGATCCGCGATGTCGAGGGCGGGTTGGCGGATGGATCGGTCGGCCCGAACGATGCGAAGCGCCGACTCGCTCGGGAGGTCGTCGACCTGTACCACGGATCCGGCGCGGGGACCGCCGCTGAGCAGCGCTTCGACCTGATCCACCGCCATCGCGAGCTGCCCGAGGATGTTCCCGGGGTGAGCGTGCCCGCGGCGCTCTTCGAGCCCGCCGACGGTGCGGGCTCGGTCGTCTACGTACCCGCGCTCCTCGAGGCGCTGGGCCTGGTGGCGAGCCGGTCCGAGGCGCGGCGGCTCCAGGCCCAGGGAGGGGTCCGGATGGACGGGGAGCCCATGCCCGCCGAAGACATCCGGGTCCAGGGACCCCCACCGGGTCAGCTGACTGGGTCGATCTGGCAGGTCGGTCGTCGGAAGTTCGCGCGCCTCGACGGCGTCGAGAGGGAGGGGGGTTCCTCTCCGAGGTAACCTCTCGAACGGCGGTTCGAGCTGGTGAGCTCGGTTGACGGAGGGACCGGGACTGCTATCCTACCCATCCGGCGCGGTTCCCGAGAGTGTCCAACGCTCTGACCAGGGACTTCGCGTCTGGCCGCACCTTGAGAACTGAACAGCGTGTCAAGAGCCGATGCTTGCCATCGTTCACATCGGCACGGTTCGCCGTGCCTCGGGAAGGATGGCACGCTTCATCCGTCCAGACGGAGACGTCTGGCGGGGAAAGGCCCTGCGAGCGAGTGCCTCGCTCGGAGGGCCGAACCTCCATCAAGTCGAACGGAACCGATCCGTCGGTTCCGATCGATCTCTACGGAGAGTTTGATCCTGGCTCAGGACGAACGCTGGCGGTGCGCCTAACACATGCAAGTCGAACGGTGAACCGGGCTTCGGCCCGGGGATCAGTGGCGAACGGGTGCGTAACACGTGGGCAACCTGCCCCCGACCCTGGGATAACCCCGGGAAACCGGAGCTAATACCGGATATTCTCCTCAGACCACATGGTCGGAAGAGGAAAGGTCCGCCGGTCGGGGATGGGCCCGCGGCCTATCAGCTTGTTGGTGGGGTAACGGCCTACCAAGGCGACGACGGGTAGCTGGTCTGAGAGGACGACCAGCCACACTGGGACTGAGACACGGCCCAGACTCCTACGGGAGGCAGCAGTGGGGAATCTTGCGCAATGGGCGAAAGCCTGACGCAGCGACACCGCGTGGGGGACGAAGGCCTTTCAGGTCGTAAACCCCTTTCGGCAGGGACGAAGCGATCTCGTGACGGTACCTGCAGAAGAAGCCTCGGCTAACTACGTGCCAGCAGCCGCGGTAACACGTAGGAGGCGAGCGTTGTCCGGAATCATTGGGCGTAAAGAGCGCGCAGGCGGCTTGGCAAGTCGGGTGTGAAATCCCGGGGCTCAACCCCGGGACTGCATTCGATACTGTCAGGCTAGAGGTAGGTAGGGGAGATCGGAATTCCTGGTGTAGCGGTGAAATGCGCAGATATCAGGAGGAACACCGGTGGCGAAGGCGGATCTCTGGGCCTTACCTGACGCTCAGGCGCGAAAGCTAGGGGAGCGAACAGGATTAGATACCCTGGTAGTCCTAGCCGTAAACGTTGGGTGCTAGGTGTGGGCGGATATCAACCCCGTCCGTGCCGAAGCTAACGCATTAAGCACCCCGCCTGGGGAGTACGGCCGCAAGGCTAAAACTCAAAGGAATTGACGGGGGCCCGCACAAGCGGCGGAGCATGCGGCTTAATTCGATGCAACGCGAAGAACCTTACCTGGGCTTGACATGCAGGGTGAAACCCGTGAAAGCGGGCGCTCTTCGGAGCCTGCACAGGTGGTGCATGGCTGTCGTCAGCTCGTGCCGTGAGGTGTTGCCTTAAGTGGCGCAACGAGCGCAACCCCTGTCCTTAGTTGCCAGCGGGTCATGCCGGGAACTCTAGGGAGACTGCCGGTGCCAAACCGGAGGAAGGTGGGGATGACGTCAAGTCATCATGCCCCTTATGTCCAGGGCTGCACGCATGCTACAATGCGCGGTACAGAGGGCTGCGATCCCGTAAGGGGGAGCGAATCCCAGAAAGCCGCGCTCAGTTCGGATCGAGGTCTGCAACCCGACCTCGTGAAGTCGGAGTCGCTAGTAATCGCGGATCAGCAATGCCGCGGTGAATACGTTCCCGGGCCTTGTACACACCGCCCGTCACACCACGAAAGTGGGCAACACCCGAAGCCGGTGGCCCAACCCTTGTGGAGGGAGCCGTCGAAGGTGGGGCTCGCGATTGGGGTGAAGTCGTAACAAGGTAGCCGTACCGGAAGGTGCGGCTGGATCACCTCCTTTCTAAGGAGCCATTTGGCAACCCGTTTTCGCCGGCGTTCGTCCGGCGGACGCGGAGCTCCAGGTTGATCATCTGCTCGAGACACGCTGTTCAGCTTTGAGGGTGCGACCCTCGAGCATCTTGAGAACTCGATAGCGAGCGCGAGCATCTAGTAGTCAAGTGAACAAGGGCTTACGGTGGATGCCTTGGCGCCAGGAGCCGAAGAAGGACGCGTCAGGCTGCGAAAAGCCTCGGGGAGCTGCCGAGAAAGCTGTGATCCGAGGGTGTCCGAATGGGGAAACCCGGCCGGGGTCATGCCCGGTCACCCGTCGCTGAATACATAGGCGGCGAGGAGGGAACCGCTCGAAGTGAAACATCTCAGTAGGGCGAGGAAGGGAAAGCAACCGCGACTCCCCAAGTAGCGGCGAGCGAACGGGGAAGAGCCTAAACCGGTACGGTGTGATAGCCCGACGGCGTTGCCGTACCGGGGTCGTGGGACCCGCGTGGATCCGTGTCGGAGGATCCGAGGAGTTACAAAGCACGCACCTAGTCGAAGGCCATGGAAAGGGCCGCCACAGCAGGTAACAGCCCTGTAGACGAAAGGCGACGTGCCTCCTTGCGGTGTTCCCGAGTAGCACGGGACCCCTGAAATCCCGTGCGAATCTGGGGGGCCCACCCCCTAAGGCTAAGCACTCCCTGGCGACCGATAGTGAACCAGTACCGTGAGGGAAAGGTGAAAAGCACCCCGGGAGGGGAGTGAAAGAGCACCTGAAACCGTGAGCCTACAAGCTGTCGGAGCTCGTACTGGGCAACCAGTGCGGGTGACGGCGTGCCTTTTGAAGAATGAGCCGGCGAGTTCGTGGTACGCGGCAAGGTTAAGTCTTCTGACGAAGCCGAAGCGAAAGCGAGTCTGCATGGGGCGAAGAGTCGCGTGCCCTAGACCCGAAGCCGAGTGATCTACCCATGGGCAGGTTGAAGCGAGGGTAAGACCTCGTGGAGGACCGAACCCACCAGGGTTGAAAACCTGGGGGATGACCTGTGGATAGGGGTGAAAGGCCAATCAAACTCGGTGATAGCTGGTTCTCCCCGAAATGCCTTTAGGGGCAGCCTCGGGCGTTCTCCGACGGAGGTAGAGCACTGATTGGACTAGGGGGCCTACAAGCTTACCGAACTCAGTCAAACTCCGAATGCCGTCGGACCAGAGCCCGGGAGTGAGGGCGCGGGGGCTAAGCTCCGTGTCCGAGAGGGAAACAACCCAGATCGCCAGCTAAGGTCCCTAAGTTCGTGCTAAGTGGGTAAGGATGTGAGATCGCCCAGACAACCAGGAGGTTGGCTTAGAAGCAGCCACCCTTGAAAGAGTGCGTAACAGCTCACTGGTCAAGTGATCTTGCGCCGACGATGTAGCGGGGCTCAAGCACGACACCGAAGCTGCGGGATCCTTCACTATCGCTCGGCCCTCGAGGGCAGCCTCGTGGGTCCAGGCGGAAGGATCGGTAGGGGAGCGTTCCCACGCGGGTGAAGCGACGGGGGAACCCAGTCGTGGATGCGTGGGAAGTGAGAATGCCGGCATGAGTAGCGAGAGACGGGGGAGGAGCCCGTCCGCCGAATGCCCAAGGGTTCCTGGGGAAGGTTCATCCGCCCAGGGTTAGTCGGGCCCTAAGCCGAGGACGAGAGTCGTAGGCGATGGACGACTGGTTGATATTCCAGTACCACCTCATCCGCGCCCATGCTGAATCAGGGACGCTAAGGGAACCCCTTCGGGGGCTACCGACCCTCCCTGTAGTAGGCCAGCGAAGGGGGGACGCAGGAGGGTAGCTCGACCCAGGCGTTGGTTGTCCTGGGGCAAGTGTGTAGAGGGGCTTCCTAGGCAAATCCGGGAGGCCGTCAACCTCGAGACACGATGCCGAGCCATTCCAGGCGAAGCGAGTGATCCCACGCTGCCGAGAAAAACCTCTAGCGAGTGGACGAGGTGCCCGTACCCCAAACCGACACAGGTGGGCACGTAGAGAATACGAAGGCGATCGAGAGAACCCTGGTTAAGGAACTCGGCAAATTGCGTCCGTAACTTCGGGAGAAGGACGACCTCCGTAGGGTGAGGGCCTTCGCGGCCGAAGCTCGAAGAGGTGGCACAAACCAGGCCCAAGCGACTGTTTACTAAAAACACAGGTCCGTGCGAAGTCGCAAGACGATGTATACGGACTGACGCCTGCCCGGTGCCGGAACGTTAAGGGGAGGGGTTAGCCTTTCGGGGCGAAGCTCTGAACCTAAGCGCCGGTAAACGGCGGCCCTAACTATAAGGGTCCTAAGGTAGCGAAATTCCTTGTCGGGTAAGTTCCGACCTGCACGAATGGCGTAACGACTTGGGCACTGTCTCAACCGGGGACTCGGCGAAATTGCACTACGAGTAAAGATGCTCGTTACCCGCAGCAGGACGGAAAGACCCCGGCACCTTTACTGTAGCTTGGTGTTGCGTTCTGGCATGTGTTGCGTAGGATAGGCGGGAGGCTTCGAAGCTCGGATCTCGGTCCGGGTGGAGCCAACCTTGAAATACCGCCCTTCACTTGTTGGGACCCTAACCTTGGCCCGTGATCCGGGTCGGGGACAGCGCCTGGTGGGCAGTTTAACTGGGGCGGTTGCCTCCTAAAGAGTAACGGAGGCGCCCAAAGGTTCCCTCAGCCTGGTTGGCAATCAGGCGTCGAGTGCAAGGACACAAGGGAGCTTGACTGCGAGACCGACGGGTCGAGCAGGTGCGAAAGCAGGGCCTAGTGATCCGACGACTCCATGTGGAAGGGTCGTCGCTCAACGGCTAAAAGGTACGCCGGGGATAACAGGCTGATCCTGCCCAAGAGTCCATATCGACGGCAGGGTTTGGCACCTCGATGTCGGCTCGTCTCATCCTGGGGCTGGAGCAGGTCCCAAGGGTCGGGCTGTTCGCCCGTTAAAGAGGCACGCGAGCTGGGTTTAGAACGTCGCGAGACAGTTCGGTCCCTATCCGCTGTGGGCGCAGGAGATTTGAGAGGAGCTACCCCTAGTACGAGAGGACCGGGGTGGACGAACCTCTGGTGTGCCAGTTGTCGCGCCAGCGGCATGGCTGGTTGGCCACGTTCGGAAGGGATAAGCGCTGAAAGCATCTAAGTGCGAAGCCCGCCTCGAGATGAGATCTCCCACTGGCTCGACCAGGTAAGGCCCCTCGCAGACCACGAGGTTGATAGGCGGGAAGTGGAAGCACGGCAACGTGTGGAGCTGACCCGTACTAATAGGCCGAGGACTTGACTCTCGCTCGCGCTCGCTATCGTGTTCCGAGCTCTGCTCGGGGCGCATCCTCGCCATGTTCCGCGATCAGCACGTCGTGATCCGGAGAAGGTGTTTCGGTGGCCATGGCGGAGGGGGAACACCCGGTCCCATCTCGAACCCGGAAGTTAAGCCCTCCAGCGCCGATGGTACTGCTCTGGAGACGGAGTGGGAGAGTAGGTCGCTGCCGAGACTTCGTTCGAACGGGCCGCCCGCGAGGGCGGCCCGTTCGCGTTTCCGTAGGCTTGCGGCATGTCCGGCGCGTTCCATCAGAAGGGACGAGGGGGTCCTCGGGCCGCCACGCCGATCACCGCGCTCCCGCGGCCCATCCAGGACGAGGTCCGCCGGACCTCGCCCCCCGGAAAGGATCGCGAGGCGATGACTCGCCTGGGTCGGGCGATCGAGCTGCTCGATCGCGATGATCCGAAGGGCGCGGCGGCCGAGGCCGAGAAAGCGAAAGCCCTCGCACCCCGCTCCGGTGCGGTGCGAGAGGTGCTCGGGCTCGCCATGTACGGGCTCGGGAGGTGGCAGGAGGCGCTCACGGAGCTGAAGGCGTACAAGCGGATCAGCGGCCGTACCGACCAGAACCATCTGATCGCTGACAGTCTCCGAGGGCTCGGCCGCCCCAAGGAGGCCGTGCCCCTCGCGGAGGAGGTCCTCCGGGTCAAGGGCGTCCCCAACGAGGCGAAGGCCGAGGCCGTCATCGTCGCCGCGTCGGCCCTGGCCGATCAGGGCCGGTTCGCCGAAGCGCTCGCGTTCCTGGGCCGGGCGAAGACCCGGGACGACCGATCCGAGGGGTACACGCTGCGTCTGTGGTACGTGAAGGGCGACATCCTCGCGCGAGCCGGCAGGAAGCAGGAGGCCGCGGAGGAGTTCCGCCGGATCATGCAGCACGACCCGAGCGCGTACGACGCGGCGGAGCGTCTGGCCGAGGTCAGCTAGCTCCCGTCGGATCGGGCTCCTCCACTCCGCGGTCGCGGCGCTTCTCCCAGTAGCGAGCGAGGCCCTGTGCGTTCATCCGGATGCTGGAGAGCAGTCGGAGCCGATCCTCGAGCTTCTCGAGGTCGAGGGCAGCCTCGGCTCCGGTCTCGATGTCTGCCAGGGCGGCGGACTCGAGGCGAGCGACCAGTTCGTCCGGATCGTCCCTCTCCCGTACACCCTCCTGTACGACGTCCGCCCAGTCGCGCACCCGGCGGATCGCGAGGTCGCACGTCGCGTCGACGTCGTCGAGGGGCCCGAAGTGCGCGAACAGGAGGACCGAGCGGGCGGCCCGACGGATCCGCTCGATCGAGTCCACGTATCGGTCGAGGTCGAACTCCGGAGGTGGTGTGGCGGGCCGCAGCACGGGAAGGTCGGGCACGTGGATCCCGAGGGCGTCGCCCGTGAAGACCGACCCGCTGCGGGAGTCGACGAGCGCCACATGATGCGACGCATGCCCGGGCGTCTCCAGGACGAGGAGGTCGCGATCGCCGAGCGCGACCGTGTCCGTATCCGCCAGAGGGCGAACGCGACCACCCTCGACCGCCTCGGTCGGTCCGAAGAGCTCGCGCATCTCGGTCTCCCCCCAGACGCGCGCGGTGCTCGCCACCAGGCGCGCCGGGTCGACGAGATGGGGTGCGCCACGTTGGTGCACCCAGACCGTGGCTCGAGGGAAGCGCTCCGCGAGCCGGCCGACCCCTCCCGCGTGATCGAGGTGGATGTGCGTGAGCACGATGTGGGCGAGATCGTCGGGTGCCACACCCAGCGAGTGGAGCGCCTCGGCGACCGGTTCGACGGACGTGCCCGGTCCCGTTTCGACCAACGTCGTTTCTGTTGCCTCGAGGAGATAGGCGGCCGTGTACCGTGCCCGGCCCCCCATGAACGTGTCGATCGCGGTGATCCCGTCGGCGACCGGGAACACGACCGGCGGAGGACGCTCCATCCCGACCAGTGTCGCAGGACGTGTCGGTGGCGGGGGATACCTTCGTGGTTCCCCGGCGCGGTTCCCTGGTTGGTTCCCCCGGCGCGGTTCCCCCAGAGGAGGCACGAAGTGGGGGCAGACATGGTAACGGTGAACGTCGTCGTGCTCGCGGGTACGGTCGCCGCGGATCCGGTGCAGCGGCGGATGCCATCGGGCGACGAGGTCACGGAGCTCCGACTGTCCGTTCCGGAGGCGGGACGACGCCTCCTCCCCCTCCCGGTCGCGGCGTGGCACGCCACGGTCGGAGCGCGCACCGTGGACGGCATCGTCAAGGGGGACGCCGTGCTCGTGCACGGGCAGCTCGTTCGACGGTTCTACCGGAGCGGCGCAGGGGCGCGGAGCCTGACCGAGGTGGTGGCCACCGGGATCAAGAAGCTCGAGCAGCCCGCCGCCTGACGACGCGATCGCACAGGCCGGCCACCTCGTTGCTTCTTCCCGCTGCTAACGTCGAGCGGACACGGCGGGGATCCCCGCCGTGTCCGGTCGGGACCGAAGGATCGGTGACGGTGCACACGGACGACGAGCAACGCTCGGCCTACGACCTGTATGCGCGCGGCCGGTCGATGCTCGCAGGTGGCCATCCCCATCAGGCCGTGATGCTGTTGTCGCAGGCGAAGCTGCTGGAGCCGGAGAAGGCATCGATCCGGGAGGCACTCGGACGTGCCCTGTACGCGTGTGGCCGAGCGTCACGCGCTCGGCGCGAGTTCGCGAAGGCGGTCCAGCTCGACCCGTCCGACGACTACGCGCACTTCGCGCTGGCCCTGGCGTGCGAGCGTACCGGCCAGCGTTCCCGGGCCCGAGGCCACGCGAAGCTGGCGGTCGTCCTTCGACCCGACGTGCCCGACTACGTCCGGGTGCTCGAGCGGCTGTCGGCTTGACCCGTGCTCGCCGATCCGTACGACGCCATCCTCCTCGATCTGGACGGCGTCCTGTACCGGTGGCCGGACGCCATCCCGGGCGCGGCGGCGGCCGTCACTCGGCTTCGTGAGGCCGGCAAGCGACTGGCGTTCGTCACGAACAACTCCAGCCGGACGCCCCCGCAGGTGGTGGAACGCCTGGGCTCGGTGGGGGTGGATGCCGTGCCCGAGGAGGTCGTGACCTCCGCGCTCGCGACCGCGTCGATCCTGGCCGAACGCGATGTCCGATCGGCGTTCGTGGTGGGGGAGGAGGGACTCCTGGCCGCGCTCGTCGACGTCGGGATCCGAGCGGTCTCGCCATCCGACCCCCTCCCCGACGCTGTGGTCGTGGGGTTCGATCGCGGGGCCGACTACGCGAAGCTCAGGGACGCGGCGGTGCTGGTGGAGCGAGGCGTGCCGCTCTTCGCCTCGAACGCCGATCCTTCCTTCCCCGCGCCCGGAGGGGAGTCGTGGCCGGGCGCCGGCGCCCTGCTGGCGGCGATCGAGACGACCACCGGCGTGCGAGCCGAGGTCTTCGGCAAGCCGGAGCCGTCTCTGTTCGAGCGAGCCCTCGCCTCGACGGGCGGGGAACGTCCCCTCGTGGTCGGCGATCGCCTGGACACGGACATCGCGGGCGCCGGGCGGCTCGGTTGGGATTCGGTGCTCGTGCTCACGGGCGCCGCTCGTCGAGCGGACGTCGTCGGTGTCTCGTGGAAGCCGACGTTCATCGTGGACGACGTCGGCGCCCTGCTGGCGGAACCGGCGCAGCAGGGCGAGGGTATCCTGCCGGAGGAGGTCCCCGACCACACTGGAGGGTTCGCACGATGGTGATCGACGACATCCGGAAGACGTTCGAAGCCGTGCTCGGTCAGCTCAGCCCGTCGAAGGCGCAGGAGCTCGCCAAGCGGTACCTGGAGCCCGGCGCGGCCAAGGAGCAGGTCGCGAAGACCGCCGGGGAGCTGGTGGACCTGTCGCAGCGTCTCCGAGAGACGGTCCGCAAGGAGGTCTCGCAGCAGCTCCGCTCGATGGGTGGGGCCACCCAGGATGAGCTCGACGCCCTCCGCAAGCGCGTTCGCGATCTGGAGCGAGCCGCGGGGATGACCGCGTCCGGCCGGGCGTCCGCGGCTCGGAAGACGGCCGCGAGCTCGTCGACCCCCCGCGGAGGGCGAACGAAGAAGACGGCGGCTCGGACGACGACCGCGCGGAAGACCACGGGCGCTCGCCGCACGCCGTCGAGCGCTTCCTGATCGGAGCCCCCCGTGGGCCGTCGCCGCCTCGATCTCGAGCTCGTCCGCCGAGGGCTGGCCGGGAGCCCGGCGGAAGCGCAGGAAGCGGTCCGGGCGGGTCACGTGACGGTGCAAGGCGCGCCGGCGACGAAGAGCACCGCGCTCGTGAGCGCCGACCAGGCGCTCGCCGTAGCGGCTCCCGGGCGACCGTTCGTCTCTCGCGGTGGGGCGAAGCTGGCCGCGGCCCTCGACGCCTTCGCGATCGACCCCTCGGGACGTGACTGCCTCGACGCGGGGGCATCGACGGGAGGCTTCACGGACTGCCTCCTCCAGCGCGGCGCCCGACACGTCGTCGCCGTCGACGTGGGCTACGGCCAGCTCGCTTGGGAGCTCCGGACCGATCCGCGTGTGACGGTGCTCGATCGGATGAACGTTCGAGAGCTCGACCGTGGTGCGCTCCCGTACCTGGCCTCGCTCGTGACGGCCGACCTCGCGTTCACCTCACTCCGCACCGTGGTGCCGCGGCTGGTCGACGTGGCGGATCCGGGCGCGGACCTCGTCCTCCTGATCAAGCCACAGTTCGAGGCGCCTCGGGCTGAGGTGGGAGCGGGTGGAGTTGTCACGGATCCCGACGTCTGGCGTCGCGCGATCGGCGTGGTGGCCGATGCGACCGCGGAGGCAGGGGCCCCCGCAGCCGGAGTGATCCCGTCGCCGATCACAGGCCCTGCCGGCAACGTCGAGTTCCTCCTGCTCGCCACGATCGGCGGCGCGCGGGCCCGCCTCGGCGTCGACGACGCGATCGGTGCTGCCCGGGAGTTGACGAACGCGTGAGCGTCGTCGCCTTCGTCGTCCACGAGGGTCGCGCTTCGGCGGTCGAGACCGCTGAGTCGCTCCGCCGCGACCTGCAGGCGGAGTCTGTGGAGACCCGGATCGCACGGGGACCGGACGACGTGCGCGAAGAGCGACCGGACCTGGTGGTGTCCGTAGGAGGTGACGGGACGTTCCTCCGAGCCGCGCGCGTCGCGGCTGAGGCGGATTGCCCGGTCCTGGGCGTCAAGGTCGGTCGGCTGGGCTTCCTGACGGAGATCGAACCGGGGCCCGATGCGCTGGCGCTGATCCGGGCGGCCCTCGACGGGCGCGCCCGCGTCGAGGAGCGGCTCGCGGTGATGGCCGAGCCCGCGGACGGGAATCCCTTCCCGACCCAGTGGGCGATGAACGAGATCATGGTCGAGAAATGGACGCGCCACCGCCTGGTACGGCTCGCGGTGCACGTCGGCGACGAGTACGTCACCACGTTCTCGGCCGACGGCGTGATCGTCGCGACGCCCACGGGCTCGACCGCGTACTCCTTCTCGGCCCGCGGACCGATCGTCAGCCCTCGCGTCCCCTGCCTGGTGGTGACGCCGATCGCCGCGCACATGGTGTTCGATCGATCGTTCGTGCTCGGCGCCGGACAGGTCGTGATCCTGGAGGTCGTGGGGGACGAACCCGGCGTCCTGTCCGCCGATGGTCGGGAAGGGATCGAGCTTCCGGTCGGATCGAGGATCCGGATCCTGGCCGCGCCGAGCCCCGCACGCCTCGTGGGGAAGGACGACGCTCCGGGCTTCCTCACTCGGGTCCGGGACAAGTTCGACCTCCCGGGCGATCCGCCCGGGACGAGGAGGACACCCGATGTCGGGGGAGGCCGTTAGCATCGCGACCGTGCTGCGCGAGCTCCACATCAGCGGCCTGGGGGTGATCGCCGACCTCGAGCTCGAGCTCGCGCCCGGATTGAACGTCCTCACCGGGGAGACGGGGGCAGGCAAGACGATGGTGACGGTGGGGCTGCTGCTGGCCTTGGGCGAGCGGGGCTCGGCCGCACTCGTCCGGGAGGATGCGCAGGCCGCCCGGGTCCAAGCGCGGTTCGACGCGATCGACGGTGCCGGCGACTGGGCGGAGGACGGTGAGGTGATCCTGGCGCGGTCGATCGCCAGGGACGGGAGATCGACGGCCCGGATCGGAGGTCAGCTCGCGACGGCGTCGGCGCTCGCCGAGCTCGGCGCCGGGCTCGTCGAGCACCACGGGCAGGGTCAGACGCAGCGCCTGCTGGCGCCGGCCGTCCAGACCGGCTTCCTGGACCGGTACGCGGGAGATGCGCACGTGATGGCGCTCGGCACCTATCGCGAGGCGTACGAGCGGTGGCGGACCGTCGCCACCGAGCTCGGGGCGCTGCGTGAGGCGGCACGGGACCGTGAGCGAGAGCTCGATCTCCTGGCCTATCAGGTGCACGAGATCGAGACCGTCGGCCCGAGGGACGGCGAGACCGAGGAGCTCACCGCCGAGGAAGGGCGGCTGGCACACGTCGAGCGCCTGATGGAACAAGCGTCCGCGGCGGAGCACGCCCTGATCGGTGAGGATGGGATCGCCGACGAGGCCGCATCCCTCGCATCCCTGTTGCAGGGCGCGGCGGACCTCGACCCCTCGGCGCGCGAGGTGGCGGATCGGGCTCGGGGGATCGCCGCCGAGCTCGCGGAGCTCGCCCGAGACATCCGCGCGTACGGAGAAGTCCTCCTGCCCGACCCCGAGCGGCTGGAGGCCGTTCGGGATCGCGTCGCGGCGCTCAAGCAGCTGAAGCGCAAGTACGGCCCCACCGATGCGGACGTCGTCGCGTTCCTGGCCGAGTCCGCCGGGCTTCTGCGGACCCTCGCCGGCGCCGACGATCGGATCGCGGAGCTGGAGCGGGAGCTGGAGACCGTATCCGCGACGTCCCGGGATCGTGCGGCCATCGTGTCGGAGGGGCGCACCCGGGCCGCACCAGCCCTAGCCGACGCGGTCACCTCGGAGCTCGAGGAGCTCGGGATGCCGGGCGCCGTCTTCGAGGCCCGGCTCCTCCCGCTCGACGAATCCGGTCCCGGCGGGGCCGAACGTGCCGAGCTATGGCTCTCGGCGTCCCCGGGTCAACCCGCGCGCCCGCTCGCCAGGGCCGCGTCGGGCGGCGAGCTCTCCCGAGTGCTGCTGGCCTGCCGGAGCGTTCTCGCCGATCTCGACGACGTCGGCACGCTGGTCTTCGACGAGGTCGACGCCGGGATCGGGGGGCAGGCCGGACTCGCCGTCGGCCGTCGCCTTGCTCGGCTCGCCGCTGGCCGCCAG
Source organism: uncultured Actinomycetota bacterium (assembly GCA_963826195.1). Classification (GTDB taxonomy): domain Bacteria; phylum Actinomycetota; class UBA4738; order UBA4738; family HRBIN12; genus JAJNBA01. The sequence continues at coordinate 407,594 of CAWGWB010000006.1, forward strand.
GTGCTGGTGGTGACCCACCTGCCCCAGATCGCGTGCTTCGCGGACCGCCACCTGCGCGTCACCAAGGAAGACGGCACGGCATCGGTCGAGCTCCTCGACGGTCCAAGCCGGACCGAGGAGCTCTCGCGGATGCTCGCCGGTCTCGCCGGCAGCGAGAGTGCCGTGACCCACGCGGAGGAGCTCCTCGCCGAGGCGGAACGCCTCCGCGAGGGATCCGCGCCCCTCGGCAGAGCTGGCGCCGTCACCTGAGGCTCGGTCTCGGCTACCCTCGAACCCATCCGAGGGACGGCCGGGACGGTCCCGGGCCGGGGAAGGGACCACTGGGTTCCAAGCTGATCCGGCGTCGCGCGGCCCGCACCCGCACCCTGGCGGGGGGGAGGGCGCGGATCGATCGTCGAACGAAGGAGCTCGTCACCCGGATCGAGCCTGGGGACGTGGCCGTGATCGATCACGAGGACCTCGACCGGGTCGCGGCGGAGGCGCTCGTGCGGGTCGGCGTGGCCGCTGTGGTCAACGCCGCGCCCTCGATCAGCGGCCGGTATCCCAACCTCGGGCCGATGATCCTCGAGGACGCCGGCGTGCCACTGGTCGATCGGGTCGGCACGCTGGTGCTCCAGAAGATCCGCGAGGGCGATCCGGTGCGCCTCGAACACGATCGCGTGTTCTCCGGGGATCGACTCGTCGGGGTCGGGATCCGACAGGACCGTGGGTCGATCCGGGAAGCGATGGAGTCGGCTCGGGAGGCCCTCGACGATCGGTTCGAGGGATTCGCGCGGAACACCTTGGAGTACATGCGCGAAGAGCGCGATCTGCTGTTCGGGGGCGCGGGCTTGCCGGAGCTCAGCCACCCCCTCGCCGGGCGGCATGTCCTCGTCGTGGTCCGCGGCACCAGCTACCGGGAGGATCTGGCGGCGCTCCGCTCCTACATCCGGGATGTCCAGCCGGTCCTCGTCGGCGTGGATGGCGGCGCGGACGCGTTGCTCGATGCGGGCCATGTGCCGGACGTCGTGATCGGCGACATGGACAGCATCTCTGATCGAGCGCTCGACCTGATCCGTCGACCGCGACGGGTGACGACGGAGATCGTGCTCCACGCCTACCCCGACGGCCGCGCGCCCGGACGAGCTCGCCTGGAGCGGCTCGGGATCCCGTACGTCGAAGTGCGCTCGGCGGGCACGAGCGAGGACGTCGCGTTCCTCCTCGCGCACGAGCAGCGGGCGGAGCTGATCGTTGCCGTGGGCACGCATGGGAACCTCCGGGAGTTCCTGGACAAGGGCCGCCGAGGGATGTCCTCGACGTTCCTCGTTCGCCTGCGCGTGGGAGAGATCCTGGTGGACGCGAAAGGGGTCGCCCGTCTGTACCCGAGCCGGGCGCGGGTCCGGGACGTGGTGATCTTGGTCGGGGCCGTGCTCATCACGTTCGGCCTGATGCTCGTCGCGTCACGCGGTCTCCGTCTCTACGTGGACCAGACGCTCGACGACTTCGTGGACCTGCTGCAGGGGATCCTGTGATCTCCTGGCGCTACCACGTCGTCTCGATCGTGGCGGTGATACTGGCGTTCGGGCTCGGGATCCTGGCGGGAACATCGGTCGTCGGCGATCGGTTCGCTGCTGACCTGCAGCTGAACTACGACGAGGCGATCGGGGAGCGGGACGCGGCGCTCGACATGGTCGCGCTCCAGCAGCGATTCGCCGATGCTCTGGGGCCGACCATCCGCGACGGTGTGCTCACCGGCGAGGAAGCGGTGGTGGTCACGGTGGAGGGGATCGACGGCCCCGCTCAGGTCGCCCTCGACGAGCTCACCGCGGCAGGGGTCGATGTCCTCGCCACGCTCACGATCGATCGGCGGCTCACCGATGTGCCGGACGACGACACGGTGTCGGTGATCGAGGAGATCCTCGGCGTCACCGGGACGGACCCCGACTCGCTCGAGGCGCGGATCGCGGACGCGCTGGCCGTCCGGCTGGCCGTGGGACCGGACGGGGACGCGGACCTGCTGGGCGCGCTCCTGGCCGCCGGGCTGATCACGGCCGATCGCGACCTCGACGAGGACGCCCTTCCGGGCATCGGCGGTGCCGGGCAACTCGTGGTGGTCGCCGCAGGCGGTCGCTCTCTGCCGGGTCGTGTCTCTCCCCAGACGCTCCTCGTCCCCTTCTTCGAACGCCTCGTCCAGCTCGATACCCCCACGTCGGGTGTCGGCCCGACCGACGACCCCTTCGGGCTCGTCTCGGCGATCCGGGAGGCGCCCGGGATCGCCGATTGCGCCTCGGTCACGGTCGATGACCTCGATCTGGAGGGGATCGGCGGCATCACGATGGTGATGGGGATCGAGCAGCTCCTCGCCGACGACGATCCCGCGTTCCGTCCCGGCGGCGACTACGGGTTCGGGGGCGACGCGATGATGGTCGTCGCAGGCGCCGACGAGCCCCCCCAGTCCTGTCGAGCCTGATGGAGCGACAGTTCGTGGCGCTCGTGGCCGCGCACGAGGAATCGGAGCGCGTCGCCAGCACGGTCTCGGCGCTCCACACGCTGGTCGACGAGGTGGTCGTGGTGGACGACGGCTCCACCGACGCGACGAGCTCGGCCGCGCTCCTCGCCGGCGCCACCGTCCTGCGGGCCTCCCGTCGCCTCGGGAAGGGGCGCGCGATCGAGGAGGCCCTGGGTCATCTCCCGGGCGCGGCCGTGTGGCTGCTCGCCGACGCCGATCTGGCCGAGAGCGCGTCGCTCCTCGGTCCGCTGCTCGGCGCGGTCCGGGAGGGCCGAGCCGACATCGCGATCGCCGCCTTCCCGAAGCTCGCCGGAGGAGGGTTCGGGATCGTGAAGCGGTTCGCCGCCCGATCGATCCGCGCCCTCTGCGGGTGGGATCCACGCGAGCCGTTGTCCGGGCAGCGCGCGCTCTCCGCCTACGCCCTGGCCGCCGTACGTCCCCTCGCTCCCGGGTTCGGGCTCGAGGTGGGGATGACGATCGACGCGGTTCGCTCCGGCCTGCGCGTGGTCGAGATCCCCGTGGAGGGATTGGCCCACCGCCCGACCGGGCGCGGCCCCCGCGGGTTCGCGCACCGTGCGCGCCAAGGGGTGGACATCGCCGGAGCGGTCGCCACGCGAGCGGTGCCCGGGCTTCCTCGGCGTCGGAGGCCCTGATCGAGCCGGTGGAGGTGGTCGCGTGGTTCGCCGGGGGTCTGGCGCTCGCCTGGATCGGTTGGCTGGGAGCCCGCAGAGCGGGTGCACGCTGGTGGAAGGAGAACCACCGGGGCCGCGCGATCCCCGCCACGCTGGGTTGGGCGGTCGCGATGGGGGCGGCGGGGATCGCGCTCGTGGTCATCCGGCAGATCGACGCCGACGGGGTGCGGGATTCTCAGGCAGGCGAGCTCCTCGGCGCGGCGATCGTGTTCCTGGCCGGCGTGCTGGACGACGGCTTCGGGGGAGCAGAGCGTGGCCTGCGCGGTCACCTGCGGGCCCTCCTCGCCGGCCGGCTCACCACCGGGAGCGTGAAGCTCGCGGCCGCCGTCCTCGCCTCGGCGATCACCGTGGCGTGGACCCCGCGAGAGCACCTGTGGGCGAACCTCCTCGCGCTGATCGCGATCGCCGGTTGCACGAACGTCTGGAACGGTCTCGACGTGGCCCCCGGTCGGGCGCTCAAAGGGTTCCTCGTCGTGGCGGTCGTGCTCCTCGTCGTCGATCTGAAGGCGTTCCTCCTCGTGTGCACGGGCGCCGGGTGCGCGGTCTTGGCTCCCGACCTGCGCGAGCGCGGGATGCTCGGCGACTCGGGCGCGAACCTCCTCGGCTTCCTCGCAGGAGCGGAGATCGTGCGCCGGCTCCCCGAGATCTGGTTGCTGCCCGCCGCCCTGGTCGTCATCGGGCTCAACGTGCTCGCCGAAACGGTCACGTTCACGAGGACGGTCGAGGCGATCCCTCCCCTCCGATGGTTCGATCGCCTCGGACGGCTGCCGGACGCAACTTCGTGAGCGGAACGCGCGGTCCCGTCGGTTCGGTCTGTTAGAGTCGCTTCCCGTGGTCGATGAGACGAGGTTCATCTTCGTCACGGGCGGAGTCGCTTCCGGACTCGGCAAAGGCATCACCACCGCCTCCCTCGGCCGCCTCTTCAAGGCCCGTGGTCAGAAGGTGCTCGTCCAGAAGCTGGACCCGTACATCAACGTCGATCCGGGCACGATGAACCCGTTCGAGCACGGCGAGGTGTTCGTGCTCGACGACGGTGCCGAGACCGACCTCGACCTCGGTCACTACGAACGGTTCCTCGATCAGGACCTCCATCGCGGATCGAACTTCACCACCGGAGCCGTGTACTCGAGCGTGCTGGCCAAGGAGCGACGCGGCGACTACCTCGGGAAGACGGTCCAGGTGATCCCGCACATCACCGACGAGATCAAGGAGCGCATCCGCGCCCTCGCGGAGACCGAACACGCTGACATCCAGATCGTGGAGATCGGCGGGACGGTCGGTGACATCGAATCCCTTCCCTTCCTCGAGGCGGTCCGCCAGCTCCGCAACGAGATCGGTCGCGACCGATGCGCGTTCGTGCACGTCTCGCTGATGCCGTACATCGGACCGTCGGGCGAGATCAAGACCAAGCCCACCCAGCACTCCGTGAAGGAGCTGCGGTCCCTCGGTCTTCAACCGGATGCGATCGTCTGCCGGAGCGATCGACCGATCGGGCGCAACCTGAAGGAGAAGATCTCGCTCCTCTGTGACGTGCCGATCAGCGGGGTGATCAGCGCGCCGGACGCGAAGTCGATCTACGAGGTCCCGCTCACACTGCATCAGGAGGGCCTCGATGCGGAGCTCGCCAAGCATCTCGGGATCGACGCCGAGCCCGACCTCTCCGAATGGCAGGACCTCGTCGCGAAGGTCCGCGCGGCGACCGATCCCGTTCGGATCGCCGTCGTCGGCAAATACGTGAACCTCCGCGACGCGTATCTGTCGGTGATGGAGGCCCTGAACCACGGCGGGATCCATCACGGCGTCGACGTGCGCATCGACTGGATCGCGTCCGACGATCTGGGAGGCGATGCCACCGAGCGTGCGCTCGAAGGCGTCGACGGTGTCCTCATCCCCGGCGGCTTCGGGATCCGTGGCGTGGAGGGCAAGGTCGACGCCGTCCGGTTCGCTCGGGAGCGCGGCGTCCCGTTCCTCGGGATCTGCCTCGGGCTCCAGTGCGCGGTGATCGAGTTCGCGCGTCACGTCTGCGGGCTCGTGGACGCCAACTCCTCGGAGTTCGCGCCCGGCACGCCTGATCCCGTGATCGATCTGCTGCCGGAGCAGAAGAACGTCACCGACCTCGGTGCGTCGATGCGGCTGGGCGCCCAGCCCTGCTACCTCGAGCCCGGCACCCTCGCCGCTCGCTGCTACGGCCAGGAGGTCGTCGAGGAGCGGCACCGTCACCGGTGGGAGGTGAATCCCGCGTACCTCGACGTTCTCCGCGAGCACGGGATGACGATCAGCGGGACGTCGCAGAAGGGCCGTCTGGCCGAGATCGTCGAGCTGCCGGGCCACACGTTCTTCATCGCCGGCCAGTTCCACCCGGAGCTCCGATCGAGGCCGACGCGCCCCCACCCGATGTTCCGCGAGTTCGTCGGTGCGGCGAAGGCCCGGGCGGTGGAGCGATCCGGGCGGCGCCGGATCGCCGTCGGCTAGCGCGTGCTGGAGCCCGTCCGGTCGTCCGTCCTCTTCCGCGGACGATGGGTCCAGGTGGACGAGGAGGAATGGCCCGACGCGGGCACCTGGGAGGTGTTCAAACCCAAGGACGCGGCGGCGGTCCTCCCGATCACGCGGGACGGGGACGTCCTGTTGATCCGTCAGTTCCGCGCAGGTGCCCGGGGCTTGATCGAGGAGATCCCGGCCGGGTTGCTCGACGTGGAGGGTGAGGACCCGCCCGGTTGTGCCGCGCGTGAGCTGTTCGAAGAGACCGGGTACCGCCACACGTCGCTCGAGCCGCTCTTGTCGTTGCACCTGTCCCCAGGATCCTCGAGTGAGCTGGTGCATCTTTTCGTGGCCCGGACCGCAACCGATCCGGAGCGCGCGCCGGAAGCGGGCATCGAGGTGATCCGGCGGTCGTTCGACGGAGCGGTGGCCGATGCCCGCGCCGGTCGGATCGACGACGCGAAGACCGTGCTCGCGCTGCTCCTCGCCGACGCCCGGATGGCCGCGGGGTAGGCTCTGACGGAGTCGGAAGGGGCAGGCGTTGATCGTCGGCATCCCCAAAGAGGTGAAGGACAACGAGTACCGCATCGCGGCGACTCCTGAGGGTGTCCGCGAGCTGGTGGACGCCGGACAGACGGTCCTGATCGAGGAGGGGGCGGGGCTCGGCTCGAGCCTCTCCGAGGAGCGCTACAAGCGTTCGGGGGCGCAGTTCGTGTCCTCCGCCGAGGATGTGTGGCGTGGCGCCGACATGATCCTGAAGGTCAAGGAACCGATCGTCTCCGAGTTCGCGCTGATGCGGGAGGGGCAGATCCTCTTCACCTACCTCCACCTCGCCGCCAACCCCGAACTCACCCAGGAGCTGATCCATCGGAAGGTGGATGCCGTCGCGTACGAGACGGTCCAGCTCCGCGACGGGCGCCTGCCGCTCCTCGCTCCGATGAGCGAGGTCGCGGGCAGGATGGCACCGCACGTGGCGGCTCGGTTCCTCGAGAAGGAAGCCGGCGGGCGCGGCGTGCTGATGGGCGGAGTGTCGGGCGTGCGGCCCGCCCGCGTGCTCGTCCTGGGTGCCGGGATGGCCGGTGCGAACGCCGCCGGGATCGCGGCCGGGATGGAGGCTGAGGTCATCGTGGTCGACAAGAACCTGGACAAGCTCCGGTTCGTCGACCAGATCTACCGCGGCAGGATCGTCACCCTGATGTCGGACCGGCTCACGCTCGAGCAGCGGGTCCGAGAGGCCGACGCCGTGATCGGGAGCGTCCTCCTCCCGGGAGCGAAAGCGCCGGTGATCGTATCGGAGGAGATGGTGGCCTCGATGCGGCCCGGATCGGTGATCGTCGACATCGCGATCGACCAGGGGGGCTGCGTCGCCACGTCCCGCATGACGACCCATTCCGATCCCACCTACGTCGTGCACGGCGTCGTGCATTACTGCGTCGGCAACATGCCCGGAGCTGTTCCCAACACCTCGACCTACGCGCTCACGAACGTGACGCTCCCGTATGCGCTCGCGATCGCGGAGAAGGGCCTCGAGGAGGCGGTCCGGTCGGACCCGGTCCTCGCGGGCGGCGTGAACGTCCTCGGGGGCTCGGTCACGAACGAGGGTGTCGCGGAAGCACACGCGGTGCCGTACGTGCCGCTCGGGAACCTGATCGACGGGGCGGGGTGACGGGGGAAGCCGTGGCGCGCGGGCTCGCGACGGAAGCGGAACGCTACCTCGACCATCTCACGGTGGAGCGAGGGCTCTCCGAGAACACGCTCGAGGCGTACCGGCGCGACCTGCGGCGGTACGTCGGCTTCCTCGAGCGTCGGGACGTCCGCGGCCTCCGCGATGTCGACGAGCGCACCATCAGGTCCTTCGTCGCGTCGATCTCGGCATCGACGCACGGTTCTGAAGCCGCGCCGTACCGCGCGACCTCCGTCGCTCGGACGCTCTCCGCGGTCCGGTCCTTCCATCGGTTCCTGGTACGGGAGGGGGTGACGGAGCGGGATCCCGCCGCGGGGGTCATGCAGCCCCGCCTGCCCCGATCGCTCCCGAGGCCGCTCCCCGTGGACGACGTCCGGCGACTGCTCGAGGCGCCGGAGGAGAGCTCGCCCACCGGCGTCCGTGACCGGGCGATCCTCGAGCTGCTGTACGGCTCGGGATTGCGGATCTCCGAGCTGACGGGCATGGACGTCGACGACCTCGACCTGGAGGAGGGGAGTCTCCGGGTGCTCGGCAAAGGTGGGAAGGAGCGCGAGGTGCCGCTCGGCTCGTTCGCGAGCGAGGCCGTGGGCGCCTACCTCACGCGCGGCCGCCCTGTGTTGGCGACCGGGGTCAGCCGAGGCGCGCTGTTCCTCAACGCGCGGGGTGGCCGCCTGTCGCGTCAGAGCTGCGCGCGCCTGCTCGGCCGGTACGTCCGGCTCGCTGGGATCGATCGCCGCGTCACGCTGCACACACTCCGACACTCCTTCGCGACTCACCTCCTCGAAGGTGGCGCCGACGTCCGTGTGGTCCAGGAGCTCCTCGGCCACGCGAGCGTGGCGACGACGCAGATCTACACGCTCGTGACCGCCCGGCATCTCCGTGAGGTCTACGAGGAGTCCCATCCCCGCGCCCGCCGGCGCGCCCGGGCCTGATGGCGGACGACGCGCTCGATGACGCAACGCTGGCGCGTCTCCGGGAGGAGCTCCTGCGTCATCGCGCGTTCCTCCGAGCCGAGATGGAGTCCCAAGGTGCCGACCCGGACTCGGACGACCTCGCGTTCGTGGACGACGCGGGCTTCGCCGACCGGGGGCACAGCACCGGCGAGCGCTCGCAGGTGATCGCGGTCGTACGTGCCCTGCGGTCGAACCTGTCCGACGTGGAGCGAGCCCTGTCGAAGATGGAGGGCGGGACCTACGGGATCTGTGAGCGGTGTGGCCGGCCGATCGCACCGGAACGGCTCGAGGCCCTGCCGTGGGCGGTGCTCGGCATCGACTGCAAGCAGGCGGAGGGCCGGTGACCCGCGCGCTCGTGCCACGCGTGCTGGTCGTGGTGTGCGACTCGTGGGGCGTCGGCGACGCACCGGACGCGGCGGCGTACGGGGACGAGGGGTCGGACACGCTCGCGAACACCGCCGGCGCGGTGGGCGGGATCCGGGCCCCGAACCTCGCAGCCCTGGGACTCGGATCCCTGACGAGCATCCGCGGCGTCGACGCCGCAGGCGCGCCCGGCACCGCTCACGGTCGCGCGACCGAGCGCTCCGCCGGGAAGGACACCACCACGGGCCACTGGGAGATGATGGGGATCCGGCTCGACGAACCGTTCCCGTTGTATCCGGAGGGATTCCCGCCGGATCTCATCGAGGCGTTCGAGCGGGAGATCGGCAGGACCGTGCTCGGGAACCGCCCCGCCTCGGGGACGGAGATCATCGCCGAGCTCGGGGAGGAACACCTCCGGACGGGCGGGCCGATCGTCTACACGTCGGGGGACTCCGTGTTCCAGATCGCCGCGCACAAGTCGGTGGTCGACCTGCCGCTGCTCTACGGATGGTCACGATCGGCACGCCGCCTCCTCGTCGGATCGCACAACGTGGGACGCGTGATCGCGCGGCCATTCGAGGGCCGGCCCGGCGCCTTCGTGCGGAGCCCCGAGCGACGCGACTTCTCCGTTCCACCGCCCGGCCCGACGATGCTCGACCGGTTGCAGGAGGCGGGGATCTCCGTCCTCGGCGTCGGCAAGATCCACGACATCTTCTCCGGCCAGGGGATCACGGAGGGGAGGTACTCGGACTCCAACGACCACGGGGTGGATCTCACGCTCGAGTACCTCCGCAGGCCGGCGCCGGCATTCGTCTTCACGAACCTCGTGGACTTCGACTCCAAGTACGGGCACCGCAACGACGCGGAGGGCTACGCCGCGTGCATCGAGACGTTCGACGGGAGGCTCCCGGAGCTGATCGCCGCCCTCGACGGGGGGGTGCTGTTGCTCACCGGGGACCACGGATGCGACCCCACCACCCCGCCGACCGACCATTCACGCGAGCGGACCCCTCTCCTGGCCGCCGGGCTCCAGGGGGGACCGGTCGATCTCGGCACGAGGGGGTCGTTCTCCGATCTCGGACAGACGGTGGCGGACCTGCTCGGCGCAGACGGGACGGGACTCGAAGGAGAGAGTTTCGTTGACCTCCTGGGGATCGAGGGGTCGAGCTGATGTCGACGTCCACGGTTCCCGTCCTCGAGGGTCCCCATCCGCCGTCGGGCGTGGCACACCCTTCAGCCGAGGTTCACATCTGTCCCCGGCAGACGTCGGCCTGGATCGGTCGTCGACCGTGAACGATGCCCGCGACGTCGTCGCTGCCAAGCGCGACGGCAGGTCGCTCCCTCCGGCTGACGTCCGTGCCTTCGTCGAGGGATACACGGCCGGAGACGTGTCCGACGCGCTCGCGGCGGCGTTCCTCATGGCGTGCTTGCTCCGCGGTCTCGATGATGAAGAGACCCTCGCGCTCACGACCGCGATGGTGCACTCGGGCGAGACCCTTCGGTTCTCTGGGCGGGTCTCCGGCGCGGACCGTCCGACCGTCGACAAGCACTCCACCGGCGGGGTCGCCGACGGGGTCACGCTCGTGTTCGCCCCGCTGGCCGCAGCCCTGGGGCTCTGCGTGGCGAAGCTCTCGGGCCGGGGGCTCGGACACACGGGCGGCACGCTCGACAAGCTCGAGTCGATCCCGGGCCTCCGGACGGATCTGTCGCCCGAGGACATCCGGACACAGGTGGAGGACGTGGGATGCGCCGTGGCCGCGCAGTCACCCACCCTCGTGCCGGCCGACGGTGCGCTCTACGCCTTGCGCGACGCCACGGCGACGGTTCCGTCGATCCCGCTGATCGCCGCCAGCGTGATGTCCAAGAAGCTGGCGGTCGAGACGGACCTGATCCTCCTCGACGTGAAGACCGGCTCGGGCGCCTTCATGAAGACCCTGGAGGACGCGCGGGCGCTCGCGGAGCGCTGCCTCGCGCTCGCCGCCGGCTGGGGCCGAGCGGCGAGCGCCGCGGTGACCGACATGTCCCAGCCACTCGGTGATGCGGTCGGAAACGCCCTGGATGTCGCGGAGACCGTGGCCGTGCTTCGGGGAGACTCGAGGGGTCGTCTCCGCGAAGCGGCGCTGCTGTTCGCAGCCCGGGCCTTGGAGCACACGCGTGGGATCGGCCACGAGGATGCCCTCACGCAGGCGGACGCTGCGATCGGGTCGGGGGATGCGCTCGAGCGGTTCCGACGGATGATCGAAGCGCAGGGAGGAGATCCTCATGTCGTGGACGACCCGGCCGGCGTGCTCCCGGCCGCTCCCGTGCGCGAACCGATGCTCGCCGACCGCACCGGTGTCCTCGCCGCCGTCGACGCGGAGGCGATCGGTCTGGCGAGCGTCGGGCTGGGAGCCGGCCGACGGCGCAAAGGCGACCCCATCGATCCCGCCGTCGGTATCGTGGTGCATCCGAAGATCGGCGACCGGCTGGAGGCCGGGACGCCCATCGGGGAGGTGCACGCGCGAGACCGCGACGCCGCGGCGGAGGCCGGGCGCAGCGTCCTCGCCGCGATGGACATCGCCGATGGTGCCGTCGCGCCTCCGCCGCTCATTCACGTCTGGATGTGAGGGATGGGGAACTTCACGGCACTGGGGGTGCGACTCGCGGCTTACATGCTCGTCTCCTTGTTCGTGGGGATGACGCTTCGCGAGTACGCGCGGGCGAGGGTCGTCGCCGCGCTCGGGGATCCCACGCCGCGGCTCTGGGGGCGGATCTCGTTCCGACCGTCCCATTGGTTCGAGCCGTTCGGGAGCGGGTTCGTGCCGGTGCTCATCGCGATCCTGTGGACGGTGCTCCGCCTGATGATGCCGGCGGCGTACGCGAAGCCGGCTCCCATCGACCCGACCTATCTCCGTCGAGGCTCTCGGGACGTGATCGTTGCTTCGATCGTGGGACCGCTCGTGTCGCTCATCCTCGCGATCGCCGCCGGCCTCCTCGTCCGAGCCGGCGCCACCGGGGACGAGGCCCTGCTCGTCCTCACGACGTTCGCCTACACGAACGCGTCCCTGTTCGTCTTCCACCTCCTGCCGATCCCGGGGCTCGACGGTGGCCGGCTCGTGACGCTGCTCCTCCCCGTGCAGGCACGGGAGACGTTCCGCAACGCCGACCGCTACCTGCCGCTGTTCGTCCTGGTCGTGCTCTTCGTCCTCCTCTCGGTCCTCCTCGAGTTCGTGCAGCTCATCACGGGTGCGATCTGCGAGGCGGCGTCCGGCACGGACTGCCTCTTCCTGCTCACCTCGGGCTGAGCCCATCGTCCCTGAGCCCGCAGGGACGGGGGGTATCATCGGCCGCATCGTGACCTCTTCTTCCTCGTCCGACGATGCGTCCGGATCGGAGGGCGTGGAGCCGCGGCGCGGTCGCGTCCTGACCGGCTTCCGACCCACGGGCGATCTCCATATCGGCCATTGGGCGGGCAACGTGGGCAACGCCGTCCGACTCCAGGACGAGGGATACGAGTGCTACTACTTCGTCGCGAACTGGCACATGCTCACGACTCACTACGACCGCACCGCGGAGCTCGGATCGCTGGTCGAGGCGATCGTGCTCGATCTCCTCGCGTGCGGCATCGACCCCGAGCGTTCCACGCTCTATCTGCAGTCGGACCTCCCCGAGGTCGCGGAGATGGCGCTGCTCCTCGGGATGATCGCCCCCCTCGGCTGGCTCGAACGAGTGCCGACGTACAAGGAGAGGTTGCGCGACATGGCCGAGCGGGACGTCGCGAACTTCGGGCTCCTCGGCTACCCGGTGCTCCAGACCGTGGACATCTCGATCGTGCGCGGCGAGCTGGTGCCGGTGGGGGAGGACCAGGTATCCCACCTCGAGATCTCGCGGGAGATCGTGCGGCGGTTCAACCGGCTCTTCGGCGAGATCCTGGTCGAACCCCAGCCGCTCTTGTCGGACTTCCCACTCGTGCCGGGATCGGACGGCCGGAAGATGTCCAAGTCGCTCGACAACGCGATCGGCCTGGTCGACGACCCCGACACGATCCGAGCGAAGGTCCGGTCGTTCATCACCGACCCGCAGAAGGTGCGCCTCGGCGACCCGGGCAGGCCGGAGATCTGCCCGATCTATGCCCTGCACACGCGCTTCTCACCCGACATCGTCGATTGGACGCGCGATCACTGCCGCTCCGGGGAGCTCGGCTGCGTGGACTGCAAGACGAACCTCGCGGACCGCCTGATCGAGGACCTCCGGCCGATCCGGGAACGACGGCTCGAGCTCGCCTCCGAGCCGGGATTGGTGTGGAAGGTTCTGGGCGAGGGGAGGGAGCGCGTCGGGCCCGTGGTGCGGGAGACGATGGACGCCGTCAGGGACGCGATGGGGTTCTCACGACCGTGACGGGCGAGGGGGCCGGTGCGTTCGCGGTCGAATCGCCCGCCTTCACCGGGCCGTTCCGGCTGCTGGCCGAGCTGATCCTGGAGCAGAAGGTCGACGTGTGCGACATCCAGGTCGCGGCCGTCACCGACGCCTTCCTCGCCTATGCGAAGGACGCCGACCATTGGGACCTCGAGGAGGTCACGTGGTTCCTCGCGATGTGCGCCGTGCTCCTCGAGCTGAAGGTCGGACGGCTGATGCCGAGGCACACCGAGACGGACGAGGACGATCTCCTCGGCGCTTCCCCGGACCTCGCCTACGCCCGGTCGATTGAGCTGGCGGCGTTCCGGAGGGTGGCGGTCGAGCTCGCTCGCCGTCTCGAGGACGAAGCCAGCTTCTTCACCAGGGACGTCGGACCGGGTCCCGAGTTCTCGCACCTCTACCCGGACCCGATGACGAAGGTTGACGTCCGATCCCTCGCCGGCCTCGCGGCGCAGCTGCTGCGGCCACCCCCGACGCTCGATCTCAGCCACGTGACCCCGATCCGCTACACGATGGCGGAGGCGATGACCGCCGTCGAGCGCCGGATCGAGGATTTCGGGCGCGCCGCGTCCTTCCGCGACCTCGTCGCCGACTGCGACGAACGGATCGAGGTCGTCGTCCGGTTCCTCGCGCTCCTCGAGCTGTACCGTGACGGCCGGGTGGAGCTGGTGCAGGGCGACACGTTCGGCGAGATCCGCGTCGAGTGGCAGGGATGACGATGCCGGAGCCGGAAGTGGAACTGGTGACGACCACCTCGGACACACGAGCCCTCGAGGCGTTGCTGTTCGTCTCGGACGAACCGCTGGCCTCGTCGGTCCTGGCGCAGGCGCTCGAGATCGAGAGGAGAACGGTCGAGGAGTTGTGCGATCGACTCGCGGCGGAGCTCGACGCCCGCGGCGCGGGGGTCGTGCTCCGCAACGTGGCGGGCGGCTGGCGCCTCTTCACCCACCCCGACACCGCTGCCGAAGTCGAGCGATTCGTGCTTTCGTCCCGACAGGCCCGGCTGACGAAGGCGGCGCTCGAGACGCTCGCGATCGTGGCGTACAAGCAGCCCGTCACTCGGCACCAGATCACGTCGATACGGGGTGTCAACTCCGACGGGGTTCTCCGGGCGCTCCAGGACAAGGGGCTCGTCGAGGAATCGGGGCGGGAGGAGACGCCGGGCCGACCGATCCTGTTCGCGACGACGCCGTCCTTCCTCGAGCGGCTGGGCCTGCCGTCATTGGCCGCCTTGCCGTCGCTGGCGCCGCTCCTCGGGATCGACGGGGAGGCGGAGGAGGCGGACACGGAGACTCCTTCGCCGGAGCCCACCGAGCCCGGCGAGTAGGCCGTGCCGGTCGAACGACTGCAGCGTCTCCTCGCTCGCGCAGGCTACGGCTCTCGTCGAGCATGCGAGGCGCTGATCGTCGACGGTCGCGTCACCTTGAACGGGAACGTGGCCACGCTCGGGGACCGGGGTGACCCTTCCGAGGATGAGGTTCGGGTCGACGGTCTCGAGGTCAACCTCGACCCGAACGTGAAATATCTCGCCATCCACAAGCCCGCGGGGGTGGTCACCACGATGCACGACCCCCAGGGGCGTCCCGACATACGCGCGTACCTCCCCACGGACGGTCCTCGCGTGTTCCCCGTCGGCCGGCTGGATCGGGACACCGAGGGACTGCTCCTCTTGATGAACGACGGGGACCTCGCGAACGGGCTCACGCATCCTCGGTTCGGCGTGGAGAAGGAGTACCTCGCCGAGGTGGAGGGCCTCCCGACGCCGAAGCACGTCGGGTTGCTGCGACGGGGCGTGGAGCTGGACGATGGCCCCGCGAGCGCGTCCAACGCCTGGGTTGCCGGTCGTTCCGGCGATCGAGGGGCCGTCCGCGTCGTGATGACCGAGGGACGGAAACGCGAGGTCCGTCGGCTGCTCGCCGCCGTCGGGTTGCCGGTCGTCCGCCTGGTCCGCGTACGGATCGGGCCCGTCCGCCTCGGCACCCTCGGTCCCGGAGAGCGGCGCGAGCTCACCCTGGATGAGGTGGTCGCGCTCAGGCGGGCCGTCGACGGGTAGCCTTGGGGACCTCGGGGCGTCGCGCCCGGAGCCGGAAGAGCGATGAGGGGTGTCCATGAGGCTTCGTGCGGCGCGCGGCGCGATCCGCGTGCCATCGGACGACGGAGACGAGCTGCTCGGAGCGACCGAGCGGCTCCTGTCGGCCATCCTGGAGCGCAACGCGGTCGACCCCGATGACCTGGTGAGCATCCTGTTCACGGCGACCGAGGACCTTCGGTCCGCGTTCCCCGCGGAGGCCGCTCGTCGGATGGGGTTGGGTCGCGTACCGCTCCTCTGCGCGCAGGAGATCCCGGTGGAGGGCGCGATGCCTTCGGTGATCCGTGTCCTCGTGCACTTCCACTCGGATCGGACGCTCGACGAGGTCGCGCACGCGTACCTGGACGGCGCGGAGTCGCTCCGAGATGACGTCGGCTGAACGGGCCTCCCGGATGACGCGCGGCGCGGCCTCGGCTCCGAGGGCGATCGACCGGGTCGCCGTGGTGGGGACAGGTCTGATGGGCACGTCGGTCGCGCTCGCCGCGGCGCGTGCCGGCGCCGCCGTGACCGGGTGGGACGTCGACCCCCCGACGACGGCTCGGGCGGCCGCGGTCGGGGGGTTCACGGGAGCTGCCACCCTCGAGGAGGCAGTGAAGGGCGTCGACCTCGTCGTGGTCTGCACGCCGATCCCGATGATCGCGGACTCCGTCGCCGCCGCCCTGTCCACCACCACCGACGCGATCGTCACCGAGGTGGGAAGCATCATGGATTCCGTAGCCAGGGAGGTGGCCGAGCGAGCCGACCCGGCCGATCTGCACCGCTTCGTGCCGGGGCACCCGATGGGGGGGAGCGAGCGGTCGGGTCCGGAGCACGCGTCCCCTTCCGTGCTCGACGGGATCGTATGGGTGCTCTCGGCGACGGGGTCCACCGACCCCGCGGCCGTCGAGGTCGTCGAGAGGTGGGCCTCCGGACTCGGCGCACGACCCGTCCGGATGCCGGCCGATCGTCACGACCGCCTCGTCGCGTTCGTGAGCCATCTCCCGCAGGTCGCCTCCACGGCGCTGATGAGCCTCGCTGCGAGCGAGGAGGCCGACGAGCCGGAGATCCTCCTCCTGGCGGCCGGGGGGTTCCGTGACCTGACCCGTCTCGCGGCCTCGGACGCGAGCCTGTGGTCTTCGATCCTCCTGGCGAACCGCGCCCAGATCGCCGAGGCGATCGACCTCTACGTGGACCGCTTGCGACTCCTGCAGGAGGACGTGGTCGAGAGCCGAGGCGAGGCCGTCCGATCCACGTTCGCCCGGGCGAAGGAGGCTCGCCTCCGGCTGGCGACCAAGCCACAGGTACGGTCCGGCGTTGCCGTTCTGCAGGTGGAAGCACCCGACCGCCCGGGCGCCCTCGCGGAACTGACCGCGATCCTCGCGGAAGGAAAGGTGAACATCGAAGACCTCCAGATCGTCCACTCGCCGGAGGGGGGGCGCGGGACCGTGCACCTGACCGTTGCGGCGGCAGCGGCGGCGGATGCCACCGAGGTGCTGACGGGCGCGGGCCTCGATCCGATCCGGCTCGCGTGAGGACGTCGATGAAGGTCCGGGTGAGGCCTGGAGGCTCCCTCCGAGGGGAAACCACCGTTCCCGGCGACAAGTCGATCGCCCATCGCTGGCTGATCCTGGCGGCCACCGCAGCGGGGCGCAGCTCGCTCGAGGGTCTGCCGCACTCCCTCGACATCAGGTCCACCGCGTCCTGTCTCGCCGAGCTCGCTCCGGCGGCTCGACCTGCACTCGAGGCTTGGGCCTCGAGCCCTGGGCCCTCCGATGAACGCCACGGTTCCACGTGGAACCACGAGGCCTCGACCCTCGACCTTCCCGCGCTCGACCTTCACGGTGAAGGTCGCGGATCGCTCCGAGAACCCGATCGGGAGCTCGACTGCGGGAACTCCGGGACCTCGATGCGATTCCTCGCCGGGCTCGTGGCCGCCGGTCCCTTCGCGACGGTCCTCACCGGCGACGCCAGCCTCGTGAGGAGACCCATGGAGCGAGTGGCCACCCCCTTGCGGGCGATGGGGGCGGATGTGACCACGCGCGACGGGCATCCGCCGGTGACGGTCCTCGGTGGAGAGCTGCACGGGATCCGGTTCGAGCCCGAGGTCCCGAGCGCGCAGGTGAAGGGCGCCGTCCTCCTCGCCGCGCTCGAGGCCGACGGCGCCACGACGATCACGGAGTCCGTTCCCACGAGGGACCACACGGAACGCGCCCTTCGCGCCCTCGGCGCCCCGGTGCGCTCGACGGAGTCAGGCGTCGTGCTCGACGGGCGGTTCCGGTACGAGGGATTCCGTGGGGAGGTGCCGGGGGACCCGTCGTCGGCCGCGTTCCTGCTCGGTGCCGTCGCGCTCACCGGCGGCGAGGTCGCGCTCACAGGGGTGGGACTGAACCCGAGCCGGCTCGCGTTCCTCGAGGTGTTCGAGCGGATGGGTGTGGAGGTCGACGTCGAGGTCGAGGGGTCCGTGCTCGGCGAGCCGGTGGGGACGATGCACCTGGCTCGGGGGGGATCGGTCAGGCCCGTGCACGTCGGCGCCGGAGAGGTCCCCCTGGTGATCGACGAGGTCCCGATCCTGGCTGCCCTGGCCGCACATGCGGACGGCCCCTCACGCTTCGGTGGGGCCTCCGAGCTCCGCGTCAAGGAGAGCGACCGACTCTCCATGCTCACCGACGGGATCCGCAGCCTGGGAGGACTGGCCGAGGAGGACGGGGACGATCTCGTGATCGGTGGCGGGGGGCTCAGAGGCGGTTCCGCTCGCTCCGCCGGCGATCACCGGATCGTGATGGCGCTCACCGTGGCGGCCACGGCAGCGGGGGCGACCTCTGAGATCGACGGTGCCGAGTGGGCGGCCGTGTCCTTCCCGGGGTTCTTCGGGCTGCTGCGCTCGCTCGGTGCGAACGTCGAGGAGGTGCGATGACGCTCCGGGTCGTGGCGATCGACGGCGCCGCTGGGAGCGGCAAGAGCACGCTCGCCCGGCTCCTGGCGAGAGAGCTGCGGCTGCCGTACGTCAATACGGGGTCGATGTACCGGGCGCTCACCCTGGCGGCCCTTCGAGGGGCCGTCGACGTCGAGGACGGGCCGGCGCTCGCCCGGCTGATGGACACCCTCGAGTTCACGTTGAGCCCCGGAACGGACGGGGAACTCCTGATCGATGGTGCGCGGCCATCCGACGACCTCGAGTCGACGGACGTCGAGGCCTCCGTCAGCACCGTCGCGAAGCACCCCCCGGTCCGCTCGGCGATGCGCGCCGCCCAGCGTGCCCTGGGAGTGGGCGGGGCCGTGATGGAGGGGCGCGACATCGGCTCGGTGGTGTTCCCCGATGCCCCCCTGAAGCTCTTCCTCGTGGCCGCGCCCGACGAGCGTGCGGGCCGGCGGGTCGATGAACGGGGCGCCACCGACGTCGCCGAGGCCCTCCACGCCCGGGACCGCCTCGATGCGAGGGTCAATCCCCACCTCCCGGCGGAGGACGCCGTGGTGATCGACACGAGCGACCTCAGCGTCGAGGGGACGCTCCGTGCCGCGCTCGACGCGGTAGCCAGCCGGGCGCCGGGCCTCCTGGTCACCGGTGGACCACGAGCAGATGAGGAGGGGTCACGGTCGTGACCGCTCCACGGATCGCGGTCGTCGGTCGCCAGAACGTCGGGAAATCGACCCTGGTCAACAGGCTCTTCGGCAAGCGCGAGACGATCGCACACGACGACCCGGGTGTCACGCGCGACCGCGTGGAGCTCGAGGCGACGTGGAACGGGAGACGGTTCGGGCTCGTCGACACCGCCGGGTACCTCCACCGGGCCACCGGCGTCGACGCGCTCGCCGGCTTGCAGTCGCTCCGGGCGATCGACGAGGCCCAGCTCGTCCTCCTGGTGGTCGACGTCGCGTCAGGGATCACGGAGGAGGACGCCCAGCTCGCACACCGTCTCCGACGTGCGGCGCCCCCGGTCCTCGCCGTCGTGAACAAGGTGGATGCGGCCGAGGAGGAGGCCGAGGTGCCCGCGTTCCTCGCGCTGGGCCTCGGCGATCCGATCGCAGTGTCCTCGAAGCACGGTCGGGGAGTGGGTGAGCTCCTCGACCGCATCGTCGACCTGCTCCCGGATGCCCCGAAGGCCGGGGGTGCCGACGGTGAGGACCAGGAGGAGCCGCGATTCGCCATCGTGGGGCGGCCGAACGTGGGCAAGTCCAGCCTGTTCAACACGCTGGTGGGGGAAGAGCGGTCGGTGGTGTTCGAGGAGGCGGGGACGACCCGCGACAGCGTCGACGCCCTCGTGAACTGGCGGGACGCGGGGCGGATCCGCTTCGTCGACACGGCGGGGATGCGACGCGCGATCCGGGTGAAGGGCGTGGAGTACTACAGCTTCGTCCGAGCAGGGGCGGCCATCGACCGAGCCGACGCGGCTGCGGTCGTCTTCGATGCGAACGAGGGGCTCACGGCGGAGGATCAGAAGATCGCCTTCCGCGTCCTGGAGGCCGGCAGAGCATTGCTCCTCGTCGCGAATAAGTGGGATCTCGTGGAGGACAAGGATCGGCTCTTCAAGCAGCTGACCGAGGAGGCGACGCTGCTGGCCCGCGCCACCGTGATCCGGACCTCCGCGGTCCGCGGCCAGGGCGTCGCGAGGATCCCGGAGCTCCTCCTCGAGCTCCGCACCCGGTGGGCGGGTCGCGCATCGACCTCCCGGGTCAACCAGGTGCTCCAGGAGCTCCAAGGGGCGCAACCCCCGCCCCGATCCTCCGGCACCCTCCACTACGCGGCGCAGGTCGCGAGCCGTCCCCCTTCCTTCGTCTTCTTCGGGGGCGGCCGCCCTCCGGTCCCCGGCTATCGCCGGTACGTGGAGAACAGGCTGCGCGAGGCATTCCACCTGGACGGCATCCCGATCCGGATGCGATTCCGGCCACGTACGCGGGGGAACTGAAGCCGGCGCGGCGCCGAACGGGCGTGGAGTCGCAACCCCGCACGGCTACACTGCCAGTACGGGCCGTGGCGCAGCTTGGTGAGCGCGTCTGACTGGGGGTCAGAAGGTCGCCGGTTCGAATCCGGCCGGCCCGACGGATGAGAGGGACGACGGAGACGATGCCGGCATCCTCCGCCGTCGTCACCGTCCCCAACATCCTGTCGTTCGCCCGCATCGCCACGATCCCTCTGTTCTGCTGGCTGGCGGCGAACGAGCGGACGAGGGTCTGGGGGATCCTGCTGTTCGCCGTGGTGGTCAGCACCGATTGGGTCGACGGGTACGTCGCGCGTCGGACGGGCCAGGTCACCGAGCTCGGCCGGATCCTCGATCCGGTCGCCGACCGCCTCGCGATCGCGGCCGGCCTCGTGACGTTCGCGATCGCGGGGATCTTCCCGTTCTGGGCGGCGCTGTTGATCCTGGTTCGCGACGTCGCCGTCGTGCTCGGCGGCGCCGTGCTGCTCTGGGGGAGGAACATCCGGATGGAGGTTCGCGGGATCGGCAAGATCGCCACGTTCTCGTTGATGGCCGCGATCGCGTGGATCGCCTGGGGGAACGCGGAAGGTCCGCTCGGCGACGTCCTCCTCGTCGGGGGATGGCTGGCGTACGTGGTGGGGATCGTCGAGTACTACCTCGCGGCCGGCCTCTACGCGATCGACGTCCGCGACGCCCTCGCGGAGCGCGGCATGCTGGAGGAGTAAGTTCACGGCCGACCCGCGGCGGTGGTCATCACCGAGTGCTACGGCGTCCCGAGAACGGAGGAACGAGTGGAGTACCCGGAAGATCTGAGGTATTCGCGAGAGCACGAGTGGGCGCGATCGGAGAACGGACGCGTTCGCGTGGGCATCACCGACTTCGCCCAAGACGCGCTGGGCGACGTCGTCTACGTCGACCTCCCCGAGCCGGGCACGCAGGTGACGAGCGGTCAGGCGTTCGGGGAGGTGGAGTCGACGAAATCCGTCAGTGACGTGTTCGCGCCGGTTTCCGGAACGATCGTGGAACGTAACGCAGCCCTCGAAGAGCATCCGGAGCTCGTGAACGAGCATCCCTACGGGGACGGCTGGCTGGTGGCGATCGATCCGGCGGATCCGGCCGAGGTCGACGCGCTGCTCGACGCCGCGGCGTACCAGGAGCACATCTCGAGCTCCTGAGCAGCGGACCCTCGACGCTCGACCGATACTTCAGCGCAGGTCGAGGGTCACAGCGAAGCAAGGTCGAGGGTCACGGCGGCGCCAGGTCGAGGGTACGGGGAAGGCTCGGTTGACCCTCCCTACCTGCTGCGATAACGTCCCCGACGCGTCGAGGTCGACGGTTGCCCTCAACATCGAACGTCGACACCAGGTAGGGGAAGAGGGGAAGCAGACGGTGTTCTGTACTCGTTGTGGACATCCGAACCGCGACGACGCACGCTTCTGCGCGGAATGCGGAGCTCCCCTTCAGGACGACTCGACGGTCACGCTCACCCCGGTCGAACCCGACGACGAGGAGAACGTCGAGTTCCCCTTCCCCGAAGACGAGCTCGAATCCGGGCAGGCGCTCCTTCAGGTCAAGCGTGGCCCCAACGCAGGGTCGACGTTCCTGCTCGACTCCGACTCGTCAACGATCGGGCGGAACACTGAGAGCACGGTGTTCTTGGACGACATCACCGTCTCCCGTGCGCACGCCACGTTCGAGCGCAAGGGTGGGGAGTGGTTCGTCCGCGATGCGGGGAGCCTCAACGGGACGTACGTGAACGGCGAACAGGTCGACGAGACGAAGTTGGCCACGGGCGACCAGGTTCAGATCGGACGATTCAGGCTGACGTTCTTCCAGGCAGGGGAATGAGGTGGAGATGGCCGGCACGCGCAACTACCAGTCGATCGGTGAGGTCCTCGTGTCCGTGAAGACGGAGTTCCCGGACATCACGATCTCGAAGATACGGTTCCTCGAGGCCGAGGGCTTGATCGAGCCCGAGCGGACGCCGTCCGGCTACCGCAAGTTCTACCGGCACGACGTCGAGCGGCTGAAGTCGATCCTCCGGCTCCAGCGCGACGAGTACCTTCCCCTGAAGGTGATCAAGGAACGGCTGCTCCATCAGGACGCCGGGGTCGACGACACCGGGGCAGCATCCGACGGAGAAGCCACTGGGAGCGACGACGTGTCGGCGACCGACGAGATCGCGGACGCACCTACCGGGCTGCAGATGTCGCTCGAGGAGATGTCCACCGCCACCGGGATCGATCGCGATCGGATCAAGGAGCTCGAAGCGTTCGGGATCATCTCCACGCACGGCCCCGAGGGCGCCCGCTATTACGACGGTGACGACTTCATCATCCTGTCGATCGTGAAGGACTTCTTCCGATACGGGATCGAGGCTCGTCATCTCACGATGTACAAGCACTTCGCAGATCGGGAGTCGTCCTTCTTCGACCAGATCGTGGCGCCGACCCTCCGGCAGAAGAACCCGGACGCTCGGCGCACCGCGGCCCAAACCCTGGCGAACCTGTCGTCCACGTCCCGGAAGTTCAAGCAAGCCCTCCTGCGGACGAACCTGCGCGACAACCTGCGCAGCGCGTGAAGCGGAGGGTCGTCGCCGGCGCGGCCGCCTTCCTGCCACTCGTCTTGCTGATCGCCCAGGCGTCGTGGCTGCACGCGATCGGCGCACCGGCCGCGCCACCCCCGACACCGGTCCCGCCGAACGGATCGCCCTCCCCGTTCGTGTCGCGGCTCTCCACGCCCGCCGACCCGGTCCCGGTCCCACGGATCGATGCTCCGGCCGTCGTCCTGATGGATCTCGCTTCCGGGCAGATCCTGTATCAGCGAGCCGCGATGACGGCGCGACCGGTCGCGAGCCTGACGAAGCTGATGACGGCGTTGCTCGTCCTCGAAGCCGAGGAGGGACGTCTGGATCGAACCGTCCGCGTCGATCCTGCGGCCGTCTTCGGCCGGGGGCAGTACGGGGTGGGGTCGTCGCTCGGCCTCCGGCCGGGCGAGGGGGTCTCGGTCCGGGGGTTGCTCGCCGGTCTGCTCCTCGGGTCCGCGAACGACGCCGCAGAGGCGCTCGCGATCGAGGAGTCGGGGAGCGTCGGCGCGTTCGTCGCGGCGATGAATGCGCGAGCGCGCGCCCTCGGGATGGCGGAGACGGCGTTCGCGTCCCCCCACGGGTTGGACGACCGAGGTCTGTCGTCGGCATCCGACATCCTCACGTTGCTGCGAGAAATTCGGAGACACACGGCGTTCCGGCGGCTCGTGGGCAGCAGGGTCGTCGTCGTCCGCTCGGACTCGGCGCCGCCACGGCGGATCCAGAATCGAAACGTGATGCTGTGGCTCTATCCGGGGGCTTCCGGGGTGAAGACCGGGTCCACGGCGGGCGCGGGGTACTGCCTCGTCGCCACCGCCCGACGCGGCGGGCGAGAGCTCGCTGCCGTCGTCCTCGGCGGTCGCGACGAGGTGTTCTCCGAGGCGGCCGCGCTCCTGAACCACGGGTTCGCCGCGTACCACGTGCGGACCTTGGTCTCGGAAGGAGCGCCGCTCGGGAGCGTTCGCGTGCGTGGCGGCACCGTGCCCGTCGTGGCGGGGGAGGAGCTGGAGGCGCTCGTGCGGGTGCAGGACGGCGGGGGGGTCGAGCGGATCGTCACGGCATCGAGGTCGGTCGCGTACCCTCCCGCGAGCGGCTCCGAGGTGGGGACGCTCCGCGTCACCTCGGGTGGAACCGTTCTCGGGCAGGTGCCCGTCCTGGTGGCGGACCTCCCTCCACCAGAGGAGCCACGCGGCTCCTGGTGGGGCCGCGCCGTCGGAGCCGTCTCGTCCGCGCTGGGCAGCGTGATCGCCGATCTCATGGACTGATCGACCCGGGTTCGGCGCAGACCCTGGCCGGGCTCCACCGGCTTCGGCCGAACGGATGCTAGGCTCCGAACCCGATGACGGAGCTCGCTCGCGTGTTGTACGGGCGCGAGGACATCCACCGCCGCGTGGACGAGCTCGGCCGCACGATCACCGGGGACTACGTGGGGCGTGAGCCCGTCCTCATCTCGGTGCTCAAAGGCGGCACGGTGTTCCTCGCGGATCTGATGCGTCAGATCCCGTTGCCGCTGGAGACCCATCTGATGGCGATCAGCCCCTACGGCGGCCATGAGGTGTCGCTGGGACGGGTTCGGATCCTCCTCGACGTCGAGATCGACCTGACGGACCGCGACGTATTGCTGGTCGAGGACATCGTCGACACCGGGCTCACGCTCTCCTATCTCTTGTCGATCCTGCGGTCCCGCAACCCCGCGTCGCTCGAGGTGTGCACGCTCCTCGACCGATCGATCCGACGGATCGTCCCTCTCACCCCCCGATACGTGGGGTTCGATTGCCCGGACCGCTTCGTCGTCGGGTACGGCCTCGACTTCGAGCAACGGTACCGGAACCTCGCGGACATCCTGGAGATCTCCGATACCGCGGCGCTCAAGGCCGATCCCGACGCCCTGCTCCCGCATCTCGCCGTCCCGGCCTGAGAGGAGGTTGCGCTCGGTCGCAGGCCCCTCGTACAGTGCCAACACATGATCGAGATGCAGCTGGAAGGCGTTCGCGTGGAGCTTCCGACCAACCAGCCGATCGTGTTGCTCCGGGAGCGAGACGGGGAGCGGTACCTGCCGATCTGGATCGGGGCCTCCGAGGCGGCCGCGATCGCTCTCTCACTGCAAGGGGTCCAGACCCCCCGACCGATGACCCACGACCTGATGAAGAACATCCTCGACGATCTCTCCGTCGCCGTGCAGAAGATCGTCGTGACCGAGCTCCGTGACTCGACGTTCTACGCGACGATCGAGCTCCAGCGGAACGGGGATCGTTACGAGGTGAGCTCGCGACCCTCGGATGCGATCGCCTTGGCCGTGCGGCTCGCCGTCCCGATCTTCGCCAGCGAGGACGTGCTCGACGAGGCGTCGATCCTGATCCCCGGGGAGGAAGACGAAGAGGTCGAGAAGTTCCGGGAGTTCCTCGACCAGGTCACCCCCGAGGACTTCAAGCCCGAAGGCTCGCCGGACTGAGTCCCCCGATCGAGCCAAGTTCAGCCGTTGAAGAGAAGGATCAGCCGTAGAAGAAGACGGTCACCCAGAGCAGGCCGTCTTCGTCCCGGTAGGTGCCGAGCGCGACGCGCCGGAAACGCTGGTTCACGATATTCGCGCGGTGGACGGGGGAGTCCATGAACGCGTGCTGCAGATCCGCGATCGATCCACCGGTGACGCCGACGTTTTCTCCCCAGGTCGACCAGCTGGTGCCCTTGAGATAGTAGCTGGCGGGGTCCGTCGTGTGGAAGAGCTTGCCGAACCCCCCGGAACCATCCGGAGTATTCGCCATCTTGATGCTGTGCTTCCGCGCGAGCTTCGAGATCTGCCAGTGCATGTCCACCCGCCGGACGTCGTTGAGCACGCGGCTGGTGTTGGTGGCCCTGTACATCCGCGCCCTGGGCGAGAGTGTCCCGGCGCCCGCCGGAGCGGGAGCGAGCGCGGTCAGGCCCGTCATGAGAGCCGCCACCAGGGCGATCTTCGTGAGTGCGGTTCGGCTGCGTGTCAACCGTCAGTCCCTCGTGCTCTGGGTGCCTAGTTCCGGGTAGTGCCGCTATTCCATCGACGACGGGCGCCGAGAACTTGAGCCGCGGCTGGCCGGGTGATCGTTCCCTTCCATTGACACGTATTTCCCACGGGCATACGCTGCAACGACACCGTCGTAATTACCGAGCTGTGATGAGCGGGGAGCGATGACGAGCGAAGAGGGGTTCCGGGTACCGGACGTCTGTCGGATCGTCGGCATCAGCTACCGGCAGCTCGACTATTGGGCCAGGACGGAGCTCGTGACGCCCTCGATCCGCGATGCGCGAGGATCGGGGACGCAGCGGCTGTACTCCTTCCAGGATCTCGTCTCGCTGAAGGTCATCAAGAAGCTCCTGGACACGGGGGTGTCCCTCCAGCGGGTCCGCAAGGCCGTCGAGCATCTGCATTCGATGAAGCGACCTACGCACCGCGTCACCTTGATGTCAGACGGCCGTGGGGTCTACGAGGCCCACTCGGCGGAGGCCGTGATCGACCTCCTCCAGAAGGGACAGGGTGTCTTCGCCATCGCACTCGACCAGGTCTGGAGCGACCTGGAGGGAACACTCTCGAAACGCAGACGGGCGGCCGCAGGAGGGCCGTGAGCGCGCGAGCCGTGACCCCGGTCGCACCCACGTTGGAGTCCATCCCCAAGAGCGATACGGTCCGTTTCGCCCACGCTTCCGAGCGGCAGTTCGCGCAGCTGCTCGACTTCTATGGCATCGTCTGGGACTACGAACCGACGTCGTTCGACATCGAGTGGGACCGTGAAGGCCACGTCGTGCGCCGCTTCACGCCGGACTTCTTCCTCCCGGAGTTCGATCTGTACATCGAGATCACCACGCTGAACCAGAAGCTCGTCACCAGGAAGAACCGGAAGGTCCGTCAGCTGCGCGAGCGCTACCCGGAGATCCGGTGCAAGGTCTTCTATCAGCGCGACTACCTCTCGCTCGTCACGAAGTACGGACTCGAGGACCGCTCCGGCTGAGCGGCGGCCTGCCCGTACACTGCTCGCCGTGAAGTTCGCCCCGCATACCGACGCCGAGATCGGCGAGATGCTCTCGGCGATCGGCATCGATTCCCTCGACGCGCTGTTCGAGCAGATCCCACCCTCGGTCCGTCTCGAGGGGTCGCTCGGGCTCCCGGACGGCGTCTCGGAGCTCGAGATCGTCGAGGACCTCCGCGCGCTCGCGGCGCGCGATCGGCACCTGGACGAGCTGGTGTGCTTCGCCGGAGCGGGCGCCTACGACCACTTCATCCCCGCTGTCGTGTGGGCGCTCGCCGCCCGATCGGAGTTCTCGACCTCGTACACGCCGTATCAGCCGGAGCTCTCGCAAGGCGTGCTCCAGGTCCTCTTCGAGTTCCAATCGATGGTGTGCGAGCTCACCGGGATGGACGTGTCGAACGCCTCCCTCTACGACGGCGCGACGGCGCTCGTGGAAGCCGTGCACATGGCCAGGGGAGGTGAGCGGACCCGGGTCCTCGTGTCGGAGGGAGTGGACCCCAGGCTGGTCGAGACCCTCCGGACGTACGGGAGCGGATCCGGGTACGGGCCGGAGATCTTCGCGTCCGAGGACGGCCGGGGAGGTGCGCCGGTGGTCGGAGACGACGTCGCGGCCGTCGTCGTTCAGCACCCCAACGTGCTCGGGATCCTCGAGCCGGCCTCCGAGCTCTTCTCCCTGGCGAGAGAGGGCGGCGCCAGGGCGATCCAGGTCTTCGACCCGCTCTCCCTGGGGGTGCTGGCCCCGCCGGGGGAGCTCGGCGCGGACATCGCCGTCGCCGAGGGCCAGTCCCTCGGGAACCATCTCGCCTTCGGCGGCCCGTACTTGGGGCTCATCGCCGCCAAGATGTCGGACGTGCGCCGGATGCCCGGCAGGATCGTGGGGGAGACGGTCGACGTCGACGGCACGCCGGGATACGTGCTCACCCTGCAGGCCCGAGAGCAGCACATCCGTCGTGAGAAGGCCAACTCGAACATCTGCACGAACCAGACCCTGATGGCCGTGGCGGCCACGATCTACCTCGGGTGGCTCGGTCCGGACGGCCTCACCGAAGTAGGGCGCCGATGCGCCGCGAAGGCCGCCTACGCCGCGGATCGGCTCACGGAGCTCGAGGGAGTCTCACTCCTGCATCCCTCCGCGCCGTTCTTCAAGGAGTTCGCGCTCCGGGTGCCCGTCCCTGCGGACCGCGCCGTCGCCGCTCTCGTGGAGCGCGGGTTCCTCGCGGGCGTTCCCTTGCCGCGGGAGGGAGACGACATCCTGCTCGTGGCCGTCACCGAACGGCGGAGCAAGGAGCAGATCGACGCCTTCGCCCAGGCGATGGCGGAGGTGCTTCCGTGAACGCGGTGGGGGCGCCGATCCGCCGGCAGGGCCCCGGAGGCGACGGCACGATCCTCGACCGCTCCGTCCCCGGCCGCCGCGCCTGGAGCCTGCCGCCCCTGGATGTTCCCGAGGCTCCCGTGCCGGAGGAGCACGCCCGCGGGCGTCGTCCCGGGCTGCCCGAGGTAGGGGAGGTGGACCTCGTCCGCCACTACACGGCCCTGGCGCAGATGAACTACGGCCTCGATACCGGGATGTATCCCCTCGGCTCGTGCACGATGAAGTACAACCCGAAGGTCGCCGAGACGGTGGCCGCCCTCCCGGGCTTCCAACGCCTCCACCCCCTCCAGCCGGACAGCACCACCCAAGGCGTGCTGGAGCTCCTGTGGCGCCTGGAGCGCGCTCTGTGCGAGATCACGGGGATGGACCAGGCGACGCTGCAGCCGCCGGCCGGCGCGTGCGGCGAGATGACCGGTCTGCTCCTGATGCGCGCGTTCCACGAGGATCGCGGCGACGCGAGGCGTCGCGTGATCATCCCGGATTCCGCGCACGGGACGAACCCCGCCAGCGTACGGCTGGCGGGGTTCGAGGCGGTGCCCGTCCGCTCCGACGCCCGTGGTCTGGTCGACGCCGGGGCGCTGGCGAAGCTCGTGGACGACTCCGTGGCCGGTCTGATGCTCACCAACCCGAACACGCTCGGTCTGTTCGAGGAGGAGATCGAGGAGATCGCGGCGACGATCCACGGTGTCGGCGGGCTCCTCTACTACGACGGGGCGAACCTGAACGCGATCCTCGGGCGGTGTCGTCCCGGCGACATGGGGTTCGACATCGTCCACATCAACACCCACAAGACGTTCGCGACACCGCACGGAGGAGGTGGGCCGGGGGCGGGACCGGTGGGGGTGAAGGACGAGCTGGCCGCCTTCCTGCCCGCACCGACCGTTCGGAGGAACGGGAACGGGGGATTCTCGCTCGACCCCGGTGGGAAGCGCTCGATCGGTCGGATGCACGGGTTCCACGGGAACGTCGGGATCCTGGTCCGGGCCTACGCCTACGTGTTCCTGCACGGTGCCGACGGGCTCAGGGAGGTCAGCGAGCTGGCGGCGCTGAACGCGAACTATCTTGCCCGCCTCGTGGGCGAGGAGTTCCCGCTCGCGCATCCGGGCATGCGGCCGATGCACGAGTTCGTGGCCACCGCGAAGCAGCTCCGAGACGCGACCGGGATCAGGGCGATGGATGTCGCGAAACGCATGATCGACCTGGGGTTCCACCCGTCGACGGTGTACTTCCCCCTCGTCGTGGAGGAGGCCCTGATGGTGGAGCCGACGGAGACGGAGTCGAAGGCGACCCTCGAGGCCTTCGGCGAGGCGCTCCGCCGGACGGCGAAGGAGGCTCGCGAGCGGCCCGACCTCCTCCGGGAGGCGCCCGTGACCACGCCCGTGCGTCGGCTCGACGAAGCTCGCGCGGCCCGAGCGCTGAAGCTCCGCTGGTAGCGCTTGTGCCACTACCTCATCCCGAGTAGCGCCTCCTGGTCATCTTCAGGCAGATCCTCTCTCAAGACTGACCGCCCGATGCCGATGTCGGTCCCCAGGGGCGGCCACCGGGGCTGCCCGCTGGCAAGGAGGCGTACCGATGAGACGGGGTCTGGTCGGGGCCGTCAAGGTCCTGGGACTCACGCTCGTCCTCACTGTCGTGTTCGGCGCGCTCGCGCCGATCGCACGAGCCGCCTGGACGCCTCGCCGGGACATGCTCGGCTGGATGAACACCGCGAGGAGCCATCACGGTCAGGTCGTCTTGGACAGTGGCTGGCGGCTCCGGGCGATGGCGGACGAGCACAGCCGGCAGATGGCAGCCGCCGGGCGGATCTTCCACACGGCTTCCCTCGGATCCAAGCTCACGTCCCTGTCGTGGAACGTGGCGGGGGAGAACGTGGGAGCGGGCGGCAGCATGTGGGCGCTGTACGAGGCGTTCATGAAGAGCGACCCTCACCGAGACAACATCCTCGGAAGGGGATTCCGTCGCGTCGGCGTCGGGATGCACGCGGACGGCGGGTTCCTCTGGGTGACGCTGATCTTCGTCGGGTGAGGCCAGAGACACAGGTGGAGACACGGAAAGGGGCGGGGCCCCGATGGGACCCCGCCCCGTTCCTTCCGTAGCGCTCGACGGCTACGCGGCCTCACGCTCCGGCCGGCGCTTCCGGGTCGTCGCGATCACGGTCACGCCGATCCCGAAGAGCACCATCGAGATGATCCCCAGCCGACCGGCGTCCGATCCCGTGAACGGGGTCGGCGGGTTCGGCGGGGTCGCGCCGGCGATCGGGGTCACGACGGCGGTGTCGTCGGAGCTCACCGACCGGCCGAGGATGTCCTCGCCGGTCGCCGTGCCGACGTTGGTGACAGGCACGTCACCCACCACGAAGTCCTTCGTCAGCGTCGCCGACTCCCCGGGCTCGAGGACCGCGATGTCCCCGATGTGCCCCAGGATGTCGTCGTCGACACTGATGTCGTACAGCGTGGTGTCGCCCGTGTTCGTGACGATGTAGGTGTAGGTCACGGTCGTGCCGATCGGCACCGTGTCCTCGTCCACAGTCTTCACGATCTCGATCGCGGGGTGGATCAGGTCCGTGACGCAGTTGGCCAGGGCCTCCACCGCCACGCGGCTCCCCACGCCCGAGCCCTTCGCCGTGACTTCGTTTACGAGCGGGTCCGGATCACTCTCCAGCACCACGTAGTCGAAGTCGTGCGACTCGGACGCACCCACCGCGAGCTCGTCAGCGAAGGATGCGGACAGGTCACCGAGGATCGTGTCCATCACCTTCACGTTGTCCAGATCTTCGTCACCGGTGTTGGTGACGGTGATCGTGTACGTGACCGTGTCGCCAGCGTGCGCGAGCTCGGTGCAGCTCTTGGTCACGCCGATCGACGGGTTCAGGATGTCGGTCTCGCACTCGTCCGTGTCGGTGTCGGTGACACCCGAGTCCACACCGTCACCGGAAGCGGTGACCGAGTTCTCGACCGGGTCCTCGTTGGCGCCCGGCGTGTAGACGAAGTCGTGCGAGTACACGGTGTTGCCGACCGGCAGCGGGTCCGGCAGGTTGAACGCCGCCGTGATGTCGCCGCCCAGCAGGGCGTCGGTCACCGAGACGTTCTCGAGCGGCTCGTTGCCGGTGTTCTTCACCGTGATCGTGAAGGTCACGTCGCCACCTGACGGCACCTCGAGCGGGCACGTCTTCTCGACGTCGATGCCCGGCTCGTGGGTGATGTCGGTCTCGCACTCGTCCGTGTCGGTGTCGGTGACACCCGAGTCCACACCGTCACCGGAAGCGGTGACCGAGTTCTCGACCGGGTCCTCGTTGGCGCCCGGCGTGTAGACGAAGTCGTGCGAGTACACGGTGTTGCCGACCGGCAGCGGGTCCGGCAGGTTGAACGCCGCCGTGATGTCGCCGCCCAGCAGGGCGTCGGTCACCGAGACGTTCTCGAGCGGCTCGTTGCCGGTGTTCTTCACCGTGATCGTGAAGGTCACGTCGCCACCTGACGGCACCTCGAGCGGGCACGTCTTCTCGACGTCGATGCCCGGCTCGTGGGTGATGTCGGTCTCGCACTCGTCGGTGTCGGTGTCGGTGACACCCGAGTCCACACCGTCACCGGAAGCGGTGACCGAGTTCTCGACCGGGTCCTCGTTGGCGCCCGGCGTGTAGACGAAGTCGTGCGAGTACACGGTGTTGCCGACCGGCAGCGGGTCCGGCAGGTTGAACGCCGCCGTGATGTCGCCGCCCAGCAGGGCGTCGGTCACCGAGACGTTCTCGAGCGGCTCGTTGCCGGTGTTCTTCACCGTGATCGTGAAGGTCACGTCGCCACCTGACGGCACCTCGAGCGGGCACGTCTTCTCGACGTCGATGCCCGGCTCGTGGGTGATGTCGGTCTCGCACTCGTCCGTGTCGGTGTCGGTGACACCCGAGTCCACACCGTCACCGGAAGCGGTGACCGAGTTCTCGACCGGGTCCTCGTTGGCGCCCGGCGTGTAGACGAAGTCGTGCGAGTACACGGTGTTGCCGACCGGCAGCGGGTCCGGCAGGTTGAACGCCGCCGTGATGTCGCCGCCCAGCAGGGCGTCGGTCACCGAGACGTTCTCGAGCGGCTCGTTGCCGGTGTTCTTCACCGTGATCGTGAAGGTCACGTCGCCACCTGACGGCACCTCGAGCGGGCACGTCTTCTCGACGTCGATGCCCGGCTCGTGGGTGATGTCGGTGTCGCACGTGTCGGTGTCGGTCACGTGGGCGCTGGAGTGCACGCCATCCGCGGTGACCGTCACCGTGTTCGGCAAGGGATCGGGGTCGCTCGGGTCGTGTGAGTACACGAACTGCGCCGAGTCCGACGCTCCTGCCGCCAGCGTGTCGGCGAACAGGTTCGAGATGTTGACGGCGCTATGCCCGTCCACCGTGTCCATGACCACGATGTTCTCGAGGTCCTCGTTGCCGTTGTTCGTGATCGTGATGGTGTAGGTGATGTTGGCCCCGACGGCCGCCGTGGCCGGGCAGATCTTCTCGATGTCGATCGCGGGCTCGGCGACGAACCCGGTGCTCTTCATCGGGACGGTCTGCTGTCCGACCTGGATGTTGTCGTTCTCGGGAGACGTCACGCGGCCGGTCTCGATCGCATTCAGGATGTTCCCGGTCGGGCTCTGTCCCTGGAGGCACGCGAGCTCGACGATCGAGCGCACGATCACGACATCGCCGGGATCGAGGCCCTCGATCTCGACGGTGCCCGTGACCTGATCGTAGCCCGAGGAGTCGAATCCCTCGGCGATCAGGGTCGCAACCTCGTCGCCGTCGAGGTTCTTGTTCCCGCTATCGGGCGTGTTGACTGCGACGCTGATGATGTCGTCGAAACCGAGCCCGGGCTGACCGGTCGTCTCGGCGCCGTAGGTGTAGTCCAGCTCGATCGTCCCGCCGCTCCCCGCGCCCGAGTCGACGGTGATCTGCGTGAAGAACGTCACCCAGTCGCCGCACTCGAAGTCGCCGGCCTCGAGGGACTCGACCACGCCGTTGGACTTGCTGATCTGCCGGCCGTTGTACCCGAACGGCGGGTTCGGACCGAGACCGGTGGCGTGGTCGTACGTGAAGGGACCGGCCGCGATGAAGTCGAGGTCGATGTCGCCCCCATCGAGGCTGCCCCCTGGGGGAGCCGCGGGAGCCGCGATCGCGGCCGTGCGGTTGGTGCGAGCGACGTTGATCTGGCCCTTCCGGGCTTCACCCGCGCCCGCGGTGGCCGCTCCGGCGCCCGTCGAAGCGTCCCCATCGGCCTCGGCCGCGGGAACCTCCTCTGCGGGAGCCTCTTCCGCCGGTGCCTCCTCGGCGAAAGCTTCCTCAACCGGAGCCTCCTGGACAGGAACCGTGCCTTCTTCCGTGCTGCCGTCCGAGATGGCTTCCTCGGCGGCGACGGGATCGGTGCCGGCGTCCTCTGCCAGCGCGCTCAATGAGCTCTGTCCGAGCGCGAATGCGAACAGGAGCACGAACGAGACGAACGAGGCAAGCCCGCGCTTGGTTCGGCGCCCGCTCTGCCGAGAGTTCGTTCTGGTACCCATCTTCCACCCCCAACTGGTGTCTGTGCTAGCTCGTTGCCCTATGGACCCGGTCCACGCCCTACGGCGTACACCGTGGTCCTCTTGCTCAGAAAAGTAACCCCTCCATCCGGGGGACACATCGGGCGAACGGCCTCACCGCTCCCGGCGGACGGAGTAGTCCGTTCGGAGGAGAGAGATCGTGGAGGAAGACCTACTGGTTGTGCGCGACGGAAACGCGAACGCTGGCGGAAGGATGCTGGCTGCTAGTCCGTCTCGCGACGCCTGCGGGACGATGCGAGCAGCAGGATCGATCCCGCCACGGCCAGCAGCGCGGCCCAGCCCGCGAGGGTGCCCGTTGCGGAGCCCGTGAAGGGGCTCCCGCCGCCCGTTCCGTCCGCGCCGGTTCCGCCCGCGCCGCCCGCGACCGCCGAGACGGTCACGTCGTCGACATCGCTCACCGATGTCCCGAGCACGTCGGAGCCCGTCGCGGTGGCGACGTTGGTGATGGGGGAGGAGCCGAGGGTGATCTCGAACGTCAGCTCGCTGCTCTGACCTGCTGCGAGAGAAGCGATGTCGCCCACGTGCCCGACGATGTCGTCGTCGACCGAGATGTCGAAGAGGGTCGTGTCGCCCGTGTTCGAGACGGCGTAGGTGTAGACGATGATGGTCCCGGCAGGACCCGACGTCGGACTCGCCGACTTCTCGAGGTCGACGGCGGGATGGATCAGGTCGATGTCGTGCGCGTCGGTGTCGGAGACGGTTCCTCCGTCGTGAAACCCGGTGACGGTGGCCTCGTTGTGGACGGGGTCGCCGTCGGCCACCGCGATCGTGTGGTCACACGCGAAGACCCACCTCTCATCCACGGCGAGGACGGCGTCGCCGTTGCCGTCCTCCGTACGATCCGGAGTCGTGTCGCATCGGGGGTCGATCAGGTCGATGTCTTTCAGATCGACGCCTCCCGTGTTGGTCACGGAGAAGGTATAGGCCACGGTGTCGCCCACGTGCGCGAGCGCCGGGCCGCCCTTCCGGAGCCTGATCCGCGGCGCGCACGCGATCTCATCCGAAGCCTCGGCGTGGTTGTCGGGACCGACGTTCGCGGTCGGTTCGTTGGTGCCCCCCACATCCACGACGTTCGTGATCACACCGCACTCCTCGCCCGTCACGGCGACCCTGAACGTGACCGAAGCGGCATCGCCCGGGCCGAGCGTGATGGGGCCGCAGTCGACCGTCGCCTGGGCGGTACCGCCCTGTGGGATGGAACTGGCGATGACGCACGGGTGGCCGTCGAACATCGGGAAGGGCGAGACCGAGATGCTCAGCGCATCCCCCGGGGGGAGCGAGTCGATCAGCTCCACGCCCGTGGCCTGCACGTCGCCGACGTTGGTGACCGTGACCGTGTACAGGAAGGAGTCTCCTCCGTGGAGGATCCCATCGGCGTCCGACGTCTTCGTGATCTGGAGATCCGGCGGACCGGGCTCTTCGCACTCGGCCGAGTTGTTCACCTCGTTCGAATCGTTGTTCCCGGCGGCCTGCCCCGTCTCGTTCGATGCCGAGACGTGCGCATCGTTCGCGATCGGACCGCAGAAGCCGTCGTCGACCGTGACCGTGATGTCGACCGAGACGCTGGCACCGGCGCCGATATCACCGAGCGCGCAGGTGACCAAGCCGGCCGCTTCGCCGCAGCCCGCGGTGGCGCCGGCGAACGCGACACCCACCGGCAGCTGATCGGCGAGGTGCACGTCGATCGCGGTGCCGGTGCCGTCGTTGGACACCGACAGGGTGTAGGTGATCGAGTCGCCGTCCTGGACGACGCCACCCGGATCGTTCACCTTCACGACCGACACGTCGGGTTCGACCGACACGTCGTTCCAGCAGATGGCGAGGTGGCTCACCGAGTAGTACCCGCCATCCGGTTTCTGTGGGGTGTGGAGATCGTGGTCGCCGGCATCGCCCGCCGGATAGCCGAACAGATCGCCGCCGCTCGGTCCGCCCTTCACGTAGACGGCATGGACCGGAAGGGTCGAGGACCAGTCCGCGAACCCTGTCGGAGCGTTGTAGCCCGCGACCGTGACCGTCATGGCGCCGCTCGACGCCTGGCCGTTGCTCGCGATCGAGATCCCGTGATCGAAGCCGAGCTGGCCGCAGTCGTCGTTCGATGACTGCGTGTCGGCGACGACGGGGACAACGCCATCGGCGGAAGGCGGGCCGGCGGAGTCCACGGGCGGTGCCGCTCGGGCGGTCAGGATCCCCGCTTGACCGGCGAGGAGCGCCAACGCCACGATCGGTCCCAGGAATCCCCGGCGCCAGCGCTTCCGTCCCTTCATCTTCCCTCCTGGTCTGCTCACACCACACCGGGGCACGGAACTCTCTGTCGGCCGGTCGACCCACACCCTACGGGGGACGGGGGAGGGGGACATCGGCCGGAAGGCGCGGACCATCCGCCCGATGCTTGGGCCAGATACCGGACGGAGCTTCGCATCCACCTGGGGCGGAAGCAAGAACGACGATCACCCCCTCGATAGTCGTGGACGGATCACCCTCGGATGCCTCGGCGGCGGGGGAGCGAGCGGCCACAAGGGCGCTTCGCAAGGAAGTTACATAATGAACGTTATCGGGAAAGCGGTCGACATGAGGGCAGGTCGAGATCTCAAGCGGCGGGCGGTCCTCCTCGGTACGGCCTCCCGGTCGCCCTGAGCGCGATGCCCCAGCGGGTGACGAGCCAGAGCGCCTCAACGACGATCCGCCGTGAGAGCTTCGAATGACCGTGCTCCCGTTCGCGGAAGGTGATCGGCACCTCGCCGATCGACCAACCCAGGAGCCAGGAGCGCATCACCAGCTCGACCTGGAAGCCGTACCCGTCGGCATGGAACGGCTCGGCGACCAGGTCCGAGAGCAGCTCGCGACGATAGACGCGGTAGCCGCTCGTGGCGTCGTGCACGGGAACCCCGAGCATCAGCCGCGCGTACATGTTGCCCACCCTCGAGAGCGCCAGGCGGATCCGGCTCCAGTTGGTCACGGAGCCGCCGGGCACGTACCGGCTCCCCACGACGAGGTGGAAGCGGTCGCGAGCGCCGGCGAGGAGGGCACCGAGCTGTGCGGGATCGTGGGAGAGGTCGGAGTCCATCTCTACGATCAGGTCGTACCGCTCCTCGAGCGCCCGACGGAAGCCTTCCTGGTAGGCGCTGGCGAGCCCGGACCTGGCGGGTCGTTCGACGAGGCGGAGCCGGGGCTCCCCCGCCATCAGCTCACGGACGATCCGTGCGGTGCCGTCGGGTGAGGAGTCGTCGACCACGAGCGCATCCACGCCCGGATGCCGAAGGACACCGGCCAGGACGTCACGGATCGTGGCCGCCTCGTCGTAGGTGGGCAGGATCACGAGCGAGCGAACGTCCTCTGCGAGCGGCTCGGGGTCGGGCCGCTCGCGACGGCGACGCCGGGGCACCACGGTGAGACCCACCACCATCACCAACGAGAGGATGGGCAGCCAGTCCCCCAGCCGCACCGACCACGTTCGCTCCGACGAGGCCCGGATCGTCTGCCGGATCAGCGCCGGCTCGAACAGCTCGGTCTCATCGTGGACGCGGCCCGTCGGATCGATGAAGGCGCTGATCCCCGAGACGGCCGCGTGGACGATCCACCTGCCGTCCTCGATCGCCCGGAGCCGCGACATCTGCAGATGCTGGGCGGATGCGGCCGTGCGGTCGTAGGACGCGTTGTTCGTGAGGACCACGAGGAACTCCGCGCCCTGGCGGACGAGGTCGCGATCGAGCGCCGGGAAGCTGTTCTCGAAGCAGATCGGCGTTCCGAACCGAGGGAGCCCCGGTGCCGCTAAGGTGTGGAGTCGCTCCCCCGGCGTGAGCTCGTAGGCGATCTGCTCGAGAGCCGAGATCCACCCGACGACGGGCTTCCAGGGGATGTACTCGCCGTACGGGACGAGGTGGGTCTTCCTGTACACGTCGACCACCGATCCTCCGCCGTCGAAGACGACCGCCTGGTTGAACAGGGCATCGCCTCCCTCCCCCGATCGGAGATCCGCCGAGGTGGCCCCGCTGAGGACCGGCGTTCCGACGTCCGCGATCGTGCTCCGCACCTCGTCGAGGATCGAGAGCGAACCCGGATCGAGGGCGCTCTCTCCCCAGACGGCCAGATCGGGAGGGTCGCCGCGCAACGTCGAATGGAGCTCGAGGTTCAGCCTCGTGACCGCGACGTCCCCTTCCTCCCTCGACCGTCCTGCGACGCCTTCGAGGAAGTCGACCTGGATCGCGGCCACGTCGATCTGCCGGCCCGAGGCCTCCGCGAAGGGGATCACCGCCGGCCCCAGCGTCGCGATCACCGCCAGGCCGATGGCGGTGAGGCGCGTCGGCCGCCCCTCCGCGCCGGCGGCCTCGACGACGAGGGCCGTCGCGAACGCCACCGCGAACGTCACCCCGAACACCCCGGCGACGACGGCGAGGCGAACCGTGACCGGATTGGCCACCTGCGAGGCCCCGAGGGAGCCCCACGTGAAGCCCCCGAGCGGCCAGAGTCCCCGGAGCCAGTCGATCGACGTCCACAACGCCGCCGCCCCGAGCGCGTTCAGCATCGGGTGCCCCGAGCGACGCACCAAGGGGAAGCAGGCGCCGAATAACGCCACGGAAGCCGCCGTGAGCATCGTCAAGGCGCTCCAGGCGAGGGTGCCGAAGAGCTGGAGCCACGAGAGCGTGAGCCCGAACCCGACGAGTCCGTACACGAGCCCGAGGGCGAAGCCCCGTGCCGGTGTCGCACTCCGAAGCCCGATCAGGAGCAGCGCGGGGGCGACGAAGGCGAGCGGCCAGGCGGCCACGGGCGGGAACGCTAGCGAGGACAGCACGCCGCCGACGAGGGAGAGGGTGAGCGTGACCGGCAGCCTGGGATCGATCAGGCGCAGTCGCGGCAGAACATCCGCCGTTTGTCCGCGAGCTGGCTGCGATGTTTCACGAGGTAGCAGTTCTTGCATACGAACTCGGTCGCCTGGATGGGGACGACCCGGGCCTCGATCGGCTCGAGACGGTCATCCGCCTTCGTGGTCGAGACCGGGACGACGGGCTCCTCCTCGTCGGCCTCGTCCTCGTCGTCACGGGC
Organism: uncultured Actinomycetota bacterium; assembly: GCA_963826195.1. GTDB lineage: Bacteria > Actinomycetota > UBA4738 > UBA4738 > HRBIN12 > JAJNBA01. Next base: position 446,187 of record CAWGWB010000006.1, read on the forward strand.
CTCCTGCTTCTCGAGGACCTCGTGGATCGATTCGACGTCGGCAGCCGCCGGGGTGGCGGCTTCGTCCAGGTCCTCCTCGGTCGGCTCGAGCTCGTCGAGCTCCTGGTCCGTTCCGGCGTCGTCGTCTTCGCGCTCTTCCGTGCGCTCGGCCACCTGGTTCCTCCGGGTTCGGGTCCTCGATCCGGCCGCGGATTCTAGCGCTCGCTCCCCCGCGTGCCTCGTGCGACTCGGTCGCAGGGGAAGGACGCCTCGCAGGCTCAGGATGTTCCCCGAGCGCGGAGCCTGGAAACGCGGAAGCCCGAGAGACCTTTGGGGCCGCGACGCCGGGGCGCCGCGTTCTCTACTCAGCCTCTCGGGCTCCGCTGCGCGTCTCCGCCGGGGCGGCGACGCAGGCAGGACGTTACCGACGGCCGGGCGGGAGAGCAACCCGGCACCGGGAGAAACAGTGACAAGACCAGACCGCGATCAGGCGCGGAACACTTCGCGGCCGAGCGAGACCGTCAGGACCGGGCGGAGCCCTTCCACTGTGGACGCCTCGAGGGGGTCGGCGTCGTAGGCGGCGAAGTCCGCGTGCCACCCGGGCTCGAGGGCCCCCTTCTTGCCGTCTTGGCGCCCGAGGCGAGCGCTCCCCACCCGGTGGAGCTTGAGCCCCTCGAGCCGCGTCAGTCGCTGGGTCGGCTCGTGGTGCTCCTCGAGCGCGGCGATCGCGAGCATCGGGTCGAGGGGTGCGACCGGTGCGTCGGAACCGACGCCGACCTCGATCCCGCGTTCGAGCATCGTGCGGATCGGGTGCGCGGCCATGGCTCGGGCGGGGCCGAGGCGCTCCTCGTACATCCCGCCTCCCTGGCCCCAGAGCCGATCGAACGCGGGTTGCACGGACACGGCGAGACCCAGCATCGCCGTCCGTTCGATCTGATCCGCCGAGGGGAGGACGAAGTGCTCGATCCGATGGCGACGCGCGCGGAAGTGCCGTCGTTCGCGGGAATCCAGCGCCAGATAGACGCGCTCCCACGTGGCGAGGACCTGTTCGATCGCACGGTCTCCGATCGCATGCACGCCCACCTGGAGTCCTGCGTTGTGGGCCGCGTGGAAGAACTCCGCCATCGCGTCGTCGTCGTGGTACAGCTCGCCCGTGTCCGCGCCGTCGTCGTAGGCGTGGGACAGCGCGGCGGTCCTGGCGCCGATCGAGCCGTCGACCGGGAGGTCCCCGCCGATCGCGGCGAGCCGCCGTTCCATCGCCTCGGGAAGCGACATCGACGCGAGGATCGGTGCGACGTCGACCGGCAGCCGGGACCGATGACCGAGGAGCACCTCCAGGTCCGCGGCGTCGAGGGACATCTCGTGGACCGCCGTCACGCCCCGTGACGCGGCGAGCCCGGCGGCTTGCAGCTGGAACCCCTCGATCCTCCGGGTGTCGTACGAGGCCTCGACCCATGCGACGGCCCGGCGGTTGGCCTCCTTCGTGAGACGGCCGGTGGGATGTCGTTCGGCGTCGAGTTCGACCCCGTCCGCGTCGGCGAGGTCGATCGCGGCGAGGGTCGACGAGCTCACTACGGAGATGTGCCCGTCCGCCCTCGTCGCCACCACGGGCGTTTGCGTGATCGCGTCGAGGTCGTGTGCGGTCGGGAGCTCGTGCGTATCCCACCGGGTTTCGTCGAACCCCTCGACGTGCACCACGCCACCGCCGTCCGTGGCACGCCCGCGAACCAGGGCGAGGAAGTCCTGCTTGGAGCGGGACTCCCGCACGTCTGCGTTCGCGAGAGAGCGACCCGTCGCCGTCAGGTGGACGTGGCTGTCGATGAAGCCCGGGACGATCGTCGTCCCCGGGAGATCGATCGTGAGCTCCGCATCGGGGGGCTCACCAGTGCCGACCCGTTGGACGTGGCGATCGTCCACGAGGATCCACTCCCCGAAGGTGGGATGCGAAAGCGTCACGACCCGGGACGCGCGGTAGAGAGTCCTCACGGCGCCGCGATGATAGAGGAGTCCCGCTCACCGAGCAGCACCACGGCCGCTTCGTCGCGATCCTCGAAGACCCTCGTCTTGTCCCGGTGGAGAACGAGGCCGGTCGCCTCCCCGGCCCTGCGCATCGCGGCCATCGCGGTCCGGACCTCGTCGGGAGGACCCCACACGACGACGTCATCGACCCAACGGAGGTGCCGGGCGCCGGCGCTCCGGATCGCCCGATCCAGGCGGGACAGGGCCGCGTTCGCGAGGACGGCGGATGGCTCCGGGCCGACGGGGAGCCCGCGCACGCCTCGCTCGCGGAACCGGCGGAGGAGGGCGACCGCTTGCGCGCCCTGGGGACCCAACAGCGCGGTGATCGTCTCGGGCGAGATCGAGGCGTAGCAGTCGTGCACGTCGGCGACCGCGAACGTCCCCCCCGAAGCGTCGAGGATCGCCCGCCGGATGCTGCTGCGCCACGTGGCACGCGCCGCTCCCCAGGGCGCGAGCGTCCATCCGGCATCGTCTCGCCTGGCGCGGGCGGCCACCACCTCGGGCCCAAGGGAACGCTCGATCCGGCCTACGAGCGGGTCGACCGAGGCTCGGTACGCCGCGTCGTCCGCCGGATCGAGCACGGTCAGCCAGCGGGTTCCGCCGCCGGGCTTGGGGATGGGGATCGATCGCGGGTCGGGGGTGTCGTCCCTGCCCGCGGGCCGCGTGGGACGCCGCCGCATCGCTGTCGCTCCTCCGGGAAGATCGGCCAGGGAAGATCGGCCAAGGAAGGTCGGCCAGGGAAGATCGGCCAAGGAAGGTCGGGAGGAGGAGACGCCACGGTAGTGCCGGGCCCGGGCGCGAGCAATCGGCCGTCGCGGGGATTTCTCGCTCCCCCGTGTGGGACCATGCCGCCGTGCTGGATGAGCGGGATCTCGCGATCCTCACGGCCCTACAGGCGGATGGCCGCGCCACGTACGCGGACGTGGGCGCGACGGTGGGGCTCTCGGCGAGCGCCGTACACGAGCGCGTCCGGAAGCTCGAGCACCAAGGGGTGATCCGCGGATACCGGGCCGTCGTGGATGCGGAGGCCGTCGGGCTGTACGTGACGGCGCTGATCGCCGCGATCCCGCTCGATCCGCATCAGCCCGACGACCTGCCCGCGAGAGTGCGGGAGTTCCCGGAGGTCGAGGACTGCTACTCGGTCGCCGGTGAGGCGAACTACGTGCTGAAGGTCCGGACGAAGACGACGGGTGACCTGGAGGATCTGATCCGGCGGCTCCGCGAGAAGGCGGCGGTGACCACGAACACCACGATCGCGCTCTCGATCCCGTTCGAGGGCCGCGCTCTGCGTCCGTGACCCTCGGTAGGCCAAAGCCCTCAGTAGGATTGGTCCGTGCGCTTGTACAACACCCTCTCGCGTGCCGTCGAGGAGATCGTTCCCGTCGACGGCCGGTTGGTGCGGATCTACTCGTGCGGTCCCACGGTCTACCGGTACATCCACATCGGGAACATGCGCTCGTTCATGCTGGGGGATCTGATCCGTCGCGCCCTCCGCTTCGAGGGGCTCGACGTCCGGTGGATCATGAACATCACCGACGTCGGCCACATGACCGACGAGGTGAGCGACTCGGGCAGAGACAAGATGGAGCTGGCCGAGTCCGATGAAGGGCTCTCGGCCGCCGAGATCGCCGAGAAGTACACGCAGGCCTTCCTCGAGGACGCCGACCTGGTCGGCATCGAGCGAGCCGACCTCTATCCGCGGGCGACGGATCACATCCCGGAGATGATCTCGATGATCCAGCGCCTGATCGAGAAGGGCCACGCCTACGAGGTCGACGGGACCGTCTATTACGAAACCACGACCTTCCCCGGGTACGGGAAGCTCTCGGGGAACACGCTCGATCAGTTGCGAGCGGGGCACCGAACGGAGCTGGCGACGGATCCGGGCAAGCGGCACCCCGAGGACTTCGCCCTGTGGAAGAAGGCCGGCGCGAACCGTCTCTTGCGATGGCCGAGTCCGTGGGGCGACGGATATCCGGGATGGCATATCGAATGCTCCGCGATGTCGATCAAGCACCTGGGCGACCGCTTCGACGTGCACACCGGTGGCAACGACAACAAGTTCCCGCACCACGAGGACGAGATCGCGCAGTCGGAAGGTGCCGTCGGTCATCCGGTCGTGTCGATCTGGGCACACGGCGGGTTCCTGCAGATGGGCGGCCAGAAGATGGCGAAGTCCGCGAAGAACATCAAGCGGGTGACCGATCTGGCCGAGCAGGGCATCGACCCTCTCGCGTTCCGGTGGTTCACGTTCCAGACCCGGTATCGATCCGAGATGGACTTCACGTGGGAGGCGCTGGAGACGGCCGACCATCGGGTGAAGCAGCTCCGGAGGCACGTCGCGGAGTGGGACCCCCCGGTGGACGACCTCGGAACCGCCGCGAAAGAGCTCGATTCACGGTTCCGCGAGGCCGTCGCGAACGACCTCGACATGCCGGCCGCCGTCCGTGTGGTGAACGACCTCGATCACTCGGCTGACGTCTCGACCGGCGAGAAGCGAGGGCTCCTCGCGACCTGGGATCGCGTCCTCGGACTCGATCTCGAACGGGAGGCGCGAGCGGCGTGGGAGCCGACGGAGGAGGTCCGACAGCTGGTGGCCGAACGCGACGCCGCTCGAGCGTCGAAGGACTACGCGCGCTCGGACGAGCTCCGGGACGAGCTGCAAGCGATGGGCCTCGAGGTCATGGACACGCCGGAGGGGACGAAGGTTCGCCCGCGAGACTAGGCGTTCAACCCATCCCGAGCGGTCGGCCGAGCCGGGTCGCAGCTCCCTCCAGCGCGTCCGTGAGGAAGCGGCTGCTCTCCAGGCCCGGAAGCTCCCCGAGCGTCGCTTCCATCTCCTTGACGGCGACCATCCCGTCCGCATCGCCGAAGAGGGAGTGGATCACGAAGTCGGTCTCGGACTGCGGCCGGACGCCGGTCCCCACGGGAGCCCATAGATGTTCGAGCGCCCACCGGGTGATCGTCCGCGCCTGTCGCGATCGCGCCAGGCGCATCCTGGCCTGCGCCCGATAGAAGGCGAAGTGCCGGCGTTCGTCCTTGATCACGGCCTGGAGGAGCTGGATCAGGACGGGGTGCTCGGTCTTGGCGATGATGCGGTGATACCCGGTCAGCGTGCCGAGTTCGTTGACGGCGCCCCAGGTCATGTGAACGGCGACGAAGTCGCGGAACAGCGCCGAACCGAGCAGCGTGCCGATGTGGGAGACGTATCCCTTCGTCCCGAACTTCTGTCGGACCCATTGGTTGCGGTCGACGCGGGTCGGGAACGGGTCGTCTCCCGACACGTCCTCGAAGGTCGGGGCCACCCGGTACCCGGCCTCGCCGAGGAACCGGCTGAACGCCTCCCCGTGCCAGAGCTCCTCGTAGACCCAGCAGGACAGGAACGCGGTGACCTCGGGATCGAACGACGCGCGGGTCGCGAGGAGGTCCCGCAAGAACACCACCGTGTGGGTCTCGATGTCCATCATGTAGGTGAGGCAGCGCGCTTCGGCGGTCGTGACGGGGTGCTCGCCGATCCGCGACCACTCCACGCTGGACAGGTCGACACGCTTCGAGGCACGCAGGTACTTGTCCAGATCGAATTCCGAGGTGTCCATCTTCATGGTCCGGTCCTTCATGCAGCCGACCTCCCGCTCGCGAACGCTCTGGGACGTGTTCGCATCCCTCCGGGATGAGGATTACCCGAGACCCCGCCGACAGGTCAAGCGACGACCTGGAGGTCCCTCGTGCTCCGGTTCAGGCGCTCGACCGCGTCCTCGGTCACGGCCACGATGTCCTCGATCCGGACCCCGAAGCGTCCCTCCAGGTAGACGCCGGGCTCTACGGAGAACGTCATCCCCGGTTCGAGGACGGTTCTGTCCCCTTCCACCATGTAGGGGGGCTCGTGCAGCTCGAGGCCGATCCCGTGACCGGTGCGGTGGATGAACCGCTCCGCGTACCCCGCGGCCTCGATCACGACCCTGGCGGCCCGATCGATCTCCTCCGCTCGGACCCCCGGCCGGACGGCATCCACGGCCGCGGCCTGGGCCTCCTGGACGGCCGCGTACGCCTGCTCGAACCCCTCGGGGGCCGCCCCGACCACGACGGTCCGCGTGGTGTCGCTGAGGTAGCCCCCGAGCTCGCCCCCGAAGTCCATCACCACCGCGTCGCGAGGCAGGATCGTCCGGTCCCCCGGCTCATGGTGAGGGGAAGCGGCGTGTGGGCCGCTGGCGACGATCGTGAACTCCGCCTTGGCGTGACCGTGGCGGACGAGGAGCTCCGCGAGGTCGTGCGCGACGGCCTCCTCGCTCCGGCCCTCGAAGGACATCGCCAGGATCTCCCGGAAGGTCTCATCCGCCGCCCGGGCCGCGCGTCGCAGGGCTTCGAGCTCGGAGGCGTCCTTCACGCTGCGGAGCCGACCGAGCACCGCGGACGCCGGGGAGAACGAGGCGGCCGGCAACGCCCGTTGGAGGCCGATGAGGTGGGAGGCCCAGAGGCGATCTGCCACGGCGATCCGAGCCGTCCCGATCAGCAGCCTCCCGGCGGCCTCGTACGGATCGGCACCGTCCAGCCAGGGCACCAGCTCGAGGTGCTCTCCCATGGGCGAGGCCGCCGCGAGCGGCCGCTCGAGCTCCGGGACCAGGAGCGCCGGGTCACGTTCCCGCCGGAGCACGAGCATCGTGGGGCGCTCCAGAGGCATGGGGTCGTAGCCGGTGAGGTAGGCGAGATCGGGAGACGGCGACACCACCAGCGCGTCCAGGTCGCGCTGTCCGGCTTCCAGGATCGCGCGGCGGATCCGGTCGAGGTGCGGCGCGCTCACAGCTTGAAGAGGATCGACCGAGGCATGATCTGGAAGGTGACCGGCGTCGTGCCGAGTGCGACGCCGTCGGCGATGACCGGCAGCGGCCGCTCGGATCGGATCTCGAAGCGGATCTTCGCTTTCAGCTCCTGGATGTGCGGGTCGGGGACGTGGTCGCCGTGGCGGAAGAGCCGCGGGAGCTGCGTGTAGGCGCCCGAGCGGGGGCCGGTGAACACCAAGGCGTCCAGCACGCCGTCCCCCGGGAAGGATCGAGGCGACAGACGCAATCCGCCCCCACTGAACTGCGCGTTCGCGACGACGACGTTCCAGGCCCGGCCCTCCCACGTGCGCCGATCGTGCTCCACGCTCACCCGGGACGCCTTCGTCTTGAGGTAGCCACACCAGAAGCCGTAGAAGCGGCGCGAGCCACCCAGCCAGGCCGGAGCCTTCGCGGCACACGCGACCTGTTGTGCGCCCATCCCCACCTGCGCGAGGTTGTGCCCGTACCTCGTGTGGCGCTCTCCCGTGACGCCCGTCGCCGTGATCTTCATGAGATCGAGGCCGTAGGTGTTGTCCCCGAGGAGGTGGGCGGCCGCCGACTCCGTGTCGCCGGGTATGCCGAAGCTCCGCACGAGATCGCATCCGCTCCCGGCTCCGATCACGCCGAGCACGGGCTCCTCCCGGATCGTGCGGCCCTCTCGGAACATCCCGTTCACGACGTCCTGGATGGTCGCGTCGTTGCCCATCGCGACGAGGAACCGGTATCCGTCGTCGAGGGCCGAGGCCGCGAGCGCGGAGGGATCCGACCCGTTCGCCACCAACGTCCGGTGCTCGAGGCCACGCTCGTCGAGCGTGCGCTCGAGCAACGGGAGCTGGGAGAGGATGCCCGCACGGGGGTCGACGATCACGGCGATCGTGCCGAAGGGGCTGGTCATGGCCGAGGTCCCATGGGCGAAGCCTAGCTACACACCCGTATAGGCGACGACGCCTCGGAGGATCGCGGCGCGACCGGCCCGGACCTGCGCCGCCGTGCCGGGCACGGCGACGTCCTCGATCTGCCGGAGCAGATCGACGAGCTGCTTGCAGTTCCGGATGAAGTCCCCCGGGGCCATCTCCGTCTCCGCGAGGATGTCGTCGAGGGCCTCGCCCTCGGCCCACTGGTGGATCGGCCTGGCGAACCCCGCCTCGAGCTCGCGGCAGAGCTGTACCTGGTGCTCGTCCTCGGTGCGCCGGACCTTCCGCCACAATCGCTGCATCCGCTCGTAGCGCTCCTTCGTCTCCGCCGTCGGCATCTCACCCGAGAGAGGGATCCGCTCCCGTCCCTCGTAGATCACCGCAGACAACAGGGCGACAACCTCGGAGGGCCCGAGGTCGTCCAGGAGGCCCGACGCGAGTGCCTCCCCTACCAGCAGGTCGCCCTCCCCGTAGATGCGCGTGAGCGTCTGCCCCTTCACGGTCAGTTCCCACTCGTCCACGTAGCCCAGCGCCTGCAGGACCGACAGGACGCGGTCGAACTGTCTCGCGAGGGTCTCCGTGCGGACCTTGATACGGCGCTCGACGCCGCCGAGTCGTCGCTGGAGCTCCGAAGCCCGGCTCGCCCAGCGCTCGTGCTTCCCGCGTTCCGGGCATCGCCGACACGGATGTGCCGCCGCGAGCTCCTCCAGCCGGGCCGCCTCGCGTTCGACCTTGGGGTTGGTCTGGGCGCGCCGCCTGCCTCCCCCGGTCTTCACGTCGAGCGCGACGAGGCGGGCTGCGACATCGCGGCGGAATCGCGGGTTACGGACGCTCCCGGACCGCGGCAACGGGATCTTCGTGAGGACCTGCGGCGGGTCCTCGAAATCCCGCGGCGTCAGCCGGAAGAACTGGCGGTCCTGGGCCAGGACGGTGGGCTTCCCATCTCGCGAGGACACGACCACCGCGAGGCCGCGTCGCCGGGCGCGCGGCACCCATACGACATCGCCCGGCCGGAGCTCCGCGACGCCCGACCTGACGTCGTCCCGACGGCCCTGGTCACGTGCACGCCGGTCCTCGTCGCGCAGCCGTCGCGCCTTCTCCAGGTACCCCCAGTACTCCTCGAAATCACCGAGATGGCAAGTCATGTTCTTCCGATAGCCCTCGAGCGTCGCGACGTCCTGCTGCCGGGATCGCTCGAGCACAACCACGCCTCGGTCGGCGAGGAACTGCGCGAACGAGGAGTTCAGCAGGTGATGCGCCTGCTCGGGCGTGTAGTTGCGGACGAGGTTCACCGCCATGTTGTACGAGGGTCGGAACGACGACGCGAGGTCGTAGGTCCGGGTGGCCGCGAGCCCCGCGACCCGTTCGAACGGCACCTGGCGCTGGTAGACGACGACCGCGTGCCCGAGCGCGTCGATCCCGCGCCGGCCCGCGCGTCCCGTGAGCTGCGTGTACTCGCCGGGCGTGACCAGCTCGTGGCGCTCGCCCTGGAACTTCCAGAGGTCCTCGATCACGACGCTCTTCGCGGGCATGTTGATCCCCAGCGAGAGGGTCTCGGTCGCGAAGACCACCTTCACGAGCCCTTCCTGGAACAGCTCCTCGACCGTCTCCTTGAACATCGGGAGCATGCCGGCGTGGTGGGCCGCGACGCCGGTCGTCAGGGACTCGAGGAACTCCGCGAATCCGAGGCTCGTGAGGTCGTCCTCGTCCACCCAGGCGGCCCGGGTCTCCGCCCGATCTCGGATCGTGGCGGCCTCCTCCCGGGAGGTGAGGCGGACCCCCGCGTCCCTGAGCCAGCCCACGCTCTTCTCGCAGCCGGACCGGCTGAACACGAAGTAGATCGCGGGCAGCATCCCTTCTTGCGCGAGCACGTCGACCACCTCCTCGCGGCGGGGCACGTAGACCCGGCGGTATCCCTCCCGGGGTCGGGAGATCCGCTGGTGCTGCGGCAGCGCCGACCCGCGCCGGTAGTAGGTCTTCGTCTTCAGCTCGTGCTGATCGAGGGAGACGACGTAGGGATTCGGCATCAGGATCCCGTCCTGCTCGATGTGCATCGGATGCAGCCGGGGTCCCACGAGGTAGTGATGCTCGAGCGGCACCGGACGGCGTTCCTCGATCACGACGCGGGTGTCGCCACGGAGTGTCGTGATCCACTCGCCGAACTCCTCCGCGTTCGAGATCGTCGCGGAGAGCGCGATCACGCTCACGGACGGTGGAAGGTGGATCAGGACCTCCTCCCACACGGCGCCACGGTAGGGGTCTTGCAGGTAGTGCACCTCGTCCATCACGACGGCGTGCAAGCCCGTGAGGGTGGCCGACCGCTCGTACAGCATGTTGCGGAGGACCTCGGTGGTCATGACCACCACGGCCGCCTCCGGGTTGATCGCGTTGTCGCCCGTGAGGAGACCGACCGTCCCCGCGCCGTGTTTGGCGACGAGGTCGCCGAACTTCTGGTTCGACAAGGCCTTCAGCGGGGTCGTGTAGAAGGCCTTGGCGCCTCGGTCGAGCGCGCGCTCGATGGCGAACTCCGCGACGACCGTCTTCCCCGAGCCGGTCGGCGCGGCCACGAGGGTCGACATCCCGTGGTGGACGGCATCGATCGCCTCGTGTTGGAACGCGTCGAGCGCGAAGGGGAACTGCCGCGCGAAGTCCTCAGGCGTGGTCACGGTGGGGCCAGTCTACGGGCGGTCCTCCGTTGCCCTGGTTGGGCGCTCGCGGAGCGTGGGGCTAGAGACCCAGCCCCGTCAGCACGCCCGCGAGCGCGGCGTCGAAGGCCTCCGGCGCCTCGAGGTTGGACAGGTGGCCGGCACCCTCGATCCGGAGCAGCTCCGCCCCGGCGACGCCGTCGGCGATGCCCGCCGTGACGTCGGGGGGGATCAGGCGATCCTCCGAACCGGTGATCACCAGCGTCGGCACGTCGATCGCCGCGAGGTCCGGCACCGAGTCCGGACGCTCAGCCATCCCGAGCGAGGCCGCCGCGATCGCGTTCGGCGTCTGCTCCGCGATCCACCCTCGAACGCGCTCGTGGAGCTCGGCCGGAGCATCCTCCCGGAGCAGGGGCGGGGGCTCGTCGACCAGGAACCCGTGGCCCTCGGTCCGCAGGCGCTCGGCCAGCTCCCGGCGCTTCGCCGCGGCCTCGGGCTGGTCGGCCTCGGCTTTCGTGTTCGCCAGCACCAGGGCGGCGACACGAGGCCGCGCGGCCCTCCAGAGCTCGAACGCCACGTACCCACCCATCGAGAGGCCGCACACGACGGCGGTGTCGACGCCGGCCTCGTCGAGCGCGCCGAGGCACCGGTCCGCCGCGGCGCCCATCGTGAGGACGTCCGGGCCCTCGGTGGCGCCGAAGCCCGGGAGGTGCGGGGCGACGAGCGGGAGCCGAGCGCCCAACGAGCCGAGCTGCGGTTCCCAGAGCCGGGCGTCGAGAGGGAAGGCATGGATCAGCAGGAGGCCCGTCGTCATGAGGTCACCGTACGGCCTTGGCGTCCGGACCGACCACCACGGCGAGCGCCCCCGGCCGGATCTGGAAGATCGCGGGCAACGGTCCGATCGGCTCCCCGTCCGCGTAGACGAGCACACGCCGGTTCGCCTCCACCTCCACCTTCGTCCCGGTGCGCATCGTGACCTTGGGGTGCGTGGTGTGCGACCCGATGAAGACCCGCGGGAACGCCCGCAGGAACGCGGCCTTGGAGAGCGCCTGCACGATGCAGACGTCCAGGAGTCCGTCGTTCATGAACGCGTTCGGAAGGACCCGCATGCCCCCACCGGTCCACCGGCCGCTCCCGACCTCGACGAGCATCGCGTCGCCCTCGATCCGCTCGTCGTCGACCGTCACGACGAACGCGGCCGGCGAGAACCTGGAGAGCGTCTTGATCAGCGCGGCGACGTACGTGCCCGTCGCGCCCAGCTTGATCGTCATCCCGTTGGCGGTCTCGTTGACCTCGGAGTCGAACCCGGCGCCGGCGATGTTGAGGAAGCTCCTCGTGACGACGCCCGCGGTCACCTCGATCATGTCGAGGTCGGCGGTCTTCGGGTCGGCGAGCAGTTCGATGGCGGTCCGAAGCTTCCCCGCGCCGATCGCCTTCGCGAAGTCGTCGCCGGTGCCGGCCGGCAGGGCCGCCAATGCCGCTCCCGTCCCAAGGATCCCGTTCGCGGCGAGCGAGGCCGTCCCATCGCCTCCGAGCGCCGCCACGATCCTCGCCCCGTCCTCCGAGGCGGCCCGAGCGAGTCGCTCCACGTCGGGGCCCGACTCGGAGACGCGGATCTCGTGCGCGACGCCGAGCCGGCGCAGCGCCGTGGTAACCGAGCCGATCAACTTCCCCGCTTTCCCGTGGCCGGCCGCGGGGTTCGCGACCACCACCAGGTCCGGTGCGCCGGCCATCGCTCCTACGTGCCCGGCAGACCCGGCTGCTGCGGGTTGATCCCGGCAGCGCTGAGCGCCTCGACGTGGTGGTTCTGGAAGCGGGTCATCGCTGCGTCCGCCTCGGCCAGCAGCGACTGCGCGCGGCCGAGCACGCCGGGCCGGTCGGCGACGTCGAGACGCGCGACGGCCACGCCGAGGAGGGCGGCTTCGCGGATCGATGTGAGCGAGGAGAGCAGCTCGTCCCTCGCCGAGAGGAATCGGAGCACCTGGCCCTTGTCGAAGCCCTTGCCCGTCAGCGAGCTCGAGAGGTCGTAGGACTCGATCGCATCCGAGACCTCCTTCGCGCCCGCCGCCGCGTCCTGAAGCGCTCCGACGGCATCCGCGGGGGTGCGCTCCCCCAGCTGGGTGAGGGTGGTCCGCACCTCCGGGAGAACGACGGGAGGCGAGCCCTCCTGCACCGTTCCGATCGTTCCCACCTCGGTGTCGATCAACGACTTCCAGGAGGCGCCGGCGCGCCGGCGGAGGAGTTCTTGCTCCGCGGCGCGTGTGGTCCGGTCCTGGGCACGGAGCCCGTTCGTGAGCCAGACGCCGCCCCAGAAGACCAGCAGGCCGGCCAGGAACGCCGCCAGGGCCTGAACCCCCCGCCGCCGCAGGAACGGAACCGGGACGGGGACGGGGCCACGCCGAGGCGCGCGCACCGGTTGCCTCGTCTTCGTCCGTCCCTTGCCCTTGATCGCCATCGTCTCGTCCCTATCGCTTCATCAGGCGGCTGACGATGATAGCTCCCTCGTAGAACAGGTAGAGAGGGATCAACAGCGCGAGCATCGAGATCGGATCGGGGCTCGGAGTGATCACGGCGGCGAAGATCGCGAGCGCGAGGATGACCTGGCGGCGGTACTTCCGCATCGACTCATGCGTGATCACCCCCGCCGCCGAGAGCGAGATCAGCAGGATCGGGAACTCGAACCCGAGGCCGAACGCGAGGACCGTGAAGATCACGAAACCGATGTACTTGTCGACCGTGAGCAGCGGGCTCACGAAGTCACCGCCCACACCGAGGAGGAAATCGAGGGCCTTCGGGAGCGTCAGATAGGCAGCAAGACCTCCGAGGAGGAACAGGACCACCGACAGCGCCACGAACGGGATCGCCCACTTCCGCTCGCGAGCGGTGAGGCCGGGCACGATGAACGCCCACAGCTGATACAGGATCACCGGCAGGGCCACCACGAGCGCCAGGAACACGATCACCTTCACCGTGATCAGGAACCCGTCGATCGCCCCGAGGAAGATGAGCGAGCATCCCTGGTCCTTCAACGGCGTCTTGTCCGGGTGATCGCGGAGGAAGTCGCAATACGGGCTCTTGATGATCCGCATCGCGGGCGAGTAGAGGAAGAACCCCGCCACCGATCCGGCGAGCAGTGCCCACAGGCAGATCAGGAGACGGTGCCGCAGCTCCCGGAGGTGGTCGATCAGCGACATCGCGCCCTCGCGCTCTTCCGGCGTCTTCCGCCACCATCTCGGGAGCGTTCTCATCGATCCGCCGGCGCCTCGGGCGCGGGCCCCTCCGTCGTGGGCGACCCCTCCTCCTGAGCGGGTGCTGGTGGAGGCGAGGGCGTACCCCCCGCCGCAGCGTCTTCGACGAGCCGGTCCGCCGGCGGTCCAGCGGTCTCCGACGGTCCCTCGGGATCGGGTTCGGATGGCGTCGCTGCTGCGGCCGTCGCTCCGCGCGCGGGCCGCGATGCCCGGAACTTGGTCGTTTCGTCCCGGATCGTGCGCTCGGCACGCCGCACCGCCCCTTTCACGTCCGTCGCTTTCGTGAGATCGCCGGTGACGTTCTTGAAGTCGGACGCGGCTTGCCGGACGTCATCGTCGACCTCGGATGCCACGAGGTCGCGGACCTCGTTCTGCACGTCGCGGAATTGCCGGAGCACGCGGCCGACCGAGCGGGCGAGCTCGGGCAGGCGTTCCGGCCCCACCACGATCAGCGCTACGGCGAGGACGACGAGGAGCTCGAGGGGTCCTACGTTGAGCATCGGTCTCGGGACGTGCCCGGCAGCGAGTCTATCGGGGACCCCTGCGGGGACCCCTGCGGCGGGCGGATGCCCCTCGAGGGGACGCGCGCTCCGAGAGGCGGGATGCCGTGTCGGCGGCCCGGGCGGAGGCGGCGGCCAACTCATCGGCGATCGGTTGGAGCTCCTCCTGCATCCGCCCGGCCGTTCGCCCGAGCAGGATCACGTGGCGAACGAGGAACCCCAGCATCACGAGCAGGGCGACGGTGGTCACGAGACCGACCACGAGCCAGACCACGAGCCAGGCTTCCACGTCAGGGATGCTACCGGGCGGGCGCCTGATGGAGAGGTGAGCGCTGGGAACCCGGCGCCACGAAGAGGGGAACTACGACTCTTCCGAGCCGGCCAGGAACTCCTTGAGGTAGTGGTCGTCCTCGAGGAGGAAGTGGAACTCGATCACGTCGTCGATCGAGAACGCGGGACCGTCCATCGCGTGTTCGAGCGGCTCGACGGCCTCCGTGGGCTCCTGATCGAAGAGACTCTCGCTCAGCTCCGCGCTGCCTCTCGGTTCGAGATCCACGCCCGCGGACACGAGCAGGGCGACGATCTTGCGATCGGCGCGCTTCTCGACGGCGTCGTCGCAGCGCGGGCACGTGAAGCGGTAGCTCCCCTCCCGGCCGCTGGAACGGACCGAGAGCGAGATCGCTTCGGGGCCCATGTCGACCTCTCCGCAGCGGGGGCATGTCGTCCGGATGGTGGTCATCTCACGACAGCTATCGGCCCTCCGACGACGCGCCTTGAGGCTCGCGAGCGTTGTCGGGGCTAGACCCGTCTGACTAGGTCTTGTGGCCGTAGCCCGAAAGGGTCTCGCGGGCGAGCCGCCGCACCTCGTCCCGGAGCTCGGCGGGCTCGACGACCTCGGCATCGTCCCCGACGCGAACCAGCAGTCGCGCCACCCAGCCGAGCTGACGCGCCGGAAGCGTCGCCTCGACTCCCCCGTCGTCCCGTTCCTCGAGCTCGGTCGTGGCGTAGTACTCGGCGATCCAGCGCGCGGCCGGCCGCAGTCGTAGGCGCACGGACACGTCCTCCCCGGTGGGCGAATAGAGGTCCCGCCCCGCTCCCAGCAAGCCGCGTGGCGCGAACGTCTCGCCGGTCCGCGCTGCGCTCCGTACCCGATCCGCGCGGAACAGGCGTTCGGCGTCCGCGTCCACGTCCCAGGCCGCCACGTACCAATGCCCCATCCCGGAGAAGACCTCCTCGGGATCGATCTCGCGGTGGCTCCACTCCCCCGTCGACGCCGCGAAGTAGTCGATCGACACTCGTTCGTGCGCGCGCGCTGCCGCTCGCAAGAGATCCAGGTGCTCCGGCGCTCGTCCCCGTCGCGCGATCTCGATGCGTCCCTCCGCCTCCCGCAGCGCGTCCGCGCCGAGGGAGCGCTGCAGCTTCTCCAGGGCCTTCGCGAGGGCGGGGGCGTCGGGCATCCCCGGCAGGGCGAGGAGCTCCGTCCCGCGGAGGTAGACGGCGAGGGCCTCGATCCTCGTCAGCTGAAGGGGTCGGGAGAAGTGGTCGGCCATCGAGATCCAGATGTGGCCGTCTTCGTCCACGTCGACGTCGATCAGGTCACCCGGGCCGTACGGAGGGAGGCCAGACATGAACAGGAGATCGAGATCGCGCCGCAGCTGGCCGGGCGCCACGCCGAACGCCGTCGCGACCTCGTCCAGCGCGGAGCCGGGATGCTGCACGAGGTACGGCACGATCGCGAGCATCCTCCCGAGCCGGTCCGACGTCTTGGGAACGCTCCGTTTGCGCTCAGCCAAGGAGCGCCTCCAGCCGGGCGATGACGGTGTCCCGCAGCGAGGCCGGGGATCGGACGACGGCGTCGGGGCCGTACTCCAGCAACATCGCGGCGAACGCCTCTTCGTCGGCCATCGGGATCTCCATCACGACCCGGCCGTCCCCGTCGACGCCGACGTCCGTCGCCCCCGGGAACTGGGACGCCGCGAACCAGGCGCGATCCGGGGAGAAGAGGACCACCGCTCGATCGTCTCCCGACGCGACCCACGGACCGGCATCTACATGATCAGCGGCTCGGAAGTCCGTGGGCGGCGCGGATCCCTCGCCGACGTCGGTCACCTCCCCCACGATCCGGGAGAGCCGGAAGGCGCGGACGTCATCCCGTTCACGGTCGTGGCCGACCAGGTACCAATGACCCGCGCGGAACACCATCGCCCAGGCGTCGACGTCGCGATCGCCCGTCTTCCCCTGCGACGTGCGGTACGTGAAGGAGATCCGGCGCAGCGCCTGGGTCGCCTCGGCCACCGCGTGGACGAGGTTGCTCCGCGCGTCGGACCCGGAGGCGAGGGGTCCCCCGCCCAGGCCGGCCAGCACGCCTCCGTCGGCCCCGTAGAGGAGCTTGCGGGCACCGCTCTCCGCGGCCTCGTCCTGTCCCCCGCTCTGCGCGGCCACGAGCAACGCGACGAGCTCGCCCGGCTCGAACTCGATCTCGGGGAGGTAGTACTTCTCCTTCGGGATCACGTACCCCTGTTCCGTGCCCCACACGTCGATGTCCACCAGCTCGAGGGGCACGCCGTATTCGCGGAGCACGTCCTTGTCGCGCTCGAACATCCGCTTCGCGCTGTCCGGGTTGGCCTGTCCGTACGGCTCCAGGACCTGCCGGATCTGCTCGAACGTGAGGGGCCGCGGCGTCTCGAGGAGGAGGCCGACGAGGTTCAGCAGGCGCTCGAGTGGTTCCGCGCGGTCGCCCTCCCCCATGGTTGCGGCATCATATCGACGCCGTGATCTCCGATAGGAGCCACCCGTGATCCACATCCGCCGAGGGGTCGTCCTCGGCGTCACGGCGACCCGGCCAGGAGCCCAGGAGCTCCAGGTCGAGATCGGAAGCGCGGTGGCGCCCGCGGTGGCGTACCCCGCGATGAGCGGCGACGTGCTGCCGGGGGACGCCGTGATCCTCAACACGACGGCGATGGATCTCGGGCTAGGGACGGGTGGCGTGCATCTCGTGATCGCGGTCGAGGGGCGGGAGACGGCCGCGGAGACGCCGCCCGGCCACGTGATGAAGGCAAGGTACACGCCACTCCAGACGGCGGTCGCGAGCGTCGAGGAGTCGCACTCGGAGCTCCTGGAGGGGTCCCAGGGTCTCGCCCAAACGCCGGTGGTCTGTGCGCCGCTGCACTCCATGATCGCGCCGATCGCGGCGGGCGCGAAGCGCGCGTCGGACGCACGGGTCGTCTACCTGATGACGGATGGCGCGGCCCTCCCCGGCGGGTTCTCCCGGCTCGTGGACGAGCTTCGTTCCGCCGACCTGCTCGATGGCTGGATCACGTGCGGGCAGGCCTTCGGCGGCGAGCTCGAAGCGGTCACGGTGTGGTCGGGCTTGCTCGCGGCGAAGGAGCTGCTCGAGGCCGAGGTGATCGTGGTCGCCGACGGGCCGGGGAACCTGGGAACCGACACGACCTGGGGTGTGAGCGCGCTCGCGAGCGGCCACGCGCTGATGGCCGCCGCGACCTTGGGCGGGCGGCCGATCCCCGCGCTCCGCGTGAGCTTCGCCGACGAACGCGAGCGCCACCGGGCCGTCTCCCATCATTCGCTGACGATCCTCGCCGACGTCTGCAAGGTCGATGTCAACGTTCCGGTGCCCGTCCTGGAGGACGAGGCGCAACGGGCCTCGGTCCGAGGGTCGCTGCGCTCGCGGAAGCTGGAGGAGACCCACCAGCTCATCGAGGTGGATGGGCAGCCGGCGCTTGAGGAGCTCCGCGCCCGCGGTCTCGATGTACGCACCATGGGACGCGGGATCGACGATGATCCGGCGTTCTTCCTTGCGGCGGGGGCGGCCGGTGTCCTCGCCGGTCGGCTGGCCACCGAGAACCGCCGCTGGCATCGGTCGGTCGACTGAGCCGACGCCGTCCGCTTCCGAGCGGCGTCCCTCACATGTGGGCGATCAGCTGCTCAACGCGTTCGTCGACGGACTTGAACGGATCCTTGCAGAGCACGGTGCGCTGCGCTTGATCGTTCAGCTTCAGGTGCACCCAGTCGACCGTGTAGTCGCGACGCTTCGCCTTGGCCTGCCGGATGAAGTCGCCTCGCAGCTTCGCCCTCGTCGTCTGCGGTGGCTCGCGCATCGCCTTCGAGATATCGCTTTCCGCGGCAACGCGATCGACCTTGCCCGCCTTCTCGAGGAGGTAGTACAGCCCCCTCCCCCGGTTCACGTCGTGGTACGTGAGGTCGAGGAGGGCCACCCTCGGTGAGGCGAGCGAGAGGTCGTGCTTCTCCATGTAGCGCTCGATCACCATCCGCTTGGTGACCCAGTCCACCTTGCGTACCAACCGTTCCGGGACGCCTTCCGCCAGTGCTTCGAGAACCTCGCCCCACTCGTAGAGGAGCTTCTTCGAGGCGTCGTCGGTCCCCCGCCGCTCGAGGAAGCGCGAGGTCTTCTCGAAGTACTCCTGCTGCATCTCGATCGCGGACAGCTCCCTGCCGTTGGCGAGCTTCACCTTCCGCGTGCCGGTGGTGTCGTGGCTGATCTCCCGGATCGCGCGGATCGGGTTCTCGAGGGTGAGATCCCGCATCACCGTGTTGCCCTCGACCATCCTGAGGACGAGGTCCGTGATGCCGACCTTGAGATAGCTGGTCCATTCGCTCATGTTCGAATCACCGACGATCACGTGGAGACGGCGGAACCGCTCGGCGTCCGCGTGCGGCTCATCGCGCGTATTGATGATCGGCCTCGATCGGGTCGTCGCGGAAGAGACGCCTTCCCAGATGTGCTCCGCTCGCTGGGAGATGCAGTACTGAGCGCCCCTCGGCCCGTGGAGCACTTTCCCTGCGCCACACCAGATCTGGCGGGTGACGAAGTACGGGATCAGGACGTCGGCCATCCGAGCGAACTCCCCGTGCCGGGCCACCAGGTAGTTCTCGTGGCAACCGTAGGAGTTGCCCGCCGAGTCGGTGTTGTTCTTGAAGAGGTAGACCTGGCCGGAGATACCTTCCTCGTGGAGGCGGAGCTCGGCAGCGCCGAGGAGCGCCTCGAGGATCCGCTCCCCCGCCTTGTCGTGCGCTACGAGCTCCTCGACGTCGTCGCATTCGGGCGTCGCGTACTCGGGATGCGATCCGACGTCGAGGTACAGCCGCGCCCCGTTCTCGAGGAACACGTTCGACGAGCGGCCCCAGTGCACCACGCGTCGGAAGAGGTAGCGCGCCACTTCGTCCGGGGAAAGCCGGCGCTGCCCGCGGAACGTGCAGGTCACGCCGTATTCGTTCTCGAGGCCGAAGATCCTGCGCTCCACGCACCGAGTCTAGGCCAGGCCGCGATCACCCAGTGAAGATCCGGGGAGCGGCTCCGTCGCCATCGCGAGGGCCGAACGGCTCCTGCTCAACCGCCGAGGAAGCCGGCGATCTCGTCGTCCGTGAGCCTGCGGAACTTGCGACGTCGGCTCTGGCTGCGCTCGAGCACGCCCGATTCGATGTGGTCATGCTCGATCGTGCGCTGGTCGGGAGCGCCCAGCACCTGCACGGCGGCCTTCACAGCCGTGGCCAGGTCCCATCCGGCGTTGTACCGCTCCTTCAGCTCCTCGGTGAGGTCGTCCGCATGACCCCCGATCGCGACGAACCCGTGCTCGTCGGTGACACTCCCGTCGAACAGGACGTGATAGATCGACGTGCCGTCGACCTCTCCGTTCACCTCGCCCACGAGGATCTCCACCTCGTACGGCTTCATCTGTTGCGTGAAGATCGTCGACAGGGCCTGCGAGTACGCGTTCGCGAGGTCCCGCGCCTTCACGTCCTCCCGACCGTAGGAGTACCCGCGGAGGTCCGCCAGCCGGATGCCGGCGATCCGCAGGTCCTCGAACTCGCTGTACTTCCCGACGCCCGCGAACGCGATCCGGTCGTAGATCTCGCTGATCTTGTGCAGGGTGGCGCTCGGGTTCTCGGCGATGAACAAGAGGCCGTCGGCGAACTCGAGGCCGATCACGGAGCGCCCGCGGGCGATCCCCTTGTGCGCGTACTCCGACCGATCCTTCATCAGCTGGTCGGGCGAGACGTAGGGCATGAACGACATCTAGGACCTCGCGTCCAGCACGGCTCGGACGGCGCTCGCGACGTCCTCGTCGGTGGATTCCGTCGCGCCCAGCGCAGTCACGGTGACGACCACCGGGAGGATGCCTCTGGCGAGGTCGGGGCCGCCCGTCGCCACGTCGTCCTCGGCCGCATCGATGAGCGCCTCGGTCGCCACGCGGAGCGCGTCCTCGTGGGTCAGCCCGGGGCTCCAGCGCTTCTTCAGGGAGTTCTTCGCGGGTTGCGCCCCGGAGCCGGTCGCCTGATAGTCCTCTTCCTCCCAGCGTCCCCCGGTGGCGTCGTAGTAGAAGAGCCTGCCCTCGTTCCTCGCGACGTCGTAGCCACCGAAGAGCGGGACCACCACGAGCCCCTGCATCGCGAGCGGGAAGTTGGCACGGATCATCTGCGCGAGCCGGTTCGCCTTGCCTTCCAGGGACAGGCGATCTCCGGTGAGCTTCTCGTAGTGCTCGAGCTCGAGTTGGAACAGCCGGACGGTCTCGACGGCCTGGCCCGCCGCACCGGCGATCGCGATCGCGGAGAAGTCGTCGGCGGCGAACACCTTCTTCATCTTCGCGTCCGCGATCGTGTAGCCGGCCGTGGCCCGACGGTCACCGGCCATGACGATCCCGTCCGCGAATCGCAATCCGAGGACGGTCGTTCCCTGGGCGACTTCCAGGGTCCCGCTCATCTGGAGCGACGACGGGAGCGCCTCGGGATGCTGACGACGAAGGAGCTCGACGAAGCTGGGGTCGGCGCCGAACGAGGCTCCTGATAGCGGGAGCTCGACCCGATCGGTCACTCGCCGCCCTTCTGCACGTAGGACTTCACGAATTCCTCGGCGTTCTCTTCGAGGACCGAATCGATCTCGTCGAGGATGTCGTCCATCTCCTCCTTGAGCTCGGCTGCCTTCGAGGTCGCGGCGACCTGGCCGGCGTCGGCGTCGCTCTCGTCGCCGGCACCGCCCTTCTTGACCTGCTTGCGCTCTTGTTCAGGCATGGTTCCTCCTCCGTGGCGATTGTAGCCGCCGCGCCCCTGGACCCTTCGAACTGCCCGGTCTATCCCTGGAGCGCCGCCACGAGGGAGGCGGCGTCATGGGAAGCCTCGAGCAGCGCGTCCACGTGTGCCTTCGTTCCGCGCAACGGCTCTCGCATCGGGACGCGCTGGAGCGCCTCCGCGCCGGTGTCGATGATGAGGGAATCCCACGACGCGGCCGCGATCGCATCCGGGTACTTGCCGATGCATCGGCCTCGGAAGTAGGCCCGCGTGTCCTCCGGAGGCTCCATCACGGCACGTTCCACGTCCGCCTCGTCCACCAGGCGATCGACCTTGTCCGAGCGTTCGAGCCGATAGTAGAGGCCCTTCTCGCGGCGGACGTCGTGGTACTGGAGATCGATCGCGTGCAGCTTCGGGTCTCCCCGGTCCAACCCACCTCGCTCCCGATAGGCCTCGAGGAGCCGGAACTTCGCCACCCAGTCCAGCTCGCGATGGAGCGAGAGCGGTTCGCTCTCGAGCGAGGTGAGGATCGCTTCCCAGCGCTCGAGGACCTCGCGCTGGTCGGGGGTGTCGTCCTCGCGCTCGACGTACTTCTTCGCGTGCTCGAAGTACTCCCATTGGAGCTGGACCGCGTTCAATCGCCTGCCGTCGGCGAGCGGGACCTCGACCGTGCAGGTCAGATCCCGCGAGATCTCGTGCAACGCTCGCACGGGCCCGTCGAGGGAGAGGTCCGGCAGGAAGCGGTCCTCGATCATCTTGAGCACGATCGCCGTCGTGCCGACCTTCAGGAACTGGGCGACCTCGCACATGTTGGCGTCGCCGACGATCACGTGCAGGCGGCGATACTTCTCCGGATCCGCGTGCGGTTCGTCGCGGGTGTTGATGATCGGCCGCTTCAGCGTGGTCTCCAGGCCCACCTCGGTCTCGAAGAAGTCGGCCCGCTGCGTGAGCTGATAGATCGGTCGGCCCCGCTCGTCCCACGGCGCCTCGGAGCCCAGCTTCCCGGCGCCGCAGAACACCTGGCGCGACACGAAGAACGGGGTCAGGTCCCGAACGATGTCGGCGAACGCCGTCTGCCGATCGACGAGGTAGTTCTCGTGGGTCCCGTAGGAGTTGCCCTTGCCGTCCGAGTTGTTCTTGTAGATCAGCAAGGCCGGTGAGTCCGGCAGCTGCGTGGCGACCTCGCGCAGCGATCGCTCGAGGATGCGCTCCCCCGCCTTGTCGTGGATCACCAGGTCGCGCGACGTGAGGCATTCCGGTGTGGAGTACTCCGGGTGCGCGTGATCGACGTAGTACCGGGCCCCGTTCGGAAGGATCACGTTCGCCAGTCCGAGGTCCTCGTCGGAGACTTCGCGTGACGGGATCGGTTCGAAGCCCCTCGCGTCGCGGAGCGGCGACTCCTGTTCGTAGTCCCAACGGATCCGCCGGAGCGAGCCCGCGAACGTCGAGATCAGCAGGGACGACGCGAGCACTGGGTTGAAGTCCGGCACACCGACCGCGGCGATGCCGTACTCAGTCTCGGTGCCCAGGACCTTCGCGATGGCCACCCGGCGACCCTACAGATATTGGCCGGGACTCACGCGCTCGACCTGGCGACCGTCACCCTCGTCACCGAGCAGGGTGCGGACGTACACGATCCGCTCGCCCTTCTTGCCCGAGATCCTCGCCCAGTCGTCGGGGTTGGTGGTGTTCGGGAGGTCCTCGTTCTCCTTGAACTCGTCCCGGATCGCCGTCAGGAGGTCCTCGGTCTTGATGCCCTTCTCGCCCTTGGACAGGAACCGCTTGATGGCGTCCTTCTTGGCGCGGCGGACGATGTTCTCGATCATCGCCCCCGAGTTGAAGTCCTTGAAGTAGAGGATCTCCTTGTCGCCGGACGCGTACGTCACCTCGAGGAAGCGGTTGCGCTCCGAGGGTTCGTACATCTGCTCGACGGTACGCTCGATCATCCGGGCGACGGCCACCTGGACATCGCCCGAGTGCCGGTCGACCTCGTCGGGATGGATAGGCACCACGGGATGCAGGTACTTGGACATGACATCCTTGGCCTGCTCGGCGGTCGGTCGCTCGATCTTGATCTTCACGTCGAGGCGCCCCGGCCGCAGGATCGCGGGGTCGATCAGGTCCTCGCGGTTGGAGGCGCCGATCACGATCACGTTCTTGAGGGTCTCGACACCGTCCAGCTCCGAGAGCAGCTGCGGCACGATCGTCGACTCCACGTCCGAGCTGATGCCGGTCCCTCGCGTCCGGAAGATCGAATCCATCTCGTCGAAGAACACGATCACGGGGAGCCCTTCCTCGCTGCGCTCCTTGGCGCGCTGGAAGATCTCCCGGATCTGCCGCTCGGTCTCGCCGACGTACTTGTTCAGGAGCTCCGGGCCCTTCACGTTCAGGAAGTAGCTGCGCGCGTCCTCCCGACCGGTCCGCTCGCGCACCTTGTCCGCCAGCGACTTGGCGACGGCCTTGGCGATCAGCGTCTTCCCGCAGCCCGGCGGTCCGTAGAGCAGCACGCCCTTCGGGGCTTCGAGCTGATGCTCCTGGAAGAGCTCCGCGTACAGGAAGGGAAGCTCGACGGCGTCGCGGATCGCCTCGATCTGCCCCTCGAGCCCTCCGATGTCCTCGTAGGTGATGTCGGGGATCTCCTCCAGGACGAGCTCCTCGACCTCTTCCCTGGGGAGGAGCTCCGTTGCCACGCCGGAGCGCGTGTCGTACAGGACCGGGTCGCCGGCGCGCACGACGGTCCCGAGGAGCGACCCGGCCAGATACGCCACG
Organism: uncultured Actinomycetota bacterium; assembly: GCA_963826195.1. Classification (GTDB taxonomy): domain Bacteria; phylum Actinomycetota; class UBA4738; order UBA4738; family HRBIN12; genus JAJNBA01. The sequence goes on from CAWGWB010000006.1 coordinate 470,119, forward strand.
TGCTCCTCGTCACCCCGGCTCACGACCACCGCTCGGTCGGTGCCGAGCTTGTCCTTCACCTTGACCACCTGGCCGGTGCCGTCGGGGTCGAGCACCTCAACGACGTTGAGGGCGTCGTTCAGGATCACCTGTGCCCCGGACACCAGCTTGTCGGCATCGAGGTCCGGGGCCGGCATCACGCGCAACTTCCGGCCGGCGGTGACGACGTCGACGGATCCGTCGTCGTTACTCCCGATGAACACCCCGAAGGTCGCGGGCGGCTGGGAGAGCTTCTCGACCTCCTCGGCGAGGGCCTCGATGCGCTGCTTCTCGTCGCGCAGGGCGTCGGCGAGCTTCTCGTTCTGGCCGGTGGCGCGGGCGAGCGCCTCCCTCGTCTCGACGAGCTTCTCCTCGAGGAGCTGGACCTGGCGGGGGGCGTTGGTCAGGCGCCGTCGGAGCAGCCCCACCTCTTCCTCGAGGAAGGAGATCTGCGTCTGCAGCTCGTGGACCTGCTTCTCGCGTTGCTCCGCCTGCTCGCGGCGATCCGCCATCCGTCCTCACCTCCCACCCGAGTCATCGATGGTACTGGCAGCATCTTGACCCCTGAGGGGGTCCTTTTCTGTAGATACGGCAGCCAGGCGAACGAGGCCGATGCCTGGAACCGGGTACTTCACTGATGCTAGTCCTCCGGTCCGACGCGGGCCAGGGTCAGGAAGCCGGTGTGACCGATCATCCGGTGGTCCGGCCGCACGCTCCGCTCGGTCACGTGCCACCCGCGCTTCAGCACCTCGAACGTCTCGATGTGGAGGAATCCGGACCGGGGTAGCGCCAGGACGAGCTGGTGGACCTGGATCGTGGTGGGAAGGTAGGCGCACAGGACGGCTCCCGGCTCCAGGACCGCGTGCAGCGCCTCGAGCGGCGTCCACGGCTCGGGGAGATCCAGGACCACCCGGTCGAACCGCTCTTCGCCTGCGGCCGCCTCGATCACGTCGCCGGCGCGCATGTCCAGCCGGTCCGGGATCTTCCCGAAGAAAGACTCGACGTTCGCCTGCGCCTGCGCCCGATGCTCCTCCCGCAGCTCGTAGGAGACGACGCGGCCCTCCTCGCCCACCGCCCGGCAGAGGGCGATCGTCAGCGCGCCCGAGCCCGTTCCCGCCTCCAGCACGCGTGCCCCGGGATACACGTCGGCGTACACCACGATCGGTCCGAGGTCCTTCGGGTAGACGACCTGCGCGCCGCGGGGCATCTTGAGCACGAAATCGGCGAACCGCGGCCGGAACGCCGCGAAGACCATGCCGCGGGCGGTGGTGACCCGCGTTCCCTCGGGCCGCCCGATCACGTCGTCGTGGGCCAGGGTGCCGCCGTGCGTGTGGTAGGTAGCGCCTGCCCGGAGCGAGAACAGGTGCGTGCGGTCCCGTTGATCGATCAGCAGGACCTTCTCGCCCGCTTCGAAGGGGGCGCTCATCGACGGGCTCCGTCGTCGCGCGTGTGACTCACGTGGGAGAGGCTAACGCAGACCGCTGCGGCTCCCGAGCGGTCAGGGCTCCAGGAACTCCGTGGGGAGCGGCTTCGTTCCCAACGTCACCCGGTGGGTGCGTTCCTCCCCGTCGGAGCGGACCACGCGGACGTCGACGTCGTCGCCTGGAGCGAGAGCGTCCAACACGCGTCCGAGATCCTCGGCCACCTCGATCGCTTCGCCGTCGATATCGACGATCACATCCCCTTCACGCATCCCCGCTTCGGCAGCGGGGCCGTTCGCCAGGGTGGCCAGGACGAGCGCCCCGCTCTCGACCGGCAGGTCCATCTGGAACGCGAGGTCGGCCGTCACCGTTCGGGTCGAGATGCCGAGATACGCGGTGGCACGCAACGGGTCCGAGATCGCCGACTCGATCGCCGGCTGGACGGAGTCGATCGCGATCGCGAAGCCGATGTTCTCGGCGTTGTCGCTGCCGGCGGAGTTGATCCCCACGACCCGGCCGGCCATGTCGACCAGCGGTCCTCCCGAGTTCCCGTGGTTGATCGCCGCGTCCGTCTGGATCACCTCGCTGTAGGTGCGGACGCCGTTCGAGCACACGGTGCATCGTGGATCCTGCACGCGGATCGTCCGATCGAGGGAGGAGACGATGCCCGCCGTCACGGATGGCCCACCCTCGAGCGCCAGGGCGTACCCGATCGCCACGACCTGCTGGCCGAGCCGGAGGTCCGCGCTCGCTCCGAACCGGATCGTCGGGAGACCCTGCGCGTCCACCTTCAGGACGGCGAGGTCATGCTCGCAATCGCCACCGATGACCCGGGCGTCATAGCGCGTGGGTTCGTCCTCGGACGTGAACACCGTGATCCGCGACGCCCCCTGTACAACGTGACAGTTGGTCACCACGACACCGTTCGCTCGGACGATGAAGCCGGTCCCGATCCCTTGGCCCTCCTCTGCATCGCCGGTCGGCGAGGCCTGATAGACGTCCGTCGTCACGTTGACCACGGATGGGAGGACCCTGGTCGCGACCGCGGCGTAGGGCTCCTTCCCGAGATGCAGCGGCGGGCCGGATGACGTCGTCGCGGGAGGGGATGCCGTGCCCCCGAGGGTCGCCGTGCAGCCGGCGAGCACGAGGGCCACGCACGCGACCGCCGTCAGCGGCCGTCGGGATGTCGTGGCTGACTTCACGCGAGGGGTTCGCTCCCGGTCCTGCCAGGGTTCGGCGTTCCGCAACCTCCGTCGGAGGCGCTGAGCATCGAGGTTACTCGAGCAGTGAGCCGGCGGGCCGCTCCTTCCGGGGATCGACGAACGGGATGGCGGCGGTCCGTCCCACGAGGTGGTCGCCGTCCTCGGTCTCGACGTCGAGCACCGTCCCGGGTGCGGAGAGGTCGATCGGCACCCAGACGTAGCCGATGTTCCTGGCCAAGCCGGGCGACCAGACGGCGTCGGTCATGTGGCCGACCTGCGCGCCCCCGTGATGGACGGGCCAGTACTCGGACATCTCCGCCCGGAGCTCGTCGCCCTCGAGCTCGATGCCCACGAGCTTCCGATCCACCCCTTCCCCCTTGAGCCGTTCGAGTGCCGCTTTCCCGATGTAGTCCTGTGGCTGCTCCTCCACGAGACGCTCGAGACCCATCACGTGGAGCGGCGTGTCGTCGATCTTCATGTCGGAGCCGTAGTTAAAGATCCCGGCCTCGATCCGGCGGGCCTCGCAGGGCGCGATCGGCCTGATCCCGAACTCCTCGCCCGCCTCGGCGACGGCGTTCCAGAGCTCGTCTCCCATGCTGCCGTCCAGGAGGTTCACCTCGAAGCCCGGGATCGCGGTCCACCCCGTCCGGCTGATGAGGACCGGGATACCCCGGATCTCGAACTCGTCCACCCAGTAGTACTTGATGTCGTAGATCGCGGGACCGACGAGCTTCTCGAGCGTCTTGGCCGAGAGCGGGCCCTGGACCTGCATCGGGTGGACGTCCGGGAACGAGACCTCGGCGTCGAGACCCGACGTGGCGGCCACCCCCATCGCGTAGAGGCCCGCGTCGGAGTCGGCCAGCTGCATCCACCACGTGTTCTCGGCGACGTGCAGCAGGACCGGGTCGTTCACGATCCCTCCGTCGGGCGAGGTGACGATCATGTACTTCCCCTGTTTCACGGCACACGTCGACAGATCGCGGCACGTGATCATGTCGGTCAGCCGGTCGGCGTCCGGCCCGGCGATCTGGACGGTCCGCTCCACGCCCACGTCCCACATCGTCACCCCCGTCGCGAGCAGGTGATACTCGACCTCGGGATCGTCGAAGTAGCCGGGCAGATACATGTGGTTGTAGATGTCGTACGCGGTGCAGCCCGCGCGCAGCGTCGACCGGAAGAACGGCGACTGGCGGTACCAGGGACCGAAGTACAGGGTCGCGCTCTTCGCGAGCATCTCGGGTCGTTCGTTGACCATCGTTCCTCCTCGTCCGAGCCGGAAGCAGGCTGAATCATCGTTCAAGAAGAGCGTGCGTGCAAGTCGCTGCACGTCCTCTGAACAGGAACGATGTGGTTGAACGGTGGTTAGGGTTTCTCGCAGCTGCGGCGTTACGAGACCGGGATCGTCTTGTCCGGGTCGACGAACGGCATCGGCGCCACCGTGGCGGCCCGCGTGCCCCACTCGGTCTCGACGGACACCGTAGTGCCCGCCGACGACCGCTCCGTGGGGAGCCAGCAGTAGCCGATGTTCTTGCCGAGCCTCGGTGAATGGATCGCCGATGTCACCTTGCCGATCTGCTCGCCGTCGTCGAAGGCAGGCCACTTGACGTTGTTCAGCGCCGGGAACGGCGGGCCGTCGAACTCCACGCCGTTGATCCGCTGCGAGACGCCCTCGTCGCGGATCCTCCGGAGCGCGGCGATGGAGATCGAGGCGTCGTCCGACAGATCCCACGCGACGAGCCGATCCATCCCCAGCTCGATCGGGTTGTTCTCGTACGTCATGTCGGCCCCCCAGTTGAAGATCGCGCCCTCGATCCTGCGGATGTCGCTCGGGCCCGTGGGGACGACGCCGAACTCCTGACCCGCCTCCATGATCGCCTCGAAGACCTCCGTGCCCTTGGTCGTGTCGGTCAGGTAGACCTCGTAGCCGATCTCGGACGTCCATCCGGTGCGCGTGACCACGACGGGTGCGCCGGCGATCTTCGCCTCGGTCCAGAAGTAGTACTTCAGGTCGAGGATCTCCGGGCCGAGGAGCTTCGCCATCAGATCCTTCGACTTCGGCCCCTGGACCTGCAGCGGTGCGACGTCCGCCTCGCGGATCGTCACGTCGAGGTCGGGGTACGCGTTCTTGAGGCCCCGCGCGAACAGCAGAGCATCGGAAGACGCGAGCGCGAACCAGAACGTGTTCTCGTCCATGCGGGTCAGGACCGGATCGTTCACGATGCCACCGTCGCTGTCGCAGATCAGGACGTACTTGCCTTGACCCACCGCGCACTTCGAGAGGTCGCGCGGCGTGAGGAGCTGCGCGAACCGGAAGCCGTCCGGTCCGGAGATCTCGAGGCAGCGCTCGACCGAGACATCCCACACCGTGACCCCGTGCAACAGCGCCTCGAACTCCGCCTCGAACGTGTCGAAGCGGATCGGGAAGTACATGTGGTTGTAGACGGTGAAGCCCTTCGGGCCGTACCGCTGGGTCGCCTCGTAATACGGGGTCCGGCGGTTGCGGGCTCCGCGCTGGACGAGACTCATGTCGAAGGGCTCGGTCATCTGTGGTGGCTCCTCTCGAAGGGCGGGCCGCCTGCCCGTCGCCGGCGGTCGCGTGTGCGCCATCCCGTCCGTGGGGATGCCTCGCTATCGTGCGAGCGCCGTCCGGGCCAGGCAACCAGGCGAGGTGACCGGAAGTCAGCTCGCGCCGGAACGCTCGTACACCGGGACGCCCTCGACGAAGGTGGCGTCGACCTGTGCGTCGGCGATCTCGTCGACCGGGTGGGCGAACAGATCGCGGTCCACCACCAGGAGATCGGCGTACTTCCCGATCTCGATCGAGCCGGTGACCTCATCGAGGTGGTTCACGTACGCCGACCCCATCGTGAAGGCCGCGAGCGCGGTGGCCAGGTCGAGGCGCTCGTCGGGGAGGAAGACGTCGGCGTTCCCGTTCCCGTAGAGGTAGGAAGGGGGCATCACGCGATTGACCGCGACGTGGATCTCCTCGAGCGGGTCGGGACTCGAGACCGACCAGTCGCTGCCCATGGCCAGGCCGGCACCGGAACGGACAAGGGAGCCGAAGGGGTACTGCCACCGCCAGCGAGGCTCCCCCAGGAACGGGATCGTCAGGTCGTCCATCTGTCCCTCGTGCGCCGCCCACAGAGGCTGGGCGTTCGCGACCGCCCCCAGGCGACGGAACCGCGGGATATCGTCGGGGTGGATCACCTGCAGATGGGCGAGGTGATGGCGATGGTCGCTCGGGCCGTTCGCTTCCAACGCGGCTTCGATCGCGTCGAGTGATTCCCGCACGGCTCGCTCGGCCAGCGCGTGGAAGTGGACCTGGAAGCCCAGTCGATCCAACGCGGTCACGTAGCCCTTCAGCGCTTCGGGCTCCACGAAGGAGATCCCGCGCTCCTCCGTCACGTTGCCGGCCGCGTCGAGGTAGGGCTCCAGGACAGCGGCCGTGAACGTCTCGCACACCCCGTCCTGCATGATCTTCACGCTCGTCGCGGCGAAGCGACCCACCCGGCCACGCGCGCGGAGGTCCACGAGCTGGTCGATCTGCTCCTCGCCCCGTTCCCGATCCCACCAGAGCGCCCCGATCACGCGGGCGGTCAGCTCCCCGCTCTCCCCCGCCCGGACGTAGGCGGAGTGATTGTCCAGCCAGAACCGGTCGGACACGATCGCGTCCTGCCATGCGGTGATCCCGAGGGAGTGGAGGTAACGCTGCCCCTCCAGGAGCCCTTCGTAGACCTCGTCCGGCGTGGCGGCTGGCGCCAAGCGGCTCACGAGATCGGCGGCCCCCTCATGGAGGGTGCCGCTGGGCTCGCCGGAGGGATCCCGCTCGATCCGGCCGTCGGCCGGATCGGGCGTCTCCGCCGTGACGCCGGCGAGCTCGAGGGCCCTGCTGTTGACCCAGGTGCTGTGGCCGTCCCGGTTCGGCAGGAACACGATCCTGTCGGGCACGACCGCATCGAGGAGGTCCTTCGGCGGGGTGCCGCCGGGGAACACGTCCATCGACCAGCCACCACCGAGGATCCACTCGCGGTCCGGATGGGCCTCCGCGTACGAGCGAACCGCCTCGATGTACCCGTCGCGAGAATGGAGGTCATGCAGATCGCACTGCAGACGATCGACCCCCCCGCTCACCGGGTGGACGTGGGCATCCTGGAACCCCGGAAGCACCATGCGCCCATGGAGGTCCACGACCTCCGCCGTGGCGCCGAGCTCGCCGCGGACGTCTCTCTCGCTGCCGACGGCGACGATCCGGCCGTCCCGGACGCCGACCGCGCCCGCCCGAGTGCGAGCTGCATCCACGGTGTACACGGAGCCGTTCACGAAAGCGAGGTCGGCCGAGCTCATCGGCGGAGCATAGCGGTCACGCGAGCGCGACGAGGTCGATGAGGTCCGCGCTCCAGTAGTCGAGGCCCCCGTCCGGCATCAACAGAACACGCTCCGGGGCAAGGGCTTCGACGAACTCGGTGTCGTGGCTCACGATCACCATCGCTCCCGGCCAGTCTCGAAGGGCCTGCGCGATCGCGGTTCGGGACGGTGGGTCGAGGTTGTTCGTCGGCTCGTCGAGGAGCAAGAGGTTCTTCCGACCCGCCACGAGCTGGGCGAGCGCCAGCTTCGTCTTCTCGCCGCCGGACAGCGTCCCGGCGTCCTGGAAGGCCCGCTCCCCCGGGAGACCGAACATCCCCAGGAGGCCACGGAGGGATTGGTCGTCGGCAGGCGATGCCTGGTGCATGTGGCTCAGCACCGTCATCCCCTCGTGGATCCCTTCGTGCTCCTGGGCGTAGTAGCCGAGCTGCGCACCGTGGCCGAGGCGGAACGTGCCCGCGTCGGCGCGGGTCTCCCCCGCCAGGATCCTGAGGAGGCTCGTCTTCCCGGCCCCGTTGAGGCCCATCACGAGGAGCCGTTCGCCTCGCTCCACCTCGAACGAGACGTCCTCGAAGACGGCGGGGCCGCCGTAGCCCTTCGTGAGACGGTCCACGGAGAGCATCGTGCGACCGGAGTGGGGGGGCTCGGGGAAGCGGAATCGGACGCCGCGCTCGCGCGTGGGTGCGGCGACCTTCCTGGCCTGCAATCGTGCGACCCGCGTGTCGAGCGTCTTCGCCTTCCGCGCCCGCTTCGCCGTCTGGCCCCGCATCGAATCCGCGAGCGTCTTCAGTCGCCTGATCTCGGTCTCCTGGCGGGAGGCGAGCGCGGTGAGGCGCTTCTCGTCGCGTGCCCTCGCTTCCCGGTACTGCGTGTAGGTGCCGCGGTACTCGACGACGCCGTCGCGGTCCAGATGGAGGATCCGCGTGATCGAGGCGTCGAGCAGCGCGATGTCGTGACTCACGACGAGGAGGGCTCCCCGATAGCCCGCGAGGAACCGCATCAGCCAACCCTTCGCATCGGCGTCGAGGTGGTTCGTCGGCTCGTCCAGCAGGAGGAGATCGGAACCGCCGAAGAGGATGCGAGCGAGCTCGAGCCGGCGTCGCTCGCCACCCGAGAGCGCCCCCACCGGCAGGCCGAGCCGATCCTGGGACAGCCCGAGACCGGCGACGATCGTGCGGGCGTCCGATTCGGCCCGGTACCCGCCGAGCCGTTCGTACTCTTCCTCGAGGCGCGCGAAGCGCGCGACCCGGTCCTCGGACGCGTGCTCCTCCAGCCGGAGCCGCGCCTTCTCCACCCCACGCTGCAGCTCGACGAGGCCCCGGGCGGCCAGAAGGTACTCGATCCCACTCGTCGCGTCGTCCGATCGGTCCTGCCGGGGATCTTGCCGGAGGTAGCCGAGCGCCCCGCGCCGTTCCACCGTGCCCGCGGATGGGGGCATCTCGCCTGCCAGGACCTTGAGCGTGCTCGTCTTGCCCGCCCCGTTGCGGCCGACGACACCCACCTTGTCCCCGCTCGCCACTGCGAGGTCGAGGTCGCGGACGACGGTGAGACCGCCGGCGTCGACGGAGAGGCCGCGGACGTCGAGTGCGTTCATGCGGATGCTCCTGGGGATCGAGGGTGTCGCGTCGTGGGCGGGACGGGCATCGGGTTCCTCCTTGGGCGATGTCCGGGGGGCGGACGTGGAGCGACGCGGGCTCGATGGATCCGCCCGGTCAGCTCGAGGAGGTCCCGCTAGCTCACGTGCGAAGTGTAGCGGTCAGTCGCCCCAATACACACGTCCCGGCTCGGCCTCGGTGAGGCGGACGACCACGTTGCCGACGTCGAGGCCGAAGGCCTCGACGACTGCCCGCCCGACCGCACGCAGGAGCTCGGGCGCGTCGTCGCGGCGACCGGCGAAGACGTCGACGATGGCGGGATGCGTTCCGCGGGGCTGCGTGAAGGGAGCGTCCGCGCCTTCCGCGTACGCTCCCGGCTCTACGGGGCGCCAGATCGCCCACGTTCGTCGCGGCTCCTCGCCAAGATACGCGGCGACCGCGCCCGTCACCTCCGCGAGGGCCGTGGGGACGTCGAGGCCGCGGTCGGGCGGGAGCGCGTGGATCTCGATGATGGGCACCGGGTCACGATACGGCGGGTGGCGGATCGAGGTCCGGATCCGGCTTCCATCGATAGCCGAGGCCGGCCTCGGTGACGATGAACCGGGGACGCGCGGGATCGTCCGAGAGCTTCGCTCGCAGCTGGCGGATGAACACGCGGAGGTACTGATGCTCCGTCGCGTAGCCCGATCCCCATGCCCGCTGGAGCAGCCACCGATGCGTGAGCAGCTTGCCCGGGTTCGTGACGAACGCCTCGAGGAGCCGATATTCGGTCGGGGTCAGGTGGGTGTCGGTCCCAGCGATCCTCACCAGCTGTCGGCCGAGATCGACCTCGAGGTCGTCGAAGCGGACGATGGGCGGGCGGCGATCCCCCTCGACGCGCCTGCGGACGGCACGCATCCTCGCTAAGAGCTCGGGCATGGCGAACGGCTTCGTGACGTAATCGTCGGCCCCGGCCTCGAAGGCGTCCACCTTGTCCTGCTGTCCCTCTCGGACGGAGAGGACGATGATCGGCACTTCGGTCCACGAGCGCAGGCGCCGGATCACCTCGTGGCCGCCGATGCCCGGCAGGCCCAGGTCCAGCACGACGAGGTCCACGCCCGCGTCAGGAAGCAGGTCCAACGCGGTCTCCCCGTTGCCGGCCGTGAGGACCTCGTAGTCGTGTCCCTGGAGGCTCGTGCGCACGGCGCGGAGGATCTGCGGGTCATCGTCGACCACGAGCACACGCCCCTCCTTCACCTCGGACCTCCCGGGAGCTCGAGCACCACGGACGTCCCTCCCCCCGGCTCCTCGCCGATCCGGATCGAACCGCCATGCGCCTCGACGATCGCTCGGGCGATGGCCAGGCCCAGGCCGGTCCCCGTGCTCCCCTCGCCGCGCACGAACGGCTCGAAGACGCGGTCACGCTCCTCCGGGGGGATCCCCGGTCCACGATCCGCGATCCGCACCTGGACCCCATCGCGCCACCTCGCCGCCCCGATCGTGATCCGTCTCCCCGGCGGGGTGAACCGGGCTGCGTTCTCCACGATATTCGTCAGCGCCTGGTCGATCAGCACGACGTCGAGCGCGATCTCAGGGAGGTCCTCTCGGAGCATGAGGCGCAGGTCGTGCCGCTCGAGGATCTGGCCCGAGCGAGCGAGCACACCCTCGATCAGCTCCTCGATCGCCGCAGGGGTCTTCGTCGGGACCACCGCACCCGCCCGCATCCGCGAGAGATCCATCAGGTTGCCGATCACCCGATTGAGGCGCCCGGTCTCCTGATCGATCGTCTCTAGGAGCTCTCGCTGCTGGTCATCGTGGAGCGGCGAGCGGTCCTCGAGGAGGGTGGAGACGGATGCGGTGATAGCTGCGAGCGGGGTCCGGAGGTCGTGCGTGACGGAGGAGAAGAGCGCTGCGCGGAGCCGGTTCGTCTCCGCCTCCATCCGTGCCTCCTCCGCCTCCGATCCGAGTCGCATGCCGTCGATCGCGAGCGCCATCTGGGATGCGAGCGTCTGGAGGACGCCTCGCTCGTCGGCCGTCATCCCGGGACGGCCGTCGCCGACGACGACGAGGATGCGCCCGAGCTCGCGGTCCTGCACGGTCATCGGCGTGATCTCCTCGCGCCCGTCGGTGGTGGTCCGGTCGGGGTTCTCGGCCACGACCGGGCGTCCGGAGAGCTCGCTGGTGATCTCGCACCGGGCGAGGTCGAAGAGCTCGAGGATCGACCGGGCGAGGCTCCGGAGCACGTCCTCCGTCGGCACGCCGGAGCGGAGGCGTGTTCCTAGATGGTTGAGGAGCCGCGCCTCGCGCTCGCGCCGCTCCGCTCGCGCGCGTTGCTCGAGGGCGCGGGAGAACATCGTCCCGACGGTCACCGATACGGCGAGGAACACGGCGAGGGCCACGAGATCGGCGGTCCCCTCCACCGCGAAGGTGTGGAACGGGGGCGTGAAGAAGAAGTTCAGGGCGAGGAAGGAACCGACCGAGGACACGAGCCCGGCCACCAGTCCGCCCGCCGCCGTGGCGATCACCACCGCGAGGACGTAGCACAGAGCGGCCGTCGTGATCGGGATCTCGGTCGGCAGGAGCGCCCCCAGGGTGACCAGTCCGGGAGGAGCGAGGGCGGTCACGGCGTGGCGGAGGAAGCGCGGCCACCCCCGGCGATCCCTCACGCCCATCATCCGCAGTCTCCCGCCGGAGGGTAGCAAGGTGGCTCTCGCGCCTCGGCGCCCCTTACAGAACCCTTACGACGAGACGTCCGTTCCCTACCCCATCGCTATGCCTTGAGATGCACGCTTCTATCCATGAACTGGCTCTCGATACTCGCGGTAGGCGGAGGCGGAGATCTCCTCGTCGGGATCCTGATCGGTTGCGGTCTGGGCGTCCTGATCGGCCCCGGGTTCCGTGCCTGGCAGGCGCACCGGGAGTGGGTCGAGGCCTCGCGCGAGGCAGGCCTCACGGATCAGCTGCTCGAGCGCATCGAACGCGACGCCGAGCCCGACGTCTGGAGGGCGCTCTCGGAGCTCGATGCCGCGACCGAGCCGACATGGCGAACGCGTCGCTGAAGCGCGTCCTCGTCGGACGTCCCCTCGCGATCCACAAGGCGGAGCATCAACTCCTCCCCAAGACCCTCGCGCTTCCGGTGTTCTCCTCCGACGCACTGTCGTCGAACGCGTACGCCACCGAGGAGATGATGCTCGTCCTGGTGGGGGCGGGGGCGGGCGCGCTCGCGTTCCGGATCCCGATCGCCATCGCCATCGCGATCGTGCTGGTGGTCGTGGTCACCTCCTACCGGCAGACGGTGCGCGCCTATCCCGGTGGGGGTGGCTCGTACATCGTGGCGCACGACAACCTGGGGACCGTGCCGGGCCTGGTGGCCGCCGCGGCCTTGCTCACGGACTACGTGCTGACCGTGGCCGTATCGGTCGTGGCGGGATTCCTGGCGATCACCTCTGCCGTGCCCTCCCTCGTCGAACACAAGGTCATCCTGTCGATCGGCCTCGTCGTCCTGGTGACCCTGGCGAACCTCCGCGGCGTCAAGGAGGCAGGGGTTCTGTTCGCCATCCCGACCTACGGATTCGTCGCGATCGTGTACGTGCTCCTCGGCGTCGGGTTCCTCCGATGCCTGGGCGAGTGCCCCCAGGCGGCGACGGCGCACCTACCGCTCGAGGCCACGGGTCCGCTCAGTCTGTTCCTGGTCCTGAAGGCCTTCTCATCCGGGGCGACGGCGCTCACGGGAGTCGAGGCGATCAGCAACGGTGTACCCGCCTTCCGGCGGCCGCAGGCCAAGAACGCGGCCAGGACGCTTTCGATGATGGCCGTCATGACCGTGTCGATGTTCCTCGGGCTCACGATCCTCACGGCACTGCTCGACGTACGGGTGAACCACGAGATCGCGGCCTCCCGCTCGGTGCTGTCCCAGATCGGCGAGACCGTCTTCGGCCGGACGTTCCTCTTCTTCGTCCTGCAAGGGCTCACGGCGGGGATCCTGATCCTCGCTGCGAACACGGCCTACCAGGATTTCCCGAGACTCTCCGCGATCCTCGCCCGCGACCGCTTCATGCCGTCGCAGTTCCGCAACCGTGGCGATCGGCTCGTCTTCTCGAACGGGATCGTCATCCTCGCGCTCGCCGCGAGCGGGCTCGTCTACGCGTTCGATGCCGACCTCACGAAGCTCATCCAGCTCTACGTCGTGGGCGTCTTCACCGCGTTCACGCTGTCCCAGCTGGGGATGGTCCGGCGTTGGTTGCGGCTGCGGGGCCCCGGCTGGCGGCGGAGCATGATCATCAACGCGATCGGCGCGACGGCGACGGGGGTGGTCCTCGTCATCGTGACGATCACGAAGTTCAGCGGAGGCGCGTGGATCGTCCTCGCCGCGATGCCGGTGGTCATCGCGTTCTTCCTCGCGGTGCATCGGCACTACGGCTCGATCGGGCGGACGCTCCGCCAGGGCGTCCGCCCCCCGACCCGCGGGGCACCCAACACGTTCGTCCTGCTCGTGCGGGACCTCGGTCCGGCCACGGCCAAGGCCGTGGGGTACGTGCGCGCGCTGCGGCCGGAGCATGTGACGCCGCTGTTCGTGGGCGATCCCGCGGCATTCGAGACCGCCGCCGAGCGCTGGCCGGCCCTCGCCCCCAGACTCGGGGCTCTGCAGCGGCTGGATGCGGCCGACGGTCGTCCGATGCCCGCTCTCCGCGCGAGGCTCCGATCGCTCCGGAAGGACACCGAGGGGTTCGTCACCGTGGTGGTGGCGGAGGAGATCCGCAGCCGGTCGCTCCTGCGCCACGTCGGTCGCCGCTGGGGCTTCTGGCTGAAGCTCAGCCTCTTCTTCCAGGCGGGGATCGTGGTCGCCGACGTCACGGTCCTCCCGGAGGAGGCCGCGCGAGGCGCTACCCCTCCCCTGGAGCCGACCCGGCACGTGACCCTCGTCCCCGTCTCGGCCGTGCACGCGGCGTCGGTGCGAGCGGTCTCCTACGCCCTCTCCCTCGAGGCAGCCGAGGTCGCAGCGCTCTTCCTCTCGACGGATCGCGGGGACGAGCGCGAGCTCGCCGCGGCGTGGATCGATCAGCAGATGAGCATCTCGCTTGCCATCGTCGATGCACCGTTCCGCGATCTCGCGGAGCCGATGCTCGAGGAGGTGCGCCGGTACACGTCGAGAGCGGGCACGATCGTGAGCGTCGTCCTCCCGGAGGTCGTGGTCTCGCACTGGTGGGAACAGGTGCTCCACAGCCAGAGCGCGCTGTTCTTCAAGCGACTGCTGCTGTTCGAGCCCGGGGTGGTCGTGGTGAGCGTCCCGTTCCACGTCGCGAAGGAGGAGACCGAGCCGATGGCCGTGGGGCTTGGGAGATGAACTGGTGTCGGAGGGGGGATTTGAACCCCCACCCCCTGTGAAGGGGACTAGGCCCTCAACCTAGCGCGTCTACCAAGTTCCGCCACTCCGACGAGGCCGCGGTGGATGCTACCAAGCCCTACGAGCCGGGGGTCCACTTCCAGGCGAGCCAGAACGTGCAGAGGCCCCACACGATCGCCGTGACGACGGTCACCCTGTCGAGGGTCCGCTCGAGGGCCGTCCCGCCCGCGAGGGTGGACGATCCGCCGAAGAGCTCCGACATCCCGCTCCCCCGCCCGGAGTGCAACAGGATCGACAGGATCAGGAACAGCGACGCGATGATGTTGATCACGATCACGACTGCGTTCAGCACGACACGTTCCTCCCGGCGCCGTGAGCCTGCGAACTCGCGGCCTACGGTCCGTCCTGTGGGGTGTCCTCGTTGCCGGACAACCCCTCCTGCATCTCGACGACGCCGTCCTCGAAGCGTGCTTCCGCGTCGCCGCCCTCGATGATACTGCCCTCCAACGGGAAGTGGCAGGCGGCGACCTGGCCGGCGCCCTGGTCCGACAGCTCGGGCTCTTCCTGGACGCAGCGAGGGTGGGGCCCGTCGATCCCTTCGGCTTTCGCGATCGCCCGGGACTGCGGGCATCGAGGGTGGAACCGGCATCCCGACGGGGGATCGATCGGCGATGGCACGTCTCCTTGGAGGATGATCCGCCGCTTCTGCCGCGCGAGCTCGGGATCGGCCATCGGCACCGCGGACAGGAGCGCTCCCGAGTAGGGGTGCTTCGGAGTCTTGTAGAGCGCCGCCCCCTCGGCCATCTCGACGATCTTGCCGAGGTACATCACGGCCACGCGGTCCGAGACGTGCTTGACGACGGACAGGTCGTGGGCGATGAAGAGGTAGGTCAGGTTGAACTCGTCCTGCAGGTCGCCGAGCAGGTTGAGGATCTGGGCCTGGATCGAGACATCGAGCGCGGAGACGGGCTCGTCGCACACGATCAGCTTCGGGCGGAGCGCGAGGGACCTCGCCACGCCGATCCGCTGTCGCTGGCCGCCGGAGAACTCGTGCGGGTAGCGGTTGTAGTGCTCGGGGTTGAGCCCCACGAGCTCCATCAGCTGCTGGACCTCGGACTTGATCCGGTTCTTGGGCACGGTCTGGTGCAGACGGAAGGGCTCCGACACGATCGTGCCGACGGTCTTCCGTGGGTTCAGCGAGGCGTACGGATCCTGGAACACCATCTGCATGTCTTCGCGGAGCTCCTGGAGCTCCTTGCCCTTGAGATGGGTGATGTCCTGCCCCTGGAACCAGATCGTCCCTTCCGTCGCGTCGTAGAGGCGCATCACGACGCGCGCGAGGGTGGACTTGCCGCACCCGGTCTCCCCGACGAGGCCGACGGTCTGGCCCGGGTAGACCTCGAGGTCCACGCCGTCGACGGCGTGGACGTTGCCGACGTGATGCTGGAAGAGGATGCCTTGGGTGATCGGGAAGTACTTCTTGATCCCCTCGATCTTCACCAGCGGCTCGCCGGAGGGAGCCGGCGGCTGCGCGGGGACGGGCTGCGTCTCGACGCTCATCGGTGAACGAGGATCTCCTGGTCGCGGATCCGCTCCTTGTCCGCGAGGCTGAGGTGGCACGCGGCCGCGTGATGCCCGTCCACCGGGAGGAGCTCGGGGACGTCGCGATCACAGGGTTCGAATCGGTACGGGCAGCGCGGATGGAACGCGCACCCGGGCGGGACCTGGATCAGCGAGGGCGGCAGCCCGCGGATCGGGTTGAGCCGTTCCTTTTGCTCCTCGTCCAGCCGCGGGATCGAGCTCAACAGCCCCCACGTGTACGGGTGGAGCGGCTTGTAGTAGATGTCGTCGGTGTCGCCGAACTCGGCCGCCTTGCCGGCGTACATCACCATGATGTTGTCGCAGTGCTCCGCGACCACGCCCAAGTCGTGCGTGATGATCACGACCGCGGCGTTGAACTCCGACTTCAGACGATCGATGAGGTCGAGGATCTGCGCCTGCACCGTGACGTCGAGGGCCGTGGTGGGCTCGTCGGCGATCAGGACGTCGGGGTTGAGAGACAGGGCCATCGCGATCATCGCCCGCTGACGCATTCCGCCGGAGAACTCGTGCGGATATTGGTCGGCTCGGTCCTTCGGGTGCGGGATGTTCACCCGGGCCAGCATCTCGACGGCCTGGTCGTGGGCCTCTTTCTTCGAGATGTCCTGGTGCTCGAGGATCGCTTCGGCGATCTGATAGCCGACCTTGTAGAACGGATGGAGCGACGTCATCGGGTCCTGGAAGATCATCGAGATCTTCGCACCCCGGATCGTGCGCATCTCGTCCTTCGGAAGCTTCAGGAGGTCCTGACCCTGGAAGAAGACCTCGCCGGAGATGGTCGCTTGCTTGGGATTGATCAGGCCCATCACCGTCAGGGAGCTCACGCTCTTGCCGGAGCCCGACTCCCCCACGATCCCCAGCGTCTCCCCCGCCGCGAGTGAGTAGCTCACCCCGTCCACGGCCTTGACGAGGCCGTCGTCGGTCGGGAAATGGACCTTGAGGTCCTTCACTTCGAGGAGTGGCTGCGCCACCTAGGTGTACCTCACCCTCGGGTCTACGAACGCGTACGCGACGTCGACCACCAGGTTCGCGACGGCGATGATGAACGCGCCGAGGATGGTGACGCCCATCACGGTCGGGAAGTCGTTCGTGCCGATCGCCTGCACGGCCTTCTGCCCGATCCCCGGGAGCCCGAAGACCGTCTCCGTGATGAACGCGCCGCCGAGCAGGAGACCGACGTCGAGGCCGAGCATCGTCACGACCGGCGTGAGGGCCCCGCGGAGGCCGTGCTTGTAGATCACGCGACGCTCGGACAGACCCTTGGCTCGGGCCGTCCGGATGTAGTCCTCGTTCATCGTCTCGATCAGGTTGCCGCGCACCATGCGAGCGTAGAAGGCCGCGTTGATGTACGCGAGGGAAACCCAAGGAAGGATGAACCGGCCCTCGAGGGCGGCGCGCATCGCCCCTCCCCACCCGCTGTACCCGATCGGGATCCCGGATTCGGGTAACAGCTCGAGCTTGAACCAGAACGCATACAAGAGGAGCTGCGCCAGCCAGAAGATCGGCATCGACACGCCGACGATCGCGAAGATCATGGCGGCGCGGTCGGCGACGGATCTTCGCCGCACGCCGGACAGGATGCCGATCGGGATGCCGAGGAGGAGCCAGATCACGGCGGCACCGATCGCGAGGGTCCCGGTGATGGGGATCCGCCGGGCCAGCTCTTCCCGCACGGGTACGAAGCCGTCGTAGGAGTAATAGACGTCTTCGTTGAGCCAGAGCCCCTCGTGGCTCCGCGGAGGGTGGCCACTCAACATGAGCACCGGATCGCCGGGAGGCCATGGGATGAACCCCCGGAGGAACCGCCAGTACTGGATGTAGAGGGGCTTGTCCAGACCGAACGCTCTCCGTGCGTTCTCGATCTGCTGGGGCGTGGTGGTGCGACCGACCGCCCGGCGAGCCGGGTCGCCGGCCGGGAGCTTCACGAAGATGAGGAACGTGAGGAGCGAGACGATCACGATCACGAGGATCATGAAGAGGGCTCTCCGGATCAGGTATCGGCCCATCCGTCTCTTCCTCCCTCCGGCCACCGAGTGGTGGCCTCGGACGGAACGGTGAGGGGGCCGCTCACGCGACCCCCTCGACCGTTTGGATCAGGTGGCTATCCCGTGTTGCCGGGTACGGCCAGCGAGTCGAACGCCGCCAGACCAGCGAACTGGTCGAACGAGTAGTTGACGATGTTCTCCGAAAGGATGTCGACGCTGTTGTCGAACAGGTACGGCACCATCGGAACAACCTCTTCCATCAACTGCTGGTCGAGCTCGGCCCAGCACTGGAACCGTTCGTCACCGGGCTCCAACGCCGCGCACTCGTCCTCCTTGTCATCGATGGACGGGACTTCCGTCACGTCGTAGCCCCACTCGGTCAGCTGCTCCGGCGAGGCTCCCAGGAGCGAGTAGTTGCAGCAGCTCTCCCACAGACCCGCGGAGGTGAACAAGGGCTCGCCGAACGTGACACCGTCGGCGTAGTCCTTCCCCCATCCGGGGCCGGCACACAGCGCGTGATGCGAGTTCGCATCGTTGCACTGGTTGTACATCGTGCCGCGCTCCAGCTGCTTGTCATCGAGCGTCATCCCGAGCGGCTCGAGGAACTGCTTCAGGAGGGCCATCTGATCCGGGTACGGGTCCTCGCGATCGGTGATCGTGAGGATGTCCTGGCACGACGGATCATCACAGACCCCGTCCCCGTCCGAGTCGTACGCGGACAGGGCCATCTCCTCCTTGGCCTTCTCCGGGTCACCAGACGCGTTGGTGGTCTGGTACGGATCGTAGTCGGCCAGCAGGTTGTTCTCGAGGGTGTTCACCATGATGTGCCCCGCGATCTCACCGACCGACGGGCCACCCCGCAACTGTCGGAACCCCTGCTTGTCGAACGCCCAGCTGACCGCCTTGCGGACGTGGACGTCGTCGAAGGGAGGCACCGCCAGGTTGAAGGACACGTACCGGATCGCGTCCGATGCGTAGATGTTGATCTTGTCCTGCAGGGCGGGGTCCGTCTGGTACTCGCGGATCTTCTCCGCAGGCACCACGCCGTCGACCACGAAGTCGAGGGTCCCCGCGGCGACCTGGTTGTACAGGTCGTCGTTGTCGCCGCCGATCCGAACCTCGATCCGGTCCGGGTAGGCGTCCCGCAGTCCGTCCGTCGCAGGGTCGTAGGACGGGTTGCGGACCAGGACGATCTGGCGACCCGGGACGTAGCCCGGCGCCTCGGTCTGGTCCTTCGGGTCTGCCGAGAAGTCCATCGTCTCGGACCCCTCGAACATGTACGGACCGGAGGCCACGAGGAAACGTCCGTAGTTCCGGTCGTGTCCCTCTGCGACACCCATCCGCTCGCCCTCGTCATCGGGCGGGATCGGGGATGCGGTGCCCATGGCCAGTCGGTAGCTCATGTCCCCGACCGGTGCGGTCGTGGTGATCTCGAGCGTCTGGTCATCCGGCGCGACCAACCCGGAGATCTCGTCGGCGTCGCCCGCGGCGAAGTCGTCGAAGCCCTCGATCACCGAGTAGTAGAAGGAGTATCCGCCGACGTTCGCATCGGGGTTCGCCGTCCGCTCGAGCGCTCGGATGAAGTCCGGCGCCGTGATCTCCACGTCCTCCTTCGGAGGCGCGTAGTGGATGCCGGGCTTGATCGTGTAGGTCCAGGTCAGTCCGTCCGAGGACTGCTCCGGTTCGCCGGCCGCGAGGTCCGGGAAGATCTCGGCACCGCCCTCGTCCGTCGGGACACCCTCATAGGACATCAGGTTCCTGAGCAGACAGCAGCGGTAGTACTCCCACGTGACGGAGTAGTACTCCTTCTGTGGGTCGAACGCCGCGGTGACGTCGGCGAGCATCGCCATGGTGAGCGTGCCGCCCGCGAGATCCTCGGTCGGAGTTTCGGTGTCGTCGCCCGAAGGCGGTTCGTCATCGCCGCCACACGATGCGGCGACGATCCCGAGGACCGTCACGACCGCGATCAGTCTGAGTACTCGTTTCAAAGCTACCCCCCTTCTCATGGTGCAGATACAAACGATCGATGGTGTTCCGTGCTCGAGGTCGTCCTCCTTTCGAACCAGGTTCCCCCTGTCGATACGCTCAGACGGCCTTCCGAGGATCGAGTGCGTCCCGGAGGCCGTCCCCCACGAGGTTGAAGGCCAGCGTCGTGAGGAACAGGGCGAGGCCCGGGAAGATCATCAACCAGGGAGCCCATCGGAACGCCGTACCGGCGTCGGCGAGCATGGCTCCCCAGGACGGTGTCCCATCTGGGACCCCGACGCCGAGGAACGAGAGTCCGGCCTCGAACAGGATGTTGCTCGGGATGATGAGCGTGGTGTAGACGATGATCGGCGCGATCACGTTCGGGAGGATCTCCCGGAGGATGATGCGCCGGTTGGAGGCTCCCAAGGAGCGCGAGGCTTCCACGAACTCCTTCTCTCGGATCGACAGCACCTGGCCGCGGACGATCCGGCCGATGTACGGCCAGCCGAAGAGCCCGATGATCAAGATCACGGGTCGCAGTCCCGGTTTGATGAACCCCCAGAAGCACCCCTCCTGGTTCGCCCCGCAGGCGGATGCGATGCCCAGCGCCAGGAGCAGGATCGGCAGTGCCAGCACGACGTCGGTGGCGCGCGAGATGATCGTGTCGATCTTGCCTCGATAGAAGCCCGCCACCAGGCCCAAGAGCACACCGAGCACCACGGCGATTCCCGTCGCGAAGAACGCGACCGTCAGGGACGTCCGGGCGCCGTAGGCGATCCGCACGAAGAGGTCACGCCCGGTGTCGTCGACTCCCAGGAGGTACCTCGCAGGGGCCTTCGCCTCCGGTCCCGGCCACCACGTGGGTGCCGACGGGAGGCCGAACTCGTCGAGCGCATCGAGATTGACTTGGTTCGGCTCGTGCCCGGACCAGCTGGCCACCAGCGGGGCGAAGATCGCCATCAGGACCATCACCCCGATGATCACGAGACCCATGAGTGCGAACTTGTCCTGGCGGAAGTGACTCCAGAAGATCTCCCAGGGGCTCCGACCGATGATCGAAGCCGGCGTCTCGGCGGACGGCGCGGCAGCCTCCAGGTCGGCGCGCTCGGCAGCTTCGCGCTGTTCCGCCTGGGATACGTCGGTGTCCGTGTCGGATCGACTCATGCCCGGGAACCGATACTAGAGAGGTTGCAGGGGACCCGCAATCCAGCAACTCCCTGAGGGGCACCCTCGCAGCGGCGTTGATGGGCAAGGAAGCGAAAGCGTGTCACCGGTACCGGGCGATCAGGGCCAGGTTCTCCGGATCGAGGCTCGCGCCCCCGACCAACGCCCCGTCGATCTCCGGGTGGGCCATGAACTCCCGGATATTGCCGGGCTTGACGCTGCCTCCGTAGAGGACACGGACAACGCCGGCGACCTCCGGGGCGACGCGATCCGCGAGCGTGGCGCGGATCACCTCCACGACCTGTCCCGCGTCCGTGGGTTCCGCGTTGCGGCCAGTCCCGATCGCCCAGATCGGCTCGTACGCCACGACGGACCCGGCTGCGGCCGCCGCGTCGATCCCGTCGAAGGCCCGCCGGACCTGCTCGGTCACCTTCGTCTCGGTGCCGCCCGACTCCCGCTCCTCGAGCGTTTCCCCCACGCAGACGATCGGCGCCATGCCGTGGCGGATCACGGCCTTCACCTTCCGGTTGATCGTCGCGTCGTCCTCGCCGAACAGCTGGCGGCGCTCGGAATGACCGACGATGACGTAGGCGACGTCGAGCGCCGCCAGCATCGGCCCGGCCACTGCCCCGGTGAACGCGCCTTCGTCCTCGGGGTGGACGTCCTGGGCGCCCAACCCGTAGGGCAGCCGATCGGAGTCGATCAGGGTCTGCACGGAACGGAGGGCCGTGAACGCGGGGCAGATCACGACCTCCACACGCTCGGCGTCCTTCCGGTCGAGCAGGTACGAGAGCTTCTGCACGGCCTGGATCGCCTCGAGGTGCGTCTTGTGCATCTTCCAGTTCGCGGCGATCATCGGCGTCCGTTCGACCACGTCAGCCCTCCCAAGTCAGTCCTGCAGGACCGTGATGCCGGGGAGCGGCGTTCCCTCGAGGAACTCGAGCGAGGCGCCGCCGCCGGTGGACAGGTGGTCGAACGAATCCTCGAGCCCCTCCCGCTTGACCGCGAGCAGGGAGTCCCCCCCGCCGACCACCGAGAACGCCGCCGCCCCCGCGATCGCCACGGCCACGCCGCGGGTGCCCGCCGAGAACGGCTCGAGCTCGAAGACGCCCATCGGACCGTTCCACAGGATCGTCTTGGCGTCGGCAAGGATCCGGGCGAATTCCTCCACGGTCCGAGGTCCGATGTCGAGTCCTTTCAGGCCGCGCGGGATCTCGCGTGCCGGCACGGTCTGCGGGCGGACGTCGGCAGTCGCCTCGGTGGCGGCGACGACGTCTTGGGGAAGCTCGATCAGGGCGTCGCCGGTCCCGTGCATAACCGCGCGGACCTCGTCGAAGCGATCGCGTTCCGCCAGGCTGTCGCCGATCTCGCCCCCGTCCGCGGCGATCAGCGTGAACGCCATCGCTCCCCCGATCAGCAACGCGTCGGCGCGCTCGGCCAGCGCGCCGAGCACCCCGAGCTTGTCCGAGACCTTGGCGCCGCCGAGGACGGCGACGTAGGGCCGGTCGGGGTCGCGGAGGAGTCGGCCGAGAACCTCGACCTCCCGCTGCAGCAGCCGTCCTGCCGCCGTCGCCCGTCCCGACGCTCGCATCAGGTCGGGCAGCGCGACGACGCTCGCGTGCGCCCGGTGCGCGGCGCCGAACGCGTCGTCCACGTACGCGTCGGCGAGCTCGGCGAGGCGTCCCGCGAAGCGGACGTCGTTCGCCTCCTCGCCCGGATCGAAGCGGAGGTTCTCGAGGAGGACCACGTCGCCCGGTTCGATGTGGGCGCACACGGCCTCGGGGCCGTCGCCGACGACCTCGTCGAGCACCATCACCTCGACCTCGAGCAGCTCGCCGAGCCGGTCGGCGACGGGCGCGAGGCGGAGATCGTCCCGCGCCTCCCCCTCCGGACGTCCGAGGTGGGACGCCACCACGAGGGCCGCTCCCCGCTCGCGCAGCTCACGGAGGGTCGGGACGGCGGCACGGATCCGCAGATCGTCCGCCACGCGGCCGCCGTCGAGAGGGACGTTGAAGTCGACGCGGACGAAGACCCGGGAGCCGGCGACGTCGCCGAGGGCGTCGAGCGTCCGGAGCGTCACTAGAGCTTCGAGGCGACCAGGTTCACCAGGTCGACCAGGCGGTTCGAATAGCCCCACTCGTTGTCGTACCAGCCCATGACCTTGACCATGTTCCCCATCGCCATCGTCGAGAGGGAGTCGAAGGTGCAGGAGGCGGGCGACCCCACGATGTCGCTCGAGACGATCGGGTCCTCCGTGTAGACGAGCTTGCCCTTCAGCCGGTCGGTCTCAGAGGCGGTTCGATACGCCTCGTTGACCTCTTCCACCGTCACGTCGCGGTTGACGATCGCCACGAGGTCGGTGATCGATCCGTCGGGCACGGGCACGCGCATCGCGATGCCGTCCATCTTCCCCTTCAGCTGCGGGAGTGCCAGCGATGTCGCCTTCGCCGCTCCGGTGGACGCCGGGACGATGTTGATCGCGGCGGCGCGCGCCCGCCGCAGGTCCTTGTGGGGAAGGTCGAGCAAATTCTGGTCGTTCGTGTACGCGTGCACCGTGGTCATCAGGGCGCGGTCGATCCCGAAGGAATCCTCGAGCACCTTCGCGAGCGGCACGACGCAGTTCGTCGTGCAGGAAGCGTTCGAGATCACGTGATGCGTGGTCGGGTCGTAGACGTCGTCGTTCACGCCCATCACGATCGTGATGTCCTCACCTTTGGCGGGCGCGCTGATGATGACCTTCTGGGCGCCGGCTTCCAGGTGCGCGGCGGCCTTCTCCCGGTCCGTGAACAGACCGGTCGACTCGATCACGATCTCGGCGCCCACCTCCTTCCACGGGAGCTGGGCCGGGTCCCGTTCCGCGAACACGCGAAGCTCGTCGCCATCGACGGAGAGGCCCGTGTCCGAGACGGCGACCTCTGCGTCCAGGCGACCCAGGACCGAGTCGTATTTCAGCAGATGCGCCAGGGTCTTCGCGTCCGTGATGTCGTTGACGCCGACGAAGTCGACGTCCGCGTCCGTGTCCCTGACGGCGCGGAGGAAGTTGCGGCCGATCCGTCCGAAACCGTTGATGCCAACCTTCACGTTCCTTGGCACGCTCATCGTGGAGAACCTCCTCGGGGCCTCGTTGGCGCCTCGGTCCCCCCATCCTACGAGCGGGCCTCGGGAGCTGTCCGTCGGTGTAGCGTGGCGCGGATGGGCGACGACGTGGACGCACGGAACCGGGCGTCCGCCGACCGCTTGGCGGCGATCGGCGCGAGGCTCCCGGACGACGAGCTGAGGACCGAGATCGACCCACCCTGGACCGCCGCCGGACTCTTCGCGCACATCGCCTTCTGGGACCGCTTCGTGCTGGAGCGCTGGCGGCTCGCAGCGGAGCGTGGCGAGCGGACGCCGATGGCCGTGGACGGCGGCCTGGTGGATCGGATCAACGACGCCTCGTTGCGCCAGTGGATGTCGATCCCCCCTCGGGAGGCCGTCGAACAGTGTGTGACCTCCGCGTCCGATCTCGATGCGTTCGTCGAGGACGTCGCGGATGAGGTCCGAGAGGAGCTCGCAGGGGAGGGTCGGGAACGGCTCGTGGATCGCTCGCTCCATCGTGGCGACCACCTGGGCACCCTCGAGGCGTCCTTCCCCGCGGGTTGAACCTCGTCAGTCGCGGTCGACGTCGCGGTGGTTCACGGAGACGCGATGCCCGTGCTCGCGGAACCAGTCGGCGAGGTCGTCCGAGACCACCACGGAGCGGTGCCGGCCTCCGGTACAGCCGATCGCGATGGTCAGATACGACTTCCCCTCGTCCACGTAGCCGGGGACGACGACGTCCAGGAGGCCTTCGAGCCGCTTCATGAAGGACCCGTAGTCCTCCTGCCCCTCGACGTACTCACGCACCTTCTCGTTGCTGCCCGGAAGCGGGCGTAGCTCCTCGACCCAATGCGGGTTGGGGAGGAATCGCACGTCCAGCACGAGGTCTGCGTCGCGCGGGCTCCCGTACTTGAAGCCGAACGACACGATGGAGACGAGCAGGCCGGCCTCGGGAGGTGTGTCGGCGAACGTCTCCCGTATCCGGTCGCGGAGGTCGTGCGGCGTCAGTCCGCTGGTGTCGATCACGAGATCCGCGTCGGCGCGCAGGCTCTCCATCATCAGGCGCTCCTTGCGGATCCCTTCCCCCACCCGGTCACCCGGAGCCAGCGGGTGACGCCTGCGGGTCGCCTCGTAGCGGTTGACGAGGTCCTCGTCCGAGGCGTCGAGGAACACGATCCTGGATGGGACCCGTTGCTCCCGCAGCTCCTCGAGCGCCTTGGAGAGTTCGCCGAAGAACACGCCACCCCGCGCGTCCACGACGATCGCCACCCGTCCGGGACCCCCCGGGCTCGCCGCCAGCTCGGCCATCTTCGGGAGGAGCGCCGGCGGCAGGTTGTCGACGACGAAGTACCCGAGGTCCTCGAGGCTCCGCGCGGCCTCGGAGCGCCCGGCCCCCGACAGCCCGGTGATCAACAGGAACCCGGGAGCCGTGGTCTCCCGCGCGGCCCGCTTCACGGCTGGCGCCATCAGGCGCTCTCCCGGCGATCCGTGACCGATACCGAGTGCAGCCGGCGATGGATCTCGTCCGCGAGCCGGGGCCCGACCCCCGGTGTGGCGGCGAGCTCGGCCGCTCCGGCCTGACGGATCTTCGTCAGCGAGCCGAAGCGCTTCATCAGCGCGCGCTTCCGGGAGGGCCCCACGCCGGGGATCTCGTCGAGCGGCGAGGACAGGGCTCGACGGTCGCGCCGTTGACGGTGATACGTGATCGCGAAGCGGTGGGCCTCGTCACGGATGTGTTGGAGCACGAAGAGCGCCTCCGATCCCCGCGCGATCGACAGCGGATCCGGGCGGTCGGGGAAGTAGATCTCCTCGAGTCGCTTCGCCAACCCGATGTGCGGGATGTGCAAGCCGAGGTCCTCGAGGACCCTCGTCGCGACGCTCAGCTGGCCGCGACCGCCGTCCACCACCACGAGGGCCGGTGGGTACGAGAAGCGTCTCCGACCTCCCGGTGCCTCCGCCTTCTCCTTCAGCAGCCGCGAGAACCGTCGGGTGAGCATCTCCTCCATGCTCGCGAAATCGTCCTGCCCGGGCACGCCCTTGATCTCGAACCGCCGGTAGTCGGCCCGCTTCGGGAGGCCGTCCTCGAAGACCACCATGGATCCGACCGTGTCGCTCGGCCCGAGGTTGGAGATGTCGTAGCACTCGATGCGGAGAGGCGCCTGCTCGAGGCCGAGCTGATCGGCGAGCTCGGACAGCGCCCGGGACCGTGCCCCGAAATCGGAGGCTCGCCGGAGCTTGTGCCGGTGGAACGCTTCGCTCGCGTTGCTCCCCACGACCTCCATCAGTCGCCGCTTGGCGCCGCGCGCCGGCACGGTGATCGTGACGTGGGAACCCCGACGGGCGGAGAGCCAGGTCTCCAGCACGTCTCGCTCCGCCGGCTCCGTCGGCACCAGGATCCGCGGCGGGACCTCTTCACGCTCCATGTAGAGCTGCCGGAGGAACGACGCGACGAGCTCGGGCCGGTCGAGGTCCTCCACGCGATCGACGATCCATCCCTTGCGGCCGAGGACCCGTCCTCCGCGAACCGTGAAGACCTGGAAGGCCGCCTCGAGGTCGTCCTCGGCCAGGCCGACCACGTCCAGGCTCTCGGGCTGGACGAGGACCATCTCCTGGCTCTCGAGCGCCCGGCGCGCTGCCTGCAGCTGATCGCGGAACCGCGCCGCCTGCTCGAATTCCTCCCGACCCGACGCCTCGGCCATCTGCTCCTCGAGGCGCCGGAGCATCGGCTTCGAGTTCCCCGCCAGGAAGTCCCCGAGGGCGTCGACGTCGCTGCGGTACGCCTCCTCCGTGATCCCGGTGGCGGTGGGGACGCAGGGGCCGGAGCAGCGGCCGATGTCGTAGTAGAGACAGGGCCGCCCGGCGCGGGCGCGCTGGTCGAAGAAATGGTTCGTGCAGGTGCGGATGGGGAAGACGCGCGTCAGGGCGTCCAGGGTGTCTCGGATCGCCCAGGCGTGTCCGTACGGCCCGAAGTACCGGACCTTCTTCCGCTTGGTCCCGCGGAGTACCTGGGCTCGCGGCCACCTCTCCCCCACGGTGAGCGCGAGGTAGGGATACGACTTGTCGTCGCGATAGCGGATGTTGAACCGCGGCAGATACTGCTGGATCAGATTGAACTCCAGCATCAGCGCGTCGACCTCGCCCGACGCGACGATCCACTCGACGCTCGCCGCCGCGTCCACCATGGCTTCGGTCCGCGGATGGAGCGGTCGGGACCAGTAGTTCGCCAGTCGCTTCCTGAGCGAGCCGGCCTTCCCGACGTAGACGACCCTGCCGTCCTCGTCCCGGAAGAGGTAGGCGCCGGGAGCGTCCGGGATGGTGGACGATGCCGGCTTGGTGAAGCTCACCCACCCATCGTAGCGCCGCCGGGTGACCCGGCTGGGAACGTGGTGCGGCTATCCTCCGCCGCCTCCACCGCCGCTTCCGCCCCCGCCTCCACCGTTTCCGGCCCCGCCGCTGACCACGATCGCCAGCGTGCCGAACATCTGAGTGGGGTGTGCCTGGCAAAGGAATTGGAGGTCCCCTTCTTCCTGGGGATCCACGGGAAGCTCGTCCGTGTACGTCCCCGGCTTCAGGTCCGTAGCTGCGACCTCTTCGTCGGCTTGCGTGAGGATGGCGAGGTTGTGGGTCACGCCCTCGTCTTCGTTGTTGAACGTGAGTGTGAATTCCTCCTCTGCTGGCGCGACGAGGCAGGTGGGCTCGAAGGCGGTCGTGGGCGCTGTCACCTCCAGGACCGGCTGCCCATCGTCGCCGCAATCCTCGGATGGTCCCGCGGGAGCCGGGCTCGGCAGCGGTGTCGGGGCGGCGATCAGCAGGTCCGGGATCTCACCGTACGCGCCGAGCCGGAGGTCGCCCTCGTTCGCGTCGTACCAGGCGACGTAGACCGATGAGCCGTCCTCGGTGATGGCCAGACTCGGGTTCACTCCGCTGCTCGTGTCGGGGAGCTCGACCTCCTCGAACGCTTCGTCGGCGTGTGATGCCAGATGGATGCCATCGCCATCCTGCCACGCGACCCAGGCGGTCCCTTCTTGGTCGATCGCGACCCCCGTGCTGGGCGCCGTCGGCACGTCGGCGGACTGGCCCCCTTCGCCCGTCGCGAGGGAGGCGACCTCCTCGGCCGACCACGACCCGGGACGACCGGTGGCGAGCGCCACCCCCGTCTCCGTGTAGTAGGCGATCGCGGCCGTATCGCCCGCTGTGGAGACCGACGCACCGCCGGTGGCGTCCGTGGCCACCACCTCGGTCGTCCAGGCTCCCCCTTGTCGCCGTGCCGCGGTCACCTCGCCGGAAAGCGGGTCGGCGATCACCAGGAACGGCTCGCCGCCGAGGAGGGCGAGCTGCGTCGCCGGCGGGCATCCCTCTCCGCACCGGGACAGGGTGGCCACCGTGGTGACCCTCCAGTTCTCGCCGACACGCTCGGCCACCCGCACTTCCGGCTGGGCCCCGGCGATCGTGTAGGCGACGATCGGCGTGCCGGCGTCGTCGACCACGAGGGAGGGTGCACCGGCCTCGGGGGTCTCCTCCACGGCACCGATCTCGAACGGCGTGGGGCCGATCCCGTACCAGACGCCTCGGTCGGTGGTCCAGACGGCGTGGACGTCGCTCCCCGCGATCGCGACGTCGGTCCCCGCGGCCCGCGCCTTGGTCAGGCTCGCCAGCGAGGGTTCGGCCGCCGGCTCGAACGGCACGGGGACCCCGCTCGGCGTGTCCCTCGGCTGGGCGATCGCGCCTCGGTTCCAGATCTGGTCGGGGTTGAGGCTCACCAGCAACACCGCGCCGGCGTCGTCACCGTCCTCGGTCGTGAGGAACGGCGAGCCCACGGGACGCGCGATCGGGATCTCCCCTTCCTCCAGCTGCGCCGGGAAGCCGTAGTAGGAGATGGTGGGGAGTCCTTCCGAGTCGAGGGCCACCGACGGCGCCAGCCCGACGTCGTCGATCGAATCGGGGACCATCGGGATGAACTGCCGTCCCTCCGGGGCCCTCACCTCTGACGGCGGGATGCTTCCGCATGCCGCGGCGAGGACGACCAGGGCCAGGGCCAGGGAGCGCGGAGACGGTCTCGACACGACGGGCCGCATCCTAGCAAGCATCCACAGCCGCTCTGTGACGCTCACGCAGAGGCGCCGACGCCGACCGGCAGGACCCCCAGGACCTCATCGAGGAACCGGCCCGTGTGGGACTCCGCGTTGGCCGCGATGGCCTCCGGGGGGCCCTCGGCCACGATGCGGCCGCCCTGGTCCCCGCCTTCGGGACCGAGGTCGATCAGCCAGTCGGCGGTCTTCACGACGTCGAGGTTGTGCTCGATCACGAGCACCGTGTTCCCGGTGGCGACCAATCGCTGGAGGACCTGCAACAGCTTCCTGATGTCCTCGAAGTGGAGACCGGTGGTGGGCTCGTCGAGGATGTAGACGGTGTTGCCGGTGGCGCGCTTGTGGAGCTCGCTCGACAGCTTGATCCGCTGCGCCTCCCCCCCGGAGAGCGTGGGGGCGGGCTGCCCGAGCTTGATGTAGCCCAATCCGACGTCGGACAACGTCTGCATGTGCCGCTTGATCGGCGGGATGTTCTGGAAGAAGTCGAGCGCTTCGTCGACGCTCATCTCGAGGACGTCGGAGACCGTGCGACCCTTGTACTTCACCTCGAGCGTCTCGCGGTTGTACCGCCGGCCCTTGCACACCTCACACGTCACGTAGACGTCGGGGAGGAAGTGCATCTCGATCTTGATCTGGCCGTCACCGGCGCAGTTCTCGCACCGCCCCCCGCGGACGTTGAACGAGAAGCGCCCGGGCTGGTAGCCGCGGAGCCGGGCTTCCGGGACCTGGGCGAAGAGCTTGCGGACGTGATCCCAGACCCCCGTGTAGGTGGCCGGGTTGGACCGCGGCGTGCGACCGATCGGCGACTGGTCGATGTCGATCACCTTGTCGACGTCTTCCCACCCGACCATGCGTCGGTGCTTGCCCGGTAGCACTCGCGAGCGATACACCTTCTGCATCAGCGCGCGGAGCAAGACGTCTTGGACAAGGGTGGACTTGCCGCTCCCGCTCACGCCGGTCACGCACACCATCACCCCGAGCGGGATCTTCACCGTGATGTCCTTCAGGTTGTGCTGCCGCACGCCCTCGAGGCGGAGCCACCGCTTCGGCGTGCGCCGCGACGACGGGAGGGGGATCGACCGTCTCCCGGAGAGGTACGCACCGGTGAGGGACTCATCGGATCCGAGCAGTCCCTTCAGGTCGCCCGAGTACACGATCCGTCCGCCGTGCTCCCCCGCCAGCGGGCCGATGTCGACGATGTGGTCGGCCTCGATGATGGTGGCCTCGTCGTGCTCGACGACGATCAGCGTGTTCCCGAGGTCTCGGAGGCGGATCAGGGTGTCGAGCAGCCGGCGATTGTCCCGCTGGTGCAGACCGATCGACGGCTCGTCGAGGATGTAGAGCACGCCGACCAGGCCGGACCCGATCTGGGTCGCGAGCCGGATCCGCTGCGCCTCTCCTCCCGCCAGGGTGCCCGCCGGCCGCGAGAGCGTCAGGTAGTCCAGACCGACGTCGACGAGGAAGCCGAGCCGGGCGCGGATCTCCTTCAGCAGCCGCTCGGCGATCATCTCCTCGCGCTCCGAGAGCTCCATCGACTCGAGGAAGGACAGCGTCTTCCGGATCGACAGGTCGGTGAGCGTGGAGATGTGGAGGCCGTCGACCGTGACCGCGAGCGTCTCCGGACGGAGCCGTGCACCCTTGCACGATCGGCACGGGGTCTCGCGCATGAACTGCTCGAGCTTCTCGCGCGAGGCGTCCGAGTCGGTTTCCTTGTGTCGCCGTTCGATGTTCGGGAGCACGCCCTCGTAGCTCGTGTAGTACGAGCGCTGTCGCCCGTAGCGGTTCTTGTAGCGGACGTAGATCTCCTCGTCGGATCCGAAGAGCACGACGTCTCGCGCCCGCTTGGGGAGCTTCTTCCAGGGTGTGTCGAGCGAGAAGCCGTGGGCCTCGCCGACCGCCTCGAGGACCCGGTACCAGTATTCGAGGGTGTTGCTCGCCCACGGCGCCAACGCCCCTTCGTTGATGGAGAGGGTGGGGTCGGGAACCACGAGGTCGGCGTCCACCTCGAGCCGGGTGCCGAGCCCGTCACAGGTGGGGCACGCTCCGTACGGCGAGTTGAACGAGAAGTTTCGAGGAGCCAGCTCGTCGAACGACAGCCCGCAGAACGTGCAGGCGAGCTTCTGCGAGAACGTCTGGAGCTCCTCGTGACCTTCGTGGGTGGTCACCGCGATCGACGCGATCCCCTCCGCCAGCTCGAGCGCGGTCTCGATGCTGTCCGCGACACGCCGCCGGATCCCCTGCTTCGCGACGAGACGGTCGACGACGACCTCGATCGTGTGCTTGAAGTTCTTGGGAAGCCGGATCGACTCCGATAGCTCCCGTACTTCGCCGTCGATCCGCGCGCGAGGGAAGCCCTTGCGCGCGAGCTCCTGGAGGAGCTTCTCGTACTCGCCCTTGCGACCGCGGATCACCGGCGCGAGGACCTGGAAGCGGGTGCCCTCGGGCAGCTGGAGCACCTGATCCACGATCTGGTCGGGCGTCTGTCGACCGATCGGCCGGCCGCAGTTGTAGCAATGGGGATGTCCGATGCGCGCGAACAGCACGCGGAGGTAGTCGTAGACCTCCGTGATCGTGCCCACGGTGGAGCGCGGATTCCGCGAGGTGGACTTCTGGTCGATCGAGATCGCCGGGGACAGCCCCTCGATGAAGTCGACGTCGGGCTTCTCCATCTGCCCGAGGAACTGGCGGGCGTACGACGAGAGCGACTCCACGTAGCGGCGCTGGCCCTCGGCGTAGATCGTGTCGAAGGCCAGGGACGACTTCCCGGAGCCTGACAGCCCCGTGAACACGATCAGCTGGTCACGCGGCAGGTCGAGCGTGACGTTCTTGAGGTTGTGCTCACGGGCGCCGTGGATGACGAGTCTCTCGGAGCCCACGGGTCGAGTGTACCGGCGGCCCGCGACACGCTCTGTCCGTGGCGCGCCGCTCCCGGTCATGGCGCCGCTGTCGACGCCTCTCGGGATCGGCGGCGCCCGACGACCCGCATCCTCCCCGCCTATCCTTCGCCCATGGACAGAGACCTGCGTTCGTCGCCCGTGTACCAGGAGATCGAGGAGCACTTCCGGAAGGTCTACGAGCCCGGGTTCGGGAAGGTCACCGAGGCCTCGGACCCTCGGCCCTCCCCCGACGGGCGGTGGGTGGCGTTCACCGGGTCCATCTGGGAGAAGCTCGAGGGAACGCCGAAGAGCCGGGTCTGCCTCGCGCCGGCGGCCGGGGAGAGCCAGGTCGAGGGCGCCAAGAGCGGGGGCGCCAAACAGGTCACCGCCGGGCCTGAGCGCGACGCCGGCGCACGCTGGTCGCCCGACGGTCGGCGGCTCTCCTTCCTCTCCGACCGGCGAGAGAAGGGGCGGATGCAGCTCTACGCGCTGGACGCGGACGCGCTCGGGGAAGCCGAGGCCCTGCCCGAGGTGGAGGGGACGATCGAGGAGCACGCCTGGTCGCCGGACGGCTCCCGGATCCTCGTGCGGACGGCCGGCATGCACGCCGACGGGGCGGGAGCGGACGGCTCCGGTGCGCTCGCAGGCGAGAAAGACCTCCCCGACTGGGTCCCCGCCGTGGACTCCTGGGAGGACCGGCAGATCTGGCGACGGCTCTGGGTGATCGAGGCGACCTCCGGAGAGGTCCGAGCGCTGTCCCGGGAGGACCTGAACGCCTGGGAGGCCGAGTGGTGCGGTGACGGCGCCGTGGTCGCCGTGGCGTCGGAGGATCCCGGTGAGTCCGCCTGGTACACCGCGCCGGTCGTGCTGATCGATACGGAGACCGGCGAGGATCGCGTCCTCGCCACGAGCGACGTCCAGTTCGGGCTCCCGGTCGGCTCTCCCGACGGCTCGCGCGCGGCGGCGGTCGAGGCGCCGTGCAGTGACCGGCAGCTCGTATCCGGTCGCGCCGTCGTGGTCGACGTGCAGAGCGGCGAGCGTCGGGCCATCGAGATGGAGGACGCCGACATCACGTGGCTGGGATGGCGCGCGAACGGCGCACTCTCGTACACCGCGCTCCGGCGAGGGGACACGGTGTTCGGGGACATCGACCCGACGTCCGGCGACCGGACCGAGACCTGGTCGACGAGCGAGGCCGTGGGCGGATGGGCTCCGTACGCGGCACCGCTCGGGACCGACGGGTTCGCCTTCGTCCGGCAGGGCTTCGATCGGCCGATCGAGGTGGCGGTCGTGGAGGGTGGGATGGACCGGACGGTGGCATCATTCCGACACGAAGGGCACGATCACGCACGCGGCTCGATCGACCGGACGGAACGGGTCTCGTGGAACGCTCCCGACGGCCTCGAGATCGATGGCTTCCTGCTGACGCCGCCGGGGGAAGGACCGCATCCGTTGATCCTCCACGTGCACGGAGGGCCGGTCTCGTCGTACATGGAGTCGTTCCCGCGCCCGTCGTTCGCCTGGTTGGTCTCTCGCGGCTACGCGATCCTCCTGCCGAACCCCCGGGGGTCGACGGGACGCGGACGTGCGTTCCTCGAAGCGGTGATCGGCGACATGGGCGGCGCGGACGCCCGCGACGATCTCGCGGGCGTCGATGCGCTCGTGGAGCGGGGTGTCGCCGATCCGGAACGGATCGGCGTCACCGGTGGGAGCTACGGGGGCTTCATGTCGTGCTGGCTCCCGGTGGTCGACCAGCGGTTCAAGGCGTCGGTCGCGGTCTCCCCTGTGACCGACTTCTACAGCCAGCACTGGAACAGCAACATCGGCGCATGGGACGCGTGGTTCCTCGGTGGCGAGCCGCAGGACGGCGCCCCGCAGTACCGCGAGCGCAGCCCGGTCTTCTTCGCGGACCGCGTCACGACCCCCACGCTCCTGACCGCCGGGACGGAGGATCGCTGCACACCCCCGGGGCAGGCGATCGAGTTCTCCCGCGCGCTGCGGGCGCGAGGGGTTCCGGTCGAGGTGGCGATCTATCCCGGCGAGGGGCACGGAGTGCGGAAGTTCCCCGCGTACCTCGATCTCGTGGCTCGGACGACGGCCTGGTTCGAACGGTTCATGCCGGCGAGCGCCTAGTGGACGTCGCCGCCTGGCGGGACGAGTTCCCCGTGCTGGAGCGGAAGGCGTACCTGATCAGCGCGTCCCTCGGTCCCCTCTCCCGGCGATCGAGGACCTACCTCGAGGAGTACCTGGACGCGTGGGGCTCCAAGGGTGCTCCGGATCTCGTCTGGTTCGAGGACATCTTCCCGCGGATGGCGGCGCTCAAGCGCTCGTTCTCGGCGCTCGCGGGCTGCGACCGCGATGAGGTGGCGCTCACCACGAACATCTCCATCGCGCTGTCGACGATCGCGTCGTGCCTCGACCTGACCGGCGAACGCCGGATCGTGATCCTGTCCGAGCTCGACTTCCCGACCGACGGCCAGGTCTGGATCGCGTGGGCTCGGAAGGCGGGCGCCGAGATCCGATGGCTGCGCAGTCCCGACGGCCTGACGATCCCGCTGGAGGAGTACGACCGGGCGATCGACGAACGGACCGCGCTCGTCATGGTGAATCGGGTCCTCTACCGGTCCAGCGCGATCGTGGACGCGAAGGCCGTGTGCGCGATCGCCCGCGATCGCGGGGCGCTCTCGTTCGTCGACGACTACCACGGGCTCGGGATCGTCCCGCTCGACCTGCACGACCTCGGCTGCGACCTCTACACGGCCGGCGTCCTCAAGTGGATGCTCGGGGGGCCGGGACTCGTGTTCCTCTACGCGCGACGTGACCTGCTCCCCTCCCTCGAACCCGCGATCACGGGGTGGTTCGCGCAACGCGAGCCGTTCGCATTCGATGCGGAGCATCTCGACTATCACCCCACAGCTCGCCGCCTGGAGCACGGCACGCCGCCGGCCCCCGTGTTCTTCATCGCGCAGGGCGGGATCGACATCATCTCGGAGGTGGGACCCGCCGCGATCCGCGCGCGGAACGGCGAGCTCTCCGATCACGTCATCGCCAGGGCGGACGAAGCGGGCCTCGAGGTGCGGACGCCGCGGGATCGCGACGCGCGGGGTGGCGTCGTGAACGTGAAGGTCGGCCCCGAAGCGGAGAAGATCTGCCACGAGCTGCTCGCGCGGGACGTCTGCACGGATTTCCGCGGCGACGGCCTGCGGATCAGCCCGCACTTCTTCAACACCGAGGAGGACATCGACCGCTGCTTCGTGGAGCTCAAGCGGCTCGTGTGACCGTCAGCGAACGACGACGGCGACCCGCTGGGGCGTGTTGTTCATGAAGCCCCCGTAGTTCCAGGGAGGGTCCATCGGCTGGCCGTTGCCGGCCTCGTCGGTCGCACGGACGAGGAGCTCTCGCTCCCCCGGCCGGGCATCCCAGTCGAAGGACCAGGACCGCCACGACGAGGACGACTCCGGCTTGGGTCCCAACTCCGCGTCCGACCACGTCGCCCCGCCGTCGGCGCTCACCTCGACCCGGTCGACGTGTCCCCATCCGGACCAGGCGCGGCCGACCAGCGCATGCCTCCCCGCGTCGACGAACCGCTGCCTCGTGGGGAAGTCGCTGAAGCCCGGTGGCAGCATCAAGGCCCGGACGGCCTTCCTGGTCACACGCTCGCCCGGACCGTCCGGCTCCTGGCGGCGTTGATAGGCGGAGAGCTGGAAGCCGTCGAACGGTTCGGCGACGGCCGTGATCCGGCGGAGCCACTTCACGCTGCACATCCCGTACCAATCCGGTACCAGGAGCCGGATCGGGAACCCGTGCTGCGGCGGCAACGGCTGTCCGTTCAGCTCGTAGGCCAACAGCACGTCGTCCTTGACGATGTCGGCCAACGAGAAGCCCCACTGATAGTCCTGCTCGACGTCTGCCTGGATCCCATGGTCGGCGCCGGTGAACACGAGCTCGAGGGCCTCGGGGCGCAGACCGGCGTCCTCGAGGATCGGGGGCAGCGGCGTCCCCGTCCACTCGGCGTTCCCCACGGCCTCGAGGAGCCACGGCTGGCTCTCGGCCCGCGGGGGCATCAGCGCCCGCCCGTTGCCGGCGCACTCCATCGTCACGGGACGCGTGACCGCCGGCCGTGAGCGGATGTCGTCCATCGACAGCGCCAACGGGCGATCCACGAGACCGTCGACGTCCACGGTCCATGCGGTCTCGTCCGCCGCGGGGATGTCCCAGTGGATCACGAGGTAGTGCATCCCGATCGGCGTGACGTCGTAGCGCAGGCCCTCGAGCTGCATCCCATGGTTCCGCGCAGCCTGGCCGAGCTCCTTCTGCGTCACGCCCTGCCACGTCGTCGTGTCGGTCTGAACCATCCCGCTCACCTCCAGGGGGTCATCGTGCCACGAAGCGGCCGGCGGGTCAGCCTCCGACGACGACCCTCCCGGCCCGGATCACGAGGGTGACCTCGTCGAGCGCTCGGAGATCCTCGAGCGGACTCTGGCGTAGGGCGATCAGGTCGGCGGGCGCGTCGGGTGCGAGCGGCGCCCGGATCATCGCCTCCAGGACCTCCTCGGGCTCGAGGCCGGCCTCGACCATCAGCTGCGCCTCCCGCGTGTGGATCCCCGGAGGGATCGTCCCGTTCCCGAGGTCGGTGCCGTAGGCGATCGACCCCCCCGCGACGTGGAAGCGGCGGAGGTTGTCGAGCGCCGTCCGGATCTCCGGCGTGTCGCGCCCGAAGCTCAGGATGTCGAGCGTCGACACGATCCGCAGCCGGAGCGCCGCGGTCTGGATCACCTCGTCCGAGAGCCGGGTCCACGGCGTGTGCGCCAGCTCGTCGACCCCCGCCCCCAACGCCCGCTCGACCTGGCCCCGACCCTGGGCGTGCGCGGTGACGGGGAGGTCGGCCGCGTGCGCCGCGTCGCAGATCGCGGACAGCTCGCCGTCGGTCGGCGTCGGGCCGGCTTCCGCGTTCAAGGACACCTTGATCGCCGCTGCGCCGAGCCGAGCCAGCTCCTCGACCGCTGCCGCCGCGTCATCCGCGGACGCGAGCTCGCGGCCGGTCCCCGCCGGCGCCCAGGAGTCCCGCGTCGGATAGCCGCCGGGCGCGGTGAGCATCGGCCCCGCCGCCTTGATCAGCGGACCGTCGAACGACGGCATCTCGGACGCGTCGGCGAGCGCGAAGATCCGTTCCACGGGCCAGGCGAGATCGCGAACCGCCGTGACGCCGCCGGCAAGGACGGCGGACGGGTCCGACAGCTCGATATGGACGTGGCGATCGGCCACCGCGGGCATCAGGAAGCCGTCGACGGCGAGCTCCTGGTCGGCGACGTCGATCCGGGTGCTCGCGCCCGCGTACGTGATCCGGCCTCCCTCGCATACGATCTGCGCGTCCTCGACGAAACTTCCGGGCCCCAGCCACGCGGCGGGGGCCCGGATGGCGAGGCGGTTCACGCTCCGACCCCGGCCGCGCGGAGGGCCTTGAGCTCCTTGCGGAGATCGACCACCTCGTCGCGCAGCCGAGCGGCGTACTCGAAGCGGAGGTCCTTCGCCGCCTGATGCATCTCCTCTTCGAGCTCGAGTAGGAGCCGCTCGACCTCTTCCTGCGGCATCTCGGGCCGGGCCACCCGCTGTCGCCGTTCCTTCCGCGGCGAGGTGGCGCGCTTGGCGGGATCCTCGGAGATGGAGAGCAGGATGTCGTGCACCCGCCTCCGGATCGTCGTGGGATCGATGCCGTGCTCAGTGTTGTAGGCCTCCTGGATCATCCGTCGGCGCTGGGTCTCGCTGATCGCGGTCTTCATCGAGTCGGTGACGGCGTCCGCGTACATCAGGACCTTGCCGTCGACGTTGCGCGCGGCCCGTCCGATCGTCTGGATCAGCGAGGTGTCGGAGCGCAGGAACCCTTCCTTGTCGGCATCGAGGATCGCCACCAAGGACACCTCGGGCAGGTCGAGGCCCTCGCGGAGCAGGTTGATCCCCACGAGGACGTCGAACTCTCCGAGCCGGAGGTCGCGGATGATCTCGATCCGTTGGATCGTGTCGACCTCCGAGTGCAGGTAGCGCACGCGGATCCCCATCTCGATCAGGTAGTCCGTGAGGTCCTCCGCCATCTTCTTGGTGAGCGTCGTCACCAGCACCCGCTGCTCCGCCTCGGCACGGCGGCGGATCTCCTCGATCAGATCGTCGACCTGGCCCTTGGTCGGCCGGATCTCGACCTCCGGGTCGATCAGGCCGGTGGGCCGGACGATCTGTTCCACGATCCGGTCCGACACCTTCAGCTCCCACGGCCCGGGTGTTGCGGACATGTACACGATCTGCTGCACCCGCTCCTGGAACTCTTCGAAGCGGAGCGGGCGGTTGTCGATCGCGCTGGGCAGCCGGAACCCGAAGTCGACGAGCGTGGACTTCCGCGAGATGTCCCCTTCGTACATGCCGTGGAGCTGCGGCACGGTCACGTGCGACTCGTCGATCACGACCAGGTAGTCGTCCGGGAAGTAGTCGAGGAGCGTGTACGGGGCGCTCCCCGCCTCGCGGCCGTCGATGTGGCGCGAGTAGTTCTCGATCCCCGAGCAGAAGCCGACCTCGCGGAGCATCTCGAGGTCGTACGTGGTGCGCATCCGGAGCCGCTCCGCCTCGAGCAGCTTGCTCTGGGACTCGAGCTCGGCGAGACGCTCGTGCAGCTCCTCCTCGATCGTGACGAGGGCGCGCTCCATCCGCTCGTCGCTCGCGACGTAGTGCGATGCCGGGAACGTGGTGAGGTCCGCGATGGTGTCGGTCAGGAGCTCGCCCGTGAGCGGGTCGAACCGGCTGATCCGCTCGATCGTCTCGCCCCACCACTCGACCCGGTACCCGACCTGCTCGTAGCTCGGGAAGACCTCGAGGGTGTCGCCCTGGACGCGGAACGTGCCCCGAGCCCGGCTCACGTTGTTCCGCTGGTACTGGATGTCGACGAGACGCTGCATCGCGAACTCCATGGGGAGGTCCGTGCCGCGGACCGTCCGCAGGAGCTGTCCTTCGTACTGCTCGGGCGACCCGAGACCGTAGATGCAGGAGACGCTTGCCACGATCAGGACGTCCCGCCGGGAGAGCAGCGCGGCGGTGGCCGAGTGCCGGAGCCGCTCGATCTCGTCGTTCACCGACGAGTCCTTCTCGATATAGGTGTCGGTCTGCGGGACGTAGGCCTCGGGCTGGTAGTAGTCGTAGTAGCTCACGAAGTACTCGACCGCGTTCTCCGGGAAGACCTCGCGGAACTCG
Organism: uncultured Actinomycetota bacterium; assembly: GCA_963826195.1. GTDB lineage: Bacteria > Actinomycetota > UBA4738 > UBA4738 > HRBIN12 > JAJNBA01. The sequence continues at coordinate 509,030 of CAWGWB010000006.1, forward strand.
TTCGCGAGCTGTGCCGCGAGCGACTTGTTGGGAGCGATGACGAGCGTGGGGCGCTGCACCCGCTCGACCAGGTGGGCGACGGTGAACGTCTTCCCCGTGCCGGTGGCCCCCAACAGGGTGACGTGTTCCTGACCCGCCTGCACGCCGTCGACGAGCTGTTCGATCGCCTCCGGCTGGTCGCCGGACGGTCGGAACTCGGACGTGATCTTGAACGGCGGCATGGGCCGCCAGTGTAGGGCGGCTCGGGGACAAGCTCGGACCTACATCCGCCCCGCGGCGATGATCCGGTCGAGGAACCGGCGGGTGGCCTCCTCGCGAGGCTCGGAGAACATCTGCTCCGGCGGGCCCTGCTCCAGGATCCGTCCTTGGTCGAGGAACGCGACCTGGTTCGCCACGTCCCGCGCGAACCCCATCTCGTGGGTGGCGATCACCATCGTCATCCCGCCCTCGGCCAGCTCGCGGATCGCGTCGAGCACCTCGGCCACCAGCACGGGGTCGAGCGCACTCGTCACCTCGTCGAGGAGGAGGAGATCTGGCCCCATCGCGAGCGCCCGCACGATCGCAACACGCTGCTGCTGTCCGCCGGAGAGTCGATCCGGATAGTCGTCGCGCTTATCCGCGAGACCGAACCGGTCCAGGAGCTCCACCGCGAGGTCACTGGCGCCGTGCGCGTCCAACCCGAGCACCTTCTCCGGGGCGAGCGTGATATTGCGGAGCACACTCATGTGGGGGAAGAGGTTGAAGGATTGAAACACGATGGCGATCCGGCGCCGGATCACGTCGACGTCCGCCCCGGGAGCCGTGATCTCGACCCCCTCGAGCCAGATGCGGCCACGGTCGATCGGCTCCAGCAGATCCAGGCATCGCAGGAACGTCGACTTCCCGGATCCGCTCGCCCCGATCAGCCCCACGACCTCGTGATCCTCCACCATCAGGTCGATCCCTCGGAGGACCTCGAGGTTCCCGAAGGACTTGTACAGCCCCTCGACGCGGACGGCATCAGTCACGCGACGCCTCCCGCCTGCCGGCGTCGTCGATCCCGGGCGACGAGCCAATCGATCAGCCGCGCGAGTGGGATCGTGATCAGAACGAAGTAGAAGGCCGTCGCGAGGAACGGCGTGAAGTTGAACGTCGCCGAGCTGTCGATCTGTCCCTGTCGAAACGCTTCGATCACGCCGATCAACGCAACGAGCGCGGTGTCCTTCTGCAGGCCCAGGAAGTCGTTCAGGAGCGGCGGGACGATCCGCCGAACGGCCTGCGGGAGCACCACGTACCGCGTGGACTGCCAGCGGGTGAGCCCGAGCGAGCGCGCCGCGGCGACCTGGCTCTCGTGCACCGACTCGATCCCCGCGCGATAGACCTCAGCGACGTAGGCCGTGTACACGAGGACGAGGGCCACCACGGCCCAGAAGAACGGCGACTTCGGGATGCCCTGGATCTGCAGGGCCGGCGCCCCGAGCCCGAGCGCGTAGATCACGAGGACGGTCGGGATGCCGCGGAAGAGATCGGTGTAGATCGCCGCGAGCAACCGGATCGGGAAGAACACCGGGCCGGGGAGGCTGCGAAGGACGGCGACGACCAGGGCCAGGATCAGGACGAGCACCTCGGCGATCAGGAAGAGCTGGACGTTCACGAGGAACGCCCGACCCACCTCGGGGAGCGAATCCAGCAGCTCCTCCACGTTGAGGAACTTGAAGCGGAACTCCTCCCACCCCGGGGAGCTCACGGCGACGATCACCACCACCGCGACGAAGATCGCGGTGCTCACGAGCGCGATGCCGACGGCCCGGCGACCCTCCACGCGCGTGCCGCTCCCAAGGATCCGCGACCGTCCGTCCCCGGCGGGCAGGGGTTCGGGAACGACCGGGGCGCCGGGCGGCGTGGTGCTCACGGACGGAGCCCCCTCGCTGTACCTCTACTGCAGGACGGGATAGGTGAGGTCGGCCAACCACTCGTCCTGCAGGCTCTGCAGCGTGCCGTCGGCCTCGAGCGCGGCGATGGCGAGGTCGACGCACTCCACGAGCGGGTTGTCCAACTCGAAGACCACACCGAAATGCTCGCCCTGCGAGGGGAACTGGCCGACCACGACCCCGTTCTTCGCCTGCCCGATCAGGACGTTCACGTAGGCGGTCGGGGCATCCACGACGTAGCCGTCGATCTGGCCGTTGTTCAACGCCTGGATCACGTCCACCGAGCGATCGAACACGCGGGGCTGCGCGTCCGGCGCGATCACCTCGGTGATCAACTCGAGGCTCGTCGTCCCGATCTGGACGCCGAGCTGGTACTGCTTCAGGTCGGCGATGGTGGTCGCGTCCGCGATCGGTGTCCCCTTGTTCACCACGAGCGCCTGGCTCACGTCGTAGTAGCCGGTGCTGAACGTGGCGCCCCCCTCTCGTTCGGGCGTGACGGACACCTGGTTGATATCGAAGTCGAACTCCTTCGGGCCCGGGGCGTACGCGTTGTTGAACGGCACGACGGTCCAGGTCACCTGATCCTCGCTGAACCCGAGCTCGTCCGCGATCGCGTAGGCGACTGCCGACTCGTATCCCTCGCCGCTGTAGGGGTTGCCGGTTCCCTCGTTGGGCACGCCCTCCCAGGCGCCCTCCTCACCGGTCCCCGCGACCCACGGCTGGAAGGCCGGCACATCGGTTCCCACCGTCAGCGTGCCCTCCTGGAAGAAGTCGGATGCGTGGGACTCCGCACAGGCCGCGGCGGTGATCTCTTCCGTAGGTGACTCCGTGGCGCTCCCGTCGGTTGCCGGTGGCGTCTCTTCCGAGCACGAACCCGCCCACAACGCCAGCGCTGCCGTCGCCAAGAGCCATTTCCGCATCGGAGCCACCCCTCGTCCCGTGGAGGCGCGGAGCCTAGCACAGCCTCCCTAGCGCTTCGGCTCCCATCGGAACGTGCGGGAGGCGACGACGACGCCGACGACCGCCCAGATCGCCATCACACCCAGATCGCTCCACGCGAAGGTCTCCGTGAGACCCAGGTAGGACTCGCGCATCGCGTCCACCAGATGGCGGACCGGGAAGATGTCGCCCACGACCACGATCCATCGCGGCGTGTCCACGCCGAGCGGGATGAACACGCCCGACAGGAACAGCAATGGCAGGATGACGGCGTTGACGATCGGAGGACCCGCGTCCGCATTGGGGATCATGCCCGATACCGCCAACCCCAGAGCCGCGAAGCACGCGGCGCCCACGAGGAGCGTCGCGACGAACTGCCCGAGCGCGATCCCGGTCGGCACGGAGGCGTCGTAGAAGACGGCGCCGAAGACCACCGTGATCGTAACGAGGATGAACCCGATGAGCGTTGCATGGATCACCCGAGCACTCAGGAACACCGAGGGTGGGAGGGGGGTGCCACGCATCCGCTTGAGCACCCCTCCGTCGCGGGCGTACACGATCTGGAGGGCGATGTTCGTGAAGCAGGCGGAGATCAGACCGAACGTGCCTTCAGCTGCGACGTAGTACGTGCTGATCTTGATCACGGCGGTGCCGGTGTCGATGTCGTCGTTCCCGAGGAGCGTGGTGAAGATCACCAGGAACAGCAGCGGGAAGACGAAGGTGAAGAACGCGGACGCCGGGTTCCGCCAGAAGATCCTGTTCGTGTAGACGACCTGACGCAGGAGGAGTCCGGGGTCGCTCACTCAGCGCCCTCCTCTCCACCCGTCAGCTCGAGGTAGACATCCTCGAGAGACGGTCTCGCGACCTCGAGGCTCTCGAACGAGAGCCCGCGTCCGAGCGCCCACCCCGTGAGCTCGTGGGTCGTACGGGTGGCGTCGTCGGCGGAGATCTCGAAGGAACCGTCGGGAAGCGGCGACTCTCCGAGGCCGGGCCTGTCCGTGGTCCCTGTGGGCAGTCGGAAACCGATCCTCGTCTTCATCACCGCTCTGCCGCCGAGCGAGTCGGGAGGGCCCTCGGCCACGATCTCGCCACCCTTGATCACCGCGACGCGCTGCGCGAGGTACTGCGCTTCGTCCATGAAGTGCGTGGTCAGCCAGATCGTCTTCCCGAGCGACGTGAGGTTCCGTAGGAGATGCCAGGCGTTCCGCCGCGCGCTCGGGTCGAACCCGGTTGTCGGTTCGTCCAGGAACAGCAGCTCCGGGTCGCCGGCCAGCGCGATCGCGACGTCCAGCCGGCGCTGCTGTCCTCCCGAGAGCTTGTTCACGCGCGCGTCGCGCTTCTCGCTGAGTCCGACGAGTTGGATGACCTCATCGGTCGGACGTGGATCCGGGTAGAACGCGCCGTATTGGTCGATCGTCTCCCGAACCGTCAGGAACGGTTCGACACCCGTGGACTGCAGGACGATGCCGACCCGCCGCTTCAGCTCGCGCTCGTCTCGTGCGGGATCGTGGCCGAGCACCGACACCTCGCCGTCGTCCCTCCCCCGGAAGCCCTCCAGGATCTCGGTCGCCGTCGTCTTGCCCGCCCCGTTCGGGCCCAGGAGGGCGAACACCTCCCCACGGTCGACATGGAGATCCACACCGGCGACCGCCTCCACGTTGCCGTAGAACTTACGGAGCCCGCGAACCTCGATCACCCGCTCCGCCATCACGAGATCACAGGGGCTTCCTGCTCGAGAACCCGGACCGTTCGGAGTGGTACCACCCGACTCGCTCTTCCCCGAGCCGCCAACAGAGGAACACCCGTTCCCCGTCGCGCTCGGCCGGGAAGTCTACGAGCCCCGTGTCGGGATCCCGCAGGAGGATGCCTCGGTCCGCGAGCCACAGGAGCTCCCGCTTGAGGGCCTCCTGCGCACGGAACCAGTCGCTGCCCTCGGTCCCACCTCCGTCGATCTCGACGGCCGAGGTGATGCGTTCGCCGGTGTCGATGAGTCGCTGCCGAGCCTCCCGCAGCCTCGGGAGCCGGCCGCGGAGCTCCTCCAGCTCGGCGTCCGCGTCGGCGATCGAGAACAGCCGCTCCTCGGTCATGGCGTGGCTCCGAGGATCGTGGGGAGCTCCCGGAGATCCGTGATGCGCGCGCCCGCGTGATCGGGGAACCGACCCCGGCGGTCGACGAGGACCGGGAACATCCCGAGCGCCGCCGGCGGGTCGACGTCGAACTCGGGGTTGTCGCCGACGTAGGCGGACTCCTCCGCTGACACGGACGCCCGGTCCAGCGCGAGCCGGAAGATCCGCTCGTCCGGCTTCTCCACGCCCTCGATCCCCGAGATCACACGGATCGGGAACAGCTCGAGGAGCTCGTGGACGCCGAACCAGTCCTCGAGCCAAGCCTCGAAATTCGACACCACGCCCAGTACCACGCCGGTCTCGCGGAGCGCCGCCAGTGTCGGGAGCACATCGTCGAACAGGACGTAGTTCTCCATCCGGGTGAACTCGCCGTGCAGCGAGGTCGCGAGACCGTCGCAGTCGGCGACCTGAAGCTCGCCCAGCATCCGCTCGTACACCGAGGACCAGAAGGCGCGTGATCGCTCGGGCGACGTCGTCCACATCGAGCCGTCCCGCGCCGCCTCCGAGAACCGTGCGTAGACGTGTGCCGAGGCCTCCCGGACGTCATCCACGGACCGCTCGTGGCCCGCGTCTGCGAGCACGGCCACGAAGAGGTCGGCGAACGAGGGATCGACGTGCACGAGGGTCTCACCGACGTCGAAGAAGACGGCTCGGAACCGCATGCCCCGAGGATAGGGCTTCCGATCCCTTGGCCGATCCCTTGGCCGATCTGCCGCGCTCACTCGCGTGCCCGGGCTTCCAGATCGCCCCAGAGCCGGTCGATCTGCGGCTCCAGTTCCGCGAGCGAACCGTCGTTGTCCACCAGGACGTCGGCCACCTCCATCCGCTGCTCGTCGGTCGCTTGGGCAGCCATCCGGGCACGCACGTCCTCGGGCGAGAGGTCGCGATCCGACGCCACCCGTGAGACGCGGAGATGAGGTGACGCCGTGACGATCACGACCACGTCGAAAGCGGATGCGAGTCCCAGCTCCACGAGGAGCGGGGTGACGTAGACGACCACGCGGCGGCTGTCGCGGAGCTCCTCGACGCGCTCGCCGAACCGCTTCGCGACCTCGGGGTGGACGATCGACTCGAGCGCCGCTCGCCGCTCGGGATCGGAGAAGATGATCCCGGCGAGCCGCACCCGGTCGAGGTCCCCATCGGGCCTCAGGACCCCCGGACCGAACGTGTCGACGACGCGATCGAACCCGGTCGTGCCTCGGGCGACGGCCTCGCGTGCCAGTTGGTCCGCATCGATCACGACGGCTCCACGCCGCTCGAGCAGGCGGGCGACGGTGGACTTGCCGGATCCGATCCCGCCTGTCAGGCCGACCAGGAGCACGATCCCGCCCCTACTCGGTTCTCCCCTCGCGGCGCTTCAGATCCTCGAGGATCGCCTCGAGCGAGACCTCTTCGTCCGATGCGGGCTCCTCGGTGGCACCCTTCGCAGCCGGCGGTTGCACGGCGACGTCGGGCGCGGCCGCGGCGTCCGGCGGTTCGTCCGGTGCTGCCTCGGCCGCCGGCTCCGGTGCGGCTTCCGGCTCCGTCGCGGGCTCGACCGCCGCCGGTTCCAGGGTGGGTGCCGCTGTGGCCGCCGGCTCGTCCGTCTCCGCCTCCGCGACGGCCACGGCGTCGAGCACCGCCTGCGGGATCTGCACGGTCTGGACGAGGGGCTCGGCGGGAGCACGCTCGGGCTGCTCTGGCTCGACCTCGATCTCCGTGGTCTTGGCCGGAGCGGGGTTGACCTGGCGCATCGAGAGGCTCACACGCCGGCGCGATACGTCCACGTCGACGACCTTCACCTGGACCTCGTCGCCGACCGACAGCACCGACTCCGGCGTGTCGACATGCTCGTGGGAGAGCTCCGAGATGTGGACCAATCCCTCGATCCCTTGGGCGACCCTGACGAACGCGCCGAACGGCACGAGCTTCGTGACCTGGCCGGCGATGACCTCGCCTGCCTTGTGCAGCCGCTCGAACTCCTTCCAGGGGTCTTCCTGCGTCGCCTTGAGGGAGAGCGAGACACGCTCGCGGTCGAGCTCCACGTCCAGGACCTGGACCTCGACCTCCTGGCCGACCGTGACGACCTCGCTCGGGTGGTCGACGTGCTTCCACGAGAGCTCCGACACGTGCACCAGCCCGTCCACCCCGCCGAGGTCCACGAAGGCTCCGAAGTTCACGATCGAGGAGACGGTTCCCTTGCGTCGCTCGCCCTTCTCCAGGTTCTCCAGGAACTTCTTGCGGCCCTCCGATTGCGACTCCTCGAGGAAGGCGCGCCGGGACAGGACGACGTTGTTGCGGTTCCGGTCGAGCTCGATGATCTTGCACTCGAGCTCAGTGCCGATGTACGGCTGGAGGTCGCGTACCCGCCGGAGGTCGACGAGCGAGGCGGGCAGGAACCCGCGGAGGCCGATATCGAGGATCAGGCCGCCCTTGACCACTTCGATCACCGGTCCCTTGATCGTCTGACCCGAAGCCATGGTCTCCTCGATCCGGCCCCAGGCGCGCTCGTACTGCGCGCGCTTCTTGGACAGGATCAAACGGCCTTCCTTGTCCTCCTTCTGCAGGACGAGGGCTTCGATCCGATCTCCCACCTTCACGATCTCGTTCGGGTCGACGTCGTGGCGGATCGACAGCTCCTTGGACGGGATCACGCCCTCGGACTTGTAGCCGATGTCGAGGAGGATCTCGTCGCGATCGATCTTGACGACGACGCCCTCCATGATGTCGCCGTCCTTGAAGTCGCGAAGCGACGCCTCCATCGCGCGGACGAGTTCCTCGGGCGTGTAGTCCTCGCCCTCCGGTTCGAGTGTGGCGACGAGGGGTGCCTCGTCCGTCGGCGGCGCGGGCGGCGCGATGTCGCCGGCCGTCTCGTTGTCGGTCTCGGTGGCCGCTCCCTCGTCGACGATCGGCTCGGAGGTCTCGACGGCTCCGTCGGGGACGCTCTCGGTCGTGGTCTCGGTCTCGTTCATGCGGTTGGTTCTCCTTCTGGCACGCGGGGCTCACCGCATCGCGGGTTGGGATTTGCGACGCGGCACGCGAGCTCTCCGCGGCCGGGTGGAAGGGTAGGTGAGCAGCGCAAACGACGTCAACGGGGAGGCCGCGGGACGGTCAGTGGCCTTCGGGAGCCGCCTCGGACCAGTTCGGGCCGACGCCGATGTCGGCCCGGAGGTCGACGACGAGCTCCACGGCACCCTCCATCCGGTCCCGGATCAGGTCGGCGGCCTCCTCCGCGCGGTCCTTCGCGACCTCGAAGACGAGCTCGTCGTGGACCGTGAGCAGCATGTGGCAGTCGAGCTCCGGTCGCTCCCGGAGGGCCCCGTCGACGCCGATCATCCCCACCTTGAACACGTCGGACGCGCTCCCCTGGATCGGCGCGTTCAGCGCCTGCCGTCTCCCGAGATCCCGCACCCGCGGGTTGGCCGCCTGGAGCTCGGGGATGTACCGGCGCCGTCCGAGGAGGGTCTCGGTGAACCCTTCCACCGTCGCGCGGTCGACCTGGGTCTGCAGGTAGTCCTTGATCGCGGGGAAGCCCTCGAAGTAGGCGTCGATGAACTCCTGCGCCTCATCCGCGGTGATCCCGAGCCGGGTGGCGAGGCCCCAAGCGTTCATCCCGTAGGCCAGGCCGTAGTTGACCGCCTTCGCGCGCCGGCGCATCTCCGCGTCGACGTGCTCGGGCGGGAGGTCGAACACCTTCGCCGCCGTGGCCGCGTGGATGTCGAGCCCCGAGTCGAAGGCCTCACGCAGCCCTGCATCCCCGGACAGGTGCGCGAGGATACGGAGCTCGATCTGCGAGTAGTCGGCGACGAGGAGGACCTGGTCGTCGACACCCGGGATGAACGCTCGGCGGATCTGCCGGCCGAGCTCCGAGCGGATCGGGATGTTCTGGAGGTTCGGGTTCGAGGAGGAGAGCCTCCCCGTCGCGGCGACGGTCTGGTTGAACGACGTGTGGAGGCGGCCGTCCTTCGCGTCGACCAGCTTGGGGAGCGCCTCCAGGTACGTGGAGTTGAGCTTGTCCAGCTCGCGCCACGACAACAGCGCATCGACGATCGGGTGCGCGTCGCGGAGCTTCTCCAGGACGCTGGCATCGGTGGACAGCTCGCCCTTGGGCGTCTTCTTCCCGGGTTGGAGACCCAGCTGGTCGTAGAGGATCGCGCGGAGCTGCGGCGGCGAGTTCAGGTTGAACTCCTGCCCGGCGTGCCGGAACACCTCTGCGTGCAGGGTGGCCATCCGGTCGCGGACCGACCCCCCCATGTCCTCGAGGTACGGCACGTCGAGTCGGACCCCGCGAGCCTCCATCCGCGCGAGGACGGACGCGAGCGGCAGCTCCACGTCCTCCAACAGCGGCCGGAGACCCTGGCGGTCGATCTGCTCCTCCAGGACCGGTGCGAGGAGGGACACCGCGGCGGCCTCTGACGCGACGTGCCGCCAGGGCTCTTCCGTGAAGAGCTGCATCTCCGTCTCGGTGGCTGCCTCCCCTTCCCCGCCGAAGAGGTCGGTCCCCAGGTAGCGCTCGCAGAGGGTCGCCAGCGGGTAGTCGGCCGTCCCCGGTTCCAGGAGGTACCCCGCGAGCATGGTGTCGAACGCAACGCCCTCGAGCACCGCGCCAGCGCGGAGGGTGACGCGTTCGAGCGCCTTGGCGTCGTGGGTCCATTTCCGCGTCGAGGCATCGGCGAGACGTTCGGCGACCGGGCCGGGGCCGGGAAGGGCCGCGTAGGCCGCCTGGGCTCCGCCCGCCGACACCGCCAGCCCGACCAGCACGTCGTCCTCCTCCTGGATCGCGAGGCCCACCGGGCCGTCGGCGAGGATGCCGGCGAGGTCCTCGGGCTCCACGCGCCGGAGGTCGAGCTCCGCGACTTCGACCTTCGGCTTCACGTCCTTGGCCAGCTCCATCAACCGATCGAAGAGGCTCCGGAACTCGAGCGAGGTGAACAGGCGGCGGACCTCTTCGACGTCCCACTCCCCCATCACGGCGTCATCGGGCGTGAAGTCGAGATCCACGTCCGTGACGATCCGAGCGAGGTTCTTGTTGAGGGCGAGCCGCTCCCCGGCGGCCTCGATGTTCTCCTTCAACTTCCCTCTCAGCTCGCCGGTCCGGCTGAGGAGCTCCTCGACGGACCCGAATCCCTGGACGAGCTTGGCCGCCGTCTTGTCCCCCACGCCGGGGACACCGGGGATGTTGTCGGATGTGTCCCCCTTGAGGGCCACGTACTCGAGGTACTTCGACGGCGGGATGCCGTATCGCTCCTCGACGGCCGCCTCGTCCATGAGCGCGATGTCGGAGATCCCTCGGCGGTTGAACAGGACCCGGAGGCCGGGGCGGACGAGCTGGAAGAAGTCGCGGTCGGCGGTGACGATCGTCGCCTCGATCCCCTGCTCGGCCGCCCGGATGGCGAGCGTGCCGATCGCATCGTCGGCTTCGTGATCGGTGACCAGGAGCATCCGGATCCGCAGGGCCTCCACCACCTCCTGGATCAGCCCCAGCTGGGGCCGGAAGTCCTCCGGCGTCTCCCGGCGCCCGGCCTTGTAGTCGGCATCCATCGCCAGTCGGGCGGTCGGCTTGCCGACGTCGAAGGCCACGGCGATGAGATCTGGTCGCTCCTCCGCGAGGAGCTTGATGAGCATCGAGGTGAAGCCGTACACGGCGTTCGTGACCTGGCCCGTGGTGGTGGCCAGCGTGCTCGGCAAGGCGAAGAACGCCCGGTACGCGAGCGAATGGCCGTCGAGGATGAAGAGCCGGCGGGGCTGGTCGTCCATCGGTTCCGAGGGGGGCGCCACGGCGCCATGCTAACCGGGGTCCCCGACGCGCCGGACGGAACCTGGACCCGGACCGGGCCAGGAATGAGCGACGGCGGTGAGCCGAGATGATTCGGTACCGAATCGGATTGACGTGAATCCGACCTGCTGACTAGGATTCGCGGCGGCGACATCCGGAACGCGGGGAACCGCGCGAACGACGGGAGGGGATCCATGGGAGCGACCTTCGTCATCGCCCTCCGCGAGGGCATCGAGGCAGCGCTGATCGTCTCGATCGTCCTCGCGTACCTCAAGCAGCTGGGTGCGAGCGACCGTGCCCGACTGGTGTGGTGGGGCACGGGCGTGGCGGTCGCACTGTCCGCCGCCGTCGGCACGGGGATCTTCGTCGCCGGGGCGGAGTTCGAGGGCGCGGCGGAAGAGGTGTTCGAAGGGCTCGTGACGTTCGCCGCCGTCGGAGTCCTGACGTGGATGATCTTCTGGATGCGCCGGCAGGGGTCCCGGATCAGGTCGGAGCTCCACGAGAAGGTCGACACCGCGATCGTCTCCGGCGGACTCGCACTCGCGGGCCTGGCCTTCTTCGCCGTCCTCCGCGAGGGCATCGAGACCGCGCTCTTCCTGTTCGCCGCCGCGAAGGGCACCGCCGTCGAAGGGACGGCGGTCGCGCCGGCCACGCAGGTCACCGGCGCGGTGATCGGGCTCGCGCTCGCCGTGGTCCTCGGAGTATTGCTGTACCGCGGCGGCATCCGCATGAACCTCCGGTCGTTCTTCCGGGTCACCGGGCTGATCTTGATCGTCGTCGCGGCGGGGCTGTTCGCCTACTCCCTCCACGAGCTGCAGGAGGCGGGGTGGCTCCCCGTCCTCGAGGCGCACGCGTTCGATCTGTCCGCGAGCCTCCCGGACGACGCCGGAGCAGGCGCGATCCTGCGCGGTCTGGTCGGGTACAACGCCGACCCCACCTGGCTCGAGGTCGTGGGATGGGCCGCGTACCTGGTGGTGGTCGGCGGGTTGTTCCTGCGGCGACCCGCCGTGCCGCCGGCGAAGTCTCGACCCGAACACGAGACTTCTGTGACGGGTGCGACGCACGTGGAGACCGACGCGACCCGCTGAGCCAACCGCGGTGACATGGTCGAGTCGTGTCACTCTCATTCTGTGCCCGCGACCTGCGGTGATGAGAAACGACCCTTGCTCCGCAAAGGTTCTCGCCGTGCGCAGCCCGGGTTGACACCCCTCAACCTCCCGTTTACAGTCCGCGACGGTTCTCTACGGGACGCGAGCCCGACCGGTTCCGACCGGCCGAGGTGGCGGTTCGAGGAGACCATCGCAACGGGCCGCGTCACCATGAAGCGGCGCTCGCGTATGGGGAAGGCGCGAGCGCCACGGACCGGAGACGCGGCTCGTTGTCGTTCCCGGTCCGTCTCGTTCCGATCCGTCTACAGGACGGCGTCGAGGAACCGCCGCGTCTCGGAGAAGCGCGTCTCGGAGAAGATCTGGTCCGGCGTCCCTTCCTCGAGGATCTTCCCCTCGTGGAAGAACGCCATCCGGTGCGCGACCTCGCGAGCGAATCCCATCTCATGGGTGACGACGACCATCGTCATGTGCATCTCCATCGCGAGCGCCTTCATCACGCCGAGCACCTCACCGATCAGCTCGGGATCGAGAGCCGAGGTCGGCTCGTCGAACATCATCACGGCCGGTTCCATCGCGAGCGCGCGTGCGATCGCGACGCGCTGTTGTTGACCACCCGAGAGCCGGATCGGGTACTCCTCTGCCTTGTCCGCGAGGCCGACGCGCTGGAGGAATGCCATCGCAACATCGCGGCCGACCTTCTCGTCGAGCCCCTTGACCGTCACCGGTCCCTCCATCACGTTCTGCACCGCCGTCATGTGCGGGAAGAGATTGAACTGCTGGAAGACCATGCCGCACTGCATGCGAAGCTTCCGGATCTGCTCGCGCTTGCTCCTGATCCGATGGCCACCTTCGATCCGATGCCCGGCGACCTCGATCGTCCCGACCGTCGGCTCTTCGAGGAAGTTGATGCACCGAAGGAGCGTCGACTTGCCCGATCCGGAGCGGCCGAACACGACGACCACCTCCCCGCGGTCGACCTCCATGTCGATCCCACGGAGCACCTCAAGCCCGCCGAAGGATTTATGGAGATCCTCCACCCGCACGACCGCCCCGACGTCCTGGGCGCTCACGGAGGGTCCTCTTCAGCGAGGGGTTCGGGCGCCGCGGGGAGCGCTGCCCCATGGACGTGGCCCCCGAGGACCGGTTCCTCCGGGGCGTCCATCACGTATCCGGACGCGGCGCCATGCTCCCCGCCACCTCCAGCGCCCGTGACGATCGTCTTGCGCCGCTCTCGGGCGCTGGGTCCACCGGCGACGGTGCGGACGTATCCCCTGCTCACCCTGCGCTCCAGGCGGCTCTGGAAGGCCGTGAAGACGGCCGTGAGGGCCCAGTAGATGGCGGCCGCCGTCACGAGCGCCTCGGTGGGGCGGACATCGGCGTTCCCGAGGAGCTGGGCGCGCCGGAAGAGCTCCATCGACTCGATGGCCTGTCCGAGGACGGAGACCAACGCTGTGTCCTTCATCATCGCGATGAACTCGTTGCCGGTTGGCGGGATGATGACGCGGAACGCCTGCGGGAGGACGACCCGGCGCATCTTCTGCCGGTAGGTCATCCCGAGAGCTTCGGCGGCTTCGGCCTGGCCGTGGCTCACCGACTGGATGCCGGCCCGGAAGATCTCCGTCATGTACGCGCCGTAGTTGAGGCCGAGTACCACGATTCCCACCTGGAACGAGCTCCACGTGAAGAAGTCGTCGAAGCTCGTCGGGAGGAAGTTGGGGAACTTGTCGATGAGGTTCTGAGCGGTCCTCGGCATCGCCAAGTAGAAGAGGAACAGCTGGACGATCAACGGGGTGCCGCGGAAGAAGGACGTGTAGAAACCGCTCAACCCATAGGCGACCGGATTTCGGGAAAGGCGCCCCAGAGCACCGACCAGAGCGAGGAGGATCGCGAGGACGATCCCGAATGCGGCCATCAGGAGGGTGAAGGTCAGCCCGCGGGCGATGAAACCGATGTTCTCTCGGATCCACCCGTTGTCGAAGGACGCCGACCAGAACAGGAAGCCCAAGACGACGAAGATCGCGGCCCAGACGAGCGCCACCTTCACGCGGAACGGCACGTTGGCGCTCGCCAGCGCGAACCGGTCGCGGCGGCGACGGTCATCCGGACCCGGCGAGGACCGGGTCACCCCGGTCCCCGCGTCGTCCGTCCTCACGGCGATCTCGTCGTCGGCGTCAGACCTCCGTGACGTCGATGCCGTCGTACCACTTCTCCGACAATCGGGTCAGCGTCCCGTCGGCATGCATGTCCGCCACGATCTGATCGACCTCTTCCTGGAGGGTCGCCCCATCCAGTTCCGAAACCTTGTCGAAGGCGACCGCGAGTGGCTCTCCGAACACCGGATCACCGACGATCTTGACGGGGTTCTCCTCCGCGAACGCCACGGCGGTGGGCTCCGACGTCATCACGGCGTCGAGCCGGGTGCCGTCGCCCAGCGCCAGGTCCTGGAGCGCCGTCGTATCGGTGTCGTAGCCGGTCCCCTTCGCGTCATCGATCACGAAGTCGAACTCGAACCCAGAGATGTTGAGGCTCTTGTCGACGAAGAACTCGTACGTGCACGATGCGCAGAATCCGATCTCTTTGCCATCGAAGTCGGTCGCGACGTCCGAGGCCGCCGAGTCCTCGTGCACGACAACCACCGCTGGGACGTAGGCATACGGCTCCGTGAAGTTCAGAACCTCCTGGCGCTCGTTCGTAGGCGTCATCGAGCCGACACTCATGTCCCACCGATCGTTCCACCCACCGGCCGTCAGAACCTCCCAGTCGGGGGTCTCCCACACCACCTCCACGCCCAAGCGCTTCGCGATCTCCATGGCCACGTCGATGTCGAAGCCCTCGTACTCACCCGTCTCCGGGTTCAGCTCCGACTGGGGCGGGTACGCGGGGTCTGTCGAGACCCGGATCTCGCTCTCGGAGCAGATCTGCGCGAGCAGGTCGCCCGCCTCGGTGTCGTAGCTGGCGCAGACGGTCTCGTCGACCGGATCGTCCCCGTTCCCGCCTGCCGGCGGGGCGGGATCCTCGCCGCAGCTGGCCGCGATGAGCGCCAGGACCCCTACGAGGACGGCGATCCGTCGGAAACCAACCTTCATGTGCTCCCCCTTGGGTCGATGAGCGGGCGCCCTCGATCGCGCGCCCTTCGGCCCGGACTCTAGGACAGGACCGGTCGCCGGGCAACGCAGTCAGGCGGGTGCTCCGGTGGGACGTTCGACGGGGAGCCAGCGAGAACCCACGGCACTCCACGCGCCCACCCGGAGGGTGTCCGGCGCCCTCGATCCATCCGGCTCGAAGCGATAGCTGCCCGCGAGGCCGGGGATCTCGGGCGGTTCCTCGAGCGCGGCCGCCAGCATCTCCCGCGGATCGTCGCTTCCCGCTCCGGCGAGGAGGTCCATCAGGAACCGGCCGATGTCGTACGCCTCCACCGCGAACGGGCCGGGCGGGGCACCGCTCGCGGCCTGGAGATCGTGCACGAATCGCATGTGCTCCGGCTGCAAGGACAGGTTCACGCTCGCACACGCGCAGGCGGTGATCACGTCACGGCCGGCGGTGGCGAGCGCCAGCCCGTCGTCCGTCCCGATCCTCGAGGCGCCGATCACGAGCGCCGGGTCCTCGGGCAACCGGGAGAGGACCGCCTCCGCGCCCGCGGTCCCGCCCGTCCACGCGAGGACGGGGCATCCCTTCTCCTCGATCCGGTCGGCGAGCCGGTCTGCGCTCGGCACGTCTCCTCCTGCGACCGTGCCGGCCATCGCGACGTACGGGTCGCCCGCTGCTCGGGCCAGCTCCTCGGCGGTCGCGAGGAGGGCGCGGCTGGTCGGATGTTCGTCGCCGGCGAGGCACAGGGGCGCGTCCTCCGGAGCCACATCGGCCGTCGACAGCAGGAGCACGGCCTCCCGCGCCTGGCCCGCCGCCAGCGAGATCCAGACCCCGCCTCCAACCGGCGGCGGACCCCACGCCCACGACAGCGAGACGACCGGGAGGCCCTGCGAGGCCAGCAGGTCGATGGCCCCGGACGGAGGCGCGGTCCACGGCGCGACGACGGCGGCGGCGACGGCGCGATCCTCCGCGAGAGATCCCAGGGTGCTCATCACCTCGCTGCGATCGAGGCCCAGATTCACGGGTTCGATCTGAACGACGCCGGCCTCGTGAGCCGCGAGCTCCAGGCCCGCCAAGGCCGACGCGCTCACGAGCTCGGCGTCCGGCGGCGACCCGTCGAACAGGTACGCGATCGTGGGCCCGGCGAGATCTGCTCTCGGCGGAAGACCCTCTGCGCACGCCGGGACCGAGAGCGCGAGCAGCGCCACGACGCCCGCTCGGATCCTCTGGCGCGCTCGCATCCTCTGGCCCGCTAGCCTAGACCGGCCCGGCCGGGATGGCGGAACAGGCAGACGCGCGGGTCTCAAAAACCCGTGGGCTTCGGCCCGTGAGGGTTCGACCCCCTCTCCCGGCACCCAAACCCCCCCGCTCCGCTCCGTGCACCTGCGCGCTCGCATCGCCTGGGATTATCGATGCGATCGCTCGCGTCGATCAGGTGGATGGAGCGTCGACGATCGCGCGCGCGACGACCAGGTCCTCGAACGCCATCCCCACGCTCTTGAAGACGGTCAGGTCATCGGTCGAGCGGCGGACCTCCGCACCACGGACCGCTTCCGCGAGGTCGGCCACCACGTGTCCCGCCTCGATCGCCCCATCGGCGATCGGGATGGCAAGCTCGCCCGCCTCGGCGAGCGCCACCTCCCGGGTCTCGACCACGAGCCTCCCCCGCCGCACCGTCTCGGTGTCGAGCTCCCTCGCGTCGGGACGATGCGATCCCACCGCGTTCACGTGGACGCCGGGCATGAGCAGCGACCCGTCGAACAGCGGTTCCCCGGAGGTCGTGCACGTACAGACCAGGTCCGCCTCGGCGACAGACGCCGGCTCCCCCGGCCGCGCCGCCAGTCCTCGCTCCCGACCGGCCTGCACGAGGGATCCCGCCGGTCCGGGCGATCGCGAGACGACGACGACCTCCGTCACCGGGCGGACGGCACACATCGCCTCGACGTGCGATCGCGCCTGCACGCCCGCCCCGAACACCACGAGCCGCGTCGCGTCCTCCCGCGCCAGGTGCCGCGTCGCCAGGCCCGATACGGCCGCGGTCCGGAGCGCGGTGAGCGCCGTTCCGTCGAGGACCGCCTCCGGAGATTGGGTGACGGTGTCGAACAGCATGTAGCCGGCCTGGATATAGGGGAGGCCATGTTCGGGGTTGGACGACGTGATCGTGACCAGCTTCACGCCGACCCCCGCCTCGCCGAAGGCCGGCATCATCAGGAGCGACCCTGCCGGCGTCTCCAGGCTGGTGCGGAGCGGGCCGGTCCCCGGATCGAGCGTGCGGAACGCCGTCTCGAGGGCGTCGATCGCCGCGACCATCGGGAGCCGGGCGCGGAGCTCATCCGCGCCGATCAGCAGCAGCCTATTGCCCACCCCTCACAGCTCGCCGAGGTAGGCCTCGCGCATCAACGGGTTCTGCAACAGGTTCTCGGCCGTGTCCGCCAGGACCACCTGTCCGGTCTGGATCACGTAGCCGCGATCGGCGATCGACAGGGCCATGTTCGCGTTCTGCTCCACGATGAAGACCGTCTTCCCGAGCTCGCGGATCTTCTGGATGATCTCGAAGACCTGCTCGACGAGGATCGGCGCGAGCCCCATGGAGGGCTCGTCCATGAGCAGGACCTTGGGGTCGGCCATCAGGGCGCGGCCCATCGCCACCATCTGCTGCTCCCCGCCGGAGAGGGTGCCGGCTTTCTGCTTCAGACGCTCACGGACCCGGGGGAACGTCTCGAACACGGTCTCGCGCGCGGCCTCGACCGCTGAACGATCGCGGCGCAGGTACGACCCGAGCCGCAGATTCTCCTCGACGGTCATGTCCGGGAACAGTCGCCGGTTCTCCGGAACCATCGAGACCCCCCGCCGCACGACCTCGGTCGTCGACATACCCGACACGACGTTCCCGTCGAGGACCACCTCGCCCTCCGACGGTGTCACGTAGCCGAGGATCGTCTTCAGCGTGGTGGTCTTCCCGCTGGCGTTGCCACCGAGGAGGCACACCATCTCTCCGGCGTAGATGTCCATGTCGACGTTCCGAAGAACCGCAACCAGCCCGTAGTGGGTCGAGACGTTGCGGAGCTCCAGGATCGGTGCTCCGCGCACGGCCGTCTCGGCCGTCATCCGGCCGCCTTCGTTCCGAGATAGGCCTCGATCACCCGCTCATCGTTGGCGACCTCTTCATACGTGCCCTCGGCGATCTTCTGCCCGTAGTCGCACGCGATGACCCGGTCGGAGACGCCCTTGACCACCCGCATGTCGTGCTCGATCACGACCACCGTGAGCCCGAGCTCGTCGCGCATGCGCACGATGTGATCGCGGAGCTCGAGCGTCTCGCGCGGGTTCATGCCGGCCGTCGGCTCGTCCAGGAGCAGGAGCTGCGGGTCGGTCGCCATCGCGCGGGCCATCTCCAGCCGACGTCGGTTCGCGTAGGAGAGGGAGAAGGCGGGCTGCTCGAGGCGGTACCCGGACAACCGCTTGCCGAAGAAGCTGAGCGCCTCCTCTGCGCGGTGCCGGATCCGCTCCTCCTCCGCGCGGATGCCGGGTGTGCGGACGATGGACCCGAAGACGCCGCCCTTGCTCCGGCAGTGCTGACCCACCATCGCGTTCTCGAGGATCGTCATGTTCGCGAAGAGCCGGACGTTCTGGAACGTCCTTGCGATCCCGAGCTTCACGACCTGATGGGGTCGCAGCCCCACGATGCTCGAGCCCTGATAGACGATGTCGCCCGCGTCCGGCTCGTAGATGCCGGTGATCACGTTGAAGAGCGTGCTCTTCCCGGCGCCGTTGGGGCCGATCACCGACACGATCTCGCCCCGGCGTACCTCCATGTCCAGGCCGGAGAGCGCGTACAGGCCTCCGAAGTGCTTCTGGAGACCACGAACCTCCAGCACGGCATCCGCGCTCGGCTGCGCGGCGACGGCGCTCACGTCGACACCTCCGCCGGCGGGCCCAGCTCTCCCGGGGTCTCCCCTTCCTCCACCGCTTTCGCCCACTCGTCCTGGGCACGTTCCTCGTCCTGCAGCTCACGGCTGCGGCGCACGTTGGGAACCAAGCCCTGCGGTCGGAGGACCATCACGGCCACGACGGCCGCGCCGTACGCGAGGAACCGGTACTCCTCGAACTCCCGCAGGAGTCCCGGCAGTCCCACCAGGACGAGCGCCCCGACGAGCACGCCGGGGATGCTGCCCAGGCCGCCGAGGATCACCAGCCCCAGCACCTGGATCGACACGATCACCTGGAAGCTCGCCGGTGTGAGCGACCCGATCTTGACGGCGAAGAGGGCCCCTCCGAGCGAGCCGATCGCGCCGCCGATCGCGAACGCGAGGAGCTTGAAACGGGTCGTGCTGATCCCCATCGCGTCGGCGGTCTGCTCGTCCTCCCGCATGGCGGTCCAGGCCCGCCCGATCCTCGACGACGCGAGTCGCCACGACAGGAACGCCGCCAGCGCCACGAACGCGAGCGCGAGGTAGTAGAAGCGCTGCGGGTCGCGGAACGCGAATCCTCCGATCGCGGCATCCGTGATCCCGCGCATCCCGCTCGGCCCGCCCACGAGGGGGACGAGCCAGGGGCTCCCCACGAGTACCGTCACCATCTCGCCGAGGCCGAGCGTCACCAGCGCGAGGTAATCCCCGCGCAACCGGAGCACCGGGGCGCCGACGAGCACCCCCGCTCCCGCCGCGATCAGCATCACGATCGGGATCGCGACGTAGAAGTTCAGGCCACCTGAGATCGCGGGCTCGGGCGCGATCCCGTAGGCGTTCAGGGTCGCTCCGGTGAGCAGCGCGAGCGAGTAGGCACCCAGCGCGAAGAAGAACACGTAGCCGAGGTCGAGCAGACCCGCGTACCCGACGACGATGTTCAGACCGATCCCGAGGAGGGCGAACACCATCACCGTGCCGAGCACCTCGGAGATCACGGATCCGAGAAGGAGCGGCGCGGCGATCAGGAGGGCGACGGCGGCAACGCTCGCGATCAGCCGTACGGGGCTCATCGCCGGCCCGCTCCGACCCCCGACGCCCGACGAGAGACTCCCGCGGATCCGCCCGCCGTACCGTGTGTTCAGGAGGCTCACGCCGGCGCTGACGGCAGCCACCACGACGGCGCCGATCCAGGTCAACCCGTCATGGATAGGGTGGTAGAGCCAATCCCGTTCGAGCGAGAGCTGATCGAGCGCGATCGGGATCACCCGCTGCAGGAAGCCGAACAAGACGGTGACGGTCACGGCCGCGGTAACCGGGCGGCGGACGACCGGAAGCGCCACCCGCAGGAGTCCGCCGAGCGCTCCCGCTGCCGCGGAGATCACGACGATGATCGCGACGCCGACAACGGTCGACCGACCGAAGGTCACGAAGTCCATCAGTCCCTGCGTGACGTTGAGGAAGATCGGCCGGATGCGTTCGACCCCGATCAGGTCTGTGAAGAGGACGGCCATTCCAAACACGACGCCGGCAGCGGCGGCCGCGATCGCGGCAGCGACCGCCGCTTCGCCGAGGGACATCTCTCGGCGTTCGCCACCCTCGACCCGTGGAGCGACGGCGATCACACCGGCGGCGAAGGCCGGCAGGACCAGCATCAGGCCGGCGAACGTGATCTCGTCGCCGACCAGGAACACGTCGGTGAATCCGCCGATCAGCCCGACGAGGGCGAGGAAGATCGTGACGATGCCGGCGAGCGCCCCGGTCCGGGCCCAGCGTCGCGCCGCCATCACACCTTCTCCGCCTCGCCGGTGCCGAGCAGCCCTCCCGGTCGGAAGACCAGGACGAGCACGAGGACGAGGAACACGAACGCGTCCCGCAACGAGAAGACGCTCGGGATCCCGAACCCCGTGAGGATCAAGGGCGGCCCGACCGCCTGGAGCAGGCCGATCACGAACCCACCGAGGGCAGCGCCGCCGATGCTGCCGATGCCGCCCAGGACGGCGGCGGTGAACGCCGCGATCCCCGGCCGGAAGCCCATCGTGAACTGCACCTGCTCGAACGTGAGCGAGAAGAGCACTCCCGCGATGCCCGCCAGGACCCCTCCGATCGCGAACGTGACGACGATCACCCGGTCCACGTTGATGCCCATCAGACTGGCGATCTCGCGGTCCTGGGCGACCGCTCGCATCGATCGTCCCGTCCGAGTCGTCGCCACGAACCACTGCAGGGCGATCATGCAGATCAGCGCGACGACGAGGACGAGCAGCTGGGTCTTTTGGACCTGCACCCCCAGGACCGTGGTGTTGCCGGCCAGCAGGGTGGGCTTCGGATACCCGTACGGCTGCGGACCGAAGAACCCGCGGAACGCGTTCTGGAGGAAGAGCGAGGCTCCGATCGCGGTGATCAAGGGGACGAGCCGGGGCGCGTTCCGGAGGGGACGGTACGCGAGGCGCTCCAGCAAGACCGCCGTCCCCACGGAGATGCCCACCGCAACGATGGTCACGATCGTCAGGGCGAGGAGGGGGCTCCGGTTCAGGAAGCCGCTCTTGGCGTAGGCGTCGGCGAAGAAGAACGATCCGAAGGCACCCGCCATGAACACCTCGCCATGGGCGAAGTTGATCATCCGGAGGATCCCGTAGACGAGGCTGTAGCCGAGCGCGATCATGGCGAAGATCGCGCCTTGCGCCGCGCCCTGCACGATGAAGTCGCGCCACGCCCCGGCCGAGTACCCGCCGTCGGCCCGATCGAGTCCGAGGGTGCGCGACGCGCCGAGGACGACCACGCCGCCGACGACGATCCCCAGGACGACGAGGATGATGCGCCGCCACGGGAGTCGCTCGAAGCGACCGAGCCGTGCGACCGCCACGTGCGGGGCCTCGGTGCCCGCCAGGGTTCCCCCCTCTCAGGGAAGGGGCCACGGGCGAGCCTCTCGGCTCGGCCCGCGGCCCCTCCGCCGTGGTTCGTGGATCGCTAGAGGACTTCGTCCAGCGACTTGGTGTCGGTGTACACGGCAGGATCGTCCGTGCCGCCCTCGACCGGCCATCCGGGAGCGAGGAACAGACCGATCGTGACGTCCGTCGCGCAGTCTCCCGTATCGAGGCACGAGATCGTGCCCGTGACGCCCGCATAGCCGTTCGTGGCGAAGATCGCGTCACGCAGTGCCTGGCGAGGGATCGAGAGCGATCCGTCGCCGTTGTCGATCGCGACCTCCTCGATCGCTGCGAACACGACGTTCGCGGCGTCGAAGGAGTGCGCGTGGAACACGGCGAGCGGCTCGGTCCCGAACGCCTCCTGATACGCAGGGATGAACTCACCCGAGTAGAACTCGTTCGTCTGGAACGCCGACAGGTCCGGCGACGATGCCCAGACGCCATCTGCGGCGGGTCCCGCGTTCTTCAGGGTGTCGCTCGACAGGCAACCGTCGGCCACGATCAGCTCGGCGTCGGGCATGATGTCCTGCGCCTGCCGGATGATCAGCGTGCACGCTGCCACGAAGATCGGGAAGTACAGGACGTCAGGATCCTGCTCGGCCAACGACCTGAGGACCGGCTTGAAGTCGGTGTCCTCGGAGTTGACCTGCTCCGATCCGGTGAGGGTGCCTCCGCCGGCCTCGAAGTTCGCCTCGAACGCACCGACGAGTCCCTGGGTGTAGGGGCTCTCGTCCGCGATCGTGGCCGCCGTGGTCGCGCCGAGGTCTTCGCCCAACGCGAACTCGGCGCCGATCGCACCCTGGATCCGGTCGTTGTGGGCGGTCCGGGCGTAGAACGGGTTGTGCAGCTCGGGATCGGTCAGCGCCGGGCTCGTGTTCGAGCCCGAGATGAGCGTGATGCCCTTGTCGCCGAGGATCGTGTCCGCGACACCGAGCGCCGCGCTCGAGCAGCTCGTCCCGACGACCGCGACGATCGAGGTGTCGGCAGCGAGGGCCGTGCCCGCCGTCTGACCGCCCTCGGCCGAGCACAGCTCGTCCTCGACCGTGAGCTCGACCGGGTGCTCGAGCAACGTGCCCGGGGTCTGGTCGAACGACTCGTCGAGATAGTCGATCGCGAGATTGAGCGCGTTCACTTGGTCCTGACCGAGCGAGGCATCCGCCCCGCTGATCACCTGCGCGGCGCCCAGGTTGATCGGCTCGTCCGCGCCTACCTCGACGCATCCGAACTCGACGGTGGCACAGTCGACGCCGCCGTCGCCGTTGCCGTCGCCTGTCGGTTCGTCGTCCCCGGCACACGCCGTCGCGACGATCGTGAGCACTGCCACCAGGGCGAGCGCTTTGAACCATATGCGGTGCTTCATGGAGCCCCCCTTCTCCTCGGTCTCCCGAGATTGGATGTGACTATCACATCGCGGCCACGGTTGGCCAATCGCCGCCACCGTGTCCGCAAGGGCATACGTCCGCATCTGGAGGCGGAGATGCCTCAGGAGGGGATCGCCTTGCGGAACGCGGTCGCCAGCTGGATCGTCCCTTCGACGTCCCCGCCCACGATCCTGTGCATCAACGCGCTCCCCACGACCGCACCGTCCGCGAAGGCACACACCTCCGCGGCCTGTGCGGGCGTGCCGATCCCGACGCCCACGAGCAACGGGAGGTCCGTGTGGGGGCGGAGCGCGGCGACCACCGCCCCGGCGGTCTCCTCCACGCGGTCGCGGGCGCCGGTCACGCCGTACGTGGCCACGCAATAAACGAAGCCGCGCGAACTCCGCCCGATCTGGGCCATGCGCTCCTCGTGGGTCCCCGGCGCCGCCAGGAGCACGGCGTCGACGCCACGGGCGGCGGATTCCCGCCCCAGCTCGCTCGCCTCGTCGACGGGCAGGTCCGGAACGATCACCCCTGTCACCCCTGCGGCAACGGCCTCGTCGAGGAAGGACGAGATCCCGTGGCGCACCACCAGGTTCACGTACGTCATGATCGCGACCGGGACCTCGATCACGGCCTCGCGGATGGTGGCGAGAACGTCGCCGGGCCGGGCACCCGCGCGGAGGGCCTCGGCGGAGGCCTCCTGGATCACACCGCCGTCCATCACGGGATCGGAGAAGGGGATGCCGACCTCGATCGCATCCGCACCTGCGGCCGCGAGCCGGCGGAGGAGGCCGGCGTCCACGCCCGGATACCCGCCGGTGACGTACGGGACGAACGCGTGCCCCCCGGCGTCGCGCCGGGCCCGCAGCGCATCCTCGAGCCGGCCCATCTAGGAGGTCCCGAGGCTCGCACGCACGGTGTCGAGGTCCTTGTCGCCGCGCCCGGAGAGGCACACGAGGACCGACGTGCCCGGCTCCAGCGGTCGGCGCAGCAGCCACCCGATGACGTGGGCCGGCTCGAGCGCCGGGATGATGCCTTCGCTCCTGGAGAGCGCCTGGAATCCGGCGAGCGCATCGTCGTCGGAGGCGCTCACGTACTCGGCGAGTCCGGCGTCGCGGAGGTAGGCGTGCTCCGGTCCCACGCCCGGGTAGTCGAGCCCGGCCGAGATCGAATGGGTCCGCGCGACCTGGCCGTCGTCGTCCTGCAGCAGGTAGCTCATCGCGCCGTGGAGGATCCCGGGATGCCCCTGCGTCAGCGAGGAGCAGTGCTCGCCGAGCCCGGGACCGCGGCCGCCGGCCTCCACGCCGATCAGCCGGATCCCCGGGGTGCCGACGAACGCGGTGAACATCCCGATGGCGTTGCTGCCGCCCCCGACGCAGGCCGCGACCACGTGAGGGTCGGCGCCTCCGGTGGCGTCGCTGAACTGCGGGCGCGCCTCGTCGCCGATCACGCGCTGGAGATCGCGCACGAGCACCGGGAACGGGTGCGGCCCCACGACGGAGCCGATGATGTAATGGGTCGTCCGGACCGATGCCGCCCAGTCCCGAAGCGCCTCGTTCACAGCCTCCTTGAGGGTTCTGGAGCCCGCCGTGACCGGGACGACCTCGGCGCCGAGGAGCTTCATCCGCGACACGTTCGGCGCCTGGCGGCGCGTGTCCTCCTCCCCCATGTACACGACGCACGGGAGCCCGAGCAGGGCGCACGCGGTGGCGGTCGCGACGCCGTGCATGCCGGCACCGGTCTCGGCGATGATCCGCTCCTTCCCGAGCCGCTTCGCGAGCAACGCCTGTCCGAGGGCGTTGTTGATCTTGTGCGCGCCCGTGTGCGCGAGATCCTCGCGCTTCAGCCAGATCTCGTAGCCGAGCTGTGCGGACAACCGGTCCGCACGCGTGATCGGTGTGGGACGGCCGACGAAGGTCTCCGACAGCGTCGAGAGCTCCGCTCGGAAGCCGGCGTCCTCGCGGAGCTCCGTCCATGCCTCGGCGAGCTCATCGAGCGCGGGGATCAGCACCTCGGGGACATAGCGCCCGCCGTAGGTGCCGAAGCGACCGCGTGCGTCAGGGAGCGTGGTGGCCATCGTCACGTGCGCAGTTCCCTCCAGAGCAGCTTCCGCACGGCCCGGGCGGGGTCATCCGCCCGCATCAGCGTTTCCCCCACCAGGATGGCAGACGCCCCGGCCGCGAGCGCGGCGTCCACGTGCGCGCGGGTCGAGACGCCGCTCTCGAGCACGCCCAGGCGGTCTGCCGGCAGGCCCTCGAGACGTGCGAGCGCGCCCTCGACATCCACGTCGAGCGTTTCGAGATCCCGGGCGTTCACGCCGATCACCGGCGCATCCGTCTCCAGGGCGCGCCGGAGCTCCTCGTCCGAGTGCGTCTCGACGAGGGTCCCGAGCCCGAGATCTGCCGCCGCCTCCAGGAGCGCGCGGAGCTCGGCATCCGTGAGCACGGCGACGATCAGCAAGACCGCGTCCGCTCCCGATGCACGCGACTCGATGACCTGTGCGGGGTGCACGACGAAGTCCTTGCGGAGGACGGGGATCGAGACGGACGATCGGACCGCCTGCAGATCCGCGAGCGATCCTTGGAAGTGACGAGGTTCGGTGAGGACGGACACGGCCGCCGCGCCGCCGGCCTCGTAGCCGCGGGCCAGCACGCTCGCGTTCGCATCCTTCGCGATGGCACCGGCGGACGGGGACGCTCGCTTCACCTCCGCGATCAGCGCGGGCGGCGACGATCCCTGGAGCGCACCCATGAAGTCCCTCGTGGGAGGCATGGCCGTGGCGCGGGCCATCAGCGTCGCATCGTCGAGCGGATGCTCGCGGAGGTCCTGTCGCAGCCGGTCGACGAGGTCGGTCAGGAAGCCCATGGGGCGGCGAGTCTAGACGTGGGCGCTCAGGCGAGGGCCGAGCGAGCTTCGGCGAGATCCAGCGTGCCCTCGAGGGCGGCCCGCCCGACCACCGCGCCCAACGCGCCCGCCGCCCGAAGGGCTCGGAGATCGTCGACGGTGTGGATCCCTCCCGCGGCGATCACCGGGCGGCCGGCGCGCACGACCCGCTTCACCGCTTCGACGTCGGGCCCGATCGACGAACCCACCCTGGCCACCGCCGTGACGAGGAACCCCGGAGCGTGGGCGGCGGAGAGCCATCCGAGCGTCTCCATCAGCGGCAGGTCGACGGGGTCGCGGCCGCGCGATCGGATCGTGCCGGCGTCACCGACCTCGATCCCGACGATCAGCCGCGGCCCGTGCGCGCCGAGGAGTTCCCGTGTCAGGACCTCGTCCGCGAGCGCCGCGGATCCGAGCACGACGCGTTCGACGCCCACGGAGAGGAGGGCATCGACCGCTTCGGCCGTTCGAACCCCGCCGCCTGCTTGCACCTGGGCGCGGAGAGAGACGATAGCCGACACGACGTCGAGGTTCCGTGGCTCGCCGTCGAACGCGAGATCCATGTCGACGACGTGCAGCCGAGTCGCGCCCGCCTCGACCATCGCGGCCGCCGCCGCGACCGGGTCGCCGGCGAACGCGTCGATCCGGATCGGACCGGTCGGCGTCAGATGGGCGAGCGCTCCCTCCTTGACGTCGATCGCGGGGATCACCTCGAACACGCGAGCACGATAGAGGGCTGCGCCGTCCGGCGAGGGCTCCGTGCGGCCTCGGCGCCGGCCGGGGATCAGGTGACGCGTTCCACGCGGGCGGCGCCGGAACCCAGCAGTCCGGCCAGCTCCCCCATCAATCCGGACGGATCCACGAGGAACTCGCCCATGTCCAGCGGGCGGACGCCATCGATCGAATGGAACCGAACCCGGACCGGGGCCGAGCCGGGACGGGACCGCAGCAGCTCCGCCATCTTCGACAGCACCGCGTCCGTGCACGCCGCCGCGGTGAGATCGATCACGACGGACTCCGCGCCCACCGACGGTGCCGACCCCGACAGGATCGGCTCGCGCACGTCGTTCGCGCGGATCTGGAGCTCGCGGCCACGCCGGTCGATCCTCCCGACCACCAGCACGATCCGATCGGAGGCGATCAGATCCGGGTCCGCCTCGTAGACGGAGGGGAACGCGACGACGTCGACGCCGGCGGAGAGGCCTTCCAGGCGGAACTGCGCGTAGGGCTCCCCTCGCTTCGTGTATTTCCTGGAGACACCGCCGATGATCCCGGCGACGGTCACCAGCTCTCCGTCGTCCGCGCCCTCGAGGTCGCCGATCTCGTGTGTGCTCTGGGCCCGGAGGTCGTCGGCGACCTCCAGCAGCGGATGGTCCGAGACGAACGAGCCGAGCATCTCCTTCTCGAAGCGCAGGAGCTCCGGCTTGTCGAACTCCTCGCCCTCGAGGACGGACTCGTCGATCTGGCCCACGTCCGAGTCGCCGCCGAAGAGCGAGAACTGTCCGGCGGCTTCGGCCTTCCGCTCGGCGACGATCGGACCGGACACCTTGTCGTGCCCGATCAGGAGGGCCCGGCGCCGGTAGCCCAGGGAGTCGAAGGCACCCGCGAGGATCATGGACTCGAGCGCGCGCTTCGTGAGGACGGACGGGTCGACCTTGCGGCAGAAGTCGGAGAAGGACTCGAACCTGCCCTTGGCGGCACGCGCGTCCATCACCTGCTGCACGGCCGCGTCGCCCACGTTCCGCACCGCCGACAGCCCGTAGCGGATCGCCTGATCGTCGTCGGTGGCGGGGGCGAAGTCGAGCGTGGAGTCGTTCACGTCCGGCGGGAGCACCTCGATGCCCATCGCGCGGCACGCATACAGGTAGTAGGGCTTGCGATCCTTGTCGTCCTTCACGGAGGTGAGGATGGACGCCATGTACGCGACGGGGTGATGCGCCATCAGGTACGCGGTCTGATACGCGACCAAGCCGTACGCGCACGCGTGGGAGGCGTTGAAGCCGTAGTCCGCGAACGGGACGAACATCTCGAACATGTCCGCGGCCGAACGCTCCGCGTAGCCGCGGTCCACGGCACCCTTCACGAACCGCTCCTTGAAGGGCATCAGGTACTCGATCTTCTTCTTGCCCATCGCCTTGCGCAGCGTGTCGGCCTCGCCCATCGAGAAGCCGGCCATCGCCACGGCGATCTGCATCACCTGCTCCTGATAGACCATGACCCCGTACGTGCCCTGCAGGATCGTCTCGAGGTCGGGATGCGGATACGACACGGGTTTGCGGCCGTGCTTGCGCTCCGCGTACTCGGTGTGCAGGCCGTTGTTCAGTGGGCCCGG
The DNA here is from genome assembly GCA_963826195.1 of uncultured Actinomycetota bacterium. Classification (GTDB taxonomy): domain Bacteria; phylum Actinomycetota; class UBA4738; order UBA4738; family HRBIN12; genus JAJNBA01. The sequence goes on from CAWGWB010000006.1 coordinate 537,370, forward strand.
CCGGTAGAGAGCCACGAGCGCCATCAGGTCCTCGAACCGGTCCGGCTCGAGGAGCTTGATCAGGCTCCGCATCCCGCCCGACTCCATCTGGAACACGCCCGTGGTCTCGCCCCGCCGCAGCATCGCGTAGGTCTCGGCGTCGTCGAGAGGTACGTGGTCGATGTCGAGCTCGGTCCCCCGTGCCCGGAGGTGCCGAAGGGTGTCTTCGATCACCGACAGGTTGCGCAAACCGAGGAAGTCCATCTTGAGCAGACCGAGCTTCTCGACGCCGTGCATGTCGAACTGGGTCACGATGCGCTTCGAGTCGTCCCGCGAATCCTTGGACAGCTTCAGCGGCAGGTACCGCACGAGGGGCGCGTCGCCGATCACGACGCCGGCGGCGTGCACCGAGTCCTCGCGGCGCAGTCCCTCGAGCGCGCGGGCCGTATCGACGATCTCCTTCGCCTCCGGCTCACGCTCGTAGGCGACGGCCAGCTCCGGCGACAGCTTCAGCGCCTCCTCGATCGGGTGGTCGCGACCCATCACGGGGGTCGGATACATCTTGCAGAGCCGGTCCCCGACGGCCGGCGGGAAGCCCAGCACGCGGGCGGCGTCGCGGATCCCTTGTTTCCCCTTGATGGTCTGGAACGTCACGATCTGCGCGACGTGGTCGGCGCCGTACTTCGCGCTCGCGTAGCGGATCACCTCGTCGCGCCGGCGCTCGTCGAAGTCCATGTCGATGTCCGGCATCTGGATGCGTTCCGCGTTCAGGAACCGCTCGAAGATCAGCCCGTAGCGGAGCGGGTCCACGTCGGTGATGCGCAGGCAATAGGACACGACGGACCCGGCGGCGGAGCCCCTCCCGGGTCCGACGCGGATCCCCTGTTCGCGCGCGAACCGGATCAGGTCCCACACGATCAGGAAGTAGCCCGCCAGCCCCATCTGGAGGATCACGCCGAGCTCCAGATCCAGGCGGTCACGGATCTCCTGCGGGAGCGGATCGCCGTAGCGCTGGGCTGCGCCCGCGCGGGTCAGCTCTCGGAGGTAGTCCTCGAGCGTCCCGCCGTCCGGGGCTTCGAACCGCGGGAGGTGGTACCGATCCTCCGGAGCGGCACCGTCGCCGTAGATCAGCTCCAGATCCACCGAGTCCGCGATCGCGAGCGTGTTGTCGCACGCCTCGGGGAGCTCGGCGAACAGCGCCCGCATCTGCTCCGAGGACTTCAGGTAGAACTCCTCAGCGTCGAACCGGAGCCGTTTCGGATCGGACTGCAGCTTCTGCTGCTGGATGCACAGGAGCACGTCGTGCGGCTTCGCGTCGGCGGCCGTCGTGTAGTGGAGGTCGTTCGTCGCGACCAACCCGATCCCGAGCTCGCGCGCGAGGGCGACCTGCCGGGGCGTCACCCGCGCCTGCTCCGCGAGGCCGTGGTCCTGGAGCTCGATCCAGTAGTGCTCCGCCCCGAAGATGTCGCGGTAGTCGGCGGCCGCCTCCCGAGCACGTTGGTCCTGGCCGGCGAGCAGCAACTTCGACAGCTCGGAGGACAGGCAGCCGGACAGGCAGATCACGCCCTCCGCGTGCTCCGCGAGCAGCTGCTTGTCCATCCGGGGGCGGTGGTAGAAGCCCTCGAGGTGCGCCGCCGACACGAGCTGCAGCAGGTTCCGGTAGCCGGTCTCGTTCCGCGCGAGCAGCGTCAGGTGGTGGTACTTCTCTTCGTTCTCCCCCGGCTCGCGGTCGAACCGAGACCCCGGGGCTACGTAGGCCTCCACGCCGAGGATCGGCTTGATCCCGTGCGCCAGCGCGGCCTCGTAGAAGCCGAGCGCTCCGAACATGACCCCGTGGTCGGTGACGGCGACGGCGGGCATCGCCAAACGCTCGGCCTCCGAGAAGATCGTCGGCGCGGCTCGGTTCGAGGCCGGGGCCTCGATACGCGCCGCCCCGTCCAGCAGCGAGTACTCGGAGTGAACGTGCAGATGAACGAAGCCGTCTCGCGCCGCCGTGGTGACCTCCGGAGAGGGGGTTTTCCACAACCGGCCCCGGTGGTTGTGGAAACTTACATGCCTGTGATTCGAGGAAGGCCCACGGTAGCGTCGCCCCCGGGCGCCGTCAAGCGAGCCGCTCGTGGAGTCGGCGGAGGGCCGACCGGAGATCCTCCGGGAGGCCTTCGTCGAGCGTGACCGTCCGGCGCGCGATCGGGTGCGTGAAGGACAGATGACCAGCGTGGAGGAACGGGCGATCCAGTCCCAGGCCGCGAGCGTCGTCTCCCCCGCCGCCGTAAGCGCGATCCCCGAGGATCGGATGGCCGATCGCCGCCAGGTGGACCCGGATCTGATGCGTCCGGCCGGTACGGGGCACGGCCTCCAAGAAGGTGGCGACGTCGAATCGCTCCCGCACCTCGAATCGCGTCTCCGCCCGCCGTCCTTCGGTCGCGTCCACCACGATCTTCGACGCCCGCCGTCCGAGCGGCGCGTCGACCGCGAAGGCGTCGTTCCCGACGCTCCCGCGGACGAGGGCGAGGTACGCGCGCTCGACGGCGTGATCGTGGAACAGGAGGCGGAGCGCCGCGTACGCCTCGTCGGTCTTGGCCACGACGAGGAGGCCCGACGTGCCCGCATCCAACCGATGCACGATGCCGGGCCGGAACGTGCCACCGGCGGGCGCGAGCGGGACGCCCATCCCGAGCAGTCGGTTCACCAGCGTCCCGCCACGTCGGCCGACGGTCGGGTGGGTCACGAGGCCCGCCGGTTTCGCCACCACCGCGAGATGGTCGTCCTCGTACCGGATCGGGACGGGCGGTCCTTCGACCGCGAGCGGCGCGTCGGGCTCGATCTCGATCGTCAGGCGCTCTCCCCCGCGGAGGCGGAAAGACTTCTCCCTCGGCTCCCCGTCGACCCGGACCGCTCCCGCGGCGATCGCGCGCTGGACGTCGGCCCGAGGCATCCCGGTCACTCGAGCCACGACCACGTCGAGCCGGCCCTCCTCCGCCTCGACGGTTCGCTTCACGTCTCCGCCTGCGCGTGTTCGGACTCCTCCCGCCGCTCCCGCAGCCCCGTCCACGCGAGGAGGATCGCGCCCACGACGATCGCGGTGTCCGCCAGGTTGAAGACGGGCCAGATCTGGAAGTCGATGAAGTCGACGACGCGTCCTCGCATCCCGGGGGCTCGGATCGCGCGGTCCGTGAGGTTCCCGAGCGCTCCGCCGAGGACGAGCCCGAGCGACGCGCCGACGAGCCGGCTCGTGTGACGGAACGCCGTGACGAGGATGATCACGGCCACCACGGCGCTCACCCCCACGAAGAACCACGGTGCGCTCTGGCCGATGCTGAAGGCGCCTCCGGAGTTGGTCGTGAACCGGAGCGTGAGGATCCCGGGGATCAGATCGATCGGATCGCCCGGCAAGGATGCCTGCGCCAGCATCTTCGTGACGCGGTCGAGACCGTAGGCGAGGCACGCGGTGACGAAGAGGATCCGCGCCGCCCGGCTCCGCGGGGCGTCCACGCGATCAGCGGCGCGACTGGGCGGCCTGCGCGTCCTTGATGCAGAGCTCCGCGTACGGCAGGGCCTTGATCCGCGCCTTCTCGATCGGCTTCCCGCACCGCTCGCAGAGGCCGTAGGTCTTCGCGTCCATGCGCCTCAGCGCCCCGTCGATCTTCCGCAGCAGATCGCGCACGTTGTTCTCGATCGACAGGTCCTTCTCGCGTTCGAACGTGGCGGTCCCGGCATCCGCCGACTCGTCGTCGAGCCCGACGTCACCCGCCATGTCCGACTGGGTGGCCGCGAAGGAGCCCTCGACGATCGAGGTCAGCTGAGACTCCAGATGCCCGCGCTCCTCCGTGAGGCGGGCCCGGAGGTCCTTGACCTCCGTCGCGGTGAGCTTGGTCTGCGTCATGGGGGCGAAGGGTAGCACGTCGGCGCATCAGCCAGTCCCAACCCCACCCTGGATGCACCCTGTCCGGAGTTGTTGCAGCGCTTCACCTCTGCTCGGATCGCGAGCACCATCCGACCTTCCTCCGGCGCCCGACCCTCCTCCGGTCGTGAGGGAACCGTGGCGCTCGCGGCGCGGTGTAGCATGCACGCGGAAGGCGACGACGGGAACGCGTCGCGGGGACGGCAGAGCACGAGCGAGCCGGGGCTGGTGGGAGCCCGGCGCCGAGCGCCTCGCGGACATCCTCCCCGAGCCCCTGCCCGAACCGGCCCGGTTTCGGTCCGTGGGAGGCACAGGCGGGTCCGCCCGTGACAGCGGCAGGCCGTGATCGCGGCCGTGAGCGGTCGGTCGCCGCGAGGCGACCGGCAAGCGAGGTGGTACCGCGGGGCTCGCGCCTCGTCCTCGCGAGACGAGGACGAGGCGTTTCGCGTGTCGGGAGGCGAACGGATGGCGAACGACGACGGGCCGCGGTTCCGGCCGGTCGACCCGAAGGTGCGGTTCCCCGAGCTCGAGGAGCGGATCCTCGGGTTCTGGGACGAAGCCCACGTCTTCCGGCGCTCGATCGAACAGCGCGAGGGCGCCCCGGAGTGGGTCTTCTACGACGGCCCCCCGACGGCCAACGCGAAGCCGCACATCGGCCACGCCGTCACGCGGACGTTCAAGGACGTCTTCCCGCGCTATCGGACGATGACGGGCCACCTCGTTCACCGGAAGGCGGGGTGGGACTGTCACGGGCTGCCGGTCGAGATCGAGGTGGAGAAGGAGATCGGGACTTCGGGCAAGCGCGACATCGAGGCGTTCGGCGTCGCGGAGTTCAACGAGCGTTGTCGCGAGTCGGTCCGGCGCTACGTCAACGACTGGGAGCTGCTGACGCGCCGGATCGGCTTCTGGATCGACATGGACGACGCCTACTGGACGATGGATCCCGCGTACATCGAGTCCGTGTGGTGGTCGCTGAAGCGGCTCCACGAGCGCGGTCTCCTCGTCGAGGCGGACAAGGTGACCGCGTACTGTCCGCGGTGCGGTACGGCGCTCTCCGACGCCGAGGTCGCCCTCGGATACGAGACGGCGGAGGACCCGAGCGTCTACGTGCGGTTCCCCATCGACGATGCGACGGATCCCGACCTGGTGGGCGTGTCGCTCCTCGTGTGGACGACGACACCGTGGACGCTCCCGTCGAACGCCGGCGTCGCCGTGGATCCGACGGCGAGCTACGTCGTGGCCGAGCGAGACGGCGATCGCGTGATCGTCGCGGAACCACTCGCGGATACGGCGCTCGGCGAAGGATGGATCGTACGGAACACCGTGCCGGGCCAGGGGTTGGTCGGCGCGCGGTACCAGCCTCCCTATCCGAACGTCGAGGGCGCCCACACGGTCGTCTCCGGTTCGTTCGTGCAGATGAGCGACGGGACGGGCATCGTGCACCTGGCGCCGGCGTTCGGCCCCGAGGACCTGGAGATCGGACGCGCTCAGGGCTGGCCCGTGTTCAAGCCGGTCGGCGACGACGGCCGGTTCACGGACCTCGCTCCCGCGTTCATCCGTGGATTGTTCGTCAAGGACGCCGATCCGGCGATCATCGAGGAGCTCGAGGCCCGTGGCCGGTTGCTCCGCGCCGGCACGATCTCGCACACCTATCCGTTCTGCTGGCGCTGCAGCACGCCGCTCCTCTATTACGCGCGGACGTCCTGGTACGTCCGAACGACCGCCGTGAAGGACCGCCTGCTGGAGGTGAACGATGCCGTTGACTGGCACCCCGACCACATCAAACACGGGCGCTTCGGCAACTGGCTCGAGAACAACGTCGACTGGGCACTGTCCCGGGAACGGTATTGGGGCACGCCGCTGCCGATCTGGCGATGCGCCCGCGAGCACGTCACGGTGGTCGGGTCGCTCCAGGAGCTCGGGGTTCACGCAGGACGCGAACTCACCGATCTCGACCCTCATCGCCCCCAGATCGACGACATCGTGGTCACGTGCCCGGACTGCGGGGAGGAGGCGAGGCGGGTCCCGGAGGTGATCGACGCCTGGTACGACTCGGGCGCGATGCCCTTCGCCCAATCCGGCTACCACCCGGAGCTCGGGCGCGGTGAGGACACGTTCGAGCGTCGGTTCCCCGCCGATTTCATCTCGGAGGCCATCGACCAGACGCGCGGCTGGTTCTACACGCTGATGGCCGAGGGCGTCCTGCACTTCGACTCACCGGCATACCGCGCCGTCGTCTGCTTCGGCTTCATCGTCGACGAGCAGGGCCGCAAGATGTCGAAGTCCCTCGGCAACGTGGTGGATCCCTTGGAGGTCATGCAGCGACACGGGGCCGATGCGCTCCGGTGGGTCCTGCTGACCAGCGGGTCTCCATGGTCCTCCCGCCGCCTCGGCGACACCGTGTTGGAGGAAGCGGTCCGCCGGTTCCTCCTGACGCTCTGGCACGTCTATTCCTTCTTCGTGCTCTACGCGAACGCCGACGGCGCGGACCCGGACGCCGCTCCCGCCCCGCCCCTCGCCTCCCGACCCGTCCTCGACCGCTGGATCCTGTCGCGCCTGGCGGGGACCGTCCGCGACGTCCGGGAGGGGATGGACGCATACGACGTCACGGGAGCGGGACGGCGGATCCAGGGCTTCGTCGACGAGCTCTCGAACTGGTACGTCCGGCGGTCGCGCCGCCGGTTCTGGAACCCCGGCGGCCACGGTGGCGTGGACAGCGTGGCAGCGTTCCACACCCTGCACGAATGCCTCGTCACCACGGCGACGCTTCTGGCACCGTTCACCCCGTTCGTCGCCGAAGAGATCTGGTCCAACCTCGCGGCCGAGCGGGCCGGACGACCGGACTCGGTCCACCTCGCCGAGTACCCCCGACCCCACGAGGCGGCAATGGATCCCGGTCTGGACGAGGCGATGGCCCTGGCCCGCCAGGTCGTCGAACTCGGACGGCGGATCCGGACGGAGACCAGGACGCGCACGCGGCAGCCGCTCGTGTCCGCTTCCGTGCATCTCTCTGCCGATCCGGGATCGTTCGGAGCCCTCCTCGACATCGTGGCGGACGAGTTGAACGTGAAACGGGTCGACCTCGCGGGCACGGCCGACGTGTTCGGTCGATGGCGCGCGAAGCCCGACTTCCAGGTGCTCGGCCCGCGCCTCGGAGCCCGGGTGCGTGCGGCGGCATCCGCCTTGGCCGAGGACGACGGCTCACTCGCGGCGCGACTGGCGGCCGGCGAGCAGGTGGAGGTGTCCGTCGACGACGGGCCGTCGATCGTGATCGATCCCGGCGACGTCGCCCTGAGCCAGGACGTGCGCGCCGGATACGGCGTCGCGACCGAGGGAGGCGTGACGGTCGCCCTCGAGCTCGACGTGACGCCCGAGCTCAAGCGTGAGGGGGTCGCGCGCGAGCTGGTGCGCATGATCCAGGACGCGCGGAAGGAGGCCGGTCTCGACGTGACGGATCGCATCGACCTGGCCGTGGAGACATCGGACGAGCCCGCCGAGGCACTGGCGGCACATCGCGAGGAGATCGCCGAGGAGACGCTCGCGTCTTCGCTGCGCACCGAGGGGATCGACGGCTTCCGTCAGGTGTCGGAGCTCGACGGCGTCTCGGTCGTGGTGACGCTCAGGCGAGCGACGTGACCGGGGGTCTCGTGCCGGGGGTCATTCCTCGCCCCAGAACAGCTCCCGGAGCGAATCCCCTTCCTTCTCCTCCGATCGACGTGATCGCGCCGGCTCGGGATCCTCGAGCCTGATCGGCTCCTCGGCGACCACGCCGGTGATCGCACCGGGCTCATGGGCCTCCTCCTCGTCGGAGGAGATCGGCTCGGACGGGGGTGCCTCGTCGACCCGTTCGGCCGTGAGAGTTGGTTCCTCACCCTCGGTCATCGGGTCGGCTTCCGCCACTGGCTCGGCGACGGGCTCCGGTTCGACCACCGGCTCCGGCTCCGGTTCCGGCTCCTCCCGGGCCATCGCCACCGGCGGCGACGCGTCGCGAGCCGCCCGGATCATGGCCCGCAGCTCCTCCGCGTGCGCTTGCACGAGCCCGCCGAGGTCCTGGAGGAACCCCTTCTCCTGCTGGAGGAACGCGTCGACGGCCCTCCGGTCCGCGGGTTCCGCCGTGTCTCCTCTTCGGGCATCCGGGGCGGCCGTTGCCGGGGCGCCCCCGCTCGACGTTCGCAGCTGGTCGTTCTCCGCGATCAGCGCCGACAGGGTGTCGGTCACGCGGTCGAGGAACTCGTCGACCTCGCGCATCCGATAGCCGACGCCGACCCGGGTGACGCGGAATTCCTTCTGCTGGACATCGAGCGGGCTCACGCGCCCTCCGGCCGGCGGGCCCCACTCAGATCCGCTCTCGGTCACCGCGTCTTTCTTCCTCATCTCACCCTCTCGTCGTCAGCAGACCACTGTACGCAACACGGTGAGGGCCACGAACGCAACCAGGACGGAGAGATCGAACCCACCGGTCGGTGGCACGATCCGTCGGAGCAGCCGGAGAGGCGGCTCCGTCACGTCGACGGTGACGTCGAGTGCGGCTCGGACCGGCCCCGAATGCGGTGGGCGCCAACCTGCCAGCACCACCCAGTCAACGATCACCCGGATGAACAGGACGACCATGGCGACGAGCAGGGCGAGGCAGATGATCTCCGTCACGAGGCAGCACCGCTCGTCATCGAGGCGCGATGCTAGCAGCGACGCTGCGGGTCACGGATCCGCGTGAAGTTCAGAACTGGTTGTAGAAGCCTCCGCCCGCGATGCGCTCACGCTCCTCCGCCGAGACCTCGACATCGGCCGGCGTGAGCAGGTACACGCGGTTCGCCACGAGCTCGATCTTGCCGTCGAGGCCGTAGACGAGGCCCGACGCGAAGTCCACGAGCCTCCTCGCGGTCGAATCCTCGGTGCTCTGCAGGTTCATGATGACGGCGGTGCCTTCCTTGAATCGGTCGGCGACCTCACGAGCCTCGTTGAACCGCTTGGGCTCCGACTTGTGGATCATGGACGATCCGCCGGCAGGACGCGGTGCCGCGATCGTGCGTACCACTCCCTCCGCTTCGGAGGACACCTCCCGGACGGGATGCGGGCGCATGCGACGCACCGGCGAAGGCTCCACGTCCGGCAGCTCCTCGACGAACTCCTCGTCGTCCTCGACCAGACCGAGATAGTTCAGCGTCTTCTTCCACACGCCCGTCATGTCGGTTCCTCCTCGTCACCTGGCCCGTTCCCCGGTTCGTTCATCGGGGCCTGGTCGCTCGGGACCCGAACAGCGCGGTCCCGATGCGGACAATCGTAGCGCCTTCTTCCACCGCGACCCCGTAATCCAACGACATCCCCATCGAGGATTCCAGCACATCCGGATGGCGTTCCTGGGTCGCCTCACGCAGCTCGCGGAGCAGCGCGAAGAAGGGGCGGGAGTCTTCGGGGGTGCGCGGGATCGGGGGGACGGTCATGAGGCCGATCAAGCGCACGCCGTCGAGCGACGCGACGAGATCCGCGAAGGTGGGCAGGTCGTCGGGCCGAACGCCCGCCCGGCCCTCCGTGAGGTCCACCTCGATCAACGCGTCGAGTGTCCGGCCGGAGCGTGCGGCGCGACCGGCGAGACGTCTCGCGGCGCGCTCCCCCGCGACCGTCTCCACGACGTCGGCGTGATCGGCGACCTGCGATGCGGTGCCCGATTGGAGGGTCCCGATGAAGTGCCAGGCGACGCCCGCGATCTCCGCTCGTTTCCGGCGGAGGTCCGGCACGTAGTTCTCCCCTATCGCACGCACGCCCGCGTCGACGGCCCAACGGATCCGCTCGACCTCGACGGTCTTCGTCGCGGCGACGAGCGTCACGTCCGCGGCATCCCGTCCGGAGCGTTGCGCGGCCTCCGCGATCCGCGATCGCACCTCGTCGACGTTGCGGCGAACCACGTCACGTTCGAGCATCGAGGCCTCCGAGCGTCCGGTCCCGGAACGCGAACGGGCGGAGAGATCCTCCGAGAGGAGGCGGGGGAAGGGCGCCTCCTTCACTCGGACCTCCCCGCCCCGGACGAGGGGCCGCGCGGGGTAGACGTTCAGCTCTTGAGGAAGTCCGGGATGTCCAGATCCTCCTGCGCGTCGAAACTGACCGGTGGGGACTGTTCGCCGTTGGTGAAGACCCGGTCCTCGTCGTCCTCGGCCAGGATCGACGGGAGCGGTTCCTCCTCCTCGGTCTGCTCACCGGGCTCCTCGAGCAGCCGCGAGAGGCGGCTCTCGAAGCGACTGTCGGAAACGGCCGTCACCTTGTCGAAGCCCGCAGCCACGACGGTGACGCGAACCTCCTCGCCGAGAGCGTCATCGACGACCGCTCCGAAGATGATGTTGGCGTCCGGGTGTGCAACCCGCGTGATCGCGTCGGCCGCGGCGTTCACCTCGTGCAGCGTCAGATCGGTCGGACCGGCGATCGAAAGGAGCACGCCTTTCGCCCCGTCGATCGAGGACTCGAGGAGCGGCGAGCTGATCGCCGCCTTCGCCGCTTCCGTGGCCCGGTCCTGGCCCGATCCGAGGCCGATCCCCATCAACGCCGATCCGGCTCCAGCCATGATCGACTTGACGTCGGCGAAGTCGAGGTTGATGAGCCCGGGCGTCGTGATCAGCGACGTGATGCCGTCGACACCCTGATACAGGACCTGGTCCGCCATCCGGAACGCGTCGATCATCGGCATGTTGGCGTCGGCGACCTGGAGCAGCCGGTCGTTGGGCACGACGATGAGGGTGTCGACCGCCTTCTTCAGCTCCGTGATCCCGAGGTCGGCCTGCGTCGCGCGCTTGCGACCCTCGAACCCGAAGGGCCGGGTCACGACACCGATCGTGAGGGCGCCCAGGTTCCGCGCGACCTCCGCGACGATCGGCGCCCCACCGGTCCCGGTTCCGCCGCCCTCGCCGGCGGTGATGAAGACCATGTCAGCGCCCTTGATGATCTCCTCGATCTCGTCGGCGTGCTCCTCAGCGGCGCGCCGTCCGACATCGGGGTCGGACCCCGCACCGAGGCCCCGCGTGGTTTCCCGGCCGATGTCGAGCTTCACCTCGGCATCCGACATCAGCAAGGTCTGGGCATCCGTGTTGACGGCAGTGAACTCCACACCCCGGAGGCCTGCCTCGATCATCCGGTTCACGGCGTTCACACCGCCCCCGCCGATCCCGACGACCTTGATCACGGCGAGGTAGTTCTGCGGAGCGTCCATCATCCGAATCCCCCCCGGGCCCCGGCCCGCGTACTCGGGATGCTCGTCCTCGTATGTGGCTCACAGCCTGTTGCGTCTGCAGTGGTGCTGTGCTCAGTACGAACCCTAAGGCTCCACTTGAACGTTATTACCATATCTAGCTCATGTGGAGGTAGCGACCCTACTTGGAAATCGCAGGTCCGTCAAGAAGTATGGAGTGTCGGCACGGGGCCTCGCCTGCGCTTTCTCGTGACAAGTCCGATCAGGGAACCGGGACCGCCTGCGAGCCACGTTCGAGCTGCGCGGTGGGGCTCCCGGGGACCGTCACGTCCGCCGACAGGATCGTGACACCCTCCTCCCGCATCCAGTCCAGCAGTGCCGCCAGCGAGACCGCCTTCGCGGTGAGCTCCGTCGCGTCGCCGAACGTGGCGGCGAAACCGGCGGCGAGCCGGACCCGAACGGTGCCGTCCGCCGCGACGATCACGGCCTCCACCTGTTCGCGCAATGCGGGGCCGAGCGCGCCGGCCGTCGCCGCCGCCGCGACGAGGTCCGTCGCCTCGACGGGCTTCCCGTCGGGGGTCATGAGCTCCGGGAGGTCGGGCGTCGACCCGGTGGGGCCGATCACCACGCCGTCGGCGCCCACCAGGTTCCCGTCCGCACCGAGGAGACCAACCGCGGTGCGAGGGACGACGTCGATCGCGATGCGGTTCGGCAACGACGTGGTCACCGTCGCGCGCAGGATCCTCGGGTCTCGCTCGAGACGCCGCTCGACCGCGCCGGCGTCCAGGTGGAACACGTTCGAGCGGTCCGTCACGCGGGCGACGGCGAGGACGTCGGCCCGCGACATGCCGGCGGGGGCGTCGAGCCGGATGTCTCCCGCTGCGAACAGCGGCGTGTAGGTGGCGGCGACCGCGACGGTGGCAGCGAGGACGAGAGCGAGTCCCGCGACGGCGGACCGGCGGGCCGCGGGTCCGTGCGGATCAATCGTCCGCATCGCCGACCACCCCCATCAGTTCCACCTCTGTCTCCAACCGGATCCCCGCATGCTGCTCCACCCGCGAGCGCACCTGCTGGACCAGATCCCACACGTCCGACGCCGTCGCACCGGGGTCCGCGACGATGAAGTTCGCGTGCTTCTCGGAGACACGCGCCCCGCCGACCCGAAGTCCCTTCGCTCCCGCTGACTCGATCAGCCGCGCCGCGTGGTCGCCGTCCGGGTTCTTGAAGACGGACCCGCAGTTCGGCTCGGCGAGCGGCTGCGTCCGTCTGCGCCATCGCCTGGCCTCTTCCATATGCGCTCGGATCTCGTGGTCCGCTGCGGGCTGGAGCCGGACGGTGGCACCCACCACGATCGAGGGGTCGGGGAGCTGGGATCGGCGGTACGCGAAGCCCGCCTCGGAGGCCGCGAGGGATCGTCGAGGATCCGTGCCGGTGAGGGGGAAGACCTCCACCCGGTCGATCACGTCCGACATCGAGCGCGCGTGCGCCCCCGCGTTCATCTTCACCGCCCCGCCCAAGCTCGCGGGGATCGCGACGCCGAATTCGAGACCCGAGAGCCGGTGCCGCATCGCGACGCCGGCCATCGCCGGCAGCGGCATCGCTCCCCCGGCGCTCAACAGGTCCCCGTCGCGGCCCGCCCATCGGAAGCCGCGACCAAGGCGCACCACGATGCCCGGGAACCCGTCGTCGGAGACCAGCATGTTGGAGCCCTTCCCGATCACGGCGACCTGGAGGTCCGTGGCGTCGACCGCCTCGCGCACCGCCGCGAGCGCCTCGTCGTCCTGTGCCTCGACGAAGAGGGCCGCGGGTCCGCCGATCCGGAACGTGGTCAGTGGGGCGATCGGGAAGCCCACCCGCACGCCCGGGCCCAGTCGTGCGCGGAGGATCCGCTCGGCCTCCGCGAGGTCAGCCACGGTCATCGGCCTCGCGGATCCTCGCGAGCGCGGCGTCCGCCACCATCCAGATGTCACCACAGCCGAGGGTCATCACGAGATCACCCTCGCGGACCTCTCGGGCGAGCAGCGCGATCGCATCCTCTCGGTGCGGGGCGTACACCACCTCCCGGTCGGGGGACGCGGCGCGCACGCCGTCGACCACGAGCGCTCCCGTCACCCCGGGGATCGGATCCTGATTCGCCCCGTAGACGTCGGTGACGATCACGAGGTCCGCCTCCGTGAGCGCCGCGCCCAGCTCGCGCCAGAGCGCCTGCGTCCGTGAGTAGCGGTGCGGCTGGAACACGGCCACGAGCCGGCCCGGCCGCCGGGCGCGCGCCACCGCGAGGGTCACCGAAAGCTCCGTAGGGACGTGCGCGTAGTCGTCGAAGAACCGGGCCCCCCGGATCGTCCCTCGCTCCTCGAACCGGCGATGCACGCCGGCGAAGGATGCGAGCGCGCGAGCGGCGTCGGAAGGGGGAACCCCCACGAGCCCCGAGACCGTGACAGCGGCCGCGGCGTCCAGGAGGTTGTGGGCCCCGTCGATCCGCAGGGAGAGCGGCACCTCGACACCTGCCACGAGGAGGGAACCGCTCGCTCCCCCTGGGCCAGGGGTCTCCACCGTGAGTCGCACGTCGGCATCCGCCCCGGTGCCGTAGCGGATCGCGGCGACGCCGGCGAGGGAGACGGCGTCGCGGGCACCCGCGTCGTCCCCACAGATGACGACCTGCCCCGAGCGAGCGCAGAACTCGGCGAAGGCCATGCGCAGCTCCTCCGCACCGCCTGGATAGAAGTCCACGTGGTCGAGCTCGATGTTCGTGACGACGCCGATCGTGGGGTCGATCAGGAGGAAGGAGCCGTCGCTCTCGTCGGCCTCGAAGAGGAACAGGTCTCCCGTGCCGGCCCTCGCGCCGCTCCCGCTCTCGTTCAGGTCGCCCCCGATCAGGTAGGTGGGCTCCAGACCTTCGCGGTCGAGGACGGTGGCGATCATCGACGTCGTCGTCGTCTTGCCCGTCGTGCCCGCGACCGCGATCGATCGATGCGCTTCGGCGACGGCGGCGATCGCCTGCTGACGGGCCCACACCGGGAGACCGGCTGCGCGAGCCGCGATGAGCTCCGGGTTGTTCTCGGCGATCGCGCTGGAGATCACGACGGCGTCGGGACGTCCGAGCCCCGCGGCGTCGTGGCCCGCGCGGACGCGGGCGCCAAGGGCCGAGAGCTCCCGCAGCCCGTCGGAGTCCTTCAGGTCGGACCCGGTCACCTCGATCCCGCGGGCGAGGAGCAACCTGGCGAGGTTCCGCATGCCCGCCCCGCCGATGCCGATCATGTGCACCGACCGCACTCCTTCGAGGGTGGGAACGCCGAGCGTCGGGATCGAGCCGGGCCGAGGGACGTACCGCGCGCTCATGGTCGTGCGACCGACCGGACGAGCGCGGCCACCCGCTCGTCGGCGTCCGGCGTGGCCCACCCACCCGCGGCGGTCGACATCGCGGCGCGGCGACCCGCATCGTCGACCAGTGCCGAGATCCGGTCCGCGAGACCGCGTGGGTTCAGATCCCGATCGAGGAAGATCTCCGCCGCACCCGCGATCTCGAGCTCCCTCGCGTTGGCCAGCTGATGGTCCTCGGTCGCGTGCGGGTACGGCACGAGGATCGAGGGGATCGCGCAGGCTGCCAGCTCGTGCACCGTGTTCGCACCCGCACGCGCCACCGCGATGTCGGCGGCGGCGAGAGCCAGCTCCATCCGATCGAGGTACGGCAGGACTCGGACGAGGAGATCCATCTCGAGCCGCGCGGCCTCGGCGACGTCCGTTTCCTTCGTGGCGCCCGCGAGGACGAGCAGCTGGAGGTCGACCCGTCCCGCGAGCAACGGGATGGTGGCCGCGACGGTCCGGTCGAGGTGCAGGGCTCCCTGACTCCCCCCAGTGACGAGCACGGTCGTGCGTCCCGGCCGGAGGTCGAGCGATCGGCGAGCCTCCTCGACCAGGGTCGCCCGATCCGAGCGGACCGCCGCGATCTCGGGCCGAAGAGGGAGGCCGGTCAGCTCGGCGCGGACGGAGCCGGGGAGTCGCGCGCGCGAGCTGTCGAACGTGAGGGCCATCGCCGTCGCGACCCTGGCCAGCAGCCGGTTCGCGAGCCCCGGGACGGCGTTCTGCTCGTGCACGACCGTGGGCACCCGCAACGACCGCGCGGCCAGCACGGGGGCGATGCTCGCGTACCCGCCCATGCCGAGGACGACGGATGCGCCACGTACCACGGGTCGCGCCGCCATCACGGATCCGAGGGCGACGAAGGGAGCCGTCGCGGAGCGGATCGAGATCTCGCGGCGGAACGGTGCGGCACGCAGACCGTGGAA
The DNA here is from genome assembly GCA_963826195.1 of uncultured Actinomycetota bacterium. Classification (GTDB taxonomy): domain Bacteria; phylum Actinomycetota; class UBA4738; order UBA4738; family HRBIN12; genus JAJNBA01. The sequence continues at coordinate 552,710 of CAWGWB010000006.1, forward strand.
TCGGAAACCGGCGGCCGGGATGAGCGACGCCTCCTGACCGACGGGTGAGCCGATGAACTCCACCGACGCGCCGCCTGCCCGGAGCCGGTGCGCGACCGCGATCGACGGTGAGATGTGCCCGGCCGTCCCGCCTCCCGCGATCACCACCCTCACGGTCTGCCCCGTCCGTCCGTGGAGCGGGACCGCGTACGCCTCCTCCCGGTCGAGCGCACGTCGTCGAGCGCGACGCTCGCCATCACGCCCACTCCGGCGAGCGTCACCACCAGCGCGGTCCCTCCGAAGGAAAGGAACGGGAGCGGCACGCCGGTGATCGGCAGCAACCCGGTCACGGCCCCGAGGTTCACGAGGGTCTGGAGCCCGATCCATCCGGTGATGCCTGCGGCGAGGAGCCGCCCGAACGGGTTCTGCGCACCCATCGCGATGCGGATCCCGGCGAACACCAGGAGGCCGAACAGGGAGAGCACGGCGATCGCCCCGATCAGGCCGAGTTCCTCCCCGAGGACGGCGAACACGAAGTCGCTGTGCGCGTTGGGGAGGTAGTCCCACTTCTGGCGGCTGTTGCCGAGGCCCACACCGAACCATCCGCCGGATCCCAGCGCGATCAGTCCCTGCCGCAGCTGCCAGCCCGCTCCGCTCGGATCGAGCTCCCAGTTGAGCCAGGCCTCGAGGAACCGGGTGCGCCGGTAGTCGGTGCCGAAGATGAAGTACGCGACCGCGCCGAGTCCGGCCATCGCGGTCCACACGAGGTACCGGAGTCGGATCCCTGCGACGAACAGCAGGAGGAAGACGCTCCCGCAGATGATGAGCGTCGTCCCGAGGTCACGCTGGAGGATCACCATGCCCGCGACCGCGAGCACCAGCGGACCGAGCGGGAGCAGGGCATCCCGTGGGCGGGTGAGGTCCTTCCACGGCCGGGACAGGATCGCGGCGGCCGAGCAGACCGTCAGGAGCTTGGCGAACTCCGCCGGCTGGAGCGTGATCGGACCGAGATCGATCCACCGCGACGCGCCGTAGAGGGAGGAACCGACCGACGGGTGGAGCGCCAGGAGCATCAACGGCATCACGCCGAGGAGCATCGGGATCGCGGCTCGGCGCCAGAACGCGATCGGGACACGCGCCGTCACCACCAGACCGGCCAGTCCGGCGACGGCGTAGAGCGTCTGGCGGTTGAAGTACCAGAAGCTCGTCCCGTATCCCTCCACGGCCGAGATCGATCCCGCGGAGAGGATCATCACGAGCCCCACGACCGTCAGGAGCCCCGTCGGCACGAGCAGGAGCGTGAGGTTCCGCCGGGCGACGGATGCCGCCGCCGCCGCCGGAGAGAGCAACTCGTCCTGGACGCACGAGCCGGAGATGGGGCCCGTCGGAGGGCGCGGGCCTCGAGCGTCGCCGGGACATCGTGCGGTCAGCCACGGGCACCCGCCTCCGCGTGGAGGGACCTCGCCGCGGTCGCGAACCGGTCCCCTCGCTCGGCGTAGCTCCGGAACTGATCCCAGCTCGCGCACGCCGGCGCCAACAGGACCGCGTCGCCGGGGCGCGCGGCCGCGAACGCGTCGCGCACGGCATCCTCGATCGAGTTCGCGGTGGAGGTTGGTGCGGTGCCATCGAAGACCCCGACGATGTCGGCGGCGGCCTCGCCGATCGCGATCACGGCGCGGACGCCGCCTGCGTGTTCGCGGAGCGGCGAGAGGTCCGCGCCCTTCGCCCGCCCGCCGGCGATGAGGACGACGCTCCCCGCTGCATCGATCGCAGCCGCGGCGGCGTGGACGTTCGTGGCCTTCGAGTTGTCGATGAAGCGAACGCCGTCGACGGAGGCGACCACCTCCCCCCGATGAGGGGCCGGACGGAAGGAGGCGAGCGCCTCGGCCACCAGCGCCGGCCCCACGCCGTAGGCGAGCGCGGCGGCCGCGGCGGCCGCGGCGTCCTCGTGGGCGCCGGCTGTGCCATCCTCGATGCGCCCCAGGCGTTGGGCGCCGTCGAGGCGGGCGATCAGCTCGTCTCCGTCGAACCCGACTTCCCCGTCCGCCGGCGGTCCGCTTCGGAACCAGCGGATCTCGCACGGCGCCGCCGCGGAGATCCGGGCGGAGACGGGATCGTCGCGGTTGCCGATGTGCACGTCCGTGCTCGACTGCCGCGCGTAGATGCGGCGCTTCGCGTCGACGTACGCCTCGAGGGAACCGTGCCAGTCGAGGTGGTCCGGGGCGAGGTTCAACAGGACGGAGATCGACGGATGGAACGACTCCTGGAGCGCCAGCTGGAAGCTCGATACCTCGACCACCAGCACGTCGCGGTCCTGCAACGCCGCTTCCGGGAACGGCAGCCCGATGTTCCCGCACGCGAGTGCGTCGAGGCCGCCCGCACGCAGACAGGACTCGATCATCGAGGTGACCGTCGTCTTGCCGTTCGTCCCCGTGACGGCGAGGTACGGGCGGCGAGCGAGCCGGGCTCCCAGCTCCATCTCCCCCCACACGGGGAGGCCACGGTCGCGGGCCCAGCGCACGACCTCCGCATCGGGAGGAACGCCGGGCCCCACGAGCACGAGCGTCGCGTCATCGAAGTGGTGGGGATCGTGGCCGCCGGCTCGGACCTCGACCCCGTGCGCCTCGAGCTCGGCCACCGCCGGCACGTCGGTCACGGGTCGCGCCTCGGTCACGAGCACCGAGGCTCCCTCCGACGCCAGGACCCGAGCCGCGCTAGCGCCTGCGACGCCGGCGCCGACGACCACGACCCGCTCCCCCGTGAGCCGTTCGGTCAATCGAGACCCCCTCGGGCGATGAAGTCGGCGTAGAAGACGCCGAGACCGACGGCGACGCAGAGGCCGGCGATGATCCAGAAGCGGACGATGACGGTGAACTCAGGCCAGCCGGAGAGCTCGAAGTGGTGATGGATCGGTGACATCCGGAACACCCGCCTCCCGAACCCACGGAACGAGATCACTTGGATGATCACGGACATCGTCTCGATCACGTACAGGCCGCCGAGGATGATCAACAGCATCTGGGTGTTCGTCGTGATCGCGATCGCACCGAACAGACCTCCGAGCGCCAGAGCGCCGGTGTCACCCATGAAGATGCGCGCGGGCGCGGCGTTCCACCACAGGAACCCCATCGCGGCGCCCATCATCGCCGCCGCGATGATCGCGGTGTCCTGCATCGCGAGGACGTCGACGCCCTCGTAGCAGGCCTTCAATGCCGCGGCCGGAAGCTCCAGGCTGCATGTGTGCCGGAACTGCCAGAACGCGATGAACACGTATCCCGCGAGCACGAGGATCGAGGACCCGGCCGCGAGCCCGTCGAGTCCATCGGTGAGGTTCACGGCATTCGAGGAGGACGTCAGCACCACGAACACCCACACGAAGAAGAAGACGCCGAGATCCAACGCCGTCGGTCGGACGAAGGACAGACTCGTCGACGTCCCGGTGTCGCCGGAGAACGCGACGACGACGAGCGCGAACAGCATCGACACGAGGGCCGTGCCGATGAACTTCTGCGCCTTCGACAAGCCGAGGGAGCGTTGCCTCCTGACCTTCAGGTAGTCGTCGATGAACCCCACCAAGCCGAATCCCACGGCGGCGAGGATGAGCGAAAGCCCCGCGGGGCTGAACGTGATCCCGGCGGCGATCGTCGGACGCGTCGCGAGGTAGGCGACGATCAGCGCCACGAGCATCACGATCCCGCCCATCGTGGGCGTGCCGACCTTCTCGAGATGGGTGTGGGGGCCGTCCTCGCGGATCCGCTGACCCCATCCCCAGGCGCGGAAGACGCGGATCGCGACGGGCGTCCCGAGCAGCGTCACCGCCAAGGCCACCGCGCCCGCGACGAGGATCGAGATCAACGGAGAGCCTCGGCGATCGTTTCCAGCGCTGTCACGCGGGACCCCTTGCAGAGGACGAGGTCGCCGGTACCGGCGGAGACGCGCACGTCCTCGATCGCCTCGGCGGCCGTGTCGTAGCTCGCGACGTCCCCCGGCTCCATCCCCTCGCGGAGGGCGGCGCGCGCCACCGCCCGAGCGGGGTCGCCGACGGTGATCAAGCGGTCCACCCGGATGCGCGCGGCGAGCTCTCCGACCCGATCGTGCTCCTCTGCCGAGATCGGACCGAGCTCGGCCATCTCTCCGAGGACCGCGATCAGTCGATGCTCGCCGGCGATCCATCGCGCGGTCCGTAGGGCGGCGGCGGTGGACTCGGGGTTCGCGTTGTACGCATCGTTGAGCACCCGCACGCCCGCGGCGGTCGTGAACGTCTCCATGCGCCACGGGGAGACGCCGGCCTCGCCAAGAGCGTGGGCGGCGTCGTCGAGCGAGATCCCGAGCTCGCGGCCCACCGCGGCCGCGGCGAGCGCGTTCGACACCATGTGCTCTCCCGGCACCGCCAGTCGCACCCGCACCTCCGCGCGGCCCGCCGTCATCCGGAACGACGCCCGACCCTCGGGGTCGAGCGCGACGTCGTCCCCTCGGACGTCGGCGGCGGATCGCGTCCCGAACGTCACGACGCGCCCGGGGCACCGGTCTGCGTATCCGATCGCGACCGGGTCGTCCGCATTCAAGATCGCGACGCCGTCGGCGCCGAGCGCGTCGACCGGCTCCGCGGACGCTTCGACGATCGTCGCCCACGATCCGAAGACCTCCATGTGTGCCACGCCGACGTTGGTGACGACCACGACGTCGGGGCGAGCGATGCCCGACAGGAGCTTCACGTCGCCGAGGCGACGCGCACCCATCTCCGCCACCAGGACCTGCGTGTCCGGCGGCGCTCCCAGGAGGGTGAGCGGGAGCCCGATCTCGTTGTTGAACGAGCCCGGGCTCGCGTGGACGCGGAACCGGGTCGTCGCGACCGCATCCGCCAGGTCCTTGGTGGACGTCTTCCCGTTCGCTCCGGTGATCCCGATGACCGTGGCGCCCATCCCCTCCCGTTCGTCCGCCGCCAGTCGCAACAGGGCCTCCGGGGTGGAGCTCACGCGGACGCGCGGGAAGGAACCGATCTCAGGGGAACCGCTCGGATCCTCGGCGACCATCGCGGCCGCAGCGCCTGCCGCGATCGCGGCTTCGACGAATCGGTGTCCGTCTGCCCGCTCGCCCGGCAGGGCCACGAACAGTCCACCGGCTCCCACCGTGCGGGAATCCGTGGACACCGACCGCACCTCGACGTCCTCGCCCTCCCGCGTTCCCTCGACGGCGCGGGCGACGTCGGACAGCGCCCTCGGCTTCATGCCGCTCCGCCGATCAGGTCGAGCTCTTCGCGGACCACGACGCGGTCGTCGAACGGGAGGAACCGATCCCCCACCTCTTGCACGGACTCGTGGCCCCTCCCGGCTACGATCACGACCTCGCCGGAACGGGCCTCCCGGAGCGCCCGCCGGATCGCGGCACGACGATCCGGCTCCACCACGAAGGGTCCACCCCCCGCGGCTGCGCCCCGCTCGACCTCGGCGATGATCTGCGAGGGGTCCTCGGAGCGTGGATTGTCCGTGGTGATGACCGTGAGATCAGCTCCCTCCGTTGCCGCCGCCCCCATCGGGGACCGCTTCGCGCGGTCACGGTCACCACCGCAACCGAAGACGACGATCACCCGGCCCGTCGCCAACGGGCGTGCCGCGGCAAGCACTGTTCGGATGCTATCCGGCGTGTGCGCGTAATCCACCACCACCAGGAAATCCTGCCCCGCTTCGATCGGCTCCATCCGACCGGGCACCTGTTCCGCGCCCGCGAGCCCATGGAGGATGGAGCCGTCGTCGAGGCCGATCACCCGCGCCGCGGCGAACGTCGCGAGGGTGTTCGAAACGTTGAAGGCGCCGCGCAGCGGACTGCGCACCTCGGACCCGTTCACGCGGAAGGACAGTCCCTCCGGGGTCGTGCGGATGTCCTCGCCGCGGACGTCGGCCGCCGGATCCAGCCCGAAGGTCGTGAGCGGCACCCTCACGTCCAGGAGCCGCCGCCCCCATCGATCGTCGAGGTTCACGACGGCGTGGTCGGTGCGCTCCTCGGTGAACAGCGATGCCTTCGCCTCGAAGTACCGCTCCATCGTCCCGTGATGGTCAAGGTGATCCTGGGACAGATTCGTGAACACGGCCGCGTCGAAGCGGACACCGCCGACCCTGCCGAGGTCGAGCGCATGCGAGGAGACCTCCATCGCCACCGCGGTGATGCCGGTGTCGCGCATCCTCGCAAGCAACCGGACGAGGTCGGGCGCTTCCGGCGTCGTCCGGGCGAGCGTGACCGGCTCGGCGCCCACATGCGCGCCGACGGTCCCGATCGCTCCGGTGCGATGGCCCGCGGCTTGCAGGACCGCGTCCAGGAGATGAACCACCGTCGTCTTGCCGTTCGTCCCGGTGACGCCGATCACCGTGAGGGATCCGGACGGCTCATCGAACACCACGCTGGACATCGGGCCCATCGCCTCACGCACGGACCGAACGCGGACCTGCGGCACGTCGAGGTCGAGCCATCGCTCTACGACGAGCGCGACCGCTCCCGCGCGGATCGCGTCGCGGGCGTAGCCGTGTCCGTCGATATTCGCTCCTGGGACGCAGAAGAAGAGGGCGCCGGTGGGGACCTCGCGGGAATCGAAGGCGACCTCGCGGATCCGGACGCCTGCGTCACCTCGGATCTCGGCACGGCGCACGGCGTCGGCCACCGCGGACAGCGGCACCTGGGGAAGAGGATTCACCGCGGTCCAGCGTACCGGCGGCACGCGCCCGAGCCCGGCAAGCGGACCCGTCGAACCGGGGATCGACCGATCAGGGATCCGTCGCGAACGGCGGCAGGCTCACGGGCGGTGCGGCCGGGATCGCGAGGCGCTGGATCACGTGTCGCGCGATCTCGGAGAAGACCGGGGCAGCCGCCACGCCCCCGTAGATCGTTCGAGGCTCGTCGATCGACACCGCGATCACCACCCGGGGATCCGATGCGGGGAAGAACCCCACGAACGACGCCATGTACCGCCGGACGTACCTCCCCTCGACCAGCTTCCGGGCCGTCCCGGTCTTGCCGGCGACCTGATAGCCGGGGATGTCCGCCGCCCCGCCGGTGCCCGAGGACACCACGGAGGCGAGCATGCGGGTGAGCATCGTCGCCGTCTCCTCCGAAAGGACCCGTCGTGTCTCGTCGGGACGCGTCTGCTGGAGCCGTCCATCGGAACCGGAGGTACCGCGGACGAGGCGGGGCTGCACCCACATCCCGTCGTTGGCGACCGTGGCATAGACGGCGGCCATCTGCAGCGGCGTCATGGAGATGCCTTGTCCGTAGGACACGGTCGTCCGGGTGATGTCCGTCCAGTTGAGGAGATCGGGGACGACGCCCCCGGTTTCGCCCGGGAAGCCGATCCCCGTGGGGGTCCCGTAGCCGAACCGGGCGAGCACGGAAGCGAGATCCGCGCTCCCCACGCGTTCGGCGATCATCGCCGACCCGATATTGCTGGACTGGGCGACGATGTCCGCGAGGGTCATGTCCTGGATGGGATGGGCGTGGGAGTCGTTCACCGTGTACCCGCCGACCCTCATCCACGATGGGACGCGGAAGATCTCGCGGAGGCCCACCGCGCCGGTCTCGAGGGCCGCCGCCGCCGTGACGACCTTGTTGACCGATCCAGGCTCGAACATGTCGGTGACGGCGCGGTTCCGGATCGCGTCCCGCTCGGCGGTCGCGAAATCGTTGGGGTCGAACCAGGGGTAAGAGGCCATCGCGTACACATCGCCGGCCCGCGCGTCCATGACGACGATCGTCCCGCCCTTCGCACCGTTCTCTTCCACCGCACGCTGCAGCGCCTCCTGGGCCAGGTATTGGACCTCGCGATCAAGGGTCGTGACGAGCGTCCGTCCGCGGATCGCCGGCTCCACGACCTCGATCCCGCTCGCGATCGGCAACCCGTCTGCCGACAGCTCCACCGTGCGGGTTCCGGGTGAACCGGCCAGGACATCCTGGTACTCGAACTCGAGGCCCGCGAGTCCCGTGGCGTCGACCCCGACGAAGCCGAGCACCTGCGGCGCGAGCGCGCCCGCCGGGTAGTAGCGCTTGGGCACGTCGAGGAACCCGATGCCTGGGAGGCCGAGCGACTCGAGCTTCTCGGCGTCCTCGGCATCGACTTGGCGCCCGAGGTACACGAACGTGGAATCCGGCGTGCGCAGCAGCCGCTCCACCTGGCGGGGCTGGAGGTCGAGGATCCTCGCGATCCGCGCGGCTTCGCCGATCGGATCGGTGACGTACCGGGGGTCCGCGTAGACGTCCCGAGCCTCCAGGGTGATCGCGAGCGGGACCCCCGTCCGGTCCACGATCGCCCCGCGCTCCGCCGGCAGGTCGATCAGACGTACCCGTTGGTCCAGGCCCTGCGCCGCGAATGCCCGGTGATCACCGACCTGCAGGACCATCAACCGGGTCCCCACGCCCGCCAGGGCCAGCACCATCACGCCGAGGAGCGCGACGAGGCGACCGGCGGGCGGACGCCTCACTCCCCCGCCTCGACCGTCCGCGTGGTGGGATGCGAGAACCCGGGCACCTGGAGGATCACGACGTCACCCGCGGCAGGGTGCACGAGTCCCCGGCGAACCGCCCAGCGACCGATCCGGGACGGCGAGGACAGATGGGCGACGTCGTTCACGAGGGTCCGCCGCTCGTCGCTCATCGTGCGGATCTCCTCGGCGAGGGATCGGCTCCGATAGGCAGCGTCCACGCGCATCGCGTTCACGGAGACGAGGCCGACCACGAGGGAGGACACGACCGCCGCCGTGAGGATCCAGAACGCCGTGTGATGCCCGCGACGCGCCCGCCGATGGGGATGGGGAGGGGTGGGGATCGGCGGGCGCGTCGCGGGCGGCCGTGCGGGGCTGACCGCACGACGTCGAGGTCGTTGCTGCGGAGCGGGCGCCCACCGCTCCGCCTCGCGGGCCGGGAGGTTCATGCCGCCTCCTCGACGCGCTCGGCGGCGCGGAACTTGGCGCTCCGCGCCCGAGGGTTGCGGACGCGCTCCTCGGCGGATGGCTGCAGCGGCTTCTTGGTGAGGACACGGAGGCGCTCGTCGTCGCGGAACGCGCGTTTGACCATCCCGTCCTCCAGGGAGTGATAGGAAAGGACGACCACGCGGCCACCGGGGCCGAGGAGCCCGACCGCCCGAGGCAGGGAGGTGGCGAGCTCCTCGAGCTCCCGGTTGACCGCGATGCGGAGCGCCTGGAACGTCCGACGCGCAGGGTGGGGGCCCCCCGGACGTCGTCCCAAAGCGCTCGCGACCACACCGGCCAGTTGGTCGGTGGTCTCGATCCGTGCCCGCTGTCGCGCGCGGCCGATCGCCGCCGCGACGCGACGCGAACGGTGCTCCTGCCCGTACTCGAAGAGCAGGTCGGCGAGCTCGGTCTCCGGAAGGTCGTTCACGAGGTCCGCGGCAGTGACGTCGCCGTCGCCCATGCGCATGTCGAGTGGTCCGTCCACCCGGTACCCGAACCCGCGGGTGGGCTCGTCCAGCTGCATCGACGACACTCCCAGGTCGAAGAGGACCCCATGCAGCGGCCCCGTGGCTTCGGCCTCTCCGACCTGGGAGAAGCGTCGATGTACCGCCGTGAAGCGGTCCCCGTACGGGGCCAGGCGCTCACGCGCGATCCGCAATGCCTCCGGATCGCGGTCGAACCCGATCACACGCTCGACGCCTGCGTCGAGCAGCGCGGCCGCATGTCCCCCGGCGCCCACGGTCATATCGGCGACCCGTCGCCCGGTCCCCGTTCCCCCGGTCCCCGACCCACCGATGAGGAACTCGAGGACCTCGGCCACCATGACGGGCTCGTGCGACCGCTCGTCGTTCGCCACGTCACCCGATCTGTCCCGCCAGGACCCCGAGGCCGATCGACGCGAGCAGCGTCAGCGCCGTCATCCCGAGCAACGAGAGACTCTGTCGAACCTCCGTCGAAAGCTTCGTCTGCATCCTCATCCCTCCGTCCGTGGTGCCCCGTCGAAGCCGGCGTGGCCTCCCGCGACCGGCCGCGTTCCTCGGGGCTCGAGGTCGCCGTTCTCGTAGGCGTCCGCATGGGCGTCCCGGTACCGCTCGAACTCGGCTCGGTCCCAGATCTCGATCCGCTCGCGGACGCCGAGCACGACGACCTCCTTGTTGATCCCGACCGCGTCGCGCAGTCGCTGCGGGATCGTCACCCGACCTTGGGCGTCGAGCCTGACTTCGTCGGCCGCGGAGAAGAAGAGTCGTGAGAAGGCGCGACCGTCCTTGTCGGAGAGGGCGAAGGCGCCGACCTCGCGACTGCGGCGCTCCCACTCGGCCCTGGGGAAGCAGTACAGGCAGCGGTCTTGGCCCACCGTGAGCCAGAGGCCTTCGTCGAACGCCGCGCGGAACCTCGCGGGCAGCGACACCCTGCCTTTCGGGTCGAGTGAATAGCTATGCGTGCCGAGGAGCTCGGCCACGCCTCCTCCCCTCTCCTCCACTGAGCCCCACGTTTATGCCACTAACACTCCACTCCGTCAATGGTTCGGGGCACATATCTAGGAGAAGGACGCGCGGAACGAGGGTGCGCGGCGGCTCGTCGGGTTGGCGAGGCCGTTAGGAGGCGAGATAGAGCTCCCAGCCGGGCTCGATCCGGCCGAGCGTCAGATGGAACCCGTCCCGCGGCGCGTAGGGCTGTCGCAGCAGGGAGAAGCCGGCCTCCTGCGGGGTCCGGTCCTCCTTGCGCGCATTGCACTTGCGACACGAGGCGACGACGTTGTCCCAGGTGTGCAAGCCGCCTCTCGATCGCGGGATCACGTGATCCAGGTTCTCCGCCGCCGCGCCGCAGTACTGGCACGTGCCAAGATCACGCGCGAACACCGCCCGTCGCGTCAGCGGCGCATGGGGCCGGTACGGGACGTGCACGTACCGACGGAGCCGGACCACGGACGGCGCCTCGATCGTCAACCGGGCCGAGTGGAACACCATCCCGTTACTGAGGATGACGTCGGCCTTCTCCTTGAGCACCATGACGACCGCCCGTCTCGCTGCCACCACCGCGAGCGGCGACTCCGACGCGTTGAGCACGAGGGCGCGTCCCATGCGCGCAGTGTAGCGACCTCGCAAGAACCACGAGGGATACAGACGCCGGAATCACAACCATGTAATCTGTCGACGAAGGCGGGCCGGCCCGCGCGCGATGCCTGATCTTGCGACTAGGGGCCGCGCGGGGCGTCCGTTCGTGGGTCGGTCCGCCCTCGAGCCCCCCGAAGACCCACGGCATCCGAACCCGCTTCGCCGTCGCCCTGGCCGACCTCCGACGTGTCGGGAACTTGCCCTCACCGGCGATCGTCTGTTACCTCGACGCAACCCCGGTTCCGTCCCGCACGTAAGATTGTGCACCTGCTACCGAGGTCAGGGGTCGGATGCGATGGAGGTACGAGAGAAGATCCCGGATCCCCGGGCGTTCGCCGCTCGGTTCCGTGAGATCGAGGAGAACATCGAACGCGTCGTCCGCGGCAAGCACAAGGAGATCAGGCTCGCCCTCGTCGCCCTCGTCGCCGAGGGCCACCTGCTGATCGAGGACGTTCCCGGCGTCGGCAAGACCATGCTCGCCAAGTCGATCGCCCGGTCGATCGACTGTTCGTTCCGGCGTATCCAGTTCACACCGGATCTGTTGCCCACCGATGTCACCGGCGTCAACGTCTTCAGCCAGGAGACCGGGGACTTCGAGTTCAAGCCGGGCGCGATCTTCGCCAACATCGTGCTCGGAGATGAGATCAACCGGGCATCTCCCAAGACCCAGTCGGCGCTCCTCGAGTGCATGGAGGAGCGACAGGTCACGGTGGATACCGAGACGCACACCCTCGGAACACCGTTCATCGTGATCGCCACCCAGAACCCGATCGAGCACGAGGGGACCTATCCGCTCCCGGAGGCGCAGCTCGACCGATTCATGATGCGCCTGGCGATCGGGTATCCCGATGCCGAGGTCGCTGCCGAGATCCTGGCGAGCCACGCGGCCGGGGCTCCGCTCGACGACATCCGTCCCGTGAGCGACGCGAGCGGCGTCCGCGAGATGATCGAGGAGGCGCGGAGGATCCACGCGGCTCCACCGATCCGCAGGTACATCGTCGATCTGGTGGAAGCGACCCGACGGCACTCCGACGTCTACCTCGGCGCCAGTCCTCGGGCCTCGATCATGATCCTGCGAGCCGCGCGAGCGCTCGCGGCAGCCGAAGAGCGGGACTACGTGATCCCGGACGACGTGAAAGCCCTCGCACCGGTCGCCCTGCCGCATCGCATCATCGTCACGGCGGACGCGATCATGAGCGGGCGCTCCGCGGAGGTGCTCGTTCGGGAGATCATCGACGAGGTCGACGTCCCAATCGCGGAGAATCCCTGATGCGCCCGGACCACTGATGCTCGCGGGGCGCGGCGTGGCCGTCTTCGTGACGGGCATCGCGATGTGGCTCGCGGCCCGGTTCCTCGGCTCCCCCGGCCTGGAGGTCATCGCGATCGGCATCGCTGCCCTCCCGCTGATCGCCTCGTTCGCGGCGAAGCGTGGCGCCCAGCGCATCTCGGTCCGGCGGCGGCTGTCCGACGTCCGGATCAGTCCGGGCTCCAGGGTCACCGTGACGCTCGACGTGGAGAATCGTTCCCCGATCGGCACCTCGTTCCTCCTGCTGGAGGACCGGCTCCCGACGCCCCTCGGACGAGCGGCCCGGCTCGTGATCGGAGGGATCCGTGCCGGGAAACGGGAAGAGGCGACGTACACGCTGGTCCCCCAGTCGCGAGGGCGCTACCTCCTCGGACCCCTCGTGATCGACGTGTCGGATCCGTTCGCGCTCAGCAGGGTGCGCTTGGAGTTCGACGAACGGGAGGAATTGCTCGTCGCCCCTGAGATCGAGGATCTCGGCGCCGCCCCAGATCCTGCATCGGGACCGTCGTTCGGCGCGTCACGCGCCCGACAGCTGTTCCGGACCGGCCAGGAGTACTACACGATGCGGTCCTATCAGGAGGGTGACGACCTGCGGAGGATCCATTGGCCCTCCGTTGCTCGCACGGGCGAGCTGATGATCCGCCAGGACGAGTCGACCCGTCGGGCGAGCGGGCTCGTGTTCCTCGACACCCGGGCCGCCGCGCTCGGCCGGACGCAGACTCCGGCATTCGAGCGTGGGGTCTCCGCGACCGCCTCGGTCGGCGTCCTCCTGGCTCGCCGCGGCTTCGTGCTCCGCCTCGGCACCACGGAGCTCCCGGCCGCAGCCCTGTCGGAGGACCGGTTCCTCGACGCGCTCACCGGGATCTCGCATGCGGAGGTCCGGTCGATCGGGCCGGCCCTGGCCCATCTCCGCTCGGGTTCCTCCCCGGACACCTCGCTCGTGTTCGTCTCCGCACCTCCCGTTCCTGCCGAGCTGAGCGCGCTGATCCGCGCCGGCGCGGGCTTCGGTCAGAAGCTCGCGATCTTGATCTATCCGACCGATCCGGTGCGGTTGCCGCCGGAGCGGCAGGCGCAGCTCGAAGGCCGGGCGAGTCAGGCCCGGCTGTCCCTGGTCCGAGCCGGGTGGGACGTCCTCGTCCTGCCCCCGTCGATGAGATTGCAGGAGCGATGGCACACGCCGGTGGAACGTCCGCTCGCGCGCATCGTCTGATCGCGCTCGCTGCCGCGACCCTGCTCGCGGTCACGACGGCGCTGGCGTTCGGGCGCGTGTTCCTGGGGGCGAGCCCGACCCTCTCCCTGGTGGCGGCCGCGGTCGGCGCGGCGCTGCTGGCCGGCGCGTTCGAGCGGAGGAGCCTGCTGCTGGCCACGGTCGTGAGCGGCGTCGGGCTCGTCCTGGCGATCGGGCTGATCGTGTTCCCCCAGACCACGTGGTACGGCCTGCCCACGGCCGAAACGCTCAGGGCCGGCCTCGACGCCGCCGCGCTCGTGGGCGAGCAGGCGAGGATCCAGCCCGCACCGGCGGAGCCGATCGATCCGCTCCTCCTGGCGGCGGTCGTCTCGCTGTGGGCCGCGGTGTTCTCCGCGCATGCCCTGGCGTTCCGCGCGGGGAGTCCGCTCCTGGGGCTGGTGCCGCCCGTCGCGTTGGTCGCCTTCGCCGATACGGTGCTCGAGGAGTTCGTGAAGCCGCTCTACGGAGTGGCGTTCCTCGCCGCGGCGCTCCTCGTCGTGTTCGCCGACGGTCTCGCGCGCGTGCAGGGATGGGGACCGGTGTGGGCGTCCGGGCGGCGCGGGATCGCTGCCACCGCCGGCCGGGGAGCGCGCCGCCTCGCCTTCACGGCGCTGGGAGCGGCACTGCTCTCACCGATCCTGGTGCCGGGGTTCGGGTCCAAGGGGCTCGTCGACTTCGGGACACCGGCAGCCGATCGCGTGGCGATCGACCCGTTCGTCTCGGTCGAGTCCGCGCTGACGCAGACCGAGCCCGTCGAGGTGCTCCGCGTCACGACGGATCACCCGGGCTACATCCGGCTCGTCACCGTGCCCGACTTCGACGGCGTGGGCTGGCGACCGGCAGAGGCGTCCGAAGGCGTGCCGCTCGTTCTCGGTGCGGAGCTCCCGGATCCGGGCCGAGGAGAGAAGACGACCGCCCGGATCGAGATCATGGGGGACCTGGGGCAGCGCTACCTCCCGGCTCCCTCCCCGATCGGTTCGATCGAGGGGATCACCGATCGGACCGTTCGCTACAACGGGGACCTGTGGAACGCGTCCGTGGATCGACCATTGAGCGAAGGCGACATCTACGAGGTGACCACGTATCGCCCGCAGGTGACGGCCGAGGCGCTCCGGAACATCCCGTTCTTCAACACGCTCGAGGGCGGTCGCTACACGGATGTCCCCGACGACCTGGACGAGAGGATCCGGGCGATCGCACTCGACTGGACGGAGGACGCCGACAACGTCTTCGACAAGGTGGTCGCGATCGAGGAACGCCTGCACAGCTCCGGCGAGTTCGGCTACCAGGTCGACACCACGCTCCGGTCGGGTTCGAGCTCGATCCTCCAGTTCCTGACCGAGACGCGCGCCGGCTTCTGCCAGCAGTTCGCGACCTCGATGGCCGCGATGCTTCGCACCATCGGCATCCAGTCTCGGGTCGTCGTGGGCTACGCGACGGGCCGTCCGATCGCACCGGGCGAGTACTCGTTCTCGACCGACGTCGCCCACGCGTGGGTGGAGGTGTGGTTCCCGGGGTGGGGCTGGATGCCGTTCGAACCCACGCCGACCCGGACGAACGCGGTGACGTACGTCTCCCCCGGCGATGCCCCGTGTGCCGGGCAGGACTGCGCGGGGGAGACTCCCCCCCGAGGAACGGGAGGAAGCGCCACCGAGGGGCGAGAGGCGGGAGCGATCGAGGGTCTCAGGCCGGGGAACGGCCCTCGCGGAGCCACCGGCGATCCCGGCACGATCGACATCGCCGAGGATGCCCCTCCGATCAGCGCCAGGATGGCGCTCCTCCTCGGCGTGATCGTCGTCGGGCTCGCGCTCCTGCTCGTTCCGCCGGTGCGGGCTCTCCGACGGCGGGTCCGCCTGCGGCGCGCCGACGGTGAGCCACGACGTCTGATCCTGGCGACGTACGAGGTGTTCACGGAGCGCGCCGCCGGGATCGGGCTCGGCCGCGAGCCGGGCGAGACCCTGAACGAGTACCACACGAAGGTGATGGAGACCGGGTATCTGTCGAACGGGCACCTCGATCGGCTGACCAGACTCGCATCGGCGGCCGCGTATTCTCCCCACGAGCCGGCAGCGGAGCAGGCCGACGAGGCCGGGAGCGCCGCGGACACCGCGATCCGTGAGATCCGCCGGTCCGTCGGCCCGACGGCATGGTTCGTGGGCCTCTACCGCGGCCGCTGGACCTGAGGACGATCCGCCTAGCGGGCGGCTGCCTGACCCGTCGCCGTGGTGGCCGCAGCGGCGCGGAGCGCTCGAACGAACCGCTCGCGGTCTTCCTCGAACTGACGGACCTTGGTCTCGACGCCCGTCGCGATGTCGTCGATGGCGACGAAGAACGCCATCTGCCCGTCACGGAGGGCGTCGATCACCTCACCATCGCGGCGGCAGATCTTGAAGATCGACTGTCCGTCCGTCACGAGCTTCACCTCGGAGAGGTGTTTCGTGAGGCCTGCCCTCTTGGTGAGGAACTCCCAGGAGCGGCGAACGCGTTGGAGCGACATCCCTCCGTCGAGCAGTGACTTCACGACCCGCAGCGCCACCAGATCCCGAAAGGAGTACAGGCGAGGCACGCCGGGGCGTCCGCCGGTGCCTTGCACCGAGGGCTCGACGAGCCCGATCTCGTCCCAGTAGCGCAGCTGACGTGGCGAGCAACCCGTGAACTTACATGCCTGATGCGCGGTGAAACCCTCCATCGGACGCGCGCCCCTTCGATCACGACAACTTCGAACCCGAACCATCCGGCGCGAACGTCACGGGCCCTCCCGGGGAACCCGCCTCCGGCGACGCACTCGCACCCAGGGGAAGGAATGCACGTTGTACACCCATCCACGAAGTCGTGGCAAGCGCAGTGGTCAGACGGTGTGATCGACGCGACGTTCGCGGCGCGTTCGTGCACGCCTCGGTGCGCGTGCTATCGATCGTCCGACGGGGGTGCCGACGGCGGAGGTCGGAGCCGCCCGGCGACGCGCGACGCGATCCTCCCGAACGTTCCCGGGGCGACGGTGTCGTCACCGAGGCGGCCGGCGTATCGGTAGGCAAGCACCGCGGACAGGGTCATCGCGACGAACCCCGCGGCGGCGATCCAGACGGACACGCCGACGAGCAGGAGCATGAGCGAGCCGACGACGAACCCCGCGATCGCCAACTTCATCCGACCCCAGGCATGCGTGTGGAGGTCCGTGCGGGTGACCTGCTCGACGAGCCTCGGATCCTCTTCCGAGAGCCGCCGTTCGATCTCCTCCAGGATCTTCTGCTCGTGATCGTTGAGCGGCATGGCACCTCCGGCCGCGGGGGGCGACCCCGTTCCCTCCGATTATAGAGAGGGGTCCCGACCGAGTGGTACCGAACGGTGGCGCGATCGGTCGAGGAGGCTCGCGGGCTTCGCCGCACCGGTCCCGAAGCGACGCTCGATCCGGTCCATGGTGCGCTCCACGTCGTCCCAGCGTTCGGAGCGCAGCAGCGCAAGCTGGTGCGCGCCCGCCGAGTCCAATCCCGCTGCCTGGACCCCGAGCAGCCGGACGCGTCGTCTCTCCCCCGGCAGGTGGCGATACAGGTCGGACACGGTCCGATGGATCTCCCCACCGAGGTCGGTGGGATCGGGCTGCGTGCGCGAACGGGTGAGCGTGGTGAAGTTCGCGAGCCGGACCTTCAGCGTGACCGTCCGTGCACGGTAGCCGTCCTCGCGGAGACGAGCGGCCACCCGGCCCGAGAGCGCCAGCAGCTCCCGCAGGATCTCGTCCTCGTCATCGAGGTCCCGATCGAACGTCTCCTCGTGCCCGATGGACTTCGGCTGCTCGTAGGGCTCGACCCGGCGGTCGTCGACCCCGCGCGCCAACGCGCCCAGGTGGCTCGCCGCGGCGGCGCCGATCAGACGCTCCAGGATCGTCTGGGGCGTCCTCCCGAGATCCCCGACCGTGCGGATCGCCAAGCGCCCCAACAGCTCCGCCGTCTTCTCCCCCACCCCCCAGAGTCTTCCGACCGGGAGCGGCTCGAGGTAGGCGGTCACGCCGTCCACGGGCACGTGGAGGAACCCGTCGGGCTTGCATCCGTCCGATGCGAGCTTGGCCACGAACTTCGTCGGCGCGATGCCCACCGAACACGTCACGCCGACCTCCCGGGCGACCTCCCGCCGGATCCTCTTCGCGATCTCCACGGGCGAGCCGAACAGACGGGTGGCGCCGCCGACGTCGAGGAACGCCTCGTCGAGGGAGATCGGCTCCACGAGCGGGGTATGGGCGAGGAGGACCTCCCGGAAGCGGTGGGAATGAACGCGATAGGCGTCGAAATCGGGTGGGAGGAAGATGCCCTCCGGACACAGGCGGCGCGCACGGACCGACGGCATCGCGCTCCGCACCCCGAACCGTCTCGCCTCGTACGACGCGCTGGTGACCACCCCGCGTGCGCCGGTCCCCCCCACGATCACCGGCTTGCCTTCGAGCGAGGGATCGTTGAGGACGGCGACCGAGGCGTAGAACGCGTCGAGGTCCACGTGCAGGATCGGCTCGGGCGGCCTCTGGGGGGTGGTCACGGCCACATCATGCCGCGGGATCAGCCTGCGGACCATCAGCCTGCAGACCCCGGGCTCGCGTGCCACAGCCGCCGGTCCGGGCTGGTCGGCCGCACCGGGCCCGCCATGGTCTCGCGGAGGGTGCCGTCGGCGCGGGCCCGGTGCAGCGCCGTGAGATCCCAGACCTCCTCCGCGACGACGCTCACGCCCCGACGACCGGTCCGGCGGACCTGCCCCCACACCACCATCGCGAACGCGTGGAACACGGTCTTGGCCACCTTCGGCTGTACCGATTCGAAGACCGTGACCTCGAGAGGCCCGGTGCCGTCGTCGAGCGTGACGAAGATGATCCGCTGGCCGCTGCGGATCGCGGGTGTCTGCGAGGAGACCTTCACGCCCGCGACCATCACCCACTCGTTCGCCCGACATCGCCAGACGTCTTCGGAGGAGGTGACGCCGAGGTCGGTGAGCAACGGTTCGTAGAAGCTCACGATGTGGCGGGAGGCGTCCAGTCCCAGGACCTCGAGCTCCGCGCGCACGACCTCGGCGTCGGTGTAGTCGCGGAAGGCGAAGCCGGCGACGCCGGTCGAAGGATGGTCGGTCGCGCTCGCCACGGGCGTGTCGAGCGACAGCCGCAGCTGGTCCCCTTCGCGCGCGGCCTCGGCGGTGATCGCGGTGAAGAGATGTCCACGACGGTTGCTCCCCGGGAGCGCGTCGAACGCACCGGCGTGCGCGAGTGCCTCCACGACCGGCCTCGCCACCGAGGTCCGGCGCAGGAAGTCTTCGACGTTCGTGAACGGTCGTTCCGCGCGCGCGATCAGGATCGATCGGATCTCGGCGTCGGAGATCCCGTGGACGTCCTGGAGGGCCAGCCGGATGCCGTGGGAGGCTACGCCCGCGCGGGGCGCTCGCTCCTTGACCCCCCCGGACCCCCCGAGCTCTTCAGCCGTGTACTCGGGCTCGCTCACGTTCACGTCCAACGGCAGGATCGGGATGGCGTGGCGCCGCGCGTCGTCCAGCAGCGCCCGCCGGGGATACATCCCCGGATCGTGCGTGAGGATCCCCGCGAGGAAGTGCGCCGGGTAGTGCGCCTTCAGCCAGGCGCTGCGGTAGGTCGGCACCGCGAACGCCGCCGCATGTGCCTTGCAGAACCCGAACGAGGCGAACTGCGCCACCGCGTCCCAGGTCCGCTCGGCCGCCTCCGCGTCCACGCCGCGCTCGCCGGCGCACCGGAGGAACTCCTCGCGGAAGCCGGGGATCAGCTCCTCGTGATCGAGGTGGCGCCGGACGTGATCAGCGTAGGTGAGATCCCAGCCGGCGAGGGCCGCGAGGGTCCGCATCACCTGCTCGTGGTAGACGATCACCCCGAACGTCTCCCGCAGGGCCGGCCGGAGATCGGGGTGGACGTAGACCGGCGACTCGAAACTCGCGCGACGCCGCAGGTACGGCGTGATCATGTCGGACTTCACCGGGCCGGGTCGGAACAGCGAGATGTCGACGATCAGGTCTTCCCACCGACTGGGCTGGAGCTTCTGGAGCAGCTCACGCTGGCCGGGCGACTCGATCTGGAAGCAGCCGAGCGTGTCGGAGGCACGGATCATCTCGAAGGTCTCCTCGTCGTCCAGTGGGATCCGCTCGAGGTCGACCTTCTCCCCCAGCGTCCGCGCGATCTCGTCGGTCGCGTGGCGCATCGACGACAGCATCCGCACGCCGAGGACGTCGAGCTTCAGGTAGCCGAGCAGCTCGACGTCGTCCTTGTCGGCTTGGATCATCCGGTGGCCGTTCGCGGAGCGCTCCAACGGCACACGATCCACGAGGTCGTGGGAGGACAGCACGATGCCGCAGGGGTGCAGTGCGATGTGTCGAGGGAAGCCATCGAGCCGCTCGGCCACGCGGAACAACAGCTCGAGGTGGGCCATCGGGAGGTTGATCCCGTCGAGTTCGGGGAGCTCCTCCATCGCCTCGCGGAGGTTACGCGCCGAGATGTGGGGGAACGACTTCGCCACCATCCCGACCTCGACCTCCGGCAGGCCGAGCGCCTTGCCGACCTCGCGGACCGCCGAGCGCGCCCGGTACGTATCGATCATCGCGACGCAGCCGGTCCGCTCGTCGCCGTGGCGCGAGAGCACCATGTCGTAGACGTCCTCGCGGCGGGCCGACTCCACGTCGACGTCGATGTCCGGCAGCTCGTCGCGCATCGGGTTCAGGAAGCGCTCGAACGCGAGGTCGTGCCGGAGCGCGTCGACGTCGGAGATCCGGAGCAGGTAGCACACGAGCGAGCCGGCGGCGCTCCCGCGGCACGCCACGTGGATCCCCATCGCACGGATGTCCGCGACGATGTCGCCCACCGTGAGGAAGAACGCCGCGTAGCCCATCCGTCGGATCATCGAGAGCTCGAGGTGGATCCGGTCGCGAAGGTGCTCGTCTTCGGTCATCCCCCGGTCGTGCACACCGAGCCAGCAGCGCTCGGCGAGGATCGCGTCGGCGCTCCGTCCCGCCGGTGTGGGGAAGTCCGGGAAATGGACCTGCTTGAGGCCGAGGTCGAACGAGCACGTCTCGGCGATCTCGATCGTCGCGTCGCAGAGGTCGGGTCGCTCGGCGAAGAGCAGGCGCATCGCCTCGGCCGGCTTCAACCATCCTTCGGCGTTCCTGCGCGAGACATGGTTGGCGGCGATCGGGACGATCTCGCGCATGCACTCGAGCGCGTCGGCCAGGAACGCGTCCTCTGGCACGAGGTAGCGGACGGGATTCGTGGCCACCGCGCGGATCCCCGTGCGGTCGGCCAGGCGGAGCATCGAGCGGATCTCGGCGTTCGAGTCGCGCTCCATCCGATGTTCGGCCGCGACGTAGAGACGGTCGCGGCCGAACGCCTCGCGGAACGGGTGGAGGGCCTCCGCGGCCGCATCGGTGCGACCGCGGACGGCGAGCCGACCCGCGTGCGACCGAGGGCCGGCGATCGCGACGAGACCGGCGGCGTGGGCGCAGATCTGGGTGGTGACGATCGCCGGGTCGCCGCGCTCGCCCAGCATGTGCGCGTCGGTGATCAGCCTGCACAGGTTCGCGTAGCCGCGCTCGTCCTGCGCGAGCAGGACGAGCGGAGCGTCGCGACCACGCTCCCGGACCGTCAGCGAGGCCCCGAGGATCGGCCGGACGCCCTCTCGTGCGCATGCCCCCACGAACCGGGCGGCGCCGTAGAGCCCGTCGCGGTCGGTGAGCGCGACGGCCGGCATCTCCGTCGCGGCCGCGAGCGCGGCGAGGTGCTCGGGTACGAACGCCCCCTCCTTCAGGGAGAAGGCGGATCGCACGTCGAGATGGGCGAACCCTCGAGACTCGAACACCTGTTCGATAGTAGGGCGCTCGGAAGGATCCTGTCCAGAGGCCGGTTCTCTCCCCCGTCTGTGAGACTCGGTAGCGCCTGAGAGGGGCTCGCGCTTGAGAGGGGCTCGCGCCAGAGAGGAGTCACGAACGTGGACGACCAGGACGTGATCGGCCGGATCAACGAGATCGCGCACGAGGAGCACGAGCTCTGGGAGAAGGAGGGCCGCGGCGAGACCTCAGCGGCCGAGCAGGAGCGGCTCCGGGAGCTCGGGGTGACCCTCGACCAGTGCTGGGACCTCCTGCACCAACGACGGGCCCGGCGCTCCGCGGGCCTCGATCCCGACGACGCCACCGTCCGCGATCCCCGGACGGTCGAGGGCTACTCGGGATGACGCTCGATGTCGAGAACCGCGCACCGGTTCCGACTCAGGGTCGACAGCGCGGAGAACCGACGATGAGGGGAGCGTGCCGATGAAGTACATGGTCATGATGTTCGGGGATCAGGCCACCTTGATGGAGACCAGGTCGCTGGACTGGATCAAGGAGATGATCGAGTTCATGACCCAGGTCGACCTGGATCTCAAGGAGTCGGGCGAGCTCGTCTTCGACGCGGGACTCGCGGATGCGACCCAGGCGAAGACCGTCGTCATCGAGGACGGTATCCCCGTCCCCACCGATGGCCCGTTCGCCGAGTCGAAGGAATCCCTCGCCGGCTTCTGGATCATCGACGTCGAGGACGAGGCCCGGGCGCTCGAGTTCGCCTCGAAGATCGTCGCGTTCATCGAGGGGCCCGTCGAGGTCCGGCAGGTCATGGACGCGCCACCGGAGTTCTGACGGCCGGCCCCACGACCTCGCGGACAGGGATCGAGGACCTGTTGCGGGAGCTGGCGCCGCAGGTCCTCGGGACGTTGGTGCGCCGGCACGGCCAGTTCGACGCGTGCGAGGACGCCGTCCAGGAGGCGTTGCTCGCTGCGGGGCTGCGGTGGACCGACGGTGGTGTACCCGACGATCCTCGGGCGTGGCTCGTCACGGTCGCCTCCCGGCGTCTCGTCGATGGATGGCGGAGCGAGAGCGCGCGACGGCGCCGGGAGGAGATCACCGCCGCGATGGAGGTGACTCCGCCCGATCAGCTGCCCGACCGGGACGACACGCTCACGCTCCTGTTCCTCTGCTGCCATCCCGCGTTGTCGATCCCGTCGCAGCTCGCGCTCACGCTGCGGGCCGTGGGGGGGCTCACGACCGGGGAGATCGCCAAGGCGTTCCTCGTGCCCGAGGCCACGATGGCGCAGCGGATCAGCCGCGCGAAGCAGCGCATCAGGGACGAAGGAGCGCACTTCGACCTCCCGCCGGAGCAGGAGCGTGCCGAGCGACTGCGTGTCGTCCTGCACGTCCTCTACCTCGTCTTCAACGAGGGGTACGCGGCGACCGCGGGCCCCGGCGTCACCCGAGCTGATCTCACCACGGAGGCGATCCGCCTGACACGGCTGCTCCATCGGCTGATGCCGACCGATGGCGAGGTCGCAGGCCTCCTGGCCCTGATGCTGCTGACCGATGCGCGCCGCGCCGCTCGCAGCGGCGAGGATGGGTCCCTCGTGCCGCTGGCGGAGCAGCGCCGCGAGCTCTGGAACGCCGCCCAGATCGTGGAGGGCGTCTCGCTCGTCACGGGAACGCTCGGGTCGACGCCCGTCGGCCCGTATCAGGTCCAGGCGGCGATCGCGGCGATCCACGACGAAGCCCCGACGGCGGAGGCGACCGACTGGCCGCAGATCCTGGCGCTCTACGAGGTCCTGGAACGGGTGTCGCCCGGGCCCGTCGTCACGCTGAACCGCGCGGTGGCGGTCGCGATGGTCCACGGTCCGCGAGCTGGCCTTGCCCTCCTCGGGACCATCGAGGCCGACGACCGCATGACCCAAACGCATCGGCTCGATGCCGTACGAGGCCATCTCCTTGAGCTCGCCGGAGACATCGATGCCGCTCGCAACGCGTATCGACGGGCCGCGACGCGGACCGCGAGCCTTCCCGAACGCCGCTACCTCACGCTGCAGGCCGCCCGGCTCGATCCCGAGGCGTCCCCGCCCGTGAGCTGAAGGCCCGGGAGCTGAGCCGTATCATCGTCGCCGGCGCGCAGCGCCGTCCCGTTCGAACACCGGAGGATCGAACATGAAGACGGAACCGAAGCTCGGATCGGCGGCCCTGATCGAGCTCGTCGACCGCCACAGCGCGCACAACTATCACCCGCTCCCCGTGGTCGTCGCAGAGGCCGAGGGAGCCTGGGTCACCGACGTCGAGGGCACGCGGTACCTGGACATGCTGGCCGCCTACTCCGCGCTGAACTTCGGCCACCGGCATCCCGACCTGATCCGGGCGGCGAAGGACCAGCTCGAGCGGGTCACCCTCACCTCCCGAGCGTTCCACCACGACCTGTTCGGCCCGTTCTGCGAGCAGCTGGCCGATCTCTGCGGCACCGACATGGTGCTGGCGATGAACTCCGGAGCCGAGGCCGTCGAGACCGCGCTGAAGACGGCCCGCCGATGGGGCTACGACGTCAAGGGCGTCGCCGAGGGTCGCGCGAAGATCGTCGTGTGCGACGGCAACTTCCACGGGCGGACGATCACGATCGTCGGGTTCTCGTCCGACCCCTCGGCCACCGGCGGGTTCGGCCCGTTCACGCCGGGGTTCGTCTCGGTCCCCTTCGGCGACGCCGGCGCGCTCGCGACGGCCCTCGACGATCCCGATGTGGTGGCATTCCTCGTGGAGCCGATCCAGGGAGAGGCGGGCGTCGTGA
This sequence comes from uncultured Actinomycetota bacterium, assembly GCA_963826195.1. Taxonomy (GTDB): domain Bacteria; phylum Actinomycetota; class UBA4738; order UBA4738; family HRBIN12; genus JAJNBA01. The sequence goes on from CAWGWB010000006.1 coordinate 576,894, forward strand.
TCCCGCCCGCCGGCTACCTCGCCGAGGTGCGACGGCTGTGCACCGAGCGGAACGTGCTGATGATCGCCGACGAGATCCAGACCGGCCTCGGCCGCACCGGCACGACGTTCGCCTGCGATCACGAGGACGTGAAGCCCGACGTCTACCTCCTGGGCAAGGCCCTGGGCGGCGGGATCCTCCCGGTCTCTGCGGTGGTCTCGCGTGCCGATGTCCTCGGCGTCTTCGGCCCGGGCGAGCACGGGAGCACGTTCGGTGGGAATCCGATCGCCTGCGCGGTGGGGCTCGAGGTACTCCGCCTGCTGCGGACCGGCGAGTACCAGCAGCGCTCGAAGGACCTCGGGGCATGGTTCCTCGAGCGGCTGCGCGAGGAGGCGCCCACGTCCGTCACCGAGGTGCGCGGGCGCGGTCTGTGGTTCGGGATCGAGCTCACGCCGGCGGCCGCGCCCGCGCGCGCCGTCTGCGAGCGGCTCTTGGAGCTCGGGGTCCTCGCGAAGGACACGCACGAGACGACGGTCCGGCTGGCGCCTCCGCTGGTGGTGTCCCACGGCGACCTGGAATGGGCGTTGGAGCGGGTCGTGAACGCCCTGGCCGAGCGGGCCTAGCCCGGACCGGCCGCGCGGGCGAACTCAGTCCCAGAGCCGCTCCACGTGCCAGCGATCGCGCTGGCGATCGTGGTACAGATCCCACACGGCCCCACCGCGAGCTTCCACCCGCCAGTACTCACGATCACGGCCGTCTTCCCACCAGCGGCCTTCGATCCGCCACCGCCCGATCACGTCGACGACCCGGTAGCGGCGGCCGCGCCATTCGAACCCCGAGGGCATCCCCGCGTCCCGCTCGACCCGCACCTCCTCGTCGAATCGCTTCGTCATCCCCGCCTCGCAGCCGCGGTGCCGGTTCGCTCCATGGGTTTACCCCTTGGGGGTTATCCCTTGGTCGGATCCCCCTGGGTCGAACATGTGTTCGAGTTGGCCACCCTATGCGTCGGTGCCGACAGGAGTCAAGGGCGGAGCTCGCGAAAGAGACGGTCAGCTACCGGCGGGCGATGGCATCAGCGACTCCCGGTACCACGAGATCGTGGCATCCAATCCTTCTTCGAACGGGATCCGGGCCGTCCAGCCGAACTCGTCTCGGGCCCGCGATACGTCCAGGGCGCGTCGTGGCTGACCGTCGGGTTTCGTCGCGTTCCACGCGAACGACCCCCGGAAGCCGGTCCGCTCCGCGATGAGGGTCGCGAGGTCTCGGATCGAGATCTCTCTCCCGGTTCCGAGGTTTACGGGCTCGGCGCCTTCGTAGCGCTCCGCGGCCGCGACGATCCCGTCGGCCGCGTCCTCGACGTAGAGGAACTCACGGGTGGGCTCCCCCGATCCCCAGACCTCGATCACGTCGTCGCCCCGCTCCGCCGCCTCCACGCACTTGCGGATCAGCGCAGGGATCACGTGCGAGCTCTCCAGGTCGAAGTTATCCCCGGGGCCGTACAGGTTCACCGGGATCAGGTAGATGCCGCGCATCCCGAACTCTTGGCGGTAGGCCTGGAGCTGCACGAGCAGCGCCTTCTTCGCGATGCCGTAGGGGGCGTTCGTCTCCTCCGGATATCCCGACCAGAGGTCGTCCTCCCGGAACGGCACCGTCGCGAACTTCGGGTAGGAGCACACCGTCCCGACGCACACGAACTTCTCGAGCCCCCGTCGCCGTGCGTGCTCGATCAGCAACGCGCCCATCTGCAGGTTGTCGTAGAAGAAGGTTCCCGGTGACCGCTGGTTCGCCCCGATCCCTCCGACGCGGGCAGCGAGGTGGATCACGATGTCCGGGCGAGCGTCTTCGTACATCGCCCGAACCCGGTCCTCCGTCGTGAGATCGTAGTCACGGCTGCGTGGCGCGAAGACGGATGCACCGGCCGCCTCGAGACGCCGCACGACCTCGGAGCCGAGGAAGCCCGAGCCGCCCGGCACCGCCACGGTCTTCCCCGACCAGGGTCGGCTCATGGAGGCGTCGCGCTCCGGTGGGGAACGGGACGTTCGAGGCCCGCCGCGGCGAGCTCCGCATCGACCATCGAGCGGACCAGCTCCTCGAAGCTCACCGTGGGCTTCCATCCGAGCTTCGTCCTCGCTTTGGACGCATCGCCGACGAGGATCGGCGGATCGACCGGACGGAAGTACCGCGGATCCTGACGAACATGAGGTTCCCAGTCCAGACCGACGTAGGTGAAGGCTTCCTCGAGGAAATCCTTGACGGAATGGGGCTCGCCGGTCGCGATCACGTAATCGTCCGGCTCGTCCGCCTGCATCATCAGCCACATCGCCTCGACGTAGTCGGCTGCGTGACCCCAGTCCCGCTGGCTCTCGAGCTTCCCGAGATGGATCACCTCCGCTCGCCCGGCCAGGATGTCGACCAGGCCCCGCGCGATCTTCCGGGTGACGAAGGTCCCACCGCGCCGCTCGCTCTCGTGGTTGAACAGGATCCCGTTCGCGCAGAACATGCCGTAGGCCTCCCGATAGTTCACGGCCATCCAGTACCCATAGACCTTGGCCGCGGCGTACGGGGAGGCCGGATAGAAGCGACTCTGCTCGTTGGAGGGGATGTCCGGGTTCGTGCCGAACATCTCCGACGAGGATGCCTGGTAGAACCGGGCCGGACTCCCTTCCCGACGGATCGCTTCCAGCAGCCGCGTCGTCCCGAGCGCTGTCACGTCCCCCGTGTACTCGGGGATGTCGTAGGAGACGCGGACGTGCGATTGCGCCCCGAGGTGATAGACCTCGTCCGGAGCGACCTCACGCACGATCCGGGACACGACGGTGGAGTCCACCAGATCTCCGTAGTGGAGGAACAGACGACCGGAGGGATCGTGCGGGTCCGTGTAGAGATGATCGAGACGCCCGGTGTTGAACGAACTGGACCTCCGGATGATCCCGTGTACCTCGTAGTCCTTGGAAAGCAACAGCTCGGCCAGGTACGAGCCATCCTGTCCGGTGATCCCCGTGATGAGCGCGCGCTTGGAGGCCATGGGATGTCCGCGCGATGGCCGCGGAGCGATGAGCCTATCATTCCCCTCTTCGTGGAAAGGAAGAAACCACTCTCGTCACGGACGGCGGCGGACGGCGCGCGAGGTCTCGACGACCGCGCCCGCCGCCGGATCCGCCGCCATTTCGAACGCCTGACGCCGCAGGGCCCCTCCGCACGGGATCGACACCGCTACTACTACGACGAGCTCTATCGGATGATCCGCGACCAGGTGGAGCCCGGAGCGACCGTGCTCGACCTCGGCTGTGGCGACGGGGCCTTGCTCGCCTCACTGCAGCCCTCCTCCGGGGTCGGTGTCGACTTCTCGCTCCCCACGCTTCGAGACGCGAAGCAGCGCCATCCGGATCTCGACTTCGTCTGCGGAGACGTGGAGCGCTTGCCGATCTCCGGGACCTTCGACTACGTGATCGCGAGCAACGTGGTCGGGTATCTGATCGACGTCCAGGAGCTCTTCCACGGGCTGGTCCGTGTGACGCATCCCTCGTCCCGCGTGATCATCGCGTACTACAACTTCGCCTGGGAACCGCTGCTGTGGTTCGCGGAGCGGTTCGGGCTCAAGACACGCGAGCCGCTCCAGAGCTGGCTGTCCAACGACGGGCTCGTGAACCTCGTCGAGATGGCGGATCTCGAGCTCGTCAAGTCCGGCTATCGGACGCCGCTGCCCGTAGGGCCGGCGTGGCTGACGCGTCCGCTGAACAACCTGCTCTCCGCGGTCCCCCTGGTCAATCGTCTCGGGTTGGTCTCGTTCGTCACGGCGAGACCCAGGAGGGCGGAGGTGGCTCCCAGGATCGCGGAACCGACCTGCACCGTCGTCATCCCGGCGCGGAACGAGCGCGGGAACATCCGGGATGCCGTGGCGCGTCTCCCCCGCCTGGGGCGTCACACCGAACTGATCTTCGTGGAGGGACACTCCACCGATGGAACCTTCGAGGAGATCGAAGCGGTGATCGCCGAGCACCCGGAGCTCGACGTGAAAGTGACGCGCCAGGACGGGACGGGGAAGGGCGACGCCGTTCGGAAGGGGTTCGACCTCGCGACGGGGGACGTGTTGATGATCCTCGACGCAGATCTCACGGTGCCCCCCGAAGATCTCACGAAGTTCTGGTCCGCCCTGGTCGAGGAGCGGGGCGAATTCATCAACGGGACGAGACTCGTCTACCCGATGGAAGATAACGCGATGCGCCTCGCCAACACGGCCGGGAACAAGGTCTTCAGCCTGATCTTCAGTTGGATCCTCGGGGAACGGGTGACGGATACCCTCTGTGGAACGAAGGTCCTGTGGGCCCGCGACTACCGCCGGATCGCCGCCAACCGCAAGACGTTCGGTGACTTCGACCCCTTCGGCGATTTCGATCTGCTGTTCGGCGCGGCGAACCTCGGCTTGAAGATCAGGGAGGTGCCGGTGCGATACCGGGAGCGGAAGTACGGGACCACCAACATCGATCGGTGGCGGCACGGGCTGCTGCTCGCTCGGATGGCGCTGATCGGCGCCCGGAAGCTGCGGTTCCGGTGAAACCGGATCCCGTCGGCAGCCATTTCGACACCGTCGCGCCCGACTACGATCGCTGGAAGGCGAAGGCGCATCGCTACTACGACGCCCTCAAAGCGAGCCTCCGCGAGATCGTCCCGCCGGGCAGCCGCGTCCTGGAGGTGGGGTGTGCGACCGGGGACATCCTGGCGTCGCTCGAACCGGAGGAGGGCGTGGGACTCGATATCAGCCCGGCGATGATCGAGCTGGCGGCTCTGAAGCATCCAGGACTGGAGTTCCGGGTGCACGACCTGATGCGGGGGCCGCTCGACGAGCGCTTCGACTACGTCGTGGCGGCCGACGTGGCGGAGCATGTGCCGAACCTCGACACGATGATGGGATCCCTGGCGAGCATGCTCACCGACGGGGGGGTCGCGATCGTCGTGACGGCGAACCCGCGATGGGCTCCGGTCCTGCACCTGGCCGAGCGCCTTCGACTGAAGATGCCCGAGGGTGACCACGAATGGCGCTCCAGAGCGGACCTGGCCTCGGCCGCCGGCCGGGCCGGGATGCGTGAGCGCTCGTTCGACCGGTCGCTGGTGATGCCGAAGGAGGTGCCCGGACTCCGAGCGCTCGACTCCGCAGCCTGGGCGGCAGGGCTCCGCCAGCGCCTGGGCGTGATCCAGCGAGCCGTGTTCGAGCCCGCCCGGCCGTCCTGATCGTCCGGATGTCGCCACCGTTCCAGCCCGGAACGAGCATCGCCCTTCGGGAGGTGTGGCGCGGTCGAGTGTTCGAGGCGCGTCCCACGATCGTCGTCGAGGACGAGCCCGGGCGCACGATGCTCCTCTTGCCGGGTGGCGTCCGGTGCGGCATCCCGATCGGAGCGGACGGGCACGAACTGAGGCTCCCCGATCGGCCGTGGCGACTGGAGGTGCGGCCTCGCGGCGAGCAGCCGATCCTGTCCTTCGCGTGGCCGGACACCCCCTACTCGGTGCTCCTGTGGACGGCGGAGGAGGACCGACGGGTCTGGTACGTGAACCTGCAGGATCCGCTCACGAGGTCGGCGCTCGGGTTCGACACCGTCGACCATGCGCTGGACGTCGTCGTCGAGCTCGATCGCTCTTCCTGGCGTTGGAAGGACGAGGACGAGCTCGCCGAGGCGGTCGACCGGGGGCTGTTCACGCCGGCGGAGGCGTCGGACTTCCGTGAGTCGGGCGAGCGCGCCGTCGAGCGCATCCTCGCGATGGAACCACCGTTCGACCGGAGCTGGGACACCTGGCGCCCGGACCCCGCGTGGGGGGTTCCGGAGCTTCCCGACGGCTGGGATCGTTTCTGACGCGCCTCCGGAGCCGCCGCGCGATCACCCCGCGGACGCCGGACCCGGCGGCGCTGTCGCGGGGACCTGGTAGATCAGCCACGCGCGATTCGGACCGCGGGCTCGGATCGGCCGCACGGCGTTCAGGGGCGACCTCGGCGACGCGGGCCGCGGCATGATCACGAAGACGGACTCCCGACCCGTCCCGAGGTGCGCGAGCTCCTGCGGCGTCGGACCTTCGATGCGTGGAAGCTCTCGTCCGGCGCACCCAGAGGCGAGCTGGATCTGCGGATAGCCGGCGGGGCTCATGAAGGAGCAGGTGTCACCCGCGGCCAACCGGCCGATCTGCTGGCCCGCCTCGCGGAAGAGAAGGCCCACCCTGGTGGCCTCGGCCTCGACCCGTCGCGCCACACCCGCCTGCCAGACCGCCCACGGGATCGCGATCAGCACCACGACGACCCCGGCCGCCCGGAGGATCCCTCGTCCTCTGAAGAGGGAGACCAACCCGAGGGAAGCCGGGATCGCCGCGAACGCGTACGCGGGCAGGAGGAATCGAGGTGCGAGAGCGGGCACGAAGACCACGTACTCGATCGTCACAGCGAGCGCGGCGACCGCGCCCACCAGCGCAGCCACCCGCTCAGCACGAGTGGTCGCTCGCACGATCCCCCCGACGGCCAAGACGGCGAGCACCACCGACCAGATGACCCCCGGAAGCGGAACCGCCGTCGAGATGAGCTCCCCGTTCGTGTAGGAGAGATACCGGAGCAGGTTCTGCGTGACGGGCGCCGGGGCGACGTGACCAGCGGCGGCACCTCGCAGAGCCTGGAGCGGACCGCCGAATCGCACCGACATCTCGACGACCCACGGCAGCCAACCGATCACGAGGCCGGCCGAGAGCGTCGCGAGGATCGTCCACGATCGTCGGCCGAGCAACACGATGGCTGCCAGGACCGCGAAGATCACGGTCGCCTCGGTCGGCCGGACCAGCGCGGTCAGCGCGAGCGCCACGCCGGCGAGCACTGCATCGCGTGTGCGTTCCCCCTCGTTCCACCGGACCGTGTATCCAGCCGCGACGAGGCCCAGCACGGCCGTCCAGAAGTTCGGCATCACCTGTGATGCGTTGAGGAGGGCGATCCAGGTGCAGGAGAAGAGGAACAGGGCGACCGGTGCCGCCAACCCGATCATCGACTTCCAGACGGAGAGGGCCAGGCCCAACCCGACCGTCGACACCACCATCAGGAAGACCCGGAGCTCGCCGATCGTCGCTCCGGCCCAGATCGCCGGAGCGACGATCAGGGTGATCCCCCTCGCTCGCCATCCCGCGAAGAACGCCGACTCAGCGCCGGGCGTGACCTGCGAGAGATAGACGGACTCGTCCCATCCCGGCGGCCGGTCGTGAGGGAAGAGCGTCCATTGGAGGACGACGAAGGTGATGCAGACGAGGACGAGCCCCCATGCTTCGACGGTGAGGGTGGGCCGACGGCGTTCGCTCCCCGAGTTGTCTCCGGGCTGCCCTGGTTCAGTCATCGGACACCGGGATCTCGTAGATGAACCAGGTCCATGCTCGGCCCCGGCTCCTGGCCTCGAACGGGACAGGGACGATGCGCGTGAGGGGCGATCGGGGCAGAGGTTGCGCGCGCAGGATCACGAATCCCTGCCTCCCGCCGGTCGAGAGTCGCTCGAGCTCCCGTTCCGAGGGTCCACGTGGCCGCGGAAGCGCGGACCCCCGGCATCCCGCGGCGAACTCGATCGACGGCCAGCCGTGCGGGCTCATGAACGCGCACGGTCGACCCTCCGACATCTCGCGGAGCCGCACGCCCACCTCCCGGAAGTTCACGAGTTCCTCCCGCTGCTCGTCACCCACGCGATCCGCCACCTGGGCTTGCCACACGATCCACCCCCCGATCAGCAGGAGGACGAGCACGCCCGTCCCCCGCCCGACGATCCCCCCTCGGAGCAGCGAGAGGAGACCGACCGCAGCAGGGATGGCCACGAACGCGTACGCGGGAAGCAGGAATCGAGGGGCCACAGCCGACACGAAGACGAGATACTCCGCGCCCAGGACCAGAGCTCCCGCGCCAGAGAGGACGACGATCGATCGCCGGGAACCGCTCGATCGCACGATCGCGAGGACGGTGAGCACGACCAACGAGGACCACCACACGACACCCGCGATCGGGATGTCGGCGGAGGATCCCCCGTCCGTCGCGGCCAGGTAGGCCGAGAGGTTGGCGCCCGCGTCGCCGACGACCAGGTGGTGCTCGGTGTGGGCGACGTCCAATCCTCGGATCGGTCCCCCGAAGCGGACCGAGATCTCGACGAACCACGGCAGCACACCGACGAGCAGGCCCAGACCCAGCGGCGGGATGAGACGCCACGAAGCTCGACTCGACAGGAGCAGACAGAGACCGATCGCGCCGAACACCACGACCGCTTCCGTCGGCCGGACGATCGCAAGCCCGCCGAGCGAGGCCGCGGCGAGCACCAGGAACCGGGTTCCTCCGCCTTCCATCCTCCTCGCGACCAGCGCGGTCATGGCCAGCCCCAGGATCGCCGCCCACAGGTTGGGAAGCACGGCGGAGCCGTTGAACACGACGAGCCACGAGGAGCTGAACAGCATCGCAGCGATCGGTGCGGCCAGACCGATCAGCGGGATCGCGATCGCGAAGACCGCTCCGACGGCGAGCGACGAGAGCACCATCAGGAACAGACGCACGTGTTCCATCGACCCACCCGCCAGCGTGACCGGAGCGACGAGATACGTGATCCCTCGAGCCCGGAAGGCCCTCAGGAACATCGCGTCCATGTCCGGTGCCACCTGGGAGACGTAGATCGACTCATCCCAGCTCGGCGGGCGATCGGCCTGGATCAGGACCAGCTGCATGACCATCGATCCGGCGACCACGACGACGATGCCCCAACGGGCCAGCCTCTGCTCCCGTGCGGACGGTCCGTCGGGGTCGATCGGGAGAGATGTCCGTTGGGGATCGACCCGCCCGTGCCGTGACATGGAGGAGCAACATATCGCGGCCGGATCGGGGCGCGGCTCGCTCCCCCTGCGCCAACCCGCTGCGATGATGGATGCGATGTCCTCTCCGGGAGCGTCACATCTGGTTCTCCGTCGCGCATCGCTCGTGCTGCTGATGAGCTTCCTGATCGCCAGCAGCTGCATCGCCCACGACGACGACCCGACCGCTTCGCTGGCCGCCAAGCCGAACATCCTCCTCATCGTGACCGACGACCAGCGCGAGATGCCGCTCGCGCCCGTCATGCCGCGGACGGAGGAGTGGTTCGGCTCCCAAGGAACGGCGTTCACTCGGGCTTTCGCCACCACACCGCGCTGTTGTCCCGCGCGGGTCTCCTTCCTGACGGGCCTGTACGCCCACAACCACGGCATCTACGGAGAGGATGTCCTGGCGTCGGAGCTCGCGGCGGTCGAACCGTCGATGATCCAGCGGAGGCTGCACGAAGCCGGCTACCGCACCGGCCTCTTCGGCAAGTACCTCAACAACTGGCCGAACGACCGGAATCCCGCGAACTTCGACCGATGGGCCACCACCCCGCTGGTCGAGTACTCGGGGGCGGAATGGAACGTGGGAGGGACCACACGGGTCGTCGCAGAGAACTCCACGACGTTCATCGGCGACATGTCGCTCGCGTTCGTCGAGGCGGCCGATGCCGACGACGAGGTGCCGTGGTTCCTGCACGTCGGCTTCATGGCCCCGCATCTCCCCGCCGATGTGGAGCGCCGGTACGAAGACGTGCCCGTGCCGCCGCTGCCCCTCTCGCCGGCGATGACGGAACGGGATCGTCGCGACAAGCCGCCGTTCGTCGCGGATCGGCGCCTTCGCACGGCCTCCCAGATCCTGTCGAAGCGGGATCGACAGCTCCGCTCGCTCGTGGCCGTCGACGATCAGATCGACCGTCTCATGACCCGACTCGAGAGCCTCGGGGAGCTGGAGAACACGATCGCGGTCTTCATCTCGGACAATGGCTTCCAGTGGGGGGAGCATTCCCTCGTCGGCAAATCCGTCCCCTACCTCGGATCCGTTCGCATCCCGCTGTACCTCAGATGGCCCGGGCATCTCGCGCCGGGCGCGGTCGACGATCGCCTCGTGGGTGGGATCGATCTCGCTCCCACGCTCCTCGCCGCCGCAGGTCTCGATCAGGTGGTCGCGCCGGACGGCATCGACCTCCTGGATGAAGGGGCGAGCCGGTCCCGCCTCCTGCTCGAGTTCCGGGAGCTGCCGCGTGGCCCCACTCCCACGTGGCGTGCGTTCGTCACCCGTTCCATCCAGTACATCGAGTATCTGGATCGCGCGGGGCGCGTGGACTTCCGTGAGTACTACCGGCTCCGTACCGACCCGGGGCAGCTCGTCAACCTGCTTCACGACGGCCAGCCGGGCAACGACCCGGATGTCGTGGCGCTGTCGGCGATGCTCCGGCGGCTCCAAGGCTGTGCCGGGGCGACGTGCCCCGGGTGAGCGGTTCGCGACCCGCGTACGCGCATCCCGACGGCTCCGGGTAGCCTCTCAGCGTGCTCGACGTCCGCGGCATCCGCGCGAGGTTCCCCGCGCTCGCCCGTCCCGGCGACGACGGCCGGCCCCTGGTGCTCGCCGACGCCCCCGGAGGCTCCCAGGTTCCCGACACTGTCATCGAGGCCGTCGCGGGTCGGTATCGCAGGGGTCTGAGCAACACCCACGGTGCGTTCATCACGAGCGAGGAGACAGACGGACTGGTCGCGGAGGCACGGCGCGCGGCCGCCGACCTCACCGGCGCGCGTGCGGATGAGATCGCCTTCGGCTCGAACGCCACCACCCTCCTCTTCCACGTGTCCCGCTCGTTCTCGAAGACGCTCGGGCCCGGCGACGAGGTCGTCGTGACGCGTTTGGATCACGACGCGAACGTCCGCCCGTGGGTGATGGCCGCGGCCGACGCCGGCGCCACCGTCCGCTGGGTGGACGTCCACGCGGGAGACGTCACGCTCGACGTGGACTCCTTCGCGGCCGCCCTCTCTCCCCGGACGAAGCTGGTGGCGTTCACCCTCGCATCCAATGCCGTCGGCACGATCCCGGCAGCGGCGGATCTGGTGGCGCGGGCGAAGGACGTGGGTGCGCTCGTCGCGGTGGACGGCGTCCACCTCGCCCAACACCGCCTCCTCGATCTGCACGGGATCGGCGCCGACCTCCTGGTCTGCTCCCCGTACAAGTTCTTCGGCCCCCACCTCGGCGTCCTCGCGGCCCGCCGGACCCTCCTCGAGTCCTGGACGCCTTACAAGGTGATCCCCGCGTCGGACGATGCGCCCGACCGCTGGGAGACCGGCACCCAGAACCACGAGGGGCTGGCCGGGCTCACCGCCGCGGTCGACTACCTCGCCGGACTCGCCGGGGACACCGGCGGCGCCCGCCGGGAGCGGATCGCTGCCTCGTTCCGAGCGATCGCGGCGCACGAGCGGATGCTCGCCGATCGCTTCCTGGAAGGGATCGCATCGCTCCCCACCGTCCAGCTGTGGGGCATCCAGGATCGAGCGCGCCTGGACGAGCGGACGCCTACCTTCGCGATCCGGGTCGGGCGCGAGTCCCCCGCCGAGACGGCGAAAGAACTCGCCGTTCGAGGGATCTGCGTGTGGGACGGCGACTACTACGCGCGGGAGATCATGATCCGGCTCGGCCTCTTCGAAACCGGTGGCGCCGTCCGCGTGGGATTCTGTCACTACCACACGCTCGACGAGGTGGATCGGGTGCTCGAGGCTCTCGCCGAGTTGAGCTAGGCGTCCGGTTCGGGGCTCGCCGCGCGAGCCGCGAGGACGGCGCCGCCCCATCCCACGGCGGTCACTCCCGCCACGATCCCGAGACCCCACGCCCCGCCGGGATCGCCCCCGACCAGCGTCACGGGGAGACCGACGAGGACGACCACCGCGACCCCGAGCGCGGGAGCGATCCCGAACACGTCCACGACCGATCTCCGACGGCGGAGGGCGAGGAGGCTCCACCCGCCCCCGGCGACCCCCAGGACCAGGACGAGGAGACCGATGCGCCAGGCCGCTGCGCCCCAGGTCAGTTCGGTGGCGGTGATCGTCGGGAGAGCTCGCTCCGGGAGCGGTCCGCGAACGACCGCCACGAGTGGCGACGCCAGCGCGGCCGACCGGGTGACCCGTTCCCACACGGTGTCCGTGACCCAGGGCCGGACCACGAGGACGATCGGATCCTCCGGGAGCCGGTCGCGAACGGAGGGCCACGTGCGGTCGGACGCGAGATCGAAGAGTCGGTCACCCGTCCGGCGCGTCGGCGCCCCGCGGAGGAGGAGTCGCTCATCGCCGAGATAGGTCACGACGTCGAGGAACACGTCGTCGGGAGCGAGCGACCGGACGGTGTTCTGCCGCGCCTTCCAGAAGCGGATGCCCGCCGCCCCGGGCGGATCGATCACGATCACGACGGGACGCCCGTCATCGATCGCCCGCAGATAGCTCGCGACGGCGGCCGGGCCGGCGTTCACCCCCGGCAGATCCGCGCGCGCTTCGCTCTCGAGGAGGCGGTGGGTCGAGACGGTGCTCCCCAGCGTGATCGCGATGGCCGACGCGACGACCAGGGCCCGTGCGGCCGTCCCCATCGGGCCGGCACGACGGACCCTCCTCGTGACCTCGTACGCCACCCCGGCCACCGCGAGCGTCCCGAGCATCGGCGCGGGGATCCCCAGCAACAGGGTGCGGTGTCCCGGAAGCCGAGGGATGACGGCGACCAGGAGCACCCCGACCGCGGACACCAGGAGCCAGATGGCGCCGAGCACGCCCATCGACCACGAACGCGGGGCGTCGCGACGGACGATCGTGACGACCGTTCCCGCGACGATCATCAGGATGCTCGACGCGAGCCCGATCCACTCGAGGTTCTCGGCGACCCGCCGATCGAACTGCTCACCGATGAGGCTGAAGTCCTGGAGATCCGAGAGCCGGAGACCGATCCACCCGCCGAGGATCCCGATCGCGAGGAGGGAAGCCAGTGCGAACGCGCCGACGACGACGGCCGGAGGTGATCCTTCCTTCCGAGACCCCGTGCCGACGGTCAGCAGCGACACGGCCCACCAGCCGATCAGGATCGCTCCGTACGCGGGAAGGAGGCTGGGGTGTGCGAGGAGCGAGGCCGTGAACACGACGGTCATGGCCAGCGCTCTCCATCGCTCCCCGGGGGTCGTGGCGAGGACCATGGCCAGCAGGAACAGGGTCAGACTCTCCAGGTTGGCCAGGTACCCCGACGCCAAGCGCGCCGTTCCCCCCCACGCGGCCACGAACACGACCGTCACACCGAAAGCCCATCCGGGGGTGGCGTAGCCCGTGCGGAGCGCAGCCCCCGCGAGCACACCGATGCAGACGGTGAGCGCCACCGACAGGACGACCGGCGTCGCCTCGACGGGCACCAGCCCCGTCCCGGCGACGGCCGCGCCGAGCACCCCCACCCCCGGTCGCGATGCCTGGAGGTCGAGAACGCCCGCGGATGCCGCTCGCATCTGGACGACGTAGCCGCTCGCATCGGATCCGAGGTTCCGCACTCGGTCCGGGGGGAACGCCGAGACGTACCACGAGATCGTGACCGCCGCTCCCACGATCGCGGAGGCGACGATCAGCCAGGTTCGATCAGTGCGATCGACGACCGCTCCCAGCCGCCGACGCCGAGGGCGGAGCGCCATGTCCGGACCATAGCCCACGTGAGGACCGCGAACGGGACGAGAGCAACCCTCCGTTGCCTCCTTCCGACGTCATGCCACACTCGGGATCGATGGCGCCAACTCCCTCCATGCAGGACCCCTCGGAGGACCGACCGAGCCGGGCAGCGGTGGCGACGATCGGGTCCGGTGACCCCACCGCGGGTGGCCACGTCCACGCCCTCGACGGCATGCGCGCCGTCGCCGTGGTCCTCGTGTTGCTGTTCCATCTGCAGGTCCCCGGGTTCACGGCAGGGTTCGTCGGCGTGGACATCTTCTTCGTGCTCTCGGGCTTCCTGATCACGACGCTCATCCTCACCGAGATCGATCGAACGGGGCGGATCTCGCTTCCCGATTTCTGGGCCAGACGGGCGCGCCGCCTCCTGCCGGCCCTCGTGATCGTGCTGGTGATCGTGGCCATCGTGACGTGGGCGACGGCGACGTTCACGGAGCGGACCTCGGTTCGAGGCGACCTGCTCGCGACCGCCGGCTACGTGGCGAATTGGCACCTGATCACGACGTCCAGCTACTTCGCCGATATCGGTGTGGATTCCCCGCTGGAGCACACGTGGTCACTCGCGATCGAGGAGCAGTTCTACGTGCTCTGGCCGCTCGTGGTCTTCGCCGTGGCGGCGGTCGCGCGACGGCACCGTCGATCCGCGGTCGGCCTGATGGCCGGAGTGCTCGCGATCGGGTCGGTGACGATGCTGTGGGTCTTGTGGTCGCCCGAGAGCGTCGACCGGGCCTACATGGGAACGGACGCACGGATCTTCGAACCGCTCATCGGAGCGGTCGGCGCCGTGCTGGTGGCGACCCCTTGGGTTCGGCGTCGGCTGGATCGCTGGGGCGTCGTCGTCATCGCTCTCGGTGTCGCCGCCCTCGGGCTCGGACTCGCGGTGATCACGGTTCGTGCGTCGAGCTATTTCTTCGGCGGCGCGCTCCTCGTGTCGGGGGCCACGCTCTTGATCCTGGGCCCGCTCTGGATCGGTCGCGGCGGCGTCCTCAGCGGGGCGCTCGCGTGGAGACCCGTCGCATGGATCGGCGTCGTGTCCTACGGCGCGTACCTCTGGCACTGGCCGCTCATCCTCTGGCTCGGCGCCCGCGAGACATCCGGGAGCGATCTCCTCGTGCGGAGGATCGCGGCCGGCATCCTGACGTTCGCGATCGCGGGTGCCTCGTACTACCTGATCGAGCGCCCGATCCGCCGGCGAGCGTCGCACCCCGCGCGAACCGTGCGGATCCGCCGGCGCCGGTTGACGCTCGCCGCCGTCCCGATCTCACTCGTCGCCGTCGCGTGCATCTCGGTCGCAGCGACGCGCGTTCCCGACCTCCCACCTCGCGTCCCCGTGATGATGCTCGTCGGTGATTCGGTGCCCCTCCACCTCTCCGTGGCGATCGAGCGCGAGCTCTCCGACCGGGGCTGGCGGCTCGTGTCCTCGACGCACGGATCCTGTCCGGTGACCGGCGAGGCTCCTGCGCTCGAGGACGGCACCCCGATCCGCGACGACGCCCAGCGGTGCACCGAGGAGATCGTCATCGCCCAGGATCGGCTCGTCGATCTCGCCGACCCCGACGTCATCATCTGGTGGGACCGCTGGTCCGTGTCGGGTTTCCTCTCCCGCGGAGAACTCGTCCCGTCAGGAACCCCGCGATTCTGGCGCCTCCGCCGAGAGCGGCTCCAGCTCGCCGCCGACCGCCTGACGTCGAAGGGGGCGCGACTCGTCTTGGTGGCGACCGAACCTCCCGGGCGGCGCATCGGGACGCGATGCAACGAGCGCCGATGCCACGAATGGGTCCGCTTCCAGATCGATCACTACGACGACGTCACGCGGCGCTGGAACTCGATCATGGAGCGGTTCGCGCACCAGCATCCGGATCGCGCGACCTTCGTGAGCGTGACGGATGCGATCTGCGCCGTGGATATCGCCCCTTGTGACGATGCGATCGAAGGGGTCCCCGCGCGACCGGACGGCACCCACTACGAAGGCGAAGGGGAGCAGCTCGTCATCCGGACGGTGTTCCGTCTCCTCTCGCCGGTCATGGGACCCATCACTCCCCCGGAGCCTGGGTAGGTACCGGCTCCGCGGACGGTAGAATCGGCCGTCTTCCCAACGATCTCGAAAGGGTCTCGTTCATGCGCATCCTGATCCTGGGCGGTGACGGGTACCTCGGGTGGCCGACCGCGATGCGATTCTCCGACGGCGGGCACGAGGTGCACGTCGTCGACAACTACCTCCGGCGCCGTGCGCACGAAGAGGTCGGTACGGACACGCTCGTCCCGATCCTCGGCTCCCTCCCCGAACGCGCCGCCGCCTGGAAGGAGGTCTCCGGCCGAGAGATCGGAGTCACCGAGGGCGACCTCGTCGACTGGGACCTGACCGCCGACCTCTTCCGCTCCTTCCGTCCCGAAGCGGTCGTGCACTACGGTGAGCAGCCGTCCGCTCCCTACTCGATGCGCGACCGCGACCATGCCGTCTTCACGCAGCAGAACAACGTCGTGAACACCCTCAACGTCCTGTGGGCGATGCGCGAGTTCGCTCCCGATTCCCATCTGGTGAAGCTGGGCACGATGGGCGAGTACGGCACGCCGAACATCGACATCGAGGAGGGCTATCTCGACATCGAGCACAACGGACGGAAGGAGACGATCCTCTATCCGAAACTGCCCGGCAGCCTGTATCACCTCTCGAAGGTGCACGACTCGAACAACATCCACTTCGCGTGCCGGATGTGGGGGATCCGCGCCACGGACCTCAACCAGGGCGTCGTGTACGGGATCGAGACGGAGCAGACGAAGCTCGACGATCGCCTCGCCACGCGCTTCGACTACGACGACGTGTTCGGCACAGCGCTGAACCGCTTCTGTGTGCAGGCGATGATCGGGCACCCGCTCACCGTCTACGGCAAGGGAGGGCAGACGCGCGGCTACCTCAACATCCTCGACACCCTGCAGTGCGTCGAACTGGCGGTGCTGCACCCCGCCGACAGCGGCGAGTTCCGGGTGTTCAACCAATTCACCGAGCAGTTCTCGGTGATGGAGCTGGCCGAGATCGTCCAGCGCGCCGGCAAGGAACACGGCCTCGACGTCCGGATCGAGCCGATCGAGAACCCGAGGATCGAGCTCGAGGAGCACTACTACAACGCGACGCACACCAAGCTGCTCGACCTCGGCCTGCAGCCGCACTTCCTGTCGGAGACCCTCGTGGAGTCGATGTTCGGTGTGATCGAGCGGCACAAGGATCGCGTGATCACGGACGCGATCCTCCCCCGAGACCGGTGGGGTGCGGGCGCCGAAGCGCCCTCGAGCTGATCGATGTCCGCGATCCGGATCCTGGCCGGCATGGGAGCCGCCGCGTTGATCGTCCTCGCCGTGCGCGGCTACGAACGCAGGCACATCAGTCGCCTGAACCTGATCATCCTGTTCGGTCTGTGTGCGTCGGTCGTGGCGCTGGCGATCTATCCGCCGCTGTTCGATCCGATCCTCCGCACGTTCGACTTCGAACGCGGCACCGACGGCGTGATCTTCGCCCTCCTCGTCGCCGTCTTCGTGCTGTTCTTCCTGTACCTCCGCGCCCAGACCACGGCCGACACGAACGAGCGGAGCATCCGCCTGCTCGTCGAGGCGCTCGGTCAGGAACGGTTCGACTGGGATCGGGCGCGGAGCCTGCCGGACGGTCAGCGGCTCGTCACGATCTGCCCGGCCTTCAACGAGGCCGAGAACGTGGCGGCCGTGATCAAACAGATCCCGGCGATGATCGAGGGTCATCACGTGGTCCCCGTCGTGGTGAGCGACGGCTCGACCGACGGGACGGCCGCCGTGGCGCGCGAGGCCGGCGCGTACGTCGCCGAGCTTCCGATCCGGCGGGGAGGTGGGCTGGCGCTCCGCGTGGGCTACGAGATCGCGCTGCAGCTCCGCGCCCAGATCGTGGTCACGCTGGATTCCGACGGACAGCATCTGCCGGAGGAGATCCCGATCGTGATCGCACCGATCCTGGCCGGGGAGGCCGACTACGTGAACGGCTCGCGGCTGCTCGGCTCGTTCGAGCGGGAGAGCCTCGTCCGGCACCTCGGCGTGCACGTGTTCTCCCGCATCATCACGCTCCTCACCGGCCGCCGGATCACCGACCCCTCCTCGGGGTACCGGGCCGCCCGCGCCGACCTGCTCGAGCGCGTCGTGTTGAAGCAGGATCAGTTCTGGTCGACGGAGATCCTGATCGAGGCGCTGCGGCATCGCGCTCGGGTCGTCGAGGTTCCGGTCACGTTCCTCGCCCGCGCCGGCGGGGAATCGAAGAAGCCGAAGTCGTTCCGCTACGGCTGGAACTTCCTGAAGGTCATCATCCAGACCTGGCTCCGGTAGCGAACGCGACGGCGACCTCCCCGGCGAGCCTCGCGTTCGACTCGAGCAGCGCGAGGTTGGCCTCGAGGGAACGACCGCCCGTCTCCTCCGCGAGACGGGCGAGCAGGAACGGCGTCAGGTCGCGGCCGCGGACACCCTCGCGCTCGGCCCGTTCCTCGGACCGCCGTGTCGCGGACGTGACGTCGTCAGGGTCCATCGCGAGGTCGTCGTCGATCGGGTTGCAGAGCAGCAGGGTCGATCGGGTGTCCAGCGCGATCGCGGCCTCGAGCGTCGCGGCCGCCTCCACCGGAGTGTCCACGCGATGTTCCAGCCCGACGGGCGACTCGCGCGCCAGGAAGAGAGGGAGGCGGTCGACGCCGTAGCCGAGGAGGCTCACGCCGAGCTCCTCGAGGCGCTCCGCGGTCAGCAGCGGATCGACGATCGACTTCGGTCCGCTGCACACCAGCAAGCCGGGTGTCCGCGACAGCTCCACGAGATCGGCGCTGACGTCCGGGTGCGGCCCCCGGTGCACGCCGCCGATGCCTCCCGTCGCGCTCACGGGGATCCCGGCCCGTGCGGCGGCCCAGATCGTCGCCGAGACGGTGGTCGCGCCGAAGCCGCCGCGGACGCACGCCGCGGGCAGGTCGCGCCGCGCGACCTTCTCGGCCCGGCCGGGCTCCGTGAAAGGATCGAGCTCGGCTTCGCCGAGCCCGACCACCACCTCGCCGCCGAGGACCGCAACCCAAGCGGGCACGGCTCCCGCCCCGCGGATCGCGCCCGTCATCCGTTCGATGCCCTCCACGTTGCGGGGATGCGGCAGCCCCTGGCCGATCACGCTGGTCTCGAGGCACACGACCGGTCGCGCGGTGACCAGCGCGCGCTCGACCTCCTCGCCGAGCCGGATCCGCACGCTCACGGCGCCGCCGGCCACACGGATCTACTCGCGGCGACCTCCGCTCCCACCCGACAGGCACGATGGAGTGACTCCTCAGGGTCGATCCCCCGCGCGAGCGAGGCGAGGAGAACCCCGTCGAATGCATCCCCCGCTCCCGTGGGGTCTCGCTCGTCGATCGGGTCCGCCTGCGCCTCGAGGATCGACCCATCCGCGACGAGCACGGCGCCGGCCGCTCCGCGCTTGACGGCCACCACGCGATAGCGCTCGCCGAGCTCGCGCGCGGCGGCGATCGGACCGAGCGACGTCAGCGCCTCGGCTTCTCGCTCGTTCGCCAGGATGACGGATGCTCCGGACGCGAGCTCATGGAACCCGTCGGGACCGATCGCCTCGACGAGGGGCCAGGTCGCGGCTTCCACCGCGATCCATCCGGCCCGTGATCGGCGGATCGCCTCGACCCCGGCCTCCTGCGCACCGTCCTGGAGGAGCAGGTAGCCGGACACGAGCACGGCCCCGGCGACCAGTTCCGACGGGAGGTCGTCGGGCCGCAGCCGGGCGTTCGCCCCGCGGTCGGCCACCATCGATCGCTCCCCCTCCTCGAAGACGACGAGCATCGTGCCGGAGGGAGCATCCGGATCGTCCACGAGCGCCGCCTCGACGCCGCGGACCTCGAGCTCGGTCCGGAGCAGCCGTCCCACGAGGTCGCCCCCCACGCGGCCGTGGACGCGCGTCGTCGCGCCGGAGTTCGTTGCCCAGACCGCGGCGTTGGCCGACGTCCCCCCGGGTTGGAGGGCCACGCGTCCATGGACGTCTCCGCCCCGGGCGAGCTCTCCGGCGTCGACGCGTACGTCGAGCATCACGTCACCGACGCAGATCAGGTCCATGGGCGCGGAGCGTACCGGGCGATCCAGGGATCCGCGCCAGGACCCGAGCCAGGACCGGCGCCGTCAGGAGCCGGCGCCGGCGGCGTCGGCCGCCCACGCCCCGAACGCTCCCCAGAACGGGTCGAGGCCGGGATGGCTCAAGGGTCCCTCGCGCCCCTCCACGGCGATCCGGTGGCCGTCGGCCGCCGGGCGGAGCTCGCCCACGATCGCGGCGTCGATCCCGGCGCCCGCGAGCAGCTCCACGAAGGCGTCGGCGCGCGCGGGCACGACCGTCGCGATCAGCGAGCCCTCGCTGATCGCGGTGTACGGGTCGATGCCGACGTGCTCGCAGACGGCGCGCACCTCCGGCCGGACCGGGATACGGTCCCGATCCACGCGGATCCCGTTGCCGGATGCGATCGCCACTTCGAGCAGCCCGCCGAGCACGCCGCCCTCGGTCGCGTCGTGCATCGACGTCACGCCGTCCTCGCGCAGACCGAACCCACGTGCGAGCACGGCCTCGGGGACCACCGTCATCGACTCGAAGAGGGAGTCGGCGGCGCGCACGGTGTCCTCCCCGACGGCAGCCTCGAGTCGATGGGGGAACGTGGCGGCGAAGAGAGCGGTCGTCTCGATCGCCGCTCCCTTCGTCACCACGACGGCGTCGCCCGCCCGGGCCATCGTCGGCGTGACGAACGCGTCCGCCGGTCCGAGCGCGAGGCAGGTGGCCCCGCCCACCATCGGCCAATCGCATCCGTCGTAGCGGCCGGTGTGGCCGGTCACCACGGCGATCCCGAGGTCCTCGCACGCGCCGTGGAACCCGTTCCACAGGAGGGTCAGCTCCTCGTCGGAGATCGAAGGTGGCAGGTTCAGGTCGACGGACATCCAGCGGAGCGGGAGGCCGCTCGTCGACGCGTCCGACGCCAGGATGTGCACGGCGAACCATGCGGCGCGCTCCCACCCGTACGCCGGCACGACGAAGACCGGATCGGCGGTGAGCGCCATGGCGACGCCGTCGGCGACCCGGACCACGCCGACGTCGACGCCGTGTCGGGGACCGACCAGCACGTCCTCGTCAGGGGCACCGAGTCGTCGCAGGATCACCTGCTCGAACAGCTCGGGCGTGGCCTTCCCGGTTCGCTGCTCCCCCGGCCTCGCGCTCATGCCCGCCGGTCCTCGTAGCCGTCATCCACCACCGCTCGCAGCTCCCGGACGGCCATGATCGGATCGTCGGCGGTCGCGACGGCGCCGATCACCGCGATGCCGGCCGCTCCCGCGACGAGCACGTCTCGAGCGTTGCGCGTGTCGATCCCGCCGATGCCGACGACGGGGAGCGTCGTCACGCCGACCACGGCCCGGACGCCTTCGAGTCCCATCGCCACCGCCCCCGGTTTGGTGGAGGTCTCCCACACCGTGACGCCGAGGTAGTCGGCCCCGTCGGCCTCCGCGGCCCGCGCCTCCTCGACGCTCCCGACGCTCACGCCGAGGATCCGCTCCGGCCCGAGCCGGCCTCGTGCCGCGTGCACGTCCTCGTCCTGTCCGATGTGTGCCCCGGCGGCGTCGCAACGGATCGCGACCTCGATGCGATCGTTCACGAGGAACAGGACACCGGCTTCACCGCACGTCCGAGCGATCACCGCTGCGAGGGGGAGGAGTCGGTCGTCCGAGAGCTCCGGGGCGCGCAGCTGCACGGCGGTCGCGCCGCCCTCCACAGCCGCCGTCGCGATCTCGCCGTGCGCGCGGCCCGAGATGAGGGTCCCGGTCGTCACGACGTACAGGTCGAGCGCTCTGGGCTCGAGTCTCGCCATCGCTCCCTCCGCCGGCATTGCCCGGTTCAGGTCCTGCGGGTCGCGGGGCGATCCCCGCCTCTCAGCCCGGCCGTGTCCGAGCTCCCCGAGTGGTCGGTCGCAGGATACCCGGGTCAGACCACGACCCGCCGCCGCGCCCGGCCGATCTCCAGCTCGCGTCGCACCTTCTTCCAATCGCTGGCCTTCGTGCTGAAGAGCACGTCGGTGACGATCTGGAACAGACCCAGCGCGAGCAGGACGACCACCGTCCAGCCGGGTGCGCCGGTCGCGGGTGCGAGGGCGAGGGCGAGGAACGGCGCCAGTTTCGTCGCGACCGCGCCCGACGCGTGCATCCAGGCACGACCGGTCGGCGTGGCGCGCAGGTACGTCGCGTAGTCGGTCTTCAACCCGGGCAGCGGCGGCGGCGGGAACACGAAGAAGTAGCGCCGGAACCGGATCCCCACGAGTCGTCCAACGACGTAGTGCGTGGACGAGTGGAGCCCGACCATCCACGCCAGCGCCGCCACGAGCAAGGCGACGCCGACCGCGGTCCGTGCCTCGGAGGAGGGATCGATCGCGAACAGGACCGCGGCCCAGGCCGCGACCACGCCCACCGCGATCGCGACGGCCAGGAGTGCGTTCCCGAGCCAGAGCGGCACGCTGTGGGGGAACCGCGCGTCGAACGCTTTGGCATCGACCCGGCCCACCTGCTCCGCGTACCGATCGATCAACTCGTCGTCGCGCTTGATCAACCCCACCACCCGCCAGAAGCCGAGCCGGCCGAGACCGGTATCCCCCGCATCGACCGCCGCCTCGATCCGATCGAGCTCGGCTCCGAGCCCCCCGGCCAACCCTCCAGAGGGACTTCCCCCAGCTTCCACGGTTGCCTCCAGGTCCGGCGGTACGATGCGCCGGACGCGCTCCGACCTGCCCTCGAGCGCTTCCCCTAGGGAGGAGAGCACCATCGCAAGGAGTATCACGCAACCGGCGCCCTCGCACGGCGGAGGGCATGCATTCGTCACGCTCGACGGCCGCTACCACATGGTGGAACGGATCGCCGCCGGGGGCATGGGCGAGGTGTTCCGTGCGCACGACGCCGTCCTGGCGCGCGAGGTCGCGATCAAGGTCCTGCACCGCTCCCTCGCAGGCGATCCTGCGTTCGTCGATCGGTTCCGCAGAGAGGCCCGCGCCGCCGCCAGCCTCTCCCACCCGAACATCGTCGCCGTCTACGACTGGGGCGCCGTCGACGGCGTCTACTACATGGTCATGGAGTACGTGCGGGGCCCGAGCGTCCGGCACCTGCTGAACGAGCAAGGACGGATGGAGCCGGCGCAGGCCGCGGAGATCCTCCGTCAATCGCTCCTCGCGCTCGGGCACGCTCACCACGAGGGCTTCGTCCATCGGGACATGAAGCCCGAGAACCTCCTCGTGACGCAGGAAGGCGTGGTCAAGGTCGCCGACTTCGGGCTCGCTCGAGCGTACGCCGACGGTCGCGTGACGCAGGCCGGGGCGGTCACCGGGACGGTGCAGTACCTGGCGCCCGAGCAGATCCGTGGCGAGCCGGCCGATCCACGAAGCGACCTGTACTCCCTCGGCATCGTCGCCTACGAGCTCCTGACGGGGAAGCTCCCGTTCACCGGCGAGACCGCGATGGCCGTGGCCTACAAGCACCTCTCGGACCGCGTGCCCGCCCCGACCTCCGTCCTCCCGGATCTGCCGGCCGAGCTGGACGGCTTCGTGGCCGCCGCGACCGATCGCGACCGGGAGCTCCGACCCGAGTCCGCCGACGTGATGCGGATGGACCTCGATGTGCTCTCGCACCAGCTCCCCCCGGCACGGAACCTCTCCGCGATCGTTCGGGAGATCCCCTCCGTGACGGTGGAGGGAGGGGAGACGACCGAGGTGGGAGTGACGCTCGAGACCTCGATCCCTCGCATGGAGCGCCACCGGAAGCGCCGGAGGTTCGTGAAACGTGTGCTCGGTGCGGTCGCGCTGGTGGCGCTGCTGACGGCGGCCGCGTGGGGCACGTGGACGTACGCGATCCCGCACACGGCCGTGATCCCCGAGCTGGTCGGTGAGGCCGTCGATGACGCGACGGACCGGCTGACGGGCCTGGGGTTCGAGGTCACGCGGGCTCCGGGCGAGTACTCGATGCAGGTTCCCGACGCACACGTGAAGCAGATCCTGCCGGCCGCCGGCGCCGAGCGCGATGTCGGCACCACGGTCACGATCGTCCCGTCGCTCGGACCGCCGCCGGTGGACGTTCCCCGGGTGCGAGGGGAGCCCCTCCACGAGGCGCGTGAGGCGATCGCGGGGGCGGGCTTGCACGTGGGGGCCGTCAGGCATCGGTTCGATCGGGAGGTCTCCGAGGGTCACGTGATCGGCGTGCAGCCCGACGCGCCCAGGCTTCCCCGAGGTACGTCGGTCACGGTGATCGTCAGCGACGGCCCCAGACCGGTCGCGATCCCCGACGTCGCCGGCACGACGGAGGACAAGGCCGTCAAGGCGCTCACCGCGAAGGACTTCGAGGTGGTGATCGAGGAGGACTTCTCGAACAAGGTCGCGCGCGGGCGAGCCCTCGGAACCGATCCGGCGAGCGGGACCGAGCTCCAGCCCGGCGAGACGATCGTGCTGCGGATCTCGCTCGGACCCGAGTTCTTCGCCAGTCCCGACTTCGAGGGTATGACGGTCGACGGCGCACGCGCGCTCGCGGAGAGCGTCGGCCTGGAGCTCACCGCGCTCCCGGTTCCCGGCAGCAGCGGCGGCAGCATCGTGAGTCAGCTCCCGGCCGCCGGCACACGCGTTCGCTACGGCTCCACGATCACCGTCTACTACGCGTGATCCTGGGCGCCCACGTCCGGCGCAGGCAGACCGGCATCGAGGGAGCGATCGAGGAAGCCGAGCTGCGAGGAGCCGACTGCCTCCAGATCTTCGTCTCGAACCCACGGGCGTGGGCCGCTCCCCGGTACGACGGACCCCAGATCGAGCGGTTCCGGGATGCCCTGGCCGCGAGCGGGCTGAGGCCGTGCGTGGCACACCTGTCCTATGTCGGGAACGTTGCATCCTGGGACGCCACGACGCTGCGAAGGACGCGTGAGCTCCTCGTGGGAACGGTGCACGCGTGCGACCGGCTGGGGGTGGATCTCCTGGTCGTCCACGCCGGAGCCGGCGGGCCGCAGGATCGGGAGACGGCGTTGGGAGCGGCCGCGGAGAGCTTCCGGCTGGCGGTCGTCGAAGCCGACCGCACGCGGGTGCTGGTCGAGCTGATGGCCGGCACGAGCGGGGCCGTTGCCTCGATCCCCGGCGAGGCCGAGGAGCTCTGCACGGCGGTGGACGATGAGCGACTCGGTATCTGCCTCGATACCGCGCACCTGTTCGCGGCGGGCGTGCCGCTCGACGTCGCCGACGGGGTGGAGGGGCTCTCCGTGGAGCTGCGCGCACGGGCGCTCGACCAGCGACTGGCCCTGGTCCACGCGAACGACTCGGTGTTCGAGCGCGGCGCCCGTCGCGATCGTCACGCCGACATCGGGGACGGGAAGATCGGTGAGGAAGGCTGGCGCGCGCTGGTGCACGATCCCGTGCTCGGCTCCGTTCCCTGGATGCTCGAGACGCCCGGAGATGCCGATCGCCAGCGGACGGACATCGCCCACCTGCGGCGCCTCGCGGCTCCCGATTAGACTCCGCCGCGGGAGGAGGAGTGCCTGTGGACGACGCTTCCGATCGGCTCCTGCGCATCATCGAGGACTACGAGCGAGTGGCAGAGGCCGTCACCCCCGACGACGCGACCCGCACCTTCGACGAGACGACCCTCCAGCTCTTCTGGCAGCGCTGGCCTCAGGTGAGCTCGTGGGGCGGCGCGCTCTGGCGCCAGCTGAACGACGACCTGGCCGACCCGTCCACCCCGGCCGGGGATCTCGAGACCCATGAGGTCGGCGGCGAGGGCGGTGGCTGAGATGGAGGCCTGAGCCGACATGGCCACGCTGAGGGAGATCATGACGTCCGACGTGTTCGCGACCACGCCGAGCGCCTCCGTCGCCGACGTCGCAGCCAGCATGCTGAAGGGGCGGTTCGGGTCGGCGGTGGTGATGGAGGGCTCCACGTTGATGGGGATCTTCACGGAGCGCGACGTGCTCCGCGCGGCCGCGGCGCGCGCGGACCTGACCTCGTCGCGCGTCGCCGACTGGATGACCGGAGATCCGGTCACCGCGAGCCCCGACATGGACGCGGGTGAGGCCACCGAGATCATGATGAGTCAGGGATTCCGACACCTGCCGGTGGTGGATGGGACGACCATCACCGGCATCGTGAGCTTCCGGGACATCCTGAGGACCCGCGTTCGGCGTACCCCGTCCTGACCCGCGGTGCCGGAGCTTCCGGACGTCGAGCACTTCCGACGGACGTTCGCCCGTGGCGCCGCGGGTCACCGCGTGTCCGAAGTGGTCGTGACCGACCCAGGGATCCTGCGTGACGTGACCGCAACGGAGCTCGACCAGGCGCTCCGGGGCCATCGATTCGAGGAGCCGGAGCGCCGGGGGAAGTGGATGATCGCCTGGACCGATGGCCCTGCGCTGCTGCTGCACTTCGGCATGACCGGGGACATCGTGTGGTCGGCCGACGCCGTGGATCGACACCCGCACGACCGTGTGATCGTGGTCTTGGATCGCGGGGAGATCCGCTACCGGAACATGCGGAAGTTCGGCGGTGTGTGGCTGGCCGGCAGCCGGGGCGAGGTCGATGGCCTCCTGGCTCGATTGGGCCCCGACGCGCTCGATGTCGGCCGAGCGAGCTTCCTGCGGCTCCTGGAGAGCCGTCGTGGGCGGATCAAGGCTGTCCTCCTCGACCAGTCGTTCATCGCCGGCGTGGGCAATCTCCTGGCCGACGAGGCACTCTGGCGAGCTCGGATCCACCCTGCTCGCTCGATCGAGACCCTCCGCGCCGATGAGCGGGTCACCTTGTTCCGGGAGCTCCGCTCGGTGATCCGTCGCCAGATCGTGGTCAGCTACCCCGAAGGGTTCGCGTCACGATGGAACGATGCCAGGGGGCGCGACGGGGCTCGATGTCCTCGGTGCCGCACCGAGCTCGAGCGCACCGTCGTTGGCGGCCGAACGACCTATCTCTGCCCGAGCTGCCAGCCGCGCTGAGATGCCCGCCCGATCATCGATCAGGGTTCGAGCTCGGCTCTCGGGCCCTCCTGGTACGAGTAGCGCTCTTCTGCGAACGGCTCCGCATGGGTGTGGTACCCGCGGACCTCCCAGAAACCGCGCGCGTTCTTGTCGACGAACTCCAGGCCGGTGAGCCACTTCGCGCTCTTCCACGCGTAGCGCTTCGGCACCACGAGCCGCAGGGGCCACCCGTGCTCGGGCTCGAGGTCCTGTCCCCCGTTCGCCCACGCCACCAGGACGTCGTCGTCGTCCATCGCCTCCAGCGAAAGGTTGGACGTGTAGCCATACTCGCAGTGGGTGATCACCCATTTCGCATCCGGTCTGGGCTTCGCGAGTTCGAGCAAGGTGCGGAACGAGACTCCGTGCCAGGAGTTGTCGAGCGTCGTCCAGCCCGTCACGCAGTGCATGTCGGCCGGCACGTCGACGTTCGGGAGGGCCCGGAGCTCTTGGTACGAGAGCGTCACGGGGTTCTCCACGAGCCCTGACAGCTCCAGGTCCCAGTTGCTGCCATCGAACGTCGGGATCGGCCCGTAATGCAGGACCGGCCAGCTCTTCACCAGCCGCTGCCCCGGCGGGATGCGCGCGGCGACCTCCGGCGGATAGTTCTTCGAGAACAGGGCCATCAGCGTCCTCTCTCCGACGCGAGCTCGCGCCAGGCATCCAGCGCGACCGCGACGCCGGGGTCGTCGACATCGAGGTGCGTGACCATCCGGATCTTCCCGCCCGAATGCGTCACGCCCACCCCGAGGGCTGCCAGCCGTTCGATCGTCTCGAGCATCGGCATCCCCACGGCTTCGGTGTCGACGAAGACCATGTTCGTTTCAACCTGTTCGAGGTCGACGGAGCCGGGAAGCGCCTCGGCGATCCCTTCGGCCAGGTGGCGAGCCCGCTCGTGATCCTCGTGAAGACGCTTCGGTCCCTCCTCGAGCGCGATCAGGCCCGCGGCGGCCACGATCCCGGCCTGCCGCCAGGCGCCGCCGTACAGGATCTTCAGGCGCCGGGCCTCCCGCGCCATGTCGGCCGGCCCGCACAGCACGGAGCCGATCGGAGCGCCGAGGCCCTTGGAGAGGCAGAACATCACGGTGTCGACCTCCGCGGCGATGTCGGCGGCATCGACCTCGGCAGCGGCAGCCGCGTTGAAGATCCGCGCGCCGTCCAGGTGGATCGGCACCGTGGCGTCGTTCGCCACCTTCCGGACCGCACGGAGCTCCTCGAGGGGCATCACGCGCCCGCCGGCCCCGCCGACCGTGTTCTCCACGGACAGGAGGTCGATCACCTCGACGTCGTAGAACTCGTCGGGTTCGAGGAGTTGCGCGGCCTGATCGGCGTCGATCCAGCCGCGAGGGCCCGCGTCGACCGTCCGGTAGGCGATGCCGGCGAGCGCCGCAGCGGTCATCACCTCGACGCTCGTAACGTGCAGGCCGGCCGCCGCCGCGACGAGGTGTCCGGGGCCCGTGAAATGCAGTCGCAGCCCGATCTGGTTCGCCATCGTTCCGGTGGGGACGAACGCGCCGGCTTCCTTGCCGACGACTTCCGCGCAACGCTCCTGGAGCAGGTTCACGGTCGGGTCGTCGTCGTACCAGTCGTCTCCCACCTCGGCCTCGGCCATCGCGCGGCGCATCGCCTCGGACGGCTTCGTGACGGTGTCGGAACGGAGGTCGACCCGGAAGGAGCTCATGGCCGCCGAGTGTATCGGCGGTGCTCTAGCTCCGTCGGCTCGGTCGACCTCAGTACAAGAACATCGGCTTGCCGTCGACGTGTCGGATCTTCGGCCGGTACTCGTCGGCGTCGTAGAGGGCCTCGACATCGACGCGCTTGACACCCTGGCGGACGACCTCGATCGGGACGTTCACGTAGATCCCGTTCCGAAGGGCGACGAGCCGCCCGTGCGTGCCCTCCAGGAGCAGATCCGCTGCCATCACCGCATAGTTCGTCGCGACCATCAAGTCGAGGGCGTCGGGTTGCCCCGAGCGCATCAGGTAGCCGATCTGCTGGTAGATGATCCCCTCGCCGGTGATCTCCTTCAGTGCCTCCCCGGTCTGCGCGCCGATCCCGCCGAGCTTCCGGTGGCCGTACGCGTCGGCCGAGCCACCCATCACCATCTCGCCTCCGACGAAGTGCGCGCCCTCGGAGATCGTGGTCATCGCATAGCGCGACGGGTTCTTCCGCTTGTCGTCCACGAGGAGCTGGGCGAGCTTCTCGACGTCGAACGGCACCTCGCTGATGATCGCGCGGTCCATCCCGGAGAGGTAGGCCGACACGAGCGAGGTCTCCCCGCTGTATCGGCCGAACACCTCCACGACGGCGAGCCGTTCGTGCGACCCGGCGCTCGTGCGGAGCTGGTGGATGAAGATCACCGTGCGGGTGACCGCGGTGGAGAAGCCGATGCAGTAGTCGGTGCCGTGGACGTCGTTGTCCATCGTCTTCGGGACGGCTACAACGGGCACGCCCTCGTCGTGGAGCCGGAGCGCGAACGAGAGCGTGTCATCGCCGCCGATCGGGATCATCGCGTCGATCCCGAGGTGGTCGAGCACCTTCATCACGTGGGACGTGTGGTCCCTGGCCTCGTCGTTGACGCGACCGGCTTTCAGGAAGTCCGGCTCGTCCGTAGCGCGGACCTTCGCCGGGTTCGTGCGAGACGTGTGGAGGATCGTGCCGCCGGTTCGGTCGATCGTGCGGACCACGTCGGGATCGAGCGCCACGGTGTGCGTGGACGAGGAGGACGGGTCCCCAGGATCGAGCTCCAGCAGTCCTGCCCAGCCGCGACGGATCCCGACCATCTCGTGTCCATCGCCGACGGCGCGGGTGGTAGCGGCCTTGATGCACGCGTTCAGCCCGGGGACGTCGCCGCCTCCCGTGAGGATGCCGATGCGCATGCGTCGACCCTACAACCGGCCCGGGCCGTCCTACCCGAAGAAGACCTCCGCTTCTCGGTACAGCTCAAGGGGGACCACGTTGCGTTCCATCACCGCGTCGGCGATCGGCACGTCGCGGACCTCCTGGGCCTTCCGCGCGACCATCCGGCCCCATCCCCCGGCGGCCGCGAGATCCGCCGCGGCGATCCCGAATCGCGTCGCGAGCACCCGGTCGAACGAGACGGGCGTGCCCCCTCGCTGGACGTGGCCGAGGATCGTGACGCGGGTCTGGAACCCGGTCCGCTTCTCGATCTCGGGCGCGAGGTGGTTCGCGAGGCCACCGAGCCTCGGGAACCCGTTCTCGTCGAGGGGAGGCTCCGGGAGCTCGAGCGTCCCTTCCACCGGCACGGCGCCTTCCGCCACCACCACGATCGAGAACGAGCTCCGGCTGGCGTGCCGATGGCGGAGGTGGTGGCAGACACCGTCGACGTCGAAGGGGTGCTCCGGGATCAGGATCGCATCGGCGCCTCCCGCCATCCCCGCATACACCGCGATCCAGCCGGAGTGCCGGCCCATCACCTCGACGAGCATGACCCGGTCGTGGCTCTCCGCGGTCGAGTGCAGCCGGTCGATCGCGTCGGTCGCGACCTGGACGGCCGTGTGGAATCCCACCGTGACGTCGGTCCCCGCGAGATCGTTGTCGATCGTCTTCGGGACGCCCACGATCCGCACGCCCTCGTCGGCGAGTCGGACGGCGGGGCCGAGCGTCCCCTCACCGCCGATCACCACGAGCCCGTCGAGCGCGTGCTTCGCGATCGTCGCCAGGATCCTCGCGGGGCCGTCCTCGAAGCGGTACGGGTTGGCCCCGGAGGAGCCCAGGATCGTCCCACCACGAGGGAGGATGCCGGTCGTGTCGGCGATCCCGAGCGGCTGGCTGACGTCGTCGAGCACGCCGTGCCAGCCGTCGTGGAAGCCCACGAACTCCATGCCGTGTGTGCGGATGCCGCGACGGACCACCGCCCGGATCACCGCGTTCAGGCCGGGGCAATCGCCTCCACCGGTGAGGATCCCGAGGCGCATCGCGCCACCCTACCGAAGCGTTCCTCGGACCCCGCCGGTAGGATGCCGACGTGCTCGCGATCAATGGGTTCCTCGAGTGGTTCTTCCTCGGGCTGCTGTCCTTCCTGGTGGCCGCGGTCACCCTCTTCGGGTTGTACATGGCGATCCAGCTCTTCAGGAGCCCCGGACGCTCACCCCGTCCTCCCCGCTCCCTGTGAGCGCGAGCTCCGACACGACCATCAGATGGTCGGAGGCGGAGCCCCCTGCGGTCCAGGCCCGGAGCGGCCGGAACGCTCGCCCCACGAAGAGATAGTCGATCCGCGCCGTGGGAGCGTGCGAGGCGTACGTCGCGCCGGAGCCCTGGCCCGCGGCTTCCCAGCAGTCCGAGGCGAGCCCGGCGAGGGACGACGGACCCGGATCGCCCGGGAGGGCGTTCAGATCTCCCCCTACGACGAAGGTGCCGGTCGATCCCTCGAGCATGGCCAACAGTTGATCGACGTGGTGCGCCCGTTCGCTGTTGCTCAGACCGAGATGCACGGACAGCACGGAGACGCGGTGGTCGACGTCGGCGAGCAACACGCCTCGGGGATACAGGACCGAGCCCCCCGAGAACCGAACGAGACGGTGGGAGACGGTGGTGGCCAGCCCTCGCCGGACGAGGACCGCGTTCTGGATCCGGCGGCGTGGGAACACCCACGGGTCGGCACACACCCGCATCCCGATGGTCTCGCCGACGGCCCGGAGGCGCCGGCGGGGGCCAGACTCCTGCAGCACCACGATGTCGATCTCCTGGGCCCGGATCACCCGCGCGATCTCATCCACGCCGGTACGCATCCCGTGAACGTTCCAGGTGGCGACACGCAGCGTGCCGCCGTTCACGACGGGACGATCTCGGTGCCCGCCTCGCCGCGGAGCACCGCCGGCGCCTGGTCGAGGTCACCGATCATCACGCGGGTCCCGCCGGCCTCGAGGAAGTCGATCGCCGCCTGGACCTTCGGCCCCATCGAGCCGGCGCCGAACTCCCCGCGCTTCAACAGGTCCCCGGCCTCGTCGGCGGTCATGCGATCGATCGCGTCCGGATAGAGCGTGCCGAACCCTCGTTGGACCTGCTGCACGTCGGTGAGGATCAGCAGCGTGCTCGCCTCCACCTCGGCGGCGAGGATCGCCGCAGCGAGGTCCTTGTCCACCACGCCCTCCTTGCCGATCAGCCGTGGCCCCTTCTCGATCACGGGCACCCCTCCCCCGCCGCCGGCGATCACGATCACCCCGTCGGCGACCAATCGCTTCACGATCGGCGTCTCGACGATGGAGTAGGGACGCGGGGACGGAACGACCCGACGCCACCCACCGTGCGGGTCCTCCTTCATCACCCAATGCCGTTGCTCCTCCAGCTTGCGAGCCTGGGCGGCGGTGTAGAAGGGACCGATGAACTTCGATGGCTTCCTGAAGGCCGGGTCCTGCGGTCGGACCCGCGTGAGCGTGAGCACCGTCGCGACCGGACGCTCCATCCCTCGCTCGAAGAAGACGTCGCCGATCGTCACCTGGAGCAGGTAGCCGATCAGCCCCTGACTCTCGGCGCCACAGACGTCCAGGGGCATCGGGGACACCGTCTTGGCCGCGGCCTCCTGCTGGATCAGGATCCGCCCCACCTGCGGGCCGTTGCCGTGCGTGACGACGACCTCCCACCCCCCGGCGGCGATCTCGGCGATCCGCTCCGCGGCGGCGCGGGCCGCCCGGTACAGCTCCTCGAACGTGTCGTCCGCACCGCGTCGGAGCAGCGCGTTGCCGCCGAGCGCGACGACGACGCGTTCCATGTTCGGCGGCTCCCTTCACCGGCTCCGCTCGGGGTGGAGTCTGCTACAACACCGGCCGCAGCACGTCGAGCAGCTGCGGCGAGTCCGGAAGCACGTCGAGGTCGTACCGCACCCGGACGGCGGGCTTGCGGATGTCGATCACATGCCGGAGGTCGATCGGCGTCCCGATCACGACCAGGTCGGCGTCCGCTGCGTCGATGATCTTCGCCATCTCGTCGAGCTGACCCTGGCTGTAGCCCATCGCGGGCAGGACCGCCCCGACGTCGTACTTCTCGAACGTCTCGGCGATCGTCCCCACCGCCCAAGGCCGCGGATCCACGATCTCGGCGGCGCCGGAGCGCTGCGCCGCCACGACGCCGGCGCCGATCTTCATCTCCCCGTGCGTGAGTGTCGGGCCGTCCTCGATCACGAGCACCCGCTTGCCGTCGATCGCACCGGGCTCGTCCACCGTCACCTTCGAATTCGCTTTCACCACGGTGGCCATCGGATTCGTCTTTGCGATCGTTTCCTCGAGCTGCGCGACGTGCTCGGGCGTCGACGAATCCATCTTGTTGATCAGGATGACGTCGGCGCGGCGGAGGTTCGCCTCGCCGGGGTGGTACCTGGTCTCGTGGCCGACCCGTAACGGGTCGACCAGCGCGATATGGACGTCGGGCAGGTAGAAGGGGAGATCGTTGTTGCCTCCGTCCCACAGGAGCACGTCGCCCTCGGACTGCGCTTGCTCGAGGATCGCCGCGTAGTCGACACCCGCGTAGATGACGGTCCCGGTCGTGATGTGCGGCTCGTACTCCTCACGCTCTTCGATCGTGCAGTGATGCCGATCGAGATCCTCGAGCTCGGCGAACCGTTGGACGCGTTGCGCGGTGAGGTCGCCGTACGGCATCGGATGGCGCACCGCCACCACCTTCTTGCCGGCCCCTTTCAGGGTGGCGGCGACCGCACGGGTCGTCTGCGACTTTCCGACGCCTGTGCGGACGGCCGTCACAGCAACGGTGGGGATGGCCGGCTTCAACATCGTGGCGTCCGGCCCCAGCAGCAGGAAGTTCGCTCCGGCCGCGAGGGCCTCGCTCGCCTTGTGCATCACGTACTCATGCGAGACGTCGGAGTAGGCGAACACCACGTCGTCCACCTCGAGCTGGCGGATCAGGCGTGAGAGCTCGTCCTCCTCGTGGATCCGGATCCCGTCCGGGTAGCGCTCCCCGGCGAGTCCCGCGGGATAGGTCCGGTCGTCGATGTACGGGATCTGCGTCGCGGTGAACGCGACGACCTCGGTGGAGGGGTCGTCGCGGAAGACGACGTTGAAATTGTGGAAGTCGCGGCCGGCGGCTCCCATGATCAGGACACGACGCGACATGCGGAGGTCCTTTCAGGAGAGGTGGTGTGATGCGCGGGCAGATGCGCGAAGAGCCCACTCTTCGAATGCGACTGTAGCCCAACGCGGGCCCGGACGACCTGGCCTAGACTCCTGCCCTCGTGGAGGAGGAACGGCCGGAGACCGGATCCACGGTGAAACGCGTCCTCGCCGACGTGCGGACATCGTTCGCGGCGCTCGGTCGGTCGTTCGGATCGCCCGATATCGCGAAAGCGCTGGCGGCCTACCTCGCGTTCACCATCACCGAATGGGCCGCGTTCATCGCGTTGATCGTCTACGCCTACAAGGACGGCGGCAGCGTCATGGTCGGTCTGGTGAGCCTCTTGCAGCTGATCCCCGCCGCGCTCATCGCGCCGGTCGCTTCCGTACTCGGTGATCGACACCGCCGCGAGCGGGTGTTGCTGTACGCCTATGCAGCGCTCAGCGCGACGACGACGCTGGCCGCCGTCGCATTGCTCACCGACGCCCCGGCCCCACTCGTCTACGCGTCCGCCACGACCGCGGGGTGGATGATCACGCTCGTCCGTCCCACGCACGCATCCCTCCTGCCGCGGCTGGCTCGTACGCCGGAGGAGCTCTCGAGCGCCTACGCCGCGAGCAGCCTCTTGGAGAGCTTCAGCATCCTCCTCGGCCCACTCCTCGCCGGTGGACTGATGGCTCTGGCGCGCGCGCTCTCGGGGCCCGGCGTGGTGGAGCTCTCGGGGCCCGGCGTGGTGGATGCGGCTCTCGCCGCGATGCTCTTCCTGGGCAGCGTGAGCGTGGCTTCGATCCGGGTCCGGACGGAGCCCGCGAGAGACGGCGGGACCTCCGGCGTCCGGATCGTCGGGTCCGACGCCGTCGACGGTGTCCGGGCGGTGGCGCGCGATCGCCGATCGCTGCTCCTGGTCGCGACGATGGGGCTCGCGATGGTCCAGCTCGGGTTCGTCGACGTGCTGATCGTGGTCCTCGCCTTCGACGTCATCGGCACCGGTGACGCAGGCGTGGGCTTCCTGACCGCCTCGATCGGCGTGGGGGCCGTCGTGGGAGCGATGCTCGCGATCGGCGTCGCGGCACGGTGGCGGGCGTCCCGATCGTTCCGGTGGGGCATCTCGTGGAGCGGACTCTCGATCGCTGGGATCGCGGCCCATCCAGCACTGGCGGGTGTCTTCCTGGCGATGAGTGGGGGTGGTGGGGCGCTCGCCGACGTCAACGGGCGGGTGATGCTGCAGCGGCTGATCCCGGACAAGCAGCTGTCTCGGGCGTTCGGGGTGCTGGAGTCGCTGTACATGGCCGGCGAAGGGGCCGGCTCCTTCCTCGCGTCGCTCATCATCCTCGCGATCGGCCCCCGATGGACCTTGTTGATCGCCGGCGTCCTACTGCCGTCCGTAGCCCTGCTGGGTCGCCGAGCCCTCATCGCGCTCGACGTCGGGATCCGGATCCCTTCCGAGGAGATGGCGCTCCTCCGTTCGACGCGGTTCTTCACCCCGCTCCCCACGCCGATGCTCGAGCGACTCGCGCGGAACCTCATCCCGATCCACGTGCCGGAGGGATCCGTCGTGATCACGCAAGGCGACATCGGCGATCGCTTCTACGCGATCGTCGAAGGGGCCGTGGAGGTCCTCGAGGGCGGTCGGCGTGTCAAGACGCTGGGGCCGGGCGGATCGTTCGGGGAGATCGCTCTGATCCGCGATGTCCCCCGGACCGCGACCGTGGTCGCGACGACCGAGAGCAAGTTCCTGGCGCTCGATCGGGACGAGTTCCTCCGGGCCATCACGGGTCACGAGGCAGCGTCGGACGCGGCCCACGGATTGGCGACCGAGCGGCTCGACGAGCTCGAGGCGAGCCGCGAACCGTAGCCGCGGGTGATCAACGCGGAGACCAGCCGGCCGCCGCCACGTGCCCGAAGGGCCGGCCGAAGTGCCCGACGCAGACCGTCCACCCCTCCCTGTCCGCGGCGTCGATCCAGAGCGCACGATGCTCCGCCGCGAGCTCGGGATCCTCGTCGTGGTTCGACGGCCACGTGGGATGGGCCACCTGCGGCGTCGTGTGGAGGAGGTCGCCGACCAGCAGCAGTGTCCTCGTCCCATCCTCGAGCTGGACCACTCGATGGCCCGGGGTATGACCCGGCGCGTGCCGTACGGAGAGCCCCGCCATGACCTCGTGATCCGTCGGGTCGAGGTCGAGCATGCCGAGCCCCTCGAGACCGGCCATCATGAAACGGCCCGTGAGATCCTCCGGCGTGCGGTGGGTCGCGAAGAACGCCCAATCCTCCGGATGCACGTGGTACCGAGCGTTCGGGAAGAGCGGGCTGCCGTCGGCCGCGCACGCGCCGCCCGCATGGTCCCCGTGCAGATGCGTGAGGATCACGTGCCGGACGCTCTCCGGAGAGACATCGATCGCCGCGAGCTCGTCCTCGAGCCGCCCCGCGACGTCGAACGGCGGTCGGCCGAGGCCGCCGATCCCCGTATCGACGAGCACCGGTCCGTCCGGATGGCGGATCAGGAAGGCGTGGACGTGCCACGCCCAGCTCGTCGCGTCGTCGGGAGGGAACGCCCACGGGAACCGGGTCCGTTGCTCGTCCCAGTCGACGTCGTGGCCGGGGGCCTCGTCGTCGAGCGGCAACGGTGCCCACCCGTCGCAGAGGGGCACGACCTCGAGCGGTCCGAGCATGAACGGCTCGTGCGGCACCCCACGAGCCTAACGGCGAGGCGCGCGCTCGACGTCGGCCGGCTCGTCGATGTCCACGAGGGTCCGATGCCCCGGGTCCAGGGCGGCCCACGAAGGCTCGTCCACCACGACGGTCCTGACGGCCGAAAGGAGATCCCGGAGTCTCCGCCGTCCACTCCCGAGGAGGACGGCGACGGCATCCGCGGCCGGCTCGGTCCTCACGACGCAGGGCAGCGGCCTCGCTTCCCCGCCGTCGGAGAGGACGACCGCGACAGCGGCGGTCTCCCGGGCGGCTCGCAGCATCTCGCGGAGCACCGCGGCTTGGAGGTCCGGCATGTCGCCCGCCGCCACGACCGCCCACGTCGCATCGGCGATCTCGAGCCCCGCACTCAACCCCCGGAGCGGGCCTTCGTCGGCGGTCGAGTCACGCGCGAACGTGACGGAGGCACCGGCGGGCATGGGCGGTTCCTCGATATCGACGCCGATCACCACGACCACGCGATCGCAGATGTCGAGGAGTCGGAGGACCGGATGGTGAAGCAACGGGCGACCGTCGATCTCCTCGGCGAGCTTGTCGCGGCCGAACCGTCGGGATCGCCCACCGGCGAGCACGATCCCGTCGATCGGGGGCTCCCGCTGCCCGCCCGTCGACCTCATGAACCGGAGGTCTCGGGCGTCGCCCCTTCCCTCGCGGCCGTCGGTGAAGGGATCGGCGCCCCTCCACCCCTGCCGCTCCCCCGTCGCTCACCGCGCCGCTGCACGTAGGCGAACCCGAACCGGCCCTTGATGCAGAGGTGCCCGCTCGTCACGGAGTGATCCTCCGGCGACGTCACCTTGACGATCTCGTTGTCCTGGACGTGCACCTCCAGCTCGCACCCCACGCCGCAGTACGGGCAGATCGTGTTCGTGACGGTCTGCGCGTCCTCGTCCCACGTCTCCGCCGCCCGCATGTCGTGCTCGGACGTGAACATCAGGGCACCGGTTGGACAGACGCCGATGCAGTTCCCGCAGTACACGCAGGCGGACTCGTCCAGCGGCACCGCGAACTCGGTGGAGATCCTCGCGTCGAAGCCGCGCCCGGCAACGGCGATCGCGAACGTGTTCTGCGCGTCGACCCCGCAGGCCTCGACGCACTTGTAGCAGAGGACGCATCGCTCGTAGTCGCGGACGTACAGCTCGTTGTCCACCTTCACGGGCTGGGCGACGGTCTCCGCGGTCGCGGGGTCGGGGTCGTGATGGTGTCCGGCCCACCGCTCGTCACGCTCGCCGCCCTCCATCGGATCCATCGCGGCCCCGTAGCGCGACGGATCCGCTCCGTACTCCCCCATCCATCGGAGCCAATCGGTGGAGGCGAGGCTCGTGTCCACGCTCGAGGCGAGGAACTCCATCACGAGCTTCCGCGAATGACGCACGCGCTCGGTGTCCGTCTGCACCTTCATCCCGTCCTCGACGGGCCGGGAACACGCCGGGACCAGCACGCGCGAACCCTCCACCTCAACCATGCACACCCGGCAGGCGTTGACCGGCGTGAGGTTGCCCGCGTAGCACATCGTGGGTGTGTCCACGCCCTCCGCCCGGCAGGCGTCCAGGATCGTCGCGCCCTCGGGAACCCGCGTCGTTCGACCGTCGATCTCCAGGTCGAGGAGTCGTCGGGGCGGGTCGAGCGGCACGGCCTGGCTCACGCGGCACCCCCGTCGAATGCGCCCAGCTTAGAGATCGCGGACTGGACGGCGTTGGCCGCCGTCTGTCCGAGGCCGCAGATCGACGCGTCGCGCATCACCCGGGCCACCTCGTCGATCAGGGCGAGCTCGTCCCTTGTGGAGCCGATCGGGGTCCCCGCCACGAGTCGATGGAGCGCCTCCTCCTGCCGTACGGTTCCCACGCGGCACGGCACGCATTGCCCACAGCTCTCGTCACGGAAGAACCGCGCGATCCGCAGGCATAGATCCACCAGGTCCGCACGCTCGTCGAAGACCATGATCACGCCTGAGCCGAGCGTGTAGCCGCCCTCCCGCGCGTCTTCGAACGTCAGCCTCGCGTCGAGCATTTCGGGGCCGACGAACCCGCCGGCCGCTCCACCCAGTAGGACCGCCTTCAGCGCGCTCCCTTGACGGACACCACCCGCCAGCGCGATCAGGTCGCGGACGGTGGCCCCGTGCTCGACCTCGTAGACCCCGGGTCGCTCGACGGCACCGGAGAGGCAGAACAACCTGGGCCCGGTGGACCCCTCGGTGCCGATCGCCGCATAGGCGTCGGCCCCGATCCGGAGCACCTCCAGGACGTTGATCAGGGTCTCGACGTTGTTGATCGCGGTCGGCCTGCCGAACAGGCCGAACGTGACCGGGAACGGCGGCTTGTTCCGCGGCTCGCCGCGCTTGCCTTCCAGCGAGTTGAACAACGCGGTCTCCTCGCCACAGATATAGGCGCCGGCGCCACGGCGCAGCTCGATGTCGAACGCGGTCTCGCTGCCCATGACGTCCGGGCCGAGGGCACCGTGGCGCCGGGCTTCCGCGATCGCGTGCTCGAGGCGCTCGGTCGCGAGCGGATACTCGCCACGGACATAGACGAATCCCTTCTCGGCACCGCACGCGAACCCGGCGATCGTGAGCGATTCGACGACGGCGAACGGGTCCTGCTCCATCACCACGCGGTCCTTGAACGTGCCCGGCTCCGACTCGTCGGCGTTGCAGACCACGTAGCGAGGCCCTGCGGGCTGGGTGGATACGGCCTGCCACTTGACGCCGGTCGGGAACGCGGCGCCGCCGCGACCGAGGAGCTTCGCCTCCGTCACGGCCTCGATGACCCCGCCCGGACCCATCTCGTGCGCCGCGCGGAGCGCGGCGTACCCCCCGTGCGCGCGATAGTCGTCGATGGACGTGGGATCGACGACGCCGGCGCGCCGCAGCAGCCGAAGGCTGTCGCGCGATCTCGCATCCGCCGTCTGCGGGGCTCCCACGCCGCCGGCGCACACCACCGCGGAGTCCGGCGACACGATCTCGTCCACGGTCGCGCGGGTGGCTCCACCGAGGGCGACCTCCGGCCGCCCCGCGCGCTGCGCGAAGACGGCCGGGGCCTGCTCGCACATGCCGAGGCACGGCGATCGGACCCACGTCCAGCCGCCGGCGTCGGCCCCTTCCGGCCCCGCGTCACGCGCGAGCTCTCCGCAGAGGGCGAGGCCGCCGGCTCCTCGACACGCGAGGTCGTCGCACACGTGGACCACGTTGGCGGGTCGCTCCTCGACGCTGAACATCGCGTAGAACGTCGCCACGCCGTAGGCCTCGGCCGGCGGGACGGAGAGCCGCTGGCACACGTAATTCAGCCCTCCGCGGCTGATCCACCCGACCCCCGCCTGGAGCGCGTGCAGGGCCGGGAGCAAGAGGTGCCGCTGCTCGCGGGCCTCCCGACCGGCGCGGACGACGCGGAGATCGCGGGCGCTCCGCTCGGTGCCGCCCACCCAGCCGGTCTCCGGCGGGCCGAGCAGCTCATCGACCGCGGCGCGCTCCTCCGCGGTCGGCGCGTCCTCCATCAGATGAAGGTCCACGTCACCCCCGGCGGCGTCACCCGCGGTCCTCGGCGACGGCAGCGTCGACCGGCGACGCGAGCTTCTCCACGTTCACGGCCGTGGCCTTGAACTCCGCCGTCCCCGACTTCGGATCCCAGGCGTCGATCGTGAGGTTGTTCACGTCCACCTGGTCCGGGAAGTGCAGCGTCATGAACAGGAGGCCGGGCCGCAGGCCGAGCGCGAACCGGACCGGCGCCACGACCTCGCCGCGTCGCGACCGCACCCGCACCCGCTCCCCCTCGCGGAACCCGAGGCGATCGGCGTCCTCCGGGGAGATGTCCAGCGTCTCCTCGCGACGCAGCGGCGAGGTGTACTGGCCCGTCTGCACGCCCGTGTTGTACGAGTCCAGCCGGCGGCCGGTGGTGAGCCGGAAGGGGTAGTCCTCGTCGAGCTCGTCGACGGGCGGCTCGTAGAGCACGACGGAGAACGGCGCCTTCCTCCCCTGCTCTCCTGGATCCTCAGACCACAGGCGCTCGTGGAGGAACATCGTCCCGGGATGTTGGTCGTCCGGGCACGGCCACTGGATCCCACCGAGCTCTTCGAGTCGCTCCCAGGCCATCCCGGCGTGCATCGGGGAGAGGCGCCGGACCTCCTCCCACACATCGTTGGCCGACGGGTCGCCCCAGTCGTGCCCCAGGCGCTTCGCGAGCTCCCCGATGATCCAGATGTCGTCCTTCGCGTTCCCGGGAGGCACGAGCGCGGGCCGGACCCGCTGTACGCGGCGTTCGCTGTTCGTGACGGTTCCCTCGGATTCGAACGCCGAGTTCGCGGCGGGTAGCACGACGTCGGCCATCTTCGCGGTGTGCGTCAGGAAGATGTCCTGGACGATGAGGATGTCGAGGTTGGCCAGGAGCTTGTGCGTGCGCTGGTTGTCCGCCTCGGAGGCGGCCGGATTCTCTCCGATCACGTACAGCGCCGTGAGCTCACCCTCCTCCATCGCCTCGAACATCTGGGAGAGATGCAATCCCTTCTTCGGGTTGATCTTCGCCCCCCACTCCCGCTCGAACCGGGTCCGCACGGCGTCGTTCTCGACCTCCTGGAACCCGGTCAGGTGATGAGGGATCGCGCCCATGTCGCCGCCGCCCTGGACGTTGTTCTGGCCGCGCAGCGGGTTCAGCCCCGATCCGTACATCCCGACGTGACCCGTGAGCAGCCCGAGGTTGATCAGCGCCAGCACGTTGTCGGCGGCGTTGTGATGCTCCGTGATCCCGAGGGTCCAGCAGATCATGGCGCGGTCCGCCTTCGCGTAGGCGTGGGCCACCTCGCGGATCACCTCCGCCGGGATCCCGGTGACCTCCGCGCCCCGCTCGAGCGTCCAGTCCATCACCGAGGACGCGTAGTCCTCGAAGTCCGTCGTCGCGAGCTCGATGAACGCGCGGTGGTGCAGGTCGTTCACGATGATCTCCCGGGCCATCGTGTTCGACAGCGCGATGTCGGTCCCGACGTCCAGCCCGAGCCACAGGTCCCCCCACTCGGCAGATTCGGTGCGGCGAGGGTCGACGACGATCAGTCGCATACCGTTCCGGATCCCCTTCAGGACATGGTGGAAGTAGATCGGGTGCGCCGCCCGGGCGTTCGAGCCCCAGAGCAGCATGAGATCGGTGTGCTCGACCTCCTGGTATGAGCTGGTACCGCCTCCGGCACCGAAGACCGTGGCCAGACCGACCACGCTCGGTGCGTGTCAGGTGCGGTTACAGCTGTCGATGTTGTTGCTGCCGAGGGCCTGACGGAAGAACTTCTGTGCCGCGAAGTTCATCTCGTTCGTGGCCTTCGAGCAGCTGAACAGGCCGACCCCCGTGCCGCCGTGGCGCTCGGTGGCGGCCCGCAACCCGTCGGCGGCCCGGTCGAGGGCCTCCTCCCAGGTCGCGACGCGCAGCTCGCCGTCTTCGCGCACCATCGGCTCGGTGAGTCGGGTGAGCCCGTTCGGCATCCCGCTCCTTCCTCGGACCGGACGTCCCGGCCGCTCGGGGATTCTAAGGCGCCTCGTCGCGACCGGTATGGGGTCGGCGCGCTCAACGGTCTACCGTGTGGGAAGGATGACGGAACGGGCGCCGGGTGAACGACGGGTGAAGATGCTCCACCGTCTCCGGGGCAGCACCGGCTCCAGGATCTCACCCCATCCCGGTCCCGTCGGAACCGAACAGGACGCCGCGGGCAGCAAGTCCGGGGTCCTGCGGGCCGCCATCTTCGGGATGAACGACGGCCTCGTCTCGAACCTATCCCTGATCTTCGGCGTGGCCGGGTCGGACGTAGGTCACGAGGTGGTGGTCATCGCCGGGATCGCCGGACTCCTCGCGGGCGCGTTCTCGATGGCTGCGGGCGAATACGTCTCGATGCAGGTGCAACGCGAGGTGTTCGAGGAGCTGATCCACAAGGAGGCGCACGAGATCGCGACCATGCCCGCCGAGGAGGAGCGGGAACTCGCCGAGATCTTCGAGGCGAAGGGCATCGACCCCGGAACGGCGGCCTCGATCGCCGCCGACGTGATGAAGGATCCCCAGGTCGCCCTCGAGACCCACGCGCGCGAAGAGCTGGGGATCGACATGCGAGAGGGGCTCGGTTCGCCCTGGGCCGCGGCGGGGTCCTCCTTCGTGATGTTCGCGATCGGGGCCGCCGTCCCGCTCCTGCCGTTCCTGTTCACCTCGGGCGACTCGGCCGTGGTGATCTCCGCCGTGTTGTCGGGCGTGACCCTCTTCGCGGTGGGGGCCGCGATGACGGTGCTGACTAGGCGGGGCGCTCTGTTCTCTGGAGCGCGGATGCTCGCGATCGGCGCCGTGGCGGCTGCGATCACCTACGGCGTCGGATCGCTCCTCGGCGTGGTCGTCTCCTAGGCCCCGTCTCCACGTTCCGGTCCCCCGACGCGCTCCGGGTGCGTGTAGACGTTCAGCCGTTCGCCGCGGACGAACCCGACGAGCGTCATCCCGAAGCGCTCCCCGGCCTCGACGGCGAGCGACGAGGGCGCGCTCACGGCGCTCACGATCGGGATGCCGGCCACCGCAGCCTTCTGGACGATCTCGAAGGACAGCCGCCCGCTCACCTGGAGGACGTGGTCGGCGAGGGGTACGTGCTTGGCCAGAACCTGCTCCCCCACGACCTTGTCGACCGCGTTGTGGCGACCGACGTCCTCGCGGACCGAGACGAGTTGTCCCTCGGAGGTGAAGAGTCCGGCGGCGTGGAGCCCCCCGGTGCGGTCGAAGACCTTCTGAACTTTCCGCAGGGCATCCGGGAGGCCGAGCAGTGACTCGACCCTCACCGTCGTCCCCGTCGCGACCGGGGCGCATCGCACATCGATGTCGTCGAGGGCCGCCTTGCCACACACACCGCAGGACGAGGTCGCGTAGAAGTTCCGCTTCAGTCGGTCGAAATCGAACGGGCGTGTGAGCGTGACGGACACGATGTTGTACTGCTGATCCTCCCCTGGCAGGTTGTCGCAATACGCCACACGGCTCACGTCACCGGGAATGATCAGCCCCTCCGTGAACAGGAACCCGACGGCGAGCTCGAAGTCGCCGCCTGGGGTCCTCATCGTGACCGCCACGGACCGGAGTTCCTGCCCCGGCCCCTGCACGCGGATCTCGAGCGGCTCCTCGGCCGCCAGCGTGTCCGTGCGTTCCGACCGAACCCCGTCGTTCATCGCCACGACGTGCACGTTCGTCGTGTTCCGTCGGAGAGGCTGCGCGGCCGTGGGCATCACGCCATGATGCCACGGGCTCAGTGGGACACGGCTGCGGCGGCGATCTCGGAGACGAGCTCCCGCTTCCAGAACCGCTCCAGGGCGAACGGCGCGATCAGGTCGGGCACCTGGTTGTCGGCGATGAGCTCGGCCATCGTGACGCCGACGATCGGCGTGGCCTTGAACCCGTACGTGCCCCAGCCGCCGTCGATCAGGAACCCCTCCACGTCCGTCAGGCCCATGATCGGCGAATAGTCGGGCGTCACGTCGCAGAGCCCTCCCCAGGCCCGCATGAGCTTCACCCTCCCGAGCATCGGGAGGAGCTCGAGGGAATGCGCCGCCGTGACCTCGAGGAAGTCGAGCGTCGACTCCTGCGAGTAGGACGTGTACGGCTCGATCTCCGAGCCGATCAGCACCTCGCCCCGATCGGTCTGCGAGATGTAGACGTGCAGCGTGGCCGACACCAAGATCACGTCCAGGAAGGGCTTCAGCGGCTCCGTCACGAACGCCTGCAGCGGGTGGGTGACGATCGGCGTGTCCACCCCCGCCATGCGACAGACCTCGCTCGTCCATCCCGCCACCGCCGAGATGACGGTACCGGCCGCGATGTCGCCCTGGCTGGTCCGAACGCCGGTCACGCGACCGCCGCGGACGTCGATGCCGGTCACCTCCGTGCCCTGGTGGATGTGAACGCCCATCCGGTCGGCCATCCGCGCGTACGCCCATACGACGGCGTCGTGGCGGATCACGCCCCCCGGCGGGTGGTAGAGCGCCGCCATGATCGGGAAGTCGGGGTGGGAGGAGAGATCGAGCTCCGGGCAGAGCTTCGCGATCTCGTCCGGGTAGATCACGCGCGAGTCCACGCCGAGGAGGCGGTTCACCTCCGCGCGCTCGTGCGCGACGATCACCGCGCGCTCGGCATGCGCGAGCGTCAGATGGCCCTGTTGGGAGAGCAGGAGGTTGTAGTCCAGCTCCTGTGCGAGCTGCTCGTAGAGCCGGAGGGACTCCTTGTAGAAGGCCACGCCCTCCGGCGTTCGGTAGTTGGCGCGGACGATCGTCGTGTTGCGACCGGACCCGCCGGCGCCGATGTAGCTCTTGTCGAGGACGGCGACGTCGCGGATGCCTCGCTTCGCCAGCTCGTAGGCGATCGCGAGCCCGTGGGCGCCGCCGCCGACGATCACGACGTCGTAGGCATCCTTCATCTCGTGCCGGCGCCACATCCGCCACGGCCTGAAGTACCGGATCGGGTGCATCAGCGCCAGCCTTCCGCTCGGAGGGCCTGCCACCCGGCCGGCGCGCCGCCGAGGCTGCTCACGATTCCCGAGAGGGTCTCCCACACGTACCGGCCGAACTCCATGGCCGTGAACACCTCGAGGACGGGGAACGGGAGGTCGCGTCGGACCAGCAGCGCCCGGACCTCGGC
Organism: uncultured Actinomycetota bacterium; assembly: GCA_963826195.1. Taxonomy (GTDB): domain Bacteria; phylum Actinomycetota; class UBA4738; order UBA4738; family HRBIN12; genus JAJNBA01. Next base: position 621,840 of record CAWGWB010000006.1, read on the forward strand.
GATCGGTGCGCCGGTCGCCGCACCCACCGGCAGGGTCGAGAGATCCCACGACGTGACGCGCTCGACCAACTCCGGCAACGCCGGCCCGGCGAGCGCCACGCCGGCGAACAGGTGGGTCACGTCGGTCACCATGGCGCCCGCGCCGGCGACGGGTTCGATCGCCCGGATCAGCCGTCCTTCCGCGTTCGGCGCTCCGAGCAGCACGACCCACTCCGCCGAGATCCGCGCGAGGACGGTGTCGGCCGGGGAGGTCAGCGTCTCCGGGATGCGGCCGCGGATGTCCACCTTGGCGCGCGCGGTGACGTCCACGATCGCCAGGCGATCGCGGATCGCCGCGCGCTCCCCTGCGTCGTTCCCGTAGGAGGCCGGGATCTCCCAACCCGCCTCCTCCACGAACACCGCCCCACGGCGCGACGACAGCCGCGCCGCCGGGGAGCGTCGGATCGCCGTGCTCACGACCGGAGCCTCTCGCCGCGCGGGTCATAGAACGGATCGGTCTGGACCGTGCCGACCGTGTAGCTCCCGCCGAACTGGATCTCGAACGTGCTGCCGTCCGCGCCCCACGCCGCGGGCACCCACGCCAGCCCGACCACGCCACCCACGGCCTCGCTACGCCTCGCCGAGGTGACCCGGCCGACCCACGCTCCATCGCGAACCACGGACGCGCCCTCGGGCGGCAGCCAGCGCTCCGGCGCCGTGAACCCGACGAGCTTCTCGCGAGGGCCCCGGTCCTTCAGGTCTCGGAGCGACCGCAGACCGAGGAAGTCTTCCTTGTCGTCCTTCACCATCCAGCCGAGCCCCGCCTCGTACGGATCGGATTCCGCGTCCGTGTCCTGTCCCACGAGGATGTGCTGCTTCTCCAGGCGGAGGATCCGCTGTGCCTCCAGGCCGAAGGCGACGATCCCGTCGGGGCGGCCGGCCTCCATCACGGCGTTCCACAGGTGCTCGCCGTAGGCGGACGGGAAGTGGATCTCGTAGCCCGTCTCCCCCACGAACCCGATCCGCAGCACCAGCGAGGGCACGTCCGCCACCGACATCCTGGTCGCGGTCATGTACGGCATCGCCGCCCCCGAGACGTCCGCGTCGGTGAGCGAGGCCATCACGGTGCGGGCGCGTGGCCCCGCCAGGTTCACGGCCCCGTACGCCCCCGTCACATTCAGGACGAGCGCGTCGAGACCCCAGTCCGCGTTCCACCAGGTGATCCATCGTTCCAGCGCGGCCGTGTTCCCCGTCGTCACCGTGACGAAGAACTCATCGTCCGCCAGGCGGACGACCGCCCCGTCGTCGAGGATCACCCCCTCGTCGTTGAGCATCGCGCCGTACCGGACCCGACCGACGGCGAGGTCGGAGAACCGGTTCGGGTAGAGGCGTTCGAGGAGCCCGACCGCCTCGGGACCTTTGATCCGGAACGTGCCGAGGGTGCTCACGTCGATCAGGCCGACGCCGTGCCGCACGGCGGCGACCTCCGCTTCAGGGGTCGTGTAGTGGTGGGGGCGTCGCCAGTCCCCGGCCCACATGAACTCCGCGCCCCCGGCGACGTGCCGGTCGTGCATCGTCGTCTCCTTCCTAGGGGTGAGCCGGGCGCCGGCCAGCGTGCCCATCTCCACCGGGACCCACGGCGGACGCGACGTGGTAGGCGAGGTCTCGGCGAAGGACCGGCCCGTGACCACGCCGCAGAGCCGTTGCGACGAGGCCATGCACGCCTTCCCCTGACAGGGGCCCATCGTGATCGTCGTGTAGCGCTTGAGGAGCTCCATCGAATCGAACCCCTCGGCTACGGCCGTTCCGAGCTCCTTCGCGGTCACGTCCATGCAGACGCAGGCGAACTGTTTCCCGGACGCCGCGGAGGCCTCCGGCGGCAGGACGATCGGGTCTCCGGAGCGCGCGGCCTCGTTCCGGAGCGCCGCGATCGACGCCGCGTCCACCTCCCGTCCCGATCCCGCAGCGGCCTCGAGGCCCGCGAGTCTTCCTTGCGTCACGGAGGCCTCCGGCGACCGGGCCCCCGCCACCGCCCCCACGGCCCACGTACGATCGGGCATCTCGTCCGGGAGGAAGGCCTGCAACGCCTCATCGAACGCCAGCCGCGCACCTGCCTGCGCGAGGAGGTTCGTGGACGGCGTCTGGACACACGCGTTCACGACGAGATCGCAGGAGACCTTCTGTCCGGACGCCGCGCCGGCGGTGCCGACGGACACGGCGCTCACCCTCCGCCGCCCGTGCGCGGACAGGATCGTCGACCCGGCGAACACCGGGAACCCCTCCGGCCAGCCACCGTCGGAGCGGAGATCCACCACCGTCACCTCCGCCCCGGCGTCCTTCAGGGCCCACGCGGTCGTGTAGCCGACGTTGTCGCCGGTGAGGACCACGGCGCGTCGGCCGGGGAGCACGCCGTAGCGGTGGAGCAACAGGTGAACGGCGGACGAGAGCATCACGCCGGGGAGGTCGTTGCCGGGGAACACCGCGGATCCCTCGACCGCCCCCGTGGCGAAGATCACGTGTCCGGCGCGGATCCGGTACAGGGCGTCCGGCCCGGCCGCCGCGATCAGCCCACCGCCGAAGACCCCGAACGCCGCCGTCTCGGACAGGAATCGTGCTCCGGACCCGAGGGCCTCCCGCGCGAGCCCCGATCGGAGGGTGCTGCTCGCTTCTCCCAAGAGGTGCCCACCGGCCTCGCGGCCCTGCTCGAGCAGCACGACCGATGCTCCCGCCTTCGCGGCCTCGGCCGTGGCCGCGAGGCCGGCCGCCCCCGCCCCGATCACGAGGACGTCGGGGTGGAGGTTGATCCGCCGGCGCCGCCGGTGATCGGGCTCGTGGGGCACCTTCCCCAGCCCGGCCTTCGAGCGGATGAACGGTTCCACGAGCGGCCACGCCCAGCGAGGGTGTTGGAAGATCTTGTAGTAGAACCCCGGCGGCATCATGAACGAGAACGTGTTCAGCCATCCGTGGATGTCCCGATCGGCGGATGGCCACGCGTTCTGACGTTCGACCCTCATCCCGTCCCGCGCCGGCTCGGTGCAGGCGCGCACGTTGGGGATCCCGTCGATCTGCATCAGGCAGTTCGGGCACGAGCCGGTCATGCACGACAGCCCACGGGGCCGGTGGTACTTGAAGGATCGACCCGTGATCGTGACGCCCGCCGCCGCCAGCGCCGATCCCACGGTGTCCCCCTCGAACGCGGCGATCGTCCTGCGCTCGAAGCGGAATCCGATCGGCCGGTCGCGCCGGATCGCTTCGCCCTGACGCGCCGGGAGACGCTCGCTCACGCGGGCGCTGCCTCTCTGTCCTCCTCGCCTCGCGGGCGCTCCTGCGGCCGATACGTCCGCCGGATCTCGTTCGTCGTCGTGTGCCGTTCCGCGAGGAACCATGCGCGGCAGCCGCTCTGATGAACCCACCACTCCGTCTGCCACCCGTCCACGTTGCGGCGGAAGTAGAGAGCGGCCGCCAGCTCCCGATCGGTCGCCGTGGGTCCGGCACGACGCGTGATCTCGCCCCCGAAGGAGAACTCGAGGGCCTCGCGAGGCCCGCAGTTCGGACACGTGATCAGGAAGGTCACCTCGCTCCTCCGTTGCCCGGCGTCTCCGAGCGGCCGAGGACGCGGGTGAGACTATCGGACGAGCCGCAGCCCGACCGGAGCTTCCACGTCGGGAGCTGGCGAGCTCGAGCCCGGACCTTCCGCCGCCAGTGCGGCATGTACAGCAGCCACCAGCCGGCCATCGCGACGAGAGCCAGCGGGACGATCGGCCCTCCTGAGAACACGACACGAGGACCACGGCGAGGCCGAGCGCGCACCGAGTCCCATCGCCCGCACCCGCTGCCGCCGCATGTCCCGCATGATGCTCGTACTCGTCCGCGGGATCTGCGCCGTGTCCCATCGCCGGCCGCACGAAGGGCAGGTCCACGACTCGCCGTAGGTCGAAGGTGTGGACCGACCGCAGTCGCACTTCACCGCTGATCGGCGCTCCCCGCACGTCGCCGAATCGCTACACCCGTCGACCCAGGCGATGCGATCGAGACGCAACTCCTCGGTTGACCGCTCTCGGGCAGCGTGCTATACCCGCCGCGGCGGCCCGAGGGCGGGGCCCACGAAGGGAGGTGGCACGTGGCTGAGGCACCGCGCGGCGACGTCGAGGAGCGACAGCTCCTCAAGTCGCTCCATTGGTAGGACGGGTTCGTCATCGCGCTCTGCAACCCCGGCTTCTTGCTCGGAGGCCTCCTGTTCACGCTCGGCACCGTCGGCGTCTGGGGCTCGGTGATCCTGTGGGGTATCTCGGCGACTCGCCGGGACTCCTGCAGAACTGGATCTACTCGGAGACGGCGGCGATGTTCCCGGACAAGCCGGGCGGGATCGCTATCTACGCCCACGAGGGGTGGCGGAAGTAGTTCAACCTCTTCGGCCCGATCGCCGCGTTCGGGTACTGGATCGGTTGGTCGGTCGTGCTGTCGTTCTTCGGCAACATCATCGGCGCGCTGGTCGTGGCGGAGTGGTTCCCGGGTCGAAGGGCGGACCGGCGGGTGACCCGACTTCAGACGTTCGCTTCAACATCGGGCTGGTCGTTCGGCCTGCCGCAGCTGATCGCCGTGATCGGGGTGATCCTCGGCGTGTGGCTATTCAACATGTTCGGCGTGAAGCCCTCGCTTGCGGTCGGCTACGTGACGGGTGCGCTGCTGATGATCCCGCTCGTGATCATCTCGTCGTGCCCTATTTCACCGGGGATTGGCAAAGCTCGAACATGACGTACGAGAGCCTCGAGAGCGCCGGGTTCAGCGAATCTCAGTGTGGCGCTCATGTGGCTATTCATCATCTGTTGGTCCGCCTACGGGATCGAGGTGTGCGCGAGCTTCGCCCCCGAATACCACGACACGAAGCGGGACACGTCATGGCGCTGCGGAGCGCAGCATTGTTCTCCCTGGTTGTCTACATCTTCGTGCCCCTCGGTCTCGGAGGCGTCGTCGGGGTGACCGGCTTCGACTACGCGATACTACTCGGATGTCTTGAAGAGCATCGTGGGCGACGTCTTCGGCAGCGATCGCCGTGATCCTGCCTGATCGCGAGCTTCATCCTCTCGATGAACTCCGCGACGGCCGACGGCGGGCGGGCGCTCTACGGGATCGCCCGCGACGACATGACGATCAAGTGGTTCTACCACCTCAACCGCTTCCACGTGCCCGCTCGCGGGATGACCGTCGACATGATCGTCAACATCGGTCTGCTCGTCGTGCTGGGGGCGAACAACTTCGTGATCCTCTACATCTCGAACATCGGCTACGTCTTCGCCCACGTGTTGGCCCTCTCGGGGTTCCTCCTCCTGCGCCGCGATCGGCCGGATTGGCCCCGCCCGATCAAGGTGGGCCCGGTCGTGGCTAGGTCTCGCCGCGATCCTGGCCGTCTTCAACCTGGTCCTGGTGCTCTACGGCGTGATCGATCAAGAGCTCGCCGCGTACCTCGGGCTGCTACGAGTTCACCGGTCTTCCCCTCTACCTCGGCCTCGGGGTGCTGGTGGCGTCCGTCGCGCTCTTCTTCTACCGACGGAGTCGTGCAGGACAGGGCGAAGCGATCACGTTCCGGGACACCAACGTCCCGAAGATGCCGAGCGAGGACGAGATGCGGTTGCTCCGCGAGGAGGTCATGCCCGACCCCTCGTGATGGAAGAGATCCATCGGAGGAGGGGGCGGATCTGCCGCCCCTTTCTTCGTCCCGAGGCCGGGCGTTGCCCGCTCCGCGAGCCGCGCCTAGCATGAGGCCGTTCCCTCAAGGAGGTCGAGATGACGGAGAAGATGTGGGGTGGCGAGCCGTTCTGGGGCCTCGGGTACGACTGGGACCCCGATTGGGTCTACACGGACAAGCAGAAGGAGCTCCGCGCCACCCTGATCGAGCTCTGCGAGAAGGAGCTCCGCGCCAACGCCAAGCGCTTCGACGACGAGCTCATGTTCCCCCGTCGCAACCTGGAGCTGCTCGGCGAGCACGGCTTCCTGGCGCTGACCGTGCCGGAGGAGTACGGCGGCCTCGGGGAGAACCACGTCGCCTATTCGATGGTCTGCGAGACGATCGCGCGCTACGGCTGCGCCTCGACCGCGATGTGCTACGTGATGCACATGGGCGCGGTGAACGCGATCATGCTCCGCGCCACCCCCGAGCTGATCGACAAGTACATCCGGCCGCTCAACTCCGGCAAGATCGGCACGCTCTCCTACTCCGATCCCGAGACGGGATCGCACTTCTGGTACCCGATCTCTTCCGGCGCCGAGCGCTCGAACGGCGGCTTCAAGGTCCGGAAGAAGGCATCGTGGACCACGTCGGGAGGGTTCGCCGACTTCTACGTGGTGCAGACGACCAGCCCGGATTTCTCGGGCTACGACGACCTGTCGGTCTTCGTGGTCGACGGCGAGCACATCCAGGCGCAGCCGTCGCTCTGGGACGCGCTCGGGCTCCGGGGGAACCAGTCGGGGCCCGATCGAGATCGACAACGTCGAGATCCCCGCGGAGCAGCTCGTCGGCCCGACGGGCGACGGCGCGAACTCGAACGACGAGTCGGTGGACCCCTGGTTCCTGGTGGGGTCCGCCTCCGTCTGGAACGGCCTGGCCCTCGGCGCGATCGACATCGCGAAGCGCCACACCACGCGCAAGAAGCATGTCGACGTGGGGATGCGGGTAGCCGACTACCCGACGATCCAGGACTACGTCGGCGAGGCCCTCATGGACACGAACGCCTCGCGGATCTTCGCGCTCTCCGTCGCGCAGGCGATGGACGGCGCGACGGAGAACAACACGGTCAACCCCGGACCAGGTGAGCTCGCGCGCGGGAACTTCCTCCACTGGGCGTGGCAGATCAAGTTCGAGGCCGCGAAGAACACGGCCCACGTGGTGGACAAGATGCTCCATGCGTGCGGCGGCTCCGGATACAAGCGCGACATGGAGCTCGAGCGCTACCTCCGCGACGCGAAGGCCGGCTGGGTGATGGGGCCGACGAACGAGGTGCTCCGCCAGTTCGTCGGCAAGGCGGTGCTCCTCGGCTTCGAGTCCCTCGACTACTGGAACCAGTCGTACAACCGACGGGCCGTGGAGAACGAGGTGAAGAAGCTGGACGCCGCCGGCAAGCGAGAGCTCGCCGAGCAGCTGTTCAAGGAGGCGGACGAGCAGGTGTCGAAGGAACCGGCGGCCAAGGGCTGACGCCGATGGCGATCTCGGCCGGACGCCGGAGCATCACCGTCCCGGGGCTGATCGCCGGGGACCCGTTCCTCGAGCGGTACTGGGTCCGCCCCGGTGGAGCCACCGTGGTCACCCTCGACGCTGACGATCAGCTCACGGTGCGCGATCCGGACGGCGGTCAGGTCGCGGAGATCACCGCGCTGGCGCCCGACGGCTCCGACGATGCCGCCGCGCTCGGCGCCCGGGCCGACGGTCCGGCATCGGTGCTGCGCTCGTTGATCGGCTCCGAGACCGACGGCGCCCCCGAGGTGATCGGAACGCTCGCCGGACGCGGGCTGAACCCCTCGGACGCGATGGCCTTCCGGCTCTTCGGGGAGTGGTCTCCCGCCGGCTCCTCGCAGACGCTCACCGCCGAGCGACCTCTCGTGGTGGTGCTCGCGGCGCCCGAGGGCGCGTCCGTGCTGGACGGCGGCGTCCCTGGGTCGGACCTCGATGTCGAGATCCGGCGGACGCGCCCTCGGACCCACGACGAGCTCGAGCTGCCTCCCCCACTCGCGGAACCGCGTCTGGACTTCCGGGTCGACCGGGCCACGGCTCTCTCCTACGAGGTGAAGGCCGGGGAGTACATCCAGATCATCGACGTCGAGGGGAAGCAGTGCTCGGATTTCCTGGCGTTCCATCGCCGGAAGCTCGAGGACGGAACGGAGCGCGGGTTCGACCCGACGATCACCCGCACGCTGATGGGCAACGCGTTCCCCCAGCCCGGGCTGTACTCGAAGTTCTACGACCTCGACATGGACGTCCTCGTGGAGGTGATCCGGGACACGGTGGGCCGACACGACTCGTTCCTGCTGGCCTGCACGTCCCGCTACTACGAGAACCTCGGGTACTTCGGGCACACGAACTGCACCGACAACTTCAACAGGCAGCTCGAGACGTACGCGATCGCGCCGCGGAAGGGTTGGCAAGCGCTCAACTTCTTCTACAACACGATGTTCGCGACGGACAACCTCCTCGTCTTCGACGAGCCGTGGTCCCGGCCGGGCGACTACGTGCTGTTGCGCGCCGCCGCGGACCTGGTCTGCGCCTCGAGCGCATGCCCCGACGATGTGGACCCCGCGAACGGATGGGACCCGACCGAGGTGCACGTGCGTGTCTACTCCCCCGAGCACACGTTCTCGGCGGCGATCGCGCACCGGGTGACGCCCGACGCCGAACCGAGCCTCACGACCGAGACCGGCTTCCATCCCCGGATCTCGCAGCTCACGAGCCGGACCACGGAGTACAACGGGTACTGGCTGCCGACGAGCTTCGACAACCACGGGGCGACGGACGAGTACTGGGCGTGCCGGGAACGGGCCGCGATCATGGATCTCTCGCCGCTCCGGAAGTTCGAGGTGCTCGGACCGGACGCCGAGGCGTTGCTGCAGGCGACCGTGACGCGCGACGTCCGGCGGCTCTCGGACGGCCACGTCGTCTACACCGCGATGTGCAACGAGGACGGTGGGATGATCGACGACGCGACGATCTTCCGGATCGCGGACACGAACTTCCGGTTCGTCGGCGGGAGCGAGTACGACGGGGTCTGGCTCAGGGAACAGTCCTCCCGGCTCGGCCTCAACGCGTTCGTGAAGGAATCCACCGACCATCTCCATAACGTGGCGGTCCAGGGTCCGGCGAGCCGGGCGCTCCTCGCGGAGATCGTGTGGACGCCCCCCGCACAGACGCCGTTCGACGCGCTCGAGTGGTTCCGGTTCTCCGTGGGCCGGATCGGGGGTCCGATGGGTGTCCCCGCCGTGATCTCGCGGACCGGATACACGGGCGAGCTCGGCTACGAGATCTTCTGCCACCCGAAGGACGCGCCGACCGTGTGGGACTCGATCTGGACCGCCGGGGAACCCCACGGCCTCCTCCCCCTGGGCTTGGACGCGCTCGACATCCTTCGGATCGAGGCCGGGCTCGTCTTCGCCGGATACGAGTTCGACGACCAGGTGGACCCGTTCGAGGCAGGCATCGGTTTCACGGTCACGAAGGCCAAGGACGAGGACTACGTCGGGCGAGAGGCGCTCCGCGAGCGGCGCGAGCATCCGCAGCGCACCCTGGTCGGACTCGACCTGGAGGGGAACGAGCCGGCCGGCCACGGCGACGGCGTGTACGCCGGTCGGCAGCAGGTGGGCGTCGTGACCAGCGGGGCGCGCTCGCCGATCCTCAAGAGGAACATCGCGCTGGCACGCGTCGCGGTGCAGCACCGCGACCCGGGCGTCGCCCTCGAGGTCGGCAAGCTCGATGGCCACCAGAAGCGGATCCCCGCCACGGTGGTCCCGTTCCCCTTCTACGACCCCGAGAAGACGAGGCCTCGCTCCTGACGATGGGCGGCCTGATCGAGTCATTCACGCAGGAGCAGGTCGAGGCGTTTCACCGGGACGGCTTCCTGATCGTCGAGGAAGGGCTGGTCTCCGAGAAGGCCCTCGATCTCCTCGAGGAGCGTTACCTGCGCCTCTTCGAGGGCGAGTACGAGACCGGGATCAAGCCGGACGAGGTCAACTGGGTCAGAGGTCGCGATCCGGAGGATCGCACCCGGCAGCTGTGCAACGCCTGGCGCGCGGACACCGTCATCGCGGCGCAGGTCCTGTCGGCGAGGATCGGTCGCCTCGCGGCGCAGCTGATGAGCTACCCGGGCGTGCGGATCCTCCAGGACAACGTGCTCTGGAAGCCGCCGGGCACGAAGGCGATCGGCTTCCACCAGGACGGCTCGTACGCCGACTATCTGGTGCCTCCGGAGATGGTGACGTGCTGGATGTCGCTCCACGAGACGCAGGCGGACGCCGGGCCGATCGCCTACGTTCGTGGGTCGAACCACTGGCCGTGGACTCCGCCGGAGCGATCGCAGTTCCATGCGCCCGAAGACTGGCTCGCCGGCGTCCGGGACGCGAAACCCGCCGACGCGGAGATGGAGATCGTGCCGGTCGTCGTGAAACCCGGCGGCGGTGCCTTCCACCACAACCTCACGTGGCATGGCTCCGAGCCCAACACGAGTGGCACCGTGGCGCGGATGGCCCTCGTCTCGCACATGCTCCCCACCACCGCGCGCTTCCACCATCGCAACGTCGACCTCATCTACTCGCGCTACCGACGCCGCGGCGACACCGCGATGGACGAGTCGTTCTTCCCGGTGCTGTGGGACGAGACCGGACACCGCACGGCCTGGCTCGACGAGTTGCCGGAGATCGACTAGGGCGAGGACGGTTCAGTCGTCCCGGAGCCGCCCCGCGAGCACCTCCAACATCGCCCAGGCGGCTCGAGGCTCGCGTTCGACCGTGCTCCGCACGAGATCGCGTGAGATCGCGAGGGCTCGCAAGGGGGACACCGCAACTACATCGGCGCTCCGTGGTCGGCCGTCGATCACCGCGATCTCTCCGAAGAACTCACCCTCCCCGAACGTCGAGAGCGGGCTCCCCTTCCGTTCCACCCGAGCCTCCCCTTCGATGATCACGAAGAGCTCGTCTCCCGCTTCGCCCTCCCGCACGACGAACTCCCCCGGCTCGAACGTTCGCTCGACCCCTTCCGCCGTGATCACGGCGAGGATCTCGGGAGGAAGCGACGAGAAGACGGGGGCGCGCTCGAGGAGGTGCTGGTACCGCCCACCTTGGAACAGCAGAGGCCGCCCTTCCCCGTACCTCGCGTACTCGACCTGTCCCACGAACAACGAGTGGTCGCCACCCCAGTTCGAGCGCACCACCCTGGCCACCAGATGCGCGAGCGCCCCGCGCACGAGGGGCGTGTCATGCACCAGGTCGAATCCGACCTCCTCCGTCCCCTCGGTCGCGCGCCCCGCGAACCGGTCGGAGAGGGACCGCTGCTCGTCGGCGAGCACGCTGATCCCGTATCGGCGGCCTTCGTGAAGGAGCGCATGCATCTTCGCCCTGCGATCCACCGAGATCACCACGAGCGGCGGCCGGAGCGACACCGACATGAACGCGTTCGCCGTCATCCCGTGGACCTGGTCGCCGTCCTGCGTGGTGATCACGGTCACCCCGGTGGCGAACATCCCCAGCGTGCGGCGGAAGGCCGCCGCCGGGTCCTGTCCCGGCTCGCCGGCGATCTCGAGCTCGTCGGCATCCGCCGTGTCGTCCGGGAATGTCTCCCCGATCCCCGCCGGAGCGAATCCGCCGTGGACCGGCAGGTCGAACTCGACCGGAAGCGCCGGCGTGGCGGAGCGCTCGGCCACGCCTAGCTCCAGGGGTACGGAGAGTGGCTGACCGGATGCAGACGGCCCTCTGCGAACCGCGAGAACCGGAACGGCTCGAGGAGACCCTGCCGATCCCCGAGGAGCTCCTTCGCGACCAGCTGCCCCACCCCGATCATCTTGTAGCCGTGGTTCGAGTCGGCGACCACGTAGGCGTTGTCGACGAAGCGGTCGAAGACCGGGAAGCTGTCGGGCGTGAAGGCCCCGATCCCCCCGGTGGGCGCCTTCCGGTACAGCCCCCGCTTCCCCTCGAACCGCTTGTGACAGTGGGCGAGTGCCGCCGTCCACATCCGCTCGAACTCCGGCGTCACGACGAACTCCGTGCTCAGGTGGCCGTAGGGATCGACGGCCACGTCGTCGGCGGGCTGCTCCACGATCCACGGCATCGCGCCGCCCTGGACGCCACCGAAGTTGACGTCGGGCTTGTAGTAGATGCCCCAGAGTTCCTCGCTCACGACGGAGCCGTCCATGTCGTCGACCAGCGGCGCGTCGGTGTCCACGTGCACGACCGGCGGCATGTTGCCCTCGTTGTCGAGGAGGTAGCTCGGGTCGACGCCGAGGGTCCCTTCCTGGAGGCACCAGTAGGTCCACATCGGGCGGCGGTGGTACCTCCCGTCTCTACCGAGCACGTCGATTTCGCCTGGAAGGTCGAGCATGTGCCAGAAGTCGCGGACCCAGGGGCCGGCCGCGACCACGACCTGCTCGCAGGCGATCGCGCCCCGGTCCGTCTCGACCGCGGTGACCGCTCCCCCGTCGATCCGGAAACCGGTGACCGACACCGGCGCGTGCAGCCTGACGCCGAGATCCTCGCTCTTCGCGCGCAGGCCCCGCATCGAGGGCATGTTCTCCGCGTAGCCACCCTTCTTCTCGTGCAGGACCGCCGTGATGCTCTTCGCCTGCCAGTCCGAGAAGATCGACTCCATGTACGAGCGGCAGTCGTCCTCACCCTCGATCAGCTCCGAGGAGTAGCCGATCGCCTTCTGCTGCTCGTAGATCGTCGCGACGTCGGCCCGCATCACCTCCGGGGCGATCTGGAGATAGCCGATCGGGTGGTAGTGGAAGGCTCCGGGATCGGATTCCCAGACCTGCACCGAATGGGCCATCAGCTCCCGCATGGCCGGCTGGAAGTAGTTGTTGCGGATCACCCCGCACGCGATCCCGGACGGCCCCGCCCCGATCCCGGTCTTGTCCAGGATCACGATGTCGCCGCCGTCACCCTCTCCGCGGCGTTCGAACTCCTTCGCGAGATGCCAGGCCGTGGAGAGGCCGTGGATGCCGGCGCCGATCACCACGTACGTCGCGCTCTCGGGGAGCTCCACCGTGCGGACCACCTTTCGTGTCGGATCGGGGCGATTCTAGGGTCTCGCGGTACACACGCAGAACAACGTTCCCTGCGGGTCGGACATCGTCGTCCAGCGGCTGCCGCCGTCCGCCGTCTCGTCGATCGTCCACTCGACCGTGGCGCCGAGACCCCCCAGGCGAGTCACCTCCGCGTCCACGTCGTCGACACGGAGATCGAGATGGACGGGGTTCTTCCCGGGCCCGATCGCATCTACCTGCTGGATCACCACGGCGGGCCGCGCATCCCCCGCCGGAGGAACGAGCACCACGAAGGGGCCACGCGCCGAGCGTCGCTCGTAGCCCAGTGCCGCCTGCCAGAACGTCACCGCGCCGGCGGAGTCCGTCGCGTCGATCGTGACCTCGATCGACGCCGTCAGGGGACCCCGACCTCCTCCCGTTCCTCCATCCGCCTGCGCGCGTCGTCGACGAACGCCTCCCAGATCCCCAACGTCCGCTCGTCGTCCTGCCACTCCTCGTGGAGCTCCCACTGGACGCCGAGGACGAACGAGGAGGATCCCGGCATCTCCACGGCTTCGATCGTTCCGTGCGGCGCCCAGGCAACGGCCTCCAAGCCGGTCCCGAGGTCCTTCACCGCCTGATGGTGGTAGCTGTCGACCTCCGTGTGCTCGCCCAGGTGGGACGCGAGGAGAGAGCCGGGCTTCACGTCGACCGGATGCGTGGGATGCGCCGGTCGGGGCGATCCTTCGAGCGTGGCCGCCACCAGCGCTCGCCACTCGTCCCACTTCGCCCCCGGATGGTCCGCCCCGCCTTCCGGGAACTCGTCCAGGTCCCCGTAGAGCGTTCCGCCGAGCGCGACGTTCAGGACCTGACATCCGCGGCACACGCCGAGAACGGGCACATCGTCCTCCACCGCGAGCAGGGCGTACGACAGATCGATGTCGTCGAGGAACGGCTGCCCGGGCAGATGCTTCGGATGTGGCTCTTCCCGTCCGTACCTCCACGCTTCGATGTCGCGCCCGCCGGCGAGGACCAACCCGTCGATCCGCTCGATCAGCTCGACCCGATCCTCCTCCCGCTCGTAGTACGGGAGGAGGACGGGGAGGGCGCCCGCTTCCAGCAGCGGGCGCCCGTACCCGTACCCGTAGTAGTCGCCGTAGTCGGCGAAGCCTTCAGAGATCGCGACCAGGGGTCGCCGATCCGTCATGGATCTGACCTCGGCACCCTCGTCAGTGGCCGGCGGGACGTTCCCAGCCCTCCAGCACCGGCGGTGTCCAGTCCGCCCCCACCGTCTCCGACCCCTCGACCCACGGTCCGAGCTCGGGTTGCGGGAACTTCGCATGCTTCGCCTTCAGTTGGATCCCGTACGAATCCCCTTCGGTCAGGTGTTTCATCAAGACCTTCCGGGCGAGCTCGTCCTCGCGCCCGGCGGGGATGTCGAAGTAGATCTTCAGGAACGAGTTCGAGTAACGATCGAACACCGCGGCCTCCCCGTCCTCCTGGAGGAGCGTGACGTCCTCGAGCCAGTTCAGGTCCTGGCCCGGGGTGAGCGCGTCCAGGTCGACGTCCTCCACGAGGGAGATGTCCTCCTGGTACGGGAACCGCCGGCCGGCGAGCTCCTCGGCGTCGATCCCGATCTTCGTCGAGAGGTGTGGCTCGTTCATGTCGTCCCTTCCGGCTCTGGTCCGTGGCTCAGCTCGGGAACTGCCCGGTGTCCGCGAGGTACTTCTGCATCATCGTCTTGATGTCCTCGAGCGTCTCCTTGTCCGTGACGCCGGGGATGTAGTCGGTGCCGGCAAGGGGGACCTTCGCCATCGCCGAGGCCTCCATGGTGAGCGCGCACAGGTCCTCCGGCTCCAGCGAGTGAACGTCGGTCTTGCCACAGGCACGTGCGAGCATCTGGAGCTCCATCGTCATCGCCGTCAGGAAGTTGTAGACGCGCTCTGCCGCCGAGTCGACCTCGAGCCGCTTGCGGAGCTCTGGGTCCTGGGTCGTGATCCCGACCGGGCAGCGTCCCGTGTGGCAGTGGTAGCACTGGCCCGCCGGTACGCCGACCGTACCTTCGTAGTCGGTGACCCCGGGGATCTCCTTGTTGCAGTTCAGGGCCATCAGGGCGGAGTGTCCGATCGCGACCGCGGTCGCGCCGAGAGCGAGGCACTTCGCGACGTCGGCGCCGTTGCGGATCCCGCCGGCCACGACCAGGTCGACCTCGTCCGCCAGGCCCACATCCTCGAGGGCGCGCCGGGCCTCCGGGATCGCCGCCATCAACGGGATGCCGGTCTCCTCGGCGGCGATGTGAGGGCCTGCTCCGGTCGATCCCTCGGCTCCGTCGAGGTAGATGATGTCCGGGCCGCACTTCGCGGCCATCCGCACGTCGTCGTACACACGGGCGGCGCCGAGCTTCAGCTGGATCGGGATCCGGTAGTCGGTCGCCTCGCGGACCTCCTGCACCTTCAGCGAGAGATCATCGGGTCCCAGCCAGTCCGGATGGCGGGCGGGTGAGCGTTGATCGATCCCCGCGGGGAGCGATCGCATCTCGGCGACCTGCTCGGTCACCTTCTGGCCCATCAGGTGCCCGCCGAGGCCGACCTTGCATCCCTGACCGATGAAGAACTCGCACGCGTCCGCGAGCATCAAGTGGTGCGGGTTGAACCCGTATCGCGACTGGATGTTCTGGTAGTACCACTTGGTCGAGAGGTCCCGCTCGGGCGGGATCATCCCGCCTTCTCCCGAGCAGGTTGCCGTGCCGGCCATCGAGGCACCCTTCGCGAGCGCCATCTTGGCCTCGAGCGACAGGGCGCCGAAGGACATCCCGGTGATGTAGATCGGGATGTCGAGCTCGATCGGATGCTTCGCGAAGCGGGCGCCGAGGACCGTCCTCGTCTCGCACTTCTCGCGGTAGCCCTCGATCACGAAGCGGGTCAGGGTGCCGGGCAGGAACATCAACTGGTCCCAGCCGGGCATGGGCTTGAACATCGAGAACCCACGCATCCGGTATCGCCCGAGCTCCGACTTCACGTGGATGTCGTTGATGACCTCCTCCGTGAAGATGGGACTCCGCCCCAGGACCTCCTTGCGGGAGGACACCTCCGCCATGTCGTCTCCTTCGGTCTCTCGCCGACGAGTCAGATGACGAGCTTCTTCTCGCTCGGCTCGAGGTTGTCGTAGTTGTAGAGCATCTTGCCGCACACGAACTTCTGGAACGCGGGTGGGCTCCCGAGGCCGTACATCCGGAACTTGCGCTCGATGAGGTCGGTGTCGGCGTCGGTCCACTCCCCCTCGACGCAGTCGATGCCGAGGGATTTCACGGATCCGGCGACGTAGATCTCGCCGTCGTACATCGAGTCGCCGAGGCCCGGGCCCACGTCGCCGAGGATGATCTGGCGGCCGCGCTGCATCATGAACGCGGTCATCGTGCCGGCGTCGCCTCCGACGATGATCGTGCCGCCCTTCTGGTCGATGCCGGTCCGGGCCCCGACGCTTCCGTGCACGACGAGATCACCGCCGCGCATCGCAGCTCCCGTGAGGGATCCCGCGTTCTTCTCGATCACGACGACGCCGGACATCATGTTCTCGCACACGGACCAGCCGACCCGACCGGTGACCGTGATCTCCGGCCCATCGATCAGCCCGAGCCCGAAGTAGCCGAGGGAACCTTCGTAGCGGATCCGGCATCGCTGCAGGATCCCGACGCCGATCGAGTGCTTCGCCCCGGGGTTCCGCACGGTGACGTCGTGCATCCCCTGTTCGTAGAGCAGCCAGCGGAGCTCCAGGTTGATCTGGCGGGTCGTGAGGTCCGTCGCGTCGAAGCTCGCCGTGGTGCCGTCGATGTCGGAAACCTTCGGGACCTCCGCGTGCGGCTCCGCGAGGCCGCGCGCGTCGTAGGTGGTGCGCCGGGTCCCGCTCATCGTGTCCACACGAGCACCTGTCCTTCGTAGGGATCCGTCGTATCGATCTCCCGGTTCAACACCGCGCGGATCGCGATCTCCTCCGACGCCATCGCGACGATGCCGTCGGATTCGAACAGGACGAGCGGCTTGGCGGCCATCTCGTCCTTCGCCACTCCGAGCGCGTCCTGCGTGACGGCCATGTAGGTGAACACGCCGTCGAGCTCATCGAGGCTCTTGTGCATCGCGTCTTCCAGGGAGTCGCCGCCCGCCATCTTCTCCGCCAGGTAGACCGCGATGATCTCGGAGTCGCACTCCGACTGGAACCGGTGACCGCTGGACTCGAGGCGGCGCTTCCAGTGGAAGTAGTTCGTCAGCTGCCCGTTGTGGACCACGGCCACGTCGGAGAACGGGTAGGCCCAGTACGGATGAGCGCCGGAGATGTCGACGTCGGATTCCGTGGCCATCCGCACGTGCCCGATCGCGTGGGTGCCGTTGAACCCCCCGAGCCGGTAGAGATCCGAGACCTCCTGCGCGTCGCCCAGATCCTTCACGATCTCGAGCGAATGCCCCAGGGAGAGCACCTCGCACCCCGGCACGTCTTCGAGGTAGTCGGCCAGCGCCTTCATGTCGCCGTCGTAGCGCACCGTCGCCCGATAGGCGTACTCCGTCTCCCGCTCCACACGGTCCACCGAAGCGCCGATCTTGTGCAGACGGGACTCCACCTCCTGGCGGTGACGTTCGAGGCGCTCCTTGAAGTCGAAGTCGCGAGGGTCGTTCGCATCGGCGAGCTTGAAGCGGATCACGACCAGCTCGGACGGTTCACCGAACAGCGCGTATCCGGATGAGTCCGGGCCACGATGCTTCATCGCCTGGAGCATGCGAGTCATCTCGCTCCCGACGTCGGAGGAGCCGTCGCGATGGATGATGCCTGCGATGCCGCACATGGAGGGAAGAACTCCTTTCCTTCGATCCTCTCGCTCTAGGGAAGCACGTCCAGGTACTCGGCGACGTCCCAATCGCTGACGGTGCCGATGAATCGCTTCCACTCATCGGTCTTGTAGTGCATGAATACCCGATACATGTCCCCGGGCAACGCGGTCTTCACCACGTCGTCCGCTTCGAGCGCCTCGAGGGCCTCCCCGAGCGTCTCCGGGATCCGCTGGACGTCCTTGCCCTCCGCGATCGCGTCGTAGATGTTCCGCTCCTCCGGAGGACCGGGGTCGAGGTTGCGGGCCAGCCCGTCCTTCATCGCCATCAGGAGCGCCGCGAAGGACAGGTACGGGTTCACCGCCGAGTCCACCGACCGGTACTCGTACCGTCCGGGCGCCGAGATCCGCAGCGCGGTCGTACGGTTCTGGAACCCCCAGTCGGCGAAGATCGGCGCCCAGAACCCCGCGTCGGCGAATCGCCGGTAGGAGTTCACGGTCGGCGAGGTGATGCACGTGAGCGCCCGGAGGTGCTCCAGGACGCCGCCGATCGCATGCAGGCCGATCTTGCCGGGCACCCGCGGATCGTCGCCGTCGGGCATGAACATGTTCTCGTCGCCCTGCCAGAGCGAGATGTTGTGGTGGCAGCCGTTCGCGGAGACGCCCATGAACGGCTTCGGCATGAAGCACGCGAACGCGTTCATCTCCCGCCCGACCTGACGGCAGATCTGGCGGTAGGTCGTCAGTCGATCCGCGGTGGCTTCGGCCTTGTCGAACATGAAGTTCAGCTCGAGCTGGCCCGGCGCGTCCTCGTGGTCGCCCTGGATCATGTCGAGCCCCATGGCCTCGCCGTACTCCATCACCTTGTGGATGATCGGCTGGAGCTCCGAGAACTGGTCGATGTGGTAACAGTACGGCTTGGTCTTGCCATCCACGGACGGTGTGCCGTCGGGGTTGGTCTTCAGCCACATCATCTCCGGCTCTGTGCCGGCCCGCAGGTGCAGCCCGGTCTCCTCCGTGAACTCGTCGTGGATCCGCCGGAGGTTGCCGCGGCAGTCCGACGTCAGGAACGCGCCACCGTCGACCTCCTCCTCGCGACCCCGGAAGAGCGTGCAGAAGACCCTCGCGGTCTTGCGATCCCACGGGAGCACGCAGAACGTCTCCACGTCGGGGATGCCGACGAGCTCCCGGGCTTCCGGACCGTAGCCGATGTAGTTCCCGAGACGGTCGACGAACAGGTTGGCGGTCGAGCCGTACACGAGCTGGAATCCTTTGTGGGCGATCGTCTCCCAGTGCTTGGCGGGGATCCCCTTGCCCATGATGCGCCCGGTGACCGAGACGAACTGGTAGTACATGTAGGTCACACCTTCGGCCTCGATCTGCCGGCGGACCTCCTTGATCGCATCGTCGCGCCCGGACCGCTCCACGAACTGCTCGATGTCGGTGGCCAACTCGCGCCTCCCTTCGGGCGGCCCTTCGGCGGGCCGGCTGGGCGCATCCTACGTCGAGTCCCCCGGCCCGCGCCACGCGCCGGACACTCGGTCCGCGGCCCGGTGCCCGGGCGCGGCGAGCGCAGGGCTCCCAGGCGCCTTGGTACGCAGTGCGAAGAGGGAGGGTGCCGTGACCGAGACACCGGCTTCCGTCGAAGACGTCGCACGCTCGTCGACGAGATGGGGATCGAGTTCCTGTTCGCGCAGTTCGTCGAGATGTACGGCAAACCGAACGCGAAGCTGGTGCCGACGTCGCATCTAGAGGACGTGTTCGCGGAGGGCGCGGGGTTCGAGGGGTTAGAGACTGGGGAACTGGGACAGGGACCGCACGACCACGACATAGCCGCGATGCCGGACCGGCCAGCTTCACCCCCGTGCCGTGGGAGCCACTCTTGCCCGGTTCGCCTGTGACGTCTTAGTAGAAGGCGAGCTGTGGCCGTACTGTCCCCGTACGATACTGAAGCGGAACCTCGCCGCCGCGGCGGAGCGCGGCTACGTGTTCAACATCGGGATGGAAGCAGAGTTCATCCTGACCCGTCTCCGGGAGGACGGCTCGATCGAGGTTGCGGACCAGCTCGACGTGCTAGACCGGCTCTGTTACGACATGAAGGCGCTGACCCGCCAGTTCGACTACATCTCGAGCCTGTCGAAGTACCAGACGCAGCTCGGCTGGGACAACTACGCCAACGACCACGAGGATGCGAACGGTCAGTTCGAGTCGAACTTCCGGTACGCGGACGCTCTCACGACGGCCGACCGGATCATCTTCTTCCGCTACATGGTCCACACGCTGGCGCAGCAGCGTGGCCTCCAGGCGACGTTCATGCCGAAGCCGTTCGCGAACCTCACCGGCAACGGCCTCCACATGCACATGAGCATCTGGGACCAGGAGACCGACACGAACCTGTTCGAGGACGAGAACGACTCCCGGGGGCTCGGGATCTCCGAGCTCGGGTACCACTTCCTCGGCGGGGTGCTCCAGCACGCGAGCGCCTACATCGGTGTCACCGCCTCGACGGTGAACTCCTACAAGCGGCTGATCGTGGGGGCCCCGACCTCCGGCGCGACGTGGTCGCCCGCCTACATCGCGTACGGCGGGAACAACCGCACGCAGATGATCCGGACGCCGGCCCCGGGGCGCTTCGAGGACCGCACGATCGACGGCGCCGCGAACCCGTACCTGGCCGCGTCGGTGATCCTCGCGGCGGGCCTCGACGGGATCGACCACAAGATCGATCCGGGCGATCAGAACGAGGGCAACATGTACGAGACGTCGGAGGACGAGCTCACGCGCCGCGGTATCCAGCTGCTACCGGGCAATCTCCTGGATGCTGTTCGGAATCTCCGGCAGGACGAGGTCCTGCGCGAGGCACTCGGTGCGGTCCCGGGCGGGCATTACATCGACTACTTCTGCGACGTGAAAGAGCGGGAGTGGAAGGACTACCACGACCGGGTGAGCGACTGGGAGGTGAACAAGTACCTCGCTCTGTTCTGAGCCGTCCGAGGATGAGAGGGGGAATCGCATGTCGCTGAAGTCCGATCCACCCACGGCGACTGTTCGCGTGGACGACTACGTGAAGGGCGAGCTCTCGAAGGACACGAATTGGTGGGGCGCCTTCGTCGTGGGACTCGCTGGGACGTCCTCGTCACGGGGGTGACGCCCGCCGTGCTCGGCCCGCTCGGCGCCGCGGCGATCCCGAACTTCGTCTTCTGGGCGCTCACTGGATGGCTGCTCTGCCTTTTCCTGGCAGAGCTCGCCGCGATGCTGCCCGACCGGACCGGCGGCGCGCCCGCGTACGCCTACTACGCGTTCAAGGACCGGTTGCCCAAGACCTCCGCACACCTGAACGGCGTCACCGTCTGGATGTACTGGCTCGGCTGGATGCTAGTGATGGCGGTGAACATGATACTGACAGGGTCATACCTCCCGGCGCTCCTGGGGATCGAGCTGAAGGGGTTCTGGGCGAAGGAGATCACACTCTTCGACGCGAGCCTTCCGGTGACGTACTTCACGATCATCGTGGGCGCCATCCTGTCGGTCCTGTTGCTGATCATCTCCAACCGCGGCATCCGGTTCGGGACCGGTGCGGCGACGGTGTTAGGGATCCTCTCGATGGTGCCACTGACGATCATCGCCGTCGCGCCGTTCTTCACCGGTGATGTCCACACGACGAACATCTGGCCGGCCAACCTCCCTGACGGAACTGGCTTCTTCACGGGACACGCGTTCTTACTGTTCCTGCAGTTCTAGGCGCTGTACAACTGGAACGAGATCGCGATGGAGGCTGCTGGTTGCTACATCGGCGAGTGCAAGAACGAGGAGCGCGACGCGCCGATCGCGATGAACCTTTCCGGCGGGTACGGCACCTTCATCTACACGTTCCTGCCGATGGCAGTACTGAGTGTCCTCGGCGTGGCATTCATCCAGAGCAGCCTCGACCCGAACGCGATCCTCGTCGAGACGGCGGTCCGTTCATCGGTTCAGGGGTCGGCAAGGTCGTGACGGCGGCCCTGATCATCGAGCTCGTGATAGTGAGTTCGAGCAGACGTGTGATCAGCGTGTCGATCGTGACCGCCACGCATGCGCGATGTGCAGAGGATCGGATGTGCCTGCACGAGTGACGCGAACATCTCCGGAGCTGGGCCCCGGCTTAGATCGCGTCGTCGATCGACGGGGAGCGCTCGATGTCCGACTTCAGGATCGATGGCGTCCGCTTCTCCAGGCTCAGCAGGTCGGTGTCGTGATCATCCCGACCGGTTCGCCCTCGGCATCCACCACCGGCACGTGATGGATGCCCGCTCGTACATCTGGACAAGGACCTCCGCCGCCGTGTCTCCTCAGAGACGGAGAACACAGGTGTCGTCATGATGTCCGCCGTCGGCGTGTCGGGGCCCTTGCCTGCGGCGACCACTTCGCCCGGAGGTCGCGGTCGGTCACGATCCCAAAATCCGGTCGTCGCCCGCGCGGACGAGGACCGACGAGACCCGCTCACGGGTCATCAGCTCGGCCGCTTCCCTGATCGAGGACCCTTCCGGCACGACGACGGGAACCCGCCGCACCATCGCCGTCACCTGCGTCGCCCAAGCGTCGACCACATCGCGCTCCGGCCCGTCGAGAACGGAGACCTCGCGACGCCGGAGGCCGCCGGCGAGGAAGGCAAGACCCCGTCGGGTGGCCATGACCTCGAGGGCGATCTCGCGGTCGATGAGGTAGCAGATCGTGTCCTCGGCCGCGCGGAGCGTGAAGGCGGGCTCGAGCCCGGTGAACAGGGACACGAATCCGAAGAGCTCGCCCTGCCCCAACACATCCGCCACGAGTTCCCCATCAACGGCCTCGACCGACCCGGTGCGCACGATGTAGAGGAACGCGCTCGGCGCTGCCGCCTGGTGCTGGATCACCGACCCGACGGGGAAGAACTCGATCTGGGTGTGCGACACCACCTCGGCGAGCCGCTCTTGGTTCAGCTCGTCGAAGGGGGGGTACATCCGCAGGAACGACGGGATGTCCACGCAGGCGAGTATCGCACCCACCATCAGGACACCATGCGAGCGACAGCTCACCGCCCAGGTGAGGGGTATCCTCACGCAGCCAGGAGGCGGCACGATTCCGAGGGAGGCGAGCCGGAACAGCCGGCGGGAGCGAGGGGAGGCGAGGTCGTGAAGAGCGGGTTGGAGATCGCGCAGGAGGCCGTCCTTCGGCCGATCACCGACGTCGCCGCGGATGCGGGGATCCTCGAGAGCGAGCTCGAGCAATACGGCCGCTCCAAGGCGAAGGTGTCCCTCTCGACCCTCGAGCGGCTGGCCGACCGGCCGGACGGCAAGCTGGTCATCACCACGGCCATCACTCCCACGAAGGCGGGCGAGGGCAAGACGACCACGTCGATCTCGCTCGCGCAGGGCATGGGGAAGATCGGGAAGGACGTGATGCTGTGCCTCCGCGAACCCTCGATGGGGCCCGTCTTCGGGATCAAGGGAGGCGGGAACGGAGGCGGCTACGCCCAGGTCGTCCCGATGGAGGAGATCAACCTCCACTTCAACGGCGACTTCCACGCCGTGCAGGCGGCGCACAACCTGCTCGCGGCCGCCCTGGATGCCTCGATCTACCACGGGAACGCGCTCGGCATCGATCCGGTGTCCGTGACGTGGCCACGAACGCTGGACGTGAACGATCGCGAGCTCCGCTACTCGGTCGTCGGTCTGGGCGGGAAGGCGCACGGTGTCCCGCGGGAGAACCAGTTCGTGATCGTCGCGGCCTCGGAGATCATGGCGGTGCTCGCGCTCTCGAACGACCTCGCCGACCTTCGCGCACGACTCGGGCGGATCGTCGTCGCCTCGACAGCCGACGGGACGCCCGTGACCGCGGAGGACCTCCGCGTCGCAGGTGCGATGGCGGTCATCATGAAAGAGGCGATCAAGCCGAACCTCGTCCAGACGCTCGAGGGACAGCCCACGCTGATCCACGCGGGACCCTTCGGGAACATCGCACACGCCAACAACTCGATCATCGAAGATCGCATCGCCCTGAAGCTGGCCGACTACGTCGTGACCGAGGCGGGCTTCGCCTCCGACCTGGGGTTCCAGAAGTTCTGCGACATCGTGTGTCGGTTCGGCGGCTTCGCTCCGTCCGCCGGTGTCCTGGTCACGACCGTGCGTGCCACGAAGTCCCACGGCGGCATGCCGTTCGACCAGCTCGGCACCGAGGACCTCGACGCGCTCCGCCGCGGGATCGACAACCTCGCCGCGCACATCGGCATCGTCGGGGAGTACGGGCTCCCGTGCGTGGTCTCGATCAACGCCTTCCCCACCGACACCGAGAAGGAGATCGAGACGATCCGGGAGCTGGCGGGTGGCGCCGGCGCCGAGACGGTGGTGGTGAACAGGGCGTTCGCGGAGGGAGGCGCGGGTGCCACCGAGCTCGCGGAGGCCGTCGTCGCGGCGTGCGAGCGACCGAGCACGTTCCACCAGCTCACGCCCGACGGCGCACCCCTCAAGGAGCAGATCGAGGCGATCGCGACGAAGATCTACGGCGCCGATGGGGTCGACTACCAGGCCCAGGCCGAGAAGGACATCGCCAGGATGGAGCAGCTCGGCTTCGGAGCGATGCCCGTCTGCATGGCCAAGACCCACCTGTCGCTCAGCCACGACCCCCTGCTCTTGAATCGACCGAAGGGGTACCGACTGCCCGTCCGCGGCGTGGTGCCGAGTGCCGGCGCGGGTTTCGTCGTCGTGCTCTGCGGAGATATGCAACGGATGCCGGGCCTCGGCCGGACGCCGGCGTTCACGCAGGTCGACCTCGATCCCGACGGTCGAACCGTCGGCTTGTTCTAGGCGGACGCGTCCGGGAGAGGCTCGTTCTCGGGCGGGGCGCCGCTGAGGGTTGCGTCCGCCTGCGGGTGGCTCCATCCACCCGATCCGGGTGCCCACCACCTGGCCCGGCCCCGAGCGGCGCGCGACGATCCTGCTCGTGAGCGCCACCGCGACCGTCTCCGCTCCGTCTCGAACCCGCGGTGACGTGATGGCTGCACGTTTGCGGGCGGCGGCGATCGTGGCGATCGGCTCGGGCATGGCGGGAGCGCTCGTCGGAGGCCTCGGGAGCCGCCTGGTGATGCGGCTGGCCGCACTCGCAGCTCCGGAGGTTCGTGGCGCGGTGACCGAGAACGGCGCGATCGTCGGCGAGATCACGCTGTCGGGGACCGTCGCGCTGGTGGTCTTCGCGGGGGTGGCGTCCACGGCGTTGGGAGCCGGCGCCTTCGTCCTGGTGAAGCCGTGGCTCCCCGAGCGGACCGTCCTCCGCGGGATGGTCTTCGGCGGGTTCCTGCTGGCGACGATGGGATCCTCGGTGATCGACGCGGGCAACGCCGACTTCGTCATCCTGGGGGACCGCCTCCTGAACGTGGTGATCTTCTCCGCCCTGTTCCTCGCGTTCGGCGTGGTCGCCTCGGCGGCGTTCACGGCCCTGGAGGCGCGGGTGCCGGAAGCCGCGGCGCTTTCGCCACGGATGTGGGCGGTCTCCGCGATCTGTTCCCTGCCCTTGATCCCGGGCGTGATCGGCATGGCGTTCGGGTTCGGACCGAGGCTCGGCATCCCTCTCATCGCCGCGTCGGCGGCGATGGTCGCCGTTCCCTCCGTCGAGCGCCGCGGACGTCACGGCCTGGCGCAGCTGATCCGCGTCGGTGCGACGGCGGCGATGCTCGTCGTCGTCGGGCTCGCCTGCGCCGACTACGTCGACAACGTGATCACGATCCTCTAGGCCGCGTCAGTCGTCCTGGTCGTCGTCGTCCTCGTCCGAAGCGGTGACCACGCAGAATTCGTTGCCTTCCGGATCGAGCATGACACACCAGGTGCTCCCGTCGTCCTCGGCCCAGTTCCGGACGTGGGCCCCCAGCTCCTCCAGGCGCTGCACCTCGTCCTCGAGGGGCCCGTCCGCCCCCAGGTCCAGGTGGACCCGATTCTTCGCGGCCTTCTCCTCCGGAACCTCGGTGAAGAACAGGACGGGCAGATCGGTCCCCGCGGGGGGTTGCACCATCACGGACGGGTCGTCTTCGGGATCGTAGATCCCTTTCGACGCGAGGCGTTCGAGCTCCTCCTCGTCGTACGGGGCGACGGACCACCCCAGCGCATCCGCCCAGAACCGGGCGAGCGGCGCGGCATCGTGGCTATCGAACACGACCGATTCGATCCTCACCGTCCTCGAAGCCTAGGCCAAGCATCGGGTCGGCGCTCAGGTCGGAGCCTTCAGGCGGACAGACGAAGGAGGAACGCTTCCTCGAGCTGCTGGAGGAGAGCGTCGGCGCGCGCCCGCAATGCGTCGCACTCGTCGACGAGCCCTTGAGCCGTCGCCTCGTCCTTGAGACCTGCGGCGTTGATCCGGACGTTCGCCGTGGCGGCGAGTGTGGCCGCGAACAGGAGCAGTCCCGCCGAGTAGCCGTCGGAGGACGCATGAGGATTCCCCATCGCGGTCGCGTCCTCCGCCAGGTCCATCAACCGGACGCAGCGCGTGGCGAGCTGGAGCGGGACGGCGGCGGCGCCCGCGTACGCCTCCTGGATCTGCATCGTCCGCGAGGCCTTCTCCTCATCCGTCCCCTTGGGAAGCCGGAAAGCCGCCATCACCGACTCGAACGCGGCGGCATCCTCGTCGGCGAGGGCCAGGAAGGCCTCCCCCTCATCCCGGGCCGTCTCCAACAGGGCGCGCATGCGCGCATCCAGATCCTCGAATCCCTCCTTGCCGACGGTGAGGTGTCCCACCATCGCGATCAGAGCTGCTCCCATCGCGGCGGCGACCCCGGCGGCGGCACCGCCGCCCGGGGTCGGCGATGCCGAGCCGAGCTCGTCCAGCCACGATCCGATCGCGTCGTCCCGCGTGCCCATCGAGGTCTCCTCTCTTCCCACGAGATCGGCCCTCAGCCGGTCTCGACGAGCCGTTCCAGGATCTGCGTCTCCGCCGAGAAGCCGGCGAGCCGCACGTGTTCCGACGTTCCCTCCGGCAGGGCCGCCTCCGGCGCGAGCCCGACGATCTCCGAATCCAGCACCTCCAGCCCGCGTGCGGCCGCGGCGTCCACGACGGCCTCGAACGCCGCGTCGATGCCAGTCACCTCGAAGTCCACGAGGTTCATGGACACGGTGACGCACCCTCGTTCCGGCACCGCGAAGCCGATCGCGCGAACGGCGGGGAGACCACCTGCGGACTCGCGGACCTCGCGGGCGATCTCCTTCGCCGCCCCCTCATCCGTCCCGCGCAGGTAGGTGTTGAAGGCGACCAGCGGTTTCCGTGCTCCCACGGCCGTCGCACCCGCGCGACCGAGCTCGTGCGGGCCGAAGTCGGGCAGTCGATCACCCGCCGCGACGGCCGCCCGGAGCCCCTCGAACTCGCCCTTCCGCACGTCCGCGAGCGAGCGGCGCTCGGGGACGACCGCGGCCTCGCCGTAGAGGTAGACGGGGAGGGAGAACGACTCGGCCAGCTCCCGGCCGACCGAGCGAGCGAGCTCGACGCATTCTTCCATCTCGACCCCTCGCACCGGCATGAACGGCACGACGTCGACGGCGCCCATCCGTGGGTGGCCGCCGCGGTGCTCGAACAGGTCGATCCGATCGATCGCCACGGCGGCTCCCGAGACGGCGGCCCGCGCGACGCCGTCGGCCGACCCGAGGACCGTCGTGTCGAGGCGATGATGATCCGCATCGGCTTCGGCGAACACGACACGCGCGCCGTCCACCTCGAGCGCGTCGACGATCGCATCGATCACGTCGCGCCGCCGTCCCTCGCTGAAGTTCGGCACCACGCCGACGATTGCATCCATGCCGGCGAGCCTACGGGAGCGGCGGGGATCAGCCCCGGGGCCGACGCTTCTCGGGATCGACGACGGCGAGCACGTCGACCGTCGCCCCGATCGTGCCGTCACCGAGGGCGACGTCGACCGCCGTCCCGTCGGCCGCGACGTCGGACCGGAGGATCGCGAGGCCGATCGGACCGAAGGTGGGACTGCTCGCCGGCGAGGTCAGCACGCCGACCTCCGCGCCGTCCTTCGTGACGGTCGCGCCGTACTCGGGGAGCTCCTGCCCCTCGAGCCGGAGCGTCTTGAATCGGTTCGGTGGCGCCCCGGCGACCTCCCGCAGCGCTTCCTTCCCCATGAACGAACCTTCACCGTCCAGGGCGACGAGCCGGTCCAACCCGAGGTCGTACGGCGTGCGCTGATGGGCCTCGTAGTCGTAGTCGGTCACGATCATCCCGGCCTCGATCCGGATCGGTTCGACGACGTCCACCCCGTAGGGAACGGCGCCGGTGCCCTCGATCGCCGTCCACAGGTCCTCGGCGTGCTCTGGCTTCGTGAACAGCTCGTAGCCGAGCTCACCCGAGAAGCCGGTGCGTGAAAGCCAGACGGGCACCCCGCCGACCGCCACGGGCTCTGGCAGGAACCGGAAGTACCCGATGCTCCCCAGGTCCGCGTCCGTGATCGGCTGCAGGGCGTCGCGCGAGCGGGGACCCTGGACCTGGAGGTGTGGCAGATCGGGAGCGATGTAGGTAACGGCGACGTCGAGCCCCTTCGTGGCATCGGCGAAGTACGCCTCGTGGTCCAATCCGTTCGTGCAAACCCAGAGATGGTCGTCCGCGTGCTTGAACACCGTGCCGTCGTCGACGAGCAGACCGTCCTCGTCGAGGAACGCCCCGTAGCGCACCTGTCCGGTCTGCATCCCCACGATGTCGTTCGAGTGGACCCGCTGCGCGGCCTCGACGGCGTCGGGTCCGCGGAAATCCCACTTGTTGAGCGGAGAGACGTCCCAGACCCCCACCCCGTTCCGGATGGCTTCGTACTCGGCCTCGGGATCGCCGAACCCCGTCACCCAGAACCAGCCGGCCTCCTCCATGAACCCGGCCGCCGTCTTCGCCATGATCTCGTGGAACGCCGTCTTCCTGCTCGTCTCATCCATGCGCCCCTCTTATCACGAGATTGAACGGCTGTTCAAGTCCGGTCGGATCGTCTCCTCCTCCGTCACGATCGCCTGGACGGGGAGATCGAACCTTCCGGCCGGGAGCGGGCCGTCGATCACCTGCAGGCCGAACGCGATGCCGACCCGGAACGCGGGGAGGCCTCGGAGGAACCGGTCGTAGTAGCCGCCCCCGTACCCGACTCGGCCCCCGACCCGATCGAAGGCGACGCCGGGAACCCCCACCACGTCGAGCGCCGCCGGCTCGAGACCGTTCGGACCGATCGGCTCGAGGGCACCGAAGGACGCCGCACGCACGGGATCGCCGGGCGTGTACGCGACCGGGACCAGGTCCCCTGCCTCGATGCGGGGAAGCGCCACGACGATCCCTCGCTCGCGGAGCCGTTCGATCAGCGGCGCGGTTGGAACCTCGGATCCGAACGACGAGAACACCATCACCGCTCGAACGTCGCGCACCTCGGGCAGCTCCACGACTCGCCGGGCGATCCGCTCCCCCCACTCGGCGCGGACGCCCGGTGGAAGGGCGTCGCGCTCCTCGAGCACAGTCCGCCGGATCTGCCGTTTCGCTCGCTTCAGCGCGCCGCTGTTCATCGCTCGAGTGCTTCGGCCACGACCTCGATCCGATCGTCGCCGCCGACGGGAAGTACGACGATCCACGAGCAGCCCATCTCCCGCAGCCGGTCGGCGAACGCTCGGAAGGCCGCACCCTCACCCTGCCAGACATCCATGGACAGCCCCTTGGCGGTGCGCTCGGCTCGGAGGCGTTCGAGGTCGGCGGCATCCCTGCCGACGAGGGCGATCCCACCCCATGTCGGAGACACCGGCCGACCGTCCGCCACGCGGCGGAGGTCGCGCACGGCCTCCGCGAATCGATCGGCGTCCAGCGCCCAGCCGTTCCAGGCGTCGGCAGATCGGGCCGCCGTCGCGATGACCTCATCCGAGCGCCCCCCGACCCAGAGCTCCGGAGACCCGGGTGGAAGCAATGGCCCCGCCATCGCGGGAACATGGGCGCCGCCCTCCCACGACGTTCCGGCGAACAGGGCACGCATCGCTTCGACCGTCTCCTCCAGGAGCGCCACTCGTTCTGCGGCGAGAGCGAACGGGATACCGAACGCTTCGTGCTCCGCCTTCGAGACCGAGTCGCCGGCCCCGAGGCCGAGGATCGCACGGCCTCCGCTCATCTGATCCAACGCCGCCGCCTGTTTCGCGAGGGTCGCGGCGGGCCGGAGGGAGACTCGTGAGACGAGCGTCCCGACGTGCAGCTCGGGATGGCGGGCCGCCACCGCAGCGAGGATCGCGAACGGCTCGAGCGCGGGCCGGCCGGGCGCCCCCGGCGGGAAGAGGTGATCGGGGGCGAACACCCCTCCGTAGCCGGCGCGGGCGGCTCGCCCCGCGGCGGCGAGCGGTCGTTCGACGTCGCCCGTGAACATCGGGAGACTGAGTCCAAGCCTCATCCCGCGACCTTGCCGAGTGCGAGCAGGCCCGCGCCGATCGCGCCGGCGTCGTTCCCGAGGGCCGCCGCCACGATCGGCACCTCCGGCCGCACGTCGGCACCTTCGAGGGTGTCGACGAACGCAGCGCGAAGAGGTGCGAGGAGCAGCTCTCCCGCCTCGCTCGCCCCCCCTCCGATCACGACGATCTCGGGATCGAGGACGTTCACGAGGCCCGCCACGCCCTCGCCGAGTCTTCGACCCACCTCAGCGAGGAGCGCGGTGGCGGCCACGTCGCCTTCGCGTGCCGCCCGGCTCACGATCTCACCGGTCACGCGCCGGGGATCGCCGCCGACGAGCCTCCCGATCGCGCTCCCAGGGTCGTCGGCGACCGTGCGAGCGCCGGCCCGGGCGATCGCCAGGCCGCTTGCCACCTGCTCCCAGCATCCGCGGTTCCCACACCCGCAGACGGGACCGTCCGGTTCGACGATCACGTGCCCGATCTCGCCCGCGAGACCGTGCGCTCCCCGCACGATCCGACCGCCCATGACGAGCCCGCCTCCGATGCCCGTCCCCACGCCGACGAACAGGGAGTCGTCGTAGTCGCGGGAGGCACCGAGGGACCGTTCGGCCCACGCGGCCGCCGTCGCGTCGTTGTCCACGCTCACGGGTAGGGAGAACGCGGCATGCAGGTGCGCTTCGAGCGGCAGGTTCCGCCAGACGAGGTTGGGCGTCGTCAGCAGTACGCCCGTTCCAGCCTCGACGAGGCCCGCCATGCCGATCCCGATCGCGACCACGTCGTTATCGATCACCGACGCGATCGCCGTCTCGATCGCCGGGAGCGCGGCATCCTGATCGGATGCCGGCGTGGCGATCACGGTGGAGGCTTCGATCGTCCCCTCGACCGTCATCCGGAGGGCGGCGATCTTCGTGCCGCCGACGTCGACGCCGACCGCGCTGCGGTCGCTCACTCGATGTCGATACGCGTGAGCGTCGGCCCGGCGTCGGCACCGCCGGCCTCGTCGGCCCGCGCCCCGAGCACCGCCGTCATCGCGAGCAAGAGCTCGCGGCCGGCGTTCAGGAGATGCTCGATCGCTTCAGGCTTCAGCGGTTGGACGGCGGTGACGGCCAGGCAGATCGGGCAGAACCCCACCGTGCAGACCTGATCGCCGGAAGCGTGCGACTCCGGCTCGGGGCCCGTCGACCTTCGTGCCCGACTCCCCTTCGCGGTCTCGGCCATGGTCAGCTCCTTTCGACCGGACGGGGTTCCCGTCCGAACAGGATCTCGAGATGATCGCCCGCGAAGTTCGCCTCGCGGACCGACATCCGCTTGAGCGACTGCGGCAGGATCAGGTTGCGCTTGTACGCCCCCACGCGGATGAACAGCTCCTCCCCCCGTCGGTGGATGTCCATGTCCTCGCGGGATGCGAACGGGAGCCGCATCACGAGGACGTAGCCGGCCCCGCGTTTCCGCACGCGGATGGGATCGTCCCGGTACAGGATGTCGGCCGCGTCCAGCTCCCCGTAGATCTCGGTGGCCATCTCCTCGAGCAGCCCGACGCCGATCATCTCCCGGTCGAAGAGGCGCGACGTGAGGATCGGCACGGGCTCGAAGGACTCGTGGACGGTGGCGAGGTGCTCCGCCTGGATGTCCTTCCACTTGCCGAAGTACGGATCGGTCACATCGGGCGGGAGGACGCGGTTCACGACCACCGCGTCTACGCGGTAGCCGAACAGGCCGAGGTACGTGTACGTACGCCGCGCTTCGGCGATGACCATCTTCTCCGGGTTGACCACCAGGCGGACCGACGACGTGGACTCGTCGGTGAGGATCTTCTTCACCGCGTCGAGGTTGCGGTGGAGCCGCTCCACGGCATCGAACACGCGGTCGCCCGCGAGCGGCAGGGACGTCACCCGCGACACGAGCGGGCGAACCGTCTTCACGATCCTCCGCTCCACGGGGAAGATGCGCTCGATGTACCACTGCATCACGTCGGGAAGCGAGAGCAATCGGAGCGTCTCGGCCGTCGGCGCGCAGTCCACGATCAACACGTCGTACGCGCCGCTCTCGACGTGCGTCTTGACGTCGATCAGGGAGAAGATCTCATCGAGACCGGGGAGCACGGTCAGCTCCTCGGCCTGGATCGTCTCCGTCCCGGCCCAGTTCATCAGCTGGATCATGTAGTCCTGGATCTCTCGCCAGTTGTCCTCGAGCCGCTCCTGGGCGTCGATCTGCTGGGCCCAGAGCCGCTCGGCGATCTGCGTGGGGTGCGACCCGATCTCCTCGTCGAAGGAGTCACCGAGGGAATGGGCGGGATCGGTGGACATCACCAGCGTCCGCAGACCGGCATCGGCTGCGCGGACCGCGGTGGCGGCGGCGACGGTCGTCTTGCCGACACCGCCCTTCCCGGTGAACAGGAGGACCCGCATCCCTCAGCCCATCTCCACTCGCCGCTTGAGCCGCTCCAAGGCGTTCTCGATGACCCGCTTGGCACCCTCCGTCCGAACGAACCCCGGAACCAGGATCCCGATCTCGACCGCGAGCCGGTAGGTCACCTTGGTCTCGGAATCGGAGATCTCGTTCAGGAGATACTCGCCGCGGATGTCGCGGATCGCGCCGCGGGCCTCCTTCGTCGTCCAGGACAGACCGGTATCGCCGGGGGCGTAGCGGTAGGACAGGGTGTAGGTGGCCTTGCCGAGCACCGGCACGTCGACCTCGAACGCGACCTCCCGGGCCCGGCCGCCCTCGCCGCGTTCACGGATCTGCGCCGTGCGGACCTCCGCCCACTCCGGATAGGCCTCGTAGTCCTCGAGGACCTCCATCACGTCCTCCAGGGGCGCATCGATGACGATCGATCCCTCCGCGTGCTCCATATGTGCCTCGAATCCTATTTGGCGGCCGGAATCCTAGCCGCGGGGCTGTCTCAGCGGCTGTTGACCGACACGACCGACACCGCCAGGAGGGAGACGGTGAGCATGATGAGGGCGACCGTCGCCCACAGGAGCGCGCGCGACGAGACGAACGGCGACCCACCTCCGGCGATCCGATACGCCTCGGCGGCCGAGCCGAGGTAGAGCACCATCGCGGAGCCGAGCAGGAGAACGACCACGCCGAAGACCGGTGGGCTCGACACCCCCGACACCACGATCACGAGCGCCAGCCCGAACGAGAGGACGAACAACGTGCCACGCGCGATGCCGTCGGGCGCCCGGCCGGCCTTCGCGTGTCCGACCCCGGGGAACGTCAGCGACCACAGGAAGGCGTCCCGAGGCGAAACGGTCGGGGCCGCCCGTTCCTCCCGGAGGAGCTGACCGAAGGAGGTGCCGCAGACGCTGCAGAGGTCGAGGGCGATGTCATTCTGCGAGCCGCACGTCGGACAAGGCCACGTGAGCGTCGCCGGCTCCTCACGCTCCCCCGGCCCCCGTTCCTCCGTTCCTTCCTGAGGCCGGGCGACCACCGGAACGGCGGCCGTGGCCGGCTCGGGGGTCGGGGCCCGCAGGGAGGAGAAGCACTGTCCGCACCATTCGGCATCCGCGCTCACCAGCGCGTTGCAGTTCGGACAGCGGTGATCCTCCACAGAGCAAGGGTACCGTCGGTACCGCGGCCGCCTGGGAGGTGCTCCTGCGCCGCCGGGAGGATCACCGGTCGCGTGAGGCGGCGGTCGCCTCGCGGAGCCATCCCGCGAGGCGTTCCGCGACCCGAGCCCAGGTGTGCTCGTGCTCCACACGGGCCCGGCCCGCTTTCCCGAGCTGTCGGGCGTACGCGGGATCCTCCAAGAGGGTCGCGACGGCGTCCGCCACCCCGCCCACCTCCGCGCCGTCGACGAGCAGCCCGGTCGCTCCGTGCACGAGCGCTTCGCGCGAGCCGCCGGAGTCGCCGACGACCACCGGACGACCACACGCGGCCGCCTCGATGAAGACGTTCCCCCACCCCTCCACCTCGAGTCCGGCCAGGCGGGTCCGGCACGGCATCGCGAAGACATCTCCGACGGCGTAGTAGCGGGGCAGGTCCTCCTCGGACACCTCACCCACGAACGTGACCGAGCGTGTGGGCGCGTGCTCCGCGAGCGACCGGAGGGTCGACCCGTAGGGCCCGGAGCCGACGATCAGCAGCCCCGCTTCCGGCACCCGTCGTTGGATCGAGCGCATCGCCCGGATCAACACGTCCTGCCCCTTCCGCGGGACCAACCGGCTCACACAGACGATCAGCGGGCGGTCGCCCAGCCCGTGCCGTTCCCTGATGTCCGCGGTGGGCAGATCCGGGCGGAAACGCTCGACATCGGCCCCCGGATGGAGCACCGAGACCGGCACCTGCTTCGGCACGGCGGTCCGTACCCGGCGGGAGATGAACTCGCTGCACCCCGCCACCCGGGACGCGGGCGCCGTCATCCGTTTCATGACGGCATGGGCGATCGGCACCGTCGAGAGCCAGTAGTCGAAACCGTGTGCGAGGACGACCGAGGGCGTGCCCCGCGCCTTGAGCTGCGACCCCATCAGGGCGAGCGGGAACGCGTCGCCGAACAGCACCACCTCCGCGCCCGATCGATCGACCTCGGCGCTCAGCCTGCGAACCACGCCGGGCGACGGCCAGACGAATCGCCGGCGCTCGCGGACGACGGTGAAGGGGACCGACGCGTCGAAACGCTCCGATCCCTCGCACGACGGGGCGATGACCGAGATGCGGTCGGGGGGGAGCTCCCGGCAGAGCGACTCGAGCGTTCGCTGGATGCCGCCGACCCGTGGAGGGAAGTCGTTCGTCACGACGAGTGTCCTCGGGATGTCCACCGGCGGATATCCTCCCAGAGCAGGCTCGATGCCAGAGCAGGCTTCATGAAGGAGGTGCCGCGACGGCGACGACGGAACCGAGGGAGCGACAGCCAGGTCGGTCCTTCGCGGTGCTCTCCGGGTGGGGCGTCACCGCCGTCGGGGGCGCCGATGCCCGATCGTGGCTGCACGACCTCGTCACGGCGGATGTCGAAGGCCTGCCCGATCGAGCGTCCCGGCGATGTCTTCTCCTCACCCCCACCGGTCGGATCCGCGCCGACTTCCACATCGCCTCGGTGGACGGCTCCTACCTCCTCCTCCAAGCACCGGACCAACCCGACCGGGTGGATGCGATCCTGCGGCCGTACGTGTTGTCGTCGGACGTCCAGGTGACCGATGTCGGCGATCGTTCGGAGGTGGTGGCCGTCCTCGGCGGCTCCGCCGCCGAGGACGGATCCGGGTCCGTCGTCCTGTCCCCGTCCGTCCTCGGCCCGGGGTATGACGTGGTCGCGCCGTCCGGGGACAGCTCCGCACGGCTCCTGGAACGCCTCCGAGGCAGCGGGCTGACCGAGGCGGAACCCGGGGATCTCGAGGCCCAACGGATCCGCCGCGGAGAGCCGCGCATGGGGGTCGATTTCGGGCCGGATGCCCTCCCCGCGGAGGCAGGGCTGGAGGCCGCGATCGACTTCTCGAAGGGATGTTTCCTCGGGCAGGAGTCCGTGGCGAAGGTCCGGAACCTCGGGCACCCTCCTCGGGTCCTCCTCCACGTCCGGTCCGGCGCTCCGGTCGCCCGGGGTGCGCGGGTCGTCGCGGGTGCGACCGTCGTGGGGGAGGTGACGAGCGCCGCGGAGGACACCGACGGCGTCGCCGCGATCGTTCGGGTCCGGTGGGATGCCGCCTCGGAGCAACTCGCCACCGACGCCGGACCGCTTTCCCTACAGAGGGTTGAGTAGATACTTCGGCTCATTTCGTATCCGCCACCTGGGGGTTTGCCAGGACGCGACTCCGGACCCCTTCCCCGCCGTGGTCACTCCGTGCTATTCCTTCGGTCCCGGACCGAGGGGACCCCCGGGGGGAGGAACGGAACGGTGCGAATCGATCGTCTCCCGACCGTCGATGTCGACGTGTTGCCCGATGATCCCTCACCTCCCGACGTCTGGCAGGAGCGGTCCGCGTGCTTCGGGATCGACCCCGACGTCTTCTTCCCGATCTCGGAGGAGGAAGCGGGGCCCGCGCTCGCGTTCTGCAGCGCGTGCACGATCCGGACCGAATGCCTCTCGTGGGCGCTCAAGAACGGGGAGCGATACGGCGTGTGGGGGGGGCTCACGGAGCAGCAGCGGCGTCGCCTCACCCGCCAGGTCGCCTGAGCTCCGGATCCCGCGAATCCATACCCACTCCAGGGCAGTGGATCGCCCCAAGAACGGGTATCCATAAGTATCGCTGATCTGCCGATTCACTTCTCATGGATGCCGTCGTTCCCGCACCCCTCCGTCGGCGTTCGCCCTCACTGACCCGGCTCGTGGCGGGAGCCGCGGCAGCCACCGTGCTCATCCTCTCCCTGCCCTCCCCCGCGGCCGCGGCCCCGACCCCTTCCGTCACCATCTCCGACGTCACCGTGACCGAAGGCACGGGGGCAGCTCCCGCCACGGCGTCGTTCACGATCCAGGCGGCGCCGCCTCCCAAGCCGTGCTGCGCCCTCCAGGTCGGCTGGGCGACGGCGGCCGGGTCGGCATCCGCCCCCGGCGACTTCACGTCGTCCTCGGGCACCGTCTCACTGACGAAGTCCGCAACCTCCAGGGTCATCGGGGTTCCCATCGTCGGGGACGCCACGGACGAGCCGAACGAGACGTTCGTGGTGAACCTGACGACGCTCGTCGGTGCCCCCGGAGTGATCGCTGACCCCCAGGGCGTTGGCACCATCACCGATGACGACGCGCCGCCCACCCTCTCGGTGAACGACGTCTCCGTGACCGAGGGCAACGCCGGGACCACCACCGCCACGTTCACCGTCTCCCTCTCGGCGGCGAGCGGGAACGCCGTGACGTTCGATTGGGCGACGTCCCCCGGCACCGCCGCCGCGGGTGTGGACTACGTCACCGCCAGCGGCGGCCGCACGATCGCCGCCGGCGCCACCAGCGCCACGATCGCGATCACCGTGAACGGTGACGTCGTCGACGAGGTGAACGAATCGTTCACCGTCGCGCTGTCGAACCCCGCCGGCGCCACGGTCTCCGATGGATCGGGGGCCGGCACCATCACCGACGACGACCCAGCTCCGAGCCTGTCGATCGGCGATGTCTCCCTCGCAGAGGGGAACGCCGGGACCACCACCGCCACGTTCACCGTCTCCCTCTCGGCGGCGAGCGGGAAAACGGTGACGTTCGACTGGGCCACCGCCGCGGGCACGGCCGCCGCGGGCACGGACTACGTCTCGGCCACCGGCAGCCGCACGATCGCCGCCGGCGCCACCAGCGCCACGATCGCGATCACCGTGAACGGTGACGTCGTCGACGAGGCCGACGAGACCTTCACGCTCGCGCTGTCGAACCCCGCCAACGCCACGATCGCCGACGGGTCGGCCACCGGCACCATCACCGATGACGACGCGCCGCCCACCCTCTCGGTGAACGACGTCTCCGTGACCGAGGGCAACGCCGGGACCACCACCGCCACGTTCACCGTCTCCCTCTCGGCGGCGAGCGGGAACGCCGTGACGTTCGATTGGGCGACGTCCCCCGGCACCGCCGCCGCGGGTGTGGACTACGTCACCGCCAGCGGCGGCCGCACGATCGCCGCCGGCGCCACCAGCGCCACGATCGCGATCACCGTGAACGGTGACGTCGTCGACGAGGTGAACGAATCGTTCACCGTCGCGCTGTCGAACCCCGCCGGCGCCACGGTCTCCGATGGATCGGGGGCCGGCACCATCACCGACGACGACCCAGCTCCGAGCCTGTCGATCGGCGATGTCTCCCTCGCAGAGGGGAACGCCGGGACCACCACCGCCACGTTCACCGTCTCCCTCTCGGCGGCGAGCGGGAAAACGGTGACGTTCGACTGGGCCACCGCCGCGGGCACGGCCGCCGCGGGCACGGACTACGTCTCGGCCACCGGCAGCCGCACGATCGCCGCCGGCGCCACCAGCGCCACGATCGCGATCACCGTGAACGGTGACGTCGTCGACGAGGCCGACGAGACCTTCACGCTCGCGCTGTCGAACCCCGCCAACGCCACGATCGCCGACGGGTCGGCCACCGGCACCATCACCGATGACGACACGCCGCCCACCCTCTCGGTGAACGACGTCTCCGTGACCGAGGGCAACGCCGGGACCACCACCGCCACGTTCACCGTCTCCCTCTCGGCGGCGAGCGGGAAGACGGTCACCGTCTCATGGTCGACCGCCGATGACGAGGCCGCCCAGCCGGTCGACTACACCGCCGGGTCGGGCACGCTGACCTTCGTTCCGGGGGACACGAGCGAGACGATCGGCGTGGGCGTGAACGGCGACCTCGTCGCGGAGCTGGACGAGATCCTCGACATCACGCTCACCGCTCCCTCGAACGCCACCCTCGCGGATGCGACCGGGGTGGGCACCATCGTCGACGACGAGCTCCTCCCCGTGGTCGACATCGATGAGCCCACGGCCCTCGAAGGGTCGGGATGGATCGTCTTCACCGTGTCGCTCTCGCACCAGTCGGCATCGCCCGTGACGGTTGACTGGGACACCGCGTCGGGAACCGCCGCGAACGGTATCGACTACTTCGACACGAACGGCACCGTGACCTTCGCCCCGCTGGACACCTCCGAGACCGTCGAGATCACGGTGAACGCGGACGGGACCTTCGAGCACGACGAGACGATGGCGGTCAACCTCTCGAACGCGTCCGGCCCCCCGATCGGTGACACCCAGGGCATCGGAACCATCGCGAACGACGACGACGCGCCGGGTCTGTCGGTCGGCGACGTCTCGGTCCTCGAGGGGAACACCGGGCAGAAGATGCTCACTTTCTCCGTCTCCCTCACGGGTGATACGGATATCGATGCCACGGTCGACTTCGCGACGGCAGGTCTCACGGCGACGCCGGGAGCCGACTACGCCGACGCCGCCGGCACCCTGACGATCGATGCGGGCGATACCGGCACCACGATCGACGTCCTCGTGAACGGCGACGCGACCTACGAGGGCGACGAGACCCTTTCCGTGACGCTCAGCGACCCGGCGAGCGCGGTCCTCGTAGACGGGGCAGCGGTCGGCACGATCCGCAACGACGACAAGGCGCCCACGACCGTCACCGTCCGCATCGCGCGCGCACCGACGAAGATCGTCGCCACCGGGATCATGGAGCACGCGCATGCGGGGCTCCGGATCACGGCAACCCTGTTCCGGAAGGCGCACGGTCGGTTCGTCAAGGTCACGGCGAAGACCGCTCGCGTCCGAGACCTCCGTGACCGCGATGCCGACGGCAAGCCGGACGGCGCGTACACCGCGAAGTTCCTCCGCCCGACGTCGAAGGGCCTCTACAAGGTCGTGGTCCGCTTCAAGGGCTCCGCGGCCTACAAGCCCTGCATCCGGTCGAAGGTCTTCCGACTCCCGGCGGCGTAACCCGAGCCGATGTCGGCGCCGCTCCCCAGGCTGGGGCGAAGGGGGCCGATCGGAGGACCCCTGATCCTTGACCATCGAACATCTGTTCGATACGGTGTGCCTCCCCGTCGGCCCCACCGATCGGAGGCGCCCGTGCTCTCGGTACCCGTTCAGACCACACTCGAGGAGGGCGTGCCGCTCCGGGAGGTCGACTTCGTTGTCGTGGACCTCGAGACGACGGGTGGCTCTCCGCGGGACTCGAGGATCACGGAGATCGGCGCGGTCCGCGTGCTCGGCGGAGAGCGGATCGGCAGCTTCCAGGCACTCGTGAACCCGGGGGAGACCATCCCGCCGTTCATCTCGCACCTGACGGGCATCGACGATCTCCTCGTCCGCGAGGAACCCCCGATCGAAGCGGTGCTTCCCGCGTTCCTCGAGTTCGCCCGTGGGGCGATCTTCGTGGCCCACAATGCCCGATTCGACTTCTCGTTCCTGAACGAGAACCTCGGTCGGCTCGAGTACCCCATGCTGGAGGGACCGCCCGTGTGCACGGCGAAGCTGGCCCGGCGGGTGGTATGGCCGGAGGTCCCCAACGTCCGACTGCAGACGCTCGCGCGGTACTTCCGTACTCGGGTACAGCCGATCCACCGGGCGCTCGACGACGCCATGGCGTGCGCCGAGGTCCTCGATCAGCTCCTCGACCTCGGCGCCCGTCTGGGGATCCTCACGCTCGGCGATCTCCGCCAGGCGGTCACGGCACGCGGGCGCCCGCACTACGGCAAGATCCGCCTCGCGGACGACCTCCCCCGCGCGGCCGGCGTCTACCGCTTCGTCGGGCGGGACGATCGCGTCCTCTACGTCGGCAAGGCACGGGACCTCCGGGCGCGCGTGAAGTCCTACTTCTACGGCGACGAGCGCAAGAAGGTGGAGAACCTCTTGGGGGAGGTTCACCGCGTGGAAGGTGAGGAAACACCGGGTGGCGAGCTCGAGGCTCTGGTCCTCGAGGCGAGGCTGATCCGGCGCCACGAGCCCAAGTACAACCGGCGCGGTACGACGTGGCGCCGGTTCGCCTACCTGAAGCTCGACCCGACCGAGGCGTTCCCCCGGCTCAAGGTCGTCCATCGAGCCGGGATCGACGACGGCTGCGCGTACCTCGGACCCTTCTCGGGATCCGGAGCGGCCCGGCTGACGAAGGAGGCACTCGAGGAGATCGTCCCGCTCCGTCGCTGTACCCGCTCGATGGGCGCCCGCACCCGCTTCTCTCCCTGCGCCCTCGCCGGCATCGGCCGGTGCCCCTCGCCGTGCGACGGCGGCATCGACCCCGAGCGCTACGGAGAGCTCGTCCGGGATCTCCTCTCCTCCCTCGAGTCCCCGGACGGGCTCCTCGGAGCGCTCGAGGCACGGATGCGCCGGCTGGCGGACGCCGAACGATTCGAAGAGGCCGCCTCCGTCCGCGATCGACTTCGTGCCCTCGCCTGGGCGTTGCATCGCTCGCGCCAGGACGCCTGGCTCGTCGGCGCCGGTCACCTCGAGCTCGTGGCGGAAGGCGAGCGACGATTGGCCTTCGAGGGGGGCGCGCTCGCGCGAGCGCACGACATGGACGTGGAGCCCATCCCCGAGCCCTGCCCGCGCGAGCGCGCCGACGAGCTCTCGGCGGTGCGCTCATGGTTGGCCAGGAACCCCGTCCGTCTGATCGCGTGCGACGTCCCCCTCTCGGAGCCCGTCGACGGTGGCGCC
The DNA here is from genome assembly GCA_963826195.1 of uncultured Actinomycetota bacterium. Classification (GTDB taxonomy): domain Bacteria; phylum Actinomycetota; class UBA4738; order UBA4738; family HRBIN12; genus JAJNBA01. The sequence continues at coordinate 662,798 of CAWGWB010000006.1, forward strand.
CGTATCGCGAAGATCGTCCGATGGACGAACGAGAAGGACCTCGAGCGACCTCGCGCGAGCCGGCGGTAGGCTCGCCTTGTCGTGGGTCCTGCCGTCGAGCTCCTCGAACGCGAGATGTCGGAAGCCTTCCACGACATGCGGCAACGCCTGCACGGTCTGACCGACGACGAGTTCTTCTGGGAGCCGATCTCCGGCTCGTGGACGATCTTCCGAACCGAGGACGGCCGCTGGGACCACCACTACGAGGAACCCGATCCCGTCCCGGCACCGTTCACGACGATCGCCTGGCGTTTGACCCACCTCGCGATGTGCAAGGTGATGTACCACGAGCACGCCTTCGGCCCGGGCGCCCTCACCTGGCGCACCATCGGGACTCCCGGAACCGTAGCGGACGCGATCGCCATGCTCGACGCGGGCCACGCTCTCCTGACCCAGGATCTGGCCGAGGTTGACGAGGCCGATCTGGAGCGATCCGTGCGGACCAACTGGGGCGAGCTCTGGCCGGTCTGGCGGATCTTCTGGACGATGATCCAGCACGACGCCCACCACGGCGGCGAGATCGGAGCGCTCCGCGACCTCTACGCGGGAACCCGCGCCGAGGGCTGATCCCTCCACGATCCGATCGACCGAGGTCCTGAACGGAGCCCCGGATACACTGGCCGCGATGGAGCACGCGGTGATCCTCGAGGGCGCCAGGACCCCGATCGGGAAGTTCCTGGGGTCCTTCGCGGCCACTCCGGTGGTCGAGCTCGGGGCGGCCGCCTCGCGCGAGGCTCTGCGTCGAGCCGGTGTGTCGGGGGATCAGATCGATCAGGCGATCATGGGTCACGCGCGTCAAGCGGGCAACGGGCCGAACACCGGACGGCAGGTGAGCATCCACGCCGGCGTCCCGGAGGAGGTTTCCGCGTACAACGTGAACATCGCGTGCGGCTCGGGCATGAAGGCCGTGCAGCTCGGCGCGCAGCAGATCGCCCTGGGTGACTCCGAGGTCGTCCTGGCCGGCGGCATGGAGAACATGTCCCGCGTCCCGTTCCTGCTCGACCGCATGCGGACGGGCTACCGGATGGGCGACGCCACCGTGCACGACGCGATGTACCGGGACGGTCTCCTCGATCCCCTCTGCGGTCTCGTGATGGGGGAAACGGCGGAGAACCTCGTCGATCGCTACGGGCTCTCGCGCGAGGAGCAGGACGGGTTCGCCCTCGAGTCCCAGGCGAAGGCGGCCGAGGGTACGCACACCCGCGCGGCCGAGATGTTCCCGCTGGAGGCGAACGATCTCTCGGGGAAAGGGACGCTCACGATCGCCGAGGACGAGCATCCGCGCCCCGACACCACTGCTGATGGGCTCGCGAAGCTCTCGCCGGTGTTCCGCGTGGGCGGCTCCGTGACCGCCGGCAACGCGGCCGGCATCACGGACGGAGCCACAGCGATGATCCTGATGTCGGCCTCGCGTGCCCGCGCGGAGGGACGGGAGCCCCTCGCCCGGATCGCGGGGATGAGCTGGGCGGGCGTCCCGCCGGAGATCATGGGCATCGGACCGGTGCCGGCCACGAAGAAGGTCCTCGAGAAGACCGGCCTCTCGCTCGCCGACATCGACCTGATCGAGATCAACGAGGCGTTCGCGGCACAGGTGCTTGCGTGCGAGCGTGAGCTGAAGTTCGACCGCGACCGGTTGAACCTCCTCGGTGGCGGCATCTCGCTCGGCCATCCGATCGGGATGAGCGGCGCCCGGATCCTGCTTTCGCTCGCGTACCAGATGCGAGCGCGGGGGGTCTCGCTCGGCCTGGCCACGCTCTGCATCTCCGGCGGGCAAGGGCTCGCCGTCGTCCTCGAAAGGACCTGACCCGATGACCGTCCACGCCGTCGTCCTGATCCAGTGCGAGATCGACGCGATACCCGAGGCCGCCGCAGCGATCGCGGAGATCGGGGGTGTCTCCGAGGTCTACTCGGTGGCGGGCGAGTTCGACCTGGTCGCGGTGGTTCGGGTCGCTGGGCACGACGAGCTCGAGACGGTGATCCCGGGTGGGATCTCCAAGGTCGGAGGCGTGGAGCGCACCGAGACGCTGATCGCCTTCCAGGTGTATTCGAAGCACGACCTGGAGCGCATGTTCTCGATCGGCTTCGAGGAGCGCTAGCGCCACTCGATCGCGACGGGAAGCGACGTCCGCTCCCAGTCGTCCAGATCGTCCCGGGTGCGGGGCCGGTACTTCTCGGCGACGAGCCGTCGCGCCAGCGCGTTTTCCTCGTGATCCGTCACCAGCCGGGCCTTCGCCGTCCGCTCCTCGCCGCCGATCTCGAGCACGACGTCGGGCGAGACCTCGAGGTTCCGGACCCAATCCGATCGGTCGCCGCCGCCGGACAGGAGGTACACGACGCCGTCGACGAGCGCGAACCAGATCTCGATCCGATGCGGCTCGCCCGAACGCCGGCCGGTGGTCGTCAGGTAGCAGTAGTCGAGGTCGGCGAGGGACCGACCATCGGTCACAGCACCGCCCAGAGGACGAGGCCGACGATCACGAGCAGCGCCACTCCGGCGATGATCAGATCCGTCTTCTTGACCTTGCCCGGTTGCATCGCGTTGAACCCCATCGCTATCCCTCGACCTGCCCATGGATCCGGTAGTACTCGCGGAACTTCTCGGCTGACAGCCAGAAGATGTGCTGGCGGACCGTGGACGCGTATGTCCTGGCCTCCGCGCCGTCGTGACACGCCCGCTCCGACACCACCTCGCCCTCGGGGCTCACGATCGCCACGGTCCACGTCCCCTCGCCGCCCCGGACCTCCACCGCGAAGCCGTTCCCGTCCGCCGCCACGGCGACCACCCGTCAGGCCTGCCGAACGAGGTTCCTGTGGAACCGCCCGAGCTGGTCCGTCAACTCCCCCAGCACGCTGTGCTCGTCCAGGGTGAACGCCGGGTGGAGCGAAGCCACCCGCTCGAGCGCCCGTTCGAGCTCGGTTCCCAGCCGCTCGGCGGCGCGGAGCGATTCCACCAGCACGGCGGCGTAATCGGCGTTGAAGGGTTGCCCGTCCCAGGGACACTCGCCACCCGATGCCACGACCTGTTCCGCGAAGAACTCCCGGCCGTCCCGCTTGCAGGTCCCCTTGATCTTCACGCGCTCTCCTTCTCGCTCTTCGGCTCGCTCTTCGGCTCGCTCTTCGGCTCGCTCTTCGGCTCGCTCTTCGACTCGCTCTTCAGCTCGGTCTTCTGCTCGGTCACGAGCTCGAGCAGCCGGTCGGCAAGCTCGAACGGATCCACGGGCTTGACGAACCACGCGTCGGCGCCCGACCACTTCGCGAGCCAGGTGTCGTGCTTGCGATCCAGCAGGATCACGATGACCCCGGTGTAGGGCTCCGCGTGATCCCGGAGGGTTCTCGCGAGTCCGAACGCTCCCTCGCGTGACGCGATCTCATCCGCGACGATCATGTCCGGCCGCTCCCGGAGGGCCGCCCAGGTGCCGAGCTCGCCGTTGCGAGCCGCCCGGAAGCTGATCCCCTCGCCCAGCCGGCGCTCGATGCTCCTGACCGCGAGGGCCATCAATTGCCGGGACCGCACGTCCGGGGAGACCAGCAGGACATCCACGCGGGCGATGCTACTCGCTTCCACGCAGCCGCCGAGGGCGGATCGCACGGTCTTTGAACGGCCACGGGCGGCGGGCTAGGCTCGGCGCGTCGGGACGCGGCCATGTACCTTCCCACGTGCTCTCGTGCATCGGGCAGCGCCGTGGAGCAACCGTCGGAGCGACAACCAAGGAGGACGTGATGGAGAGTCTGGGGAAGGCCGCGGTCGCGGAGTTCGTCGCCACGTTCGCGCTGATCTTCGTGGGCGCCGGCGCGGTGATCGTCGCGAGCTCCGGTCAGCTCGACCTGGTAGGCGTGGCGCTCGCCCACGGCCTCGTCCTCGCCGTCATGGTCTCCGTCACCGGCCACATCTCCGGCGGCCAGGTCAACCCGGCGGTGACGATCGCCCTGTGGGCGGCCGGCAAGATCGGCACCCAGCGGGGCGCGGTCTTGATCGTGGCGCAGCTGGTCGGTGCGATGATGGGTGCCCTCCTCCTCCGGTACGTCGTTGGTGAGGCCGCGTTCGACGGCGGAGGCGCGGGCGCGCCGGCGCTCGCACCGGACCTGGCCGTGGGCAAGGGCATCGTCCTCGAGGCGATGTTGACCTTCTTCCTGGTCTTCGTGGTGTTCGGTACGGCCGTCGACGACAAGGGGCCTTGGAACAAGACGGCGGGCTTCACGATCGGGCTCACCATCGCCTTCGACATACTCGCGTTCGGACCACTGACCGGCGCGGCGATGAATCCCGCGCGTTGGTTCGGCCCTGCGCTGGTGGGCGGGATCTGGGATGACGCGCTCGTCTGGATCGTCGGACCGATCGCCGGCGCCATCATCGCCGGAGTCCTGTACACGGCCGTGCTCCTGCGCGGACGGGAGCCGGCCACCCCGTAGATCCAGGACGCCCGGTACCCTGGGCCGGCGATGGTCGCCGACCTCTATCTCGACTCGGCCTCGGCCACACCCCTCCTTCCGGAAGCTCGCGACGCCATCGTCGCCGCCCTCGACTCGTTCGGCGACCCTCTCTCGATCCACGCACCGGGCCGCGCGGCTCGCTCGCTGCTCGACGACGGACGCGAGCAGGTCGCCGCCGCGATCGGAGCCCAGCCCGACGAGATCGTCTTCACCTCCGGCGGCACCGAATCGATCGCCCTCGCGATCTGGGGCGGCGTCCGCGCCGTCAGCGAGCTCGGCACGCGGATCGTGATCGGCGCCGTGGAGCATCCGGCCGTGAGCGGGGTCGCGCACGCACTCGAGTCGGACGGGTTCGAGGTCGTGGTCGTCCAAGTCGACCGAGACGGCCGGGTCGATCTCGATCGCTTCGACGCGGAGATCCGGACTCCCGCGACGCTCCTCGCATCGGTCCAGCACGCGAACCATGAGCTCGGAACGATCCAGCCCGTCGCCGAGGCGGCGCGGCTCGCACGCGAAGCCGGCGTGCGGTTCCACACGGACGCCTGCCAGACCGTTGGCCGGCTCCCGGTGGACGGACCGGCCCTCGGTGTGGACCTCCTGTCGTTGTCGGCGCACAAGTTCGGCGGGCCACCGGGCGTGGGCGCCCTCTACGTCCGTCGCGGCGTCGCGATCACGGCCTATCCGTGCGGGGACGACCGAGAGCGGAAGCGTCGCTCCGGGATGGAGAACACCCCCGGGATCGCCGGGATGGCGGCCGCGCTCACGGCGTCACTCACCACGATGGCCGACCGTGCGGCCGCCCACTGGACCCTGACCGCGGAGCTCCGGGAACGGCTGGTCGAGGTGCCCGGGACGACGGTCCATGGTCACCCGACCCATCGTACGCCCCACCTGGTGGGCTTCAGCGTCGCCGGCCTCGACCCCGCGACGCTCTTGATGACGCTCGACGATCGCGGTTTCCGCCTTGGCGCCGGATCGCTCTGCAGCGGACGTCCCGAGGACCCGTCGCCGGTGCTGGAGCAGATCGGCTACCCGGGGACGACCGGATTCCGGGTGAGTCTCGGGGGCGGTGCGGACCGATCCGACCTGGATACCCTCGTCGGGACGCTCTCCGGCACCGTGCGCGAGCTCCGGCAGATGGAGGCGGCCTCCACGGAGGCGCTCTCGCGGTTCAGTCCGCCGACCGCCGGCTGAGCCGAGGCTCGTGGGAGACCCTCCGGCCGTCTGGTCGCTACTCGACCGTCCAGGTGTCCCCCACGTGGAGGAGCGAGCTGAGGTCGCCCGGGCCGAGACGCTCCTTCGCGGCTTGGAGCTGATGCTGGATGGCCTGCCCGTACACCGGGCGTTCCACCTCGTGGAAGACGCCGATGCACGAGGGTTCGTCCGGGCCGCGGGAGAGGTGGGCCAGCGCGAACGCGAGCGACGGCCGGCCGTGGGCGTCGTGCACGACGACGCCGTCCGGGTCGGTCTCGGCCGTGGGCGCGATCTCGTACCGGCCGTTCTCGCCGACACGCACGCATCGGTTCCCCTCGTCGAACACGATCGGCTCCCCGTGCTCGAGCCGGATCTGGTTGTGTTTGCCTTGGGCCTTGTCCCGCAGCAGGTCGAACGCACCGTCGTTGAAGACGTTGCAGTTCTGGTAGATCTCGACGAAGGCCGTTCCCTTGTGCTGAGCGGCTCGCCGGAGGACCTCCGTCAGATGCTGCCGGTCGTTGTCGACGGTGCGGGCCACGAACGTCGCTTCGACGCCGAGGGCGAGCGCGATCGGGTTGAAGGGATGGTCGACCGAACCGAACGGCGTCGACTTCGTCACTTTCCCCTCTTCCGACGTGGGCGAGTACTGGCCCTTGGTCAGTCCGTAGATCTGGTTGTTGAAGAGGAGGATCTTGATGTCGACGTTCCGGCGGAGCGCATGGATCAGATGGTTCCCGCCGATCGAGAGGCCGTCGCCGTCACCGGTGACGACCCACACCGAGAGCTCCGGAGCCGCGACCGCGATCCCCGTGGCCAGTGCGGGAGCGCGTCCGTGGATCCCGTGCATGCCGTACGTGTCCATGTAGTACGTGAACCGGCCGCTGCAGCCGATCCCGGAGACGAATACCGTCTTGTGAGGCTCGATGCCGAGCTCCGGCATGAACGCCTGGACCGCGGACAGGATCGCGTAGTCGCCGCATCCGGGACACCAGCGGGGTTCCTGGTCCGACGTGAAGTCCTTCTTGGTCAGCGTCGAGGCGTCACCCGGTGCGGTTCCGCCGTTCTGCATCACGTCACTCATCGAGCACCCTCGTGATCTCGTGCTCGAGCTCCTCCGCGAAGATGGGGAGGCCCTGCACCTTCGAATACGACGCCGCGTCCACCAGGTACCTGGCACGGATCAGCGCGGCGAGCTGCCCCATGTTCATCTCCGGGACCAGCACCTTCCGGTACGCCCGCACGACCTCGCCGGTGTTCGTGGGGAACGGGTTCAGATGCCGGAGGTGGGCGGTCGCCACGCTCCGACCGTCGGCCCTCGCCCGGGCGACGGCCGCCGTGATCGTCCCGAGCGAGGAGCCCCAGCCGAGCACGAGCAGCTCGGCCTCCCCGCTCGGGTCCTCGACCTCGAGAGCCGGGATGTCGTCCGCGATGCCGTCGACCTTCGCCTGGCGGAGCCTGGTCATCAGCTCGTGATTGGCCGCGTCGTAGCTGATGTTGCCGGTCCCGTCCTGGCGCTCCAATCCACCGATCCGGTGCACCAACCCCGGTGTCCCCGGGATCGCCCACGGCCGCGCCAACCTCTCATCTCGCGAGTACGGGAGGAAGTCCTGCCCGTTCGAGGACGCGAATCCCGGATCGATCGACGGCAGGCTCTCGACGTCGGGGATCGGCCACGGCTCCGAGGAGTTCGCGATGAAGGTGTCGGAGAGCAAGATCACGGGCGTCCGGTACCGCACGGCGATCCGGGCCGCCTCGAGCGCGGCGGTGAAGCACTCGGCCGGGGTGGACGCCGACACGATCGGCAGCGGCGATTCCCCGTGCCGTCCATACATCGCGAGCAGCAGATCCGCCTGCTCCGTCTTCGTCGGCATGCCGGTCGAGGGGCCCGCACGCTGCACATCGACGATGATCATCGGCAGCTCCATGATTACCGCGAGCCCGATCGTCTCGGACTTCAGGTCGATGCCCGGCCCGCTCGTCCCGGTCACGGCCAGCTGGCCGCTGAACGCGGCGCCCAGGGCGATGTTGGCGGCCGCGATCTCGTCCTCCGCCTGGATCGTGACCACGCCGAAGTTCTTGTGGCGGGACAGCTCGTGGAGGAGCTCGGAGGCCGGCGTGATCGGGTAGCTCGCGTAGAACAGGGGCAGACCGCTGCGTTCCGACGCGGCGATCAGTCCCCACGCGAGGGCGGTGGCGCCGTCGATGTTGCGGTAGGTCCCCGGCACCTGGGGAGCCGCCTCCACCTTGTACGACTCGGCGAACAGCTCCGTCGTCTCGCCGAAGTTGTACCCGGCCTTGAAGGCCGCGACATTGGCATCGAAGATCTCCTGGCGGGAGCCGAACTTCTTCTCCAGCCAGTTGAGCGTCGTGTCCGTCGGGCGGCCGAACATCCACGACACGAGCCCGAGGGCGAACATGTTCTTCGCCCGCTCCGACTCCTTCTTGCCGATCCCGATACCCTCCGTCGCCCGCACCGTGATCGAGGTCATCGGCACCTTGTAGACCTGGTAGCCGTCGAGGGTCCCATCCTGGAGGGGGTCGGCGGTGTACCCGGCCTTCTGGACGTTCCGCTCCGTGAAGGAGTCCTCGTTCAGGATGAGGACGCCGCCCTTCCCCACCTTGTCGAGGTCCGCCTTGAGGGCCGCCGGGTTCATCGCGACCAGCACATCGGCGTGATCGCCGGGCGTGGTGATGTCGTTCGATGCGAACTGGATCTGGAAGGCGGACACCCCATGGACGGTGCCGGCAGGGGCGCGGATCTCAGCAGGGAAGTCGGGCAGGGTGGCGAGGTCGTTGCCCAGCACCGCCGTGGCGCTCGTGAATCGGTCGCCGGTCAACTGCATGCCGTCGCCCGAGTCGCCGGCGAACCGAACGACGATCCGTTCCCGCTCCCGTACCGCTTTGCTCATCCAAGAGAACACCCTACTGCGCGGGTTCGGCTGTGATGGCCGTGGCTGTTAGTTTCTCGGCGATGCGTCGGCGGCAGCTCGGCAGAAACGGCCCGGAGATCTCAGTGATCGGGTACGGCGCGTGGGAGGCCGGCGGAACGGCGTGGGGCGCCAACGAATCCGAAGAGGTCGTGATCGATGCGATCCGGGCCGGTCTCGACGCTGGGATCGACTGGATCGACACGGCGGAGGTGTACGGGGACGGCGTGTCCGAGCTCCTCGTCGGGCGCGCGATCGCAGGCCGGCGGGAGGAGTTGACCCTGGCCACGAAGGTTGCTCCCGCGCCCGAGGGCAGCGGTTTCACGCCGGCGCAGGTCCGGAGCGCCTGCGAGAAGAGCCTGGGCCGCCTGGGGACGGACCGGATCGACCTCTACCAGCTCCACTGGCCGGACGAGACCGGCGTGCCGCTCGAGGAGACCTGGGGTGCGATGGGGGACCTCCAGGATGCCGGCCTCGTCCGGCACATCGGCGTGTCGAACTTCGATCGTGGCCAGATCGAAGCCTGCCTCGCGATGCGGCACGTCGCCTCCCTCCAGCCCGAGTTCTCGATGCTCGTGAGGGCGAACGGCGACCTGATCCGCTGGTGCGGCGAGCAGGGCGTCGGCGTGGTCAGCTACGCGCCGCTGGCGTACGGCCTCCTGACGGGCGCCATCACGACCGAGACTCGGTTCCCCGAGGGTGACTGGCGCGGCGAAGAGCAGGGCGAAGGACCGTTCGCCGACGTCGAGGCGTCGCTGGAGGTCGTCGGCAGGCTCCGACCGGTGGCGGAGCGGCTCGGCTGCGGTCTCGCCGAACTCGCCCTCGCATGGAACGTCCACCAGCCGGGCGTGACCTCGGCGATCGCGGGGAGTCGCAACCCGGAGCACGTCCGGACGAACGCGGCGGCGGGCGACATCGAGCTCGACGACGTCACGCTGAAGGAGCTCGACACCCTGCTCGGGTGATCAGGTGACCGGCCCGCCCGGTTGCACCTGACGGAGCCGCCTCGCGAGTCCCTCGAGCAGCCCCATCGCCAGCGATGGCTCCTCCTCGATCATCCGGCGCAGCGTGTGCCGGAACAGCCGCAGGAGCTCCATCGGCGTCTCGGAGACGATCGACGCGGTCCTCGGGCCGCCGTCCAGCGCCGACAGCTCTCCGAAGAAGTCGCCGGGGACCACGGTGGCCAGCTTCCTGCCCCCCCGGGTGACGCGGGCTCCCCCGCTCAGGACGACGAACATCGCTTCCCCCGCGCCTCCCTCCTCCACGATCGCCCGGTCGGCCTCGAACTCGACCACCTCGGCCTCGGCGGCGAGACGGTGGAGATGTCGCTTGGAGAACCCGTCGAACAACGGGACGGCGTTGAGGGCGGCTACCGAGCGGCGCACCTGGGTGGCGGATCGCTTGCGGGAGGAGGTCGAAGCCTCCCTCCCCCGCAGCACAGATCTCCCGGTCGGCACGACTCGCATGAGCGGAGGGTACCCCGACGCGCCGAGGCTCGCAGGCGCATCCGTACACGGCGGTAGGGTTATCGGGTGGACGTACGGAGCAGGCTGCAGGCGTTGCTGGCGGAACGGATCCTCGTGCTCGAGGGTCCGAAGGGCACAGCCATCCAGACGCTCGAGCTGTCCGAGGAGGACTTCCGCGGCAACCTCCTGAAGGACCACCCCCGCGACATCCGGGGCGACAACGACGTCCTCGGCCTCACTCGGCCCGACATCGTCGAGTCGATCCACCGCGACTACCTCGACGCCGGCGCCTGGATCCTCAGCACGAACACGTTCAACGGGAGCCCGGTCTCCCAGGCCGAGTACGGCCTGGAGCACCTGGTCTACGACATGAACCGTGCCGCGGCCGAGAACGCCCGGCGAGCGCTCGACGGCGCCGAGGACCGGTTCGTGGTCGGGTCGCTCGGCCCGACGAACCGCACGCTCTCGATCTCTCCCAAGGTCGAAGACCCCGCGTTCCGCACGATCACGTTCGACGAGCTGACGGAGGCCTATGCGGAGCAGATCCGCGGGCTCGCGGACGGCGGCGTCGACCTGCTCCAGATCGAGACGATCTTCGACACCTTGAACGCCAAGGCGGCGATCGCCGCCGCCCAGGACGTCGCACCCGACCTGCCGCTCTGGCTCTCCTTCACGGCCGTCGACCAGAGCGGTCGGAACCTGTCGGGTCAGACCGCCGAGGCGTTCTGGCTCTCGATCGAGCATGCGGAGCCGATGATCGTCGGGGTCAACTGCTCGCTCGGCGCCGCGCAGATGCGCCCCTACCTCGAAGCGCTCTCACGCATCGCGCCCACCTACACGGCCTGCTACCCCAACGCCGGCCTCCCCAATGCGATGGGGCTGCACGACGAGGACCCGGAGATCACGAGCGGCTACCTCGGGGAGTTCGCGCGCGCCGGTCTCGCCAACGTCCTCGGAGGGTGCTGCGGGACCACACCGGAGCACATCCGCCAGATCGCGGAGGCGGTCCGCGACCTGCCACCACGCTCCGTCCCCGATCCCGACGAGACGTTCACGTCCTTCAGCGGCCTCGAGCCCTTCGTCGTGCGCCCCGACACCGGGTTCGTGATGGTCGGGGAACGCCAGAACATCACGGGCTCGAAGAAGTTCCGCCGCTTGATCGAGAGCGGCGACTTCCAGGCAGCGGTCGACATCGCGCGCGAGCAGGTCCAGAACGGCGCGAACCTCCTCGACGTCAACATGGACACCGACCTGCTGGATGGTCCGCAGGCGATGACCACCTACCTGAACCTCCTCGCCACCGAGCCTGAGGTCGCGCGGGTCCCGATCATGGTCGATTCGTCCAGCTGGGACGTGATCGAGGCCGGCCTGAAGTGCGTCCAGGGCAAGGGCGTCGTGAACTCGATCAGCCTCAAGGAAGGCGAGGACGACTTCCTGGACAAGGCCAGGCGCGTGCAGCGCTACGGCGCGGCCGTCGTCGTGATGGCCTTCGACGAGCAGGGCCAAGCCGACACCGTCGACCGGAAGGTCGAGATCTCCGAACGCGCGTACCGCCTCCTGACGGAGCAGGCCGGCTATGACCCCTCGGACATCATCTTCGACCCGAACATCCTGGCGATCGCGACGGGCATGGAGGAGCACGCCGAGTACGCGAAGTCGTTCATCGACGCGACCCGCATCATCAAGCGGCGGTGTCCCGGCGTGAAGATCTCCGGTGGCGTCTCGAACCTCTCCTTCGCGTTCCGGGGGAACGACGTGGTCCGCGAGGCGATGCACTCGGCGTTCCTCTATCACGCACGCCAGGCCGGGCTCGACATGGCGATCGTGAACGCGGGGCAGCTCCCCGTGTACGACGACATCCCGAAGGATCTCCTCGAGCACGTGGAGGACCTCCTCTTCAACCGACGGCCCGACGCGACCGAACGGATGCTCACGTTCGCGCAGACGGTCACGGGCGAGGCGATGCGGACCGAGCAGGACCTGACGTGGCGCGAAGGCTCGGTCGAGGAGCGGCTCTCCCACGCGCTCGTCCACGGGATCGATGCCTTCATCGAGGAGGACGCGGAGGAGGCGCGGCAGGGCTACGAACGGCCGCTCGAGGTGATCGAGGGCCCCCTGATGGACGGGATGCAGATCGTGGGCGACCTCTTCGGCGCGGGCAAGATGTTCCTTCCGCAGGTCGTGAAGTCCGCGCGCGCGATGAAGAAGGCGGTCGCGTACCTCGAGCCCTACATGCAGGAGGAGAAGGAGCGGCTGGGTCTCGTCGGGTCCGCCCAGGGAACGATCGTGACGGCCACGGTCAAGGGCGACGTGCACGACATCGGCAAGAACATCGTCGGGGTGGTCCTCGGCTGCAACAATTACCGGGTCGTCGACCTCGGCGTGATGGCGCCCGCGGAGACGATCCTGGACACGGCGGCGCGGGAGAAGGCGGACGTCATCGGTCTCTCCGGGCTGATCACCCCCTCGCTCACCGAGATGGTGAACGTGGCCACGGAGATGCAGCGCCGCGGCCTCGACCTCCCGCTCCTGATCGGCGGCGCCACGACCTCGAAACAACACACCGCCGTCAAGATCGCCCCGGTCTACGCCCAGCCCGTGGTCCACGTCGTGGACGCGTCCCGGGTGGTCGGCGTGATGAGCGCGCTGCTCGACGAGCCGCGGAAGGCGAAGCTGGACGCCGACAACCGCACGGACCAAGAGCGGCTCCGGAAGCTCCACGAGGAGAAGCAGAAGCAACCGCTCCTGCCGTACCGGAAAGCCCTCGAGAACCGACTCAAGGTGGACTGGCGCCAAGAGGACGCTCCCCCGCCGCCGTTCGTCGGCACCCGGACCGTGGAGCCGGACCTGGCGACGCTCCGGGACTACATCGACTGGACGTTCTTCTTCACGGCGTGGGAGCTCAAGGGGAGCTACCCGCAGATCCTCGACCATCCACAGATGGGCGAGACCGCCCGCGAGCTGTTCCAGGTCGGGCAAGAGGTGCTCGACCGGATCGTCGAGGAGCGGCTGCTCGAGGCGCGCGGCGTCTACGGCTACTTCCCGGCGCGTGCCGAAGGCGACGACATCGTGACCGAGGGCGGCTACGTCTTCCATTGCCTCCGACAGCAGGGCGACCGCGGGGAGGGTGAACCCAACAAGTCGATCGCCGATCTCGTCGCCCCGCTGGACTCCGGCGTGCGCGATCACGTGGGCGCGTTCGCCGTCTCCGCGGGCTTCGGCGCCGACGACCTCGCGAAGGCGTACGAGGCCGAGCACGACGATTACCGGGCGATCGTGACCAAGGCCCTCGCCGATCGCCTCGCGGAGGCGTTCGCGGAGTACCTCCACGAACGGGTCCGCCGCGAGTGGTACGCGCCGGACGAGCAGCTCTCCAGCGAAGACCTGATCAAGGAGCGCTATCGCGGCACCCGGCCGGCCTTCGGCTACCCGGCCTGCCCGGACCACAGCGAGAAGCGAACCCTGTTCGAGCTCTTGAACGCCGCCGAGGAGACCGGGATCGACCTGACGACCTCGTGCGCGATGATGCCCCCCGCCAGCGTGAGCGGTCTGTACCTCGCGCACCCGGCGGCCCGCTACTTCCACGTCGGGCGGATCGCGAAGGACCAGGTCGAGGACTACGCGCGCCGCAAGGGCGAGTCCCTCGCCGAAGCGGAGCGGTGGCTCGCCCCGAATCTCGCGTACGAACCGGGATAGCTCGACCGACGGTCCTCGGAGGCGCGCTTCGCTGCTGGTAGCGTCCCCGACGTGGCGCAGCCCTACTGGCATCCGTTCGCCGACATGGCCGCGATCGCTGCGGGGGGCGAGCTCGTCCTGGACCGCGGCGACGGCTGCTACGTCTGGGACATCGACGGCACCCGCTACCTCGATGCGACGGCGTCCCTCTGGTACTGCAACGTCGGCTGGGGCCGTGCCGAGATCGGCGAGGCCGCGGCGGCGCAGATGGCGAAGCTGCCGACCTACTCGAACTTCGGCGACATCGTGACCCCGGTGACGCTGGAGCTCGCCGATCGGGTGGCGGGACTCGCGCCGGTCCCCGGCTCCAAGGTGTTCCTCACGAGCGGAGGCTCCGACTCGATCGACACCGCCACGAAGATGGCGCGGCGGTACTGGCAGCTCCTCGACGAGCCGGATCGCACGATCCTCGTGCGACGGGAGAAGGCGTACCACGGGATGCACACCGCCGGGACCTCGCTCGCGGGCATCCCGGCGAACGCCGCCGGGCACGGCGCGCTGATCCAGGACGTCCTGGAGGTGCCGTGGGACGATCCCGACTCACTGCGCGCGGCGATCGACGACGTCGGGGCGGAGCACGTCGCGGCGTTCTTCTGCGAGCCGGTGATCGGGGCGGGCGGCGTGTTCCCACCTCCGGACGGCTACCTCGAGGCCGTGCGTGCGGTGTGCCGTGACACGGGCGTGCTGTTCGTCGCCGACGAGGTCATCACGGGCTTCGGCCGATGCGGCGATTGGTTCGCCTCCACCCGCTTCGAGCTGGAACCGGACCTCGTCGTCTGTGCGAAGGGCATCTCGAGCGGATATCTGCCGTTGGGAGCGGTCCTCGCTACACCGGCGGTGGCCGAGCCGTTCTGGGCGGAGGGCGCGGGGATGTGGCGCCACGGCTACACCTACAGCGGCCACGCGGCGGTCGCGGCAGCGGCGCTCGTCAACATCGACATCCTCGAACACGAGGGCTTGCCCGCCCGTTCGAAAGCGATGGAGGGCGCGCTGCTCGACGCGTTGAAGCAGCTGACCGATCACGACCTCGTCGAGGACGTGCGTGGGGGTATCGGGCTGCTCGCCGCCGTGCAGCTGCGTTCCGACCTCGTCGACGAAGACCCCGCCATGGGTGCCCGCGTCGGCGCCGCGACCCGCGAGGCCGGCGTGCTGGTTCGCCCATTGGTCGGCGGGGCGCTGGCGGTGAGTCCGCCGTTGATCATCGAGGAGTCCCAGCTCCAGGAACTCGTGGACGGCGTCCGCGCAGGTCTGGACGCCGTCGCGTAGATCACCTGGACCCGTTGCCCTGGCGGGCGTACGGTTCCGTCGTGGACACGATCGTCCGCCCGCCCACGACGGCACCGCCGCAGCCAACTGCGCCTCGTCGTGGGGTTCCGCGCCTCGTCGTCGCCTCGCTCGCGATCGTGACCGGTGTCAACGTCTTCTCCGGGCTGTACCTCTGGCGATATCAGCCACTCAGCGCGAATGGCACGGGGGCCTACTGGGCGGACCCCGAGTTCGCCACCTCACTCGGCTCCTTCACATCGCCCCAGGGTGACGATTTCGCTGCCTACCGCGTGCGGTACGAAGACGGCCGCCTGTTCCGGTACGCGCTGACCTTGCACAACGACGGACCGCTCCCCGTGACGATCACGAGTGTCGGTCAGGAGCCCGACTGCGTCGGCTGCCTGTTCCCGCTCGTCTTCGAGCGGGTATCCGTGGCACCTGCCTCTGGTCGGTACCGGTACGACCATGAACACACGACACCGTTCGACGGGTTCGTGCTGCAACCGGGGGCGTACCGATATGTCCGGATCGAGACCAGATTCGCCCACTGCGGATCGTATGCACCCCCGGGCGGAGTCACGCAGCTCTCCATCCCGGTCGGATATCGGACATGGGGCCTCGAGCATCAGGTCCAGGTCCCGATGCCGTACAGCCTCCGGGTGTGGTTCCGCGGCGGAGAGTGTCCGGGAGGGCCGCTCGCCGGCTGACTACCGGCTGACTAGTGGAACGAGTGGCCGCAGGCGCACGAGCTCTGTGCGGCCGGATTGTCGATCGTGAACCCTGAGGCCTCGAGCGAGTCCACCCAATCGATGGTGGCCTGCGTCAGATATGGCACGCTCATCTTGTCCACGACGACCTTGACGCCGAACTGCTCCTCGAGCAGGTCCTTCTCGGATACCTGGTCGTCGAGGTACATCGCGTACCGGAGACCCGAGCAGCCGCCGGGCTGTACGGCGATCCGCAGTGCGATGTCCGGACGCCCCTCTTCGGTGATGAGCTTCTGGACCTCGCCCGCGGCGGTCTCTGTGAGCTGGATCGACGTGCGGCTGGTCCCTGGGCTGGTCGTCGGGGCGGTCTCTTCGGCGGTCTGGGCCATGGTGTCTCCGGTCGCTGTCATGCCCAGATTCTACCCTCGGTCGCCGTCATCCCTCGGTGAAATCTGCGGTCTCCGCCCCCGTCGCTCGCCGGAGCTCCGATGGCGTGAGCGGGAACACAGAGTCCGGCGTGCCCGCGGCTGCCCAGACCTCTTGGAACGCAAGCAATGCGGGGTCAACGAAGGAACGCACAGGCGCGGGGTGGCCGAAGGGCGGAGTCCCACCCACGGCGAAGCCCGTGGCGGCGCGCGCCTCCTCCGGTGTCGCCTTCCGCGACTCGGCCGCGCCGGCGAGCCCGGCCAGCTTGGACGGGCTCACGCGATTCCCACCAGACGTGTACGCGATCACCGGGCTCCCGTCCGCCATGAACACCAGCGACTTCACGATCTGCTCAACGTCACACCCGATCGCCCGCGCCGCATCGACGGCCGTCTTCGTCCCCTCCGGGAACCTCCGGATCTCCGGCTCGAGCCCGAGCTCACGTGCCGCATCGGTGAAGCGTTCGATCGCCCCCATCAGGGGTCGTCCGTCAGCGCGGCGTGATCGGCGGGCAGATCGAGCATGGCCCGTACTGTACGATTCCGCGCCGTGAGCCTGGACCGCACCACGCTGCTCGGGATCGCACAAGCGGAGCGCCAGCGGCTCGGCCGGACCGTGCAGTTCGCGGACCCTCAGACGTGGGAGCAGCCGAGCGCCCTCCCCGGCTGGTGGAACCGCGACGTGATGGCCCACCTCGCTGCTCAGGACACCGCTGCCGCTCACGTCGTGAAGGGCGACGCTGCCGAGGAGCTCGAGGAGTATCGGCGTCATCTCGACGGCCAACCGTTCACCGTCGACGGGTTCAACGAGTGGGCGGTCGAGCGGCGTTCGGGCCTCCCGACGCGAGAGGTCCTCGTGACGTGGGGGCAAGCAGCGGACGCCCTGCTCGGGTACGCCGGGCTCCTCTCCGAGGACGAGTGGGACAAGGGGCGGTTCCCGTGGCTCGCCGGCGAGATCGCGGCCCGGTACCTCATCCAGTCGCGCATCGTCGAATGGTGGGTGCACGGCGAGGACATGCGCGCCACGAACGGCCTCGGCCCCGAGTATCAGCATTGGCCGATCCACCTCACGATCGACATGGGGATCCGCATGCTCCCGTGGGCCCTCGCCGAAGCCGGCCTGGATCTCACCGGCTACAGCGTCGAGGTGGAGGTCGACGGGGCGGGAGGGGGCCGATGGCATTGGGGCCTCGGCGCCGGCGAGGTGCCGCCGGCCGACACGAAGCCCGACACCACGATCGTCGGCCGTGCCCCGCACCTGGCGCTCGTCGCCGCCCGACGGATCCCGGCCGAGGACGTCCTCGCTTCCGGGAACCTCGTGACGGGCATCGACGCGCAGCTCGGCGTCACGATCCTCCGCCACATCCGCGCGTTCGTCTGAGGGAACCCCCGCTGCCTCTCGCTCGTACCTCTTGCGTGACCGGAACCTGTGTACCGTTTGTCGGAGATGCCGCCCGACGAGCGCGACGCCGACCAGCGCCTGATGCGTTCGTTCGCAGCGCGCGACGTTGGCGCGGCCGAGGTCCTCTATCAGCGATTCGCGGGGCGGATCTACGGGCTCGGGCTCGTGATGCTCGGCAACGAAGCGGCCGCGCAGGATCTCGTTCAGGACACGTTCGTGAAACTCTGGCGGAACGCGGACCGGTACGAACGCTCGCGGGGCAAGCTGGAGACGTGGGTGCTGCTGATGGCGCGGTCGCTGGCGATCGACGCCATCCGGCGCCGGGTGCTGGAGGTCCGGACGCTCGAATCCGCCGACCGTCCGACCGAGGCCGACCAAGGTCCCGGTCCCGACGAGCGCGCGGTGACGGTCGACCTGACCGACCGGGCCCGGCGCGCCATGTCGTCGCTGCCGGCCGAGCAACGGGCGGCGTTGGAGCTGGCGTACCTCGGCGGGAAGACGAGCGCCGAGATCTCCGACCTCGAGGGCATCCCCGTGGGAACGGCGAAGACCCGGATCCGAGCCGCGCTGCTCCGTCTCCGCGATCTCCTCGCTTCCGACATCGAGTCGGCCAGAGGTGGTGACCGTGACGACCTGTGAGGACGTCCGTCCGCACCTCCCCGACTTCGTTCTGGGGACCGAGGCCGATCCCGACGAGCTCGGCGTCCGCCGGCATCTCCGTGGATGCGGTGCCTGTCGACGAGAGCTCGATGCCCTGGAGGACGGCCTCCGCGTGTTCGGGTCCACGCTGGAACGATCCGCCCCGTCCGGACTGCACGACCGCGTGATCGCGGTGTTGTCCGAGGAGTGGGCCGGCGAGACGACCACGCGAGGCCGGGTGCCCGCACCGCGTGGATGGAGGATCGCGATCGCCGCCTCGATCTCGCTCGCGGTCTTCGCGGCCGCGTTCGGGCTGATCCAGCTCGGACGGGCACGTGAGGAGGCGAGGGACGCCGAGAGCTTCCGCACGGTGCTGGCGACGCTCGGCGGCACCGGCTTCAAGGTGGGCACGCTCCAGCCGGCGACCCAGACGCCGGTCGCCGGCAGCGTCGTGGCCTACGAGTCCAGCCACGACCAGTCGTTCGTCGTCGTCTTCGTGCGGACGCCTCACCTGATGGGACGAGGGTCCCTCCTCGTGTCCCGTTCCGACGGGACGACCTGGGACCCGGGGCCGATCGAGTTCGAAGGTGACGGCGACGCGGCGGTCTGGTGGGTGACCGACCGGAGCATCGCCTCCATGAGCGGGCTCACGGTCCGCGCGCCCGACGGCTCGACGCTGGCCACCGCGGGGCTCCGATCCGCCTAACGGGAGACGACGAGCCGGCTCACCGATCGTCTCGTGGCGCCGAAGCGGTACTTGTAGGCGTAGTCCCCCTTCAGGAAGTCGAAGACCGCGCATCCGTGCTCGATCGCCTCGCGCACGTCCTCCGCCACGAGGACCATCCCGGGTCCGAGCCGCTGCCATCCCCGATCGAACGCCGAGTTGTACAGCGAGTACGTCCCCTCGAACACGAACCCGATCGTCCCCGCGGCCAGCTCGCCGTTCACGCGGATGAACGACAGCCGGAAGATGCCTCGCTCGCACAAAGCCTGCCCCAGCCGCCGGAAGAAGATCTCCATGCCGGGAACCATGAACACGCCCTTGGGGCCCTCGCTCATCCGGTGCAGCTCCACGAACCGATCGAGGAGCGGCAGCAAGGTCCCGCTCGTCGCGGTCTCGATCCGGAACGGTCCCGCTTCCGCCTCGAGCTTCTTCGCCTTCCGTCGGATCTCGTGGCGGAGCTTCGAGGGGATCTGCTGGAGGTACGCGTCCCACGTGGCAGGGAGCTCGAGGAACGGTGCGACCCCGTTCTGGTCCTCGGTCTCTTCGACCGCGAGCCCGTGCGCCGCGGCGGCGTCCCGCAGCGCGGGGAGCCATGCCGAGCCCTGGGGAAGGCCGCGCAGATCCGCGATGCGCCAGTCGTCCCGGTCGAGCAGCTCCGTCCACAGGCGATCGCTGAACGCCGTCGTCACCTCCGGGCGACCGACGGGACCGAGATAGTCCGTCACCTCCGTTCCACCGAGGAATCGCAGGGTGTCGTCGATCCGCTCGAAGGCCACGGCCGCCACCTGGGTACCGGCGTCCTCGCCGAACGCGAGCAGCAGGTGGTCGGGCTCCTCGCCGAACTCTTCCCAGTAGAGCTTCAGGAAATCCGGTGTGTGGAAGATCGTGCCGGCCGGATCGAGCCGGGCGAGCTCGCTCCAATCGCGGCGGAGGAAGTCGCGGGGATCTTCTGAGAAGACCACATCCAGCGTCACCAGGAGCCGCCGCCTCCGCCGCCTCCGCCGCCGCCGGAAGAGCCGCCGCCTCCGAACCCGCTCGAACCGGAGGACGCCGGGGTGGAGGCGAGCGTTCCGCCGGTGGTCACCGCGAAGCCGTCGATCGAGTCCGCGAACGCGGCCGCGGTGAACATCCGCGGGCCCACGTACCAGCCCGACGTGTCGGGCTGGAGTCCGAGATCCTCGAATGCCTTCGCCCACTTCTTCGTCAGCCCGAAGACGATCGCGTACGGCAGGTAGCGCGTGAAGACGTTCTCCTCCTCGGCCCACCGGGCCATGTGCTGCTCCGCGGTGGCGATCACTCGGCGGAAGCCACGGATACGACGCAGCATCGCGGTCCCCTTCGCCGTGCGGGCCGGCATCTGCCTCGCCATCAACGAGAGCGCGAGGCCGGCCACGATAACGGGGACCCCGACGATGCCCCAATGCGTCCAGCGGGCGAGGACGAACGTGATCGCGGCCCCGGCGACGAGCAGGAACACGCCGGCTCCCGCCCACCGGAGGCGAACCCGGTCGGGCCGGGCACGGAACCATTTCTGACGCATCGCGTCCGAATAGAGGGCGTTCTCCACACCGTGCAACCGGTCCGAGAACGTCGTCTTCAGCTCCGAGACCTTCACCTCGTTCCCGTCCCGGAAGAGGCCGTCGAGGAGCTTCCGTTCGTACGCGAGGAGCTCGCTCTCCACGCTCTCCGATCGGATCAGGGTCCAGTCCGTCTTGGAGAAGAGGCCGGTGTCCGGGATCTCCTGGATCAGCAGGAACCCACGCCCGGCCAGATCGACGATCGTCGCCGTGACGTCGATCACGTTGGCGCGTTCGTCGAGCAAGGTGCCGATCTGCCCCGGCCGAACGTTCTCGGGGGGCGCGAACTCGACGGGGGCCTCCGCGTCGCCCTCGCCCAACGGGACCTGCTCGCTCTCGCCGCTGGAGCTGCCCATCACCTGGTCGATCTGCGACCCGATGAAGCGGCGATCGCGCCCCTCCCGCCACCACAGGCGGCCGAGCAGGCCACCCAAGAGCCCGGTCAGCGCGACGGCGGCGGCGATCTTCGGTCCGTCGAGGCTGAAGGCCCGGCCGGCGGCCCAGCGCTCCTCGAGGATCGGGCTCGGCTCGGGCACGACGCCTTTCGGGATCCCGACGACGATCGTGAGGCCTTCGTACGCAAGCAACGTCCGGCCCGCCGCGAACCTTGCGGTTCGGCCGTCGAGTACCGCGCTCCCGCACACATCCGTGCCTCCCTCCCAGCCCTGGAAGCAGGCGACGCGCTGCACCTCCGCGGGAGCGCGGACGACGACGCGAACCCTCTCGATCGGAGCCTGCCACTCATCGCCGATCGCGTTCCAGTACAGCTCGTCATGCTCATCGAAGGCATTGAGCGCACCTTCCACCCGGTAAGAGAGGGTGTAGGCGTGCCGACCGGAGATCTCGACGTCGGGATCGCCCACTCGGATCACCGTCGACCCGCCTTCGTCGGAGACCTCCACGTCGGACGGTGCCGTCGGGCTCTCCACCGTCACGTCCCGGATCGGGTACACCCGGTCGTAGACGTCGTCGTGGTGGAACCGCGTCGGGATCGTGCGGAAGATGCCGTGGCGGAGCTCGGAACCGAAGTCGTAGTCGATCGTCTCCGTGACCGCCAGGTCGCCGTCCTCGAGGATCTGGATCTCGACCACGTAGGAATGGATGACCTCGCCTGCGGACTGACCGGCGGCGGACCCTCCCAGGAACAGCAGCAGCGCGGCGGCCACGAACGTCGGGAGCAGGATCCGTCTCATCACTGCACGAAGTAGAAGGAGATGGCCATGATGCCGTACGCACCCATCAGCTGGGCTCCCTCGAGCCAGTTGGATCTGCCGTCCACCGAGATCATGAACACGAGGAAGGTCGACAGCGCCACCGCGGCGACCTCGAACGTGCTGAACACGAAGTCCATCGGGTGCCCGGCCAGGAGCGAGATGAACACGAGCGCGGGAGCGACGAACAGGGCGATCTGTGTCGAGGAACCGATCGCGATCTCGAGCGTCACGTCGACCTTGTTGCGCAACGCGAACAACACCGCCGAGGAATGCTCCGCGGCGTTCCCGATGATCGGGATCAGGATCAAGCCCACGAACAGCTCGGACAGGCCGAGCCGCTCGATCGCGGGCTCCATCGATCCGACCAGGAACTCCGACATCAGCGCCACGAGGCCGGTCGAGGCCAGCAACAGACCCATCGCCTTCCGGCGCGACCACGTCGGCTCCTCGTGCTCCGCGGGCGTCCGGAACAGATGCTCGTGCGTCACGAGGGTGAACGCGAGCGCGCCGACGTAGAGCGCGATCAGGACGGCCGCGACCGTCCCCGAGACCACCTCACGCTGGATCAGGCTGTGGTTGCCGCCGAGCGCGAACAGCGCCGGCATCAGGAGCCCCGTGACCGCCAGCACGAGCGATGTCGCATGCACCGAGGCCGCCCGCGCGTTGTACTCCTGCTCCTCGTGCCTCAGCCCGCCGAGGAAGAACGACAGACCGAGGACGAGCAGGAGGTTCCCCAGGATCGACCCCGTGAGGGAGGCCTTCACGATCTCGACCTTGTCCTCGAGGATCAGGAAGATCGCGATGATCAACTCCGTGACGTTGCCGAACGTGGCGTTGATCAAGCCCCCCAGGCGCGGGCCGATGTGGAGCGCGAGCTGCTCGGTGGACCGGCCGATCAACCCTGCAAGCGGCAGGATCGCGCCTGCGGACGTCAGGAAGATCGCGAGCTCGGGGCCGCCCGCGACCTCCAGGACGATCGCGAGGGGAACGAGGACGAGGAGCCAGTCGAGCGAGGGCTCCAATGAGCGCGTTCGCCTCGGTGTCGTCGGCACGCGCGCCAGGGTAGACGGTCGGGACGTGCCGAGCCGTCAGTGGGCGGCGGCGCCGCTCGCGGCACCGCTGTCCGCGACCGCTTCCTGCAGGACGTCCCATGCCAGCACCGCGCACTTGATGCGGATCGGATACTTCACGACGCCCTTCAGCGCGACGAGGTCGCCGAAGTGGTCCTCGTCGGGCTCGACCTCTCCTGCCAGCATCCCGCGCACATCCGCGGCGAGGGACATCACGTCCTCGACCGTCTTGCCGCCCACCGACTCCGTCATCATCGAGGCGCTCGACTGACTGATCGAGCACCCCGCGCCTTCGAACGTGACCTCCAGGAGCTTCCCGTCCTCGAGGTTGGCGGAGACCGTGATCTCGTCGCCGCAGAGCGGGTTGTTCTTCGTGCACGTCACGACCGCCCCGGGCAGCTCGCGCTTGTTCCGAGGGTTCTTGTAGTGATCGAGGATCGTTTCCTTGTAGATGTCGTCGAGCGCCACGGTCCCTCCGAACGCTAGTCCTTGAAGAATGCTTCCGCTTTCGCCAGCGCGTCGACGAGGACGTCCACCTCGTCGCGCGTGTTGTACACGTAGAACGACGCCCGAGCCGTCGCCGGCGTGTCGAACCGCCGCATCACGAGCTGCGCGCAGTGGTGCCCTGCCCGGATCGCCACGCCGTGCTCATCCAACACCGTCGCCAGATCGTGAGGATGGACGTCGCGGAACCAGAAGCTCACCGCGCCTCCACGGGCGGCTGCGTCCTTGGGCCCGTAGACCGTGGCCCCAGCCGACAGCAGCGTGTCGAGCGCGTAGCGCGTGATCTCCTCTTCGTGTGCCCTGACGGCGTCCATGCCGAGCGCCTGGAGGTAGTCCACGGCGACGCCGAGGCCGACCTGTTGCGCGATCTGCATCGTCCCCGCCTCGAACTTGTACGGGATCTCCTTCCAGGTGGAGTGGTCGTGGAAGACCTCGTGGATCATCTCTCCGCCGCCGAACATCGGGTCCATCGCGTCGAGGAGCTCGGCCTTCGCGTACAGACCCCCGCTCGCCGTGGGACCGAGCATCTTGTGGCCGCTGAACGCGAGGAAGTCGCAGTCGAGCTCGGTGACGGAGACCCCGTTGTGCGGCACGAGCTGCGCTGCGTCCACCGCGACGACCGCACCCACGGCATGAGCGGCCTCGACGAGCTGGCCGAGCGGGGTGATCGTCCCCAGAGCGTTCGACATCCCGGTCACCGACAGGATCTTGGTCCGGTCGTTGAGCAGGGAGCCGAGCTCCGACAGGTCGAGCTGCCCGTCGTCGGTGAGCGGGATGTAGCGGAGGACCGCGCCGGTCACCTGCGCCGTGAGCTGCCACGGCACGATGTTCGAGTGGTGCTCCATGTCGGTGAGGAGGACCTCATCGCCCTCCTTCAGGAACTTGCGTCCCCACCCTTGGGCCACGAGGTTCAGCGATTCGGTGGTCCCGCGGGTGAACACGATCGTGCGAGGATCCGGAGCGCCGAAGAACGCCGCGAGCTTCGCGCGCGCGCCCTCGAAGGCCTCCGTCGACTCCTCACCGAGCGTATAGATCCCGCGGTGGGCGTTCGCGTTGTGGTTCGCGTAGAAGTCGGAGACGGCGTCGATCACTTGACGAGGCTTCTGGGACGTGGCGGCCGAATCCAGGTAGACGAGCGGGTGGCCGTTGATCGTGCGCTCCAGGATCGGGAAGTCGCGCCGGATCCGATCGACGTCCAGCACGCTCGCTGCCGCGGCGAGCTGCTCCTTGGCGCTCATCCCTTCTCCTCTCCCCCGTCCTCGATCCCGAGCTCCTCACGGATGCCCTCGTACCCCTTCTCCTCGAGCTCGCTCGCGAGCTCCGGGCCGCCGGACCTCACGATACGACCCTGCATCATCACGTGGACGCGATCGGCGGCGATGTAGTTGAGGATCCGCTGGTAGTGCGTGATCAGCAGGATCCCGAGCTCCGGGCCGACGAGCTCGGCCACGCCCCCGGCAACCAGCTTCAGCGAATCGATGTCGAGGCCGGAGTCCGTCTCATCCAAGATCGCGATCTCCGGCTGGAGGACCGCGAGCTGCAGGACCTCGTTCCGCTTCTTCTCGCCTCCTGAGAACCCCTGGTTCACGTACCGCTGCACCATCGCGTCCTCGATACCGAGACGGTCCATCTGCTCCTTCATGTGCTTGCGAAACGCGAGCGCGCTCATCTGCTCGCCCTTCACGGCCTGGTAGGCGGTGCGGAGGAAGTTGACGACGCTCACACCCGGAACCTCCGTCGGGTACTGCAGCGCGAGGAACAGTCCACGCTTGGCCCGCTGGTCGGTCGTGAGGCCCGTGATCTTCTCGCCCTTGAAGATCACATCGCCGCCGGTGAGCACGTACCCCGGCCGCCCCATGATGATGTTGGACAGCGTCGACTTCCCCGAGCCGTTGGGCCCCATCAGGGCGTGGGTCTCTCCCTGTGTCACGGTCAGGTCGATGCCCTTCAGGATCTCCTTGCCCTCGACCTCCGCTCGGAGATCGCGGATCTCGAGCATCGCGCGGCCGTTGTTCTCGCTCATGTCTTCACACCTCGATGTAGATGTCGTCGTCCTCGGTCGTGATCGGGAAGACGTCCACCGGCGTCGTCGCCGGCAGGCTCCTCGGTTTCCCGCTGTTCAGATCGAACGAGGACCCGTGCTTCGGGCACTCGATCGTCTCGAAGTCCGCGTCGACGTCTCCTTCGTCCAGGAAATAGTGCGCGTGGCTGCAGATCGCATCGATCGCCCGGAGACCTTCGTCCCCGAGGTTCACGAGCGCGACGAGTCGGCCGTCGACCGGGAAGCGCTTCGCCTCACCGGGTGCCGGTGCCTCGGCGACGTCGCAGACCTTGACCCTCCCCATCAGTGCGGGTCCCCCTGGCCGAGGGCCGCCCGATCGAGCTCGTCCTGGATCGCCTGCTCGGCTCCTTCGCGGACCTCGTCGATCTTCACGCGGTCGAGGACCTCCTGGAAGAACCCCGAGACGATCAGCCGCTCCGCCTCCGCGCGAGGGATCCCCCGGCTCGTCAGGTAGAAGATCGCGTCCTCGTCGACCGGGCCGACGCTCGCGGCGTGCCCGCACCGGACGTCGTTCGCCTCGATCTCGAGGTTGGGGATCGCGTCGGCCTTCGCGTGCTCGGACAGCACGATGTTGCGCGACGTCTGCATGGCGTTGGTCTTCTGCGCGTCGGGCCGGACATGCACCCAGCCGCTGTAGACGGCCCGCGAGTGATCGCGGAGCGCGCCCTTGTAGAGCAGGTCGCTGGTGCAGTTGGGCGCGACGTGGTCCTGGATCGAGCGGTGGTCGAAGTGCTGGTCCTCGTCGGCGAAGAAGATGCCGAGCATCTCGCTGAACCCGCCCGGCTCGGCGAGGATCGTCTCGGCCTCGGCGCGCGCGAGCGAGGCCCCGAACCCGATGTTCAAGGTCCGAAGCGTTGCATCCCGACCGACGGTCGCCCGTTGGATGCCGAGGTGGGTAACGCCGCTCCCCCACTCCTGGATCGAGACGTACCGGACGTGCGCGCCGGTGCCGACGTGGATCTCCGTGATCGCGTCGCTGAAGGCCCTGGTGAGATCGGGACTCGCGTAGCGATCGATGAACGTGACCTCCGATCCCGCCTCGACCACGATCAGCGTGTGCGGGAAGACGGCAGCTCCATCGGCGTCGAGGTAGGTGAAGGTCTGGATCGGGAGCTCGAGCGCCGTATCCGGCGGAACGTGGAGGAACGTTCCCCCCGCCCGGAAGGCGGCGTGCAGCGCCGTGAACTTCGTCCGGCCGGCCGGAACCAGCTGATGGAGGAAGGGCTCGACGAGGTTCGGATGGGTCTGCGAGGCCTCGTCCAGGCTGCCGAACCAGACGCCGCGATCGGTGAGCGTGGCGCTCCGTTGGGTCGAGAGCACGGTGGAGTTCCGCTGGATCTGCAGGCCGGCCCGCTCGCCGGCGACGCCCGCGGAGGCCAGGATCCCGTGCCGGTTCAGGTCTTCGGGACCGCCTCCGTCCGCGAACGGCTGGAAGTCGAGCTCGAAAGCCGAAAGGTCCGTGTATCGCCACTCCTCGGTCTCCTGCGACGGGACCGGCATGGAGCCGAAGCGCTCCAGGGCATCTGCGCGGAGTTTCGCAACGAACGGCGGTGCCTGTGGCAAGGAGTCGAGGGCATGCTCGTCGAACGTCGTGGTGCTCACCGCGGTCATGGAGGAATCCTACCGAATAGGTGGGATTCCCTCCGGCCTCGGCCTGCCCCCGTGTTCGCCGCCGAGCACTGACCTTGCGAGGGTTGGTCCCCCGGCATCACACTGCGCTCATGAAGCGGACCGCGGCAGTCGTGGCCGCGACCCTCGTTGTCGGAACCACCCTCTTCATGACCAGCCGTCCCGAGAGGGGGGACTCCAGGGTGCTGATGTGCCCGGGGCCGGACAGCACCCATGTCTTCCAGGATGCCCGCAAGCTCTGCGCGAGCCAGGCGACCGCACTCGCGAGGATCGACGGCGACGGCGACGTTCGCCTCCTTGTGGATCCCGCCTCGATCCCCTGCAGCATCCCGACCTTCAGCGTGGTCAACGAGAACTCGACGCGAGGGGTGGATCATGGGAACCGGCGATGCGATACGGACACCGGGAGCGAAGCCTTGTACGTCTTCCCCCACTGTAGCCTCACGATGAACTACCCAGGGAACGAGGACTACCGAGCCAAGCTCCCGATCGGTCTGCTCGTCGACCCGTACGACTGCTAGCCGACCGAGCCCTCCATCTGCAGCTCGATCAGGCGGTTCAGCTCCACGGCGTACTCCATCGGCAGCTCGCGCGTGATCGGCTCGATGAAGCCGTTCACGATCATCGCGGTGGCCTCGGCCTCGGAGAGCCCGCGGCTCATCAGGTAGAAGAGCTGGTCGTCGCCGACCTTCGAGACGGTGGCCTCGTGGCCGAGTGCGGCCGTCTCGTCCTCGACCTCGATGTACGGGTAGGTGTCCGACCTCGAATCGTCGTCCAGGATCAGCGCGTCGCAGCGCACCGTGGACTTCGCGTGATGAGCGTCGGGCTCCACACGGACGAGACCTCGGTAGCCTGTGCGACCGCCGTCCTTCGAGACCGACTTCGAGTTGATCACGCTCGTGGTGTAGGGCGCGGCGTGGATAGCCTTACCGCCGGCGTCGGTGTGCATACCCTTGCCGGCGAACGCCACGGACAGCACCTCGCCGCGTGCGCCCTTGCCGAGCAGGTAGATCGACGGGTACTTCATCGTCACCTTGGAGCCGATGTTGCCGTCGATCCACTCCATCACGGAGTCCTCATAGGCTGCCGCGCGCTTGGTCACCAGGTTGTACACGTTCGTCGACCAGTTCTGGATCGTCGTGTACCGGACGCGGGCGCCCTTCTTGGCGACGATCTCGACGACCGCCGAGTGCAGCGAGTCGCTCGTGTAGATCGGCGCCGAGCAGCCCTCGACGTAGTGCACGTACGAGCCCTCGTCGGCGATGATCAGCGTCCGCTCGAACTGGCCCATGTTCTCCGCGTTGATCCGGAAGTAGGCCTGGAGCGGGATGTCCACCGCCACGCCGGGAGGCACGTAGATGAACGAGCCGCCCGACCACACGGCCGTGTTCAGCGCCGCGAACTTGTTGTCGTTCGGCGGGATGATCGTCCCGAAGTACTCCTTCACGAGGTCCGGGTAGTCGCGGAGCGCCGAGTCCATGTCCGTGAAGAGCACGCCGATGTCGTCGAGCTCCTTCTTGATCTTGTGATACACGACCTCGGACTCGTACTGAGCGCTGACCCCGCCCAGGTACTTCTTCTCCGCCTCGGGGATCCCGAGCTTGTCCCACGTGCCCCGGATGTCCTCGGGGAGGTCCTCCCAGTTCTGAGCCTGCTTCTCGGTGGACCGGATGAAGTAGTAGATGTTCTCGAAGTCGATGTCGGACAGGTCCGCGCCCCACCAGGGCATCGGGCGGCTCTCGAAGTGCTTCAGGGCCTTCAGGCGATACTTCCGCATCCAGTCGGGCTCGCTCTTGAGCTCGCTGATCTCCTCGACGACCTGCGTCGAGAGGCCTCGCTTGGGCTCGAAGACCGAGTGGGACGGGTCCTTCCAGTCGAAGCGGTATCCCTTGGAAAGCTCCTTGAGATGCTCTTCCTGGCTGACGGCCATCTCACTCCCTCGGATCGACTTCGTGCGGTCTCCTACAGGGTACCCGTTAAGTCTATCCAGCAGGTCGGATTCGTTACAGGCCTGCCACGTCACCTGCTCCGACCTCGAACACCTCGAAGAGCTGCTCCTCGATGAGGCGATCCACGGCATCTCGGGACCCGCCCAGGTATGTGCTCATCGCGTCGATGTGCGTGTGGACGAACCAGGTTCGATCGTCCGGCCACCAGAGCGTCGGTGACTGGAACCATCTGTCGAACGTGAAGCGGGCCGCGTCGCTCACCGTGCCTCGGATCAGGAAACACCCTTCCCCGGTGACCGTCATCTGAGGCGGCATCCGCTTTTCGTGGTGTCGGGCTTCTCTATAGCCCCGCGTGCGTTCCTGCAGTTCCGAGAACCATCCCCTTCTCGGTCGGAGCTCGGCGTGACCTCGCGGCGACAGGAAGCCCCATCCCGACCAGATTCCGAACCAACAGGCATCCCGACCGTCGCTCGTGTCGAGGACGGATACCAGGCGCTCCACCTCGTGCTTCGTCAGGCGCCCGATCTCCGGCACCGGGTCGCCTGGTTCGCCACCGAAAGGGGCTGTACCGATCACGTCCCACCAACTGGCCGTCGGATCGAAGCCGTGACCAAGCTCGGCGGCGCGCCGCGACCATGCGCCCGACGACGGCTGTTCCTCATCCCCCGTGCGCGGTTGGTGAAGGATCCTGGCGTATGCGTCGAAGACCGACGGGATCATGTCGCGAACGCGGAGAGGGCCCTCGGTCCTGTCCTCCAAGGTGGATCCCACCCATCGTGCCGGCGTCAGATCGTTGCCCGGCTCGAGGCCCTCCGGGAAGGAGCTCATCCGTGGCGCTCCGCAGCATCGGCCGGGTCCCAACGGTCGACCCGACGAGCGAGCACTTTGGTGACCACCGATCCAACGACCACCGTCAGGATCACGTAGGCGACCGTCAACGCACCTAGGTCCTCATCGACCGCGGCGGCCGTCGCCAGTCCCGCGATCGCGATGGAGAACTCGCCGCGCGGGATGAGCGCGGCGCCGACGACCCCACGGGCCAGCTCCTCCGAGCCGAGATGGCGCGCCGCCCACCATCCCGTCGCATATTTCGTCGCGGACGTGATGATCCCGAGGAGAACCGCGATCCCGAGGACCGGCGGGATGGTCGTCGGGTCCACCGAGAGGCCGATGAACGCGAAGAAGATCGCCGCGAAGAGGTCTCGAAGCGGTCGGACGAGGGACTGCGCGCCTTCCGCCGCAGGACCGGACAGCATGATCCCCGCCAAGAGCGCCCCCACCGCCGCGGAGAACCGAGCCACGTCGGCGACGCCGGCGATCAGGATCGCGAAGCCGAGGATCGTCAGGAGCAGCGCCTCGTCGGAGCGGCTGAACAGCATCTGGCTGAGACCCACCTCGACGCGGAGCGCCACGACGAGCAGCAGCCCGACGACGAGGATCGCCACCGCCGCTGCCGTCAGTGAGGTCAGCGCCTCGTCGCCGATCAAGAGCGCGGCAAGCACGGGGAGATAGATCGCCATGACGAGGTCCTCGATCACGGCGATCGTGACCACGAAGCGGCTCGCGCCGCGCGCGTGCGGCCCGGCGTGCTCCAGGAGCTTCGCGGCCACACCCGACGACGAGACGTACGTGATGCCTCCCAGGAACGCAGCGGCGAGCGGACCCCAGCCGAGGATGAGTCCGAGAAGGAGGCCTGGTGTGAAGTTCAGGACCAGGTCGACCACGCCGGGTCTCGCGGATGCCTTCGCCGTGGCGATGAGGTCGCGTGAGGAATGCTCGAGACCGAGCACGAACAGGACCAGGATCAGGCCGATCTCGGCGCCGGTCTCCACGAACCCACGGGTCGTGACGAGTGGCAGGATGCCCCCTTCGCCGAACGCCAGCCCCGCGAGCAGGTAGAGGGGAACCGTTGGCAGGTCGAATCTCGCGGCGGTCCGGGCGAGGACCGCGAGCCCCAGGATGACGGCGCCCAGCTCGAGGAGTCTCACGTCGCCGATCCGCTGCTCACGACCGCCATATGGCACTCATCGAGGGAGTCTAAGAGGCGGGCTCGCCTCGCTTCCTGGGCAGCGCGCTGCTACGGTCGCCGCAACGAGCGGGGGTGCAACCGATGGATGACGAGCGGCGCGTGCAGGGTCAGGTCGAACGAGCGGCGGCCACTGGAGCGTTCGCGGGAGGCGGCACGCTCTTCACGGAACCCGTCCTGGTGGTCAACCAGAAGACGAAGATCATCGAGCTCACGAACGAGTACTCGGTGTTCGACGCCGCCGGCAAGCTGCTCGGCGCGGTCCGTCAGACCGGCCAGTCCACGCTCAAGAAGGCGCTCCGGCTGGTGTCCTCGGTCGACCAATTCATGACCCACACGCTCGAGGTCACCGACGCCGCCGGCGTGACGCAGCTCACGCTGACGCGGCCGCGGAAGGTCTTCAAGTCGACGATCGTCGTGGCACGTCCCGACGGCACCGAGGTCGGCCGGATCGTGCAGGAGAACATGGTCGGCAAGATCCGGTTCGGGATCGAGGCCGGTGGCTCGCGGCTCGGGGGGATCCAGGGCGAGAACTGGCGGGCGTGGAACTTCGGGATCACCGACGCGGCCGGCACCGAGGTCGGGCGCATCACGAAGACCTGGGAGGGCCTGGCCCGGACGGCCTTCACGACCGCGGACCACTACGTCGTGCAGATCCACAAGGAGCTGCCCGAGCCGTTGCGGTCGCTCGTCGTCGCGTCCTCGCTCTGTGTCGACACCGCGTTGAAGCAGGACAAGCGAGGCTTCAACTAGCGCGGCGGCCGCCTCTCTCAGGCTGCGGGAATCACCTCGCGGAGCGTCCCGTCGCCGACGTCGTAGAGGTACCCCGAGACCGTGACCCCCTCGGGCAGCGTCTTCAGGTCGCGGAACCGTGCCACGTCGTCGCCGAGGCTCTCCTCCGGATCGGTGAAGGACAGGTATTCCTCGTCCGAGACGTCCACGCCGGTCGCCTCGCGGATCTTGTCGTGGAGGACGTCGTCGGTGAACTTCGTCATCCCGCAGTCCGTGTGATGGATCACGAGGAACTCGCGCGTCCCCAGCAGCCAGCTCGAGATCAACGCCGACCGGATCGCGTCGTCCGTGGCGCGTCCACCCGCGTTGCGTACGACATGTGCATCGCCGATATCGAGCCCGAGCATGCGGCCGGGATCCAGTCGCGCGTCGATACACGTGAGCACCAGCACGGGTTTGGCCGGCGCGATCTCGAGGTCACCCTTGTCGAAGGACGCCGCGAACGCATCGTTCGACTTCAGGAGGTCAGACGTCGCACTCATCCGAGCTCCACCGGAGCGCCGACGAGCGAGCCGTACTCGGTCCACGAGCCGTCGTAGTTCTTCACGTTCTCGAAACCGAGGAGCTCTTGGAGCGCGAACCACGTGTGGGAGGAGCGCTCGCCGATCCGGCAGTACGCGATCACCTCTCCCTCGCCCGTGATCCCCTCGGCCGCGTAGAGCTCGCGCAGCTCGTCCGCGGACTTGAACGTTCCGTCCTCGTTCGCTGCCTTCGCCCACGGGATGTTCGCCGCGCCGGTGATGTGGCCGGGCACCTGCGCCTGCTCCTGGGGCAGATGATCCGGCGCGATCTTCTCGCCGCGGAACTCCTCGGGCGAGCGCACGTCCACGAACTTCGTGGAACCGGCCTTCTGCAACACCTCGTCCCTGAGCGCCCGGATCTCCGGTCGCTCGGCCCCCGAGATCGAGAATCCCGTCGCCTGGTGGGACGGCGCGTCCTGGGTGAGCTCACGGCTCTCCAGCTCCCATTTCTTGCGACCGCCGTCGAGCAGCTTGACGTTGTCGAACCCACGCAGCTTCAGGAGCCAGTACGCGTAGGCCGCGAACCAGTTGTTGTTCCCTCCGTAGAGCACGACCGTCGTGTCGACTCCGACGCCGGCCGCCGAGAGCAGCTCGGAGAACCCGGCCTGGTCCCGGTAGTCACGACCGACGTCCGTGTGGAGGTCCGTGGTCCAGTTCCATGCGA
Source organism: uncultured Actinomycetota bacterium (assembly GCA_963826195.1). Taxonomy (GTDB): domain Bacteria; phylum Actinomycetota; class UBA4738; order UBA4738; family HRBIN12; genus JAJNBA01. Next base: position 695,761 of record CAWGWB010000006.1, read on the forward strand.
CCGCGCCCCGGACGTGGCCCTTCTCGTAGGCCGCGGTGTCCTCGTCCACCTCGATCGCCCGCACCGCGGGGTCGTCGAGATGCTCCTCCAGCCAGTCGGTGCTCACGAGCACGTCGGGCTTCGCGTAGTCCGTCATCGCCTGTTCCCCTCTCTCCACGACCCGGCGATCGGGCCGGAAACGCATGAGCGGCCGCACCTCGCGGCCGCTCGTCTCACCAGGATGTCTTCCTCGGCTACGTCGACCGCGCGCGCAGCGATCCTCCGGCGGCCTTCGAACAGCACAACTTCGAGGGGATCATCGCTCCCACGACGCCCGACTGCCTGGTCCGGATCACGGTCGGATCTCCACCCCTCGGGTCGGAAACTGCAGAATGCAACGAGTATCGCACCCTCGGGCATGCGTCAAGGGCACCTCCTTCAGGCCACGGAGCCAACCGCCGATTGGAGGAAGGAGCCCCAGATCCACGGCGGATCCACAGCCAGATCGACAGGGGAGGACCAAGTGACCGAACCGCAGCCCTACCTTGGGGGGGAGCGCGGGCACGACGCGCTCCTGACCCTGTCCAGGGCCGCGGCAGAGATGGGCCGCCTGCCGGACCAGGTGCCGGCGATCGCGGTTCGGACGGCCGTCGAGCTCGGGTACGACGGCGCCTCGTTCCGGGTGCTCGAGGACGATCAGATGACCCACCGGTCGCTCGAAGCAGCGGGATCCCTCGATGATGCAGATGACCTCCGTCCGGTCTCGGCGCTGATGGCGGACCTGGTCCTGCAGCGAGGTGAGATCGTGCTAGCGAACCGCGCCCCGGTGGCCGGAGAGGTGCCCCTGCCAGCAGACGCCGATGCGGGCGGGGCGATCGCGAGCCCGATCTGGATCGATGGGTGGGTCGCGGCGATCCTCGTCGGCGTGGTCGATGGTGATGCGAGACCGAGTCCTGACCAGGTCGCGTCCTTCGACCTCCTGGCGTCGAGGGCAGGGCTCACGCTCGTCAACGCGCAACGCCTCGAAGAGCGACGGGAGACCGTCGGTCGGCTCGAACAGGGCGATCGCCTCAAGGGCGAGTTCCTGACGACCATCTCCCATGAGATGCGGACGCCGCTCACGGTCCTGATGGGGAACGGCGTCACGTTGGAGGAGAACTGGGACACACTGGACGAGGAGGGCCGGCTCGAGCTCGTGTCCGGGATGAACGCGAACGTCCGCACCCTCGACGCCATGCTCACGAACCTTCTCGACTACGCCCGGATGGAAGCCGGTGAGCTGTGGGTCAGTTTCGAACCGTTCGACATCTCGGGCACGCTCCGCGCCGCCTGCGAGCGGATGGAGGCTGCCGTGGGTGACCGTCGGATCGTGACGGAGATCGAGGAAACGCTCCTCGTCAGTGGAGACGTCGTCCTGATCCGCCGCATCCTGACCCAGTTCCTCGCCAACGCGGCCCTCCACACGCCACCGGGAACGACGATCACGGCGTCATGCCATCGGCGGGGCGGGGAGGTGGCGGTGATCGTCGTCGACGACGGGCCGGGGGTCGCGCCTCAGGATCTCCCCTTCGTGGGCGAGCGCTTCTACCGAGGAGGCGATGTGAACACCCGACCGAAGGGACTCGGCCTCGGGCTCGCGCTCGCGTTGGGGATCCTCGAGCTGCACGGCAGCACACTCATCGTCGAGAACGTGGGGGCCGGAGGCGCCCGATTCTCCTTCTCGCTCCCGTTCGTCTCCGACCCCGCGTGTGACGTGGGACCCCAGGACGATCCACCGACAACGACGCAGTACGCTCGCCAGGATGGCTGGGCCTGACGTCGGAGACGCCGCTCCCGACGCGCTGTTGGTCGACCTCGAGCGCAGGGAGGTTCGACTGTCCCGGCTCTGGAACGAACGCCCCGCGGTCGTGGTGTTCCTCCGCTACTTCGGATGCCCGTTCTGCCAGACGCAGGTCGTGAACCTCCGGAATGAGCACGAACGGATCCTTCGAGCGGGAGCGACGGTCGGCTTGATCGGTCACGGCGACCCTGAGGCTGCGATCGCGTTCGCGTCCTCCAAGGAACTGCCGTTCCCGCTCTTGCTGGACCGCGACCGCGGCACCTATCGCGCCTACGGGTTGGTCCAGGGCAAAGCGATGCAGGTCCTCAGCCCCAGGGTCGCGCTCCCGTGGATCAAGGCCGAGCTGTCGGCCGAGACGCGCCAGCGAGGTCTCGCGGGAGGCAGCTTCCTCCAGATGCCCGGCACGTTCGTGATCGACACGAGTGGCGTCGTCCAGGCACGCGGCGGGAAGATCCGGATGGCGCACCGGAATCGCGATTTCGCCGACGCGCCCTCGGTCGAACGGCTGATCGAGGCTCTGGGCGGGACGGAGCGATCGAGCTAGAACATCCCGAGGGCTGCCTTGGCCTCCTCCGACATCATCTCGGGATTCCAGGCCGGCCTGAGCACCATCTCGGGGCGCACCTCGCCGATCCCGTCGAGCGGGGCGAGGAACGCGCGCATCTGATCCTCGATCAGCGGACCGATCGGACACCCCATCGTCGTGAGCGTGTACTGGATGTCGACGTCGCCGTCCTCGGCCACATCGACCTCGTACACGAGACCGAGGTCGACGATGTTGATGCCCAGCTCGGGGTCGATCACGCTCTTCAGCGCCTCGAGCACCTGGTCGTGCGACGGCGCTCCCCCGTTCGTGCTCACGGCGGTGGTGGCCGCGGGCTCGGCTGATCCCTCGGGGGTGTTGTGCGTCTGCGATATGGAGGTTTCGGGCTCCGGCATACATACCTCGGTCCTGATACGAACTATCCTTTAGCCCAGACTACCGCCCAGAACGCCAAGGCACGTGGCACGGCACGCCCCGGAGACCGAAGGAGGGCCGAACCCGACGGATGACTGGGATCCGAGCGTTGATCGTCGACGACCATCCCGTGACTCGGGAGGGGCTTCGGACCGCCCTGTCGATGTCCGATGATGCCGTCGAGGTCGTCGGCGAGGCGTCGAGCGGTCAGGAGGCGATCGATCAGGCCCGTGACCTCTCTCCGGATGTGGTCTTCATGGACGTCCGGATGCCGGGCATGGACGGGATCGAGGCGACCCGCCGGATCCGCGAGGCCTCTCCGGAGACGAGGGTCATCCTCATCACGATCGACGAGTCGCGTGGAGCGATCTCCGAAGCGATCCAGGCCGGGGTGTCGGGGTACCTGCTCAAGGACGCGTCACCGGATGCGCTCGTCGATGCCGCTCGCAACGCGGTCGAAGGCAACGCCGTGATCCATCCGCAGCTCACGAAGACCTTCATCGAGGAGGTCCACCTCGCCGAGACCGAGGGGAGGTCCACACCGTTGTCCAAGCGGGAGCGGGAGATCCTCCAGAAGGTGGCCGACGGGGCCACGACGAGGCAGGTGGCGAGCGACCTCGGGATCTCCCCCCACACGGTGAAGACCCACCTCGAACGGATCTTCGAGAAGCTCGGGGCGAACGACCGGGCTCAGGCGGTGGCGATCGCCATCCGCACCGGCATCGTCCACTGAACGGCCGACCTCAACCGGCCACCTCAGGCGCCGATACCAACAGCAGATGCCCACCACCGTGCTGCTCTGCGACACGCCCGACGAGGTCGCTCGCTTCCAGTACCACCTGCTGCGGGAGCACGACCTCGAGGTCGAGGTCACGACCGATGCCTTCCGGGGCGTGGAGGCGGCGGTCCGGTCGCGGCCGGACGTGATCGTGTCCGAGCTCACGCTCGAGGGGTTGGGCGGCGCCGAGCTGGTGAAGCGATTCCTCGCCTCGTCTCCCTCTTCCCGGTTCGTGGCCCACACCGTGGTCCGCGACCCGGTCCGCGTGACGGAGGTCCTCGCCGCCGGCGCATCAGGCTACGTGCTGAAGGAGGATCCCGTGGAGGACTCCCTCCGGGCCATCCGTGCGGCGTCGACCGGCGCGGTCACGCTCTCCGGGCAGGTGGCCGGGCTGCTCTCGACCGAGCTCGCGCGCGCGGTCGGGCGTTCCCGCGAGCTGGAGTCGGAGCTCGTCGCGCTCCGCCATGACGTCGCCCAGGGGTCCACGGCGAAGGCCGATTTCCTGGCCAACATCTCTCACGAGCTCCGAACGCCCGTCACCGTGGCCAAGGGCATCGCCTACGTCTTGAAGAACCCGGCCGTCCCGGAGGAGGAGCGGAACGAGTTCCTCGGTCAGCTCACGGGCTCGCTCGACAAGCTGATGGGGATCGTGGACGAGCTGATCACCCTGTCCGAGCTCGAGCGCGGAACGTTCGAGCTCAGCCTGGTGGAGACCGATCTCGCGCCGCTCGTCCGCCATGCGATCGACGAGGTCCGGATGCGCTACCCGGGGATCCCGATCGCGGCCGAGGTGGCCGACGGTCTCCTCTGCATCGCCGACGGGCCGCGCCTGGGGTCGGTGGTCCGGGAGCTCCTCGACAACGCGTGCCGCTACTCCCCGTTCGGACGTGCGGTCGAGCTCGTGGCGCGGGACCTCGCCGAGGGTGTGACCGTGATGGTGACGGACCGGGGTGAAGGGCTCGACCGAACCGTCGCGGCCCGGGCGTTCGACCAGCCGTTCTCCACCGGCGAAGGCGTGCTCCACAAAGAGAAATCGGGTGTCGGGACCGGGCTGCACCTCGCCCGGCAGCTGGTGGTCGAGCACGGCGGCGTGATGTGGGTGGATCCGCTCCCCGGCGGAGGCACGCGCGCGTCGTTCTGCGTCCCCCACCAACGGGGCCAGCGGCTCGAGATGCCGCCCGCCGGCGCCGCCTGAACCTCCGGGCTTCGCACGTCCGGGCCCGGGCATCCCCCGACTCGGCTCCCCCGTTGGACCTACGGAGGTTCGGAGAAGTATCCTGCCCCTGAACGTCAGGTGCGAGTGCGCAGGAGCCTCCTCGGGATCGGGGTCGTCGTCGTGGTGTCCGCATGCACCGCCGCGCCCCCCACCAGCTCGCCGCTCCAGGAGCTCCTCGTCACACCGTCACCCACCCCTTTCAACCTCGTGACGGCCGGCCAGGTCCAGGGGATGGTGCCCGACCGGTGGGAGGCCACCCTCGTCGATCCGTCGTCGGGGATCCGGGGAGGGTTCGTAGCGTCGCCCCGGCAGGGTCGATGGTCGGACGTCGACGGGAGGACCGTGGGGATGTCGGCCACCTGGGTCGACGCCACGCGCGTGGGCGTGCCGTCCGACTTCTACTACCTCGCGGCGAACGGTCCCCTGCTCTCCCGGCTGACCACTTCCGCCAACTGCCGGGATTCGCGTCACGTGTATCTCGACCGTCGTCCGACCTTCGATCTGGACAGCTATTCCCCCGGGCACTTCATGGCGGAGGGAGCGGGTGTGTGCCACGGCGGCGCGAGGGCGACGCGGTTCGCCTACTTCGTCGCCGCGCCGGGGTTCGGCCCCGTCCATCGGGTGGGGATCCCGAGCAGCGGTCTCTACGTCGTGGTCGCCGTCGTCAACCAGCGGCGAGGCGCGAAGAACCTCCTCGAGGAGCTGATGCGGCGAACCCGCTTCGGCGACGACGCCATCCAGGACTTCGTGGCCATGGCTCCCCCGGCGCAGTCGGCCTAACAGGCCCGAGAGCCGCTAGCGCGGGCTTCGGTCCACGAACGGCGGTTGCACCACGGTGGCCGCTCCGCGCCTTCCCCGGATATCCACCTCGACCTCTTGACCGAGCTCCACGACGTCACCCGGCCACAGGTACGCCAGCGCGATCCCCGTGCCGAGCGACGGGGAGAACGTCCCGCTCGTGACCTCCCCCACCAGTTGGTCGCCCACGAACACCGGGTAGTGCGCCCGGGGGATGTGTCGGCGCTCGTGCATACGGAGACCTCGCAACCGGCTGGGGAGCCCCTCCTCTCGTTGCCGCAGGAGCGCGGCGCGCCCTCGGAAATCCCCCTTGTCCATCGCCACGGCCCAGCCGAGCCCCGCCTCGAACGCCGTCGATGCCTCGAAGAGATCCTGGCCGTAGAGCGGGTATCCCATCTCGAGCCGGAGGATGTCGCGGGAGGCGAGCCCGCAGGGGGCGCCTCCGAGCGTGCGCACCGAGCCGAGCAGCTCGTCCCAGAGCTGCTGGGCGACGTCCTGGTAGGTGAACAGCTCGAACCCCACCTCCCCGGTGTAGCCGGACCGTGTCACGACCACCGGCCGGCGGTGGTACTCGGTCTCCATGCATCGCATGAAGGCGAGATCGGGAGCCGTCGGGAACGTCGTGGCGATCGCGCTCATCGCTTCGGGACCCTGGACCGCGAGGAAGCACCAGTCCTGGTGGTACATCAGGTGGAGGGGCTCGTCGGCCGTCTCTTCTTCGAGCATCCGGAGCACCCGGGGCGCGTTGGAGGCGTTCGGCACCACGAAGTAGCGCTCCTCGCCGAGGCGATAGACGATCAGATCCTCGATCACGCCTCCGCCTTCGTTCAACACGAGGTTGTAGAGCGCCTCGCCCACGCTGGCGCGGGAGAGGTCGTTCGTCACCAGCCGTTGGAGCATGCCCAACGCGCCGGCACCCACCACCTCCACCTTGCCGAGATGCGTGAGGTCGAACAACCCGACGTGCGATCGCACGGCCCGATGCTCCGCGAGCGCTCCCTCGTACTCGATGGGCATCTGCCATCCCGCGAAGGGGGCCATCTTCGCGCCGAGACGAAGATGCTCGGCCTCCAACGGGGTCCGTTTGAGCTCGTCGGAGACGGCCTCGGCTTCTTCGGCCGGATCGGCGGGCCTCGGGTGCGCCATCGAGACGGCATCGTATCGGCCGCACAGGTCCTGCGGGATGCCGTCCAGACGATGCCGAGTAGACTCGACGCTCGATGGCGGACGCGTACGACGTACTTGTGGTCGGCGCCGGCACCGGTGGCTATTCGACGGCCCTGCGGGCGGCACAGCTGGGCAAACGCGTTGCCCTCGTCGAGCGCCACGACCGACTGGGTGGCACCTGTCTCCTCCGCGGCTGCATCCCCACGAAGGCACTGCTGCAATCCGCTGCCGTGATGGACACCGTCAACCGGGCGCAGGAGTGGGGCATCAAGGCGTCTGGTGATCCCGACTGGTCCGCGGTCCGGGCGTTCGAGGACAAGATCGTGGACAAGCTGGTCAAAGGTGTGACGGGATTGATCAAGACCCGCGGTATCACCGTCCTGAAGGGAACCGCGAAGCTGCTGCCGGGGCCGGCGCTCGAGGTCGAGGGACAGCGGATCGACGCCACCGACGTCGTGATCGCCACCGGTTCGACGCCACGACTGCTTCCCGGTGTGGAGATCACCGATCACGTCATCACGAGCGACGAGGCGCTCCGGTACGACCGGATCCCCGGGTCCGCCGTCGTGATCGGAGCGGGCGCCGTGGGACTGGAGTTCACGTCCCTCTACCGGTCGCTGGGCGCGGAGGTCACGCTCCTGGAGGCCCTGCCCGGCCTCGCGCCGCTCGAGGACGAGGACGTCTCCGCGGAGATCGCCAAGGCGTTCCGGCGTCGTGGGATCAAGGCGTCGTCCGGCGCATCCGTGAAGGAGATCGCCGACACGGGCGAGTCCGTCGACGTCACGTTCGAAGCCGGCGGGAAGGCCGAGAGGGTGACCGCCGACATCTGCCTCGTGGCGATCGGTCGCGGACCGGTGACCGAGGGCCTCGGGCTCGAGGACGCGGGGGTCGACCTGCACGAGAAGGGCTTCGTCAACGTCGACGGTCAGCTTCGGACGAACGTCGAGCACGTCTGGGCCGTCGGTGACGTCGCCAACACGCCGCTCCAGCTGGCGCACGTGGCGTTCACGGAGGGCTACGCCGTGGCCGAGCGCATCGCCGGTGAGACCGTGCCGGACATCGACTACGTCAACATCCCCCGCGTCACGTACTGCACGCCCGAGATCGCGAGCGTGGGCCTGACGGCCGCGCAGGCCAAGGATGCCGGGCGAAAGGTGGCGACCGCGCATCTCGACTTCCGGGCGATCGGCAAGGCGAACATGCTCGGCGAAGGGGGCTTCGTGAAGGTCGTGAGCGAGCAGGGCGGCGGGCCCGTCCTGGGCGTCCACATGATCGGCCCCCACGTCACCGATCTGATCGCGGAGGCGATGCTGATCACGAACTGGGAGGCGGTCCCCGCGGAGGTCGCCGCGCTGATCCATCCGCACCCGTCCCTGTCCGAGGCGATCGGCGAAGCTCACCTGGCGCTCGCCGGCAAGCCGCTCCACACCGTCTGAGGAGCCTCGTGGCGACGACCCAGACCCGTCAGCGCAAGGACACCGACCCGCGGCTCTCGGACGACGAGTTGAAGCGGGCCCTCTACCTCGTGAAGCTCTGTCGGTACTTCGACGAGCGGATGGAATCCCTGTACCGCCAGGGCAAGCTGCCCGGCGCGATCTACTCCGGCCGGGGGCAGGAAGGCACGCACATCGGCGTCGTCCTCCCCCTCGGGCCTGAGGACTCGCTGTTCCCCACGCATCGCGACCTGTCCGCGCAGATCGCCAAGGGCCTCGACCTGAAGCGCATCATGGCGCAGTACTGGGGCCGGATCGACGGCTACACGCGGGGTCGCGACGGGAACAGCCACATCGGGGACTGGTACGGCAACAAGACGTGGACCGTGATGTCGCATCTCCCGATCGCCTACCCCGTCGCGTGCGGGGCGGCGCTCGCCTACAAGCGGAGGGGTGAGCCCCACGTCGCGATGGCGATCTGCGGCGACGGATCGACGTCGAACGGGCGCTGGCACGAGTCGCTCAACATGTCGGCGATCGCGCAGCTCCCCGTGGTGTGGGTCGTGAACAACAACCTCTACGCCTACTCCGCGCCGAACGAGCTCGAGTTCTCCGTTCCCACGATCGCGGGGCGCGCCGCGGCGTACGGGATGCCGGGCGTGCGGGTCGACGGTGCGGATGTGCTCGCGGTGGAGGCGGCCGCACGCGAGGCGGTGGAACGCGCACGCGGCGGCGGCGGTCCGAGCCTTATCGAATCGGTTTCCCTCCGCTGGAAGGGCCACGCGGGCCACGATCCGGCCAAGTACGTCCCCAAGGAGCTCCTCGAGGAGTACATGCGCGACAAGGACCCGGTCAAGATCTTGGAACAGCGACTCCTGTCGGACGGGGTCGTCGATGACCAGGAGGTCGCCGACATCCAGGGGCGGATCGAGAAGGAGTTCGAGGAGGGCTACGAGTTCGCGCAGTCGTCGCCGTTCCCCGAACCCGAGGACTTCTCGAAGGGTCTGTGGGTCGAGGACGGCTACTGGACGAGCGAGCCGGGGCGCGGCGGCGGGACCGAGGCCTCGTGATGGCAGAGACCCTGTGATGGCGGAGGCCCTGTGATGGCTCAGGCGCAGGACACCCGGCCGAACAAGCAGGAGGTCGAAACGGGCGCGGCCGGCCACGGGGCGGAGCCTCGAGGCAAGCGCACCGAGGACGGGCAAGCCACGTACCTCGTTGCGATCGCGGAGGCGCTCTGGGAGGAGATGGAGCGCGACGAGCGCGTCTACATGCTCGGCGAGGACATCGGCGTGTACGGCGGCGCGTTCAAGGTCACCGAAGGCTTCTACGAGCGGTTCGGCGCGGACCGGGTGATGGACACGCCGATCGCGGAAGAGACGATCGTCGGCATGGCGATCGGCTCCGCGATGGAGGGGTTCCGCCCCGTCGCGGAATTCCAATACGCCGACTTCATGACCAGCGGCTTCGACGAGATCTCGACGGCGCTCGCCCGGGTCCACTACCGGAGCGGCGTTCCCCTACCGGTGGTGCTCCGAGGGCCCTCGGGCGGGATGGTCCGCGCCTCGTCCTTCCACTCGATCAACCCGGAGCCCTGGTTCGCGTACTCGGGCGGGATCAAGATCGTGTGTCCCGCCTTCCCCGCGGACGCGAAGGGCTTGTTGAAGTCGGCGATCCGCGACGACAACCCGGTGATGTACCTCGAGCACAAGTGGATCTACCGGCGCGTCCGCGAGCAGGTGTCGGAGGATCCGGACTTCCTCGTGCCGATCGGCTCCGCCAACGTGAAGCGCGAGGGTGACGACGTCTCGATCATCACGTACGGCGCGATGGTCCACCGCGCCCTCGAGGCGGCGCAGACGCTCGAGGCAGAAGGGGTCTCTGCGGAGGTCGTCGATCTCCGCACGGTCGTCCCGATGGACGAGGAGACGGTGCTGCGGTCGATCGAGAAGACGGCGAGGGCGGTCGTGCTCTCCGAGTCCTACCGGTTCGTCGGGATCGCCGCGGAGGTTGCGTCCACGATCGCGGAGAAGGCATTCGAACACCTCGACGCCCCCGTCGTGCGGCTCGCGCCGCCCAATGTCCCGATCCCCTTCTCCCCCACGCTGGAGGATGCCTTCCTGCCGGGGGTCGACGACATCGTCGCAACGGTGAAGAAGCTCTCGGCCTGGTGAGGGTGAGGAGATCCCGATGACCACGATCAAGATGCCCCAGCTCGGCGAGACCATCGTCGAGGGAACGATCCTGAAGTGGCTGAAGCAGGAAGGGGAGACCATCGAGCGCGATGAACCCCTCTTCGAGATCTCGACCGACAAGGTCGATACGGAGGTCCCCTCGTCGGTGGGCGGTACCGTCACGAAGATCCTGGTGCAGGAGGGGCAGACGGTCCCGGTCGGCACGGATCTCGCCGAGGTGAGCGAGGACGGCGCCCAGGCCTCGTCCGGCGCCGCGCCGCAGTCGCAGGAGGAGTCAGAGCCAGAGTCTGAGCCGGCGCCCGAGACGGCGAAGGAAGGGTCGTCGTCGTCGGAGAGCGCCCAAGCGGTCGCCGAGGGCTCGGCCGCCGAGATGCCCGCGGTGGAGCCGGCGACCGCTCAGGGTGCCGAAGCCACCGCGGCGAGCGGGACCGCACCGGCTCAGGCAGCCGCTCCCGGGTCCCCGGACGGCGGTTCCGGAGACCTTCCCGACCGAGGGCCGCGGTCGCGGATCCTCTCACCGCTCGTGCGGCGGCTCGCCGACGAGCACGGCCTCGACCTCTCGCGCATCGAGGGGTCCGGGACCGGGGGACGCATCACGAAGAAGGACGTCCTCGCGGCGATCGACGGCGGTGGTGCCGGCGCGGCACCCGCGACTGCCGAGGTGCCGGCCGCGGCACCCGCACCCGCACCCGCAGCTGCGATGGCCGCGGCTCCGCAGGCGGTCGCAGGGCCCGACGAGGAGGTCGCCCCCGTCTCGCACATCCGCAAGCTGATCGGCCAGCACATGGTGGCCTCCCTCCAGACCTCGGCGCGTGCGTGGACGATGGTCGAGGTGAACATCGACCACCTCGTGAAGCTCCGCGAACGGGCGAAGGAATCCTTCAAGGCGAAGCACGGCGTCAACCTCACGTACCTCCCCTTCGTGATCCGCGCGACGTGCGACGCCCTGATGACGCACCCGGAGGTGAACTCCTCGCTCCGGGGCGACGAGATCGTGCGGCATCGCGCGGTCCACATGGGGATCGCCGTTTCCTACGACGAAGGACTCATCGTTCCCGTGATCAAGGGAGCGGACTCGATGAACACGGTGGGTCTCGCCCGGGCGATCGCCGACCTCGCCGGTCGGGCACGTGCCCATCAGCTCAAGCCGGAGGAGATCCAGGGATCGACCTTCACGATCACGAACCCCGGTCCCTACGGGTCGATCGCGAGCGTCCCGATCATCAACCAGCCCAATACGGGCATCCTGTCCTTCGACGCGATCCAGAAGCGAGCCGTCGTGATCGACGACACGATCGCGATCCGCTCGATGGTGAACATCTCGATGTCGTGGGACCACCGGACGATCGACGGCGAGATCGCCACGCGGTTCCTCGCCCGGGTGAAGCAGAACCTCGAGAGCTGGGACTTCGCCGAGGACGTCACCGTCTGACGCCCACGCGATGAGGCGGGAAGCCCTGCTCGTCCGGCCCGAGGGGCCGGTTCCCTACGGTCTCGCGAACGACGCGATGCACCGGCTCGCGGAACGCCGTCTCGCCGGCGAGATCCCGGACGTCGTCATCCTGCTCGAACATCCCCCGGTCTTCACGGGCGGGCGTCGTGCGCGGCCCGACGAGCTCCTGTGGTCGCCGGACGAGCTCGCCGCACGCGGTGCGGAGGTCCATCGGATCGACCGCGGCGGCGCCTTCACGTTCCACGGACCCGGACAGCTCGTCGGCTACCCGATCCTCGACCTCGGGCCGAAGCCGGATGCGGCGGGGCACCTGCGCCGGATGGAGGAAGCCGTGATCCGTGCGGGCGAGGACCTGGGCGTGGCCCTCCAGCGGCGCGAGGACGTCCAGACCGGTGTGTGGCACGGCGACGACAAGGTCTGCGCGATCGGCGTCCGGCTGCTCCGCGCCCGGGTCACCGTCCACGGCTTCGCGGTGAACTGCGACCCCGATCTCTCTTGGTTCGACGGGATCGTCGCGTGCGGCCTGCCGGGACACGGGGTGACCTCGCTGAGCCGGCTGGCGGAGCGCCCCGTGACGGTGGCGGAGGTCGCGCCGCTGCTCGAGCGCCATCTCGCCGACGTCTTCGACGTCGAGTTCGTCCTCGCTCCCGACGGGATCGCGGCCTCGCTCCGTCCCCTCGCGGTCTAGACCAGCTCGCCCGTGGAAGCCCGGGACCCCGCGGCCCTCCGCCACACCGCCCACGATGCTCCACACACCGTGAGGAGGCCAAGGAGCGAAGCGAGGAAGAACGTCAGCTCTGTCGGTTCGTTCCTCTCGTCCAGCAGGGCACCGAGCCCGACGACCACCAGCCCCACGCCGGCGCCGGCGATCAGCGCGAACAACGCACCGAGCCGCCGGCCCTCGGGGAGCACCACGCCGACGAGCCCCGCGACGACCCCGCCGAGCCCCATGCACATCACTGCGAGCGTGACCCATGTCTCGTCCATGCGCCGATGATGGCGCCCTCGCCCACCCGACACCAGCGCCGTCACGAACCGAACACGTTCTCGCCATGGGATCAGCACGTCCTCGCGACGCGGTAGCGTCTCAGGGATGTCGCCGGATCCACCGAACGTCCGCCTCCGTCGTGTCCGCGAGGACGACCTCCCGGTCCTCTTCGAGCACCAGTTGGATCCCGAGGCAACCCGGATGGCGAATTTCCCGGCGCGCGATCGGGACGCTTTCATGGCGCACTGGACGAGGATCCTCGGAAACGAATCCCTCGTCGCCCAAGCGATCGAACTCGATGGCGAGATCGTCGGCAACATCGGGAGCTGGATCCAGGACGGCGAGCGCGACGTCGGGTACTGGATCGGCAGGAAGTACTGGGGTGCCGGCATCGCGACCGCCGCACTCCGCGAGCTCCTCTCCGATGTCGATGAGCGGCCGCTGTTCGCGCACGTCGCCGAGCACAACATCGGATCCATCCGCGTCCTCGAGAAGTGCGGATTCCGTGTCGTCGAGCGGGTCGAGCTCCCGGACGGCGAGGGCGGCGGGTCCGAGCTCCGCTATCGCCTGGATGATCCGGGCGCGGCGTCCGCGACGATCGCGTAGCGCGGGCAGCGCCGGAGCCATCCCAGCGGCCAGGGCGCCCTCAGCTCGGCCGCCCACTCGACATCGCGCAGCCGGACGAGGCGGATCCGCGTCCATGCCGCTTCTCGGACAGCCGCGACGAACGGGGCCGGTGAGGTCGCGCCCTGGAGGGGCAGCCGCTCGACCACCTCCGCCGGATACGGCCCGTGATGATCGCCAGCGGTGCCCCGGACGCGATCGATCCACGACGCGATCGCATCTCGCGCACCCCCGAACGGGCCCTCTCCGCCCCAGGACCCTTCGAACAGGACGAGACGACCGTCCGCCTGCGTCGATCGATGCCACGCGGCCAACGCCTCGGTCGGCTCAGGCAGCGTCCACAGCAGGTGCCTCGCCATCACGGCGTCGAATGGCCCGGCGGGTGGCTCCTCGGCCGACCCGACGACGAAGTCGATCGCGAGGGACCTGTCGGCGGCCTTCTCCTTCGCCCTGTCGAGCATCGATCCGGACAGGTCGAGCGCCGTGACCTCGTGGCCCAGCTCGGCGGCGAGGAGCGACATCGATCCGGTGCCCGCACCCACGTCGAGGATGCGCGACGGCGCGGGGGGCAGGAGGACGGCGAGCGCGGCGCGCCAAACCGCTGCCTCGACGGGATCGGAGAGGGAATGGCCCGGCGCGGTGTCGTAGGCGAGCGCGTCGTCGTCCCACCAGTCGCGGATCCGGTCGCGCAGATCCACGGGGATCAGAACAGCGCGGCGGAGAGCAGCCGGCGGTATTCCTGCACGACGGGGTCCTCGTCCCCCACCGCCGTGAAGACCGTGATCATCGCGTCGCGGGCCGCTTCGCGATCATCCTTCAGCGCCTGGAGCAGACCGGCGAGTCCCCCGCTCAGGTCACCCGACGCCACGACCCGCTGCGCCTCGCCGAGGACACCGTCTGCGGGCGCGTCGGCCCATCGCCGCATCGCGATGGACGCGAGCAGCTTCTCCGCCTCGGGGTCCGGCCGGTGTTTGCCGAGGAGTTGCTCCGCATCGTCCAGATCGCCGCGCTCCGAGAGGATCCGGGCCAGCCCTATCGCGGCGTCGCGGTTGCCCTCGTCCTCCTCGAGCACCTGCCGGTAGCCCGCCTCCGCCGTCGCGAGATCCCCGGACGCCTCCACCGTTCGCGCTTCCTCGGCGTGCTTCTCCGCCTCGGTCGGGAGGATCGAGTCGATGAAGCGGTTCACCTCCGGCTCCGGATACGCTCCGATGAATCCCGTCACCGCCTGACCGTCCTTGAACGCGATCACCGTGGGGATGCTCTGCACCCCGAAGGCGGAGGCCGTCAGCGGGTTCGCATCGGTGTCGAGCTTCGCGAGCAGGAAGGCGCCCGAGCGCTCGTCCGCGACCTTCTCGAGCGTCGGCGTCAGCTGACGGCACGGGCCGCACCACTCGGCCCACATGTCCACAACGACCGGCCGCTCCTTCGAGCCCTCCACGACGACCTGCTCGAAGGTCTGATCCGTCACCTCGATGACGTTGGTTGTCGTCTCCATCGATCCTCCCTCCTCACCAGTGTCAGCGAGGACGTCGTGTGTGACAACGCGCGGCCCCACGACCCTGTTCCGCGCGGCGGGCCTGGCGCGTCATCGGCCGGAGAATCGCGCGACCGCGCTCATCAGCTCCTCGACCTTCTGCTCTCCGTCGCCCGCCTCGATGCTCTCCGTCACGCAATGGCGGACGTGGGCGTCGAGCAGGCCCATCCCGACGGCCTTGAGGGCGGCGGTCACCGAATTCACCTGCGTCAGGATGTCGATGCAATACACATCCTCGTCCACCATCCGCTGCAGACCCCGCACCTGTCCCTCGATCCGGCGCAAGCGGGTCTGCAGGTCGTCCTTGTTCCTGGCATAGCCGTACACGGCACCTCCCTCCGCCGCATGTGGCCGCGGCTCCGACCCGTCATGGTACCCCCAGGGGGTATCGCGCGTGGCCGGACTGCCCCGGAGACCACTGTTATCCTGCGAGGACGTTGCGAGGAGACACGGCGTGTCCACCCGGGTAGCCGAAACCCCACACGGCGCGCTCGGCCTGTCGGCCGACGACCTCGCGTCGATGCACCGGCTGCTCCTCACGTCGCGGCTGCTGGACGAGGCCGCGCTCCGCCAGAACCGGATGGGGCGTGCGCCGTTCGTGGTGCCCGCGGCGGGACACGAGGGCTGCCAGATCGGGACCGCCTGGGCGATGCGCCGCGGCACCGACATCTGGCTCCCCTACTACCGGGACCTCGGTATCGTCCTCAGCGCCGGGATGACGCCGTACGAGGTCTTCCTCGGCGTCTTCGCCAAGGCCGACGATCCGTCGTCGGGCGGACGGCAGATGCCGGCGCACTGGGGGTCCCGACGCCTCGGCATCATCAGCGGCTCGTCCCCTATCGCCACGCAGGTACCGCACGCGGCCGGCATCGCCTACGCCGCGAAGTACCGAGGTGAGGACGCCGTCGTGGGCTGCTGGTTCGGCGACGGCGCCACGAGCGAAGGCGACTGGCACGAGGGTCTGAACTTCAGCGGGATCCACCGTCTGCCGGTGATCTTCGTGTGCGAGAACAACCAGTACGCGATCAGCGTCCCGCAGTCCAAGCAGATGGCCGTGAAGGACGTGGCGAGCCGTGCCGAGGGGTACGGCTTCCCCGGCGTCGTCGTCGACGGCAACGACGTCCTCGCGTGCTACGGAGCGATGAAGACCGCACACGAGCGGGCGCGCGCCGGCGAGGGTCCCACGTTGATCGAATGCAAGACGTACCGCTTCATGCCCCACACCTCTGACGACGACGACAAGAGCTACCGCTCGCGCGACGAGGTGGAGCAGGCGAAGGCCCGCGACCCGCTGGTGCAGTTCGCCTCGTACCTGCTCGAACACGACCTGTTGGACGATGCCGCGCACGACGCGCTTCGCGCCGAGATCAAAGAGGAGATCGACGAGGCGATCCGGGCCGCCTGGGACGCGCCGGATCCCGACCCGGACTCCGCCCTCCGTCACGTCTTCCAGGAGGAGGAGCGGTGACGGAGAAGAACGTGGTCACCGCGGTGCGCGACGCGCTCCACGACGAGATGGCGAACGACGAGCGCATCGTGCTGCTGGGCGAGGACGTGGGCGCGCGCGGCGGCGTCTTCCGTATCTCCGACGGCTGGATGGAAGAGTTCGGCGAGGAACGGGTGATCGATACGCCGCTCGCCGAGTCGGGGATCGTCGGCATCGCGATCGGGATGGCGCTGCACGGCCTGCTGCCCGTCGCGGAGATCCAGTTCGCGGACTTCATCCATCCGGCGTTCGACCAGGTCGTCTCGGAGGCCGCTCGCCTGCGATACCGATCGAACGGTGACTTCGGCGTCCCGATGGTGATCCGGACGCCGTACGGCGGCGGGATCCACGGAGCCCTGTATCACTCGCAGTCCATCGAGGCGTTCTACGCCCACATCCCCGGTATCAAGGTCGTCGTCCCGGCCACACCCGCCGACGCCGCCGGACTGCTCCGAAGCGCGATCCAGGACCCCGATCCGGTCCTGTTCCTCGAGCACAAGAAGACCTACCGCGCGATCAAGGGAGAGGTGGCCGACGGCGCCTACCTCACGCCGATCGGCGTGGCGGAGGTGAAGCGGGACGGCGACGACCTCACGTGCGTCAGCTACGGCTACTCGCTCCACCTCTGCCTGGACGCGGCCCAGCGCCTCGCCGAGGACGAGGGCGTCTCGGTCGAGGTCGTGGACGTGCGAACCCTCGCGCCGCTCGACGTCGACACCATCGTGAGCTCCGTCCGCAAGACCGGGAAGGCGATGGTCGTCTACGAAGACAACCGGACCTATGGCGCCGGCGCGGAGATCGCCTCCACGATCGCCGAACGGGCACTGTTCGACCTCGATGCTCCGATCCTTCGCATCGGCGGGCCGGACATCCCGGCGATGCCGTTCGCGGCGCCGCTCGAGCACTACTTCATGGAGCCCGAGCCGGACCACATCTACGCGCGGATGCGCGAGCTCGCCCGCTCATAGGGAGACACTGGCTACACTCGGAAGCGATGGCAGTCATCGACCACAATCCGAACAAGCGGCGCCTACACCTTCCGATCGTCGGCGTCACGAACGGCCCCGGCGTCGAGACGATCACCGGCCGCAAGCCTCCGTGGCTGAAGGTTCGCCTCGTCACAGGCCCGAACTACGAAGACCTCAAGAGCATCATGCGCGAGCGCTCGCTCCACACGGTGTGCGAGGAGGCCATGTGCCCGAACATCCGTGAGTGCTGGGAGGAACGCGAGGCCACGTTCCTGATCCTGGGCTCGAAGTGCACGCGACGATGCGGCTTCTGCGACGTGATGACGGCGAAACCGGACCCGATCGACGAAGGGGAGCCGGCGCGGATCGCCGAGGCCGTCCGCGAGATGGGACTGCGGTACGTCGTGCTCACCGGCGTCGCCCGGGACGACCTCGAGGACGGCGGGGCGCGGATCTGGGCCTCGGCGATCCGTGCCGTCCGAAACGCGGTACCGGGGATCGGCGTCGAAGTGCTGCCGTCGGATTTCAAGGGCGGCGAGCTCGACATCACGACGGTGCTCGACGCCGAGCCCGACGTGTTCGCCCACAACCTCGAGACCGTGCGCAGGCTCCACGACCGGATCCGTCCGGCGTTCGGCTACGACCGGTCCCTGGACGTGCTGCGCTTCGCGAAACGGCACCGCGCCGGGCAGGTCACGAAGTCGAACCTGATCCTCGGGATGGGCGAGCGGCCCGAGGAGATCCCCGCCGCGATCGCGGACCTGCGCGACGCCGGCATCGAGATCCTCACGATGGGGCAATACCTGCAGCCCACGGGCTACCACTTGCCCGTCGATCGCTGGGTGCATCCCGACGAGTTCGCGGACTGGAAGCGCCTCGGCGAGGAGATGGGGATCGCCCACGTGGAAGCAGGGCCGTTGGTCCGTTCCAGCTACCGCGCCGGCAAGCAGCTCCGGCGGGCCGTCGAGGCCGGGGTCTCAGCCCCCGCTTGACGCGGCGGCACCCGTGAGCGTGCCGGGCTCCCGTGCGCGATCGAGCGCGTCTCTGGCCTTCATGCGACCGACCACGTCACCGAACGAGAACTCACCGACCCAGGCCTTCTCGCGAGCGGCATCGAGCTTGCGCCGCCACAGGGAGAGGCCGACGCCGACGAGCGCGACAACGCCGATCGCGAAAAGCACATAGCTGGGCGCCGTCATAACGAACCACACAGTGAACGGCACGACGACTGCGATCAGTCCGATATAGAACGCCCTACCAGTACCGGTCTTGGGCCACTGCATGACAACCTCCCCGTTCTCAAGGAACCGTGGAAGGCAAGGTCGCGAGGTCTTCGCGCGTTCGCCCTGTCTTGGGCGGTTCCACCCGTAGTGGGCGGTACTCAGTCTGCGAGGACGCTCCGGTCCTCGGCTTTGCGATGCCGCAGGAACGATCCCCTTCCGCGGTCCGAGTGGAGCGTGAATCCCTTCGGGGCCTCAGGCGACCCGCTCCGTATCCGACCATTCAGCTTGTGGGACAGGAGCTCCCGGAGTCGAGCAGCGGGATCTCGCAGGATGGTTCTCATCGGTGCCCTCCCTAGAACGGGGGGCTGCCCACGGCCTCATCGGGAGCGGTCCCACTAACTTCCTGCACCCATACTCTCACTTCCGACCTGCGGCACGACGGGTCTCGCGATCGAAACAGCGCTAGAGCAGTCGCAGTTTGCTCGGTCCTCTCCTCCGGCGGCCGCTCGCGGTCGCGTCGGAAGAACCGAAGCGCCGGCTCAACACCCTGACGGATCCCACCCGCAGCGGACACCATCGACGACACCTTGCAAGGTCCACGAGTTGAAGGCTCACCATCAACTGGCGCCGTTGACGTACGACGACTACCGTAACCATGTTCGCTTCTCGACAGAGGGAGGACGCGATGCGACGGTCCCTGACGATCCTGTCCATCTTGTGGCTGGCACTGGTTCTGGCTGCTCCTGCCGGTGCCGATCCTGTCAATAGGAATACCGACACCACCGATCTGCACTGCGGCGCGCCCGTGGGCGACATCACGATCACCGCTGTGCTCCGAAGCGCGGGTCTGACGCTCCATGTGGTCGACGCGTCGACCGTGCTGGTGATCCGGGACAGCCGGATCACGGTCCTCGAGACCGGGCAGGTGCTCGAGTTCAGCCTGGCCCCAGGCATCGATCGAGGTCGACTCGTCCCTTGCACGTTCACGGAGACGTTCCCGGGACTCGGTGACGTGGTCGGCGAGATCCGCGTCCAGGTGGCCCCGGGCTCCTGATCCCACGTTTCAGAGAAGACGGAGCTGCTCGGATCCGCGCTCGCGAGGTTGAGTGCGGTCACGTCGGAAGAAGCGTCGCGCCGGCTCGACCGTCCGCCGGATCCCACCCGCAGCGGACACCATCGACGACACCTGGCGACCGAGACCTTGGCGGAGAGCCTTCGGCCCGTACGGCTGCCGGTACAGCTCGAGATAGCGCGGCACGAGATCCGGATGCGCGTCCTCCAGCCACGGGAGGAACTCCTCGCGGACGCCGGGGCGCAAGTGCAACATGATCGGTGAGACATGCGTGGCGCCAGCGTCGATCGCGGCCTCGACGAGCTCGCGGAGCTGCTCAGGGCGATCCGAGATGCCCGGCAAGATCGGCGCCATCAGGACCCCGGTGGGGATACCCGCCGCGGTGAGCGTCCGGATCGCGTCGATCCGCGCTTTCGGATGGGGCGTGCCGGGCTCTGTCTCACGCCAAACCGTCTCGTCCAGCGTGCCGATCGAGAACGCTGCCGAGACCGTGGTGACCTCGGCCGCTCGCTGCAGCAGGTCGACGTCGCGAAGGATCAGCGTGCCCTTCGTCAGGATCGAGAACGGGTTGCGATAGTCGACGAGCGCCTCGAGGATCCCGCGCATCAGCCGGTACTTGCCTTCCGCGCGCTGATACGGGTCGGTGTTCGTGCCCATCGCGATGTGGTCCCCCTTCCATCGCTTCGCGGCGAGCTCGCGACGCAACACGTCGGGTGCGTTCACCTTCACGACGATCTTCGACTCGAAATCACGGCCGGCGTCCATGTCGAGGTACGCGTGGGTCGGTCTGGCGAAGCAATAGACGCATGCATGCGAACATCCCCGATACGGGTTGATCGTCCAGTCGAAGGGCAGGGCGCCGCCCGGCACGCGGTTGAGGATCGACTTCGCCTCGGATTCGATGAACGTGATGGCGCGGAACTCGGGCGTGTCGAACGTCTTCCGGTCGATCTCGAAGAGCTGATCCATGGACCTGGAAGGATAGAACGTATGTTCGATTCTGCCTAGGGCCGCTCAGTGGGGAGCATCGACTCGCTCGGCGAGTTTCGGCAGCATCGCCAGGGCGATCTCGGGCTCCTCCTTGAGGAGTTCCTGGAAGTCGCTCCTGGAGATCGCGAGGCACCGCACCGGCGTCGTCGACCTGACGCGAGCTTTCCGCGGATCGTCGGTGAGCAGCGCGAGTTCTCCGAAGAACTCCCCCGTTCCGAGCTCCCAGGACCGGCCGTCGGGGGTTTGGACCTCCACGGTTCCCTCCTCGAGGACGAACATGCCCGAGCCGGGCTGACCCACCTCGACGAGGACCCATCCGGCGGGCTCCTCGAACTCGGTCGAGAGCTCCGCGATCCGCTCCAGCGCGCGATCGCGCAGGTCCGCGAACAGCGGGATCCGTCGGAGCTTCTCGATATCCATCGCAAGGACGCTACACGACCGATGAGAAGGTTTCGGGGCTCAAGCAGTGACCGACGAAGGAGCGAACGTAGCCCCGGTCGGGAGAAGGGTTTCGGGGCTCAAGCAGTGAGCGAGGAACGAGCGAACGTAGCCCCGATGTGATGGAGGAGCCAGCCTGTAAGCCGGATCCTGTGCCCGGGACCGAGGTCCCGGCGGCGGCCATCTCTCTCGGCGCGCAGGCGGGTCTCCCCGCCGCGCCGCCGCGTCGCGGTCACCCGCGCCGTGCGGCCTACCCGGCAGCTCGGGCGGGCCGCCCTCGAACGCTGCCTGCTTGGCCTTGCTCCGGGTGGGGCTTGCCGAGCCGGCGCGGTCACCCGCGCCGCTGGTGCGCTCTTACCGCACCGTTTCACCCTTACCCCTTGCGGGGCGGTCTGCTTTCTGCTGCGCCTTCGCGAGGTCACCCCCGCCTGGGTCTCCCCAGCACCCTGCCCTGCGGAGTCCGGACTTTCCTCGACCGCGCGATGCGCGGCCGCGGCCGCCCGGCCGGCTCCTCCGTGGTCAGCGTACCGCTAGCGCTCCCCCGCGAGCCACCGATCGACGCCGAGGTTCGCGAGGGTGTCGGCCGCTGTGTTCTGCTCGCGCGGCACGTGTTCGAACGCGATGCGATCGAACCCGGCCGCGAGGCTCCGCGCGCGGCGGTGGAGCGGCTGAAGGTGCTCGCTCTTCACCCGGTACCGCCCGGTGAGCTGGTTGATCAGGAGCAGGCTGTCCGATCGGAGCGTGACCGTCCTCGCCCCGAGCTCCTGCGCGAGCGAAAGGCCCTCGATCACCGCCGTGTACTCCGCGACGTTGTTCGTCGTCTCGCCGATCCCCTCCGCGATCTCTCCGAGGATGGCGCCGCTCTCGTCGGTGACCTGCGCGCCGATGCCTGCGGGCCCGGGGTTCCCGCGCGAGGCCCCGTCGCAGGCGACGATCAGATGACCAGGATCCGCCGGCAGTGCTCGCACCTCTTCGGGCCCTCGACGCGCTTGAGCCGGTCGCGGTACACGGACGACAGCTGCTCGTGGCATCCGAGGCACACGCCGTCGACGAGCTCGACCGCGGCGACCCCCTTCTTCTGGGGCCGGAGGTCCTCGTACAGCTCCAGGTACTCGGCGTCGACCGCCTCCGCGAGAGCAGCGCGCTTCTCGGTCCGTTCCTTCACCTCGTCCGTGAGCGTCCCGAGCTCCTCGGCAGCGACGCCTCCGACCTCATCCACCCGCGCCCGCAGCGCCGTGGATCGAGTGTCCGCCTCGCGCTCCTGGGTCTCGAGCTCCTCCCGCACCTCCATCAGCCCGAGCAGCTCGTCCTCCCGATCGCTCCGGCGCTTCTTGAGGTTGTCCACCTCGTGGCGGATGGAGTCGAGCTCCCGCGCGTTCGCGACCGAGCCGTCGTACATCCGTCGCTCCTCGGCGGCCGCCTTCTGCGACATCGAGTCGATCTCGTGCTCGAAGCGCTGCTGATCACGGGAGAGCTCGTCGAGCTTCAATCGGAGCTCCCCCATCACGCGCTCGGCCTCGTTCGCTTCGGCGAGCGCGGTGGCGACGTCCCCGCCGGCCTCGAGGGCCGCGATCCGCGCCTGCAGGCGGTCGATCGCGGTGTCGTGCTCCTGGATCTCGAGCAACGGGCGGGCGGGGTCCATGAGCGGGGAAGCCTAGCCGATGCCCTCGGTTCGCACCGTGAACAGCCGATACGCTCGGGTCGTGCGTGGAGAAGCAGACGGACGGGTAGCCCTCGTGACCGGTGCGGGGAGTCCCACAGGGATCGGCTTCGCCACCGCGACGATCCTCGCCCGCGAAGGTGCGGCGCTGGCGATCGCGTCCACGACGGACCGGATCCACGATCGTGCGGCCGAGCTCCGGGGAGCCGGCGCCGAAGCGGACGGGTACGTCGCCGACCTCACGGATCGCGCACAGGTGCGGCAGATGGTCGACGACGTCACCGATCGATCCGGTCGCATCGACATCCTGGTGAACAACGCCGGCATGGTGTCGGTCTCGACGGAGGCGACATCGGACGGAGCCTTCCTCGACAGCGACGATGCCGCGTGGGATCGCGACCTCGCGATGAACCTCGATACCGCCTACAACGTGACGAAGCGGATCCTCCCCGGCATGGTCGAGCGAGGTTGGGGACGGATCGTCATGGTCTCGTCCGTGACGGGGCCGCTCGTCACGTACCCGGGCCTGACGGCCTACTCCGCGGCCAAGGCCGGCATGGACGGGTTGATGCGAGGTCTCGCCATCGAGGTCGCGTCGCGCGGGGTCACGGTGAACAGCGTGCAGCCCGGCTTCGTCGCGACGGGCTCGCAGACCCCCGAAGAGCACGAGATCGGTCACCACACCCCGATCGGACGATCCGGGACCGCCGAGGAGATCGGCGAGGTGATCGCGTTCCTCGCGTCGGATCGGGCACGATACGTCACTGGCCAGACCGTCGTGGTCGACGGGGGGAACGTGATCCAGGAGGCGAAGGGCCCCTAGCGCCCGACCCAGATGGATCGGTCCCGCCGGCGTCGCGTGAAGATCCTCGCGGTCGCCACGATCGTAGCGGTGGTCTGCATCGCCCTCGGCTTCTGGCAGCTCCAGCGCCTCGCAGACCGTCGCGCGCTGAACGCCGAGATCCGG
The DNA here is from genome assembly GCA_963826195.1 of uncultured Actinomycetota bacterium. GTDB lineage: Bacteria > Actinomycetota > UBA4738 > UBA4738 > HRBIN12 > JAJNBA01. Next base: position 719,528 of record CAWGWB010000006.1, read on the forward strand.
ATGGCCCGATCTGCGTCCCCCACCACCGTCCGAACCGTGGACGACTTCGGGGCACTGTCGGCCTTCCGCTCGGTCGTCGTCGAGGGTACGTACGACGTCGAGGGCGAGGTGCTCCTGTACGGACGGTCCCTCGACGGAGAGCCAGGGCACTTCGTCGTCACGCCGCTGGCGCTCGACGACGGCTCCGGCGTGCTCGTCCTTCGGGGCTGGGTCCCGTTCTCACTCGACCGCGCTCCCGTCCTCGAGGCTGCACCGTCCGTTCGGCATGTGGTCGTCGAGGGTTGGCTCATCGCACCGGAGAGCCGAGGCCAGAGCCGGCCCGACCGCGACGGCATCGTTCGAACGCTCGACATCTCGGGGATCGGCGACCGACTCCCCTTCGATCTGGCCCCGTTCGCGATCCAGCTCCGAGCCCAGGACCCACCTAACGCGGAGCTCCCGGTGCCTGTCCCGCTTCCCGAGCTGTCCGAGGGGCCACATCTCTCGTACGCCATCCAGTGGTTCTGCTTCGCGGCCGTCGCCGTGGCCGGCGCCGCGATCCTGGCGCGGCGCGAGCGCTCGCCTACAGCAGCCCCTTGACAACGAGGCCCGCCGCGGCGCTCGCGACGATCACGGGCACGACGCGCCACCGCAGCCGCCAGAGGCCCACGAACGCGACGACGGCAACCGCGACGGCGAACGGGTCGATCTCGCTCCAGACCGGGACGATCACCTCGCCGCCGGGGACCGCTACCGTTCGCACCGCTCGGAACATCGTCACGATCGCGAACGTGAGCGCCAGGTTCGCGATCACGCCGACGACCGCCGCCATCACGGTCTGCAGGGCCGAGGCGAGCCGCACGTCGCCCCGGATGCGCTCGATCGACGGCGCGCCGAGGAACACCCACAGGAAGCACGGCGCGAACGTCGCCCATACGGCGACCGTCGCTCCGAGCAAGCCGGCGAGCAACGGCGGCAGCCCCCCAGGATGCGTATACGCCCCAACGAACCCCACGAACTCGACGACCATGATCAGGGGACCGGGCGTGGACTCGGCGAGACCGAGCCCGACCGCCATCTGACCGGGCCGGAGCCAGCCGAACGTCCCGACCGCCGCCTGATCCACGTACGCCAGCACCGCGTAGGCACCGCCGAACGTGAGGAGCGCGGCTTTCGAGAAGAACCACCCCATATCGGTGAGCGTTCCTGCCTCTTGACGCCAGATCGCGACGAACGCGATCGGCGCCAACCATGCGGATACACCGATGGCGAGCACCGTCAAGCTTCGTCGCCACGTGGGGGCCGGGATGTCGAGCTGCCCGACCACCGATGCCGAGGCCCGCTCCTCGAGCTCCTTGCCCGCCCCCACCTCGAAGAGCACCGGCCGGATCCGGCCGCCGACGAGCCCGACGACGATGGCGGCCGCGATCACGATCGGGAAGGGGACGTGGAACACGAAGATCGCCAGGAAGGAGCCCGCCGCCACGGCGGACATCAGCTCGTTCGCCAGCGTGGTGCGGCCGAGCCGGACCATCGCGTGCGCCACGATCGCCACGACGGCCGCCGCGAGCCCGGCGAACGCGCCGGCCACCCATCGGAGGTCGCCGTGGGTCACGAAGAGCCAGGACAGCCCGAGGAGCAGGAAGAAGCTCGGCAGCACGAACGCGATCCCCGCGACCAGGCCACCGCGCACGCGGTGGAGCAGCCAGCCGACGTACGTCGCGAGCTGCATCGCCTCCGGACCCGGAAGGAGCATGCAGAAGCTGAGCGCGTGGAGGTATCGGCCCTCGTCGATCCACCGCCGTCGCTCCACGAGCTCCTGGTGCATCAGGGCGATCTGCCCGGCGGGACCGCCGAAGTTCACGAATCCGAGCCAGATCCAGAAGCGGGATGCCTCACGGAACGTGGGTGTCCTCGGCGCCGGCTCGAGCGGCCGCTCGTCGGGAGGGCGTGTCATCGCGACCGAGGGTACGCTCGCCGAAGCCACGGGAGCGAGCCACAGGAGGAACAGGAGCGGATGCAACTGACCCCCACCGAGGAGGAGCGTCTGCGGGTCTTCACCGTCGCCCAGCTGGCTCGTTCGACGCTCGCGAAGGGCCTGCGGTTGAACGCGCCCGAGGCGATCGCGCTGGTGTGCGACGAGATGCACGCGGCGGGCCGCGGCGGGAGCTCGTTCGACGAGGTCTTCGCCGCCGGCCGGGACGCTGTCACGCACGAGCAGGTGATGGAGGGCATCGCCGCGATCGTGCAGGAGATCCGCGTGGAGGTCCTGCTCGAGGAGGGCACACGGCTGTTCGTGATCCGTGAGCCGTTCGGCCCCGCGGGGTCCGACGGACCCGGTGCGATCCGGTTCGCCGACGGCGACGTCGAGCTCGGCGCCGGCCGGGAGCGGATCCATCTGACCGTGACGAACCGCGGCCAGCACCCGATCCGTGTGTCCTCGCACTTCCCGTTCTGGCGCTCGAACGAGCACCTCACGTTCGATCGCGAGGCGGCCGACGGATTCCGGCTCGACCTGCCCGCGGGCGACTCCTTGCGGTGGGCGCCGGGCGAGACGCACGAGGTGGAACTCGTGCGCTACGGAGGGACGGGGCCTCCGCCGGGTGCCTGAGCGGTACTCGCGCGCCGAGCATGCGACACGCCACGGTCCGACCGCCGGCGATCGCATCCGGCTGGGCGACACCGACCTCTGGATCCGGATCGAGCGTGACCTCACGGATCCGGCCGACCAGGCGCTCTGGGGGTACGCCAAGAACTGGCGCTCGGGGATGGTCCAGCACGACCGCGCGACCACCGAGAGCGAGCTCGACACGATCATCGCGAGCGCGATCGTGCTCGATCCACTCCTCGGTGTCCTGAAGGCGGACATCGGCATCAAGGACGGCCGGATCGCCGGGATCGGGAGGGCGGGCAACCCGGACATCACGGACGGGGTCGATCTCACGATCGGGCCGAACACATGGCCGGTTCCCTGCCACGGTCTGATCGCCACGCCCGGCGCCGTCGACTCACACGTGCACCTGCTCTCCCCTAGGCTCGTCCCGGTCGCGCTCTCGGCCGGCGTCACCACGCTCATCACCGCGGGGTTCGAGGAACCTCCATGGCGGATGCGCCGCACCCTGGAGGCCTTCGAGCTCCTCCCCGTGAACATCGGGCTCCAGCCGTCGGCCCGGACCGGGGTCCCCGGGCAGCTCGAGGTGGCGATCGAAGCGGGCGCCGTCGGACTCAAGATCCACGAGGACTGGGGCGCCTACCCCGAGGTGATCGACGAGGTGCTCCGGGTCGCGGACGCGCACGACGTTCAGGTCTGCCTGCACACGGACGGGCTCAATGAGTCGTGCGAGCTCGCGGACACGGTGGACGCGATCGCCGGTCGTGCGATCCACGCGTACCACGTCGAGGGCTCCGGTGGGGGCCACATCCCGGACCTGATCGGGATCGTCCGCGAGCCGAACGTCTTCTGCTCGTCGACCACACCGACGATCCCCTACGGCGCCGCGACCGCGGCCGAGCAGCAGGACATGAAGCTCATCGTGCACGAGGGCAATCCCGCGCTCCCCGAGGACGTGGTGGCGGCTCGCGAGCTCGTCCATCCCGCGACGATGGAGGCCGAGGGACCGCTGCACGACCTCGGCGCGATCTCGATCGTGAACTCGGACTCGCAGGGGATGGGTCGGATCGGCGAGACCGTCAGGCGGACGTTCCAGCTCGCGCATGCGATGAAGGTGGCGGCGATCCCGAAGGAGGACGGGGACGAGCGGGATGACAACGACCGTGTCCTGCGCTACCTGGCGAAGATCACCGAGGAGCCTGCCCGCGTGCACGGCATCTCGGACGAAGTCGGCTCCCTCTCCTCCGGACGGCTCGCCGACCTGGTCCTGTGGGAGGCGTCACACTTCGGGGTTAAGCCGGTGATGGTGTTCAAAGGAGGGGTCGTCGCGTGGACCGCGATCGGCGAGGGCAACGCGAGCGTGCACGGTTCGGAACCCACGCGGTACGGACCCGATTGGGGTGGCACGGGGCTGGCGCCGGCGCGGGTCTCCACCACGTTCGTCTCGGCGGCCGCGATCGACGCGGGGATCGCCCGGACACTCGGTACGCGCCGGCGGCTCGCGGCCGTCAGCGGGACCCGCTCGATCCGCCGCGACGACCTCGCGAGGAACCGGGCCGTCCCCCCGATCGAGGTCTCGACAGCGGACGGAACGGTGACACTCGACGGGCGGGTGCTGCGGACCGATCCCGTGACCGAGGTGCGGTTGTCGCGGCGCTATCTGCTCGCCTGAACGCTCAGTCCCGGTTCCGCATCGCCTCGGCCGCCATCTCGAAGTAGTCCACCAGCGCCCGCTCGATCGGCTCCGGTGGCGCCATCGTCGCGACGGCCGCCCGCATGTGCACCAACCAGCGATCCCGTTCGGCGGGGCCCACCGCGAAGGGGGCGTGCCGCATGCGCAACCGAGGGTGGCCGCGCTCCTCGTCGTACGTCGTAGGCCCGCCCCAGTACTGCGCGAGGAAGAGCGTCAGGTGCCGGGTGGCCGGCGCCAGATCGTCCGGATACAGGGGCCGCAGCACGGGATCGCCCGCGACGCCTTCGTAGAACCGCGCCACGAGCTGTTCGAAGAACGGCATGCCCCCGGCGGCGTCGAACACGGTCGTCTCGCTCAACACGGACGCGCAGTCTACGGACGGGCGGCACGTCGGGGTCGGCGACCACGCCACCACGGAGCCGCCTTCCAGCACGAACGTGGGGTCGGCGGCGCGTAGATCCTGCACCCAGACCCCGGCCCGATCGCCGATCAACCCCGCGAACGCGAACGCACCGCCGTCCGGGGACCACGGCGTCATCGCTTGCGCGAACTGTCCGTAGAACGGGACGTAGTCCCGCAGGAAGGACGGGCTCGGCACGAACGGCAGGCCGACCGGCCGCGCCACGTCCCCGTCCCCGTCCCACACCAGCCATCGGTGTGCGTCGGTCTCTCCGTCTTCGTCCGGCGTCAGCAGCAGGAGCTGCTCACCATCGGGGCTCCACTGGAACGCGAACGTCGGCGACGCGGAGACGATCTGCGAATGCGCCGTCGTCGTATCGACCACCTCCACCCCGCCCGGTCCGGTGCCGTCGTCCACGCGGTACGCGATCCGCTCGCCGCGGGGATCCACCACGAACTCGATCGCGCCATCGAACTCGACCAGCTCTCGGAGTCGGTCCCCGTCCCGCACCACGAGCGTTTGGCGATCCCGCTCGGCGGTGGCGTAGAACATCCGCCCGTCTGCGAGCCAGACCGGAGCCTGGAAGATGCCCGGCGCATCGCCGAGGTCGCGCAGCTCCCCTTCGAGATCCAATCGCCCGAGCGTCGCGTCACCGACGTGCACGAGCAGCTCCAGGCCGCCCGGAGCCCAGGACAGATAGAAGGGTCGCCCGACCCCCAGCGTCGTCGCGACGGGGTCCCCGATCGGGGCGCGTCCCGCGACGCCCATCCCCACGCTGCCCTGGAAGTTCCCGAGGTAGGCGATCCGAGACGACGTCGGATCCCATTGCAGGAAGAACGCCCCGGTGTCCACGGGGAACTCGGTGCGCCGCGACCCGTCGGGTTCGATGCTGACGATGCGCGGGCGTGCCCCCTGATCCCCGATCTCGAGCTCGGCCCATGCGACAGATCGTCCGTCGGGCGACCAGACCGGATGTCGTACCTCGACGTTCGCCCCATCCGAGGCGGACTCCGTCAGGCGACGCGGGTCCCCGCCGTCCGCGCGGACGACGACCACGTTGCCGTCGTCCGTCAGCACCAGCAAGCGCTCTGCCCGGATCGGTCCCGGGTCGGGAGTGACAGCTGGCGAGCGACTGGGCTCGGGCGTCCCCGACGGCTGCGCCGATCTCCCTTGCGTGCAGGCGACGGTCAGCGCCGCCACTCCGATCAGTCCGAGCGCGCGACGCACCCTCACAGTACGAAGGGTACGGCGGAAGGGTTCGCCGAGGACCGTGCGATACTCGATCCATGCCCTCCGAGCTCACGCTCCGGTACCTCCGAGCTCTCGCAGACCTGCCGCACGACCGACCGGCGGCGCTCGCCGCATTGGAGACGTGCTTCCGGAACGGGGAGACCCCGGAGCCGCTCGACGGCCTGATGCCGGGCCGCGTCCTCACGACCACCGTCGGCTACGGCGTGGACGTGATCACGGTCGGACTCGCGCGTGTCTGGATGCCGTGGAAGGGGAAGACGTTCGACCCCGACGCCAAGGAGGGACGCAACGCGTTCTCGACGTCCTTCCGCGCGGTCCAGCGGACCCTGTGGCCGGGCTATGACCTCGATTGGCCGCTCGGCGACCGCCGCTACGCCACCTTCCCCTTCACTACGTGGGACGGCCCCAGCATCCACACCCCCGGTGGTGCCGACGTCCTCAAGATCGACTACGAGCATCCACAGAGCCCGTGGATCGTGCGAGACATCCTCGACGAGCTCGTCCGGATCGACGACGAGCTCTTCCTCGGTCAGGCGCTCCTCCGGATCCGAGGACGGCTCCATCGGGTCGCCTGGTTCGAGCTGCGTCGCTAGGTCGCCGCCCCCGGACCGCGTCGCATCCGCGACGGGTACCCCGTGCGAGAGGCATCGAAGATCGGCATCCCGCGCTCCCCGGCCACGCGCCGGAGGACGGAGTCGTCACGCAGCGGGAACCGCCGCCACTCGCCCGCGGCGTCCACCAGCACGACCGATCGCGGACTGACCACGGTCTCGGGCTCGACGTAGGCCTCGACTCCGGAGTGGGCGTTCAGGAACTCCCCCATCCCCGTATCTGGCCCCGTATCTGGCCCCGGATCTGGTCCCCCATGCCGCTCGAAGGGGTCCGGTGAGCTCCGGCGGCGCCGCTTCAGCCCCTCGATCCTGCTGTCGAACTCGTAGCCGCCCATCCTGGAGGTGCCTCGTCGGGCGGGGCGCCATGCAGCCGCCGCCTTCGACCAGCAGAGGACCCACCTCGCGAGCGCCACGACCAGAAGCACGAGCAGGACCAGCGGCAGCGCACGGATCACGCAGGCACGATAGCCTGTGCGGGCCTCGCCAGAGGATCGGATGCCCGAGGGTGCAGAGCCGTGCAGAGGAGGAGAGCATGACCGACAGCGTCTACAGGGTCACCGAGGTCATCGGGACGAGCTCCACGTCGTGGGAGGAAGCCGCGAAGAACGCGGTCGAGACGGCTGCCGCTACCCTGCGGGATCTGCGCGTCGGCGAGGTCGTGAAGTTCGATGTCACGATCGAGAACGGCAAGGTCACCAGCTACCGCGCCCGCGTGAACATCTCGTTCAAGTACGAGTCGAGCTGATCCGTGGAAGGCTCCTCGATGGACATCGCCTTGCTCCGTGAAGAGATCGAGAAGCTCGTTCTCCTCGAGGAGGTCGCCGAGCGACGCCAGAAGATGATCGAGGAGCAACTCGATCTGGCCAGCAAGGCGGGACTCAGCGCGGAGGAGCTCCGGAACGAGCTCGGGTTGTCGAAGGAATCGATCCGCAGATTGCTCGACCAGAAGACCCCCGACCTCGCCGAGCGGCTCGGGATCTCGCAGGAATCGGCTGAGAACCTCTCCGAGTCGATCGGCTGACGCTCCCCTCGATCCGGCTTCACGCCCCGATCACCATCAGGAGCACCGCGGTGTAGTGACACGCCGCGGCGGCAGCGGTCGCCGTGTGCCAGACCTCGTGGTACCCGAACGTGCGTGGGAACAATTTCGGTCTGTGCATCGCCAGAACGAGCGCTCCGAGGGAGTAGAGGAGTCCGCCCACCACGGTCAGGATGACCGGAGCGGGTCCCAACGTCCGGACGAACTGAGGGAACACGATCACCGCCGCCCACCCGAGACCCAGGTACATGAACCCAGAAAGCACGTGCAGATCGACTCGGTACAACTTCATGAGGACCCCGAGCCCGGCACCGACCCAGACCGCAACGAGCATCCACACCCTCCAGGATCCATCCAGCCCGAGCACGCAGTACGGCGTGTAGGACCCCGCGATCAGCAAGAAGATGGCCGCGTGATCCCGCCGCTGCCATCGGGTGAAGTCCTCCGCGGACCACACGCCGAGGTGGTACGTCGAGCTGACCCAGAAGACGGTGACGAGACTCGCAGCGTAGATGGCGACCGCGACGCGAGCGGCTGCCGACGGTGCCAGCACCAGCAGGACGAGACCGGCCGGTACCGCCACGAGGAACGACACCCGATGGATCCAGCCGCGAGCCCGCGGTGCCTGCTCTCCCACGAATGGCAGAGCCGCCGGATCCGTGGGCGTGCTCACTCAGAACTACTACCTCACGGAAGAGGCCTCCGCCCATGCGGGCGGAACGATGTCCGATGACGCTTCAGGATGCGTCGGCGTCGCCGAACGTCCGGGCTTCCTCCACGCTGCCGTCCTCGTGGACGATGACGACTTCGGACGGTGCCGACTCCTGTGCTCGTCGGGTCGCGGCGCTCACGGCCAGGTCTCTCGTATCCAGGGGCGGCGTCGCTTTCTTGCCCTCCCGCACGATCCACTGATCGCCCTCGGGAACGACTTCGAATCGGGTTCTCGCCATGACAGCTCCCTCCTTCGGCGTCGGTTCGGCCTTACCCCTCGATGCCCCGGGGTAACCCACGGGGCTCAGCCGGTGTCGAGGAACTCGTCGTCATGCGGGTGCGTCGTCGCTCGCTCGGGACCACCCCGGTAGCGGGAGCCGTCGGCCCGGAACCATCGAACCCGCCCATCGTCGGCGCGTTCGACCGTCCATCCGTGCTCGTGGAGGAGCCGGTGATGGAACCCACAGATGAGCAGCAGGTTGCTGAGGTCGGTGGCGCCTCCCCGTGACCACCAGACGATGTGGTGCGCGTTGGCGAAGACGGCGGAGCCGCATCCGGGGAACCGGCACCCTCTGTCGCGATGGCGAAGCTGCCGGATCATCGAGGCGGATGGCTCTCGTCTCGTGCGGCCCAACGAGATCGCGTCACCGGCGTCGTTCTCGGCAACGACCTGGACCCGAGCGTCGCACGCGAGACGCTGGAGGGCCTCGGGTGGCAGGACCGCTCCGTGATCGGTCTCCGCGTTGCGTCGTCCCGCCAGGGCGTCGAGGGACGCGTGGACCACCACCGTCGCCCGGTCGGCGTCGGCGTCGGCCGCGATGCGTTGGGAGCACAACGCGACGAGGGCGTCGGCGCGACGTGCTTCGATGAAGGTCCCTTCGACTTCGGCCGGCATGCGCGGGACCTGATCGACGACCCTCTCGAGCGCCTTCGCGACGATGGCACCCTGCGCGGACGGCATCCGCGCCTCGAGGCCGAACCGACGTCCGCCGTCCTCGTACCAATACCGCAGGGATCGGTTCCGCTCGATCTCCTTGGTCTCGTCCTGCGCAGCCCGCACCTCGAGGTCCGCGCGACGGCGGATCGTGGCGCACGTGGCCTCACTCGCCCAGCCGACGAGCTCACCCTCGTTCTCGGGCGTGGCGAACCGGCACAGCTCGACCACCTTGTCGATGCCGAGAACGCCGGTCTCGAGCGCGCCCGTGATGCCCGGGAGGTCGTGGAGGGCCGACGCCGCCTTGATCCACCGATCCGCCTTCCACCAGGACATGCCGTAACGGATGGAGAGCCAATGCGCCAAGTCTCGGGCGCCCGAGTCCTGCCATGCACGCCGTCGATCGACCTCAGCGATGACACCGAGCAGCGCCACCTGCGCCGAAGCGATGTGGCGGTTCAGCGCATCGGCGACGCCGATCAATCCGTCGTCGTCCAGATCCGTGCTGGCGAGTGACTCGTACATATGTTCGACGGTATGGGGAGATCCGTCACCGCGCAGTGATCCACCTCACACCTGGCGAGATCGTTTCGGAAGAGCTGCCTCAGGAACGACGGTCGGTGGCGGTTCCTCCACGCCCGGGGTCCTCCCGGCCGATCTCCCCCACCCATTCCCGGAGTCGTGGGATGTGCTCCGCGTAATGTTCGGGGCCCGACTTCCGGATCCAGCGATCGGCTTCGGCCGATGCCACCGGGAGCGAGCGCCAAGCACGTAGCATCCGGTTGCGGGCGGTGAACGCTTGTGCCCGTACGTCGCGGAACGCGACATCGCGCATCGAGGCGTAGAACTGCCCATTCATGGCGTCGATGTCGATCTCCTCGAGCCGATAGGTGCCGGATCGGAGACGCTCCAGGACGACTCCGGCTTCGGCGAGCCAGCTCCCGATGTGCGCGACGAGATCCTTGGCGGACCACCCTTCGGGGAAATAGCCGGGTTCCTCGACCGTGTCCGTGGGCATCGAGTCGACGAGATCGTGGAGCTCCGTCCAGAGCCGATCCTCTTCGGCGATCAGCTCCCGGTCCGGCCCCGACGGTGACACGCGGGTCAGTATGACGCGCGAGCCCTCCGACGGGTCGGCTCGCTCGCCAGAGGAGACCCCTGGGAAGAACGAGAGTCAGAGCGTCCAGGCTGGAACCGTGTCTGTCGGCTTCTAGCGACCTCTGTGCTCGTAGCCTTCCAGCGCCTTCCCGAGCGCCACGAATGTCGGCGGCCACAGACCAACGAAGATCGCCAGCCGCTCGGCCGTCTCCCGATCCCCGCTTCGGCGGAAGAACCACATCGCGAGACTCAAGAAGATCGAAGCACCCGCTGCTATGTACGCCATCCCAGCGGTGATGCCAAGGTTCTTGACAACGCGCATCGGAGCCGGGATATCTTCCCGTACCTCAGTCAGGTCCATCAGGTCGTCCTTCGCTTGCGAGGCCGTCTTCTTGACCGACTCGGCTGAGTCCTGAACCTTCGTGCTCGTGCCTTCCATCTGTCCCCCACGGTCACTGTTGGTCTAGGCGTACCCACCCGCCCGCGCGAGAAACCGATGCGGATGGATCGAACGATGAATCTCGCAACAGCCAGTGCTCGCACCCTTCATTCCATCCTCTATCGCCCAGTCGGCGAGCTAAGCAACTCGATCCGCTCTGGTTCTTGATAGACGTGTTCTGGCTTAGACGTGCACCGCCTCGATCGTCAGGGTGCCCCCGGCTAGCGGTGATCGTCGATGAGGTGTCGAGCGAGCGACTTCGCTCGCTTCGCCGCTTCCCGATCACCCTCGCCAGCCTGGACGATCGAGCCCTTCATCAGGATGTGACACGAGAGAGCGAACGACTCTGGATCGCGGAGGCCTGCTTCCTGGGCGAGCGCGCGAACGAACGAGCGGATGTTCTCCAGGTGGACGGCAGACGCCTCTCCTATGGGATGACGCCTGCGGCCCCCGAATTCCAGCAAGACGTTGACGAACGAGCACCCTTCGTAGTCGTCGCGCTGGAACCACTCGTCGAAGAGATCGAAGATGCCGAGGAGCTGCTCCTCTGGCGCGACGGCTCGCTTCCTTGCCTCGGTCTCGACCCAGCCCTTCGTCCAGATCTCCTCGCGCTTCTCCAGGAAAGCAAGGACAAGGTCGTCCTTGGACCGGAAGAGATGGTAGAAGGTCGCCTTCGCGACGCCAGCACGAGCGACCAGCTCATTGACTCCCACCGCCCGGATGCCGCGCCGCGAAAACAGCTCGTACGCGGAGTCGAGGATCCTCTGACGAGCATCGGATGCTGGGGGCGTCGACGTTTCGGCATCGCTCAGCATTCTCCTGAACCATATCGTTTGACAAACCATTCTGTCGGGTAGCACTGAGGCGGAACAGAAAGACTGGTCTGTTATGGGGTTCTCAGGTGACCGAATCTCCGAGCCGTCGTCACGAAGCGCAATCGATCACTGATGCGGCTCGCAGGGTCGCCATGGTCTCGCTCCTCGGCGGACACGACATCGCGACCGCGGACGAGGACGCGGACGAGGAGAAGAACTCCCCCGCTTGCCTCCTCCACGAGGGCGCCGGAGTCGTCGTCGACCTGACCGAAACCCGCGTTCGTCCGGTGCTCGATCATGCCGCTGCTCGATGCTCGATGACGGTCGGCGTTTCCTTCCCGGGGCGAGGGAGCGGTGAGCTGGCCTCTCGTCTAGAGGGCCGATGATGGCGCCTAACCCGAAGGGGGCGGTGGACGCCGACGTCGACGATGAATTGATCAAGCGGATCGCACAAGGGGACCGCAACGCCTTCCTCCGACTGTTCGATCGATACTCTCCGACCGCGATGGGGCTGGCCTGGGGGATCCTCCGCCATCGCCACCTCGCAGAGGAGATCGTGCAGGAGGCGTTCCTGGCCGTCTGGCGTGACCCCGACAACTACCGGGCGGAGCGGGGAACGGTCAGAGCCTGGTTGCTGTCCACCGTGCACCACCGAGCCGTGGACCTTGTTCGCCACGAGAAGTCACAACGCAGGCGGGCCATGGATGCCGCCTCTGTGGTTTCCACCGCCAGGGGGCCTGCTGACCCCGCCGAATTGGTTGTGGAGGAGATCGGCCTGGCGGAAGACCGGAAGGCGGTTCGCCGTGCGCTGGCGGACCTCAGTCCCGAGCAGCGGCAGATCATCGAGCTCATGTACTTCGAGGGACTGTCGCAAGCTCGGATCGCCGAACGGCTGCCGCTGCCGATGGGGACAGTGAAATCCCGGACGCGGCTGGCGATGCGACGGCTCGGGGCATCCCTGGACGGGCTGGAACGAACCGGCGAACGGAATCACCCCCTGGGGGCTACCTCCTGATCCATGTTCCGAGAAGCCTTCTTCGGAAGATCTGAGCAAGGAGTGGTCTAGATCGGACCTTGCCCCGAAGGAGGTCATGAGGCCGCATGACCCCGGTCGGGGTCTGGCACGAGTGAAAGGAGAGGTTCTTGGCGAAGGCGAGAGCAAGGAAAGGCTGGGGCAGAGCAATAACCACCGCCGCCCTGATGTCCTTTATTGCGGCAGGCCTGTTGGCGGGGCAAGCCGGCGCTTCGGCCGATGATGATGACCGCGACGGGAGACGGTTCCACGCGTCGCTCGACCCGGTCCCCCACCGTCCCCGGGCGGATAACGGCTCCAACGTGCACGGCTCCTCAAGGCTGCGGTTGGACGGAACGAGGTTGCAGGTGTGGCTCCGGGCGAGAGGGCTCGACGCGCTACCTCATGCGATGCATATCCATGGCCTCGATCATCCAGAGGTGGCGATGTGCCCGGGGCGTGAGGCACGCAACGATCTGGTGGATGATGGCCTGATCGAGACCGTGGAGGGCCTAGAGGACTACGGCCCCATCCTCGTCTCCTTCACGAAGAGGGGCGATACGAGCCCCGCGAGTGCTCTCGCGCTCGATCGATTCCCCGTCGCCAACGAGGATGGCAAGGTCTTCTACAAGCGGACCATCTCGATCCCGCGTGACGTGGCGAGGCGCCTCGGCCAGTTCCACATCGTCGTACACGGTGAGGACCTGAACGACGACGGGATGTACGGCGGCCGGATCACGGCCCTCGGGGCTCCTCTCGAGGCGGAGCTCCCCGTTGCGTGTGGAGAGATCGACCGAGGATGGTCGGACAGTGACGACGACGACCACGACGACGACGACCACGACCACGACGACGACGACTAACCGCACTGGATCGCACGCCGAAGGACCCCGCCTCAGCGGGGTCCTTCGGCATCCCGCGGAGAGGTCATCGAGTCGTAACGGTCCTCAGGTGTCCGCGACTGGATCTATCACACGGATCAGGCCGTCGCGCTTCAGGCGCCGATAGATCGCCGAACCCGAGGGGGTCGGCTCGAGACCCAGGCGGCCGAGCTGATGCTCGATCCGCCTCGGATCCACTTCCGAGATCAGCTATCGGTCCGAGCCCGACGGTTGGACGCGGGTCAGTATGACGCCTACAGCCAACGCCTCCGCTTGAACAAGGCGTAGAGGCCGACGCACGTCACGGCCATGAGCAGGAGCGCGAACGGGTAGCCGAGGATCCAGTCGAGCTCGGGCACGTGAACGAAGTTCATCCCGTAGATGGTCCCGATGAGGGTGGGTGCGAACAGGATCGCTGCCCACGCGGAGATCTTCTTCACCTCTTCGTTCTGGGAGTTCGCAGCTTCTGCCAGATTGCGCATCTCCTCGTTCTGCCGTTGAGCGACGAGCGTGGCGTTCACCGTGAGCATGTCGCGAAGGGCCACCCGGAACTCGTCGACGCGCTCGATGATCTGGATCAGGTGGTCCTCGACATCGCGGAGATGGTCCTGGAGTCGCTCATCGACTTCGTACTTCGCGAATCCTCCACGGAGCGCCGTGATGACGTCGATCAAGGGGCGAGTGGCGCGAAGGAAGTCGGCCACTTCCCGGGACAGCTCGTAGATGCGGCGGGACACCTTCGGATCGCCGCTGAACACCTCGACCTCGATCTCGTCGATGTCGTGATGGACACCGGCGACGACCGGGTAGTAGCCGTCGACGACCTTGTCGAGGATCGCGTAGAGCACGGCCTCGGGCCCGCGACGCAGGACGTCCGCCTCCCGCTCCAGTCGGTCGCGCACCGAACCGAACTCCGGCGCTTCGCTGTGACGAACGGTCAGGACGAAGCGAGGACCGACGAACACGTGGACCTCGCCGAACTCGACCTCCTCGATGTCGTCCAGGTAGCGGGCTGGCCGAAGCACGACGAAGAGGGTGTCGTCGTGACGCTCGAGCTTCGGCCGCTGATGAGCGTTGATCGCGTCCTCGACGGCGAGAGGATGGAGCTGGAACTCGGAGGCCAGCGACTGGACCTCCTGCTCCTCCGGTCGGTACAGGCCGATCCAGGCCATCCCGTCCGGGTGTTGGCGCAAGCTCTCGAACGTCTCCGGGAGCGAGGCAGGGGAAGCGACTCGTTCGCCGTCAACGTAGATCGCGCTGTCGACGAGCCGCGAGCCCTGGCCTTCCCGCGGCTCTGCCTCGGGCACCGACAGACCGTCGTCGCGGTCGGCCTCGTGACTTCGGCCGCTCGACCTCCGGCGCACGAGGGAACGGATCGGCGACCGGCGGTGCTCGGCTGGGCTCACTTCCAGAGGGTAACCCGGCCATCGGCTCGCTCGAAGCCGGCCCCCGGTGAGCGGCGAGGATCTGTCCTGCGGGCGATCCTCGCTCCGGGGGATCGATCGACCGTGCCACGTTCAGAACGGGTACTCGTCCTTGCGCCAGCTGCGCGGCTCCTCCGGCTGCGGCTTCGGCGTCCGCTCGAGCAGGAACTCGAAGTACGGGGCGACGAATGGATCGGGCGCCATCACGGTGTAGGTGTGGTACGTGGTCGCGTTCTCGCGCACGAACGCGATGTAGCTCGGGTTCTCGCGCAGGCCGTCCTTGAGCTCCGCGGCAACCTGCTCCGACCATTCCTGGAGCCAGCCCGGCGGCTCGTCGATCATCTCCTTCACCTCGGGGATCTGCTGTACCTGCCCTTCGGTCAACGCGAGCCCGAAATCGAACGGGAAGTCGGTCCCGTGCGTCGACACATAGGGGAACTGCCAGCCCATCCGTCTCTTGTACGCGCTGAGGCGCTCGATGGGTGCCCGGGAGAAGCAGAGGAACGTGACGTCGCGCTTGTTCAGGTGGATCAACTGGCCGTCGAAGCCGTCCGCGAGGCTGGTACAGCCGGGGCACGCCCCGGCTTGGAAATCTGGTCCGAACATGATGTTGTAGGCGAGGAGCTGTGACCGGCCATCGAACAGCTCTGCGAGGGTCTTCTTCCCCTCGGCGGTGTCGAACTCGTACTCCTTCATGACCGGGACCCAGGGGAGCTCGAGCCGCTTCCTCTTGAGCTCCTCGTTCCGCTCGGCCTGTTCCACCTCGAGCGTCGCGAGCTCGTCGCGTGCCGCTTGCCACTCGTCGCGCGTGCCGATCTTGTGCCCAGCCACTTCGTCGCCCCCCTGTGAGCTCGGCTGCTCCTACCGATGAACATGGCACAGATCGGTGGGCGCTGAGGGACTCGAACCCCCGACATTCGACTTGTGGGGCGACCGAGTCATGCAGGTCAGGGCCTTGAGCAGGGCGAACCTTGTACGTCTGAGTACCTGCGAGTACCTCGAAGTACATGCGTCTCGTGGTGCATGAGGGCTGCCGACAGCCCCCGCTCCGATCCGGGCGCTGGGGCTAGCGTGCCACGCGGTAGTGAAGGTAGACGACGTTCGAACTGAAGGTGCGGGTCTCGAGGAGTTCGAGATCCACCCTGCGCTCGCGCTGCGGAAAGTAGTGAGTGCCACCGCCAACCAGCACCGGGTAGACCACCGCCTGGTATTCGTCGATCAGATCCAACGCGGCCGCCTCGGCGGCGAGAGTCGCGCCGCCGATCGCGATGTCGCCCTCCCCCGGCTCGGCTCGCAACCGCTCGATCTCTTCCGCCAGGCCGCCGGAGGCCAGGCGGGCATTGCCCTGCACCGCCGACAGCGTGGTGGAGAACACCACCTTGGGGAGCGGCTTCCAGAGCGCGGCCCACTCGAGCTCTGCGTCGTCCAGCGATGCATCCTGGTCGGCGGTCTCCCAGTAGAGCATCGTCTCGTACAGCCGTCGTCCCAACAGGTGCACGCCGACCCCTCGTATCTCGTCGATCCAGAAGCGAAAGACTTCCTTGTCGGGCTCCGTCCAGTCGAAGCCGCCGTCCGGCCCGACGATGTAGCCGTCGAGCGAGATGCCCATCGAATAGGTCACGCTTCGCATCAGAAGTCCTCCTCGGTCACGGGGTCGACGATACGAGCGACGGACGCCGCAGGACTCGTCGCGGCTCACGGGTCTGCACGTTACTGGTGGGCGCTGAGGGACTCGAACCCCCGACCTTCGCCTTGTAAGGGCGACGCTCTTCCAGCTGAGCTAAGCGCCCGCACCACCACCATCGGCATGCCCGCACGCTCGGCACACCACATCTCCCAGGGTGACGGACAAGCGGGTGGAGCCGCAAGCCTCGCACCGATCCAGGCTCTCCTGCCAGTCCGGACGGTCGTGTTGGCAGTCCGGACAGACCAGGACCTGCGCGCCCCCGGCCACCGCCCGCGCCCACGGCACCCCACGCTTGTCGGGGTCGAAGGTGGGACGGTGGCAGAGGAAGCAGCCCGGCCGGTCCGGCGGCCTCACGCTCGGGAGGATATCCCTTCACGGAGCTCCGGGGTGGCCGCTAGCTGGCAGGCGAGGTGTCAGCCAGGAACTGCAGCGTGTCAACCGCACGATCCACCACGACCTTGTTGTCCGCGTAGACACCCTCCACACCTCGCGTCGCCGTGGTGTGGACGATCAGGGTCGTCTCCGCGTCCAGCTCGATCAGGTACTCGTAGTGCAGGCCGGTCTCACCGATCACATCGATGAGCGTCTCGAACTCGAGCCGCACGGCGCGGTGGCCGTGGACCAGGACCTGCTCCTCGACCACGATGTCGACGGCGTCGGGATCCGTCTCCTGCGTCAACACGTCGTCGAACGATCCCCGGATGGCCACCTCGAGCGGATATCCCCAGCCCTCGGACACGACGTTGCCCTGCGGTCCGAACGGATCCGGGGAGAACCACTGGCAGGCGTTCGCAGGGTCAGGTGCGCCGTCGAAGACATCTGTCGTGTACCAGTCGCCCGGGAAGGCGATCGAGTACCCACGCGGCGTATTGGTGCACTTCTCCCAGCCCTCGGGGATGGCCGGGCCCTGCGGCGGCTTCGGCCGCGGGACGACAGCCGACCGGGACGCCTCCCACACGACGATCGCGGTCAGTGCGAAGACCGCCGCGGCCAGGAGTCCCGCCGCCACCCGGCGCCGCACCTGCGCGCCGTGGGGCCGGAAGACGATGACGCTCGGCTCGATCTCGGGTCGGTTCTTCGTTGCTCGCATCTCGATCTCCTTCCACAGGTCGGGTGGAGCGCTGGTCTCGATCCGTCGGAGCTGCTCGCGGATATCAGGCATCGTCGTCTCCCAGGAGGTCTCGAAGTCGGTTGCGGCCGCGGTGCAGGTGCACGGCGACCGTCGATGTGGACGTGCCGAGCACCTCGGCGATCTCACGGATCGGTCGGTCCGCGTAGTAGTGGAGGACGACGGCCGCCCGCTGCTGCGCGGGGAGCTGCCGGAGCGCTGCGGTCACCTCCGCGGCGGGCTCGGGCAGCTCGTACATCGGCTCCGTCAGCGGCGGCGCCTGCCTGGCTCGCCCCTGGAGCTCGCCGGCCGCGATCCGGAACGCCGCCCTCCAGATCCAGGCCAGGGGGTCCCTGATGCCGTCGCCCCGCCGGAGGGCCTGCGCGAACGCCTCGGATTCCGCGTCGCTCGCGATCTCCCGGTCGCCGCTGAAGGCGACGAGTGCCCACCAGAGGCGCTTGCCGTGTTCGCGGTAGAGCCCCTCCAGGTCCCGCCGCGCGCTCACCATGACGTCCATGCCCTTCCAGGGCCAGAAGGCTCCGGTGACATTTACACGACGGCGGATCCCGTGCAGCTCCGGCGGCGATGATCGCTCGGGCTATCCTCCGCCCGATGCCGGAGCCTGCCGGGACCGCCGACCTCGTGATCACCGGCGCCGACGTGTTCACGATGGACGCGGCGCGCCGCTGGGCGGGTGCCGTGGCGATCCGCGGCGACCGGATCGTCGCGGTGGGCATGGAACCGGACGTGAGGGAGCGGTTCCCGAACGCGAAGGAGCTCCTCCACCTCCCGGGACGGATGGTGCTCCCGGCGTTCCAGGACTCCCATCTCCACGCGCCGTTCGCCGGCCGCTACCGCCTGCACGTGTCGCTCCACGACCTTCCGGGCGTGGACGAGTACCGCGACGCGGTGGCCGCGTACGCCCGGGAGCACCCGGACGAGCCGTCGATCTTCGGCGGGGGCTGGCTCATGTCCCACTTCCCAGGCGGCACACCGACCAAGGACCTGCTCGACGACATCGTCCCCGACCGGCCGGTCTTCCTGCTGAACCGCGACGTCCACGGCGCGTGGGTGAACTCGAAAGCGCTGGAGGTCGGCCACATCACGCGCGACACCCCCGACCCGTGGGACGGGCGGATCGAGCGTGACCCTGCGACGGGAGAGCCCACGGGCACCCTGCACGAGGGCGCGGCCTACTCCTTCGCGGACACCCATCTGGCTCCCCCGCCGCGCGAGGAATGGGAGCGGGCGATCCTCCTCGCACAGGAACACCTCCACGGCCTCGGCATCACGGGTTGGCAGGACGCCTGGGTCACGCCGGCCACCGAGGAGGCGTACCGGTCACTCGCCGAGCGTGGCGAGCTCACCGCTCGCGTGGTCGGCGCGCTCTGGTGGGATCGGCATCGGGGCGTCGAGCAGGTCGACGAGCTCGTGGCGCGCCGCGACCGAGGCTCCGTCGGAGCCTTCCATCCCACCTCCGTGAAGATCATGTGCGACGGCGTGCTCGAGAACTACACGGGGGCGATGCTCCGGCCCTACTGCGACGCGGCCGGCCACGAGACCGATCGGACGGGGATCACGTACCTCGATCGCGAGCAGCTGACCGAGGCCGTGGTCGCGCTGGACGCGCGAGGCTTCCAGGTCCACATGCACGCGATCGGCGATCGTGCGGTCCGCAACGCCCTGGACGCGTGCGAGGCGGCCCGGACCGCGAACGGGGCGCGGGACTCCCGGCACCACATCGCCCACCTGCAGGTGATCCACCCGGACGACGTCCCCCGGTTCCGACAGCTGGGCGTGATCGCGAACTGCCAGCCCTACTGGGCCCAGCACGACCCGCAGATGGACGAGCTGACGATCCCCTTCCTCGGGCCGGACCGCGCCCCGCTGCAGTACCCGTTCGCGGCGCTGCAGGCGTCCGGGGCCGGCCTCGCGTTCGGCTCCGATTGGTCGGTCTCGACGGCGAACCCGCTCGAGGAGATGGAGGTGGCGATCCGCCGGGCCGACCCCTCCACGAGGGAGGTCCGGCCGTTCCTCCCGGATCAGCGCCTGCCCCTCCCCGTTGCCCTCGCCGCATTCACGAGCGGTTCCGCCCACGTCAACAGCGACGACGACGCTGGTTCGATCGAAGAGGGGCACCGGGCCGACCTGGTCGTCCTCGACCGGAACCTGTTCGACCTCTCCGACGCCACCGTGGCCGACGCCCGCGTGGAGCACACGATCGCCGCCGGTCGCGTGGTCTCCTCTCCCGGCTGAGCCGTTGGTTGCGCGAACGGGGACCGTTCGTCAGACTCCCACGGTCGGGCCGACCCGGGAGGGGGTGATGGAAGGCGTGCTGAGCGAAGAGGGTTCGGTCGAGCTGGTCGACGTGACGAAGCGCTTCGCCGACGTCGTCGCCGTCGATTCCCTCTCCATCCAGGTGCAGCCGGCGGAGTTCCTCTCCCTCCTGGGGCCCTCGGGCTGCGGGAAGACCACGACCCTGCGGATGCTGGCCGGCTTCGAGGAGCCGACGGCGGGTGAGATCTTCATCTCGGGCCAGGCCGTGCAAGGCACGCCGCCGCACAAACGGAACGTGAACACCGTCTTCCAGCACTTCGCCCTGTTCCCGCACATGAGCGTCGCGGAGAACGTCGCCTACGGCCTCCGGCAGAAGAACGAGGAGAAGTCCCAGATCGCGAGCAAGGTCGGTGAGGCGCTCGAGATGGTGAAGATGTCGCCGCTGGCGAACCGGAAACCGCGCCAGCTCTCCGGCGGTCAGCAGCAGCGCGTGGCGCTCGCGCGCGCGCTCGTGAACCGACCCAGCCTGCTGCTGTTGGACGAGCCTCTCGGCGCCCTCGACCGGAAGCTCCGGGAGGAGATGCAGATCGAGCTGAAGCTCCTGCAGTCCCAGGTCGGCATCACCTTCATCTTCGTGACCCACGACCAGGGCGAAGCCCTCTCGATGTCCGACCGGATCGCCGTGATGCTGGACGGCCACGTGGAGCAGCTCGCCGATCCCGACACGATCTACGACTTCCCGGCCTCGGCCTTCGTGGCCGGGTTCATCGGGCAGCAGAACTTCTTCGAGGGAACAGCCCGCGAGCAAGGCAGTCTCGTAGAACATGTTGGATGGACGATCCGCTCGTCGAACCAGTCTCCGGACGCGGTCGACGGTCGGCCCGCCCTGGCCGCGATCCGGCCGGAGGCGGTGCAGCTCCGGGAGGAGCAACCGGCGGACCCGGTGAACTCGGTCCCCGGGACGCTGGCCGGCATCTCGCACCTCGGTGACGTGATCCAGTTCGTGGTCCTCACGGAGGGGCAGAAGGAGATCCTCTGCCGGCTCCCCCGACCGAGGGCCCCGAAGCTCGAGGTGGGCGGGGACGTCTGGTGCACGTGGGAGCCCGACCTGGTCCACGTGTTCGACGCGCAACAGGCGGCGGTGGTCCTGGCGGACCCGGCCGCGACCGGAACCGACGGATAGGAGGCACACCAGATGGCAGATGAGTTGGAAGGCGTGAGGATCCTCGCCTCGAGGGCGACCGCGGAGCGGATCACGCGACGGCACTTCCTGGCAGGGTCGGCCGTGGCGGTGTTCTCGAGCAGCGTGCTGCTCGCGGCCTGCGGCGAGGACACGCCGGAGCCCGGGGGCGGCGGCGGAACCCCGTCGGCCGGCGGGGAGATCGAGGACCGGCTGAATTTCTTCCACTGGGCGGAGTACGACGACCCCGAGGTCTTCAAGGACTTCGAGAACGAGTTCGGTGCCACCACGAAGATCGACGTGTATGCCTCGAACGAGGAGGCGATCGCCAAGCTCACGGCGGCCTCCGGGACCACCGGCTACGACCTCGTGATCCCGACCGGTGTGTACATCCCGCAGATGGTCGAGCTCGACCTCCTCGAGGAGCTGAACCTCGACCTGATCCCGAACTTCGAGAACGTCGACGAGATCTACCGCGACCAGCCGTGGGACCCGGGGAACAAGCACTCGGTCTGCAAGGACTGGGGCTCCACCGGGTGGATCTACGACAAGACGAAGGTGTCCGCCACGATCGAGACCTGGAACGACTTCATCGCCGTCACCCAGGGCGAGGCGAGCGGCCAGACGTCCGTCCTGGACACGCCTGGCAACCTGGCCGGCATCTTCTTCTGGGCGAACGGGATGAACTGGGCGACGACGGACACGGCCGAGCTCGACGCCTGCGAGGAGTTCATCGTGAACGAGTTCGCGCCACACATCAAGGCGTACGACTCGTACCCGGGCATCGCGCTGACGGAGGGCAAGTACGCGCTCTCCCACGCGTGGAACGGTGACGCCCGCCAGGGTCTGCTCTCGACCGACGACCCCGACCGGTATGTGTGGGGCCTCGGAGCGCCGGTGACCGAGCTCTGGATGGACAACTGGTGCATGGTCAAGGGCGCGCAGAACCCGAATGCGGCGCACGCCTGGATCAACTTCATCTGCGACCCCGAGGTCTCCCTGAAGGACCTCGCCTATCACGGGTACAACACCGGGATCGTCGGCGTGCAGGAAGAGGCTGAAGCCGCGGGTCTCGAGTTCCTCGACATGGTCTTCTTCTCCGACGAGGACGTGGCCACGATGGACCCGGGAGCCGTGAACGAGGCCCAGCAGCGCCTGGTCGACATCTGGAACAAGGCCAAGGCCGCCTCGGGAGCCTGATCCCGAGGTGGCGGAGGCGGCAACCGGGAGCGTCGGCGCGGGCGCGAGGCGCCCACGCCGACGCGCGCCCCGGTTCACCCTCGCCATCCCCGCGTGGCTGTTCTTCCTGCTGTTCTTCGCGATCCCCGTACTGCTGATCGTCTGGTACTCGTTCGGATACAAGCCGGACATCTTCCGGGTGATCGCGACGGATCAGCTGTCGTTCGACCGGTACGCCGAATCGTTCTCCGCCACGTTCCGCGACGTGTTCACGGGCACGCTGCGGATCTCCATCACGGGCACGATCCTGTGCCTGCTCATCGGGTTCCCGTTCGCGTACTGGCTCGCCGTCAAGGTGCCGCCACGCTGGCGAGGGCTGCTGCTCGGCCTGACGATCGTGCCGTTCTGGACGAACTTCCTCGTCCGCACGCTCGGGTGGCTGATCCTGCTCCAACCGAACGGAGCGTTGTCGAACGTCCTCCAGGACCTCCACCTGATCGGCGGGCCACTGGATGTCCTCGACACGCGCGAGGCCGTCCAGCTCGGCGTGGTCTACAACTACCTCCCCCTGATGATCTTCCCGCTCTTCGTCGCGCTGGATCGCCTCGATCCGGCGCTCCGTGAGGCATCGAAGGATCTCGGTGCGAACCGCTGGAAGACGTTCCGCCAGGTCACGCTGCCGTTGTCGATGCCCGGCGTCGTCGCCGGGCTCCTGCTCGTCTTCATCCCCCTCACGGGTGACTACATCACCGCGGCCGTGCTCGGTGGCGCGAAGGGCAACATGGTGGGCGCGCTCGTGGCGAGCCAGTTCAACACCGCACAGAACTGGGCCCTCGGATCGGCGATGGCCGTGATCCTCATCGTGATGATCCTCGCGTCGGTGGCGATCTTCGCGGTGCTTGGATTGGTCGCACGCGCGCTGATCCGGCGCGCGCGACGGGTCGATCTGGCCGTGGAGCCGGCGTGAGCGCCACGACGACCGTCCTCCGTTCGAAGCGGGACTTCACGAACGGGCTCCTCTCCGTGTGGGGTGTCCTCGTCTTCGTCTTCCTCTTCCTGCCGATCGTCATGATCGTGATCTACTCGTTCAACGACGGCCGTGCGCTCGTGGTGTGGAAGGAGTTCGGATTCAGGCCGTACACGGACGCCCTGAACAACCCCACCATCCGTGGCGCGATCTTCACCTCGATCCGGGCCGCCGCCGGAGCCGCGGTGATCGCCACGATCATGGGGACGCTCGCCGGGATCGCGCTCGCGCGCCGCCCGGGCAAGTGGACGATCGGCTTC
Organism: uncultured Actinomycetota bacterium; assembly: GCA_963826195.1. Classification (GTDB taxonomy): domain Bacteria; phylum Actinomycetota; class UBA4738; order UBA4738; family HRBIN12; genus JAJNBA01. The sequence goes on from CAWGWB010000006.1 coordinate 743,144, forward strand.
CTCGCGCTCGTGTTTCTCGTGCTCGTGACGCCCGAGATCGTCGACGCGATCGCGCTCCTGATCTGGTACGTGAAGCTCGACGATCTCGTCGGCGGGCCGTTCTCTCCCGACTTCTTCTTCAACTTCGGGCTGATCCGGCTCTTCATCGGACACGCCATCTTCGCGTCCGCGGTGGTGACCCTGATCGTCCGCGCGCGCCTCGCCGGCCTCGACGAATCGCTGGAGGAAGCCTCGGCCGACCTCTACGCCTCACCCGCCCAAACGTTCCGCAAGATCACGCTCCCGCTGATGATGCCCGCGGTGCTCGCCGGCGGACTGCTCGCCTTCAGCTTGAGTCTGGACAACACGATCATCTCGTCGTTCGTCTCCACGGCCGACGCCTCGCCGTGGCCGGTCTACGTGTTCAGCTCGCTCCGAAGCATCCTCCGGCCGTCCATCGCGGCGATGTCCACGCTGGTGCTCCTGCTGACCTTGTTCGCTCTGGCACTCGTGGCGATCGTGCTCCGCCGGAGTGGCGCATCCGACGAGGAGGCGTTCGCCATGATCGTGGGTGCGGAAGCGGCGCCGGGCGCGCCCGGCAAGTAGGCGCCTCAACCCTTCTCACGCGATCCTGGCCTCACGCGATCCCGGCTTCGACCTCGTCCTCCGAGGGCGCTCGTAGGCCGCCTCGCCGGTGGCGCCCGTCGTGTCGGCGGCCTTCCCGAGCTCGCCACGCGGCGACCAGCATCGCCCCCACACCCAGGACCGGCGCGAGCGCCCAGGCCGCCGCGTTCAGGATCGGCACCAGACCGACGGCGGCGAGGATCGCCCAGCCGGCGAGGAACGCCTGCACGCGGCCGCGCGGGGCGTGGACGAGAGCGCGGCCCGCACACCAGGCCGCCCAGGTGAGCCCGACCAACCACCAGAGGCCGAGGGACAGGATCAGCGCGAGGCCGAGCGGCACGCCGAGCACCGAGACCACGAGTGCCACGGCCGTGACGGGGATGCAGAGGACCACGAGGAGCCCCCATCCCAGCGAGGCGAGCGGTGCCGCGCCGAGCGCGTCCGCGACCGCGTCGGCGCCGCGCGGCGCCAGCAGGACGAGGACGAGGCCCAGGATGAGCACCGAGATCGAGATGGCGACGGGCCCCAGGAGCTCCCCGAGCACGGCGAGGGGTGCCTCCAAGGAGAATCGCGTCTCGCCCCGCGTGTCGCCCGCGACCTTCGCGCCCGGCCGGACCAGGACCGGCTCGCCGGCCAGGACGTCGCCGCCGACGCGCGCGCTCTCCGCGAGGCGGATCACCCCATCGGCGGCGATCACCGACCCGTTCACCTGGCCCGTGACGGTGACCGGTCCTTCGAGGGCCACCACGTCGCCGGTCACCACGCCGTGCACCTCCACCCGACCCGAGAAGACCACCACCTCGCCCACCCGTTCTCCCTGCGGCACGATGACCGTCCCGCTGAACACGATCTGATCCTCCGCTGCGATCCCCGGGGCGGGTGTGTCCTGCGCGAGGGCGCCTGCGGGCGACAGGCCGATGATGCCGAGGCCGACGATGCTGAGGCCGACGAGGAAGAACCGGGAGAAGGAGTGACGGCGGGCACGCATGCGCGGGCATCCTACCGGCGCCCTCCCGCATGTCGGGAACACCCGGTAGGTTGTGGCACGTGGGCCTCGAGGTCTTCTCTCCCGCCGTCGCCGATTGGTTCCGGACCTCGTTCGAGGCGCCCACGCGCGCCCAGCGCGACGGGTGGAAGGCGATCGCCGCCGGCGATCACGCGCTGATCCTCGCCCCCACCGGGTCGGGGAAGACGCTCGCCGCGTTCCTGTGGGCGATCGATCGGCTCTCCTCCGAGCCGCCGCCCGAGGATCCTTCCGCGAGGACACGGGTGCTCTACGTGTCGCCGCTGCGAGCGCTGGCGGTCGACATCGAGAAGAACCTCCGCGCCCCGCTCGCCGGGATCCAGCACGCCGCCGACCGACTCGGCGCACCGCTCGCCCACGCGCCGGTGGTCGCGATCCGCAGCGGCGACACGCCCGCGCGGGATCGGCAGCGCCTGATACGACGCCCGCCCGACGTCTTGATCACCACGCCGGAGTCGCTCTACCTGATGCTCACGTCGTCGGCTCGCGAGACGCTCCGGAGCGTCCGGACCGTGATCGTCGACGAGATCCACGCGATGGCGGCCTCGAAGCGTGGCTCGCATCTCGCGCTGTCCCTGGAGCGGCTCGAGGAGCTCTGCGACGTGCCCCCGCAACGGATCGGGCTGTCCGCCACGCAACGGCCGCTCGAGGAGATCGCGCGGTTCCTCGGAGGCTCGCTCGACGGCGAGGAGCGGCCCGTGACGATCGTGGACGCCGGACACCGCAAGCCGATGGAGCTCCAGGTCGTGGTGCCCGTGGAGGACATGGGCGGTGGCATCTCGCTGGACGCGCGGGCGCCCATGAGCCATCGCAGGCCCGGCGACGGCGTGGAAGATGAGGGTCCCGGTCGCCCTCAGCCGGGACGCTCGATCTGGCCGTCGATCCATCCCGCCCTGCTGGAGCTGATCCGCGGGCACCGGTCCACGATCGTCTTCACGAACGCGCGACGGTTGGCCGAGCGCCTGGCGGCCAGCCTGAACGAGCTCGCCGAGGAGGATCTCGTGCGCGCCCACCACGGCTCGCTCGCTCGGGAGCAACGTCTGCAGGTCGAGGACGCCCTGAAGGAGGGCCGGTTGCGCGCGATCGTCGCCACCTCCTCCCTCGAGCTCGGCATCGACATGGGCGCCGTCGATCTGGTGATCCAGGTGGAGTCGCCCGGGTCGGTCGCGAGCGGGCTGCAGCGGATCGGCCGCGCCGGCCACCAGGTGGGTGAGCCCTCGCGTGGGCGCATCTTCCCCAAGTTCCGGGGCGATCTCCTGGAGGCGTCCGTGGTGGCCGAGCGGATGCTCGCCGGCGAGATCGAGCACACGAAGTATCTGAGGAACCCACTCGACGTCCTGGCACAGCAGATCGTCGCGATGTGCGCCGTCGAGGAGCGCGGTGTCGACGAGCTCCTCGACACGATCCGCCGAGCGGCCCCGTTCACCGAGCTGTCCACGGACGTGTACCTCGCCGTGCTGGACATGCTCGCCGGGCGTTACCCGAGCGACGGGTTCGCGGAGCTCCGACCTCGGGTCGTCTGGGACCGGGCCGCCGCCACCATCAGAGCCCGCGACGGCGCCGGCCGGATCGCGATCACATCGGGCGGCACGATCCCCGATCGCGGCCTGTTCGCGGTCTTCCTGATCGACGGCCCTCGGGTCGGCGAGCTCGACGAGGAGATGGTGTACGAGAGCCGTCGCGGCGACGTGATCGTGCTCGGCGCGTCCGCCTGGCGCATCGAGGACATCACGCGCGACCGCGTGATCGTCACACCGGCGCCCGGGGAGCAGGGACGGATGCCGTTCTGGCACGGGGACAAGCCCGGCCGTCCGATCGAGCTGGGCCGGGCGGTGGGCGCGTTCACCCGCACGCTCCGCGGCTCGAGAAGCGACGCCGCGTTGGAGCGACTCCGCCGCGACGTGGGCCTGGACGAGCTCGCGGCGGCGAACCTCGTGTCCTACCTCGAGGAGCAGATGGAGGCGACCGGCGCCGTCCCGGACGACCGCACGGTCGTGGTCGAGCGGTTCCGCGACGAGGTGGGCGACTGGCGGATGTGCGTGTTGTCCCCGTTCGGCTCGCGCGTGCACGCGCCGTGGGCGATGGCGATCGAGGCTCGGATGCTGGACCGGTTCGGTCCGGGCGCCCAGGTGCTTTGGAGCGACGACGGCATCGTCGTCCGCTTGCCAGAGGCGGTCGATCGGATCCCCGCCGAGGAGCTCTTGTTCGATCCCGACGCGATCGAGCAGGCCGTCGTCCAGGCGGTCCCGCAGACGGCGATGTTCGCGAGCGTCTTCCGGGAGGCGGCGGCTCGGGCGCTCCTGCTCCCGCGCCGCCGACCGGGACAGCGGACGCCGCTCTGGCAGCAGCGGCAGCGCGCGGCGGACCTCCTCGCGGAGGCGTCGAAGTTCCCGGACTTCCCGATCCTCTTGGAAGCCACCCGGGAATGCCTCCGCGACGTGTTCGACGTCCCCGCGCTCCGCGAGGTCATGGCGGACCTCCGGTCCCGGCGCACCCGGCTCGTCGCGGTCGACACCGAGCACGCCTCGCCCTTCGCGCAGTCGCTGCTGTTCCGGTGGGTCGGCGTCTACATGTACGAGGGCGACGCCCCGCTCGCGGAGCGGCGCGCCGCCGCATTGACCCTCGACCGCGACCTCCTCCGCGAGCTCCTCGGTTCGGAGGAGCTCCGTGAGCTGCTCGACCCTCGCGCCCTCGGCGAGGTCGAGGCGGAGCTGCAGCGTCTGGGCGAGGGCAGGGGCGCCCGCTCCCCCGATCATCTGCACGACCTCCTCCGCACGCTCGGTGACCTCACCGTGGACGAGATCCGTGGCCGCGTGGAGAGCGGCGACGCTTCGGCCTTCGTCGAGCAGCTCGTGGCCGACGGGCGGGCGATCCGGATCAGGATCGCCGGGGACGAACGTCTCGCCGCGATCGAGGACGCCGCCCGGCTCCGCGACGGGCTGGGGGTCTCCCTCCCGATCGGATTGCCCGGCGCGTTCACGGGTGCGACGGACCGGCCGTTGGAGGGACTCGTGCGACGCTACGCCCGGACCCACGGACCGTTCATCGCCTCGGAGGTCGCGGCTCGGCTCGGCGCGTCCACCGAGCGCGTGCTGGAGGCGCTCGCCGCGCTCGAGACCGCCGACGCGGTCGTTCGCGGCGAGTTCCGTCCGGGCGGCTCCGGCCGGGAGTGGTGCGACCCAGACGTGCTCCGGCGGCTCCGTCGGCGTTCGCTCGCCCTGCTCCGGCGCGAGGTCGAGCCTGTCGACGCCGCTGCGTTCGGCCGATTCCTGCCCGCATGGCAAGGAGCCGATCGCCCCAGGGGAGATGTGGACGCACTCGCCGACGCGATCGCGAGACTGCAGGGCACGTCCGTGCCCGCATCGATCCTCGAGACCGACGTCCTGCCGGGCCGGGTGCGCGGCTACCGCCCCGCCGATCTCGACGCGCTCGTGGCGAGCGGCGACGTGGCCTGGGTCGGCGCCGGACCGCTCGGGACCGACGATGGTCGCGTCACTCTCGTGTTCCGATCCGAAGCGCCGTCGCTGCTCCCTGCCGGATCCGCCGAGCCGCCTGACGGTGAGCTGCACGTCGCCATCCGCGCGCATCTCTCGGAACGAGGGGCATCGTTCTGGACGGATCTCGTCACGGCCGCCGGCACGGCGGACGAGCGGGTCCTGCTCACCGCCCTCTGGGACCTCGTCTGGGCCGGCGAGGTGACGAACGACACGCTCGCGCCCCTCCGCGCCTTCGTGCGAGGCGCGTCGGCGAAGATCCGGACGAAGGGGCCCGGGCGCCGGCCCCGGCCCGGCGCCCTCCGACGCACGGGTCCACCGGCCGGCGCCGGCCGGTGGTCGCTCGTCGCCGGACTCCGGGAGCCGGCGCCGGCCGGCACCGAGCGCGCCCACGCGCTCGCCGGCCAGCTCCTGGATCGCCACGGCGTCGTCACCCGCGAGGCGGTCCTCGCCGAGGGTCTCCCCGGTGGCTTCGTCGGCATCTACCCGGTCTTCAAGGCCATGGAGGAGGCCGGGCACGTCCGCCGCGGGTACTTCGTGGCGGGCCTCGGCGCCGCGCAGTTCGCGCACCCCGGCGCCGTCGACCGGCTCCGGGCGTTCCGCCCGTCCGGCGGGGATCCGGACCCGAACGAGGAGGTCGGCGGCACGCTCGTCCTCGCCGCCGCCGACCCCGCGCAGCCGTACGGGGCCGCGCTCCCGTGGCCGTCCAGCGAGGGACGTCCGGCGCGCCAAGCCGGGGCCTACGTCGTGCTCGCGGAGGGGGCGCCGGCCGCCTACCTCGAGCGCGGAGGCCGGAGCCTCCTCACGTTCGGCGCCGACCCGGGGGCATGGGTCGACGCGCTCGCCTCGCTGGTGAAGGACGGCCGGCTGAAGCGGCTCCAGCTCGGTCGGATCGACGGCGAGGAGGCGTCGACGCACCCCGCCGCCGCGGACCTGCGTACTGCGGGCTTCGCCGACGGCTACCGCGGGCTGACCCTGCGCGGATGAAGCCAACGCCGCCCGCGTCCGATGGAGGGCCGTTCGCCGCGCGCGGCGAGCGATGGGCCGTCGCCACCCCGCACCCGCGGGCCGCGGAAGCGGCGGCGGCGGCGTTCGCGAGCGGGGGCAACGCCGTCGATGCCGCCTTGCACGCCGCCGTCACGCTCGCGGTGGTCGCCCCGCACATGTGCGGGGTCGGCGGCGACCTCTTCGCCCTCGTGCAGAACCCGGACGGGAAGCTCGTCGCGATCGATTCCTCCGGCCGGGCACCCGCCGGCGTCGACGCCGAGGGGCTCCGCGGCGCTCACGGAACCACCATGCCCGAGGCCGGCCCGGCCACGATCACGGTGCCCGGCGCCGTCCGGGGATGGGAAGCCCTGCACCGCCAGGGCGCCGTCCTGCCGTGGGCCGGGGCGTCCGGCGCCGCGACCGAGGCCGCCGAGGTATCGCCCGTTTCCCGCGACTCGCGGGGAGTATTGCCAGGCGCGCGGACGAGCTTCGCTCGGACCTGGATTCGCGGGGTCTTCTACGCCGACGGGTCCCGCCGGAGGACGCCCTCCTCCGGCAGCCGGCGGCCTTTCGCGACCTCGTCTACGATCCGACGGTCCGCGCGCCGATCTGCTTCGATCCCGACGCGGCGCGCACCGTGATGCCGTACTACGAACTGCGCACCAGGCTCGGCATGGAAGGAAAGTCGCCCGACGAGATCGCCGATGGCGTCGAAGCGGCGCTCGCGACGGGCGCGCTGCCGAAGCGCGAGGGTGTGACGTTCGCGTACATGTGGTCCGCCGATCAGCACCTCGGCCCTGGCATCGGCCACTGGCATCCGCACATGATGGTCTTCGCGCCGTATTACACCAACGCCAGGCTCGGCGAGAACGAATTCGCCAAGCCACTTCCGTTCGTCAGCGACGATGGGGGCACGCCATTCGCGGTGGTGGTGATTCCGGTGGCGGACGCGCTGGCGATCAAGGCCGGCACGACTAAGGACGGGCTCAGAAAAGTTGCGACGCGGACTGAGCGGCGGGGATCGACGAATGAGCACATGAGCACCGAGAGCGCGGACGATTGGGCGGAGATGAGCCGGCGCGGTTCGTTCGACGCACGATATGTCGCGTTCCTGGAGACGATCGCGCAGCTTCGTCCGAAACTGCACCGCTACTGCACGCGCATGACAGGCTCCGTGCTTCGATGGCGAGGACATCGTGCAGGATGCGTTGTTCCAGGCGTATCGCAAGCTGGACACGTTCGACGACGGCCGGCCGCTTTCGCCGTGGCTGTTTCGCATCGCGCACAACCGGTGCATCGACGTGCTGCGCCGTCGCGAGCTTCAACGTGATGCGGAAGCGGGCGCGGCCGGACCGGAGTCCGTCGCGCCGATCGATCCGCCGGGGCCGGCGCTTGGCCGCGCCGTCGAGCGGCTCGTGCTGACGCTGCCGCCGATGGAGCGGGCGTGCGTGTTGTTGAAGGACGTCTTCGACTATTCGCTGGAGGAGATCGCGGAGCTGGTGGATTCGACGGCAGGCGGCGTCAAGGCCGCGTTGAGCCGCGGTCGGTCGAAGCTCTCCGTCGCGCCCGCGCCCGCACCGGCGTCCGCATCGTCCCTTTTGTCCGCATCATCTGCGTCGCGGCGTCGTCCGTCGCCAAGGAAACCGCCGAGCGAGGAAACGCGGCGCGTGCTGCGCCTCTACGTCGAGCGGTTCAACCGGCGCGACTGGGAAGGTCTGCGCGAGCTGATCGCCGCGGACGCACGATTGCGCGTCGCCGATTGCTTCGACGGCAAGCTCGCCGATTCGCCCTATTTCGGCGAATACGAGCGGTGGCCGCCAACGTGGCGGCTCGAGCTGGGCGAGGTCGAAGGCGAGTTCGCCCTCATCATCCTGCGCCTCGGCGACACCGGCGACTGGATTCCCGTGGCGCCCATCAGCATCGAGTTCGAAAGCGCCGAACCCGGCCGCATCGCACGCATCACGCGCATCGTCGACTGCGTCAAGTGTCCGTGGGTGCTCGACACCGCGGCTCACGTCCGCGTGGAAGACCTGTCCGGCCGTTGACGAGACTGACGACGCAGCGGGTGAGCGCTCACGCCTGCACGCGGGAGAGATTACGCATGTCGGTGGCGGGCGGCACGCCGAAGGCGCGGCGGTATTCGCGGCTGAACTGACTCGGGCTCTCGTAGCCGACGCGATGGCCGGCGGTCGCGGCGTCGACCGTGTCGGTCAGGAGCAGCCGGCGCGCCTCCTGCAGGCGCAGCTGCTTCTGATATTGCAGCGGGCTCATCGCGGTGACGCTCTTGAAGTGGGCGTGGAACGACGACACGCTCATGTTCGCTTCGTCCGCGAGCGCCTCGACGCGCAAGCCTTCGTGAAAGTGCGTCCGCAGCCACGCGATCGCCTTGGCGATCCGCCGCGCCTGTCCGTGTCCCGCGGCGATCTGGCGCAGCCGCCAGCCTTCCTCGCTCTTCAGCAGCCGGTAGAGGATTTCGCGTTCCGCCAGCGGCGCGAGCGCGCGGATGTCTTCCGGCGTCGCGAGCAGCCGCAGCAGCCGGAGCACCGACTCGATGAACACCGGGCTCGCCTGACTCAGGAACAGCCCGCGCGCGGTCGCCCGCTCCGTCGGCGCCGGCACGCTTCCCGCACGTCCGCGTCGAGCAGCAGCGACGCGATCTCCTTCGGCTCCAGTTCGAGCATGAAGCACAGATACGGCTTGTCGGGGACGGCCTCGATCACCTGGCCGGTCATCGGCAGATCGACGGAGGCGACGATGAAGCGCGAGCGGTCGTAGACGTAGCGCTCGTCGTCGAGCATCAGCACCTTGCTGCCTTGCGCGATGACGCAGAGCGACGGCGGATAGACGGCGGGCACGGGCTCGCCGGGCTGGCCGAAGCGGGCGAGCGAGAGGCGGGCGATCGCGGTCGGATGGATGCCGTCCGCGCTGGTGAATCGGGTCATCAGCGCCGCCATCTCGTCGAGGCCGGCCGCGGCGATCGGCGCGTGTTTCATGAGTGATAGCGTACGCCGCCGTCGAGGCCGCCGCAACGGTGTTTACAGGGCTGTTGGAGAAATAGGCAAGAAGTCGCGCGGATCGGTCTACCGCCGATCCGCCACGCGCCCCCAGACTGATTTCAGTCATTCGACACTGCACTTCATCACGAGGAGCAGCAATGTCCGGCATCACGAATCACGAACGGATCGAAGGCATCGAAGGAAAAGTCGTCGTCATCACCGGCGCCAGCAGCGGCATCGGCGAAGCCACCGCGCGCGAGCTGGCGCGCCGCGGCGCGAAGGTCGTGCTGGGCGCGCGCCGCACCGATCGCCTCGACGCGCTGGTCGCCGAGCTGCGCCGCGACGGGCGCGCCGCGACGAGCGTGAAGACCGACGTCACGAAGCTCGAGGACGTGCAGCGGCTGTCGTCGAGCTCGCGCTCGACGAATTCGGGCGTCTGGACGTCTGGATCAACAACGCGGGCATCATGCCGCTGTCGCCGCTCGATGCAGCTGAAGATCGACGAGTGGAACCAGATGATCGACGTCAACATCCGCGGCGTGCTGCACGGCATCGCCGCGGCGCTGCCGCACTTCAAGCAGGTGAAGTCCGGCCAGTTCATCAACGTGTCGTCGCTCGGCGGACGCATCTCCATCGCCACCGGCGCGGTCTACTGCGGCACCAAGTTCGCGGTCCACGCCATCTCGGAAGCGCTCCGCCAGGAAGTCGGCGGCGACATCCGCGTCACCATCGTCGCTCCCGGCGTCGTCGAATCGGACCTCGCCGAGACGATCACCGATCCCGCGACGAAGCAGTTCATCGACAAGTTCCGGGAAGTCTCGATCAAGCCGGACGCGATCGCGCGCGCGATCGCGCTTCGCCATCGCGCAGCCGGCCGATGTGGACGTGAGCGAGCTGATCGTGCGGCCGACGGCGAGCAGCTTCTGACGATCGCGACGCGGGATCGGCGGGACAGGGCAGCATCCGCTGTGCTGCCGCCCGTCCGTCCCGCGCTATCCGCCAGATAGCCCGCCCCAGGGTATACCTTGTCACAGTCTACCGTCGTACGGTATAGATCGGGACGCATGCCCGACTTTCCGAGACGACGAGTGCCGCAGCAGCATCTGCCGCTGACCGTGCCGGTGTTCCAGATCCTGCTGTCGCTGAGCGATCGCGACCTGCACGGCTACGCGATCATCCAGGACATCCGCGAGCGCACCGACGGCGAGGTGACGCTGACGGCGAGCACGCTGTATGCCGCGATCAAGCGTCTGCTCGACGGCGGGCTGATCTCGGAGCTCGACACGCGGCCGGGGCCGGACGAAGACGATTCGCGGCGCCGCTACTATCACATCACGCCGCTCGGGCTCGACGTCGTGCGCCTCGAAGCCGCGCGGCTCGAACGCGCGCGTGCGCATGGCGCGCCGGAAGCGGCTCGTCCCGAAGAAGGCCTGAGCATGGCGACGCGCATGAACACGTCGGCCCGGCTCTATCGCGTGGCGCTGTGGCTGCTGCCGTCCGAGACCAGGGAGCGTCACGGCGAGCAGATGGCCGCGGTGTTCGCGCAATCGCTGCGCGACGCGCGCCGCCGCGGCGGACGCCGGCTCGCCGCCCGCGCGGCCTTCGCGGAGCTGCGCGATCTCGTGTGGTTCGCCTGGGCCGAACGCCGCGGCGACGCACGGCATCCGCAGCCGCGCCGCTTCGACGAGCGTCAGTTCGCATGGCCGGAGATTCGGGCCCGCGGATTCATCAACGCCTGGTTCGAGAAGGAAGCCCCTCATGATCGGCTCGCTCCTGCAGGACATCCGCTACGGTTTCCGCATGCTGGTGCGCACGCCGGGCTTCTCGCTCGTGTGCGTGTTGACGATGGCGTTGGCGATTGGCGCGAATACGGCGATTTTCAGCGCGGTCAACGGCGTGCTGCTGCAGCCGCTGCGCTATCACGATCCCGAGCGGCTCGTCGTCATCGGTCATCGGCCGGACGATGGCGTGGGGCTGAACAGCACGACGCCCGGCAACTTCTACGACTTTCAGCGGGACGCGACCGGGTTCGAGGCGATGGCGGCCTGGGCGGCCACCGAACGCAACATCGCCAGCGCCTCGTCCGCCGAGCGCGTGCCGGGCGTGCAGCAGCGCGGGCAGCCTGTTCGACGTGCTCGGCCGCCGCGCGTTGTTCGGGCGCACGTTCACCGCGGCGAGGACGGTCCCGGCAAGCCGCTCGTCGTCGTTCTCAGCTACGGATTGTGGCAGCGGCTGTACGGCGACGATCGCACGGCGATCGGCAGGACGCTCACGCTCGGCGCGGCGGCTTACACGGTGATCGGCGTGATGCCGCCAGACTTCGCGTTTCCCGACGCGAACGCGCAGTTCTGGGTGCCGGCGACGTTCAATCAGGCGTTCCGCGGCAATCGCGATCAGTATCTTCCTGCTCGCGGCGGCGCGGCTGAAGCCGGGTGTCAGCGCCGAGCAGGCGCAGGCGCAGCTCGATACCGTGATGGATCGCATCCGTCTGCAGTTCCCGCGCGAGACGCAGAGCGCGCGGGCCGGTGTGGTGCCGATGCAGGCGCTGCTGGTGGATGGGGTGCAGGACGCGCCTGTTCACGCTGATGGGCGCGGTCGCGTGCGTGCTGCTGATCGCGTGCGCGAATCTCGGCAACCTGCTGCTCGCGCGGGCGGCGGCACGGCGCCGGGAGATCGCGCTGCGTCAGGCGCTCGGCGCGCGTCCAGCGCGCATCTGAAGAACCGACCAGCAAGGTGGAGAGCACCCGAGCGGTCCATTCGTTCCAACGGGCTGATCGGAACATCTGCCGGTGGGCGGCCTGGTCGGCCAAGGAATCCGAGCTGGGACATCACAAGGCCGAGGGCGGCGGCCATCAGCAACTGCAGCCAGCTGTCGCCGAGCAGGATCATCCCCACACCGATCCCGGCCAGGGCGATCACGGCCGCACTCATCGAGAACCAGTAGAAGCCGTATCTGCGGCGCATCAGTCCGGCGGCCTGCACCTTGGCGGTGAGTTCGCTGAATGTGCTCTTCGGAGTGACTCGCTGTCGTCGTGGGCGGCCTTCGGCG
>CAWGWB010000007.1:0-614228 GCA_963826195.1 uncultured Actinomycetota bacterium
CCGCCACGATGCCTGAACAACGGCCGCCACAGAACCGTCACGAACGCTTGTAGCCATCCGCACACCTCGCAGACTCTCGTGGTCGCGGGCCGTCGTCTCCCCCGTGGGATTGGGTTTGGCCTGCGCCAAGCTCAGAACGGATACTCGTCCTTGCGCCAGCTGCGCGGCTCCTCCGGCTGCGGCTTCGGCGCCCGCTCGAGCAGCATCTCGAAGTAGGGGCCGACGAACGGGTCGGGCGCCGTCACCGTGTAGGTGTGGTAGACGGTCCCGTTCTCACGCGCGAACGCGATGTAGCTCGGGTTCTCGCGGATGCCATCCTTCAGCTCCGCGCCGACCTGCTCCGACCATTCCTGGAGCCAGTCCGGCGGGTCGTCGATCATCTCCCTGACCTCGGGGATCTGCTGTGCCTGCCCTTCGGTCAACGCAAGCCCGAAGTCGAACGGGAAGTCGGTCCCGTGTGTCGAGACGTAGGGGAACTGCCAGCCCATCCGGTTCTTGTAGGCGACGAGGCGCTCGATCGGTGCCCGGGAGAAGCAGAGGAACGTGACGTCGCGCTTGTTCAGGTGGATCAGCTGGCCGTCGAAGCCGTCGGCGAGGCTCGTACAGCCGGGGCATGCCCCCGCCTCGAAATCCGGCCCGAACATGATGTTGTAGGCGAGGAGCTGCGACCGGCCATCGAACAGATCAGCGAGGGTCATCCTCCCGTCCTCGGTGTCGAACTCGTACTTCTTCGCGACGGGGACCCAGGGGAGCTCGAGTCGCTTCCTCTTGATCTCCTCGTTCCGCTCGGCATGTTCCGCCTCGAGCTTCGCCAGCTCGCCCCGTGCCGCTTGCCACTCGTCGCGCGTTCCCACCTTGTGCGCAGGCACCACGTCTCGCCTCCTGTGAGCTCGACCGCTCCAACCGATCCCATCACAGCATCCCGGGTCGAAGCGTAGACGAGGTGTCGTGGTAGAACCCGGTTGGAAAGGACCAACCAGGACACGCCAAGGCGCAGTCGAATGCGCCCCCCAACCCCGCGCCCGGTGTCTACGTCGACTGGTAGGGCGTTCCCGATCGCCGGCCGTGGATCGACCAACGTTCGCCTCGAACGCTTGTGGCCAGCCGTACAGCTCGCAGATCCGTTTGAACGTCTCCAGCTCCGCCAGCGCTCGGCGACGTCGAGCCTCCAGCTAGGTGCGGACGCTAAAGCCGAGCCGCCGCGCGGCCTGCGCGAGCCACCAGCTGGCTGCGATCCTCAGTGTCCGCCGTCCTCGGCGTTCCTGCCCTTTCGTTCGGCGATCCTCGCGCGGTACTCGGGTAGGTGGAGCTGAGCCAACGCGTCGAGCGCCGTTGCCGGGTGATCACCCTCGCCAGTTCGGCCGCGTGCGCGAGGACCGGATCCGCTGCGAGCATGAAGTTCGCCAGCTCGGCGGGGACGTCCGGAGACGGAGGCGTACTCGCGTTGTGATACGCGTTGAGGAACTGATCACCGCTCATGGCGCCGACCTCCCGATGCCGCACGACCTGCTCCGACCGACCAGCCGGCACGGCGCCGGTCGTGCCTCAAGCATCGCCAGGAGCCTCGCCATCCGAAGACCGTAGGCCATCGGGGACGAAGCGAGAAGCCGGCGGAACCCGAAGCACCAGGGGCTTCTCGACACGGAAGCTTCGGGGCTGCGCCGCCTGGTCAGATCGAGTTTCGACATACGTCGCGTTGAGCACGAAGGTTTGTCGCTCTCGCGTTCCGGGGTAGGCCCGACCACAAGGGAGGCCGACGTGTCCGAGCAAGCGCTCCAAGCGCGACCCGTCGCGGTTGCGGATGCGCGGAGGTATGTGCGCGATCGGCTCGAAGGCCTCCTCACTCCCGACAGGCTCTCCGACGTGCAGCTCCTGACGAGCGAACTCGTCACGAACGCCGTGCGCCACGCCGGACTCAAGGAAGGGGACGCCGTCAACCTCGAGATCGACGTGGACACAGATACGGTTCACGTAGCGGTGGTCGATGGTGGCGCTGGCTTCGACTTCTCGAAGATCCTCGACGAGCCCGGAGACCCTCGCGGAGGCTGGGGGCTGGTTCTCGTGGGTAGGGTGTCGGATCGCTGGGGGATCGACGCCTCTCCCCCTCACACCGTCTGGTTCGAGATCGACCTCTAGCGAACCAAGTACGATCGTGCGAATCCCTGGTCGCCTGGATCGTCGGCGAACGCCTCCACTTCATCCGGCAACCGCCGCCCCCGTGACGCGGGCCATCAGGATAGACGTAGCCTGGTGTACGGCGCGTTGCGAATCATGACTTCGACCTGCGGAGTGGACCCAAGGGGATTCGAACCCCTGACCTCTTGGCTGCCAGCCAAGCGCTCTACCAGCTGAGCTATGGGCCCCGAGGAAGCGAGTCTATCGAGCGGAAGAGACCGCGCCCGGCTCTTCCCACTCCAGCCGGGGTGCGTCGCGCCAGAGCCGTTCGAGGTCGTAGAAGGCCCGCTCCTCGGGTCCGAAGACGTGCACGACGACGTCGATGTAGTCCAGGAGCCACCAGCCGGCGTCCCCCTCGCCCTCGCGCCTGGCCGGACGGACGTCGAACTGCTCCCGGAGCGCACGCTCGATCTCCTCGACCACAGATCTGATCTGCCGCGTGGACGTCGCCGTGCAGATCACGAAGTGGTCCGTGATCACGATCAGCTCGCTCACGTTCAGGACGACGATGTCCTGAGCCTGCTTCGACGAGGCGGCGCGGGCGGCGGCGGCGGCCGTGTCGCGGCTCGGCGGGATCTCCCCGCCTCCCCGTTCCTGGTCCCTGCTCGTCACCCGGTGAAGTCCTCCCCGACGATGATCGTGATGTCTCCGAGTCCCGATGGTACCTGGGACACGCCGACCCGCCCGACCCCCAGAGCGCCGCGGATCCGGCGGGCATCGGCGAGCGCATCGGCGCTGTTCGCGATGATGCGCGTGCGCTCGTAGCCGAAGACGTCGGCGTTCTGCGAGAGGACGATGCGGAACCCGAGCGGCAGCACCCGGGCGGCGACGTGCTCGCCGAGGCCGGGTGTCCCGGCGCCGTTCTGCACGATCACCGGCACGGGGGTCGCGGTGCCGAAACGCTGCGCCACCGTGGCATCCAGGTCCGGCTGCAAGGGAACGGTCACGCTCCCCGCCACGGAGGTGGTGGGGAACGTGGCGATGGCGGCGCCGCGGGCTCGCTGGAGCAGGCGGCGCACCCCGGCGAACCCGTCGGTCGCGGCGAGGTCCGCCTCCTCGAGGCGGACGCTCCTCTGGAGGAGCGCCTGCACGACCGCCGCCCACCTCGCCTCGGCACCCTCGTCGGGCACGGCCAGCAATGCGGCGACCTGCTCCCCGGTAAGCCTGACCGGACCGGGACCGATGCTCCCCGCGTCCGTCACGGCGAGGCTCGGCACGTGCACGCGGAGGTCACCGCCACGGTCCACGACGGCGGTCAATCCCTCGAGGTCGAGCACCGCGACGTGCGCCGCCCACGCCCCGAACGTGTTCGAGACGGCGACCCGGACCGCCTCAGGATCCAGGCTCGCCACTTCCGGAGCCGCGATGTCTCCCTGACCTGGCACGGTCAGGGACAGGTCGAACGGGACGGTGAAGAACGAAGGCAGGCGATCACCGACGCGCGTGCCGACGAGCGCCAGCAACGGCTGGTCCGTTCCCACGACTTGCAAGACGAGGAGCTCGGAGCGAGCTCCCGACCCCGAGCCGGGACCAGGGGCTGTCGGACCGCCGCCCGCTGCGTCGCCGAGCCGCGAGAGCCCGTACACGCCGGCGGCGACGGCCACGACCGCCACGATCGCAGCGGTCGCGGCTCGGCGCCGCCGCCCGGCCGCGGCCCGCGAGACCCGGGTCGCCACCGTGGCCCGCATCAACGGTAGAGCCCGGCCTTCTCGATGTAGCTCTTGACGCCCTCGGGGACGAGGTAGCGGATCGGGCCGCCGGCCTGCACGCGGCTGCGGATGTCGGTCGAGGAGATCGCGAGCGCGGGGATGTTCATCACACTGACCGCGTCCTTCGCATGCGCCGGCACTTCGAACCCGGCGATGTCGTACCCGGGGCGGGTCGCCGCGATGAAGTGCGCGAGCTCGAACAGCTCCTCCGGCTCCTTCCACTGGAACATCTCGAGGATCGCGTCGGCACCGGTCACGAAGAACAGGTCCGCGTCGAGGTCCGCCTTCAGCGAGCGGAGGGTCTCCACGGTGTACGTGGGTCCGTCGCGGTCGACCTCGATACGCGAGACGGAGAACAATGGGTTGCTCGCCGTCGCGATCACGGTCATCAGGTAGCGGTCCTCGGGCGGTGAGACGACCTCGTGCTCCTTCATCCACGGCCGGCCGGTCGGGACGAAGAGGACGCCCTCGAGCTCGAACTGCTCGAGCGCTTCCTCTGCCGTCACGAGGTGGCCGTAATGGATCGGATCGAACGTCCCGCCCATCACCCCCAGGCGTCGCCCCACGTCCGAATCCTACGGCCGGGGGGTGCCTCGCTCCAGGAACGTGCGCAGATCTGGCAGGTGCTCCTGGTAGTGACGTGGCCCTGATTCCTCGAACCACTCCCAGGCGGCCGCATCGACCTCCGAGAGCCTCGTGAAGGCCTGCCGCATCGCCGTGCGCCCCTTCGCGAAGCGGATCCGCACGACGTCGTCGTCGAGGCCGCGCCCCATCTCGAACCACTCCTCGTTGAGGGCCTGGGTATCCGGATCGCCACCCCTGTGCGTACCGGCGGCGATCCGCCCGAGGACGGTGGCAGCCTCGTCCGCCCACGACGCCACGTGATACATCACATCCTTCGGCGACCATCCTTCGGGTGTGACCGACGGCTCATCGAACCGCTCGGGCGACACGTCACCGAAGATCTCCGTGAGCTCGAGCCAGAGCCGATCCTCGTCGGCCAGGAGCTCGTCGACGGACGGACTCCGGCTCACGCCTCCCGCCGATCCTCTCCGGGATCCACCTCGGGCCGATCGACCTCAGGGAGGAACTCGAACGTGCGATCCGAGATCCTGATCTCGTCGCCTCGACGCGCCCCGGCCTTCGCGAGCTGTCGTTCGACGCCTTCCTTGATCAGCTTCCGCTGGAGCGCCACGAGCGCCCGTTCGTCGTCGAGATCCGTTTCGTGCACCCACCGCTCCACGTTGCGTCCGACGACCCGCCACCCTCCTGCCTCTCTCGAGATCGTGAACCGTGCGCGGCCGGGACGGAGCACCACGTACGGGGCACGAGGAGGGAGCTGCGCCGCCCCCTGTCGCGACAGCTGCTCGAGCTGCGTCGTGAGGAGCTCGAGGCCCTCCCCGGTCACGGCCGACACCGGCAGGCCGCGGATCGTGTCGGCCGCGCGCGCCGGATCCTCGACGAGGTCCACCTTCGTCCCGACCACGAGCGACGGGCGCTCGGCGAGGTCCGGGTCGTACGCACGGAGCTCCGCGAGAACGGTCTCCAGATCGGACGGCGCGTCCTGGGACGAGAGGTCCACGACGATGACGAGCGCTCGGCATCGGGTGATGTGCCGGAGGAACCGGTGCCCGAGCCCTTTGCCCTCGTGGGCGCCTTCGACCAACCCGGGGATATCGGCCACGACGAACCGTTCGTCACCCGCCTCCGCGACGCCCAGGTTCGGCGTGAGCGTGGTGAAGGGATAGTCCGCGATCTTCGGGGTCGCCGCTGTCAGCTTCGCGAGCAGCGTCGACTTCCCCGCGTTCGGGAGTCCCACGAGACCGACATCGGCCACCGTCCGCAGCTCCACGTGGAGGCGCCGCTCCTCGCCCTCCTCGCCGGCCTCGGCGGTCCTGGGCACGCGGTTCTTGGGACCCGCGAAGCGCGTGTTGCCGCGCCCACCGCGCCCTCCCCTGGCCACCACGGCCTCGGCGCCCTCGCCGACGAGGTCGGCAACCAGGCCCTGCTCGTCGAAGACCACCGTGCCGTCCGGCACGGGAA
The DNA here is from genome assembly GCA_963826195.1 of uncultured Actinomycetota bacterium. Lineage (GTDB taxonomy): Bacteria > Actinomycetota > UBA4738 > UBA4738 > HRBIN12 > JAJNBA01. Next base: position 5,928 of record CAWGWB010000007.1, read on the forward strand.
CCACGAGATCCTTGCCGTTCCCGCCGTCGCGGCGGGCTCGGGCTCCGGGGGTGCCCGGGTCGGCGCGCAGGTGCGGGTGGTCCGCGAACCACGAGAGGTCGTGCAGGTTCCGGGTCGCGCGGAACACCACATCGCCGCCGCGGCCACCGTCGCCGCCCTCCGGTCCACCCTTCGGCTTGTACGGCTCGCTCCGCATCGCGGCGGACCCGTCACCACCGCGACCGGCGCGCACCTCCACGTCGACCTCGTCCACGAACGTCATGCCGAACAGCCTAGGTGGTCGACGGCGCCGCCAGCCGCGAAGATTGCCGCGTGGTCGAGCCCGTCACCGTCTGGATGGTCCATCTCGGTCTCCAGGCTGGAACGAAACCGCCCGAGGTGCGGGGAACGCTCACCCTCGGCGAGGAAGGATTGGAGTTCGTCGAACGCAAGACCGGGGCGGACGTTCGCTTCGACTACGTCTCGATCCGCCGCGCGAAGCGCCTCCGGGGCTCTCCGGTGCTCCTGCTGGACTGGACGACCGATGAGGCGAACCGGAAGACGGCCTTCTACTTCTCGCAGCCGCCTCCGCTGGAACCCGTCCCCCGCTCCGCGACGATCGACCCACGAGGGCCGCTCGGGCCGTTCACGCGGGCCACGCCGTCGAAACGTCAGGTGGCGCGGATGAACCTCGGGTATCTGCGCTCAACGAGCGTCACGAACAGGCAGGTCGTGAAGGCGTGGGCGGAGGCGGTGTCCGAGCGGACGCGGCGAGCGGGCTAGGCGTCGGCGAGCACGGACGCGTACTTCCGGCCCCGCGACTCGTGGAACTCGATCGTGCCGTCCCTGATGGCGAACAGCGTGTCGTCCCCGCCCTTGGCGACGCCGTCACCGGGGTGGATCCGCGTCCCGCGTTGACGCACGATGATCGCGCCGGCGGTGACCGCTTCACCGCCGAACGCCTTGACCCCCAGTCGCTTGGAGGTCGAGTCCCGACCGTTCCGGGACGAGCCGCCACCCTTCTTGTGTGCCATGGTCCGACGAGGCTACCAGCTACTCGGAGGCCGCCGCGGCATCCTTCTTCGCGGCGGCTGCACGCTTCGCGGGCAGCTTGACCTCGGTGATCTCGAGCATCGTGAGCAGCTGCCGGTGCCCGGCCTTGCGGGCGTAGCCGGACTTCGGCCGGTACTTGAAGACCTTGACCTTCTCGCCCTTCTTCTCGCCCAGGGGCTTGGCGATCACGACCGCCTTCGCGGCCTCGGTGCCGACGTGCGTCTTGCCGTCATCGTCGACGAGGAGCAACGGGTGGAACTCCACCGTCTCCCCGTCGACGACCAGCTTCTCGATCTCGATCACGTCGCCGACCTGCACCCTGTGCTGCTTGCCGCCGGTCTTGATCACCGCGTACATGGCTCGATCCTCTCTGGCATGGTTCCTCGGTCGTGGTCGTCAGCTCGCGTCGTAGTTCACGATGATGCCCCGCCCCTCGCACTGGGGGCAGGTCTCCGAGAAGGAGTCAACCAGACCGCCGGAGACGCGCTTGCGGGTGATCTGCATGATCCCCAGCGGGCCGATCTCGAACACCTGGGACCTCGTCTTGTCGATCGCGAGGGTCTCTCGCATCGTGTCCTCGACCTTCCGCTTGTTCTGCTCCAGGAGCAGATCGATGAAGTCGATCACGATGATGCCGCCGATATCCCGGAGACGGAGCTGGCGCGCGACCTCTTTCGCCGCTTCCAGGTTCGTCGTGAGGACCGTCTCCTCGAGGTTCGTCTTGCCGACGGCCTTCCCCGTGTTGACGTCGACGATCGTCATGGCCTCGGTCTGCTCGATGATCAGGTAGCCGCCCGACGGCAGCCAAACCTTCCTGTCGAGCGCCTTGTGGATCTGCTCCACGATGCGGTACTCCTCGAACGCGGACAGAGGACCACGGTGCAACGTGATCTTCGACGCGAGGTCGGGTGCCACGTCGCGGACGTACTCCATCACCTTTTCGTGAACGCGCTCGGAGTCGGTGACCAGACCTCGGAACTCCTCATCGGTGAAGAGGTCCCGGACCACGCGGACCGTGAGCTCGGGCTCCTCGTACAGGACGTCGGGCGCCTTGACCTTCTTGGCGGTCCTCTGGATCTGGTCCCAGAGCGCGATCAGGCGTTCGAGGTCGTGGGTGATCTCCTCCTCGGAGGCTCCCTCAGCGGCCGTCCGGACGATCACGCCGTGCGCTTTCGGCTTCACCTTGTTCAGGATGGCCTTCAGCCGCTTGCGCGCGTCGTCCGAGAGCCGGCGGGAGATGCCCGAGACGTCCTGGTCGGGTGCGAGGACGAGGAACCGGCCGGGCAGCGAGATCTGCGCGGTGAGTCGCGCGCCCTTGCCACCCATCGGATCCTTCGTGACCTGCACCATCACGGCCTGCCCGGACTTCAGCACACGCTCGATCCGGGGCGGCCGGCCGCCTTCGAGATCCTCGGGCGAGTAGTTGACCTCGCCCGCGTAGAGGACGCCGTTGCGCCCGCGACCGATGTCGACGAACGCGGCCTCCATCCCGGGCAGCACGTTCTGGATCCTCCCGAGGTAGACGTTGCCCACCATCGAGTGCGACCCGCGGCGGGTGACGTAGTGCTGCACGAGGGTGTTCTCCTCCAGCACCGCGATCTGATCCCGCTCGCCGTGCTCGGTGATCACCATGAGCTTGTCGGTGATCCGGGGCGGCACGATCTGGGGCTCGCGCTGCCGGCGGCCACTCCGTCCACGGAGGGTGCGCGACCGCAGCCCACGCGTCGGTCCGCCGGATGCCACCTGTTCTTCGAGCGTCTTCGGTCCACGCGATCGCTCGGGTCGCTCCTGCCGTTCTCGTTCCGGCCGCTCTCGTTCCTGCCGCTCTGGCCGCGCGGGCGCTTCGGCTCCCTCGGCCGCTCCGGACCGCTTCCTGCCGCGTCCGCCACGGCGGCGGCGGCGCTTGGGTGCGTCGGTCCCGTCCATCGCCTCGCCGCTCGCGGCGGCGACGCCCGACCCATCGGGCTGCGCGTCGTCTCGTTGGCTCTCGGGGGTCTGCTCGGGCTCCCTGTCGGCGGAGCCGCTCCGGCCACGCCCTCGCCGCGTGCCCTGGCGGCGTGGCCCTCCGTCGGCGTCCCCGTCGTCGGGCTCGGATCGGGTCCGGGCAGGACGCGCATCGGCGGCCTCGACCGTCGTGTCGTCTCGGGTGGTGGTTCCGGCCCCACCACGGCCACGTCCGCCTCGGCCGCGACCACCGCGGCTGCGACGCCGCGGAGCGGGGGGGTCGCTCTCGCCGGCCGACGCCGGTGCGCCCTCGTCCGTCTGGTCCGATCCGGGCCTCCGCTTCGTGGGCGCCTCCTCGGTGAGGGCCGTTCTGCTCCTCGGCGGGCGGCTCGACGGCGCCCGATCTTCGGGTCGCTCGTCCTCGATCCGCTCTCGGCGCTGCCTCGGCTCGCGAGGCGCTCTCGGCTCGCTCGGCTCCTCCGGTGCGCGCTCGGGGGCCTTGGTGGCCGGCTCACCCGACGGGTAGGTCGGCCGCTGGAAGATCGGGGGGAGGCCGTTCGCAGGCGGCGCCTGTCGCGGCACGGCCTCGGTCTCTCGATCCATGTGTTACTCCCTTCGCTCGGAGCGAGGGGGCGAACCGGATCCGAGACGAACGGCTGTGGAGTCGCGGTCTTGCGCGATGAGCGTTCCGTCGCCGGCGCAGCGGCGATCGCCGCGCACCGGGATGAAGACCTGCTCGTACAACTGTCGGTCCTGTCCGGGGCCGCGCCGCCTGCCTGGCGATCCCCATCTTCGGGGCCGCCGGCGGCGTCGCGCGCCACCTCACTCGCTTCTTTCCCCACCACGAGCGGCGCTTCTGGCTGCCGGCCCTGCTGGGGCACGTCTGTGCATCGAGGATAACAGTCCCTTGGCCGATCGGACGGAGCCGGCGCCGGAACCCGCTCCGCGAGCGACGCCCGACCCGATGGCCTCCCCCTTCGGAACCAGCCATCCTCGTTGTGAGCTAGTCATTCCGAGCTAAGAAACCAGCGACGGAGTCCCCCTGAGGGAACCCCGCAGGTGCGGGATACCGCTGTCCCCCCCTGGATGCCGACACTTCCAGGTGATGGCGCTGCACACCCTCCCCGTGACCCAATCCGTGCGTCCCCAGATCAGGGTGGCCGTCGTCGATGACAATCCGGGCTTCCGGGAAACCCTCGCGTCGCTGCTCGGCACCGAGGAGCTCATCGTGGTGGGTGCCGCGGGGAGCGGCGCCGAAGCCGTGGGTCTCGTGCGCTCCACCGAGCCGGACGTGGTCCTGATGGACGTCCGGATGCCCAAGATGAACGGGATCGAGGCCACGCGCCTGCTGAAATCGACGTTCCCCGAGGTCGGCATCGTGGCGCTCACGGGTGTCGAGGATCAGGACGCCGTGCGGGAGATGCTCGTCGCGGGCGCCTCCTGCTACGTCCTGAAGGACTCCGACAGCGAGGAGATCTTCCACGCGATCAGGCAGGCAGCCGCCGGCGGCGGCGTGATCTCGTCGGTGGTGACCCCCCGCGTGATCGGCGAGCTCACCGAGGCGCTCGAACGCGAGCGTCGCCGCTCCCGTCAACTCGAGCTCGCCCAGGAGGCGTTGCTGGAACGGGCCGCCCGGCGGCACGAGCTCGTGAGCCGCCTCGGCCACGAGCTCCGCACCCCCGTGACCGTGATCCTCGGGATGGCTCAGACCCTGTCGAAAGGAACGGGCACCCACGACCAACGGGAAGAGATGCTCGCGGCACTCGTGATGCGCGCCCAGGGGCTCGCCCGACTCGTCTCGCGGCTGGAGGGCGTGGTCGAGGCGGGGCTCACCGAATACACCGACGTGATCGACGTCGCCGAGGAGATCGCACGGATGTCCCCCCGCGTCCACGTCGAAGGGCCCGGCCGGGCGATGCTCGCCACCCTCAACCGCGTCGCCGCCCTCCGCATCCTCGAGGAGCTCGTCGAGAACGGGCTCGAGTTCTCCGACGAGCGCGAACCGGTCACCGTGCGGATCGGGGAGGCCGATGCCGGCATCGAGGTTCGCGTGGTGGATCGCGGCACCGGCGTCGCCGAGGACGCGTTCGAGCGGATCTTCGAACCGCTCGAGCAGGCCGAGGAGCTCCACACCCGGACCCACCAGGGCGTGGGTCTCGGCCTGACCGTCGCCCGCATGTCCGCTCGGGCGATGGACGGGGACGTGACGCTCGAGGAGACGGGGCCACACGGCTCGGTGTTCCTGTGGCGCGTCTCCAAGAGTCCGTTCCCCGACGTCCCCTGAACAGCGGCGCTACTTGAACCGGCGCATGTGCACGTTCAGCAGGATCCCCACTCCGAGGCAGCTCGCCAGCATGGAGCTCCCTCCGTAGGAGAGGAACGGGAGCGGGATCCCCGTGATCGGCATGATCCCGATCACCATGCCGATGTTCACGAACATCTGGATCGCGAACATGATCGCGACGCCGGAGGCGAGGAACGTTCCGAAGGGATCCTTGGACAGGAACGCGATCCGGATCGACCGCCACAGCAGCAGGGCGTAGAGCGCCAGCACGAACGTGGAGCCCAGGAACCCGAACTCCTCCCCCGCCACCGTGAAGATGAAGTCCGTGTGCTGCTCGGGAACGTAGTCCAGCGTCGTCTGGCGTCCGTGGAGGTAGCCCTGCCCCAAGAGCCCGCCGCTCCCCACGGCGATCTCCGCTTGGTCCAGGTTGTAGCGAACGTCGGCCGGGGTGTTCTCCCGGTCGAGGAAGGCGCGCAGACGCTCGAGCTGGTAGTCCTTCACGACCCCGAGCTGGAACGCGGCCGCGATGAGCACAAGGCAGATCACGACGAGCGCCGCCAGGTGCCGGCCCCGCACCCCGGCCACCAAGAACATCCCGGCCGCGATCGCCACCATCACGATCGACGTCCCGATGTCGGGCTGGATGAACACGAGCACCAACGGGACCAACGCCACGCCGCACATCCGGATCATGTCCTGGGCGCTCGGGAACCCGTGCTTCAGCTCGGACAGGCTCGCGGCGAGCATGACGATCAGGCCGATCTTGGCGAATTCCGACGGCGTCACCTGGAAGCCGCCGATCTCGAACCAGCGCTGCGCGCCCGCCTGCGACGAGCCGAGGAAGGGGATGCGAACCAGCACCAGGGCGACGACCACGCCGGCGTAGACGAACCCGGCGTAGACCTTGAGGAAGCGGTAGTCGAACGTGGCCATCGCGAGGATGAGGATCACCCCGAGGGCCGCGGTCACGATCTGCTTGTTGACGCGCAGGAACGGATCCAGCCGATCCTGGCGGAGGGTCTGGTTGGTCGCCGAGTAGAGCAGGAAGAAGCCGAGGACGATGAGGATCGCCGTCACGAGCAGGAGGAGCCCGTCGATGTGACGGATCGGCCGGCGCTCGTCCGCGTAGACGCGTCCCGCGACGAGGTCCATCAGTCCTCCGCCTCCCCGAGGTCGGGTCCCTCACACGGCGTCCGGTAGATCCTGCTCATGATGTTCCGGACGATCGGGGCGGCGGTCTCCGCCCCGAACCCTCCCTGCTCCACGGTGGCCACGACCACGTACTCCGGATCCTCCGAGGGGACCATCCCGGCGAACCACGACGTGTCCTGGAACGGCGGTCGCTCCGCGGTCCCGGTCTTCCCGGAGACGTCGAGCGGACACCGCGCGAACACCGATCCCGCCGTCCCGCCCGTCGTCGTGACGCCCCGGAGGGCATCGCGGATGTAGTCGAGTTCGCCCGTGGTGTGGTCGACCGGCCGGCACCTGCCGCCGATCCTCTTCGCGACGTCGCCGTTCCCCGCCTCGATCCTCGCCACGAGGTGGGGTCGGCAGAGCCGTCCGCTCGCGAGCGCCGCATACGCCTGCGCGACCTGCAGTGGCGTCGCCTTCATCTCGCCCGAGCCGATCGCGAGCAGGATGTCGATCCCCGGGATCCACCCGTCCGGATACACCTCGTCGTGCTCCGCGACGTACTCATGGTCCGGAACGGTCCCGAGCGCCTCCGCGGGGAGATCGACGCCGGTCTGCCGGCCGAAGCCCCACTCCCGCACCCGGCGCGGTAGCTCCTCCTGGCCCGTGTTGAGATCCCTGTCATAGAACTCGCTCCCCCAGGCGTAGTACTGCGAGTCGCACGAGACCTTGAGCCCGCCCGCGATCGACAACGTGCCGCCGCTCAGCCCGCTCCAGTTCTCGAAGACCGTGCCGGACTCGTCGCCCGGGTGTACGTACTCGGCCGGGCATGCGTAATAGCTGCCGAACGAGGCGATCTTCTCCTTCACCGCGGCGAGGGCGACGAACGGCTTGAACGTGGAGCCCGGCGCGTACGTGATCTGGGTGGCGCGGTTCAGCATCGGCGCCCGCTCGCCCTCGAACAACAGGGAACGCTGGTTCTCCGTGAGCCCCCGGACGAACCACGACGGCCGGAACGACGGCCACGAGGCCATCGCGACGATGCCACCCGTTCGGGGTTCGAGCACAACGACGGCACCGGCGTTCGCGACGAGGTTCGTCCCCGAGCTCTCGTCGAAGACCGTCCGGGCGTTCTCGATACCCGTGAGGAGCTCCTCCTCCGCGATCCTCTGGACGTCGAGATCGAGCGACAGCCGCAGGTCGTGACCAGGTTGGGCGGGCTTCGGATCGAACTCCCGCAGGACCTCGCCGTCGGAGTTCACGAGGAACCGCTCCTCCCCCGGCGTCCCGCGCAGCCAGCGTTCGTACGTCGCCTCGAGCCCCGCCTTGCCCACGAGATCCGACGGCCCGTACCCCTCGAACCGCCGCTCGCGGATCTCCTCCGCGTTGATCTGCCCGACCCAACCCACGAGATGGGCGCCGAGCGGCCCCTGCGGGTACGTGCGCACACTCTGCTGGACGACCTCGACGCCTTGGAACCGCTCCGGCTCTTCGCGCACCTTGAAGTAGACCTCCTCGGGCACGAACTCCGCGACCGGGACGGGCTGGTAGCTGTAGTACAGCTTCGAATCGAGCTCCTCGCCGAGCTCCTGCGCGGAGACGCCGAGGATCTCCGACAGGTGCGCGAGCGTCCCCTCCGCCTCGTCCCCCAGCTCGTCGCGGTTGATGCGGACCTCGAGGCTCTGACGGTTGGAGACGAGCCGACGACCGTCGCGATCGAGGATGTCGCCGCGCAGGGCGTCGGTCGTCACCGTCCGCAGCGAGTTGTCGCGTGCGTCCCGTTCGTGCTGGGGTCCCGCCAGGACCTGGAGGAACCACAGGCGCGTCGAGAGGGCCACGAACATGAACGCCACGACGAACGCGAGGATCCTCAGCCGGGAGCCCGCACGTTCCATCTAGAAGCGCACCACCCTGCCGGCGTGCGTCGCGGCCGCCGCACGCCGCAGCACCGGATAGAAGATCGGCGTGAGCACCGCGCCGTAGATGGCCGTGAGGACGACGACCTTCGCGACGTAGCCGAAGGGGCCTTCCTCCTCGCCGAGGAGGAAGGCCACGACCCGTTGGAAGGCCACGCCACCCGCGGTCCCGACGGCCACGAGGAACGCCGGCAGCAGGGGCGATGGTGACGTGATGTATTGCCGAGCCAGGCCGATCGTGTACCCGAGCATCGTGAGGGTGAGGGCCGTGATCCCCTTCGGCGTGTTGAGCAGGAAGTCCTGCGACAGGCCGCTCACGAACCCGACGATCGCGCCCTCGGCCGGTCCCCGGAGCGCCGCGAACACGACGGTCACCAGGTAGAGCAGCTCCGGCTTCACCCCGAGGAACGTGAGCTCGGGGAAGACCGTCGTCTGCAGCAAGAGGGCAGTGACGATCACGGCCACGAGGATCACGGTCCGTCTCATGTCGCGCCCTCGGCCGCGGCACGACGCCGCGCGATCACGAGGACGTTCTGCAGCGTCGAGAAGTCGACCGCCGGCCGGATCGTGACGAAGGATTCGACCGAGCCGGCCTCGCTGAACGCGCGGGACACGGTCCCGATCAGGATGCCCGGCGGATAGAGCCCCGCCTCACCCTCGACCCGGTAGCCGAGGGTGAACACGGACTCCGGCTCGGTTTCGCTGACCTCGACGCCGGGCCCCACCAGTCGCATCCGGAGCTCGTCCTCACCGCGCCCCTCGACGATCCCGGCCTCGTGCGACGTGGAGAGGGTCGCCGGCACCGCGAAGTCGCGATCGATCAGGAGCTGCACCATGGAGGACATCGGCGTGACCTGGATCACCCGGCCCACCAGTCTCGGCCCGTCCGACGCTCCCGTCACCACCGGCATGTTGAGCTCGATCCCCTGGTCAGATCCGGCGCCGATCGTGACGGTCCATTCGGAGTTGGAAACGCCGCTCGCGATCACCTGGGCAGGGATCGTCCGAGGGAGGATCGCTTGCAGTCCGATGAGTCCCTCGAGAGCCTCGATCCGGCGTGCGAGCTCCTGGTTGAGCTGCTGCGCGGTCCGCAGATCCTCGACCTGCCGCTCGAGCTCGGCGTTCCGCGCCGCGAGGGACGGGAGCTCCGCGAGGCTGCTGAAGAAGTTGCTGATCGGCTGGACCACGCCGGAGACCGCCCGCTGCATCGGGGCCAGAGCGCTGCTGATCGCCTCGCCCACCGAGTCGAGCGGACCGTCGTCACCGCCCCGGTAGTCCACGGTGATGATCGCGAGGGAGGCGGCGACCAACGTGACGACCAGGAGCCTGGCGGAGCGGGTTCGTTGCCGGATCGCCACGACGGCGCGCTACCGCCGGCTGGTCGACGTCACCAGGACCCGCTGCAGGACCTCGAACTCCTCGAGGCACTTCCCCGAGCCGAGCACGACCGCCTGGAGCGGGGTGTCGGCGATGTGCACGGGCATCCCTGTCTCGTGGCGGAGGCGCTTGTCCAGCCCGCGGAGCAGGGCGCCTCCGCCCGTCAGCACCATGCCGCGGTCCATGATGTCCGCGGCGAGCTCAGGGGGGGTCCGGTCGAGGGTGGTCTTGATGGCGTCGATGATGGCGTTCACCGGCTCCTCGATCGCCCGGCGGATCTCTTCCGCGGCGATCGTGATGGTCTTCGGGAGGCCGGAGATGAGGTCGCGACCCTTGATCTCGGCGACGAGCTCCTCGGGCATCGGATAGACCGACGCGATCGCGAGCTTGATCGCCTCCGACGTCCGTTCGCCGAGGAGGAGCGAGTACTCCTTCTTCACGTGTTGGATGATCGACTCGTCGAGCTCGTCGCCGCCGATGCGGATCGAGGTCGAGGTGACCACGCCGCCGAGTGAGATCACCGCGACCTCGGTGGTACCGCCCCCGATGTCGACGACCATGTTCCCGGTCGGCTCGTGGATCGGGAGACCTGCACCGATGGCGGCCGCCATCGGCTCCTCGATGATGTACGCGCGCCGCGCGCCGGCGGCGATCGTGGCTTCCTCGACGGCGCGTTGCTCGACCCCGGTGATGCCGGACGGCACGCACACGACCACACGCGGTTTCGCGAGGAGCCGGCGCTTGTGCACCCGCTGGATGAAGTAGCGGAGCATCTTCTCGGTCACATCGAAGTCGGCGATCACGCCGTCCTTCAGTGGGCGAACTGCCTGGATGTGTGAAGGAGTGCGGCCGATCATGCGTTTGGCCTCGGCACCCACGGCCAGGATGGCTCCAGTAAGGGTGTTGATCGCGACGACGGACGGCTCGTTCAGGACGACTCCGCGTCCACGCACGTAGACGAGCGTGTTCGCCGTCCCGAGGTCGACAGCCATGTCGCGACCAAGGAACCCCAATACCCCCTCCGACCCCTGTGCTCGGGGCGTGGGGGAAGAAGATCTCTGAACCCTCTCGGCCATGCGGTTCGGCCCTGATTGAACAGCGTTCGCCTCCCCGTGGCAACCTGGGGGCGTGGATACGAGCGGAACGCGACACGCGGTGGTGTTCCCGGGCCAGGGATCCCAGTACGCGGGGATGGCCGATCCGTGGGTCGGCCATCCCGCCGGGAGATCGATCCTGCAGGAGGCGTCCGACGCGATGGGTCGCGATGTCGTGGCCGGTTGCCACGACGATGATGCTCTCGCCACCACGGAGTTCGTGCAGCCCGCGCTGCTTGCCTGCGACGTCGCGGGGTTCCACGTCCTCGAAGCGGAAGGCGTCGCCCCGGTGGGCGTGGCCGGTCACTCCCTCGGCCAGTTCGCGGCGCTCGTCGCCGCCGGCGTCGTCTCCTTGACGGACGCGCTGGATCTGGTGGTGATCCGGGGCGCCGCGATGCAGCGCGCCGGCGAGGAGCGTCCCGGAGCGATGACGGCGCTGCTCGGCGTCGGCGCCGGGGACGCCGCGTCGCTCTGCGATGAGGTCCGTGGCGACGACGAGCTCGTGGTGGCGAACGAGAACTCCCCGGCGCAGGTGGTGATCTCCGGATCGCTCGCGGCGATCGAACGCGCCGAGACGCTCGCCAGGGAGCGAAGGATCCGCGCGGTGCGACTCCCGGTCGCCGGTGCGTTCCATTCCCCACTGATGGAGCCGGCGCGCGCGCCGATCGACGAGCGCATCGACGCGATCGGTTTCTCCGCGCCCCGGTGCCCGGTGGCGGAGAACGTGGCGGGCGTCCTCGTGTCCGACCCGGACGAGCTCCGTTCCCTCCTGAGGCGGCATGTCGTGTCCCCGGTTCGATGGGCGTCCTCGATCCTCGCCCTCGCCGAGGCCGGGACCGGCACGTTCCTCGAAGCGGGTCCCGGCGACGTGCTCACCAAGCTGATGAAGCGGATCGTGCCCGACGCGGCGGCTCGGGCGGTCGGCTCACCCGAGGAGGCGCGGGCCGCCGCTTCGGGGACGGCCTAGGCGACCGACTGTGGCCTGCCGACCGACTACACTCGCCCGGTGACCAGGAGCGCCACCATCACCGGCGTCGGGTCCACGCTCCCTCCGCGCCTCGTTCCCAACACGTGGTTCGAGGACAAGATCGACACCAACGACGAGTGGATCCGGGAGCGGACCGGGATCGAGGCCCGCCACTTCGTCGAGGAGGGCGTCGACACGTCGGACCTCGTCGTCGAGGCGGCGCAGGCAGCCATGACCACGGCGGCGATCACGCCGGATCAGCTCGACATGATCGTCGTCGCGAGCGTCACGGGCGACACGCCGTTCCCCGCGACCGCCGTCTGGGCCCAGGAGAAGCTGGGCGTCCGGGTGCCGGCGTTCGACGTGAACGCGGCATGCGCGGGTTTCAGCTACGGCCTCGCGAGCGCCACCGCGTTCGTGCAAGCGGGGATGGCCGACACGGTCCTCCTGGCGGGCGCGGAGATCTTCAGCCGGATCCTCGATTTCACGGATCGCACGACGTCGATCCTCTTCGGCGACGGAGCGGGCGCCGTGATCGTCCAGGCATCCGACCGACCGGGGATCGAGGGAACCGTCCTCGGCGCCGACGGGACGGCCGCCGACATCCTCCAGATGCCGGCGGGCGGCACGCGCGTGCCTGCGTCCCATGCCACCGTCGACGCCCGCGACCATTCGATCCGGATGCCGAAGGGCCGAGAGGTGTTCAAGCGCGCGGTGACCGAGATGGCCGCCGCCTGCCGGGAGCTCCTCGAGAAGTCGGAACACACGCCCGCCGACGTCGACGTCCTGATCCCCCACCAGGCGAACGCCCGCATCATGGTCGCCGTCGCGGAACGACTGGGCGTCCCCCCGGAACGCTCGGTCCTTGACGTGGCCGAGGTCGGCAACACCAGCGCTGCCTCGATCCCGATCGCGCTCGCGCGGGCCTGGAACGCCGGCCGGATCAAGGAGGGCGACCTCGTCCTGTTCACCTCGTTCGGCGCCGGCCTCACCTGGGGCGCCACCCTGGTCCGGTGGACGATGCAGGAGCCCGAGTGACGTCCAAGGTCGCGGTGATCTCGGGCGCCTCCCGCGGGATCGGTCGCGCGTGCTCCGAGGCGCTCGCCGCCGCGGGATGGACGGTCGCGGTCGGCTATCGGACCCGCGAAGCGGACGCCAAAGAGACGCTCGAGGCCTTGGAATCGGCCGGAACGCCCGGCATGACGGTCTACCTCGATGTGACGGATGAGTCGAGCGTCCAGGAGGCGTTCCGACGGGTCAACGGCGAGGTCGGTCCGGTCACCGGCCTCGTGAACAACTCGGGGTACTCGCGGGACGGGCTCCTTCTGAAGTACTCGATGGAGGAATACGAACGGACGATGACCACGAATCTCCGCGGATCGTTCCTGTGCTCGAGGGCCGCCCTCCGGAGCATGCTGCGCGAGAAGTGGGGGCGGATCGTGAACATGTCGAGCGCGGTGGCGATCCACGGCAACGCGGGGCAGACCGTGTACGCGGCGACCAAGGCCGGCCTCCTCGGCCTCACGAAGTCCCTGGCCCGGGAGGTGGGCGGCAAGGGCATCACGGTGAACGCGCTCTGTCCCGGGTTGCTGCAGACCGAGATGACCGCGCACCTCACCGACGACGCTCGCGCGTTCTATCTCGACCAGACCCCGGTGCGCCGGGCGGCCACGCTCGAGGAGGTCTCAGCCGTCGTGCGATTCCTGATGTCGGAGGACGCGTCCTACGTCAACGGCACCGTGATCCCGGTCGATGGGGGGCTCACCGCGTAGTCGGTGCCCCGGTCCGCGGATAGGCTCGCCCGAACGAGCCAAGGGAACGAGAAGAACACGAGGACGAGCAGCCAGAGAGAAGCCGAACAGCAGCCAAAGTCAGAAGCCAGAGTCAGAAGCCGAGAGAGAAGAAAGCGAGGAAGCATGGATCGTGCGGAGATCGAGACCAGGGTCAAGAAGGTGCTGGCCGAGCAGCTGGCCGTCGACGAGCAACAGGTCGTCCCCGACGCCAGGTTCGCCGAGGACCTGAACGCCGACTCCCTCGACCTGGTCGAGGCGGTGCTCGCCCTCGAAGAGGAATGGAGCATCGAGATCCCCGAGGACGAGATGGAGTCCGTGAAGACGGTCGGCCAGGCCGTCGACCTCGTCGCGAGCAAGCTGGGGATGTCGTAGACCGTTCATGGCGCCCACGACCGAAGTGCCCGTCCCCCCATCGCGCGCCGGCCGGAAGGTCGTCGTCACCGGCATCGGCCCGGTCACGCCGGTGGGTACGGGCGTCGAGGAGTTCTGGACGGGGCTGACGACCGGGCGCAACGGGGTTCGGGAGATCGCGCGGTTCGCCACGGACGACCTGCCTGTGAAGGTCGCGGGTGACGTCCACGACTTCGACCCGTCGCTCTGGCTCGACCCCAAGGAGATCAGGCGGACCGATCGCTTCTCGCACTACGCGATCGCCGCGGGGAAGCTCGCATGGGAGGACGCGGGCACGCCCGACGTGCCGTCCGAGCGGGGAGGCATCGTCTTCGGGACCGGGATCGGGGGGATCGAGACGCTCCTGGTGCAACACAGCGTGTTGCTGGAGAAGGGCCCGGGCCGCGTGTCGCCGTTCATGGTGCCGGCCCTGATGGCCAACGCGGCGGCCGGACACCTCGCGATGAAGTTCGGCCTCACCGGTCCGAACTACTGCACCGTCTCCGCCTGCGCCTCCTCCAACCACGCGATCGGGGAAGGGATGCGGTTGATCCGCGACGGCTACCTGGACGTGTGCATCACCGGGGGCTCCGAGGCCGCGACGCTCCCGCTCACGGTGGCCGCGTTCGCCCAGATGACCGCGCTCACGAAGAACCCCGATCCCGAGAGCGCGTCCCGTCCGTTCGACGCGAACCGCAACGGCTTCGTGCTGTCGGAGGGGGCGGCCTCGCTGATCCTCGAGTCCGAGGAGCACGCGCGGGCGCGCGGCGCGCGGATCTACTGCGAGGTCGCCGGCTACGGGATGTCCGACGACGCGCATCACATCACCGCGCCGGATCCGAAAGGCTCCGGCGCGGCGCTCGCGATGCGGTGGGCGCTCGCCGACGCCGGCGAGGAGCCGGCGTCGGTCCGGTACGTGAACGCGCACGGGACCTCCACGCCGCTGAACGACGCGAGCGAGACGGTCGCGATCAAGGCGGTCCTCGGCGACGAGATCGCCCACGAGGTGGCGATCTCGTCGACGAAGTCCATGACCGGCCACATGCTCGGCGCCGCGGGGGCGGTCGAGGGCGCGGTCTGCGCGCTCGCGATCCAGCGTGGCGTCATCCCACCCACGATCCACTACGAGACGCCGGATCCCGACTGCGACCTCGACTACGTCCCGAACGAGGCCCGCGAGCTCGACGTCACGATGGCCCTGTCGAACTCGTTCGGGTTCGGGGGACAGAACGCGTGCGTGGCGTTCCGCCGCGTCGCCTGAGGATCGAGCCCGGTCACTCCTCGAACGAGCGGAACCACCGTCCGCCGTTGCACACGACCACCGCCGACATCCCGCGGACGTCCCCCTCGAAGCGGACGCGGAGTGGGACCGCGGGATCGCCGAGCGCGAACGACCCGTCGTCGAGCGGCATGAGCTCGCCTCCCACCTCATCGCTCGCATCGGTGGGCCAGAGGATCGCCAGCCGGCCCTTCCGGAGGACGATGCGGAGTACCGCGCTCCAGGGGTCGTCGTTGCGGTAGATCCCCGGGTGCCGGTCCCATCCTGCCGGCGGCTCCTCGGGGTTGGGGCCCTGGTACGCCTCGCCGCGGAACCAGGTGCCTCCGTGGAACGCCTCGACGACCTTTCCCCCTTCGTCGCGACCGAATCCGAGGAGGAACCGATCGAACGCCGGATGCGCGGCCAGGAAAGACTCTCCGGGATCGGCGACGAGGGGATCCCGCTCGAGACGGGCCGACACCGAGCCGATCGACATCGACAGGCCGTCCTCGTCCTTCCGGACCTCGAGCGTTCGGCCGTCCTCACCGGCGTACGTGCCGACGAAGTCGTCCGCCGCGTAGATCGCGGTGGCCGCGGGCGGAGCCCATGGCGCCGGGAGCTCCTCGCCCGCGAGACCGGCCCGGACCGCCGCCAGTGCGGCTCCCATCACGCCCCGCTTCTCGCCGCCTCCGTTCTGCAGGATCACGCACGCGACCCCCTCGTCCGGAAGCGTGATCAGCAGCGCCGTGTAGCCGACCATGCCGCCCGAGTGACCGAACCACGTTCGCCCATCGACCTCCTCGGTCCACAGGCCGTACCCGTATCGCCCGTTATCGGTGTCGTCGACGGAGGTCGCCATCAAGCGCGTGAAGCCGTCCTCGGAGAGGATCCGGCCCCCGCGGCCGTCGGGGCGGTCGCCGCGAGCGAGCAGGAGCCGTGCGTAGGCGCACATGTCGACCACGGTCGAGACGATCGAGCCGTCCGCCGTGTTCGACACGATCCGCGGGGCCACCGCCAGCGGATGTCGCAGCTGCGCCGGCCGGTCGGTCAGCATCGGCTCGTACCCCGTCGCGTGGTCCGTCCAGATCTCGTCGGTGATCGCGGCCATCGATGACGTCATACCGAGCGGGCCCAGCAACCGCTCCGCGAGCAGGTCGTGGATGGGGAGGCCGGTGATCTCCTCGAGCACCGCGCCGACGATCTTGTAGCCATCGTTCGAGTAGTGGAACCGCTCACCGGGCGCCGACGTGGCCGGGTACCCGCGAAGCAGGTGGAGCGCGCCCGCGAATCCCGGCGCGTCCTCGGTCCCGGTGTGCAGCCCCGCGGTGTGCGTGAGCAGGTGATGCATCGAGATCGGACCGAACGGCTCGGGGAGCGCGAGCCACGGGAGCAGCTCGTTCACGGAGACATGCAGGTCCAGCCTCCCCGCATCCACCTCCTGCATCGCGACGATCGCCGCGAACGACTTCGAGATCGAGCCGATCTGGAACCGCGTCTCCGGACGGACCGGTGTGGCCGACGCGACGTCGGCCATCCCCCGGACAGCGACACCCAGGAGTTCCTCGCGGTCGGTGACGGCCAGCGCCGCCCCGGCGGCGTGCGAGGCGGTGAGATGGTGCTCGAGGCTCGCACCGACCCGGTCGAACGCTTCCTGCAGCCCCGCCATCCCGCTGTCAGTCGCCGAAGAAAAGCTTGAGCTCGCGAGCCGCCGACTCCGGAGAGTCGCTACCGTGCACGAGATTCTCCGTGATCTCCGTCGCGAGGTCGCCGCGGATCGTGCCGGCGGGTGCATCCGCCGGGTCCGTCGGACCCATCAGCTCGCGCCACAGCGCGATCGCGTCGTCTCCCTCGACCTTGGCCAGGACCACCGGACCACCGGTGATGAAGTCGACGAGCTCCCCGTAGAACGACTTGTCGCGGTGCTCGCCGTAGTGCTCTTCAGCGCGTTCCCGCGGGATCGTCTCCATCCGCAGGTCCTGGATCGTCAGCCCGGCCTCCTCGACCCGGCGGAGCACCTCTCCGATCAGATGGCGACGGACGCCGTCCGGCTTGACGATCAGCAGCGTGGTTTCGACTGCCATTCAGGCGGATCCTCCAAGCGCCCGGCGGGCGTCCGCGACAGTGTAGAGGGAGCCCGTCACGAGGATGAGGTCGTCAGGGGCGGCCGCGTCGCGGGCTGCCGCGAGCGCCTCCGTCACGGTTCCCAGGTCAGCGACGCGGCCGCCCCCCGCAGCGATCCGCTCCGCGACGTGTTCGGCCGGGAAGCTCCGAACGCTGTCGTTCGTGGCGGCGTACCAGACGTCGACGATCGGCGCGAGCGCTCCGATCACGCCGTCGAGGTCCTTGTTCGACGACACCGCGAGCACCACGTGCATCCGACCCCAGGTGAAGGACTCGGCGAGCGTCCGAGCGAGGGCATGCGCGCCGCCGGGGTTGTGGGCGCCGTCGACGAGGAGCAACGGGCCACGGGCCATCACCTCCAAGCGACCGGGGATCCGGAGAGCTCCGAGCGCCGACCGGGTCGCGTCGGAGTCGAGCGCGTGCCCGAGCACCGACTCGACGGCGACGATCGCCGCCGCCACGTTCCGTACCGCGTGCTCGCCGAACATCGGAACGAAGAGCTCCTCGTACGCGGTGTGCACGCCTTCCACGCGGAACTCCTGCCCGCCGACGGCGGGGAGACGAGCGGCGACGTCCCAATCGCGCCCCTCGAGGAGGACCGCCGCTTCCACCTCCACCGCGCGTGCCTCGATCACGTCCAGCGCGTCGTCAGGCTGCTCCCGCACGACCGCGGTCTTGCCGGGCTTGATGATCCCCGACTTCTCGGTGGCGACCTCCCGGATCGTCGAGCCCAGCTCCGGGTGATCGAGGCCGACCTCACCGATCACCGCGACGTCGCTCGTCACGACGTTCGTCGCGTCCCACGACCCGCCCATGCCGACCTCGACGACCGCAAGGCCCACCGGCTTGTCCGCGAACCAGAGGAAGGCGAGCGCCGTGACGGCCTCGAAGTAGGTGGCCGACCCGTTCCCCTGGGCGTCGACCACGTCGAGGAATGGCTCCAGGTGGCGCCACTCCTCGGCGAACTCCTCCTCGGAGATCTGCTCCCCGCAGAGGCTCAGACGCTCCCGCACCGAGTGCAGGTGGGGCGAGGTGAAGAGGCCGGTCGTGAGCCCGTGGGCGCACGCGAGCTCGGCGGCCGCACGCGCGATCGTGGTCTTCCCGTTCGTGCCGGTCACATGGATCGTGGGATACGTGAGCTGCGGGTCGTCCAGGAGCGCCGACACCGCTCGGATCCTGTCGAGGCTCGGCTCCGGCATGTGCTCCGGCTGGCGCCGCTCGAGCCCCGCCATCGCTCCGGCGAAACCCATGTCAGCTCGTGGGCTCGGCAAGCACGACCTCGACCGATGACTCCTCGGCCTGGCTCGTCTGGAGCTCCGTGACGGAACCTGCCTGTCGGACATCTCGCTCCGCGAGCCGGAGGAGGGCGAGTCGCTCGGCGGTATCCCGCACGAGGACGCGTTCGATCGGAGTCCGAAGCGACACCTTCGCGAGTGCTTTGGTTCTGCGGACCTCCTTGAGCACGGAGGCCGCCATCTCGAAGACAGCCGGGTCCCCGTCTCCGATCCCCGTGAGCTCTTGCGATGAAGGCCAGGGGGCGAGGTGGACGGAGCCGTCTCGCCACCATGACCAGACCTCCTCCGTGGCATAGGGGAGGAAGGGAGCGAACAGGCGAAGGTACGTTCCCAGCGCCGTCCGGAGCCCGGCCACCGCCGACCCCGATGCATCGGCGCCGTGGGATCCGTAGGCGCGCTGCTTCACGAGCTCGAGATAGTCGTCCGTGAATCCCCAGAAGGAACGCTCGATCGCGTCGAGGGCCTTCGCGTGGTCGTAGTCCTCGAATGCTGCCGTGGCTTCGTCCACCACCGCGGCGAGTGTGTGCAGCATCGCAAGATCCAGCGACTCCGTGATCGCCCCGGGCTCAGCCTCCATCGTCATCGCGAACTTCGACGCATTGAGGATCTTGATGGCCAGACGGCGACCGACACGCATCTGTTGTTCGTCGAACGTGGCATCCACCCCGAGACGCGCACTCGCCGCCCAGTAACGAACGGCATCTGCACCGTGTCGCTCGAACACCTCGGTCGGCACGACCACGTTGCCCTTCGACTTCGACATCTTCTTCCGATCCGGATCGAGGACGAAGCCGCTGATCGCCGCATGACGCCACGGCAGGGAGCCGTGCTCCAGCTCGGCGCGGAACACCGTGTAGAAGAGCCAGGTCCGGATGATGTCGTGGGCTTGCGGCCGCAGATCCATGGGGAAGAGTCGGGTGAAGAGATCGGGATCGTCCTCCCAATGGGACGCGATCTGAGGCGAGAGCGATGATGTCGCCCAGGTGTCCATGATGTCGGGATCACCGACGAATCCGTCGGGCCCGCCCCGTTGCTCGGGTCGATACCCGGGTGGGACATCGTTCTGCGGATCGATCGGCAGCGCCGACTCGTCCGGGACGATCGGGTCCTCGTACATGGGCTCGCCTCCACGGTCGAGCCGGTACCAGACGGGGAACGGCACGCCGTAGAACCGTTGACGGCTGATCGCCCAATCGATGTTGAGGTTCTCGACCCACGATCGGTACCGAGCGCCCATGTATGCGGGATGCCAGTTGAGCTCCTGGCCGCGGTCGAGCAGACGATCACGGAACCGGAGCGTCGAGACGAACCACTGGCGACTGGTGATCACCTCCAGTGGACGCTCTCCCTTCTCGTAGTACTTCACCGCGTGATGGACCGGTTCGGGGTCACGTACGAGGAGACCGGCAGTCCGGAGGAGCTCTGCGATGCGGACCCGCGCCCTCTTGATGGGAAGACCCACGAGCTCTGCCATCGCGGCGTTCGCACCGTTCGGATCCCTCGACTCCCAGCCGGCGTCGCCGAAGCGTCGCGCCCCGATGGTCCCATCGCGCTCGACGACGACCCGGAGGGGCAGACCGAGCTCACGCCACCAGATCACATCGGTGAGGTCGCCGAAGGTGCAGACCATCGCGGCACCGGTGCCCTTCTCGGGATCGGCCAGTTCGTGCGCAACGACCGGCACCGGCACCTTGAAGAGCGGCGTCAGCGCCGTCGACCCGATCACCGCGGTGAACCGCTCGTCCGTGCGAGGGACGACGAGCGCGACGCATGCGGGGAGCAGCTCCGGGCGGGACGTCTCGACCTCGACCTTCCCGCCTCCTTCGAGCTCGAAGACGATGCGGTGGTACAGGCCTTCCCGCTCCCGGTCCTCGATCTCCGCCTGGGCGACCGCCGTCTGGAAGTCGACGTCCCACATCGTCGGCGCCTCGGCCGTGTAGGCGAGCCCACGACCGAGGAGGCGCAGGAACGCCTTCTGCGAGACGCGTCGGGCGCGTTCGCCGATCGTCGTGTAGTTCTGCGACCAGTCGACCGAGAGCGCGGCGCGGCGGAACAGGTCTTCGAATACCTTCTCGTCGTCGGCGGTCAAACGCTGACACAGATCGATGAAGTTCACTCGTGCAAGCGGGAGAGGGTCCTCTCCCGTCGTCGGCTGGAAGGCATCGGGGTCGAACGTGGGATCGGACGGGACGCTCGGATCGCAACGAACGCCGAAGTGGTTCTGGACGCGACGCTCGGTGGCGAGCCCGTTGTCGTCCCAGCCGATCGGGTAGAAGACCTCCCGGCCCCGCATCCGCTGGAACCGCGCGATGAGGTCGGTGTGCGTGTAGGACATCACATGGCCGATGTGAAGAGACCCGCTGACCGTGGGAGGCGGGGTGTCGATGGCGAAGATCTCCTCGCGGTCCTTCGAGCGGTCGAACCGATACGTACCGCTGCGCTCCCACCACTCCGACCACTTCGACTCGAGGCCATCCAGCGATGGCTTCTCGGGAACCTGGAGGTCCGCGAGCGGCTTCACCGTGGGTCCGAGATCGACCATGCGGTCGAGTGTATCGACCCGCCTGAGAGCGCCCGAGCGCGAACACTGCGCCGGAAGCGCGTCCTATACTCGCGCGACACCCACCCGCCGGAGGAGGATCTCATGGCGAAGGAAGCGTTGATCGATCGTCTGGGCACGGTCGCGATCTTCCGCGGCCTGGACACGAAGGAGCTCCACCGGATCGTCGAGGTCGGCAAGGAGGTCCACTTCGAGCCGGGTGCGGTCGTGGCCCAGCAGGACGGCGGCGCCGCGGGGTTCCACCTGATCATGGACGGCCAGGTCTCGATCGACGTGGACGGCCACGAGCGCGCCCGGCTCGGCGCCGGGAACTACTTCGGAGAGATGTCGCTGCTCGACGGGCTGCCCCGGTCGGCGACCGTCAAGGCGGAGGAGCCCACCACCACGTTCGCCCTGACGTCCTGGCAATTCCTTCCGCTGCTCGACGAGTACCCGTCGATCAGCCGAGCTCTGCTCGTAGAGCTCTGCGCGCGGCTCCGGAGGGTCGAGCACGACCCGGTCCAGTAACCCCGGTGTGGCTCCGCGGTCCGAGGGACTGAGCTAGGCCGTCTTCTCCTCGCGCTCGCCGCCGCCGGTGCGCTTCTTGGACGCCTTCGCCCGCGGGACGAGCGTCGGGTTGACACCGGTCAGGACGACGTCGCGGTCGACGAGGCACTTCGTGACGTCCTGGCGGGAGGGGAGCTCGTACATCACGTTGAGCAGGACCTCCTCCATGATCGCCCGGAGGCCGCGGGCCCCGGTCCCCCGCTGGATCGCCTGCTCCGAGATCGCCCGCATCGCATCGTCGGTGAACTCGAGCTCGACACCGTCGAACTCGAAGAACTTCATGTACTGCTTCACGAGCGCGTTCTTCGGCTGCGTGAGGATGTCGACCAGCGCCGACTCGTCGAGGCTGTTGACGCTCGTCAGCACCGGCAGGCGCCCGACGAACTCCGGGATCAACCCGAACTTCAACAGGTCCTCGGGCAGCACCTGCGCGAAGATGGCGCCGAGGTCCTTCTCCTGCCGGCTCATGACCTGAGCCCCGAAGCCGACGCCCTTGCGCCCGATCCTGCTCTCGATGATGGAGTCGAGACCTGCGAACGCGCC
Source organism: uncultured Actinomycetota bacterium (assembly GCA_963826195.1). Taxonomy (GTDB): domain Bacteria; phylum Actinomycetota; class UBA4738; order UBA4738; family HRBIN12; genus JAJNBA01. Next base: position 28,179 of record CAWGWB010000007.1, read on the forward strand.
CCCGCAGATGAACAGGACGTTCGTGGTGTCGATCTGGATGAACTCCTGGTGGGGATGCTTGCGGCCCCCCTGCGGCGGCACGGAGGCGGTGGTCCCCTCGAGGATCTTCAGGAGCGCCTGCTGGACCCCTTCGCCGGACACGTCGCGCGTGATGGAGGGGTTCTCCGACTTGCGGGCGATCTTGTCGATCTCATCGATGTAGATGATGCCCGTCTCGGCCTTCTTCACGTCGTAGTCGGCGGCCTGGATCAGCTTGAGCAGGATGTTCTCGACGTCCTCACCGACGTAGCCGGCCTCCGTGAGCGCCGTGGCGTCGGCGATCGCGAACGGCACGTTCAACATCCGGGCGAGCGTTTGCGCGAGGTAGGTCTTGCCGCAGCCCGTCGGCCCCAGGATCAGGATGTTCGACTTCTGGAGCTCGACCTCTTGGTCCTTCGCACCGACCTGGATCCGCTTGTAGTGGTTGTAGACGGCGACCGACATGACCTTCTTCGCCTGGTCCTGCCCCACCACGTACTCGTCGAGGAAGCCGTAGATCTCCGCGGGCTTCGGCAGCTCGTCGAGCTTCAGCTCGGCGGTGTCGGAGAGCTCCTCCTCGATGATCTCGTTGCAGAGCTCGATGCACTCGTCGCAGATGTAGACGCCCGGACCGGCGATCAGCTTCTTGACCTGCTTCTGGCTCTTCCCGCAGAAGGAGCACTTCAGCAGGTCCGACTCGCCGAACTTCGCCATCCGACTCCCTTTCCTGGCGGCCGGTTTGGGCCGCGACTCCCGTGCTGCGAACGCCCACGACCGGGCATCGCCCGGTCGTGGGGTGGATTCTACGCCCCTACGGCCGCCGCCGCCGTCAACTCCGACGGCATATCGCGACGGTTCGTCAGGACCTCGTCGATGATCCCGTACTCCTTCGCCTGCTCCGAGGTGAGGATGAAGTCGCGATCCGTGTCCTTCGTGATCTTCTCGACGGACTGGCCGGTGTGCTGTGCGATCAGCTCGTCGAGGAGCTGCCGGTACCGCAGGATCTCCCGGGCCTGGATCTCGATGTCGACGGCCTGGCCCTGCGTCCCACCGTGGGGCTGGTGGAGCAGCACCCGTGCGTGCGGGAGCATGAAGCGCTTGCCCTTCGCGCCGGCGAGCAAGAGGAACGCCGCGAACGAAGCGGCTTGGCCCATGCAGATCGTGGTGATGTCGGGCTTGATGTACTGCATCGTGTCGTAGACGGCGAAGCCCGACGCGACGTCACCGCCCGGCGAGTTGATGTACAGGTTGATGTCCTTGTCCGGGTCCTCGGACTCGAGATGGAGCATCTGCGCCATGACGAGGTTCGCGACCGCATCGTCGATCGGGGTGCCGAGGAAGATGATCCGTTCCTTGAGCAGCCGCGAGTAGATGTCGAACGAGCGCTCGCCTCGGCTGGTCTGCTCGACCACCATCGGGACCAGGTAGCTCTCAGGGCTGTCCATCACGTGTTCGCCTCCTCGTGTGCGTTCTCTGGCGTGTGTTCGGTGTCGTCCGTCGCAACCGTCTCGATATCGGCACGTTCGACCAAGAGGTCGAGGGCCTTGCTCCTGATGATATCCCCGGCCAGCGTTACGACCTGACCGCTCCGCTCGAGATCCTTGGCGACGGCCTTCGGCTCCCTGCCGTAGGCCTGTGCAAGGACGGCGATCTCCGCGCCGATCTCCTCCGCCGTGACGTCCAATGATGCGCTGCGGGCGATGCCTTCCAGGACGAGATCGCTCTTGATCGCCCGGATCGCGTGCTGACGGGAATCCTCGCGCAGACGCGCCTCGTCCCATCCCTGCAGCTCGAGCATCTTCTCGAGGCCGATCCCCATCCGCTCCGCCTGGTCGCGCGCGTGATGGATCCGATGATCGGTCTCCTCCTCGATCAGGCTGTCGGGCAGATCGACGTCGACCTTCTCGATCATCGCGTGCAGCGCCAGATCACGGAGCGCGGCGGTCGCCTCGCGCTCCTTCACCTCGGTGAGCCGCTCGCGGAGGTCGTCGCGGAGCTGGGGGATCGTGTCGAACTCCGAGGCCGTCTTGGCGAACTCGTCGTCCACCTCGGGGAGGCGCCGCGCCTTCACGTCCTTCACGATCACACTGATGTCGACCGGCGCGCCGCCCAGCTCCTCGCCGAAGCGCTCCGGCAGCGTGTCGGCCACCTTCAGGATCGCACCGGTCTTCGTGCCCACGAGCTCCACGTCGAGCTTCTCCCCCACCTCGCCGGAGCCCACGGTGTACAGGTAGTCCGCGCGCGAGGCCTGTTCGACCTTCTGGCTCCCCTTCATCACGGTCAGGTCCACGGTCACGAAGTCGCCCTGCTGGACTGGTCTCCCGACCGGCTCGAGCTCCGCGAACCGCTCCCGGAGGCGCTCGATCCAGTCGTCGATCTCTTCGTCGCTCACCACGATCGGCGGCTTCGTGACGCTGATCCCCGTGTAGTCCTGCTCTTCGAAGGTGAGGCGGGGGCGAACCTCCACGGTGGCGGTGAATAGGAAGGGCCGACCCGGCTCCAGCTGCTGCACGTCGATGTCGGGATCGGTGATCGGCGCGAGATCCTCATCCGTGACGGCCTGTCGGAAGTACGCCGGGACGGACGTGCTCACGAACTGCTCGAAGATCGCGTCCTGGCCGATCTGGGTGTCGATGATCTGCTTGGGCACCTTGCCCTTGCGGAACCCGGGGACCTTGATCTCGTTGGCGATCGCTCGATACGTGCGGTCGAGGTCCTTGCGGAACTCCTCAGGAGGCACCTCGATCGTCAGCTTCACGGTGTGCGGCTCGACGGTTTCGACGGTCGTTTCCATGGAGGACCCAGGCTACTCGACCCTGGGTGACACTCGGCTCGCGGCGGTGTCGGTCGACGTCGGAAGAGCGCCGTACGCGACTGGTACCGTCGAACCGTGTTCGAGAAGGAGCTCGCCTTCGCGCACGAGATCGCCGATCGGGCGGCGGAGATCTCGATGTCGTATTTCCTCGGGGAGTTCGAGGTCAGGCAGAAGCCGGACCTGTCGCCCGTGACCCAGGCCGACCTCGAGGTGGAGACCGCCGTCCGGGAGATGATCGCCGCCCGGTTCCCGGCCGACGCGATCACCGGGGAGGAGCACGGCGAGGGCGCCGGCGACCGCGTCTGGATCGTCGATCCGATCGACGGCACCAGGAACTTCGCCGACGGCGTTCCGATCTGGGCGACGCTGCTCGCTCTCCAGGTCGACGGGCGGTCGGTGCTCGGCGTGGCGAGCGCGCCGGCGCTCGGCGAACGGTACGAGGCGGTCCGCGGGGGCGGCGCCCGATGGAACGGCCGCGAGCTGCACGCGAGCGAGCGGAAGCTCGACGATGCGTTCCTGGCGTTCTCGAGCGTCGACGACTGGCTCGGCGGGCCTCGCGAGGACGCCTTCGTCGAACTCGTCCGCGACACCCGCCGCAGCCGAGGATTCGGGGACTTCTGGGGGCACATGCTGGTGGCGCGCGGCGCCGTGGACGTGATGATCGAGCCGTCCCTGCGGATCTGGGACTGGGCCTCCATCGTCGTGATCGTCGAGGAAGCCGGCGGCGTCGTCACCACGTTCGAGGGTGAGGAGCCGTCGGACGGCGCGAGCATCCTCACGTCCAACTCGGTCGTACACGACGAAGTCGTCCAACGCCTCTCGCGCCGGTGAGGCGCTGCGGGTGGGCGCCCGTGGACAACGCCTCCTACCTCACGTACCACGACGAGGAATGGGGCGTCCCGGTCCACGACGACCGCCGGCTCTTCGAGATGCTGACGCTGGAGGGCGCGCAGGCCGGATTGTCGTGGTCCACGATCCTGAACAAGCGCGAGGGCTACCGTCGCGCGTTCGCGGACTTCGATCCGGGAACCGTGGCGCGCTTCAGCAAGCGGAAGGTCGAGCGGCTCCTCGCGGATCCCTCGATCGTTCGCAACCGCATGAAGGTGGAGTCGACGATCACGAACGCGCGGCAGGTGCTCACCGTCCAGGAGGAGGACGGCTCACTCGACGCCTATCTGTGGTCCTTCGTCGGCGGCTCGCCGAAGGTGAACCGATTCCGCAGACTCGGGGACGTCCCCCCGGAGACTCCTGAGTCGAAGGCCATGTCGAAGGATCTGAAGCGGCGCGGGTTCCGGTTCGTCGGGCCCACCGTGTGCTACGCGTTCATGCAGGCGTGCGGCCTCGTGAACGACCATGTCGTGAGCTGCTTCCGCTACCGGCAGGTGGCAGGGTGAGCGAAGCGGACGATGTCTTCGCCGAGCAGGTGGCGCGGTGGCGTGCGACCTCCTGGCGGGACCTCCGGAAGGATCTGGACGATCCGGTCGCGTACGAGATCTCCGGGTCCGATGGAGTCGGGTACCAGTTCGAGGTGCTGGTGCTCTGGGACGATCCGCGGGAACGCACCAACCTCCGCGGCCTGTTCACCGGCGACGACGGCAGGGGCTGGCGCATGTCCGGGATGCGGCATGCCAGCCTCGTCAAGGCACCCGACGACTCGTTCGTCGGCGAGGATGCCTAACGCCGCTTCAAGGAACGGAGCGCGTCGGCCTCCGTCACCGCTCGCCGGCGGAAGTTGTGGAGGGCGAAGCGGTCGCACGTGGTCTCGGCCGCGGAGGCGGTCCCTCGCACCTCCTTGAGCCACCAATGCATCCATTCGTGGCAGTAGGAGAACCGAAGCACTTCCTCGGGCGTGCGGAACGTGATGCCCTCGGTGAGCCAGATGAAGCGGGGGCGAGTCCCCTTCCCACTGGTCCTTCGCTTCGCCCCGTAGGGAACGATCTCGCCGAACGGGAAGAACGGCTCCGGCAGCTGCAACGTGATGGAGCGATCCTCGAAGTCCGTCCAGGCCGCGAGGTGCGGGCGGTCTCGGTACCGGAGCGGCTTCACACGGATGGAGTAGTCCCCCGGTTCCGGCAGGCCCGCGAGCATCGTTACGACGTTCCCGACGGGGAGATCCGGCACCGTGGAGGACACGTCCATCGACGCCGCAGCCTACGCGGAGGCCACTGATAGGGTCCGCGGACCCATGGACGAGCCCGGCGGCTCCTTCAGCTTCGCCCACGGTGCCAGGAAGGTCGCGCCGTTCTCGATCGCGGTGTTCGGGTTCGGGGTGTCGTTCGGTGTGCTCGCCCGTCCGACGATGGGGACGGTCGCCCCGATCGTGATGTCGTTGACGACGTTCGCGGGCTCGGCGCAGTTCGCGTCGGCCTCGATCCTCGGCACCGGCGGGACCCTGGCGGCGGCCGTGGTCGCGGCGATCCTGCTGAACGCGCGATACGGACCGATCGGCGTCGCCGTGGCGCCCTCCCTGACCGGGCCCTGGTGGTCCCGTTTCCTCCGCGCCCAGCTCGTCGTGGACGAGACCTGGGCGCTGTCCGCCGACGGTCGCGGCGGCCATGACCCGAAGCTCATCGTCGGCGCCGGTCTCGTCCTCTACGCCGCGTGGGTCAGCGGGACCGCGGCGGGCGTCCTGTTCGGCGACCTCCTCGGCGACCCCGCTCGGCTCGGACTCGACGCGGCGTTCCCGGCGTTGTTCCTCGCACTCCTGGTCCCGAACCTGGATCGTCCGCAGGCCCGCGTGGCGGCGGTCCTCGGCGCGGCGATCGCGCTCGCACTGACCCCGATCGCACCGGCCGGCGTGCCGATCGTCGCGGCCGGTCTGGCCTGCCTCGTGGGATGGAGGCGCTCATGAGCGCTGCGTGGTGGCTCGTTGCGCTCGTCGGTGTGGCCACGATCGCGATCAAAGGTGCGGGGCCGGTCCTCCTCGGCGGCAAGCCCCTCCCGTCGAGGATCGGCCGGATCATCGGGCTCCTCGCGCCCGCGCTGCTGGCAGCGCTCGTCGCCATCAGTACGTTCGGAGGAGACCGAGCGCTGGTCCTCGACGAGCGTGCGGTCGGGGTGGGAGCCGCTGCGATCGCCGTCGCCCTCAAGGCGCCCCCGCTCCTCGTCGTGGTCGTGGCGGCGGTGGTGACCGCCGTCACGAGGGCCGTCGTCTAGGGCTGTAGGGTTCGACCCCGATGACGCGCTACCGCGACCTCGGCCTCTCGGTCGGGCTGCTCTCCCCCGGACCGGTGAACGCGATCACGGACGTGTCCGGCGTCCGCGTCGGCGTCACGACCCTCATCGAGGGCGACGGGGCGCTGGAGGTCGGTACCGGACCGATCCGCACGGGCGTCACGGCGATCGTCCCGCACGATGGGATCGGCGAGGAACCGCTCTTCGCCGGCTGCCACACCCTCAACGGCAACGGCGAGCTGACCGGGCTCGAGTGGGTGCGCGAGTCCGGCCTCCTCACCACGCCGATCGCGATCACGAACACGCACAGCGTCGGCGTCGTCCGCGACGCGCTCGTCGCCTACGAGGTGCGGAACCGCCCCAAGGGTCCGGCGTTCTGGAGCCTCCCGGTGGTCGGCGAGACCTACGACGGCGCGCTGAACGACATCAATGGACAGCATGTACGTCCGGAGCACCTCTTCGCCGCGATCGAGCACGCCTCGGACGGCCCGGTCCCCGAGGGCTGCGTCGGCGGCGGCACCGGGATGATCTGCCACGACTTCAAAGGAGGCACCGGAACCGCGTCCCGGGTCGTGCAGGGTGGGTGGACGGTCGGAGCGCTCGTGCAGGCGAATCACGGAGACCGCGATCGGCTCACGGTCGACGGCGTGCACGTCGGCGAGGCGATCCCCACGAGCGAGATCCCGTCGGCTTGGGACGAAGAGGAGCGGATCGGCTCGACCGCCGAGGGATCGATCATCGTGATCGTCGCCACGGATGCGCCGCTCGTCTCTCACCAGCTCCGACGGCTGGCCCAGCGAGTGAGCCTCGGGATCGCGCGGGTCGGGGGCGGCGGAGGCGACTCCAGCGGGGACATCTTCCTCGCGTTCTCCACCGCGAACGCCGGACGGATCACGACCTCGAAGACCGATGCCGGCCCCGGTCCGATCAGTGTCGAGATGCTGCTGAACCGCGAGATCACATCGCTGTTCTGGGGAGTGATCGAGGCAACCGAAGAGGCGATCTTGAACGCGCTCGTCGCGGCCGAGACGCTGACCGGCCGCGACGGTATCACCGCCCACGCGCTCCCCCACGACCGATTGCTTGAGACGATGACGAAGCACGGACGGGGACCGAACCGCTAGCCCTGCGGTCGGGGCGGCGGGATTCGAACCCGCGACCTCGTGCTCCCAAAGCACGTGCGCTACCAGGCTGCGCTACGCCCCGCTCTTGTGCGGCGATTCTACGTCCCGGTACTCTGGGGCATGCGTTCGCGGTCCGGGGCCCGGAGCACCATCAGCACCGTCCTCTCGATCGCGTTGCTCATCTCGATCGCAGGGTTCGCGTTCCTGATCGGCTTGCAGGTCCGCGGTGACCACCCGGCTCGCTTCGACGTCACACAAGCCCAGGGTGTGGAGTGCCCGGTCGGCGAAGGCAGCCCGGCATGCTTCAGCTTCGGCGTGACGAACCTCGGCAGCCAGCCGTCCCTCGTGGAATGCATCGCTACGGCCCCGACCGGCCTGGCCAGCTTCCTGAACGACATGCCGGTCTACACGAGTTCGGCCCCGTTCGAGGCCGGGGTCACAGAGCAGCTGATCGTGAAGGTCGATCAAGGGGATCAGGGCGCCGTGTCCGAACCGGCGTTGGTCTGCAGGGCCCTCTAGTCCCCGAGCGCCACGCGGAAGACGCCTTCACCGACGATCCGGACGCCGCCGCCCACCCGCACCCTCCACGAGCCATCGTCCGAACGGACGTCGAGGTGCAGGAAGCTCGGCCGTCCCACCATCTCACCCTGGGCGACCACGGCCTTCCCGGGCATCCCCGCGAGGCCGCGCGATGCGAGGTAGACGCCGAGCGGACCGGCGGCCGAGCCGGTCGCGGGATCCTCGCCGACACCGAAGGATGCGTCGAACATGCGCGCGAGCACGTCGCCGTCCCCTCGGATCGCGAACAGATAAAGGCACTCGCCGCCCGACGCTTCGGTCGCGCGCCGGCAGCCCGGCTCGTAGCGTTCCGCCCGCCGCAGTGTGGCCTCGTCCTTGACGGGCACGAGCAACGGGCCGAGCCCGGTCGTGATCACCTGCATCGGGAGGGTGGGATCGAGGTCGTCGGGTTGCAGACCGGCGGCCTCGGCGACGACCCCGCGATCGTCGAACTCGTCCCCGAACACCGGCTGCTGCTGCTTCATCCAGGCGAAGCCGCGTTCGAGGTCGACCTCGACCGGTACGTCGCCGATCGCGGTCGTCTGGATCGTCCGCGCGGACGTGCGGCCCTCGCTCGCCAGGGTGAACGCTGTGCCGATCGTGGGATGCCCGGCGAAGGGCAGCTCGGCGTCCGGCGTGAAGATCCGCATCCGATATCCGTCTGTACGCGACTCGGTCACGAACGTCGTCTCGGAGAAGTTCGTCTCGAGCGCGAGCATCCGCATCTGATCATCGGAGAGGCCCTCGGGGATCTCCGGCACGACACAGAGCCGGTTGCCCTTGAAGGGTGTCTCGGTGAACGCGTCGACGAGCCGGAAACCGACCTCCATCGGCGAAGTATCCCAGCCGGGTGTTGCTAGGCTGACTCCGCGCGGGTGTAGCTCAATGGTAGAGCTCCAGCCTTCCAAGCTGGTGGTGCGGGTTCGATTCCCGTCACCCGCTCTTCCCGATTCGTCCGTCCTCGCACGCCGAGACCACTTTCCGATGGATCGTCAACTCCGTCCGGTCCCTCTCAGCGGAGGGACCGACCCGGCCATGCGAACTCATCGGCGATCCGGTCGTAGGTCAGTCGCGAGTCAAGCTGGAGTCTCGCCTCCACCGAAGCAGAGGGTCAGCAGCAGAGCGAGGATCAGTGCACCCCCGACGAAGAGCACCCACCTCTTGACGGTGGGGCTGTTGTTCCAGCCTGTCGCTGGCTCGATGGAGCGCCTGTAGAAACGGTCGAGCTCAGCAGCGAAGCGCTCGTGAACGAAGGACAACTGCACCCACTCGCCCATGACCGCACCGCTCGGCAGCACGGAAGGCATAGCCAGAAACATCGTGAAGACGGCCGCGACCAGGATCGCCAGTCCCACCAGGATGACAGCCGCCTCGGTGTCGAGCACGAATCCAACCGCGATGACGACCACGCCGAGGGCGACGAGCCCGATGAAGAGCCGGTTGAAGACCGTCACGCGCCGCTGCGCAACATCGGACATGGGAACGATTCCTCCAACGTGGACCGTGGCGAAGTACTGAGCGATCAGGAAAGGGAAGATCCCGAAAGGCAACAGGATCCAGGTCCACGTCGGAGCCGAAGAGAATCGGATCTTCGCCCATCCGTGGGTCGGGACGCCCGTCTTGGCGCACACCTGAGGCAGCGTGCCTCTTTCGAGATCGGCCACACGTGCGTTTACCACCGCCAACTACTCAACCTCGCACTGTCAGACGTTCACAGCGGGCGACGTTACACCCCCCGGAGAGCCTGATGACCGCCTACGACGCGTACGACGAGGGGCGGCCCGGACCCGGCCGAGGAGTCGGCGGCCCAGTACCTGGCGTGTCTCGCGTGGAGCGGCTGCCATCCAACGGATGAGCAACCGCGTCCGATTCGAGAACGTCCTGCGCTTCGTGTCGCCCGCTTACTCGTCAGGGGGACGGATCGGGCGCCTCGATCGCATCTCGGACCTCTTGCTCTCCGCTGGGAGGGAAGCAGGGGATGACATGGAGGTTCTGCCGTGCCCCATCAACGCCCATGAGTTCGATCACCCTGCCGACCTCGTCATGAACGCCGTGAAGAACGATGCACCCGGTAGCCAACTCCTTCGCTGACTTGAGGATCGCCCCCACCCCGGTGGAGTCCATGAAGGTGAGGAAGCTCATGTCGATCGTGATGGGTCCACCTTGCGACACGGCATGTGCGATCGCGACGTTCATGAGAGGCACGGTCGCGATGTCCAGTTCCCCGCTCACGGAGAACATGTGCGGACCGTCGGCCCTGATCCCGAAGTCCGTCATCGTTGCGCTACTCCGCTCGGTCTCTCGCCAACCCTTGAAGGTCAGCGATGTTCACGACCTCCCCCGCCGGCGTCGCGCTGCTGTCAGCCAGTCGGTCATGGAGTCCTCCACGTTTCGTCGTTCGCCGCCTCGCTGCGAGCGCTTTGACCTCTTCCAGCTGGACGACTTCCATATCACCGCGCTGCTCGATGATCAGAACTCCCTCCTGTGCCCATCCGCGGACGGTGGGAACGTCGACATCGGTCAGCTCGGCGGCGGCTTCGATCGTCACGGAGGGGTGGCGGACAAGGGAAAGGTGTCTGTGATCTGTCATGGGTGCGACGGTAGGGTGGATGACCGACCCGCCACATCGGCCACTCGGGCTACGGTTCCCTAGCAGACGACTAGGGTCGACGAGCCGGTGTACCTAGGACCGATGGCTTGGATCGCTCAAAGCCCCGACCTCTCTCGGGCCCCCAGCATGCAGGTACGCTCCGAGCGAGCGCCGGTAGCTCAGGGGATAGAGCAGGGGACTTCTAATCCTCAGGTCGCAGGTTCGAATCCTGCCCGGCGCGCCAGCCGTGTCGTGTTCCGGGTGATGCTGGTCATTCCGGCGTCACCTGATCTTTGACACCGCTCCGGTTGATCGTTGACACCGGATCCGGCTGATCCTTGACGGTGGCTTCGGCTGATGCTTGACACCGCCCATCTCTCGAGGAGGTGGGCCGGTGCTGGTGGAGCTGAGCGTCATGGAGCAGAGGTATCAAGCCGTCCTCGCGGTGGTCCAGGACGGTTGGCAGGTGAGTGAGGTCGCCAGGCGACTCGGCGTTTCCCGCCAGAGCGTCCACGCCTGGATCTCACGCTACGAGGCCGGCGGGCTCGGAGCTCTCGCCGATCGCTCGCACAAGCCTGCGACCTGCCCTCACCAGACCGATCCCGAAATCGAAGCCGAGATCTGCGAGCTCCGCCGGCTGCACCCGGGGTGGGGACCCCGCCGGATCGAGCACCAGCTCGGCCGTCTCGGGGTCGATCGTGTCCCGTCGTGCTCGGCGATCTACCGATGCCTGAAACGCCACGGCCTGATCGAACTCCGTCGCCGACGCAAGCGCCGCGACGAGTTCCGCAGGTGGGAGCGGGAGCGTCCGATGCAGCTGTGGCAGATGGACGTGATGGGTGTCGTCGTCTTGGACGACGACACCGAGCTGAAGGTCGTGACGGGGGTGGACGATCACAGCCGCTTCTGCGTCGCCGCAGGCCTCGTCACGAGGGCAACCTCCAAGGCCGTGTGCACCGTGCTCGTCGACTCGCTCCGCCGCTACGGGATCCCCGACGAGATCCTCACCGACAACGGCAAGGTCTTCACCGGACGGTTCGGTCCCCAGCCGGTGGAGGTCCTGTTCGACCGGATCTGCCGCGAGAACGGGATCTCGCATCGCCACACCGCGGTCCGCTCACCGACCACGACGGGCAAGATCGAGCGGTTCCACCAGAGCCTGCGCAAGGAGTTCCTGGCCGACCTGGTCTTCGCCTCGATCGATGAGGCCCAAGCCGAGCTGGATGCTTGGGTGGTCGACTACAACACGGTGCGCCCGCACCAGGCCCTCGAGATGGCGACTCCCGCTGACCGTTTCCGCCTCGCTCCGATCTCGAAGGACGAAGCCTCGATCCCGGTCGATCAGGGCGAGGACCATCGGGGCCAGTGGGTGCTCCGACGGGTCGGATCGAACGGGATGGTCTCGGTCGACAACCAGCTGTTCTCGGTCACGAACGCCTTCAGAGGCGAGCTGATCGACGTGTTCGTCGACGACACCGTGATCCAGGCCTGGAGCAAGAACCACCTCATCAGGACGGTGGCACGGGAGCGGTCAGGACCCGTGCGCAAGTTGCGCGCGGACGGTCTCAACGTAAAGACTCAGGCGAAGACGGCGCGTCAAGGATCAGGCGAACCTTGACACGGCGCGCCAGCCGGACGGACCGGCCGAGAGAAGGGGGCAGATCCGGTGGCGGTGTTCCAACGAACGGCGAGCTACGCGACGAAGTGCCTCAGGTGCGGCGGCGATATCCACCCGGGCGAGCGCATCCTCTGGTCGAGCACGGATCAGCGAGCGAAGCATCAGAAGTGCCCCAAGCCCGAAGCAGGGAGCGCCGCTCCGTCCACAGAGTCGAAGTAAACGCGGGATCGGCCCTATCGGCCGGGCGGTTTCGGATCGACCCTCGCTGGGCAAAGGTGTTTCCACGCTGGGTCGGATGAGGGGAGACACCGATGTGTGCCAACTGTGGATGCGGGAAGCCGGAAGACCGGATGGGAGACGACCGGAACATCCTCTGGAGCGAGATCGTGGCCTCGGCGGAAGCGAACGACATCCAGCCGGCCGAGGCGGCGCGCAACATCCAGGCGATGGCGGAACAGATGGGAGCCAGCGCCTGAGGGGAAGCGAAGATCGGCGCCGCGCAGGCTAGAAGCGCGGGTAGGTGTAGCCGTAGCCCTTGACGCGTGAGGCCTTCACCGACGTGCTGTAGAAGCGCTGCCGAGGGATGTCGACCTTCGAGTCGCAGCGGCCACATGTGAAGGCGCCGAACCAGCGCGAGGGGATCGCCTGGTCGTACTCGCACCTGTGGCAAGCACAGAAGATGATCTCCGCGGCGCAGGAGAAGCAACGGTAGGAGATGGCGCTGTCCTCCACTGGGGAAGGCATCCGGCAGTCGGGGCAGGTGAGGTAGGCCATCTCAGTTCTTGTCGGCCGTTCGGGTGACCTCCCTTAGTACCTGGAAGAGGGTATCTGCGTGGTCCTCGACGATCGTCACGTGGCCGAGCTTCCGACCCGGGCGGGCGTGCTTGCCGTAGCGGTGAACGTGCACGCCCGGATCGGCAGGGAACGCGTCGTCCGGAGGCTCCCGACCGATCAGGTTCACCATGGCGCTGTAGGCCGTTCGGGTCGTCGGACCGAGCTCGATACCCGAGACCGCACGGAGGTGATTCTCGAACTGGGACGTGGCCGCACCCTCGATCGTCCAGTGGCCCGAGTTGTGCACGCGGGGAGCCATCTCGTTGCCCAGTAGCCCCTCCCTCGTCTCGAAGAGCTCGATCGCGAGTACGCCGACGTGCCCGAGCCGGACCATCACCGCGAGCGCGAGCTCCTCGGCCTTCAACCGCAACGCGGTCCCGGCCGACGCCGCGGGCGTCGACGTGCGGAGGATCCCGTCGCGGTGAACGTTCTCGACGAGCGGATAGAACACGGCCTCCCCATCGCGACCGCGTGCGCCGAGGATCGACAGCTCCCGATCGAACGGCACGAGGCCTTCGAGGATCGAGGGAGCCTCCCCCACCTCCCGCCAGGCGTCGCCCGCCTGGTCCGGGCCCTCCAGCCGAACCTGCCCCTTGCCGTCGTACCCGAGACGGCGCGTCTTCAGGATGCTCGGGAACCCCACGCGGTCCATCGCTTCGCTCAGGTCCTCCGTCGATGAGACCGGCGCGTAGGGGGCCACCGCCAGCCCCACCTCCTCGAACAGGGTCTTCTCGAGGAGGCGGTCCTGCGCGAACTCCAGGGACTCGGGCGGGGGGAAGACCGGCACCCGTTCGGCGAGGAAGCGAGCGGACGCCACCGGGACGTTCTCGAACTCGTACGTGACCACGTCGGAGGCCGAGGCCAGCTCGGCGAGGGCCGCCTCGTCGTCGTATCGGGCCACGATCGAAGGAGCGACCCGGGTCGCGGGCGCATCCGGAGCGGGGTCGAGGGTTACGCACTCGATCCCGATCCGGGCTCCGGCCTCGGCCAGCATCATGCCGAGCTGGCCGCCGCCGACGATCCCGACGCGCGTCACCGTTCGTCGGGATCGGGATGCGCGACCACGTTCTCGGTCTGCGCCTCCCGGAACTTCAGGAGCTGCTCCCGGACGAGCTCATCCTCGAGCGCCACGATCCCGGCAGCGAGGAGCCCGGCGTTCACGGCGCCGCTCACCCCGATCGCCAGCGATCCGACCGGCACGCCGGCCGGCATCTGCACGATCGACAGGAGCGAGTCCATCCCCTTCAGAGCCTTCGACTCGATCGGCACCCCGAGGACCGGCAGGTGCGTGTTGGCGGCCGTCATCCCGGGGAGGTGCGCCGCCCCGCCCGCGCCAGCGACGATCACGCGGAGCCCCCGGTCGGCGGCGGTCGTCGCGTATTCCACCATCAGCTGCGGTGTGCGATGGGCCGACACCACCTTGCTCTCGAACCGGACCCCGAGGTCCTCGAGGGTGTCGCAGCAGTGCTTCATCGTCTCCCAGTCGGAGCGGGAGCCCATGATCACGCCGACCTGCGGCTTCTCCACGGCGCGAGTCTACCGACGCCGCACGCGGCGATACCTGCCCTCATCCGACGCGAGCGTTCGCGGGGAGTTGCGGAGCGACCTCCGCCTCACTACCGTTGGTACCCCCAATCACCCCCCGGAGGAACCCGTATGTCGCAGCGCTTCCGCACCCTCGTCCGGACCGGCATCACCGTCGTGGCCTCCCTGACGCTTCTCGTCGCGATCTGGGGTACGCAGCGCAGCCCGTTCCAGGACCGAGCGGGCGTCCGTGAGCGCGAGGGCGAGGGCGAGGAGGAGGAGCTGAGCCTCCAGGAGCTGGCCCGGCGTGGTTCCCGACAGCTTCCGATCATGGTGGTCCGGGAGAAGATCGGCGAGAGCGGCGAGGCCGAGCGTTTCGGGGGTCCGGCGGCCGAGGCGTACGAGGACCGCGCGCTGCCTCGCTCGAACATCAAGTTCAAGCAGGTGAAGAGGGCGATCGTCGCCGCAGGGTCGATCCCGTCGGGGCGCACCGGTCTGAGCGCTCCGCTCGTCGCCGGATGGGAGGAGCTCGGCCCCGTGACGCCGACGGTTCCCGCGATCGCGACGTACACGGATCGTGCGACCCAGAACTCCGGCCGCGTGACCTCGATGGCCATCGCGCCGACGTGCGTGGCGGGCGATTGCGAGATCTGGGTAGGCGCCGCGGGCGGAGGCGTGTGGTACGCGCCCGACGCCCTCGCGGCCGAGCCCGCCTGGCAGCCGCTCGACGAGGGGATCACCTCCAACGCGATCGGCTCGCTCGCGATCGATCCCAACGACGCGAGCCGTGTCTTCGTCGGCACCGGCGAGCCGAACGGCTCGGGTGACTCGGAAGCGGGCGTCGGCCTGTTCACCTCGACCGGCGGAGGCCCATGGACCCTGGTGCCGGCCAGTGTGCCGATCGCGCGGGATCGGTCGATCGGTTCGATCGCCATCGACCCGACCGATTCCGACCACTACTACCTCGGGACCGCGGTCGCTCGCCACGGCTCCTCGTCGGCCAACGGCGGCCGCAGGACCCCGCCGAACGCGCCCA
This sequence comes from uncultured Actinomycetota bacterium, assembly GCA_963826195.1. Taxonomy (GTDB): domain Bacteria; phylum Actinomycetota; class UBA4738; order UBA4738; family HRBIN12; genus JAJNBA01. Next base: position 43,470 of record CAWGWB010000007.1, read on the forward strand.
CGCTCGGCGTGTACGAGACGACCGATGGCGGCGCGACGTTCGATCTCGTCTTCTCCCGCGACCCGAACCCGACGCCCGCGTCCACGGGCAACGATTGGTTCCAGGGTGGCGTGAACAGGATCCTCCTGGATCCGAACGACCCGGAGACGGTCTACGTCGCCCTCTTCGGATACGGGCTGTGGCGCAGGTCACCGTCGATCGACGGCACCACGCAGTTCCGACAGGTCTTCGAGACATTCAATCCCGACGACACGTTCGGCGATCGAACGGAGTTCGACCTCGTCGATCTGGGCGACACCACGCGCGTCTACCTCGGTGACTCGTCCGACGATCTGGCCTACTCCGTGCTCTGGCGGACCGACGACGCGAACGTCCCCGCGGCGGACCTGCTGACGGGCGGGTCGAACGAGGGCTGGACACTGCTCTCGAGCCCGGTCAACGGCACCGACGGGTTCGGCTCGTATTTCTTCTGCCACTTCCAGTGCGGATACGACATGTTCGTGGAATCACCGCCGGGGCAGCCCGACACGGTGTGGATCGGCGGCGCGATGAACTACGACGAGCTGCCGGTCTTCGGCGGCAACGGCCGCTCGAACGGGCGTGCCGTGATGCGCTCCACCGATGCGGGCGTCTCGTTCACCGACATGACGAACGACGCGCAGAACCCGCCGCTCGGCATGCACCCTGACCAGCACGCGATCGTCTTCGCCTCCGATCCCGACATCGCGATCGTGGGGTCCGACGGCGGTGTGATCCGCACGGACGGGGACTACGTCGACGACTCCGACGAGTGCGCGTCGAGGCCGATCGAAGGGCCGGACCTCGTGGACTGCGAGAACTGGCTGAGCGCGGTGCCGAGCCTGCTCACCACGATGAACGACGGGCTCGCGACGATCCAGTTCCAGAGCCTGTCGGTGAACCCCGACGACCCGCTGGGCGACCTGATGGGCGGGACGCAGGACAACGGGACGTGGCTCTTCTCCGGCGGGCCTGAGTGGCTGGAGACGATCGACGGCGACGGTGGTCAGTCCGGGTACGGCGCGGAGGACAGCGACATCCGCGTCCACACGTACTTCGACGCGACGCCCGACGTGAGCTTCGACGCCGGCGAGCCCGGGAGCTGGAACTGGATCGGTGATCCGCTCCAGAAGAGCAAGGAGCAGCGCTCCTTCTACGTGCCCCTGATCACCGATCCGGTCGTGGGCGGGGCGATGTTCACGGGGATGGAGAGCATCTGGCGAACCCAGAACAACGGTGGTCCGCAGGCCTTCCTCGAGGAGAACTGCAACGAGTACACGGGCACCTTCCAGCACGTCTGCGGGGACTGGAGGCCGATCGGTTCGGGCACGAGCGGCAACCTGACGTCGACGTTCTACGGACGGGACAAGCTCGGGCACTACGTCGTGGCGACCGAACGCTCCGGCGGCGACACCGGAACGCTCTGGGCCGGCACCCGGATCGGCCGCGTGTTCGTCTCCAAGAACGCGAACGCGCCCCGGCAGCAGGTGAGCTACCGGAGGATCGATACGCCGGTACAGCCGGAGCGGTTCGTGAGCGGGATCGCGATCGATCCGACGAACTCGAACCACGCGTTCATCTCGTTCTCCGGATACGAGGCGTACACACCCGGCCAGCCCGGCCACGTGTTCGAGGTGACGTTCAACCCGGGCAGCGGAAACGCGACCTGGACGGACATCAGTTCCAATATCGGCGACCAGCCGGTGACGGACGTGGCGTTCGACGACCAGACGGGCGACGTCTACGTGTCGACGGACTTCAGCATCCTGCGGCTCGAGGACGGCGGCAACCTGTGGGTCGCGGCGGCCGCGGGGCTTCCGCCGGTCGCCACGTACGGCCTCACGATCGATGCTTCGGATGCGGGCAGGGTGCTGTACGCGGCCACGCACGGCCGCGGCGCCTGGTCACTGGCGCTGCCGTAGGCGGCGACATCGGAACGATCCATGCGAGGAGCGGCCGACACGGGCCGCCCCTCGAGCGTCGCGGTCGGATCAGGCGGCCGGGTCTGTCACCGTGGCCGCGAACTCCTCGAGGTTGTCCACGTAACGCTGAACATCGGCGTCGGAGTGCACGATCGAGGTGGTCCAGCTCTCCCACTTCGACCCGGGTGACTTGAACACCCCTCGGTTCAGCTGCCACAGCCACGCGAGCTGCGGCACACGGTCGTCGATATCCCACAGGTCGCGGTACTCGTGGATCGGCTGATCACGGAACTCCACGGAACCCTTGGCCCCCAACACCTTCACGTTGGCCGGCAGACCATGGCTCGTACACGCCTCCAGGCTGCGGACGAGGATCGCGTTCAGCTCGTCGAAGCGCCCATACGCCTCGGGCGTCATCACCTCGAGCAAGTTCGCCTTCGCCGCCGCCATCGTGAGTGGGTTCCCGTTGAACGTGCCCTGCTGGTCGAGCTCGCCGCGGATCACCATCCCCATCGCCTCGTCGGTCCCGCCGATCGCGCCACATGGGAGGCCCGCGCCGAGCGCCTTCGCCAGACAGACGAGGTCCGGCACGACGCCGAACGCCTCGACGGCACCGCCCCATGCGAGCGTGAAGCCGGTCTTCACCTCGTCGAACACGAACAGCGCACCGTCCGCCCGGCAGAGCTCCTTCAGGCCGGCGAGATAGCCGGGATCGGGCAGGACGAGCCCGCAGTTCGTCATCGCCGGCTCGACGATCATGCACGCGAACTCGCCGGCGTGCTCCGCGAACGCCCCCTTCGCCGCCAAGAGGTCGTTGAACGGGACGTTCACGACGAGGTCGACGAACTCCTTCGGCAGCCCCTTCGTTTGCGGCACCGCGACTGGACGATCGCGCGAACCCGCCTGCTCTTCGGACGGGAACACGCTGACCATCAGCGAGTCGTGGTGACCGTGGTACGTGCCCTCGATCTTCAGGATCTTCGAGCGGCCGGTGAGGGCGCGGGAGATCCGGCACGCGTCCAGCGTCGCCTCGGTCCCGGAGTTGCCGAAGCGCCACTGCGGGAGTCGGTAGCGCTCCGCCAGGTTCTCCGCGACCGGGAGCGCCTCTTCCGTCGGCTGTGCGAAGTGCGTTCCCTCGGCGACCCGGCGCCGCACCGCCTCCACCACCTTCGGATGCGCGTGTCCCATCACCATCACGCCGTAGCCGTTGTGGAGATCCACGTACTCGTTCGCGTCGATGTCCCACACGTGCGCGCCCTCGCCACGTCGGATGTAGATCGGGTGCGGCGGCCACGACTGCCACGAGGAGGAGACGCCGCCGGGAAGGAAGCGCTTGGCCTCCTCCCGGTACGAGAGCGAGTGGGCGTGTCTGCGGTCGAGCGCCTCGGTCTCGCGCTTCGTCAGCTCCTCGACCCACTCCAGGTCGATGTCGACGGTCCGAGCGGTATCCATCGCCGAGGAGAGTACGCCGTCCGCCGGCTCAGGCGCCGCCGGTTCCACCCTCACCCAGGGGGGCCAGCCGGGATCCGATCACGAGGGCTGCCGAGAACAGGACGAGGTTCTTGATGACGAACTCGCCCTCGACGGTGAGCAGCAGCGGGTTCCCGTCGCGGAACGCGATCTCCGGGAGCAGCACGAGCACGAGGAACGTGCCGGCCATCTGGAGCACGAGGAGCGGCAGCGCGAGCCGCATCAACCGGCCCACCAGCAGACAGAGGCCGACGAAGACCTCTACGGCGCCGAGGGCCGGCACGACCAGGTCGGGATCGAACCAATAGATCGTCTTCGCGACGAGGCCGGAGACCGGCGAGACGTCGAAGATCTTGAGCAGTCCGAACCAGAGGAACACCACGCCGACGGAGATCCTGAGCAGGGGGACGCCGATCCGCGCCAGGAACGGCCGGAGCCGGGCGTCTGCGTGCTCGGCCTTCTTCCGAACGTCGGCGGCGCTCGATCGGGTCACGCTTCGATGGTAGCCGCCCTCGCGGGGAGCACGGCCGGGCGCGGCCAGGCTGGATCCCCCGAGTGACCGAGGACCGTGTGGGTGGTCTTTCCTACCCCATCTGTGGAATGCTCTTCCTAGCAACTCGAGATCTACCTGACTCGAGCTCGGGTTTGGAGCAGGGAGGGGGTGGATAGACCCCGAACATGGATATGTCGGAGGAACTCCTCGCGCTGTCTCCTGCTGCCCCAGTTCGAGGGCGGACGAGATCGCGCACAATCTCCCGCAGCGTGCGTCGCTCCGCGAGGTTCGAGCGATGGCGCGAGCGACGGATCTACCAGCTCATCGATCGCCTGGAGCAGCGTCGGGACCGCCTCGCCGACCGTCGGGCGCACCTGATGAAGAGCGGCCATCGAGGTGGGCTGTGGACGCGCCTCCGGGGCCGGCTGCTATCTGGCGCTGAGCGTCTGGAGCTCCTCGAGGAGCTCCTCCTGATCCGATGGAACCGGTTCCTCCTCCACCTCTCCGCGCGTTGGGAACGCATCCCGGGGCCGGCATCCCGAGGAGGTGCGGTCGCCGCGGCAGGTGTCTCCCTCACCCTGGCCTTCGCGATGGTCGTGATGCTCCCTCTCGGGAACGCGGCGAGGATCGGCTCGGGCCCCACGCCGATCGTTGTCCCCTCCGGAACCGGGCTGGACATCGGCCCCACGCGGGCGGCCCCGGCTCCCACCTCGGAGGCGATCACCTGGGAGGGATACACGAACGATGACCTCGGGTACCGCTTCTCGTACCCAAGCGATTGGGCCATCGAGGTGTCTTCCCAGGCCACGGTACTTTCCGACACGGCCGATCAGGTGGTGATCACCTTCCTGCGAGCACCGCCCGGTCGCCTCGCGGCTGCATCGGATCAACTCCTCGACCGGGTCACCTCACCGTTGGGTGACTTCGCCACAGTCGCGACGGACACAGCACCAACCGAGCAGGGGTATGCCTCGAGATCCGTAGGTGTGACGTCGCGAGATGCGGCCGGGACCTCGATCCGATTGGTCGTCACCACCATCAGAGGCCGAGACGGGAACCACGCGATCGTGGTCCGGTTCCCGAGTGAGGCAGATCCAGGCGACCTGGATGCTGTCGTGCAGGTTATCGGTTCGTTCCGGATCGATCGAGAAGCGTGACGGTGCGACGGTCACGGTGCAGACGATCCCCTCGCCCGGCCGAACGACCTACGGCGATCGGTTACGTTCGCAGGGGTCCGGGTATGAGCGATGCATCGGATCGACGGCGGGGATGGTCTGGAGGGACGGGATGAAGAGCGCGGTGGTTCGCACACGACGTAGAACGCTGATCTCCGTTGCGGTGACGGTCGCAGCTCTGGGATGGGCACCGGCGCAGGCGCTCGCAGCGGATGGACCGGTCGATCCGCTGCTCGGATCTGTAGCCGAGACCACCTCCGGCGCTGCCGATCTCGTCGACCCGGTCCAGGGGACCGTCGATCAGGCCGCCGATACCGTCTCCAGCACCGTCGATACCCTTTCCGACCCGCTACCCGATCCAGTGGACGAGGTCGTGGACACGACGACCGACACGGTCGACGACGTCGCAGGTACCGCCTCTGGGATCGTCGACCCCGTCTCCGACGCCGCATCCGGGACCGTGGATGCGGTCGCCGGCTCGACCACGGACGTCGTCGGCGGCGTGGCGGACGCCATCGGGACGACCGCCTCAGGCTCGAGTTCGTCCTTGCCGACAGGAGCGTTTGTGGGGGGGAAGCCGGGTGCGTCCTCGGCCGGATCTTCCGGCGGGGATCGAACCGGCTCAGCGTCGTCGACCAGGGCCATGGAATCCGGCCCCTCCGGCGGAGCGGCCCTCTTGGAGGCACGGGAAGGGACGGATCCGGCCTCCGGCATCGGCTCGACACCCTGCGTCACGGTCACACCGACGACGTGCGAGACGTCGAGCCAGGCTGGCCAGAACTCCTTGGCCGGAACGGTCGCCGACATCCTCCGGAAGCTGCTGGCCTTCACCGGCTGGGGAGCGCTCCCCTGGATCGTCGCGGCGCTCGTGCTCTCGATCGTCGGGATAGCCGCTGTCCGTGGGTCGGGGCGCCGACCACGCTACAGCGGTTCCACCTCAGGTTCCTGACACAGCCGCCGCGAAGGCCTCGAAGTTCTCCACGTAGCGGCGGGCGTCCTCGTCCGAGTGCGCGATCGAGAGCGTCCACGTCTCCATCTTGGCCCAGGGCGACTTGAACACGCCTCGGTTCTGCTGCATCAGCCACGCCAGGTACGTGACGCGCTCGTCTATCCCGATCGTGTCGCGGTACTCACGCACCTCCCGCGCCGAGTAGGTGACCGAGCCCTTCGCGCCGATCCCCGTGACGTACGCGGGCAACCGGTAGCGATCGATGATCGGTCGGATGCCGTCCTTCAGCGTGCGGTCGATCGCGTGGAGGCGCTCGTAGGCGTCCGGTGTGAGCACCTCGAGCAACGTCGCCCGCGCGGCGGCCATCGTGAGCGGGTTCCCATTGAATGTCCCCGCGATGTCGTGATCGCCGCGGAGGACCGGACCGAAGAGCTCTTCGGTCGCGCCGATCGCGCCGCACGGGACGCCTCCGCCGACGGCCTTCGCGAGCGTCACGATGTCGGGCCGGACGCCGAACGCCTCGACGGCGCCTCCCCACGCGATCGTGCAGCCGGTCTTCACCTCGTCGAACGCGAGGTATGCCCCGTTCCGATGGCAGAGGTCGAGCAGCCCCTGGAGGTAGCCTGGTTGCGGCAGGACGACGCCGCAGTTCATCATCGCGGGCTCCACGATCATCCCGGCGACCCGGCCCTCGTTCTCGGCGAACGCGCGTTCCGCCTCCGCGAGGTCGTTGAAGGGAACCACGCGCACGAGCTCCGCGAAGGCCTCCGGGATCCCCATCGCCTGCGGGACCGTGACCGGATGCTCCCGGGCGCCGATCAGCTCCGGATCCGGCGCCACGGAGAACATCAGCGAATCGTGGTGGCCGTGGTACGTGCCCTCGATCTTCACGATCAGGTCCCGGCCCGTGTTCGCGCGCATCAGGCGGACGGCCTCGAGGGTCGCCTCGGTCCCGGAGTTGCAGAAACGCCAGAGCGGGAGCCCGAAGCGCTCGGCAACGTTCTCCCCGATCTCGTGGAGCTGCGCGGTCGGCTGTGCGAAGTGGGTGCCCAGCCGCGCGCGCTTCTCGATCGCTTCCACGACCTTCGGATGGGCGTGCCCGATCACCATCGCGCCGTAGCCGAGGTGGTAGTCGACGTACTCGTTGCCGTCGAGGTCCCAGATGTGGCTCCCCTCGCCGCGGTCGATGAAGATCGCGTGCGGGGGTGATGCCTGCCAGGAGGACGCGACCCCCCCGGCCACGGTTCGCTCGGCGACCGTGCGGTACTCGATCGAGGCGCGATGCTTCGGCTCGAGCGTGGACTCCTCGTCGGTGATGAGGCGATCGATCAGATCGAGGTCGAAGTCGATCGTTTCCTTGACGGCCATCGGACCCACCTTCCGGGAATTGAACGGCCGTTCAATGATGCCCGAGGAGCGGCCCCGAGGCAACCCAGGAGGTCGCTTCCGGTACGCTTGAGGCTCGCACGTGGTGGCCGTAGCTCAACTGGTTAGAGCGCCAGGTTGTGGTCCTGGAGGCTGGGGGTTCAAGTCCCCTCGGTCACCCCCAGATGTGAGATGGCCGCGGCCCTTCGGGCCGCGGCCACCGTCGTTCGCTTCGAGCGTTCGGTCAGTCCAGCAGGCTCACGCCGCCCGGTCCGACCAGCAACCCGACGATGATGAGCACGATCCCCCACAGCACCTGGCTGCGGATGATCGCGAAGATCCCGGCGATCACGAGGACCGCGGCGATGATCCAAAGGATCGTGTCGGTCGTCTGCTCCTTGGCCTGGGCCAGGATGGCTATCGTATCCGCAAGCATCGGTCCTCCTCCTAGGTCAGAGCGGGGATCAGGTACAGAGCGAGGAAGACCAAGATCGCCAAGACGATCGCGACGATCGCGATGTACTTGATCGCCGCGTAGCCAACGAGGCCACCGCTGCCCTCCGGGTCACGGACGGGTGTCACCTCATCTTCGTGGTGGTGGTGCTCCGGCGTCATGCTCACAGGTGAACGCCTCCTTCACTCGGTGCCGCCTCCGTGGCGGCATCAGCGTTCCTTCGGCGGAGGAATCCCCATATCGACGGCCCAGCAAACATGCCGAAAGGCTCGTTCTCGCGTGCCGGTTGCTACACTGCGCCGGGCCTCTAGCTCAATCTGGCAGAGCAACGGACTCTTAATCCGCAGGTTCGGGGTTCGAGTCCCCGGGGGCCCACCAGGCGCTACGCGAACCGGAAGCGCGTGGCGTTCTCCGTGAAGCTCGTCCAGGCGAGCACGCGGCGCGGCCGCAGCACCGACACGCCTCCCACGTAGATGCTCGGGTCCATCCGCCCGTACTGCGGGTACTTGGCGAACGACGCATCGGAGAGTCGTTCGGCCATCTCCTGCGTCGGCTCCTCGATCACGACCTCGCCCTCGACGATGATCGCCTCCTGGCCGTCACCGATGTGCACCGCGACGGACGGGTTGTTCGCGATGTTGCGGAAGTGGACCGTCTCCGGGCTCCCTCCGTAATAGAGTCCGCCGTCGAGCCAGGTCCCGTCGCGCGGGACGACGTGCGGCCGTCCATCGGGCCTGGTGCTCGCGATCCAGTACACGCTGGCGCTCTCGAGCTTGCGCTCCACTTCCGCCCAGTCCAGGCGCCGGGTCGGGTTCCCGTACTCACGCGGGAACTCCGGCTTGTCGACTACCGGCTCGGTCATGTCAGCCTCCTTGCAGGGCGCGGACGTCGTCGCGAGTGAGGAATCGCCGCCGGAGATCCGGCTCCGGCAGCCCGGCCGCGATCTCGTCGACGATCGCGCGCGATCGCCTGCGGAGATCGGCCGCCTGCCGTGGGGCTCCGCGCCGATCGTGCAGATCGGCGGACAACGCGAGCGCCTCCCAGAGCACCCGGCGCTCCCCCAGCCTCTCCGCACGCGCGATCGCGTCGGTCAGCTCGTGGCCTGCGTCGTCGAGTCGATCGGCGGCGAGGAGCGCCCTCGCGAGAACCACCGACGTTCCCGCCACGAGGATCTCCACCTCGCTCGTTCGGAGCTCCTCGATGACCGACCGCGCGACGGCCTCGGCCTCCTCGACCTCCCCGTCGAGGAGCGCGAGGCGAGCGCGCGCGGCGCCGGAAGCCGCCCGGAGGAACGTCCGATCGGGCTCGGGAAGCATCATCAGATCCACCTCGTCCAGTGGCGCGCGCGCCTCGTCGAGCCTCCCGAGTGAGATGAGCGCGAGGGCCTGCGAGACGCGGGCGATCGAGAGCGCGGGCGGCACCCGCTCGCGCGCGACAGAAAGCGACTCCTCCGCGAGGGCGAGCCCTCGTTCGCCGTCCCCGAGGTAGGTCATCACGCGGGAGAGATCCGCCCGCGTGGCGATCGCCGCGTAGGCGAACCCACCCTGCTCCCCGAGCTCGAGGCAGCGCTGGATCGAGGCGATCGCGGCACCCAGCTCACCGCGCTCGAGCTCGACGCGATAGACCGTGATCAGGGCGTGCGACTGACCCCACGCGTTACCGATCGACTCGGACACGGTGATCGCCTCGTGGGAGTCCGCGAGCGCGGCCGCGTAGTCGCCGCGGAACAGGTGCATCGAGCTGCCGACGGTGAGGTTCTCGCCCAGCATCGGACGGTTGCCGAGCTCCTCCCACAGCCGCCGCGCCTCGGCGTGCCGATGCGCGGCCGTCGAGAAGTCGCCCAGCGATAGGTAGGCCCGAGTGACGTCGTTCAAGGTGAACGCGAGTTGCTCGCGCTCACCGAGGTCGCGAGCGAGCACGAGCGACGCCTCCCCGGCCTCGACGGCTCGGGCGGCGTCCCCTCCGCCGTAGACGTTCGCCACGACGATGTTCCACAACGCCCTCGCCTCGGAGGAGCGGTCGCCGATCCGGCGCGCCATGACCACGAGCTCCTCCGACAGCCGCCGCCCCAGCTCCGGGTCGAACTTCGGGGTGGCCGTCGCGTAGAGGAGGGCGATGCTGGAGTGCGCGGACAGCTCCATCGCATCGTCACCCCTCGCCACGGCCTCCGCGCGCATCTCCTCGTAGTTCTCGATCGCGTCGTCGTAGCGGCCGATCAGCTCCAGGGCGCTGCCCCGCCGTTCGTACATCGATCGCAGGAGGGACGACGGCGCGGCGATCCGACGCGCGGCGTCCAACCCCGTGCGGTAGTGCGCCTCCGCCTCGGCGTTCGCGTACAGCCGGGCCGCCGCATCCCCGGCCTTGGCCGCGTACGTGACGGTCGAGCCATCCTCGCCGGCCTCCGAGAAGTGGCGCACGAGCTGCGACGCCACCTCGTCGAGGCGCTCCCCCGCCATCTCCTCCAGGACCTCCGCGACCCGCCGGTGGGTGGCGCGGCGGTGCTTGGCGAGGAGCGTGCCGTACGCGGCCTCCTGCGTGAGCGCATGGCGGAACGTGAACTCGGCCGGCGAGCCGGCGCCGGCGATCCGGATCAGGTCCCGGCGTACGAGCTCTCGAAGATCGTCTCGGACGTCGGCCCGGCCGGCGACCGCGACGAGGAGCTCCTCTTCGAAGGTCCTCCCGATCACGGCGGCCGTCTGCACCGTCCGGCGCGTGGACTCCGGGAGGCGATCGAGCCCCACCGTGATCAGGCTCTGGATCGTGTCGGGGATCACGATCTCCGTCGTGTCGGCCGTCAGCCGCCACCCTTCATCCCCACGCTCGACGACGCCGCCGTCGATCAGCGCCCTAGCCACCTCCTGCATGAAGAGCGGATTCCCCTCCGTGTTGCGGAGGATCCGCTGCCGTTCGGCTCCCGACATCTCCGGGATCGGCAGGAAGGCTCCGATCAGCTCGTCGCTCTGCTCCGCCGAGAGGGAGTCCAGCTCGAGCATCGTCGCATGCGCCGCGAGGTCGGTCTCCACCCACTCCTTGTACTCCCACGAGATCGCCTCGCGATCGGGGCGGAACGAGGCGAGGACCACGATCGGGTTCTCCTTGACCAGCTCGGTGGTGGCTCGGACCAGCTCGAGCGAGGCATGGTCGCACCAGTGGAGGTCCTCGAAGACGATCAGCCGTCGGCCGCCCTGCGCCAGGGTCGAACCCACGACGAGCTGGGTGGCCGCGACTTGGAACTCCTCGCCCTCCAGACGAGGTTCGTCCTCCCGCTCGACGCCCAGCAGCGCTCGCGCGACCCGGTCGCTCCGCTCTTCCCATCCCTCCAGGGCGATCGACTCCATCAGATCGGCGATCTTGGCCCGCACGGTCTCGGCGGTATCCGACTCCTTGACGTTCGCCCGCTCCTTCATCAGTCGTCGGTATTGCGCGTAGGGCTGCATCGTGTCGAAGGGCACGCAGCCCCAGAAGTCCCATCGTCGATCGTCGTCCGGCTCCGCCGCCGCCCAGATCCCGTTGGCTTCCTCGATCAGCCGGCTCTTGCCGATCCCGGGATCGCCGACGAGGAGCAGGACGGACCCCCGCCCTTCGTGCGCCCGGTCGAACGCCGCGCGGATGACGGCCATCTCCCCCTGTCGTCCGACGAGCGGGGCGTCCATACGCCGGGCCGCGCGAACGGTCCACGGAGCGTCCAGGCGACCGAGCACCCGGTAGGACTCGACGGGAAGCCGTTTCCCTTTGAGCTCCACACCGCCCAATGGCTCGACCTCGAAGAGGTCGGCGACGAGCCGGTAGGTTTCCTCGGTGATCTGGACGGACCCGGGCTCAGCGGTCTGCTCCATGCGGGCGGCGACGTTCACGGCGTCACCCATCGCCGAGTACTCCTGCTTGAGCTCCGAGCCAACGTCACCCACCACGACCGGGCCGGTGTTGATGCCGACGCGGACGTTCAGGTCGAGTCCTCGTTCCCGAGCCACCTTCTCGCGGAGGGCCGCGATCGAGGAGACGATCTCGAGCCCCGCCATCACCGCGCGCTGCGGGTCGTCTTCGTGGGCGGTCGGCGCGCCGAAGAACGCCAAGATCGCGTCGCCCATGAGACGCGCCACCGTCCCCTCGTGCCGAACGACCGGCTCGATGAGATACGCGAACGCCTCGTTCATGACGTCGGTCCAGTCCTCGGCATCGAGCTCCTCGGCCATCGCGGTCGAACCGCGCACGTCGCAGAAGAGCATCGTGACCACGCGCCGTTCCCCGGATCCGACAGCGATGGGACCGGCGCCGGAGACCCCGAGTCGCTCCCCGCAAGCGTTGCAGAACCTCGCCCCGTCCGGGTTGTCCGCCCCGCACGCATCACAACGCGTCATGGGGCGAACGATAACGTCCGATCCGGCGTCGATATCCAGGGCCATCGCGCCTGCACGACGCTCGATGGCCAGGTCAGTCCCGGTCGTCGGCTTAGCGTCGGATGAGAACGGGCGTGCCCATCGGGACGTCGTGGAGGACCCGGAGGAGCCGGTTCAGGACGCGGATGCAACCGTTGCTGACGGCGTGACCGGTGTCGGCCGGGTCGTCGGTCCCATGGATCGCGAGCCGTGGCTGCCCGGGCCACTCGGTCCACGGCTCGATCGCCTCCGAGAAGCCGGAGAGACCGAGTATGTAGCTGCCGTACGGGCCCGAAGGGCGTCCGGTTCCGATCCTCGCCCAGACGAAGTACCGCCCGGGTGGGGTCGGGGTCGCCGCCTTCCCGATCGCCACGCGCAGCCTCGCCACCGTCCTACCCTCGCGGAGCCGCACGAGCCTCCGAGCCGAGAGATCCACGACCACGCGCTCAGGCGCCGGGGTCAGACGCACATCGGACGCCTTGACCCATCCCTCCTGTCCGTTGGGCCAGATCGGCAGCTGGATCCTCAGCCAGATCGCACCCTCGTCGATCGAGTCGCGGACGACGAGGAGCCGGAGCGGTTGTCCCCACGGGTTGTCTGCCTCGAGCTGTTGGTACGGGCGCTCAGCCCCCGGTACCGCGTGCACGGAGAGCACGTCGTCCCGTGAAGCAGCGACCAGCGTCCCTCCGCGCGCGAGCATCTTGACCGCTCCGATGTCGGCCGGAGGCCGCGGACGCGAGCGAGGAACGGCTGGCTGGCTCGCGGGTGGCGGGGCGCTCGTCGCGCACCCGGCGAGGAGCACGGCGCTCACCAGGGGAAGGAAGCGGCGGAGCATCGGCTCATGATGTCCGGCGAAGGCGCGAGCGTCCAACTCCTCGCCCGGTGCGCTCCGAGGCCGTCGGTATAGTCCGCGGATGGCCGATCGTCGCCGGCGGGACGCCACACTGGCGGTCGGGTTGGCGGCGTGCGTGCTGGTGCCGTCCCTGCTCTTCCTCGGGCGGTACGTGGTGGATGGGACGGGCGTCGCTCCCGCCGGCAGTGACACGTCGCAGCACGTCTGGCGGTCAGAGGTGGTGGCGGAGAGCGGGCTCGAGGCCCTTCCTCCGTTCGATGGACGATCCCACGCGCTGAACACCAATGCGGATCGGCCGGGGTTGCCCTTGATCTTCTCGTCCCTGTCCGCCGTCACCGGCGCCGACGTCCGTGATCTCGCCTATGTCCTTCCGGCGGTCGTCGCGGCCGCGATCGCGCTCGCGGCCGCTGCGCTCGCGGGAGCCGTCCCCGGCGTGCCCGGATGGGGGATGGTCGTCGCCGGCGTGGCGACCGGGGCGTCCGTCCAGGTCGCGCTCGCCGCGAACGGCTACCTGGACCAGCTCCTGGTCGAGCCACTGTTGTTGGTGGCCGCGGCCTGCGCGCTTCGTGCCGCAGGCGGCGGTCCGGGGCGTGCGCTGGGCGCCGCGGCACTCGTCGCGGCGTGGCTCGTGCACTGGCAGTTCGCGCTCCTCTTCACGGTGCTTCTGGGGGTCGTATCGCTCGCGTCCCTGCCGGCGTCGCTCCGCGAGCGCCGACAGGGTCTCCCGCTGATCGAGACGGCGTCGGGGCGAGTCGGGACGACCGCCGTGGGCGGGGCCGGTGTCGGGATCGCCGCGCTTCTGTTCGGGACGCCGGGTATCCCGCATGCTCCCATCGGGTTGTCGCGTGGGTCGGTGGACCGGCACCTCTCGGACCAGCTCGCTCGCTACCGGCTTCCCGCAGTCGTCGCGGCCGCCGCGATGGGCGGCACATGGCTGGCCGTCGACGGACGAGAGCCATCCCGGCGGCGTGCCGGTTGGCTCCTCATCCCGTGGGCGCTCGTCCCAGCGATCGCCGCTCTCGCCTACGCCACCGGTCGGACGGTGCCGCTGCAACGTGCCCTGTCGTTCTCATTGGCGATCCCCGTTCTCGGTGCTCTCGGCCTCGTCGCTGCGGTCTCGTGGACGCGTGGACGATTCGGGAGCCTGGCCGCCGGCGTGGTTGGCCTCTTGACGGTGTTGGCGTTGACCACCTCCGTCATGTTCGCTTGGGAGACGTGGCGGTCGAGGAAGCCGTGGAGCGAGGACCAGGCCCTCGCGGACTACCGTGCCCTGGGCAACTATCTGATCGAGGTCGGCCGTCCCGCGATCGTCGTGGTCGACCAGGGATCGGGGACAGAGAAGGGCAAGGAAAGCGAGTTCGGGACCGTGCCGGTGATGCGGAGGGTTCGCGCGGAGCTCCCCGCCCATCTCGCACTGCGCACGACGGTCTACCTCGGCGACCCCGAGCTCCTCACCGAGGGGAGGCCCACCCTTCGACCGGAGATCGTCGGCTTCGACGAGGTGTCTCGAGAGACCTGGCTGGCGGCTCGGGTCCTGCTGATGGACGATCCGACGATCGTGATCCTCCGGTCGCACCTCAACGGCTTCGCCAACGTCATCGATGCCCACCCGGGATGGCGGACGAACGGATGGATGGCCGTCGTCGCGGGTCCGCCGCCGCCGATCGACCCTCCGGTCGTCCCCGAGCGGCCGTCCTCATCGACTCTGCTCGCATGGTGGACGTCCTCGCTCGCGGTGATCGCGCTCACCGGCGCCGGCTGGGCAGCCCGCTTCGGCGGCGGGCCCTTCGGGCTGCGGATGGCGCTGGCGCCGGCGACGGGCCTCGCCGCCCTTATCTTCATCGGCCTCCTGGTTGAGCGGCTCGGGGGGCGGACCGGTGGCGCGGGAGGTGGGATCACCGTGATCGTCATCGCGGCGTCTGGAGTCCTCGCGGCACTCATCCGTCGTCCGGTCGAGCGATCCGCGTGATCGGTTCGCGGTCGCAGGGATCGGCTTGCTGGCAGCCGGGTGGGTTTGGGGATCCGGCCCGTTGGTGGAGCGGCTGGCGCCGGCGGCCAGGAGCGGGTCAACTCCACCCGCCGAGTGAGCGCCCGTCGACGGTCTACGCTTGACCCGCGCGAGAGTGGCGGAACCTGGCAGACGCGCCGGACTTAGGATCCGGTGCCCGCAAGGGCGTGGGGGTTCGAATCCCCCCTCTCGCACTGGTCGGTCGTTGGGGAGCGCCCGATCGATGGGTGGGGTGGACTACGCGGTCCGCACTAGTTCATCCATGCGACCCTCGATGGCCGATACGACGCCTCGAGGCCCGGGCGGTACGGTCGTCTTCTCGAGTGTGGGCGATCGTGTGATCGGCCGTCTCGATCGGACGAACGGAGGGCAGCCGTGGAGAGGCATGGTTCCGAGAGCTATTTCGTCATCGGTGAAGGGCTCCTCGGTGAGACCGTCGGGGGGCGGGACCGCACCCTGGCGCCCGCCGACGAGGCTCTCGTCCCGCCCTTCCGCTTCTCGCGGATGGGTCCGAGCGGTTTCGGGCGTCAGCTTTCCGAGGCGAACCGGCGGAGGCTGGGCGAGGCGATCGTCGTCGGCGGCGGCGGCGACTCCCAGATCCCGGCCGGGTTCACGTATCTCGGTCAGTTCGTCGACCACGATCTGACGTTCGACAAGACGAGCGTGATGCTCGGCGAAGACGTTTCCCCCGCCGAGCTCCTCCAGGCGCGATCGCCCAGCCTCGACCTCGACTCGCTCTACGGAGCCGGTCCGGCCGATCCGGCATCGGAGAAGTTCTACGAGGCGGACGGGATCCACCTGAAGATGGGGAAGACTCTCGCGGCCGAGGGTCTCCCGGGGATGCAGGGGTTCGATCTCCCCCGAGGAGCCGGTACCACGGCGGCGGCCAAGCGGAAGGCGGTCATCCCGGACCCGAGGAACGATGAGAACCTCGCCGTCGCCCAGACGCACCTCGCCATGATCCGTTTCCACAACCGGGTGGTGGACACGCTTCCGGCATCCGTGCCCGCGGGCCTCCGCTTCCTGAAGGCGCGGGCGAAGGTCACGAGGCACTACCAGTGGATGCTCCGAACCGACTACCTGCCGCGGATCTGCGCGGCGGGCGTCGTGAGCAACGTGTTCACCAGCGGAAGGAAAGCGTTCGAGGTCGGCGTGCCGGCCACCGATGTCCCGACGATGCCGATCGAGTTCTCCGTGGCTGCCTTCCGCCTCGGTCACTCCATGATCCGCAGGGCGTACGACTGGAACAACATCTTCGACAATGGATTCGGCACGCTCGATCTCCTCTTCACGTTCTCCGCCGGCAGCGGCACACTCGGCGGCGGGTCGCGTCTTCCGAGCAGCTGGATCGCGGACTTCCGGCGCCTCTACGACTTCAACGAAGCCGGCAGGGCGAACCTCGCCGTCCCCGAGGCCAAGTTCAACCGAGCGATGCGGATCGACACGACGCTCGCGAACCCGTTGGCGAACCTCCCCGGATTCTCGAGCGGCGAGGACAACCTCGCGTTCCGCAACCTCACCAGGGCGAACATGGTGAAGCTGGCCACCGGTCAGCAGATGGCCACGTTCCTGAAGAACAAGGGAGTCAACCTGACCAGGCTCACGACCCCGCAGATCCGGGACGGCCTGAACGGCGCCACGCTCGAAGGGCTCACCCAGGCACAGCGGACGGCGCTCCTGGCCGATACGCCGCTGTGGTTCTACATCCTGCGGGAGGCGGAGCTGAACCAGGGGCGGTTGAAGGGCGTCGGCGCCAGGATCGTGGCGGAGACCTTCCATCGAGCCATCGAGGGCAGCAGGATCTCGATCGTTCGGGACCCCGGCTGGCGCCCGACACTCGGTCCCGACAACACCACCTTCCGCATGGTCGACCTTCTGTTGTTCGCGTTCGAGGGGAAGAAGAGCCTGCTGGCTCCGGTGACGTAGACCCACGTCGCCTCAGCTCGAGTCGCGAAGGGTGCGCAACACGGCGGGGAGGATCGGATCGACGCGAGCCGTGTCCACGCCGAGATGATCTGTTCCTGGGATCGCGACGAACTCCGCGTTCGGGATCTCCGCGGCCGCCCGTTGGGCGTCCTCGAAGAAGTCTGCGTCGTCCTCCGCCGCACAGATGAGACATCGCAGGCCCCACGTACTCAGATCTTCCACGACGGCTCCTTCGGCGATCGCTGCTTCCCACGCAGCCCGCATCGCTTCCGCGTCACACGCGAGGTACGTCGACCGCACGTCATCCGCGTAGCGCCCGGCGATCGCTTCGAAGGCCTCGACGAGCGCTTCGATCCCCCGCTGCTTCGACGCCTCCAACGCCTCCCGGACGACACGCGCGAGGGGGCCGTCCCGATCCATCTCGTACGGATGCTGACCGATGGCGATCAGGGATCGCACACGCTCGGGCGCATGCCGGCCGACCCCGAAGCAGAGTCGTCCGCCCCACGAGTTGCCGAGGAGATGCGCCCGCGGGATCTGGAGCTCGTCGAGCACGGCGACGACGTCCGCGACGCGAAGCGGCATCCCGTACGCGGCGGCGTCGTGTGGCTTGTCGCTCCGCCCGTGACCCCGATGGTCGACGAAGATGAGCCGGAACTCATCGGTGAACCTCGCCAGCGCCTCCGCGATCGGTGCGCGCCGAACGAGCTCGATCGGATCGAGGAACCCACCGAGGATCACGACCGGGGCGCCGCCGCCTCCGTCATCCTCGAACGAGATCTTGGTCGCGTCCCGGGCATTCGTCGCGGATGACACCGATCGCCGCCTTCAGCCGATCCGACTGGCAATCATCGCATCGTGGCCCACCGCGCGACCCGACCTACCCTTTCAGCGAGTCACGAGAACACGAGCGAGTTCACGATGTCGCCGCCTGATTGGAGGAGCTCGTCGTGCGCAAGGCCGCCCGGGTCATCCTCGAGGTTGACGATGATGACGCCGTCCTCGGAATCGAGGATCGACCATCGCAACGACTGCTCGGGGACGATCGCCCAGTGATATCCGCCGAGAGGAGCCGCTCCATTGAAGATCAGCGGCACCGCCGGCAGCTTCTCGCTGAAGGGGCACGTCCGCTTCCACTCGGGATCGATCTCGATGTCGAGCTGCATGCCCTCGATCCCGCCCACCGTGACCGGGGTCGGCCCGGTCACCGCGAGCCCCGGCGCGCTTCCGAGCCACGCGACCAGGTCACTCACCGACCGGCCGACACCGGGCTCCGAGGACTCCTCGCAGTCCCGCGAGGCGATGGTCGGATCGTGCATCAGGTAGATCCCGTCGGGGACGTAGAGACTCTGGTGCCGAGGGGGCGGAGTCTCGTCGGCGATGAGCTCGAAGCCTCCCCCGCCGTAGCGCCACGTCCATCCGGGCGAAGCGATCGTGAAGTCGATGGTCGGATCGGAGAAGGTCCAGCGGTACTGTCCCGGCTCGAGCGGTCCCTGACATGGAAGCGTGGGACAGTCGTCGAGGATGCTGACCTCCGGCGCCGTCGTACCGCTGGACGTCACCGGAGATGCCGGTGGACCCTCCGTCGACGTGCATGCGACGGTCACGAACAGAGCCACTGCGAGCGAAGCGCACATCACGTGCTTCATCGGTTCCTCCTCGCGCTGTCGCCGGTGCTTGTCGCTCGACCCGCCACCGGGCTCAACCCTGCCGCCAACGTTCGACCTCCAGCCGGCGAACCTGTTGCGAAGGCCCGCCGCCATCGGCATCCGTCGCGAGCCAGCGGGACTCGGCGGCGGCCGACCAGGCGACGAGCTGGGAATCGGGCGACCACACCGGGCTGCCCCCGTCCCCGGGATACGTTCCGATCGTCCCATCGCTGAGCCGTACTTCATTCGTCCCGTCTCGACCGATCGCCCAGTACTCGACCCGTGTGGTCTCGCCGTACCTCGACGTTCGGGTGAACGCGATCCGACTTCCATCGGGCGACCACACCGGCGCCCCCGGCCCCTCGTGCTTCGGACCCTCAACGAGCACTCGCCCGACGGAGCCGTCCGCCGCCACGACCTCGATCAGACTCCGGTCGCTCATGACCCGGGCAAGGAGGAGGGAGGAGCCGTCCGGAGACCAGACGATGCCTTCAACCTTCGAGGCGTAGCTCACCTGTACCGGTTCACCGCCCGAACGGAGGACGATGACGCCGAAGGAGCTCGGGTCGCTCGCTCCGGTGAAGGGAGGCTCGACGGAGTACGCGATCGATCGGCCGTCGGGCCCCCACGCCAGCGTCCCGATGGTTCCCGCGGCGGTGACGATGCGCGTGTGCTCCCACGTCGTCGGGTCCAGCAGGATCAGCTCGTCGACATCCGCGTAGGCGAGCTGCGCGCCGGTCGGCGACCAGCTCCAGGCAGTGTCCCCCGGCAACACGAGTCGAGCCTGCGTCCCAGCTCCCGCGACCCAGAGACCGGATTCGGGCTCGACGGGTCTGCATTCTTCGCAGGACCAGAGGTGATAGGCCACCCAGCCGCGGTCGGCCGACGTGGTGAACTGCGACATGGCCCCGCAACTCCCTTTGCAGCCGTCCACCGCTCGACGCGCTCCCGTCGAGACATCGACCGCGAGCACGGACGTGGGAACGTCTGGCGGGTACGGGCTCAAGAGCACCTCGCCCGGTCGCATGACCTGCGTCGACGTGATCGATGGGACGGGCCATTCGCCCGTCTCGCGCTCACCGGCGGATCGCAGGTACGCCGACCCGAGCAGGACGACCACGATCCCGATCGCGAGTCCGACCGCCCCAGCGACGAACCGCTGGTTGCGGCGCTTCCGATCGCGCCTGCGGAGCAAACCCTCGAAGGTCGGCTCATCAGGCGCCAGCACCAGGGCGGCTCGTTCGACGAGGTCGTGTTCGTAGCTCACTCCGACACCTCCTCGACGCCTCGGAGCGAGGCCCTCGCTCGATTCGTCAGCACGCGGATCGTGGTCGCCCGGATCCCGAGTAGCTGGCCGGCCTCTTCGCTCGAGAAGCCGAGGTAGGCGGTGAGCACGATGGCGGCACGCTCGCGGGGCGTGAGCCTCGCGAGGAGCCGGACGGCTTCGTCGCGCGCCTCCACGGCGGCCAGCTCATCTGCCTTCGGGAGCAGATGCACGGCTTTCCGGACGGCGACACCGGCGCGCCGCAGGCGCTTCCGGAACATGTTCATCGCCGTGCGGTAGAGGAACCCGACGGGCTCCTCCATCACGGCGACCCGGTCCCAGCGCTCCCACAGCGCGAGGAACGCGTCTTGGAGGATCTCCTCGGCTTCCACTCGATCGTTCGTCATCACGACGAGCGCACCCATCAGCCGAGAGCGTTCCGCCGCGAAGAACTCCTCGAAGGAGTGACCGGCCGTCGCGGGTGTGGATCCATCCTCGGCGGGCCTCGCAGCAGGGAACGGAACGACCATCACCCCCCATGAATCCCTTCCCGGCCCGGAAGGTTTACGTGGCGTCAAGTGGCCGGGTCGACGATGTTCGGCTCCCCCGCCTGAAGGGTAAGGACGACGCAGGAGCGGTCACCTGCGCCGATCCCGCCGACCTCACGGGAAGGAGGCCTGTGTCCACGAGTTCCCGGGTCGTATCGTCGCACGCCACGGCCTTCGTGGAGGCGCGCCGATTCGTCCGGGAAAGCGTGGGGCCGGTTCCGAGACGGATCATCGACGACGCGGTCCTGCTCACCAGCGAGCTGGTCACGAACGCCGTCCGGCATGCGGGCCTCGATGTTGGGGACGAGATCGAGGTCACCGTGTCGGTCGACGAAAAGGTCCTCCGGATCACGGTCCGGGATCGGGGACCCGGTTTCGATCCGGAGGCGGTGGCCAGCCGGCGATCGGATGACGGTGGCTGGGGGCTCGATCTCCTGCGGCGATTGTCCTCTCGATGGGGTGTCGATCGGGGGGAGGTCGGCACGGACGTCTGGTTCGAGATCGACCTCCCCGACGGGTCGGGCATCTGAGCCCCGGCCGAGATCCCACAGCGACGGCGACCTCAGGATGCCGGCTACCTCGCCGGGAATCGGGCGAGCGCTGCCTCCTCGGTCGCTTCGAGCGCGACGGACCCTTCGATCCCGGCGAGGGTAAGCACACGTCTGCAAGACGATCCTTCGGGCGCCGAGATCACGAGCTCCTGACCCCGCCACCTGAGGCTCCCGGCGAGCGAGAGCACGAGCCGGACGCCGGAGCTATCGATGTAGGAGAGGGCCGACAGGTCGAGCACGAGGCCCCTCGCGCTGTTCGGCACGGCCTCCGTGATCGCGCGTTCCAGCTCGGCGGCGTTCGACAGATCGACCTCCCCGGAGAGCGCCCCGACGACGACGGCGTCGTCGCGTTCGATCGTGAACGTCGCCAGGTCGTTCATGCGATCCGGGACCGACCGACCCGCCGCTGCATCCGGACCTCCGTTCCGGCATCGCCTCGCGTGAGCGTGTAGGAATCCGTGCACGCCTCGATGAACATCAGTCCGCGCCCGCGATCGCCGTTGCTCGGCGCTCTCCACCGGCCACTGTCGCGGACGACGATCGTGACCTCGCCGTCGTGCACCTCGGCATCGATGTCCACGGATCCCTGGCCCGGACCGTACGCATGCTCGATCGAGTTCGCGCACGCTTCCGAACTCGCGAGGATCATGT
The DNA here is from genome assembly GCA_963826195.1 of uncultured Actinomycetota bacterium. Classification (GTDB taxonomy): domain Bacteria; phylum Actinomycetota; class UBA4738; order UBA4738; family HRBIN12; genus JAJNBA01. The sequence goes on from CAWGWB010000007.1 coordinate 65,142, forward strand.
CGTCGGCGTCCTCCTTCGGCACCTGGTGCCCGGAGAGCCATCTGCCGAGGTTGCGCCGGACCGCGCCGAGCCGCTCCGGGTCGGCCGGGATCGTGAGCGAGAGCCGGTCCCGAACGGGCTCCAGCCGGGCGGCGAGGATCGCAACGTCGTCCGAAGCGTCGGAGGGCACGAGGCGCTCGAGGAGGGCGCCACACATCTCGTCGAGGTCGCCATCGCCCGGATCCGCCGCCGCCGCCCGGAGGCGCTCGAGCCCGACCTGCACGGCGACGTCCCTCCGGTCGACGAGCCCGTCCGTGAAGAGCACGAGCGTCGCCCCCGGCCGCAGGAGCGCGATCGACTCCTCGTACGGCAGGTTCCAGTTGAGGCCGACGGGCAGACCGGTCGGGCTCTCCAGGTACGTCGCTCCGCCGGATGGATCGATCACCAGCGGAGGCGGGTGGCCGGCGTTCACGATCGTCGCTTCCCAGGTGAGGGGGTTCAGAGCGAGGTAGAGCATCGTGACCATCTGCTCGCCCTCGTAGAGGGATCGAAGGAGCTGGTGCACCCGCCCCACCACCACGGCCGGCGTATGCCCCTCGAGGCTGAACGCCCTGACGGCCATCCTCGCCTGCCCCATCACGCTCGCCGCCTCCGTCCCGTGGCCCGCCACGTCGCCGATCACGAGCCCGATGCTGCCGCCGGGGAGCTCGATCACGTCGTACCAGTCACCGCCCGCCGCCGAGCCCTCCTCGGCCGCCACGTAGCGAGCCGCGAGGCTGATCCCGACCAGGCGCGGGAGTCGGTCCGGGAGCAACGCCTGCTGCAGCGTCTCCGCGATGCGATGCTCCCGCTCGAGCTCCCGCCGCTCCGTCACGTCCTGCACGGTGCCGATCATCCGGAGGACCGACCCATCCTCCGCCCGCACGACGCGGGCCTTCCCGATCAGCACCCTCGACTCCCCGTCCGGGCGGACGATGCCGTACTCGATGTCCGGGACCTCGCCGCCGTCGTCCGCGAGGGCGCGGGCGACGTTCGCCTGGATACGAGCGCGATCCTCCGGGAGCGCGAGCTCGATCGCTCGATCGAACGTGATGCCCTCCTCCGGCGGGATGCCGTGCATCCGGTACATCTCGCCCGACCAATGGACCTCGCCGGCGCCGACGTCCCAGTCCCAGGAGCCGAGACGGGCGAGCTGTTGCGCCTCCGCCAGGCGGTCGTGCGCCACCGAGAGCTCCGTCGTTCGCTGGCTGACCCGCTCCTCGAGCGCGGCGGCCGCCGCCTCGAGGGCGTGACGGGCGCGCGCGCGTTCGCCCACGACGGTGGCGAAGAAGAACGACGTGAACGCGACGGAGGCGTTGAACGCCTGCAGCGTCAACATCCGACCGGACAGGGACAGGCCGTCGAAGAGCCCGCGCCCTTCCACCGCGGCCCAGGTCGCGAAGAGCGATACGAGCAGCGCGGCCGGCGCGGCGCCCGGCTGCTGGAAGCGCCAGGCGGCCCACCCGAGGATCGGGACCAGCAGGAACATGATGGGCAGGTCCGTGGCGACGACGAGCGAGGAGATGCCGATCATCGCGGCGACGAGCGCGGCCGCCTCGATCAGCTTCCAGCCTCTGGGCACCGGGTGCTCGCGGATCGTCGTGATGGTGAGGAGGAACGGCGCGACCACGAGGATCCCCATCGCGTCGCCCGCCCACCACACGGACCAGGCACCCAGGAACTCGTTCACCTCGATCACGCTGGAGGCGAGCAACGTGGTGGCGCCGATCGTGGCGCTGATCAGCATGCTCGCCAGCGCCGCGAGGAACACGATCGCGAGCGCGTCGCGGAGCCGGTCGAGCTGGGGGCGGAACCCCACCCGACCGAGCAGGATGGCGGCCGCCAGCGGGGCGAGCGTGTTCCCCGCTGCCGTGGTGGCGGCCGCCAACGGAGTGGCGCTGATCGTCAGGTTGACGGCGAACGCCGCGATCGCCACACCCGGCCACAACCGCCTCCCCCGCAGGAGGAACCCCACGAGCGCGATCCCCGTGGGCGGCCACAGCGGTGTGATGTTCTCTCCGACGAGCGCGAGCTGCAGGCTCAGCTGCGCGGCGAGGTAGTACGCGGCGCCGAGCGCGACCGCGCCGAGCAGATCCGTCCTCCACGCGCGAAGTCCCCGGCCTCCGTTCATCGTCGCTACCTTCTCCATCGGCCGGTACCGGTCTCCTCCGGAGCACGAGATGGGGAACTTCACCGGCGGGCTGCACGTGTCGCGCTTCACGCACGCGGCCCACCCGATCGGCGACCGAAGCGTACCGCTCGTCGGCAGGCGGCACGGCCGATCCGACCACCCGAGTCGCACGCCTAAGCTGGGGGCACAGTCGCGGATCACGGGCCGGGAGCATGGACGAGGTCGTAGGCGAGAGCACGGGCAGCTTCGACGACGCACGCGATCCGCCACGTCCGTTCGCGTGGGCCGAGACCTACGCGTCCCTCAGCGGACGGGTGGCATCGGAGCTCACCCCACACGAGCTCGAGGCCCTCGCCGACGCCGCGTGGTGGCTCTCGAAGTCCGAGGAGTCGATCGCCGCGCGGCAGCGCGCCTACGCGGCCTCCGTGTCGGCGAACGACGCCGAGCACGCGGCAGCGATGGCCGCCCGCTTGAGCATCGATCACTTCACCCGGGGCGACCCTGCGGTAGGGGCTGGCTGGTTGATGAAGGCGCGGCGGCACGCCGAGGAGGTACCCGAGGGCGCCGGACACGGGTTCCTGCTGACCGTGGAGGCGACCGTCGCCCGCTACAGCGGCGACCTGGCGCGGGCGCACGACCTCGTCGAGCGAGCGGTGGAGCTGGGCCGGCGTTTCCGCGACCCGGACCTGATGGCGATGGCGATCCATACCCAAGGGATCCTCCTGATCCTCGTCGGCGACGTCGACGGCGGCCTGCCGCTGCTCGACGAGGCGATGACGAGCGTCGTGTCCGGTCAGCTGAGCCCGTTCTTCACGGGGATCGTCTACTGCAACGTGATCGGCACCTGCCTCGAGATCGCCGACGTCCGCCGGGCGGACCAGTGGAGCGAAGCCGCGCGGGCCTGGTGCGATTCGTTGCCGCCGGAGTCGCCGTTCCCGGGGATGTGCCGTGTCAACCGCGCGGAGGTCGCGAGGCTTCGCGGTGCTTGGTCGGAGGCCGAGGCGGAGGCGACGCGGGCCTCGGAGGAGCTGATGAACTGGGATCCGATGGGCGCGGCCCAGGCCTTCTACGAAACAGGAGAGATCCGCCGGCGGGTCGGCAACCTCGCGGGCGCGGAGGAGTGCTTCTCGCGCGCTCGAGAGATCGGCTTCGATCCCCAGCCGGGATCCGCTCTCCTCCGTCTCGCACAGGGCGAGGCGGTCGCGGCGCTGCGAGCGCTCCGTCTCTCCGAGACGGCGGTCCCGGAGAGCAGGCTCCAGCGTGCGCGGCTGCTCGCCGCACTGGTGGATGTCGCGATCGCCGTGCCGGATCTCGACGCCGCCGACACGGCCGCAGGCGCGCTGTCCTCGCTCACGGAGGACTCCCACGCCCCGATCCTGGAGGCGATGGCCGCGACGGCGGCCGGCGCTGTCTCGCTCGGCCGTGGTGACGCGCCGGCCGCCGTCGACAGCCTCCGGAGAGCTGGCGAGCTGTGGCGCGACCTCCGTCTCCCGTACGAGGGCGCGCGCGCTCGGGTCCAATACGGCCTCGCGCTTCGAGCGGCTGGGGACGAGGCCGACGGCGAACTCGAGCTCCGCTCCGCGATCGCCGCGTTCGATCGTCTCGGCGCCGTCCCCGATCGGGAGACGACCACGGCACTCCTCGCGGGCGCGGCTTCCCTCCCACGTGGCCTCACGGCGCGGGAGGTGGAAGTTCTCCGCCTCGTCGCGGCCGGGAAGTCGAATCGCGAGATCGCTGCCGACCTCGTGATCAGCGAACACACGGTGGCGCGCCATCTCCAGAACATGTTCGGAAAGTTGGGTGTGTCCTCGCGGTCGGGTGCAACCGCGTTCGCGTTCGAGCACGACCTCGCCTGAGGGCGCCGCCCCCGACGCGTGGTGCGTTTTCACCACATGCCCTCGTTCGAGGTTGGCGGGTTCCGGCGATGCGCCCATCCACGCGTGCGCCCTACGGTCCTCGCGTCCCGATTGATCGGAGGATGCGATGGGCACCGACGGTACGGAGCGGGTCGAGACCGTGATCATCGGCGGAGGCCAGGCGGGCCTCGCGACGGGGTACTTCCTGCAACGAGGGGGCCGGCCGGCCGTGATCCTGGACGCTCACGAGCGGGTCGGCGACGCGTGGCGTACGCGTTGGGACTCGCTACGGCTCTTCACGACGGCTCGCTACGACGGCCTGCCCGGCTTCCGCTTCCCCGCGCCCGGGTATTCCTTCCCGACGAAGGATGAGATGGCGGACTACCTGGAGACCTATGCGGAACGGTTCGGGCTCGATGTCCGGACCGGCAGCCACGTGCAGGCGCTCGGCAGGCAGGGAGATCGGTTCCTCGTCACGACTGCGAACCGTCGGTTCGAAGCGGACAACGTCGTCGTGGCGACCGGAGCCCATCGGGTTCCGCGCCGGCCCGCGTTCGCGAGCGAGCTCGACCCATCGATCGTGCAGCTGCACTCGAGCGACTACCGGCGGCCCTCGCAGCTCCAGGAAGGTGGCGTCCTACTCGTCGGCGCGGGGAACTCGGGGGCCGACATCGCGCTCGAGGTCGTACGGACACACGCCACATGGCTCGCCGGGAAGGAGTCGGGACACATCCCCGTCCGGATCGAGCGATCGGGAAAGTACTTCTTCGTCCTGATCCGCTTCTTCGGACACCATGTGCTGACGGAGCGGACCCCCTTCGGCCGGCGAGCCCTTCGCAAGATCCGCGGGAAGGCCGACCCGCTGATCCGGGTCAAGCCCAAGGACCTCCTCGCTGCCGGTGTGGAACGGGTCGCGCGGATCGTGGGGGTTCGGGACGGCCTTCCGATGCTCGAAGGCGGCCGGACGCTCGACGTGACGAACGTGATCTGGTGCACAGGGTTCCGCACCGACTTCTCGTGGATCGATCTGCCGATCTTCGGGGAGGACGGCGAGCCGATGCACCACCGCGGCGTGGTCCCGTCCGAGCCGGGTCTGTACTTCATCGGGCTGCCGTTCCAATACTCGAAGTCTTCCGACGTGCTTCCCGGGGTCGGACGGGATCACGCCTACGTCGCCGAACGGATCGCGGAGCGAAGCGCCCGCCACCCGAGCGAGCGGGCACCCGTCGGCTCCGCGGCATGACGAGGATCACCGAGAGCCGTGCGCTCGACGTCGCGTTCGAGCCCATCGGGACCGGCGTCGTGACGACGATCCGGGTCGACAGGTCCACGCTCCGGCTCACGCAGCAGGCACCCGAAGAGGTGGGGCTTCCCTTCGCAGACGGCTCGTTCGCCAGGGTGGTCTGCCGGTACGGCCTCCAGCTGTTACCCGATCGTGGCCGTGCGCTCCGAGAGATGCACCGGGTGCTCGCGCACGGCGGTGAGGTAGACGTCGAGGTCCCTGGACCGATCGAACGGGATCCTCTCTTCGCGGAGCTCGTCGGCGCACTCGAGCGCGCCGAGGACCACCATCGCGCGGCGAGGATCCGATGGCTCTTCTGTATGCCGGAGCCGGACGATCTTCGAGGGGCGCTGGCCGCTGCGGGCTTCGTAGGGATCCGGATCGAGGTCGCGCGGCAGGGCGGCGGTCGCCGCCACGGGTTGGGGATCGAGCGGAACCGTGGCAGGGCGGTGCGGGCCTGACCCGGATCGCGTGGCTAGACGGCCTGGAGGCGTCTCGCGTCCGAGGGCAACTCGGTGATATCACCGGGAAGCGTGATCACGAACCGTGCGCCGCCGTGCTCGCCGTCCTCGATCAGCGCGGTCCCGCCGTGGAGCTCGGCGAACTTCTTGACGAGGGAGAGCCCGATGCCGACTCCACGGCCACCCGCGCCGGCGCCCTGTCGGAACGGCTCGAAGAGCACCTCCTTGAGGTCGTCGGGGATCCCGGGACCTTCGTCCTCGATCACGAGCACGATGCCGTTCGAGCGGCCGTGCACCCGGATGTGGACGGCGGTGCCCGCCGGCGTGTGCCGTCGCGCGTTCACGAGGAGGTTCTCGATCACCCGCTCCACCTTGCCGGCGTCGACGTCGACGAGCACGGGGGACGCCTCGACGCGGATCGGGTGTGACTCCATCCCGGGGAGCTCACGTGCGACCCGGCGGGCCAGCTCGCTCACGTCGGTCGGCGCGCGCTCGGGCTGGATGTGGCCGCGATCGAGCCGGTCGAGGTCGAGCAGATCATCGACGAGACGATTCATCTTCTTGCCACCCTGCTCGATCATGTCGAGCATCGTCGAGCGCTCGTCCTCGGTCAGGCCGATCTGCTCGGCGCGGTGCAGGGTTTGGACCGATCCGAGGATGCCGGCGAGCGGACCCTTCAGGTCGTGCGAGACGGCGTGCAGGAGGGTGTCTTTGACCTCGTTCAGCTCGCGGAGGCCGCTCGTCACGGCGGCTTCGCGGTCAAGGTGGTCCCACTGGGCCGCGATGATCCGGCGCAGGGTCCCCAGCAGGACGGCGACCGAGAGGAACGCCGCGAACCGGAAGATCGCGTTCCACCACGGGAGCAGGTCGTACTGCGGGTAGAGGAGGTCGCTCCAGAGCGCGGCAGCGGTCGCCAGCGCGACGGTCGCGGCCCCCCAACGCAAACCCAGGTTCCACGTCACGAGGCCGATCGGCATCAGGTAGAACAGCGCGACCGACAGTCGGGGGCCAAGGAGATAGTCCATCACCCCGACGACCGCGAGGAACGCGGCGCCGAGCAAGAGCGTGACACCCTGGGACTTCCCGTCGAAGAAGCCCTCGGTCTGCCTCAGGACACGGCGCTCTGCCAGCTGGTTGTCCGCCACGAAGAAAGCTTCGGCCACCCGCAGGGTTACCTTGAGTCGGGTACCCGAGGCGGCCGTGCGGCCATCCTCAGCAGGGGCCTCACTGACCTCTTGTCCACGAGGGGTCGTCGGCGTCGAGAACGTCTCGGAGCGCGCGGAGGGCCCGGCCCCGATGGCTGATCCGGTCCTTCTCCTCATCGGTGAGCTCGGCCATCGTCTCGTCCCATCCCGCCGGGACGAAGATAGGGTCGTAGCCGAAGCCCCGGCTCCCCCGGGGCTTCGTGAACAGGATCCCCTCGCAGATCCCTTCGGCGGAGACCTCCTCGCCGTCGGGTGAGGCGAGGACGGCGAGGCACCGATACCGCGCCGTCCGCCCGCTCCCGGGGACGCCCTTGAGCGCCCGGATCAGCTCCTGGAGGTTGCGTTCGTCGGTGGCGTCCTCCCCGGCGAAGCGGGCCGACCGGGGGCCGGGGCGGCCGCCCAATGCGTCTACCTCGATGCCGGAGTCGTCGGCGAGGGCGGGGAGCCCGAGCGCGGCCACCCCGGCCTTCGCCTTCAGGCGGGCGTTCTCCAGGTACGTGCTGCCGGTCTCCTCCACCTCGGGCCAGGGTCCCTCATGGTTGTCGACCGTGAGCCACGCGACCGGCCAGCCCGCGCAGATCCTGGCGATCTCGCGCAGCTTGTGGGCGTTGTGGGACGCGATGGCGATCCTGGGGGGAAGCGCCACCTCAGCGGTCGAGCGCGTCGTGCTGGACCTTCGTGAGCTCCGCCACGCCCGCCGAGGCGAGGTCGAGGAGGTCGTCCAGCTGCGCCCGATCGAACGGCGCTCCCTCGGCGGTGCCCTGCACCTCGACGAGGGTCCCGGAGCCGGTCATCACGACGTTACAGTCGACCTCGGCGGCGGCGTCTTCCTCGTAGCACAGGTCGAGCCTCGCCTCCCCGTCGACGAGGCCCACGGACACGGCGGCCACGCTGTCGATCAGGAGGTCGTCGGGCACCAGCCCGGCATCGGACAACCCTCGAAGGGCCAGGGCGAGGGCCAGGTAGCCACCGGTGATCGCAGCCGTCCGGGTGCCGGCATCGGCCTGCAGGACGTCGCAGTCGACCGTGATCGTCCGATCCGGGAGCCGGCTGAGGTCGGTCACGGCTCGGAGGGAGCGGCCGATCAGCCGCTGGATCTCCTGGGTCCGGCCACCGGGACGACCGCGGTTCACCTCGCGCGGCGACCGCTCGTTCGTGGACGCCGGGAGCATCGAGTACTCGCCGGTCACCCACCCCTTGCCGGTGCCGCGGAGCCAGCGAGGAGCTTCGGTGGAGACCGAGGCGGCGCACAGGACGCGGGTCTTGCCCATCGAGAACAGCACGGAACCGGCCGCCCACTCCTGGTACCCGAGCTCATAGGTGACCGGTCGGAGCTCGCCGGGCGCGCGTCCGTCGGGGCGTGCGCTCATCGGCCGACCTCGAGGAGCATCCCGGGCACCGCGATGTCCAGATGCCCCCCGAACGTCGCGGCCGCTTCCCGGATAGAGATCCGATGGTCGAGCTCGGGGGTGAGATGGGTGAGCACGAGGTGGTCGACGCCCGCAGCGGACGCGACCTCGCCCGCCTGTGCCGCTGACAGGTGGAAGGGATACAGCTTCGACGTGTTCTGGTACGTGGCTTCGCACAGGAACAGGTCCGCATCGCGCCCGAGCTCGATCGCCGCCTCGCACGGACCGGTGTCCCCCGTGTACGCGAGCACGACCCCACCGGCCTCGATCCGGTATCCGAGTGAAAGCACACCGATGTGCTGCATCTCGAACGGCGTGATGCGGAACGGTCCCAGCTCGAACACCTCGCCTTCCACCGCGGTCCGGAAGTCGAACGCCTCGGCCATCACGTTGCGCCCGTTCTCGGAGACGAGCGACGCGGCGATGTCGGTGAACCCGCCGGGCGACCAGAACGGGAGCCCCGGGTGGCCGAGACGTCCGTAGTGCCGCGCGTAGAACGTGGGGATGATGTCGACGTAGTGGTCGGGATGGCCGTGCGTGATCAGCATCGCGCCCACCTCGTCGACGCCGACCACCTGCTGCAGCCGAGCGAACGTCCCCGTGCCGGCGTCGACCTGGAGGTGGTAGCCGTCCTCGGTGACGAGGTAACCACAGTTCTCCCCGCCGGCGCCCGGCCAGGTCCCCTGCGCGCCGAGGACCGTCAGCTCCACGCGCCCTCCACGGTCACCTGGCGTACACCGAGGTCGCGGACCTCCGGCCCGAGGAACAGCTCCGCCAGATCCTGGAACCGGGCGGGATCGCCCGTGGTCGCGAACTCGTGCACGGGGCGTCCGCCCTCGGGTGCGAGCAGATCACGGGACACGAGCTCACCGTACACGTCCTTCGCGGTCTCCTCCGCCGACGACACCAAGACGACGTCGGGTCCGAGCTCGAGCTGGAGCAGACCCGAGAGCAGCGGGTAGTGGGTGCATCCGAGCACGAGCGTGTCGATCCCGGCGTCCATGAGCGGCTCAAGATACCCCTGCGCGGCCTCCCGCAACGCGGGCGAGCTGGTGTCGCCACGCTCGACGTGATCCACGAAAGCCGGGACACGCCGCGGCGTGCAGCGTCACCGCCGACCCCATCGCGCGCTGGTAGGCCCCGGTCGCGATCGTGGCCTCCGTCCCGATCACCCCGACGATGCCGTTGCGCGTGGCACGTATCGCAGCCCGCGACCCGGGGTTCACCACGCCCACGACGGGGATGTCCGCCGTCACCGCGATGTCGCCGATCGCCGAGACCTCGATCGAGTTGCAGGCGATGACGAGCACCTTCACGTCCCGGCGGACGAGGTACTCGGCGATCTCCAGGGCGTAGGTGCGGATCCGCTCCACCGATTGGGAGCCATACGGGAAACGCGCGGAGTCCCCCACGTAGAGCAACGGCTCGTGCGGCAGGAGATCGATGATCGCGCGCGCGACCGTGAGGCCGCCCACGCCGGAGTCGAACACGCCGATCGGACGCGGGTCGCTCACCTCACCACCACAGGGACTCGGAGACCTGCTTCTCCGCGGTCGCGAGGTCCTCGGCCCAGGCCTCGGTCGACAGGTACTTCCACCCGCCGTCCGCCAGCAGGCAGACCACGTCGCCTCCGTCCACCTCGGCGGCGATCCGCTGGGCCACGTGGATCACCGCGCCGGACGAGATGCCCGCGAAGATGCCCTCCTTCGACGTCAGCTCGCGGGTCGCCCGCACCGCATCGTCGGACCGCACGAGGAACTTCCGGTTCACCTCGGACGGATCGAAGATCGGTGGGATGAACCCCTCGTCGAGGGACCGCAGGCCGTAGACGAGATCGCCGAGCTCCGGCTCCGCGGCGACGACCCGGATCGACGGATCATGGGCGTGCAGCGCCCGACCGGCGCCGGTGAGCGTGCCACCGGTCCCCATCCCGGCGACGAAGTGCGTGACCTCGGGGAGGTCGGCGACGATCTCGCGCCCTGTCCCTTCCTCGTGCGCTTTCGGATTCGCCGGGTTCCCGTACTGGAACGGCATGTAGTACCCGGGATCCTCGGCGAGGGCGCGTGCCACCTCGATCGATCCGTTCGTGCCCTTGTCGCCATCGGAGAAGACGATCTCGGCGCCGAACAACCGGAGGAGACCGAGCCGCTCCTGGCTCGCGTTGTCCGGGAGGACCACGGTGATGTGGTAGCCCTTCCTTCGAGCGACCATCGCGAGCGAGATCCCGGTGTTCCCGGAGGTCGGCTCGAGGATCGTCTTCTCGGGCGTCAGGTCTCCGGCTGCTTCGGCGGCCTCCACCATCGCGAGCGCGATCCTGTCCTTCGTAGAGCCTGTGGGGTTGTTCCCCTCGAGCTTCGCCCACAGCCGGACGCCCGCCTTCGACGACATCGAGGGCAGACCGACGAGCGGTGTGTTCCCGATCGCCCCCAGGATGTCGTCGTGGCGCGTCATGGCCGGATTATCCCAGCGGGTCATCCGATCGAGGACCACCGCCGCCCGGGAGGTGTCCGTTCCTCAACGGCACGCCGCGGTCGCCACACCGCGGAACGACTCAGCCGCCGGCGACAGCCGGGAGGATCGACACCGTGTCACCCTCCCCCACCTCGGTCTCGAGGGAGCCGAGATAGCGCACGTCCTCGTCGTTCAGGTACACGTTGATGAACCGGTGCAGGCCGCCGTCGTCTGATCGGACGTTCTTCGTGATGCCCGGGTACCTCGTCTCAAGGTCGTCGAGCACGTCGCGCAGCGTGGAGCCCTCGGCGCTCACCCTGGGCTCGCCTCCCGCATGTTTGCGGAGGATCGTCGGCAGCTTCACGTGTACGGACATGTGGTCGTGACTCCTTCTATTCCGGCCGGGCGGGAACGCCGCAGAACTGCTCGTAGTCGATCAGCTCGGTGATGGTCGGCTCCTTGCCGCACACAGGGCAGTCGGCGTCCCAGCGGATCTTCACTTCTTGGAAGCTCATGTCGAGCGCGTCGTACAGGAGGAGCCGTCCTTCGAGCGTCTCGCCCTCGCCGGTGATCAGCTTGATCGCCTCGGTCGCCTGGATCGAACCGACCACGCCGGGCAGCACGCCGAACACGCCGCCCTCGGCGCACGACGGGACGGTGCCGGGCGGCGGCGGCGTCGGGAAGAGGCACCGGTAGCACGGCGTCTCCTTGCCCGGCATGAAGACCGTCGCCTGTCCCTCGAACTGGTAGATCGAGCCGTAGACGAGGGGCTTCCCGAGGAACTGCGTGGCGTCGTTCACCAGATAGCGCACCGGGAAGTTGTCGGTTCCGTCGACGATCACGTCGTACGGCTCCATCACGTCGAACACGTTCGTCGAGAACAGCAGCTGATCGTGCCCGACCACCTCGATCGTCGGGTTGATCGCGCGCAGATGCTCGAGCGCCGACTCCACCTTGGAGCGACCGACGTCCGCGTTCGTGTGGAGGATCTGCCGCTGGAGGTTGGAGACGTCCACGGCGTCGAAGTCGACGATGCCGATCCTCCCCACGCCGGCGGCGGCGAGGTACAAAGCGATCGGCGAACCGAGCCCGCCCGCGCCGATGATCAGCACGCTCGCATCGAGGAGCTTGCGCTGCCCCGCCCCTCCGACGTTCGGCAGGATGATGTGGCGGGAGTAGCGCTGGACCTGGTCCTCGGTGAACCGACGCGCGTCGCTCACGTGATCGTCAGCTCCTCTTCGGTGACCTCGCCGTCACGGATGAAGAACGAGCGGAGCACGGGCACCTCGCGATCCTCCAAGGACAGGATGAGGAACCTCACGTCCGGGTAGAACGCGACGACGTACCTCGAGCGGTCACGATCGGTCTGCGACGGGTATCCCTCCGAGTGCGTGTGCGAGTGGTAATAACCCCACGTCTCCCAGCCGCGCTCCTCGATCTCACGCTCGATCCGGAGTTGCTCCTCGGCATCGATGCGGAAGGTCACACTGCTCACGTCGATGTTCGTGGCCGTGAAGACGTGCACGGGCACACCTTCCGGGCCCGCGGCGATCACGCCGCAGGCCTCGTTGGGGAACTCGCGGAGTCCTTGCTCCACGATCTCCTTGTAGAAGACGCCGTCGAGCTCTGCCATCGACCTCTCGGGGTGCTCGCGGGGCCGCGGACTCGCGGTCCCTCTTGCAGGTGCAAATCCTACAACGAGGTCGGATATTCCCGGCCCCGTGCCTTCAGTACGCCGGGCCGAGCCTGGGACGATACGCACGGGATGAAGGTCGCGGTCGTCGGGCATGTGGAATGGATCACGTTCGCGCGCGTGGACCGCGTGCCCACCGCCGGCACGATCGCACATGCGACAGAGACCTGGTGGGGAGCCGGGGGCGGCGGCGCCGTGTCCGCCGTCCAGCTCGCGAAGCTCGCGGGATCGTCCGAGCTGTTCACGGCGCTCGGGGGGGACGGCGTCGGTCGTCGCGCGCGCGAAGAGCTCTCGGCCTCACACGTCCACGTCCACGGCGAGGAGAGGCCCGATCCCACCCGTCAGGCGGTGTGTCTCGTCGACGGCGACGGCGAGCGCACGATCACCACGCTGGGACCCAGGATGGAAGCGCGCGGTTCGGAAGGTCTCGCGTGGGACCACCTGGACGACGCCGGCGCCGTCTACGTCACGGCCGGCGATGCGGATGCACTTCGTCGAGCACGCGTAGCGAAGGTGATGGTGGTGTCGACCCGACATCTGGCCGTCCTCGCCGCGTCGGGCGTGCGAGCCGACGCAGTGGTCGGGAGCGCCAAGGACGTCCACGAACGCTACGACCCCGAGGTCCTGGCCCACGCCCCGCCCGACCTGGTCGTGCTGACCGAGGGAGCGGAAGGTGGATCGTTCGCAGCGTTCGGCGGCGAGCGGGGTCGCTTCGAACCGGCCCCGCTCCTCGGGCCGATCATCGACACCTACGGAGCTGGCGATTCGTTCCACGCAGGACTCACGTTCGGTCTGGGAGCAGGTCTCGAGGTGACCGAGGCGCTGCGGCTGGCCGCCCGGTGCGGCGCGGCCGCCCTGGGCGGTAGCGGCCCGACGGGCGGCCAGCTCACCTCGGCAGACCTCTCGGCGCGACCCTGATCTACACGCGGACGAAGCGGACCTCGCGGCGTTGGAGATCGGCCTCCTCGAGGCGAACCCGGACCTGGGCCCCGAGCTCGTGCACGTCCTCGCACGGTCCGATCACCGCGGGATCGCGCAGCGCGACCTCGCCGCGGCCATGTTTCCATAGGTCGACGACCACCGCGTCCGCTTGGCGGCCCACGAGGGGCGCGAGAACGGCTGCCTCCACGGCGTCGACGATCGTCCGCTCGAGACGGCCGGTCTTCTCCCCTCCGAGGGCCATCTCGATCGGCAGCGCTGGGAGCGCCGCTCGCGCCCACGACGGCACGTCGCTCCCGGAGACGAGCGCGAGGCAGACCTCGTTCACGTAGCGGTCCACGAGGCGCCGCAGCGGCGCGGTGCAATGCGCGTAGGGGGCAGCGATCGCGGCGTGCTCCTCTTCGGGGGGTGGCTCCCCGTCGAACGCCGTGTACGCGGCGGCGCGGAACAAGACCGCGGCTTCCTGGAGGAAGACCGACTGGGCCGTCGAACGGCTCGCGTCCATGGTGTGCAGGAGCTCCGGATAGGACATGGCCTCTGGCCAGTCCACACCGAGCCCGGCCGCCACCCGGCGCAGCCGCTCGACGTCGTGCGGATCGGGTGGCGGCATCGTCCGGATCACGCCGACACGACCGTCCAGCATGATCCGGGCCGCGACCCGGCCGGTCAACAGGGAGAGCTGCGCGTTCCACGTCTCGACCGGCAACGGCGATGTGAAGGTCAGGCCGAAGCCGCCGGCGCCCAGCATGACCTCCTGAGTGGGCAGGCCGAGGCTGGCCCCGCCCCTGGCGCGCTCCGCCTCCTGCAGGATCGAGCCGATCTCGGGCAGCAACTCCAGCATGGGGTCCGCGCTCCCCCGGTCGATCGCTGCCTGCGTTTCCGCGTAGCCGAGCTTCGCCCGGCTCGAGACCAGCGCGCGCTCGACCTGGGAGTCCAGGGCGCGTCCGTCCGCGTCGACGTCGACGCGCCACAGCGCGGCCGGACGCGGACCATCTGGCAACAGCGAGGCCGCCGCCTCGGAGATCGCCGGCGGGTACAAGGGCGTCCGTGCATCCGGGCTGTAGGCGGTCTCGGCCCTGCGGTGCGCCTCCCGGTCGATCGCTCCGCCCGGCGTGACGAACGCGGATGGGTCGGCGATCGCGTAGTGGAGCCGGAACCCACCACCCCTCCGCTGCAGATGGAACGCTTGGTCGAGGTCCATCGACTCGGGAGGATCGAGCGTGACGAGAGGGATCTCGGTGCGGTCGACGTCCGGAAGCAGAGGGGACCTCGACGACGACTCGGCCTCGGCCAGCACCTCGGGCCGGAAGGACTCAGGGATCCCGATCTCGGCGCGGATGTCACGGAACGTCGAGCTGAGGGCCTCAGCGGGCACAGTCAGCCGGATCCGGCGCCTGGGCATCGCTCGAGGATACGAGCCTCGTCTACTGCAGCAGGTTGGCGGTCGTCGCCCAGAGTTCGCGGTCGTCGTCGCGGAAGGCCTGGACCTGGGCCATCGATCTCGGTCCGAGGGCCATCGTGCTCCCGGGCAGGGTCCGACGGAGCTGCTCCAGCTCGCGACGCGTGAACTCGCAGGTCGACGTGGTGGGCTGGATGCCGTACAGGGCCGCGCCGTTCAGCCCCAGGATCTTCGCCCTGATCTCCTTCGTGAGTTTCGGGTACCCGTGCCGCTCGCGGAGCTCCTCAGAGATCTGGAACGTGCGCATCGCTTGGATCAGCGGCTGCGGTGACCCGTAGAAGAGGCAGTCGGTCCCCCACAGCACGTTGTCCTCCCCCACGTGCTTCAGCAGCTTGCCGAGGACGTGCGCGGCCTGATCCGGGTAGCGCATCACGTACCACCAGGTCGAGCCGATCTCCGCGTAGACGTTCTCGTTGGGACCGATGCCCTCCCGCTCCATCGAGGCGATCAGGCGGTTCACGCCGAGGTGTGCCGTCTCGCGTGTGTACGGCCCCTCCGTCGTTCCCGCCTCGAAGCCCGAGTGGTAGGCGACGAAGTTCACGTCCGGGTGCCGCCTGGCCGCGGGCCCGATGTCGTCGGGAGAGGCGTTCGGGTTCCCGAGCGAGAGCCCCTTGTGGGTGCAGATCGTCGGGATGCCCAGGGCCACGGCTTGGCGGATGAACCGCTCTCCGAGGTTGCCCCCGTCGCGGTCGTCGAGCCACCACACGTTGCCGTCGCCCTCGAACGCTCCCGGGAAGTGGGTGAACGTCTTCCACGCAGCCACGGGGTACCGGTTGGCCGTGTGCTCCATCGCGTCGAGGGCGGCCCGCTGCCCGCCCACGTTGGGGAGCGCCTGCGCGTGGAGCAGGATCCGTTCGTCCCGGCAGAGCCCTTCGACGGTCCTGCGGGTGATGTCCATGATCTCGGGCGACAGCGGGCTGCCCTCGGGGAAGATCGGGAGTGAGGAGAGGACGAGCATGTTGGTATCCGAGCGGAGGAACATCAGCTCGAGGAAGTGCTCGATCGAGTAGCAGACGCGAGGGTCGTCCTCGCCGCAGTCCTTCTGCGGGAACCCCTCCCAGAAGCTCTCGCCGTTCAGGACCGGGTTCAGGTGGTATTCGAGGAGATGGCCTTGCACGTCGAAGATGAACTCCTCGCCCCCGAGCGCCTCGAACGCACTCGGCGGCTCCACAGAGGCGCTCGGCGGGATCTCGTAGGAGCCGCCGGGCTCGCTCGTGGACGTCGACGGGCTCGCACGGTGCTCCTCACGGGTGCAGGCGTTGAGGGCGAGGAACGTGGTCGCCGCGCCGCAGGCCGACAGGAGGAACTCCCGACGGCTGATCCCCAGGAGGCGCGCGTTGCGTTCGGCGTCCTCGCGAGCTCGACGGATCGTCTCCCGCAGGACCGGAGGCAGGAGGGGCTCCGGATCGTACTCGGCGTTCGACGCCGGCCCGAACTCGATCGGGAGCCCGGGATCCTCCTCGGTCCGATCCTTCGGTGGCTGTCTCGGCCGGTCCACGTCGCCTCCTCGGGCACCCTAACGGGCGATCCGTCGGACGGGTTCCCTACGGCTCGAGCGAGCCCGTTACCGAGATCCGGCCCGGCTCGCCCGTCACGACCTCGCCGATCTTCGCGAACGACACCCCGTGCTCGCGGAACGCCGACTCGATCGACGGCCGATGCTTCGCGGCGATCAGGAGCCCTCCGGAGGTCTGGGCATCGGCGAGGATCAGGCGCTCCGGCTCGGGGAGGTCGGCGAAGTCGGTGTGCGGCCGGACGGACGCGAGGTTCCGCTTCGTCCCGCCGGGAACGACGTCGCTCCGTGCGAGGTCGAGGATCCGCGGGTCCATCAGGGGGATCGCGCCGGCCACGAGCTCGGCCGCGGTTCCGGACGCGAGGAGCATCCGGTGGAGGTGGCCGAAAAGGCCGAACCCGGTGACATCCGTCGCCGCTTCCGCGTCGGCGTATCGCATCGCCTCGCCGGCGGCCCGGTTCGTCGTCGTCATCAGGTCGACCGCGGCGTCGACGAGGTCCTCGTCGGCGACCCCCCGCTTGATCGCGGTGGAGACGATCCCCAGGCCGAGCGGTTTCGTGAGGTACAGGGCCGCCCCCACGGGCGCGGTCGAGTTCCGCACGATCTCGTCGGGCGGCACGAGCCCGATCGCGACCATGCCGTACTTCGGCTCGGGATCCGTGATCGAGTGGCCGCCGGCCACGGCGACCCCTTCCCCCGCCGCGACGTCCACGCCGCCCTGCAGGACCCGCGCGAGCATCTCGAGCGGGAGGTCGTCCACGGGCCAGTTCACGATGTTCAGCGCGAGGAGCGGTCGGCCTCCCATCGCGTAGACGTCCGAGAGCGCGTTCGTCGCGGCGATACGCCCCCAGTCGTACGGGTCGTCGACGATCGGGGTGAAGAAGTCGAGCGTCGCGATCAGCCCCTCCCCCGACGGGAGGCGATAGACGGCTGCGTCGTCCCCGGTGTCCGCCGCCACCAGGAGGTCCGCGGACGCCCGCGGCAGCGTCACGCCGCCGAGGACGGTCCGCAGATCGTCGGGCCCGAGCTTGCACCCGCACCCGGCACCGTGGCTGAAGCTGGTCAGCCGCCGCTCGGTGGTCATCTCCCGCACGACCGAAGCATACGAAGCGCTTGCATCCCGAACTGCCGCGGTCCACCCTCCGGTGATGGAACCGCCGCCGAGGCCCGACTGGTCGATGCCTCCGGGAGGTCCGGTCCCGGACCGCCCCCGCTCCGGACGGGGGCCGGTCCTCGTCGTCGCCGTCCTCCTGCTCGCCGTCGCTCTCGTCATCTTCCTCACGCGGAGCGGATCCGACGGCTTCCCCGACTCGGCGCTGGGGTACGAGCGACTGCACAACGAGGACGCGGAACGGGCGGAACGCGCGATCGAGGACATCAAGATCGGGGACGTCGAGATCAGCGGTGCGGTCTACGGCACCGGCGACGAGCCGCAGCTCTTCGCCGCCCTCTACGACAACTACCCCGCCGGGCTCGACGCGGAGGCGATCGTCCAGGGGGCGGCCGGTGGCGCGGAAGCCTCGGGCGGCGAGGTGGACCAGGGGTCGTTGCAGTCCGCCGGATCGGGCGGCTACTCGTTCGCGTGCATGAGCGGCGGCGGCCCGGGCTTCCTGATCCCGGGCGGGCCCAGCCGGCAGGGCGTGCTGTGCGTGTTCCAGGGCGAGCTCGTGGGTGTCCTCGTGACCACCCACACCGGCAACCCCACGCTCGGGCTGGCGGACGTGCGCGCGTTCGTCGAGGCGCTCGAGGCAGCGTAGTCGGCGGAGACCGTCAGTCGGGGGTCTCGGATGGGACGGGATCCGTCCCCATCGCGTGGAACCCGCCGTCGACGTGCAGCAGCTCGCCCGTGATGCCGGCGGCGAGGTCCGACAGGAGGAACGCGATCGCGCCGGCGACCGGACGACCGTCCGACGTATCCCAGCCGAGCGGCGCCCGATCCGCCCAGCTCCCCGCGATCCGGTCGAAGCCGGGGATGCCCTTGCCGGCCATCGTCTTCATCGGACCCGCCGACACCGTGTTCACCCGGATCCCCTTGGGGCCGAGGTCCCGCGCCAGGTAGCGCGTCACCGACTCGAGCCCTGCCTTCGCTACGCCCATCCAGTCGTAGACCGGCCAGGCGACCCGTGCGTCGAAGTCCAGCGACACGATCCCGCCGCCGTGGGACTCCATCAGCGGCAGCATGCCGGCCGCGAGTGAGCTGAGCGAGAACGCGCTCGTCTTGAACGCGGTCGCGACGCTCTCCCACGGCGTGTACAGGAAGTTGCCGCCGAGGGCGTCCTGTGGCGCGAACGCGATCGCATGCAGGAACCCATCGAGCCGTCCCCAGCGCCGACCGAGCTCCTCGCGCACGGCGTCGATCTGCTCCGGCTCGTTCACGTCCATCTCGAGGACGTCGGGGGGGTCGGGGAGGCGCTTGGCGCTCTTCTCGGTGAGGCTCACCGTTCGTCCGAAATTCGTGAGGACGATCTCGGCGCCTTGCTCTTGCGCGACCTGCGCCGCCGAGAACGCGATCGATCGGGGCGTCAGCACTCCGGTGATGAGGAGCTTCTTGCCCTCCAGCAGCATCGGGCAACCTTACTCGGCGGGGCCCGCGATCTCCCAGACCACGTTGCCGTCCCCGTCGAGCTGCGTCACCTGGATCCGGAGCCCCTGCGTCTCCCCCGGCGCTCGGGCGACGCATCCCAGCGTCGCCCCCTGTCGCGCCTCGGCGTCGTCGGGACACTCGACCGCCACGTTCGCGACGTTCAGCCGCTCCGAGATCTCCCGGGACAGCCGGCGCTCGAGCTGGTCGGCGTCGAGCAGCCGCGGCGTGCAGGCCCCCGTCGCCACCGAGAGCACGAGGATGAGGACGAACGTCGGGCCGGGGGATCCCGATGACACCGCGCGGAGCGTAGCATCGGACGCCATGGATCTCGGGCTCGAAGGGAAGATCGCGCTGGTCACCGCGGCCTCGAAGGGCCTCGGCCGCGCGTCGGCGGCCGCCCTCGCGGCGGAGGGTGCGATGGTCGCGATCAACTCCCGTGACCCGGAGCGGATCCGCGCGACGGCGGCGGAGCTCGGCTCCGACGTTCTCGCGCTCCCGGACGACGTCACGGACCCCGACGCGCCGGCCCGGCTCGTCGAGGCCACCGTGGAACGGTTCGGCGGGCTCCACGTCCTCGTCGCCAACGCCGGTGGCCCACCGAAGGGGCGGGCCGTCGACCTCGACGACGCCACGCTCGGGGCCGCGCTCGAGGCGAACCTCCTTACGTCGATCCGGCTCGTGCGTGAAGCGCTCCCCCACCTGCGCTCTGCGGGCTGGGGTCGCATCTGCCTGATCACGTCCAACTCCGTGAAGCAGCCCATCCCCGACCTGGCCACGTCGAACACCGCGCGCGCCGGGCTGTGGGGATGGGCGAAGACGGCGGCGCAAGAGCTCGTCGAAGACGGCATCACGCTGAACCTCGCCTGCCCGGGCCTCCACCGGACGCAACGGGTGGTGGACGCCGGCCTGGCGGGGCGGCTGGGGGAGCCGGCCGACTTCGGGCGCGTCGTCGCGTTCCTCTGCTCGGAGCCGGCTGGATTCATCTCCGGCGCGGCCCTTCAGGTCGACGGCGCGAGTACCCTTGGCCTCCTGTGATCTCGAGCGAGAGGCTGAGGACGACGTGAACGACACCGACCGCGCCCAAGCACTCGCCGACCGGGTCTGGGAAGAGCTGCTCGAGCGGGAGCCGACGTTCGCCACGGCGATCGGCGACGAGCGCTACGACGACCGGCTCCCGGACATCGGCGAGCAGGGCCGTGCCGCGTCGGAGACCCACAACCGCGCCGCCCTCGACGAGCTCGCCACGATCGATCGGGGATCGCTCGACGTCACCCTCCGGACGACGATGGACGTGCTCGAAGCGATCGCCACACAGGCCCTCGCCGCGGTGGAGCATCGGACGGACCGGCTCTACGTCGTGAACCACTTCGTCGGCCCGGGCGTGCTCCTCGGGGACATCGCCTCGATCCAGCGGACCGATACCCCCGAGCACCTCGACCGCTACGAGCAACGACTCCGCGCGTTGCCGGATTACCTGGAAACGTGCGCGGAGATCGCGCACGAGGGCGTCGCCACGGGCGTGGTGTCGCCGCGCATCGTCGTCGAGCGGGCCGTCGCGCAGATCGAGAGGATCGTCGGGTCCCCTGCCGAGGACTCGCCGCCGCTCGCTGCGATCGCCGAGGACGACACCGCCGCTCGGGAACGGATCGCCGGCGTCTGGCGCGACGTGGTCGCGCCTGCCTTCGCGACCTACCTCGACGTGCTCCGGGAGTACCTCCCGGACGCGGCCGAGCGCAACGCCGTGACGGCTCTCCCCGGCGGAGACGCGATCTACGCGTCGGAGATCCGGTCGTGGACCACCCTGCCCCTCGATCCCCAGGAGGTCCACGACCTAGGGAACGAGCGTTGGGAAGCGATCCAGGCGGAGCGCTTCGAGATCGCCTCGCGGCTCGGGTACCCCAGCCCGGATGCAGCGATCGCCGATCGCACGTCGTCCGGGAAGGACACCCCCGATTCCGCGGAGGCGCTGATCGAGCTCGTGGAGAGCCAGGTCCAGCGCAGCTGGGAGCTCGCGCCCACGTGGTTCGGCAGGCTCCCGAAGGCGAACTGCCGCGTCAAGGAGATCGAGGCCTATCGGGCGGCCGACATGGCGCTCGCGTTCTACATGCCTCCCACCGCCGACGGCGAGCGGCCCGGCACCTACTACATCAACACCCACGACCTGGCGGGGAAGGCGCTCCACCAGATCGCCGCCGTCACCTACCACGAAGCCAACCCGGGGCATCACTTCCAGATCGCCCTCGAGATGGAGTTCGACGAGCGCCCCGCCCTCCGCCGCTTCGGCGGCCTGCTGGCGGGGGCGTCGTTCGCCGAGGGATGGGGGCTCTACAGCGAGCGCCTCGCCGATGAGATGGATCTGTACGTCGACGACTGGGAGCGGCTCGGGATGCTGGCGGCGCAGGCCCACCGCGCCGCCAGGCTCATCACCGACACCGGTCTGCACGCGTTCGGCTGGTCGAGACAAGACGCGATCGAGAAGCTCGTGGCCGGCGGCTCGCCGCGCGGCGAGTCGGAGATCGAAGTGGATCGCTACATCGCCCTGCCGGCTCAGGCGCTCGCCTACATGGTGGGCATGGTGGAGATCGAGGAGGCTCGGCGCCGCACCCAGGACAAGGAGGGCGACGCCTTCGACCTGAAGGCCTTCCACGACCGACTCCTTGCGCTCGGCCAGCTCCCCCTGCAGGCGCTCCGGCGGGAGCTGGGCTAAGGCTTCTCGGGCTTCTGGGCCTCGAGCAGCAGATAGTCGAGGAGGCCCCGCTCCCACAGGACCTCCGCCTGGGACAGCATCGCGCGGGCGGCGAGCCCGAGGGTTGTCCTCGGCTCGTCATGGCGCCCCGCTTCCAGTCGGTCACGCACGAAGCGCAACGCGGGCGCCACCACGCGGTCCCCGACGAGCTCCGACCGGACACCGACGAACCCTGCGCCGGCGGCCGACGCCACGATCGCCCCGGTCGATGCGGCCGCATCGGACCGGAGCCCCCAGCCCCGCAGCATCGCCACGGCGGCGAGCGCCTCCCGGGGCCCCTGCGGTCGGCGCACTGTCGGGAGGTCCGACATCGTCAGGACGCCACCGGGACGCAGCACGCGGAACGCCTCGCGGAAGAACCGTTCGCGCGAAGGGAAATGGAAGGCCGCCTCCACACTGATCACGCCGTCGAAGGAGCCGTCGGCGAACGGCAGGTCGCAGGCGTCCGCGCAGACGCCCCGGGCCCCCGCCTCACGCAGGCGCTCGCGCCCCGCCTCCAGCTGGGACCACGTGATGTTCACAGCCGTCAGCGAGCGTGGGTGCACCGTCGCCGCGATCACCGGGTCCTGGGCCGCAAGCCCGTTGCCCACGTCCAGCACGTCGCCATCCTCGGGCAGCGCCGCGGCGATCCGTTCGACGAGCCGTCGCACAGCGACCGGCGCTTCCGAGGGATCACCGCCGTCGCCCTCCCACAGGCCGAGGTTGAGCCAGCCGGGCGCGAGGGCAAGGAAGAAGTCGGGGCCGATCGAGTCGTAGACGGTCGCGGCGGGGTTCGCGCCGTAGCGGAGCATCGCGAGCACGTGGCGGAGGTTCGCTCGCGTCCAACCGTGCCGCGTCACCCGGCCGCCCGCCAGGCATCGCGCACCTTCACCCGCGCGCCCGTTCGGAGGATCGCCCCCGCGTAGACCCGTCCCGCCAGCGGGACCAGGAGCGCCGTCGACCCGATCACGATCGCGAGCGACGCGACGATCTCCCATGTGGTCGCGGAACCCAGCACCATGCGGACGGGCATCGCGAGCGCGGAGGAGATCGGCAGCAGCGAGGCGACCCTGGCGATCCCCGAGTCGGGATCGTCGACGGCGCCGATCGAGATGAAGAAGGACGCGAACACCACGAGGTTGATCGGCACGATCGCGTTCTGCAGCTCCTCCATCCGGGAGACCAGCGCCCCGGCGACGGCGAACAGGGCCGCGTAGAACGAGAAGCCGAGGACGAACCATCCCACGGTGAGGGCAGCGGCCGAGAGCGAGTCCGCAGGGATGTCGATCGCCCCGGTGACCGTCGCGAGCGTCACCGCGAAGATCGCGATCAGGATCAGCTGGAGCAGGCCGAGGGTCCCGATGCCCGCGATCTTGCCGGCCATCAGATGACGGGCGCGGATCGTCGACAGCAGCACCTCGACGACGCGGGAGGACTTCTCCTCGATCACCCCCGTCGCCACCCAGACGCCGTAGCCGAAGAGCTGCCCGTAGAGCACGAGCACGGCCGCGAGCGCGACGGCCGCCTTCGTGTCTCGATCGGGGTCGGGTGGCAGGATCGGCGCCGCGTCCACCGGATGCTGATCCTGTAGGGCCTCGACGGTGTCGGGGCTCGCGTCCGCGTCCTCGAGCGCGTCGTCGATCCTCGTCGCGATCGCGGCGGCCTGCACGACCTGGTCGAGGAGGCTCGGCACGTCGCGGAGGGCCCGGAGGGTGGCGACCCCTTCGAGGACGTCCTCGTGCCCGCCGATCAAGGCCGCATCCACGCGCCCGTCACGGAGCGCGCCCGCGACGGCGCCCTCGTCGCGGAGCGGCAGGACCCTCAGGTCGATGCCCGCCCGTTCCGCGATCGCCGCAGCGCGATCCGCGACCGCGCGGTCGCCCACGACCGCGAGGTCGAAGGAGTCCGGACCGCTGGCGTAGGCGCGCAGGAGGATGAAGATCGACAGGACGGTGACCGTGATCCCGGTGGAGATCGCGAACCCCTTATCACGGAGGCGCACGGAGAAGTCACGGGCGGCGACCACCCGCCACATGCCGCGGTCGGTGACGGCCGGATCGTCGCTCACGACGCGATCACCTCGCGGAACAGCTCCGACAACGTGGGACGCACGTGGCTGAAGTGGCGCACCTCCCCCAACGAGCGCGCGAGGTCGAGCACACGCTGGTCGTCCGCGTCGCTCTCGAGCTCCACGATCACCCCACCGGGTACCTCGGCCTCGAGTCGGATGCTGGAGATCGCGTCGTACCAGCCGGCCGGGGCGTTCGTGACCTCGACGCGGACGAGCCGCCGCGCCCGTGACGCGCGGAGCTCGTGGATCGTCCCGTCCGCGACGATCCTCCCGTCGACGATCATCACGACCCGGTCGCACACACGCTCCACGAGCTCGAGCTGATGGCTGGAGAACACGATCGGCACCCCGCGCGTCCTGCGCTCGCGATCGAGGACCTCGACGAGGACGTCGGTGCCCACGGGGTCCAGGCCCGAGAACGGCTCGTCGAGGACGAGCACGTCGGGCTGGTGCACCAGCGCCGCCGCGAGCTGCACCCGCTGTTGGTTCCCCAGTGACAGGGACTCGACCCGATCTTTCGCCCGGTCGGCGACGCCGAGGACGTCGAGGATCTCGGGGCCACGGGTGCGGGCGGTCGCACGCCCGACGCCGTGCAACCGCGCCAGGTACACGAGCTGCTCGAGCACCCGCATCTTGGGGTAGAGCCCCCGCTCCTCCGGGATGTAGCCGAACCGTCGAAGCGCCGTGCCGTCGACCGGCCTCCCTCGCCACCGGACCTCACCTCCGTCGGCTCCCAGCACCCCGAGCGCGATCCGCATCGCCGTGGTCTTGCCCGCGCCGTTCGGACCGACGAACCCCACGACGGAGCCTTCCGCGACCTCGAAGCTCACGCCGTCGAGCGCCACGACGTGACCGAACCGGCGGCGCAGATCGATCAGCTCGAGACCGTGGGGCATCGGGTCAGGATAGGGAACGGATCCGCCGGACCGACCGACGCCGGGCGATCAGTCGGGGACCTCGACCGCGATGACCTCTCCGGCATCGAGGAGCGGGGACCAGAACGCTCCCTCCGCCTCGACCAGGAGCTGGTTCGCGTTGATCGCCCCTTGGTCGGAGACCGCCCACGATGCCCGTGATCTCCGCGGACGCCGGATCCACACGCTGGAGGAGGGGGCCGAGGTCGGTCGCCACCCAGAGGGATCCTCCGTGCAGGAGCAGACCGTCGGGGAGGGCCTCGGTCGCGGTGGGTGGGTCCGGCTCGTTCGTCGCCGGATCGATCCGTTGGACCGCGTCGCTGTCGACCGAGGAGACCCACAGTCCGTCGCCGGCTTCGGCCATCACCTGCGGACCGAATGCCGTTTCGATCTCCGCGACGACGGCGCCGGTGTCGGGATCCAGCCGGACGATCGTGGAGTCGAGGTAGTTCGAGACCCACACGCTGCCGAACGCGACCGTGACGAAGCGCGGCTCGAGACCCACCTCGATCGGCCGGCCGGCCGTCTCCTGCTCCGGGTCGATGCGAACCACCGCCTGGCTCTCCTCGCAGACCACCCAGAGGCCCCCGTCGTCGGCCGCCATCCCCTCGGGCGCCTCGCAGACGTCGATGGTCGCGATCACCTCGTTCGTCGCCGGATCCACGCGCGAGACGGTGTCCGCCTCGGAGTTGGACACCCAGAGGGAATCGAACGCGTCCGTCACCTCCAGCGGACCCGCACCCACGGGAACGGTCGCCTCGACCGTCGCGCTCGCGGGATCGATGCGGGACAGGCTCGGCTCCCCGCCGGTGTCGAACTCGGAGTTCACGACCCAGACCGATCCGAACGCGGCAACGATCCCGATCGGCTCGCCACCGACCGGAACGCGAGCGACGATCTCGAGGAGCGGCGGGGGTGTGACCGACGGAGTCGCGGATGGAGGCGAGGGGGAGACCGGGTCGGACCCACCGCCGCATCCCGCGAGGGCGGCGCACAATCCGAGGGCGGCGGCCACCCGGCTCGCCCACCGCCTCACCACCCGCGTCATGCGGCCGACCGTACGTGAGCGTTCCGCCGGGAACCACCCCGCCCTGACAGGTCCGGGCGTGCGAGGTCGGAGACGACGGCAAGAGAGCGCAAACGTGCCGAACGACGGACTCAGTCGGACCGGGTCGCGTCGACGACGAGCTCGGGCCGCGCCGTGGCCGCCACGCCCTGGCCGACCCCGGGGAGGATCACGCGGAACGACGCCCCTCCGCCCAGCCGTTCCTCGACCCACACCCGTCCACCGTGCAACCCGACGAACCCCTCCACGATGGCCAGCCCCAGTCCGGTGCCGGGAGCCTCCGTGTCACCCCTGCGGAACGGAGCGAAGATCGTGAGCCGATCGGCCTCGGGGATCCCGGGCCCCTGGTCCTCGACGACGATCTCCGCACCCCCGTCGTGCGGGCGCACGAGCACCCAGACGATCCCTGAGCCCGGAGCGTGTCGGATCGCGTTCATCACGAGGTTCTCGATGACCCGTCCGACGCGAGCACGGTCGACCGTTGCCCGGGCGGGCTGGACGTCGAGGTGCACTCGCATCTCGACGGGGATCTCGAGCGACGCGACGGCGTCGCCCACTACCTCGCCGACGTCGGCGGGCTCGGCCGACAGCTCGACGACGCCCGCCTGGAGGCTCTCGGCGTCGAGCAGGTCGTCGAGGAGCCCGGAGAGCCGGTTCGCGCCGCGGGAGATCGCGGCGAGCAGTGCCCGGGCTTCGTCCTCGTCGACCGAGAGGTGCCGGAGCGTCTCCGCCGCTCCGAGGATCGTGGTCGTCGGCGTCCGCAGATCGTGCGATGCCGCCCGCATCAGCGTCGTCTTCAGACGGTCAACCTCACGAAGCTTGAGCGACACCTCTCGCTCCCGGTGGGCCGCCAACAGGAGGCGTGCCCGGTAGCGCGTGAACAGGAGGATCGTCAGGAACGTGGCCGCCGCCATCGTGACGACCTGGAACGCCTTCCCGTACCCCGGGGCGGGATCGGCGGGAGGTGGCGCCACGACGCCGACGACGCCGATGGCGATCACCCACGCGAGGGTGAGTCCGAGCATCAGGTGGAGCCGGCGGGATCCGACGAACGGAAGCGCCACGGCGAGCGCCATGAGCGGCAACAGGACGATCGTGGGGAGCATCGAGGGCTGCAGGATCACCGTGCCCAGCGACGGCACGATCAGCCCACCGCTGATCCAACCCACGCTCGCTTGGACGCGATCCCGGTCGAAGAGCTCACGGGCGTAGATGAGGCACCCCCCGTACAGCGCGATCAGGAGCGCGACGACGAGCATCGACCCGTCGCGCAGCACGCCTCCGGCGACGGCCTGGATCACGGCGAACACCGCCGCCAGCGGGACCACGAGCCGGAGGAACTCGTGCAGTGCCGCCTCATCCGTCCCGCGGAGCTCGTGCTCGAGGGTGCCGTGTTCCGTCAACGCGCGCCCTTCCCGGAGGAGTGGAAGCCGATACCGATGGTTGTCTATCGGTTGCTCCCGAGGGCGACCTAACCCCGGCTCCTACGCGACCCGGGAGGGATCCTCGATCACGTCGTCGGCCGCGGAGCCGAGCCCGATCGCGAGCACGTCGTCCACGGCTTCGGCCAGATGGAACGTCATCTCCTCACGCACCTGCTCCGGCACGTCGTCGAGGTCTCCCTCGTTGCGCGCAGGAACGATGACCTCCTTGAGCCCCGCCCGATGCGCGGCGAGGACCTTCTGCTTGACCCCCCCGATCGGAAGCACGCGCCCTTGGAGCGTCACCTCACCGGTCATGCCCACTTCGGCACGAACGGGCCGGCCCGTCAGCAGCGAGGCCAAGGCCGTCGTCATCGCGATCCCCGCGCTGGGGCCGTCCTTGGGAACGGCGCCCGCCGGGACGTGCACGTGGAACCGACCGCGGAGCCGGTCCGCCGGGATGCCGAGCGCCTCGGCGTGCGAGCGCACGTACGAGAGCGCGATCCGGGCCGACTCCTTCATCACGTCGCCCAGCTGTCCGGTGAGTGTCAGTCCGTCCGACATCCCCGTCTCTGGCACGTCCTCGCGGGTTGCCTCGATGAATAGCACGTCGCCGCCGGTCCCGGTCACGGCCAAACCTGTGGCCACGCCGGGGACGGCGGTTCGCTCCGCCGCCTCGAAGAAGAACTTCTGCCGGCCGAGATACTCGCGGAGATCGGTCGCGTCCACGCGAGCCGACGACCCGCCCTCGCCGGCGGTGAGCTTGGTCGCCACCTTCCGCATGATCTTGCCGAGCTCGCGCTCGAGGTTGCGGACACCGGCCTCGCGCGTGTAGTCGCCGACCACCCCTCGGAGGGCATCGTCGGTCACCTCGACCTCCTCGGGGCGCAGGCCGTTGCGCTCGACCTGGCGGGGCAGCAGATGCCTCCGCGCGATCGCGACCTTCTCGTCCTCGGTGTACCCGTCGATCCGGATCACCTCCATCCGGTCGAGGAGCGGGCCGGCGATCGTCTCCGCGACGTTCGCGGTCGCGATGAACAGCACCTCGGACAGGTCGAGGTCGACGTCCAGGTAGTGATCGCGGAACGTGTGGTTCTGCGCGGGATCGAGGACCTCGAGCAGCGCGCTCGAGGGGTCGCCTCGCCAGTCGGCGCCGACCTTGTCGACCTCGTCCAGCATCATGACGGGGTTCTTCGTGCCCGCGTCCTTCAACGCCCGCACGATCCGTCCCGGCAGCGCGCCCACGTAGGTGCGACGGTGCCCCCGGATCTCGGATTCATCGTGGACGCCGCCCAACGAGACCCGGACGAAGTTGCGTCCGAGGGCGCGTGCGACGGACTCCCCGAGCGACGTCTTGCCGACGCCCGGGGGGCCGACCAGCGTGAGGATCGCGCCGGAGCCGCGACCGCCGGTTTCGGCGAGCCCCCGCTCGCTCCGGAGCTTGCGGACCGCGAGGTACTCGAGGATGCGGTCCTTCACGTCACGGAGCCCTTCGTGGTCCGCATCCAGCACCTCGCGCGCCGATCCGATGTCCAGGTTGTCCTCGGTCTTCGTGGACCAAGGGACGTCGAGCAGCCAATCGAGGTACGTGCGGATCCATCCGTACTCGGGCGATTGCTCGGACGTTCGCTCGAGGCGGCCGAGCTCGCGGTCCGCCTGCGTGCGCACGTCCTCCGGCATCCCGGCCTCCGCGATCTTGGTCCGGTACTCCTCGAGGACGTCTTCGGTGCCGTCCTCGCCGAGCTCCTTGCGGATCGCCGCCATCTGCTCGCGGAGCAGCATCTCGCGCTGGCGCTCCTCGAGGCTGCCGGCGACCTCGTCGCGGATCCGCTCACGCACCTGGACCTCGGCGAGCGTCTCTTTCGCCCAGCGAAGGACCTTCTCCAGCCGAGCCTCGACGTCGAGGGTCTCGAGGACATCGACCTTCTGCTCGAACGAGAGGTCGGGTGAGTATCCGGACATGTCTGCGAGCTGGCCGGGATCCGTCACGCCCCGCAGGACGTCGGCTACGGCCGGCACGCCGCGCGCTTCGGTGATCGCCTCCACAGCTCCGCGGTACTCGCGGGCGAGCTCCCGGGCTCGCTCGCTGACGGGCTCCTCGGGCTCCGGTCCGATCTGAACCCAGGTGGCCTCGCCGGTCCCAGGGACGCCCAGGCCAACGGTCGCGCGCCGGAGGCCGCGGATCACGACCGCCTCGACGCCGCTCCGGAGCCGGCCCACGTCCTCGATCTTCGCCACGACGCCGACCTGGGCGTACCGCCCGTCCACGCGGGGCACGGTCATCAGCAGCGCGTCGTCCCCCTCGGCGGCCGCGCCCACCGCCGCCCGAGCCTCGTCCGACTCGATCGTGAGGGTCACCACCATCCCGGGCAGGACGACGCCCGTCGTGAGAGGGAGCAGGGGCAGGGCTTGGGTGTCGAGCTCGTTCATCTTCTCGGTCCTTTCCACGCCCGGAGCAACGGGCCTGTCCACGATGATATTCCAGGTTGGTAATACTGATTACAGGATTGCCGCCGGCCACCTGCCCGTTGTCCAGCGGACATGTCGGTGTCGTCGAGCGTCGATATCCTCGCGCCCATGGCGAACGCGATCATCACCACCAACGGCCTGACCAAGTCCTTCGGCGACGTTCGGGCGGTCAAAGGGGTGGATCTGTCGGTCGAGGAGGGCACCGTGTTCGGGCTTCTCGGGCCGAACGGCGCCGGCAAGACCACCACCATCCGGATCCTCACCACCCTCCTCGAGCCCGACGAGGGCACGGCCACCGTAGCGGGGCTGGATGTCGTCCGGGACGCGGTCCGTCTCCGTCCCGTGATCGGTCTCGCCGGCCAGTTCGCCGCGGTCGACGAGAACCTCAGCGGCCTGGAGAACCTCGAGATGGTCGGCCGTCTGTACCACCTCCCCGCCGCCGAGGCTCGGCGCCGCGCCGAAGACGTGCTCGAGCGGTTCGAGCTCGCCGACGCAGCGCATCGGACCGCGAAGACGTACTCGGGAGGCATGCGGCGCAGGCTCGACGTCGGCGCGAGCCTGGTCGGTCAGCCCAAGGTCCTCTTCATGGACGAGCCCACGACGGGCCTCGACCCGCGGAGCCGGCTCGTCTTGTGGGAGCTGATCCGTGACCTCCAGAAGGAGGGCACCACGCTTCTCCTCTGCACCCAATACCTCGAGGAGGCAGACAACCTCTGCGATCGCATCGCAGTGATCGACCTCGGGACGGTGATTGCCGAGGGGACCTCTGGGGAACTGAAGGACAAGATCGGCGGCGAGGTCCTCGAGCTCCACGTCGCCGCCGATCATCTGTCTCGCGCGGCCGGGACCCTCCGGGGGCTGGGTGCCGGCGAGCCGACAGTGGACGAGGACATCCGACTGATCCGGGTGCCGGTCGGGAGCGAGGGGCCGACGGTGCTGCTCGACACGGTTCGCCGGCTCGACGACGCCGGTATCACGATCGAGGACATCGCGTTGCACCGGCCAACACTGGATGACGTGTTCCTCTCGCTCACGGGTCATGCGGCCGAGATGGCGCTCGAAGAAGAGGAAGACGCCGCCGAGCCGGAACCCGAGAAGCGCCGACGGAGGAAAGAGAGGAAGGACCGATGAGCGCCGTCGCTACGCAGCAGCCCGCCGTCGTGAACCGAGCGGTGCTGTCGTTCTTCGACAGCTTGATCGTGGCGCGTCGAAACCTGATGCAGATCGTTCGGATCCCCGCGGTCCTCGTGTTCGAGCTCGTCCAGCCCGTGATGTTCGTGCTGTTGTTCCGCTACGTCTTCGGCGGCCAGTTCGCGACGATCCCGCCAGAGTTCGGGGGATACGTGACCTTCCTGATGCCGGGGATCATCCTGCAGAACGCGATCTTCGGCGCCACGACCACCGCGATCGGGATCGCGGAGGACCTGAAGTCAGGACTAGTTGACCGGTTCCGCTCGCTGCCGATGGCGCGGTCGGCGATGCTCGCCGGGCGGGCGACATCCGACCTGATCAAGAACTTCATCCTCTTGCTCGTTGTAGTGGGCATCGGCTACCTCGTGGGATTCCGCTTCGAGAACGGCATCCTCGGAGCGCTCGCGATGATCATCCTGGTCATGGCCGTGAGCTTCGCGTTCTCGTGGGTGATGGCAGCGATCGCCCTCTCAGTCAAGAAGCTGGAGGCCGTGCAGGCAGCCGCGTTCACGGGGATCTTCCCGCTCGTCTTCATCAGTTCGGCGCTCGTCCCCGTTCAGGGCATGGTGTCTTTCCTTCGAGTCGTGGCGAGGAACAACCCGATCACACATTGGGCGAACCTCGCGAGGGTCTTCGCTGGCGGGGAGTTCACTGGCCAGGGAGGTACGACGGCCGAGCTGATCATCCTCTCGGCGGTCTGGATCGCCGTGCTGCTCGCGATCTTCATGCCACTCTCGATCCGGCTGTACTCGAAGCTGACCTAGGGGAACAGACCCGCGCGCGCGGGTGTTGCACCTCGCATCGACCAGGAAGGAACGACCATGCCATTGCTGGGATTCAAGGGTGACAACGCTCGCGAGAAGGTGATCGTCCTCCTGACGATGTGCTTCGCCCTGGCGATGGCGATGCTCGACAACACCGTCGTCAACATCGCGCTCCCCACGATCACCAGCAAGCTGAACGCGACCGTCTCGGATCTCCAGTGGATCATCGACGGGTACGTCTTGGCGTTCGCGTCCCTCCTCCTCACCGGCGGCATCCTCGGCGACAGGTACGGCCGGAAGAAGATGTTCCTCACCGGCCTGGCGATCTTCACGCTCGCGTCCCTGGGATGCGGGCTCTCCGGGTCCGGCGGCCAGCTGATCATGTTCCGCGCCCTCCAGGGCGTGGGCGCCGCGCTGCTGATGCCGGGCACACTCTCGATCCTCACGGTCACGTTCCCGCCGGAAGAGCGCTCGCGAGCGATCGGCATCTGGGCGGGCGTGAGCGGTCTCGCACTCGCGCTCGGACCCACGCTCGGCGGCTACATCGTCGAGCACTCCGGATGGGAGACCGTCTTCTTCATCAACGTGCCGATCGGCGTGCTCGCGTTCGCGATCGCCTGGCGGACGGTCCGCGAGTCCGTCTCGGAGGAGACCCGGCATCTCGACCTGCCCGGGCTGGCACTCGGTACCGGAGGACTCTTCGCCCTCACGTTCGCGTTGATCGAAGCGAACCAGCGCGGCTGGGGCGACGGGTTGATCGTCGGCTCGCTGGTGGCCGCCGGCGTCCTCCTCGTCGCGTTCCTCGTCTGGGAGCACCGGAGCCCGAAGGCGATGATGCCCCTTGCGTTCTTCCGGGTCCCCACGTTCAGTGCCGGCAACGCGGTGGCGTTCTCCGTCTCCCTCGGGATGTTCTCGATCTTCCTGTTCGTGACGCTGTACATGCAGGCGATCCGGGGCTACACGCCGTTCCAGACCGGCCTCCGGTTCCTCCCGATGACGGTGATGATCATCGTGACGGCGCCCGTCGCGGGCCACCTAGCCCAGCGGATCGGACCACGGATCCCGATGACCTACGGGCTCACGTTGGCGTCGGCGGGCGTGCTCGGCCTCACGTTCATCCAGCCGGACACCCCCTTCTGGATCCTCGGGATCCTGTTCGTGCTGATGGGCCACGGGCTCGGGTCCACGATGGCGCCGATGACCGCCGCCGTGATGGGTGCGGTCGGGCCGCAGCGCGCGGGACTCGGCTCCGCGATGACGAACACCAGCCGTGAGGTCGGCGGCGTCCTCGGGATCGCGCTCCTCGGCACCGTCCTGTTCGACCGTCTCGGCTCCGTTCTGGTGCCCAAGCTCGGCGAGATCGGCCTGAGCCCGGGACAGGCGAGCGCGGTCGCGGAGAGCGCGTCACATGGCTTCGTCTCCCCCGCCGAGCTCACCGGGCTGGGGCTCACGCCCGAGCAGATCGAGGGGTTCGCCGTCGCGTTCCGCGATTCCTACATGAGCGGGTTCCACCTCGCATTGTTGATCGCCGGGCTGGTCCTGCTGACCGCCGCGGTGGTGGCCAACCGGTTCATCCCGGGACGGGCGCACGCGGACGAGATCCACGCCGAGGCCGCAGCGAGGGAAGCGATCACCGCCACCGTGGAGTAGCGGAACCGCCTACCATCCGACACGTGTTGGCGCTGCGGATCCTCGTCGGCGTGGCCGGCGTCGCGATCGTCGCAGCGGCGATCGGGTCGGCCGTCAAGACCGTGGTGCTCCCGCGAGCCACCGCCTCGAGGATCACGCGCTCCGTCTTCGTGCTCCTCCGCGGCCTGTTCCGGGTCGTCGCGAGGCCGTCGATGCGATTCGAGCGGAGGGACAGGATCCTGGGCGCCTACGCGCCGCTCGGCTTGATCGCCACGCTCGCCGCTTGGCTCGCCCTCGTGCTCGCCGGCTTCACGCTGATCTTCTGGGGTACCGATCATGAGGGATGGCGCGCCTCGTTCGACCTCTCAGGATCGTCGCTGTTCACGCTGGGCTTCACGCGTCCGGAAGGATTGGGGAGCACGATGCTGATCTTCGTCGAAGCAGCGATCGGGCTGTTCCTCCTCGCTCTCTTGATCACGTACCTTCCGACCATCTACGCGGCATTCTCCCGACGCGAGGTCGGCATCACCGCACTCGAGGTGCGTGCGGGCTCCCCGCCATCGGCCCGAGAGATGATCTGGCGCTACTGGCAGCTCGGACGGCTGCCCGAGATCCACGAGGTCTGGGCCGAGTGGGAGCGATGGTTCGTCGACGTGGAGGAATCCCACACGTCGCATCCCACCCTGGCGTTCTTCCGGTCGTCCCATCCGGATCACTCGTGGATCACCGCTGCCGGCGCGGTGCTCGACGGGGCGTCGCTCACCCTGTCCTCGGTCGACGTTCCCCGCGACGTCAAGGCCGAGTTCTGCATCCGATCCGGCTTCCTGTGCCTCCGCGCCATCGCGGACTACTTCCAGATCGTTCACGATCCGAACCCGCGCCCCGACGACCCCATCTCGATCGACCGTGAGGAGTGGAACGACGTGATCACGGAACTTGACGAGGCGGGGGTTCCGTTGAAACCCGATCGGGATCAGGCGTGGCGCGACTTCGCCGGCTGGCGGGTGAACTACGACCGGGTGCTGATCTCCCTCGCGGCCCTCACGGAGGCGCCGATGGCGCTGTGGTCCTCCGACCGGGGCATGGTGCCGATGCGCCCGCCCGTCTTCGGACGGAGCCGCTAGGCGGCAGGCGCCGCCGCGTCATACCTCCGGTACTTCGGCAGCACGAGCGCCAGCAGGCCGGCGCCGAGGATGCACGCCATCCCACCCGAGACGATCGAGAACCGCACGGACGTGATGGAGGCGAGCAACCCGGCTTCCGCGTTGCCGAGCGAGGGACCCGTTCCCACCACCGCCAGGCCGACCCCTTCGAGCCGCCCCCGCATCTCATCGGGCGTGACGGTCTTCAGGATCGCGTCTCGGTAGAGCCCGCTGACCATGTCGGAGGCGCTCGCGAGCATCAGGAAGACGAGGGCGACCCAGAGCGTGGGAGACAGTCCGAATCCGATGATGCCGGCCCCCCAGCAGATGCAGGCGACGATCGTCACGAGGCCCTGGCGCCGGACGTGCTTCGCCCTGCCGCTGAACAAGGCGACCAGGAGCGAGCCCGCGGCTTCCCCCGCGTAGAGAAGCCCGAGCGCCGCGACGGATCGCCCGAGGACATCGAGAACGAACGCGGGATAGAGGGAGACGGGGATGCCGAAGATCATCGCGATCAGGTCGATGGAGAACGTGCCCTGGAGGACCTGCTTCGCGCGGATGAATCGCAAGCCTTCACGGATCGCCGACCAACCGGCCGCGAGCCGCTCCGCGGTTGGAGGAGACGGTCGCATCCCGGCGAGGGCACCGACCACGGCAACGTAGCTCGCGGCGTCGAGGACGTAGGCCCACGCCACTCCGACCTGCGGACGATCCCCGAACGCGGCGATCAGCACCCCGGCCAACAGCGGCCCCGCGATCGCAGCGGTCTGGTAGTAGACGACCTCCAGGGCGAGCGCGGAGGTGTACAGGTCGGGCGTGAGCAGGCGCGCGGGCCACGCCCGGAACGCGGGCGAATACAGGGAGTAGGCGGCGGCCCACGCGAACGAGAACGCGAACAAGATCCAGACCTTCGGATCCGGGAGGAAGGCGTTCACGGCGAGGGCCACGGACAGCGCAGCCGTCGCCCCCTGCGCGATCATCAGGAATCGCCGACGTTCGACCACGTCGGCGATCGCTCCTCCGACGATCGGCAGCACGATCAGTGGCAGGACCTCGGTGAGCCCGAGGAGCCCGACCATCGCCGTCGAGCCGGTGATCAGGTACACCTGCAACGGCACGGCGACGAACGTGACCTGCGATCCGAACTCCGAGATCGCCTGCCCGATGAACAGGCGACGGAAGTCGGCCGAGACCCGTAGCGGCGTGAGATCGATCGCGTGCCCACGGAGCCGGCCGATCCATCCAGGATGCCGCGCCTCCGGTGGCACCGGCGGCGGGAGCTCGTCGTCGTGGTCTTCCGGGAGGTCCCGCTCGTCGCTCACGCGGCCGGACGCTACCGGATGAGGCGGGACAGACGCCGGTCGGCGAGGACCTTCCCGCCGGTCTGGCAGTCGGGGCAGTAGGTGACCTCGTGGGACTCGTAGGACACCCGACGGAGGTCGGCGCCGCAGCGTGGGCAGGGCTGCCCCCAGCGACCGTGGACGGTGAAGTGATCGCCGAGCTTGGTGGGGAGGCCCCCGCTGCGGCGCCGCTCCACCTCGAGGGCGTTCGTCAGGATCTCGTGGAGCCCGGCGATGAGCCGCTCGCGTTCCTCCGCGTCGAGCTTGCCCAGCACCGCGTACGGTGAGAGGCACGCGTGGTGGAGCGCGTCGTCGGAGTACCCGCGGCCGACGCCGGCCACCGTCCGCTGGTCACGCAGGATCGTGTGGACCCGGCGAGCATCCGTGCTCTCGTGGAAGAGTGCCGCCGCCTCCTCCGAGAGGACCTCCGGGCCGAGCGCGGCAAGCGGGCCCTCGTCGCCTGCCGGGAGCGACCAGACGCCCGCCTTTCGCTCCTTCCCGAACTCCTTCACGAGGAGCGACGGCCGCCCCGCGAACCGGAACCGTGCCACGGACCCCCGCGGCTTCGTGGACTTCGGCGGCGCCTCGACGTCGAGCCGTCCCCCCTGCGAGAGATGGACGAGCATCCGATCGCCGCCTTCGTAGGAGAGGATCAGGTACTTCCCCCGCCGCCCCACCCCTTCGATGCTGCGCCCCACGTACTGGGCGGGTCGTGGCGTGACGGTCTTCAGCGAGGAGAACTGGAGGAGGTCGAACCCCTCGAGCGTCGCACCGTCGACCACGCCGGCCACCCGCTCGGCGAGCGCCTGGATCTCCGGCATCTCGGGCATGCGCGGTGCCCGCTATCCGGTCTGCGGCCGGACATCGGCGCCACGAGCGGCGCCACGAGCGGCGCCCCGGATGATCTCGATCGCCTCGTCGATCCGGTCACGATGCGTGCGATGGCTGACGATGCACGCCCTGATGATGTGGCGGCCTTCGATCGTGGTGCTCGACAGGTACACCCGTTTCGGGTCGTTGATGCGGGCGAGGAACGCCCGGTTCTCGTCGTCGGTCGCCCCCGCGAGCCGGAACGGCACGACGGAGAGCTGTGGGGCCCACGGTAGGTCGATCTCGGGGATCTCGGCGAGCGCCGCGTACAGGTGTTCCGCGAGGTCGAGCTTCTCGTCCAGCGCCTGCCGGAACGCCGCCACGCCGTGCAGCACGAGCGGCAGCCAGACGCGGAAGCCCCGATGGTCCCGCGACAGCTCGGGCGAGTACTCGTTCCAATTCGGCAGCTCCGCCTCCGGCGCGCGATCCTGGAGGTACTCGGCCCCCACGTAATGGGCATCTCGGAGCGCGGCGCCGTGGCGGACGACGAGCGAGCCGGTCCCGTACGGCAGGAACATCCCCTTGTGCGGGTCGAGGGTGATCGAGTCGGCGCGTTCGATCCCGCGGAACCGCTCTCGTCCCCGGTCCGTGAGATGGAAGAAGCCGCCGTACGCGGCATCGACGTGCATCCACAGATCCTCGGCCTCGGCGACGTCGGCCACCGCGTCCATCGGATCGATCGCTCCGGTGTTCGTGGTGCCGGCGGCCGGGACGACGAGGAAAGGCCGGTGTCCGGCCGCGCGGTCCTCGGCCACCATCGACTTGAGCGCCTCGGCGTCCATCCGCAGCTCCGCGTCGACGGGCACGAGCCGCATCGCGCGCCGCGGCATCCCGGCGATCGCGGCGGCCTTCGGCACGGACGCGTGCGCCTGCTCACTCACGTAGTAGGTCCCGTCGCCGAAGTCTTCCCCGAGCTTCACGTGGCGAGCGGTGACGACGGCCGACAGGTTCGCGATCGAGCCGCCGGTCGTGAGGATGCCGCGCGCCTCGTCCGGGTAGCCGAAGAGGTCGCAGAGCCACCGGATCACGTTCTGCTCGATCTGCACCAACCCCGGCGCGACCTCCCAGAGGTTCGGGAAACGGTTCACGGACATCGCGAGGAACTGCCCGAGCGCCGACGCGTAGAGACCGCCGCCGGGAACGTACGGCAGGTAGCCCGGGCCACAGGTCTCGTAGGCCCGTGCGGCCGCGTCGCGGAACTGGGCGAAGACCTCGTCGAACGAACCGCCGTCCTCGGGCGGCGATGCCTTCAGCCGCAGGGCCGCCTCGAGCGCGCCGTCGACGTTGCGGGCCGGAGCCTCGGAGAGACCGTGGATGAAGTCGATCACGTAGTCGACCGCCGCCTGCCCCATCGCCCGCATCTCCTCGGGCGAGGGATCGAGGGGGTAGCCGGTCACGCGGTGCTCCGCAAGGTCGCGTCGATCGTCTCGAGGAGCCGCCGGGACGAGTCCGTGACCTCGTCGACGGCCGTCTCGAACGCCTCGGCGTGTCGCGCCGTGGGCTTCCCGAACCCGCTCACCTTGCGAACGAACTGACGCGCCGCCTCCCGTATCTCTTCATCCGTGGCATGCCCCTGTCCGTGTGGTTCCCGCAGTCGCTTGATGCTTCGGCACATGAGCGGGAGGGTACCGCGCGACGCGCGTTCAGCCCCGTCGGGCCGCGACGGCGCTGATCGCCTCCATGACCGCGTTGGCCGCGAGCATCGCCGTGATCTCCGCATGATCGTACGGAGGGGAGACTTCCACGACGTCCATCCCGGCGAGGTCCACGGCACCCGCGATCCGTCGGACCGCGCGGAGCAGCTCCCGCCCGAGCATCCCGCCGGACTCGGGCGTCCCGGTGCCGGGAGCCATCCCTGGGTCGACGACGTCGATGTCGACCGAGAGGTAGATCCGGTCGGGGCCGTCCAGCGCCTGCGCGATCGCCTCGTCGATCACGACCTCGACCCCTCGCTCCTCCATCTCGACCTGCGTATGCCAGCGCAGGCCCTGATCTCGCATCCACTCGAACGTCTCCCGATCCGGCCAGTAGCCGCGCAGCCCGACCTGGACGAAGTTCGGCCCCGCGACCCACCCCTCGTCGATCAGTCGGCGCATCGGCTGCCCGTGGCCGATCAGCGATCCCCATTGATCCATGGCCGTATCGGCGTGCGCGTCGAAATGCACGATCCCGATGCGCGCCGGGTCGTGCGCTCTGGCAACCGCGGCGGCGGACGGATACGTGATCGAGTGGTCACCGCCCAGGACGATCGGGATCGCGCCGGCGCGGGCGACGCGCCGGACCTTCTCGTGGATCACGCGCAGGCTGCGCGCGGGTCGTCCCGGCACGATCGGCGCGTCGCCCGCGTCGACCACCGTCAGGACGTCGAAGGGGTATGCCTCGGTCTGGAGCGACCACGCCCACGGGCTCCCCGTCGTCACGTGGGCTGTCCGGATCGCCATCGGCCCGAACCGCGCGCCCGGCCGTGCGGAGGTCCCCTCGTCGTAGGGGGCGCCGACGATGGCGATGTCTGCGCCGGCGTCCCTGATCGCCTCCTCGTCGAGGGCCCACGGGACCTTGTAGAAGGATCCGCGGAAGTCCGAGTACTGCGGCAGGTCGTTCGTGCCGAACTCGTCGAACTCGGCGTCCTCGCTCCCGTAGAGCGTGCTCTCCGGGATGCGGAACGGCCGGTCGTTCCCGTCGGTCATCGAGCCGGCCCTCGTTCCGGTCGCATGCTCGGTCCTCTCACCCGTCCTTGCGGATCCGTCGGGCGGCGTTCGCACCGGGGCCGCCCGTCACCCCACCGCCCGGGTGAGCGCCGGATCCGGCGAGGTAGAGACCGTCCAGGACGAACCGGTACCGAGCTTCCCCGTTCAACGGACGCCAGGCGAAGAACTGGTCGAGGCCCGGCTCCGCGTGTTGGACGTGGCCGCCCGTGAGACCGAAGTCGGCCTCGAAGTCCTCCGGTGTGATGACCTGCCGCGCCTCCACGAGCTCGCCGAGTCCGGGGGC
Source organism: uncultured Actinomycetota bacterium (assembly GCA_963826195.1). Taxonomy (GTDB): domain Bacteria; phylum Actinomycetota; class UBA4738; order UBA4738; family HRBIN12; genus JAJNBA01. Next base: position 104,736 of record CAWGWB010000007.1, read on the forward strand.
GTATCGCTCCAGGGTCTTGACCGTCACGTCCCCGAGCCGTTCCCGCTCGCGTGACCACTCCCCAGCTCGAAGGAGTCGGGGGGCCGATTGGACGATCGCGCTCATGACGTGGCGCCCCTCGGGAGCGAGGGATGGATCGACGAGGGACGGGATCGTCGCCTCGATCCACGGCTCGTCGGCGAGCTCACCGTACTTCCTCGCGTCGGACGCCCTCTCGACGTAGTCGATCGACGGACCGATCACGACCCGCCCCTGCACGCGCTCGGGATCCTCGTGGAACGCCGGGAGGCCGGAGAGGGCGAGGTTGACCTTGGCGGTCGCTCCGGGCTGCCGGATGTTGCCCGCACGCCAGAGCATCGTCGGACCGATCTCCTCGGGGTCGCACAGCGCGAGTGTCCGCTTCGGGTCAGCCGCAGACACGACGATGCCCGCGTCGATCTCGGTGCCGTCGGCGAGGGTGACCCCGACGACCCGGCGGCTCCGCGATCGGATCTCCATCACGTCCGCTCCCGTGCGGATCTCCGCACCCGCCCCCGATGCGGCCGAGGCGAGCGCCATGGCGAGCGCCTGCGTCCCCCCGCGCGCGAACACCGCGGTGCCGGCGGCCCCGCCGTCGTTTCCGGCGGAATCGTTCAGGAACAGCGCGGCCGTTCCCGACGACCATGGCCCGCACGCCGTGTAGAGCACCCCTCGTGTGGACAGCGGGCCTCGCACCGCCTCCTCCTCGAACACCTCCTGAACGAGATCGGCGACGGCCATGGGCATCATCCGGATCGCTTCACGGCCGTACCGTGCCCCGAGACCTCGGAACGCCCACCCCACCCTGAGCCCGGAGATCGCATCGGGGAGGGTCGGCGCGCTGATGTCGGGCGGGGTCGCGACGTTCACGTAGGCGAGGAACGATGCGACCGCCCGCACCTTCCGATCGAACTCGACGTAGGCGTCCGCATCGCGCGGGTTCCGCTCTCGGAGCTCCTCCGCCGTCCGGGCGGGATCGCCCCAGAACGTCACCGAGGATCCGTCGGGCTGCGGCGCGAACATCCGGACGGTGGGCGCGATGAGCGAGAGCCCGTGGTCCTCCAGCCGGAGGTCGTCGATCACCGATCGACGGAGCCTGCCGACCGTGTGCGCGAGCCCTGGGGACGTGAAGCCCGGAGCGAACTCCCCGCCCCGGAGGATGCCGCCCACCTCGGCAGCCCGCTCCAGAACCGTGACGCGACGCCCGTCCTTGGCGAGGAGGGCGGCGGCCACCAATCCGTTGTGACCCGCGCCGATCACGACGACGTCCGAGCGGGCTCCCACGCTCAGGCCGCCCTTCCCTTTCCTTGGCCTTTTCCTTGGCCTCGTCCTTGGCGGCCTCGACCGCCACGTCCCTTCAGCACCTCGAGCGCGGCGATCCGGCCGGGGGCGCCCATGATCCCGCCACCGGGATGCGTCGCCGACCCGCACATCCACAGGTCGCGGATCGGGGTGCGGTAGCGGGCCCACCCCGGTACCGGACGGTTGAAGAACAGCTGCTCGAGCGAGAGCTCCCCCTGGAAGATGTTGCCCTCGGTCAAGCCCGTCACGTCCTCGATGTCCTTCGGAGTGATGAACTGCGAGCCCACGATGTGCTGTCGGATCGTCGGGAATCGCTCCGCGATCGTGTCGATCACGTTCTGCCCGAAGGACTCCCGCGCTGCGTCGTCCCAGATCGCGTCCCCGGCCAGCCGGTACGGCGCGTACTGCACGAAGCAGCTCATCACGTGGCCGCCGGGAGGAGCCATCGTGGGGTCCAGGAGCGTGGGGATGATCATGTCGACGTAGGGGCGGCGCGAAGGCCGTCCGTACTTGGCGTCGTCGTAGGCCCGTTCCATGTAGTCGAGCGAGGGGGAGAACGAGATCGCGCCGCGGAGCCACTCCCCCGTTCCCGGCTTGCACGCCAGCTCCGGGAGGCCGTCGAGCGCCAGGTTCACCTTGCCGCTCGAGCCGCGGTACTTGTAGCGCAGCACTTCTTCGCGGAACACGGGATCGAGCGTGCCGTCCTCGAGCAGCTTGATGAACGTCCAGCGGGAATCCAGCGAGGACAGGACGATCCCCGCCTCGATCTGCTCTCCCGACTCCAGCGTCACGCCGGTGGCACGACCGCTCAGCACGTCGATCCGCGCGACGGGCGCCTCCGTCCGGATCTCCGCGCCGGCCGCCAGAGCAGCGCTCCCGATCGCCTCGGAGATGCTTCCCGTGCCGCCACGCGGCACGCCCCAGGCGCGGAACGCCCCGTCGATCTCGCCCATGTAGTGATGCAGGAGCACGTACGCGGTCCCCGGGGAGCGGGGTCCCTGGAACGTGCCGATGATGCCCGAAGCGCTCATCGTCGCCTTGAGCGGGTCCGTCTCGAACCACTGGTCGAGGAAGTCGGCGGCCGACATCGTCATCAGCTGGATGAAGGTCGTCTGCAGCCGTTTCGGCAGTTCCTTGAACGTCTTCGCGAGCGGCGTGAGCGGGAGCCAGTCGCGGACCGAGATCTTGCCGGGGTCCGGTGGCACGATCGACAGGATCGGCTTGATGAACCTCGCCATCTCCGCCATCAGCGGTCCGTACTCCTCGTAGGCCTCTGCGTCGTTCAGCGACCAGCGACGGAGCTCGCGGACGGTGCGGCCGTGGTCGTTGACCCGCCAGAGCGAGTCGCCGTCCAGCGGCGTGATCGTCCCATCGAGGGGCAGGATCTCGAGCCCGTGCTTCGGCAGCTCGAGCTCGCGGATGATCTCCGGGCGCAGGAGTGACACGACGTAGGAGAAGACGCTGAACCGGTAGCCGGGGACGATCTCCTCGGAGACGGCCGCACCGCCGAGGACGTGGCGGCGCTCCAGGACCAGGACCTTCTTCCCGGCCTTCGCGAGATACGCGGCGGTCACGAGGCCGTTGTGGCCCCCCCCGATCACGACGGCGTCGTAGCGCTGCGGCATCCGCTTCCTCTTCGCTCTGCTCGTTGGCGCTCTTCATGGGCGCCTTCTCGGGCATCGGGTCGCCGGAGAAGGCTATCCGAACGCCGTCGGCGTACGGGCGCCGATGCTAGCCGTGAGCCTGCATCGGAAACGAAACGGCCTTTGACCTGAAGTCATCCGGCCGGGCCGGCCCCGCGGATCGCGCTCGGCTAGCCTGTGCCCGATGAGCGTCGGCACGGCTTTCTTCGAGCGTCAGCGGGAGCTCAACACGAAGCTGGCGTGGGGCGACTGGTCCGGCTACCACGCCGCCGCCGTGTTCGCGGACTTCGTGGACATCGAATACAACGCAATCCGCGAGGCGGCCGCCGTGATCGACGTCTCGCCCCTCTACAAGTACGAGGTGAGCGGCCGCCACGCCGCGGCGCTCCTCGATCGGGTGATCACGCGAGACGTCTCCGCCGTCGCGATCGACCAGGTGATCTACACCCCCTGGTGCGACGAGGAGGGAAAGGTCATCGACGACGGGACCGTGACCCGGCTCGACCAGGACCGTTTCCGCGTGACGGCCGCCGATCCCTCCTTCCGGTGGTTCGCCCTGAACGCCACCGGGCTGGACGTGCTGATCGACGACATCTCGGAGACGACCGCGGCCCTCGCCGTGCAGGGCCGCCTCTCCCGCCACGTGCTCGAGCGGGCAACGGGGCAGGACTGGTTCGACCTCCGCTACTTCCGCCGCCGCCCGGGCTCGATCGGAGGCGTCGAGGTCGATGTCACGAGGACCGGGTACACGGGCGATCTCGGCTACGAGCTCTGGATCCCACGGGAGGGAGCACTCGCGGTCTGGGACCGCCTCTTCGAGGTCGGCGCTGACTACGGGCTGCGGCCGGCGGGGATCCAGGCGCTCGACATCTGCCGTCTCGAGGCCAGCCTGATCCTGATCGAGGCCGAGTACACGAGCGCAGCCCACGCGTTCGCGCCGGAGCTCAAGTATTCGCCGTTCGAGATCGGCCTCGGCCGCCTCGTCGCGTTCGACAAGCAGGCGGAATTCACGGGGAAGCGGGCACTGGTCGCGGAACGCGAGACGGGCGGTCCGGCGCGACGGCTCGTGGGATTGGACCTCGATTGGTCCGCGATCGAATCGATGTACGCGAGGCACAGCCTCGCACCGCAGATCTCGGCGCTCGTCCACCGCGCCCCCGTCCCGGTCTACCGGGAGGGAACCCAGGTCGGCCGCGCGACCTCCGTGGGATGGGGTCCCACGATCAAGAAGATGGTGGGGTTCGGTTCCGTGGACAGGGACCTGACGAAGCTCGGCACCCGGCTCTCCGTCGAGTGGACCGTCGAGGGCGAGCGCGGGAAGGTGGGGGCCACGGTCGTGCCCATGCCGTTCCTCGACCTCGATCGCAAGCGCTCCTAGCTCCTTCCGCGGCTCGGTGCGAGAAACTGGGTCCGTGACGAACCGCCGATCGCCCGCCCTGGTCGCGCTCGTGCTGGTCGGCGGCCTCGTCGGTCTCGCCGTCGGACTGGCGGGGAGCGCGCTCCTGGGTGCGATCACCGGCGTCATCTGCGTGGCCGTGACACTCCTTGCCACCCGGTCGGTGCAAGGGATGTCCGCGCCGACGGACCCCTCACGGCGGCGACTCCTCGCGATCGCCGGGCTGCTGGGCGCCGCCGCGGCGACGGGGGGCGCCGCGCTCGGACGCACGGTCCGGCGCGTGACCCGCCCGGATCCCCGCCCCGTCCAGGAAGCGATGGCACGAGACCTCGGCGCCGAGTACATGGAGCTCGTCGCGCGCGCGTATCACCCGGATCGCAGCGGCGACATCCAGCTGCTGGCCGCCCCGTTCAACAGCGCGAACTACCCGCAGGAGTCCCGATCGCTGGTTCCCAACGACCCGAGGACCAGCCATGCGAGCGTGTGGATGTACCTCGAGCGGGTGCCGCTCGTCGTCGCCGGGCCGGGGATCGCCGGCCTCGACTCCGAGGAGCGGGTGTCCCTCGCCGACGTCGCTCCGACGATCGCCCAGCTGATCGGGTTCGACGCGTTCCTCGAGCTGGGGCGGGAGGGACGCCCGCTACCCGGGATCGCGCGGCCAACGAGCTCGCCGGCGGTCGTCGTGACGTTCGTGATCGACGGCGGCGGCTGGAACGTCCTGCAGGAGTTCCCGGACGCCTGGCCCAACCTCCGTCGGCTGATGCGAGACGGCGCGAACTTCCGCAACGCGATCCACGGGTCGTTCCCTGCCGTGACGGCGTCCGCGCACGCCACGATCGGCACCGGCGCCTTCCCTCGGACGCACGGCGTGACGGGGCACAACATCCGAGACGGCCGGAGGGTCCGCAAGACCTACGGGGAGCCTGGGCACGCGAACCCGAGCGATCTTCTCGTCCCTACGCTCGCCGATCTCTGGAGCGAGGCGACCGACCGTGCCTGGGTCGGCGAGATCGGCTACCAGATCTGGCACCTGGGGATGCTGGGAAGGGGTGGCCGTGCGACGACCGGGTCCGGGTCGACGCGCGTCCCACCGGTCGCCGTGTACTGGGACGAGGCGACCGACCCGCAGGGCTGGCGCAGCCTGAACGGCGAGCTCTTCCGGTTGCCCGCGGGCGTGCCGTCGCTCGATTCGTTCGAGACCTACCGAGCGGACTTCGTCCCCAACCCGGATCGCGATCCCGCGTTCGATCCCGTGAAGCCCAAGAACATGCACTGCTGCAGCACCCCGGTGATCAGGTACCAAGGAGATCTGATCGAGGCGACGATCGCGAACGAACCGGTTGGTTCCTCCGGTGCGTCGGATCTCCTGTTCATCAACTACAAAGCGCCCGACTACACCGGACACGTCTACGGGATGTTCGATCCGATGACGGGCGACGCGCTCCGAGACGTGGACGAGCAGCTCGGGAGGCTCGTGAGCCAACTGGACGCTCTGTATCCGGGCCGGTACGCGCTGATCGTCACCGCGGACCATGGGCAGTGTCCCCTTCCCGACGCCGCTGGGGGCGTCAGGATCGACCCGATCCAACTCTGGGACGACCTCGAACGGGAGTTCGGCGGCGGCATGTTCGGCTTGGTCCAGAACGTCGTGCCCTCCGAGGTGTACCTGGAGTCGGACGTCTTGTGGGACGTGGGCGCGACCCGGGAAGACATCGCCTCGTTCCTCCGGGACTACCCCTACCGGCGGAACATCGGACCGTACGTGCCCCGCGACGCGATCGAGCAGGACCTCCTGGAGCGGCAGCAGTTCGCCGCCGTCTTCGCGACCACGTTCCTGGACACCCTCGACGGCCGCGACTTCGACGCGGAGTTCGGCACCGGGATCTATCCCGAGGCGGAGATCGAGATCCCGCCACCGGTCGGATAGATGACGGTCGAGCTCGAGGACCGGGATCGCGTGCTCCTCGACGGCGAGGCGGGCGAGGGCGCGGCGCTCGCGATGCGGCTCGTGATCAGGATGGCGGAGGTGGCGCGAGCGTCGCGGCTGCGAGACGTGACGGGGGCGCACATCGATTCCTGCCTGTACCACGGGCAGGTCGGCCTGGACTTCGCCGAACGGCTCCTCGTGGGTGGGGCGTCCGTGACCGTGCCCTCGACGCTGAACGTCAGCTCGCTCGACCTCCTCCACCCGGAGCTCGTCCTGCTCGACGACGAGACGCGTGGGCGGGCCACGCGGCTGATGGACGCATACGTGGCGATGGGTTGCCGGCCGACGTGGACGTGCGCCCCCTACCAGCTCCCCGATCGACCGGCGCTGGGGGAGCACGTGGCGTGGGCGGAGTCGAACGCGATCGTGTTCGCGAACTCGGTCCTCGGGGCGAGGACGAACCGCTACGGCGATTTCATCGACCTCTGCGCGGCGGTCACCGGCCGCGTGCCGGACCATGGCTTGCACACCGACGAGGGTCGGCGCGCCACCGTGCACTTCCGGCTGCGCGGCCTCTCCGACCGGCTCCTCGATCAGGACCTCCTGTTCCCGGTCCTCGGCCATCTCCTCGGGCGGCGGGCCGCAACCGAGGTGGCGGCGATCGACGGACTGCCTCCGACGACCTCGGAGGACCGGCTGAAGGCGATCGGCGCTGCGGCTGCGAGCTCGGGAGCGGTCGCCCTGTTCCATGCGATCGGCGTCACGCCGGAGGCGCCGACGTGGGACGCCGTGGCCGGGCTCGAAGCCCGCGAGGAGGTGGTCACCCTCCCCGATCTCCGCGCCGCCCGAGACGAGCTCTCGCACGTGCCGGACGGCGCGGAGATCGGCGCCGTGAGCGTGGGAACGCCCCATGCGTCCGAAGCTGAGCTTCGCAGGCTCGCGGAGCTCGTGGCCGAGGCTCGGCTGCGTGTCCCCTTCTACGTGAACACAAGCCGTGCGCAGCTCGACGCGATCGGCGAGATCGCCGGCGAGCTGGCGGACGCCGGGGTCACCGTCGTGACCGACACGTGCACGTACGTCACACCGGTGCTTCGCGGGGTGACCGCTCCCGTCATGACCGACTCCGGCAAGTGGGCGTGGTACGCGCCCAGCAATCTCGGCCTCGAGGTCGCCCTCGGCAGTCTCCAGGACTGCGTGCGGTCGGCTGCAGCCGGCGTGGTCATCCGCGACGCTGGTCCGTGGGGCGACCGATGAACGGTGGATGGCTCGTCGAGGCGCGAGCGAGTAGCCCGGCCCTCGTCCTCGACGAGCCGCTGAGCTTCTGGGGCGGTCTCGATCCGGCGACCGGGGCGATCGTCGAAGCGAACCATCCGCAACGAGGGGTCGTCGTCAGCGGCCGGATGCTCATCATGCCCTCCGGACGCGGCTCGTCCTCGAGCGCCACGGTGCTCGCCGAGGCGATCCGCTTGGGCACCGGCCCTGCCGGCATCGTCCTCAGCGAGCCGGACCACATCATCGCGATCGGCGCCCTGGTGGCTTCCGAGTTATACGGCATCACGATCCCCGTCTTCGTCGCGTCCCCGGACGGGTACGCGACCATCCGAGACGGCGACCAGGTCTCGTTGCTCCCCTAGCGCCACACGCGAGGGAGGGAGGGCAGCTCCACGCCGTCGGCGCCGACCCACGAGGCGAGCTCGTCGAGCTGCTTCCGGATCGCGGGCCAGGCGTCGGGCGGCGCGTCCTCCTCCGCGAACACGCCTTGCACCCGCAGCACGTTCGCGGCACGGTCGTGCACGGGATCGAGGCGCCCGACGACGCGGTCGCCGTGGAGGATCGGGAACACGAAGTAGCCGAACTCGCGCTTCGCCTTCGGCACGTAGATCTCGAGCCGGAACCGGAACCCGAACAGCTCCTCGGAGCGAGCCCGATCGTGGATCAGCCGGTCGAACGGCGACAGCAGGACCGTCCTGCCTCGGAACGAGCGATCGAGGACCTCGCGATGAGCCCACCGCTCCCCAGGGAGCCCGTCCACGGTCACGCGGACAGCCCTCCCCTCTCGCTCGAGCTGCGCCAGTGCCCGGTCCCACCGCGGGGGTCGTTCGCCCGCGAACGTCCATCCGAACCGGTTGACCTTGGAGATGCCGAGGGCCCGCAGCTGCACGTCGAGGAGACTCCGGGCCTCCTCTCCCGCACCCGGCCGCGGTTCGTCGAACGGGAGGCTCCGCGTAGCCAGATCCCAGATCCGCTCCTGTCCGGCTCTTCCGGAGATCATGACCTCTCCCTTGGCCCACAGGACCTCGAGCATCATCGAGGTGTTCCGACCGGTGTCGTTCCACCCACCCGTCCGCCAGCCGACCGCGGAGCGATCCTCGAACGCCCGGGTGGGCAGGGGCCCTTCGTCGCGCAGCCGCTGCAACACGTACCGCCGGAACCGCGGGTTCTCGCGGAGGTACCGGCGGACGTACGCGTGCCGCCCGCCGCTGGGGCCCGGGTAGCGCCGCATCGTCTCTCGGTGCACGGAGAACTGCGAGGTCGGCAGGATGAACGCCCGGTACTCGAACAACGAGCGGTCCCGCCACAGCAGACGCTCGAGCTCGTCGATGCGGAACCGGCGGCCGAGACGGGACCAGAAGACGAGGTGCTCGGTGCGCGCCACCGTCCGGGTCGGGTCCATCTGCACGCTGCCCAGCCGCTCGACGACCTCGAGGACCGACCGCGGCCGCGGCGCCGACAGCAGCTGTGCGATCACGGCCAGGCGCCGCGCTCGCTTCAGCGAGATCGAACGAGGTTCGGCCGGGCTCACCCGGCGTGCTCGGCCGCCTCGGCGTCCGACTTCGTGCGATGGACCGTACCGTCGGGATGCTCCGGCGGCGAGTAGAGCGAGTACAGCTTCAGCTCACCTCGGCCCGTGTTGATCACGTTGTGCCAGATCCCGCCCGGGATCACGGCCGCCCAATCGTCGGAGACGTCGTGCGACTCGTCGACCCCGTCCTCATCCCTGCCGAACTCGACGCGAGCCTGTCCCTCTTCGATCCGGATGAACTGGTCGCGGTCCGGATGCACCTCCTTGCCGATGTCCTCGCCCGGGGCGAGTCGCATCACGGTGAGCTGCGTGTGTGCGCCCGTGAACAACACCGTCCGGAACGTGTCGTTGTCGAGCGTCAGGCGTTCGATGTCTCCGACCCAGCCGATCATCGACGGTTCCTCCCCAAGCCGTGAGGGCCGGAGCCTAACGAACGAAGGCCCTCCGGAAAGAGGGCCTTTCGTCGCACCGGCAGCACAACAGATCTCGTGGAGGTGGCGGGATTCGAACCCGCGTCGCAGGGCGACCGTCTGGGACTTCTCCGGGCGCAGCCGGTGGGAAGATCTCACCTCGGGGCTCCCACCGGCGGAGGACCCCTCGGCCAGCCCGGGTGCGATGTCCCTCGGGGGCCCCCGGGCGGAGCCCCCTCGGTGAGTCCTGCTTGCGATGCCCTGTCCGGGCCGCAGGCCCTCCCGGACGGACAGCTACCTAGTGACTAGGCAGCGAGCGCGTACTCATCGTTGGCGCTTGTGTTGGTTCCGGCGTTTTTCGAGACTCCGGAGATCTCGGCCCGCTTCTCCCAGGCGATACCCGCCCTGCTCGAAGCCAGTACACCCCCATATGTAGTTGTGTTCCAAGTATACGAGCGTCGGTGGCACGCGCCGAACGGTCGTCTACGCCGCCGAGGTGGCCACCGCGTCGCACTCCGGGATGTCCTTCGACACGTCGTCGAGCACCGGCGACTCGAATCGGCCGAGATCCTCGCCGATCGTGGACATCGAGGTCTGGATGTCGGTCCCCACGGTCTGGAGCTCCTCGCCGAACGCCGCCGGGTCGTCCGTCGACATCGCCTCGACCCGATCGCGCGCGTTCTCGAACACACCTCGAGAGTCGCGGAGCCCCGTGAGCAGATGTTGGGCCGCGGCATCGCCGTCGTCGACGTCGGGGATCCCGACGTCCTCCACGTCGGCGATCACCGTGTCCGTCGAGGCGATCACGTCGTCGAGGAACGTGACCATCGTGTCCTTCAGCGCATCGATGCTCGACGGATCGAGGTTCGCCTGCAGGTCCTCGTTCAGCCCCTGGATCTCGTCGACCCAGTCGGCGATGGCGCCGCATACACCCGTCGCGTACGCCTCGGCCGTCACGGTCTCCGCGTCCGCTCCGCCGTTCGACCCTCCGTCGGATCCCGAGCACGCACCCGTCATGAGGATCCCCAGTGGTACCAGCACGATCGCCACCCGCTTCCGCATCCAACCCATCCTCTCGTCGGTCGGCGCTTTCCCGCCGCCCCCCAACCTATCGGCGGCGACCCAGCTCCTGCTGGATCTCCCGCTGATGCTCGCGCTCCGCGATCGCCTGACGCTTCTCGTGGCTGCGTCGACCGCGCGCGAGCGCCAGCTCCACCTTCGCCAGCCCGTGGGTGAAGTACACGCGGAGGGGGACGAGCGCCAGACGATCCTGCTGCTGGGCATCCGTCAGCTTCGCGATCTCCTGCCGATGGAGCAGGAGCTTCCGTGGGCGCACGGGCAGGTGCGCCTTCTTGTCTCCCGACTCGTAGGGCGGGATGTGCATCCCCTCGAGCCAGGCTTCCCCATCGCGGACACGGGCGAACGCCTCCGCGAGCGATGCGCGTCCCCCTCGGAGCGACTTCACCTCGTCCCCCGTCAACACGATGCCCGTCTCGAACGTCTCGAGGATCGCGTAGTCGTGGCGTGCCTTGCGATTGGACGCGACGGTCTGCTCGCCCTCACGGTCCTTGCGACCCATCAGGCCGCTCAGACGTCGAGGAATCGGCGCATGCCGATCGTGCCGGCGATGATCGCCACGAGCGCTGCCGCGACGAGGATCCAGGGGGTGATGACCACGACGTCGCTGTTCTTGATCAGCGGGAGCCATGGAGCCGTGCCTCGCAGGTTGTCCACGACGAAGACCTTCACGAGGAATAGTCCCGCGATCGCCGCCGCCGCTCCGAGCATCGATTCGACGAGGCCCTCGATCAGGAACGGAACGCGGATCCGCCAGTTCGTCGCCCCGACGAGCCGCATGATGCCGATCTCCTTGCGCCGGGCGAACATCCCCATCCGGAGCGTGTTCGCGACCAACCCGATCGCCGACGCAAGCATGATCACCGCGATGCCGAAGACGCTGAGCGACAGCACCCGCGTCAGGGCATCGAGGCGATCGAGGAGCTTCTGGTAGTCGGCCACGTTCCGGACGCCGGGCTCGGTGCATTCTTGGTGCTGGTCTCCCTCGTCGTCCACGACCACCTGGCAACCCAGCGAGGCCGTGATCTGCTCGAAGTCCGTCACCGCCGAGAGGTTCACCCGCAGCGAGGTCGGGATCACCTCCATGCAGTCCACGTTCTCCAGGAAGACCTCTTGGCCCTCGAACAGCCGCTTGAACTCCTGGCACGAGCGTTCCTTGTCCCAGAAGGCCACGTCGGCGACGGCGGGGACCTGTTGCAGCTTCTCGGTGAGCCGCCCGACGGTTCCCTCGTTGACGGGGTCGGTGAGATAAACCTGGACCTCGACGTTCCCCGTCAGCACGCGGGTCACGAGCTCGAACTCCCGGGCGATCAGGAGGGACAGGCCGAAGAGGAACAGCGCGATGAACGACGTGGACATCGCGGCGAACGCGACGACGCCGTTGCGCCGCAGGCCCGACGCGGTCTCCCGGAAGAAGGATTCGAGACGAGGCGCCATCAGCTGTAGACGCCTCGGGACTGATCGCGGACGACCTTGCCCTTCTCCAGTTCGATCACGCGCTTCCGCATCGCGTCCACGATCGCCTGATCGTGCGTCGCCATCAGGATCGTGGTGCCGATGCGGTTGACCTTGTCGAGGAGGCGCATGATGTCGACAGACGTATTGGGGTCGAGGTTCCCGGTGGGCTCGTCGGCGAGCAGGACGAGCGGTCGGTTCACACACGCCCGCGCGATCGAGACGCGCTGCTGCTCACCGCCGGAGAGCTCGTCCGGGTACGCGTTGAGCTTGTCGCCCAGCCCGACGTACTCGAGGATCTCCGGGACACGCTGGTCGATCACGTGTTTCGCCTTCCCGATCACCTCGAGAGCGAACGAGACGTTCTCGAACACGGTCTTGTCTTGCAAGAGTTTGTAGTCCTGGAAGACCGTGCCGATGTTCCGCCGCAGGTGGGGCACCTTGAACGAGGTGATCCTCGAGAGGTTCTTCCCTGCGACGAACACGTCGCCACGTGAGGCCTCCTCCTGCTTCAGGAGGAGGCGGATCATCGTGGATTTCCCGGAGCCGGATGGACCCACGACGAAGACGAACTCGCCCTTGTCGATCTCGACCGAGACGTCTTCCAGGGCGGTGACGCCGTTCCGGTAGGTCTTGGTGACGCGTTGAAGGCTGATCATGGCGTGTTGAATGCGACCGGGAGATGGGGTCGGCCAACCCTATCAGAGGTCTTCCGCGAGAGCGGGGAAGGTGCCGTAGGCTTCCTCCGTGGACGCCGCGGATGCGAGCCGGCTCGCGTCGCGCGGGGCGCGTCGCACGGCAGTCTGGCTCGGACCCGCCCTGATCGTCGTGTCCGTCCTCTTCGCGCTCCGGGGTTTCGTCGTCGGCGGGACCCTCACCAACCAGCATCCGGACCTCCTCACGTTCTGGCTCCCGCGCTGGTCGTTCCTCGGAGACTCCATCGCCGCCGGCCGGATCCCGATCTGGAACCCGTACGAGATGGCGGGATACCGCTTCGCTGCCGACCCGCAGAGCGGGTGGCTCTATGCGCCTCCGATGCTCCTGTTCTCGACGCTGTCGCCCGGGCTCGCCCTCCGCTCGTTCATCGTCTTCAACCCGCTCCTCGCCGGCCTGGGACTCTTCGCGTTCCTCCGGATGGAGTCGATCGGCCGGATCGCCGCGACGGCCGGCGGACTCGTCCTCGCGATGACCATGTCGACCTCCACGATCGCGATCTCGCTGCCGTTCGCCGGCGCGATCGCGTGGACGACCGTCCTCCTGCTCGCGGCGACCGGCTCCCGCCGAAGCCTGCGATGGTCCGGGCGACTCGCGTGGCTGGCGCTCGGTTGCTTCGCGTGGAGCCAAGTGGCCGCAGCGCACATGAGTCACGGGCTCGTGATCGCGACGGCGTTCGCGACCGCCTACCTGGCAGCCGGAGCAGTCGCCGACGCCCGCGAAGCACGGACGAACGCGCGATCCGTCGTCGGGCCGGTCGTGCTCTTCCTCGTCGCATTGCCCCTGGCCGCGCTGCCGATCCTCGTGCCGCATGTCGACTTCCTGGGTGGATCGAGCCTGCACGGTGGCTACGGCGCGCTCGGCGACGCGGGGCAGTCGGAGGTCGGCGATCCGCTCGGTTCGGACGGCGTCTGGGCGGCGTGGCCGTTGGGGTTCGCCTCGGCGCCGGGCGCCTACGCGGGCGCGGTGGCGCTGGCATGCGCCCTCGTCGCGACCCGCGCCAGCCGGCTCCGGTCGCTCGTGATCGCGGTCGGAGGGCTCGGGCTCGTCGCCTACGTGCTGACCTCCTCGTTCCTGGTCGGGTCCCGGTGGTTCCGCTCGCTCATGCTCGAGATCCCCTTCGGGGACGTCTATCTCCACAACCCGGGCCGCCTCCGCTACGTGGCCGTCCTGGCCCTGCCGATCCTGGCCGCCGCCGGACTGCAGGGGCTGAGAGAACGACCGCTCTCGCGTCGCGGCGGGATCGTCTGGCTCGGAGCCACCGTCTGCGTATTCGTCCTCTGGCCCCTCGCCGCCGGTGGCAGCGCCGTTCGGTTCGGGATGTTCTCCGCGGCGCTGCTCGTGGCATCGCCGGTGCTGTTCGGGTTCGCGACGCGCCGCTGGCGGTGGGCCTCGGCCACCGCGCTCATCGGCCTGCTCTCGATCGAACTGGTTGCGAGCGCCGTCTACGCGCAGACGTACGAGGGCGGCACCGTGTTCACGGGGTTGGAGACCGGCGAGCATCCCGCGCTGGTGCCACAGGTCCTGCGCTTCCCCTCGCTGAGCGAAGCCGACTACTTGGTCGCCACGCCCATCGTCCAACACATCCGTCGGTACCCGGGCCGGTACGCCACCTGGGCGCCGCCCGCCGCCTTCTACGAGAAGGGGTACCTATGGATGAAGTCCCCCCTCGACTGGCCGGCGCTCGCTCCCAGCCGAGGCTCGCTCTTCGGGATCCCTGACGCCCTCGGCTACAACCCCGTCCAGCTCCCTCGCTACTGGCGCTACATCCGCAGTACGAACGAGCTGTCGGTCTTCTACAACGCCTCGGTCCTCAACGTGCCGTCTCCCGAAGACGTCCGCCTGCTCGGGGTGCGGTACCTGGTCGTCCCTACCGGCATCGAGCCTCCCGTCGGCGGTCGCGTGGTCGAGGAAGCCGACGGCTACTCGCTGTGGGAGCTGGACGATACGCAACCTCGTGCGACCGTCACCTCGATGGTGGAGTTCGTGGACGACCTGCCCTCGGCGATGGACGAGGTTACGACGAGCGGTTTCGATCCAGCGGAGGAGGCGGTGCTCGAGCCCGCAACGGACGTCTTCACCTGCGTCGGCGAGTGCCCTCCCGCGGCCCCGGCGGTCACCACGGCGATCTCCGGATCCGAGCTGGTGATCCAGGTCGAGGGGTCCGAGGGAGGCATCCTGACGATCCGGAACGCCTACGAAGCCGGCTGGCGCGCGGCCGTGGACGGTCGAGCCGCGACCACCATCCCGGTGGACGGGTTCCTCCAGGGAGTGGTCCTCCCCCCGGGAGCGCGAGAGGTCGTCCTCACCTATCACGACGACGCGGTGATGCTCGGACTGGCGCTCGGTGCCGGCTTCTGGCTCGTACTCGTCTCGGCGCCGATCGTCGCGCTCGCGTTCGAACGGCGGAGAAAGGATGACCGGACTAGACCGACTCGCCCACCGCCGCCCGACGCCTGAGCTCGGCCTCGATGAATCGATCGATGTCCCCGCCGAGGACCCGCGAGGGGTCGCCCATCTCGAGATCGGTCCGATGATCCTTCACCATCTGATACGGGGCGAGGACGTACGAGCGGATCTGCGAGCCGAAGTCCACGGCTTTGCGCTCGCCTCGCAACACGTCCATCTCCTCGTCGTGCTTCCGGCGCTCCAGCTCCGCGAGACGGGCTTTCAGGATCCGCATCGCGACGGCACGGTTCTGGAGCTGCGACCGCTCGTTCTGGCACGCGACGACGATCCCCGACGGCAGGTGCGTGATCCGCACGGCGGAATCCGTCGTGTTGACCGACTGTCCTCCCGGGCCGGACGAGCGGAAGACGTCGATCCGCAGATCCTCGTCGGGGATCTCGACCTCCTCCTCTTCGGCGGACTCGAGGAGCGGGATCACGTCGAGTGCGGCGAACGACGTGTGCCTGCGCTTCTGTGAGTCGAACGGGCTGATCCGGACGAGGCGGTGGACGCCGCGCTCGGCCGACAGGAGCCCGTAGGCGTTCGTCCCGTGCAGCATGAACGTCGCGGACTTGATCCCCGCCTCCTCCCCGTGGTGGATCTCGTCGATCTCCAGGCGGAAGCCCAGTTTCTCGGCCCACCGTCCGTACATCCGCAGCAGCATGTCGGTCCAGTCCTGGGACTCCGTGCCGCCCGCACCCGCCTGGAGCGTGGCGATCGCGTCGTGGTCGTCGTACGGGCCCGACAGGAGCGCCGTGAGCTCCACCCCCTGCAACTCTCGCTCGAGCCGTTCGAGACCTGCTTCGAGCTCCCTCATCAGCTCGGGGTCGGTCTCGTCTTCGAGGAGCTCGTCGGTGGCTTCCAGGTCGCCGAGGGAGCGCTCGAGGCGATCGTAGCGGTCGAGGTGATCACGCAGACGCGCGAGGCGCTGGGTCAGCTGCTGTCCACGAGCATGATCGTCCCAGAGCGATGGATCGGACGCGTCACGCTCCACGTCGACGAGCTGAGCACGCTTGCCTTCGACGTCAAAGGAACTCCTTGGCGGCCAGGATGCGGTCGCGGAGCTTCCCGATCCGTTCGGTGTGATCGCTCATGAGCCCGATTCTAGTGGCGGCCCCCCGATCTCCCCTCGCGTGACGAGCGTCACGTCCCCGATGTGCTCGGCACCACCGACGCGATCGTCCGCGGTCGGTAGCGTCCCAGTGAAGGACAAGGCGGGCCAGGCAGGCCAGGAGGGACGACGATGAGCACGAGGAGCGACGCCCTCAGCCCGGGGATCTCGTGGAACGCGACGCGCGCCGCGAGCGTACTCCTGGTCATGATCATCGCGGTGATCGCGCTGCTGTTCTGGCCGTCCTTCGAGGCCGCTCGCCCGACGGCACCCGCGACGCCGGAGTCGACCGGGCTCGCGGCCCCGCACCAACCGACAGTGGTCGACGGCAGGGTGTGCGTGCAGTGCCTGCCGTGACCTGACAGGAGAGAGGTACCCCCCTCTCATCGGCGGCCGGCCGGGCCGAAGGCCCGGCCGGCCGCCTCTTTTCCCGCTCCGGTCGGCGCCGGGCAGCGACACCGGAACGACGTGGCGAACGTCACTCCCGATCCGTGTGGTCCGGCACCGACCCGACGAGGCGCGGTGCCTAGGGTCGGTGCATCGACAAGATCCCGAAGGGATCGAGAGGAAGGGGGAGCCATGAGCGCCCAGGGAGCAACCCTCGGAAGAGGGACCGTCCACATCCCGATCTGGTCCGTGGCCGTCGTCGTTCTCGCCGCCGCCGCCGCCGTGATCGGGCTCTCCTCGATCGGCACGATCGCGCCGGCCCGGCCGGTCACGATCGTGACGGACGCCCAGCGGCTTGCCAACTCGACCGCCGCGGTCCGTGAGCAAGGGGCCGTGGCCCCCGTCGTGGTGGGCATCTCGCACGTGACCCCGAGGGCCGTCGCGCCCGTCGGGTACGTGGGACTCGAGAACCCGGGGGCGTACCTCCCTCGGTCCGCCTACCCGAACGGTCTGGAGAACCCGACCGCCTACGCGCCCAGCGCAGGTGCACCTGCGGTCGCCGCTCCTGCAACGGGCGGGATCATGGTGAACGGAGAGATCTGCCACCAGTGCCGGTGAGCATCGTCACCGGAGGGTTCGAAGGGGCCGGCGCGACGCGCCGGCCCCTTCGTCGTGTCGTCGCCCCCGGTGTCCGAACGTCCTACGCCACGGCGCCGTGGCACTTCTTGTACTTCCGGCCGCTCCCGCATGGGCAGGGCGCGTTCCTCGGCACCTTGTCGCTGATCACCTGGTTCGGGTTGGGATCCTGCGCCGCGGTGGACGGGGCGGCTTCATCGTCCCCATGACGTTCCCGCACGGCGGCCACCTTCTGCGCCGCGGCACGCCGCTGCGGCTGCTCCGGCCGGACGAGCTCCACGCGGTAGATGTAGCGCACGAACTCCGCTTGGATCGTCGAGGTGAGCTCCTCGAACATGTCGAAGGCCTCTCGCCGGTACTCCGTGATCGGATCCTTCTGCGCGTAGCTCCGGAGATAGATGCCTTCCTGCAGGTAGTCCATCTCGTAGAGGTGCTCGCGCCAGCGTGTGTCGATGATGTTGAGCAGGACCACCCGCTCGAGCTCCCGCATCATCTCGACCCCGAGCGACGCCTCTTTCGAGGCGTAGGCGGCGAGCGCGTCCTCCACGAAGGCCGCCTGGAGCGACTCCGTGTCGGCGATCTCGTGGATCTGCTCCTTCGAGAGCGAGACCGGATAGACCTCGGTGAGGGCGGTGAGGAGACCCTCGCGGTCCCATTCCTCCGCGAAGACATCCGCCGGGCAATAGGTGGCGACGGTCGCCTCGACGACGTCGCGCACGAACCCCAGGGCTTCCTCGCTCAGATCCTCACCCTCGAGGATCTTCCGGCGCTCCCCGTAGATCACGGTGCGCTGGCCGTTCATCACCTCGTCGTACTTCAGGACGTTCTTCCGGCGCTCGTAGTTGAGCTCCTCGATCTGCCCCTGTGCGTTCTGGACCGCGCGGGTGACCATCTTCGCCTCGATCGGCTCGTCCTCGGGCCACTTCAGCCGTTCCATGATCGAGGAGACCCGATCCGAGGCGAACATCCGCATCAGGTCGTCCTCCAGCGAGAGGTAGAACAGCGACGCCCCGGGGTCGCCCTGGCGGCCCGAGCGCCCGCGGAGCTGGTTGTCGATCCGGCGAGACTCATGGCGCTCCGTGCCGAGGACGTACAGTCCGCCGAGCTCGACGACCTCGTCGTGCTCCGCGTCGGTCTGCGCCCTGAACTTCGCGAAGATCGGTTCGTACTCCGCCTCGTACGCGGCTCGCTCTTCCTCGTCCATATCGAACAGGAGGTATCGGTCGTTGTCGAAATCGCGAGCCGCCATCTCCTGACGTGCGAGGTACTCGGGGTTGCCACCGAGGAGGATGTCCACGCCGCGCCCGGCCATGTTCGTGGCGACCGTGACCCCGCCCTTGCGGCCCGCCTGGGCGACGATCATCGCTTCCTTCTCGTGGTTCTTGGCGTTCAGGACGTGATGCGTCACGCCCCGCCGATTCAGCAGCCCGGACAGCTTCTCGGACTTCTCGATCGACACCGTGCCGACGAGGATCGGTTGCCCGGTCTCGTTCCGCTCGATGATGTCGTCGACGAGCGAGTTCCACTTCGCCTCTTCGTTCTTGAAGATCAGGTCCTGCAGGTCCGCGCGGACCATGGGTCGGTTCGTCGGGATCTCGGTGACGCCGATCTCGTACGTCTCCTCGAACTCGGTGAGCTGGGTCTTCGCCGTACCGGTCATGCCCGCGAGCTTGTCGTACATCTTGAAGTAGTTCTGGATCGTGATCGTGGCGAGCGTCTGGTTCTCTTCCTTGATCCGCACGCCCTCCTTCGCCTCGATCGCCTGGTGGAGCCCCTCCGAGTACCGGCGTCCCTCGAGGATCCGCCCCGTGAACTCGTCGACGATCTTGACCTCCCCGCTCTGGACGACGTACTCGTCGTCGCGCTTGTACAGCTCCTTCGCGCGGAGGGCGTTGTGGAGGTGGTGGACCAGCATCGTGTTCTCGTGGTCGTAGAGGTTGTCGATGTTCAGCAGCTGCTCCACCTTGGCCACGCCGGACTCGGTCACCGCGACCTGGAACTTCGCCTCCTCGACCTCGTAGTGCTCGTCGCGGGTGAGCTGCGGCGCGATCCGCGAGAACGTCTGGTACCACTTCGCGCTGTCCTGGACCATGCCGCTGATGATCAGCGGGGTCCGTGCTTCGTCGATCAGGATCGAGTCGACCTCGTCCACGATCGCGAAGTGGTGCCCTCGCTGGACCGTGTGCTCCAGGCGCATCGCCATGTTGTCGCGGAGGTAGTCGAACCCGAACTCGTTGTTCGTCCCGTACGTGATGTCGGCGGCATACGCGGGCCGACGCTGCTCGGGGCTCATCTGCGACTGGATCAACCCGACGTCCAGACCGAGGAACCGGTAGATGCCGCCCATCCACTCCGAGTCACGCTTGGCCAGGTAGTCGTTGACCGTGACGAGGTGGACGCCCTCGCCCCCGAGCGCGTTCAGGTAGCCGGGGAGCGTGGAGACGAGGGTCTTCCCTTCTCCCGTGCGCATCTCGGCGATCCCTCCGTGGTGGAGCGCCGCCCCGCCCATCAGCTGGACGTCGAAGTGCCGCTGGCCGATCGTCCGCCGCGCGGCCTCGCGGGTGGCGGCGAACGCTTCGGGGAGGAGATCGTCCAGCGGCTCGCCGTTCTCGAGGCGTTCCCGGAACTCGACGGTCTTGTGCGCGAGGTCCTCGTCCGAGAGCTCCTCGATCTCGAGCTCCCACGTGTTCACGAGCTTCGCGAGCTGTTCGAGCTCCTTCCGCCGGCGGCCTTCGCCGATGTTGCTGAAGCGTTCGATCAGGGGCACGACAGGTCCTCTTCCGTGGTCGGGGTCCTTCGATTCTACCGGCGCTCCCGTGTCAGACCGAGATCGCGCGGTCCGGCGGGAACACAGGGAAGATCACGACCCGACCCTCGTCGGTTCCCGGAGTCGCGTGACGAGGAGCAGCGCGGCCGCGACGAGCACGGCGAGCCCCACCCCGAGCGGCCCGTAGCCGGCGGCTTCCAGGACGATCCCGCCGCCCAGACCGGCGGCCGCCGACGTCAGGCTGATCAGCAGGTCCGTGAAGCCGAGCGCGCCCGCTCGCTCGTTCGGCGCCGTGATGTCGCTGATGACGGCCGTCGCGCCCAGGAACGTGGCGGACCACCCCAGACCGATCGCCACCAGGCCGGCCCCGATCACGAGCGCGTTCGCCTCGGAGGCCGCGAGGAGGGCACCCACGATGCTCGTGACGCATCCCGCGACCAGCGCCGCCCGCCGACCGGCCCGGTCCATCCATCGACCGATCAGCGGCGCGAACGCGAACATCCCGGCGATGTGAGAGCTGATCACGAGCGAGATCGTGGTGCCGCCGTGATGGGCGTGGTCGAGGGCCGTCGGGGTAACCCCCATCACGCCCACCATCGCCATCTGTCCGACGGCGCCCGCGAGGACCGCCGTCCGGAACATCGGCACCCGAAGGAGCTCTCGCGGCGTCCGCCCTCCCGTCCCCGACACCGAGCGTTCGACGACCGCGAGGTCCCGGGGGTCCGGTCGCACGGACAGCACGCAGCCGATCGCCGCGATCGAGCCGGCGACCGGCACGATCCAGGGAAGGAGGGATCCCTCGCCTGCCGCCTCCTCGATCAGGGCCGCGAGCAACGGACTCCCGACCGCCCCGATCGTGCCGGCGGCCAGCAGGATGCCCACCGCGCGTCCACGTCTCTCGGCCGGGTACATGTCCGCGACGGCGCCGCGGCCCAGGTTCGCCCCGCCGAGCGCCACGCCGAACGGGATGGTGCTCGCCAGGAGGCCGAGGAACGATCCGGCCCGGATCGCGAGAGCGGCGGTGGCGGCCGCACCACCGACCAGCGTGTAGGACAGGATCAGCCCGGGCCGGCGCCCCACGCGGTCCATCCACCGGCCGATCAGCGCGGCACCTCCGGCGGCAGCGAGGAAGTAGAGCCCCCAAAGGAGCCCGGCAGCTCCCTCCCTTCCCGTCAATCGTGCGGAGGCGGGCCCCCCGATCACGAGCATCACCGGGAACGAGGTTTGGACGAAGCCTTGCGCGAAAGCGAGCAGGATCGTGTTCCGTCGAACGAGGCGGTCGCGCTCCGTTCTCGCTGTCGTGGCGGCCGTCATCGCGGTCGCCTCCTCGAGGCGGCATGACGCGTGCCCGGGACCCGCGCGGTCCGCGGATCCCGAGCGAGCGTGTCGATCATCCGTACAGTCCGCCGGAGCCGCTTCCGGACTGGAGGAGCAGGTACACCACGCCGTAGATCACGAGGCCCGCTCCGAGGTAGATCAGGAGCCACTTCTTCCAGCTCCGACCGTACCCATGCTTGCCCGGTTCCTGTGCCATCTCACACCTCCATCGGTCGCCGGTTCTCGACAACGACGTCGTTCCTCTGCACAACCGCTCGCGACCACGAGGACTTCCCGTCCCGGCTGGCGACGTCGCGACCGACGGAAGGAGCGGGGGTCGGCCTTCCATGGATCCGTGCGAGGGAATCGCTCCCGTGGGTTGCTCGATGTTGCGCCGTTCCGTGGAACTTCAGAGCGGCTCCGTGAGCGCCCCGAGCCGCTCCACGAGCTTGGCGTTCTCCTCGTAGTCCACTGGAACCGCGATCACCGACACGGCGTCGTCGTCGAGCGCCTTCCGGAGCGTGGGCAGCAGCTCGGATGCCTCGCCGATGGCGTAGCCCTTCGCCCCGAAGCTCTCGGCGAACTTCACGAAGTCGGGGTTGCCGAACGAGACGGCCGCCCGCCGGCCGAAATGGATGTCCTGCTTCCACCCGATCAGACCGTACCCGCCGTCCACCCAGACCAGGATCACGAAGTGCACCTTCTCCCGTACCGCGGTCTCGATCTCCGCCGCGCTCATCAGGAAGGCGCCGTCGCCCATCGCGGCGAGTACGTTCCGCTCG
Source organism: uncultured Actinomycetota bacterium (assembly GCA_963826195.1). Classification (GTDB taxonomy): domain Bacteria; phylum Actinomycetota; class UBA4738; order UBA4738; family HRBIN12; genus JAJNBA01. Next base: position 126,929 of record CAWGWB010000007.1, read on the forward strand.
GGATGCACGAGCTTGGCCGCGAACGCGCCCGGGAGCGCGAACGCCATCGTGGCCAGGCCGTTCGAGATCAGACATGTGTTCGGCGCGTACGTCGGGAACAGCCGCGCCATCCAGATCTTCACCGCACCCGTGTCGCAGAGGACGATGTCCTCGCGACCCAGGGCCTCGCGGACGTCGTGCACGATCCGTTGCGGACGCACGGGGAACGCGTCGTCGTCGGCGCCGGAGCTGAGCTCCTCTCGGACCAGCCGTCCGGCGGGGGGCTCTCGGTCCCGTTGGGAGACGCCCGAGGCTGCGTCCGCGATCGCATCCAGGGCCGCGCCGATGTCCCCCTGGACACCGACCTCGAGCGTATACGCCTCGTCCACCTCCGCGACCGTCCGGTGGATGTGCACGATCGCCTTGTCGCGGCCGGGGTTCCAGCGGTCCGGGGCGTACTCGACCAGGTCGTACCCCACCGCCACCACGACGTCGGCCTCGTCGAAGCCGAAGTTGGCGTAGTCGCGGACCATGAACCCGATCGTCCCGAGCGCGTTGGGGTGGTCGTCCGGGAAGACCCCCTTGCCGAGGAACGTCGTGGCGACGGGCAGGTGCAGCCGCTCCGAGAATCGCACGAGCGCGTCCATCGCGCCGTCTCGAGCGACCCCCGGCCCGGCCAGGACGACCGGGGCGGTCGCTCCCTCGAGCACCTCTGCCGCTCGCTCGACCTGTGCTTCCGCGGGCGCCGGGTCGACCGGGACGTTCACGCGGAGGGGCGCGCCCGTGGTCTCCTGCTCGGCCACGTCCTCCGGCAGCACCAGGAAGGTCGCCCCGGGGCGCTCGGTCCGTGCCTGCTTGAACGCCTTGCGGACCATCTCGGGCACCGCCTCGTCCACCGTGATCATCCCGCCCCACTTCGTGATGGGCCGGAAGAGCTGGACGAGATCCACGGCCTGGTGGGATTCCTTGTACAGACGGTGCAGACCGGCCTGCGCCGTGATCGCGACCAACGGATGCGAGTCCAGGTGCGCGTTCGCGATCCCGAGCATCAGGTTGATCGCGCCTGGCCCCAGGGTCGCGAGGCAAACGCCCGGGCGGCCGGTGAAGGCCCCGTAGGCGTCGGCCATGAACGCGGCACCGCGCTCGTCCCTCGTCGTGACGAACCGGATCGAGGAGGAGGCGAGCGCATCGATCACGTGGAGGTTCTCCTCCCCCGGCAGGCCGAAGACGTATCCGACCCCTTCGTTCTCGAGGCACTCGACGAGGAGGCGTGCCACGGTTCGTTTCCCCTGCGCGTCGCCCATCTGCGTCAGGCTACCCGGCGGTCCGGGTCGGTACGCTCGGCCAGTGGAATTCCGTGACGTGGTGCGGCATCGGCGGATGGTGCGGCGCTTCGATCGGCGGCCCGTCCCGCACGAGGTCATCGATCGCGTGGTCGACGTAGGACGTCGCGCCCCCTCGGCGGGATTCTCGCAGGGGCTCGAGCTCCTCGTGCTCGACACCCCGGAGGCGATCGCGACGTTCTGGGAGACGACCCGCGACCCCGAGTTCGGCTGGGAAGAGGAGACCGTCGCGCTCGGCCCGACCGTCCTGATCCTCCCGCTCCCCGATGCGCGCCGGTACCTCGACCGCTACGCGCAACCCGACAAGATCGACTTCGGGATGGACGAGGAGGCGAACTGGCCGGTGCGGTTCTGGGAGATCGATGCGGCGATGGCCTCCATGCTCATCCTTCTGGCGGCGGTGGACGAGGGGCTCGGTGGCTGGTTCTTCGGCATCACGCACGGCGAGCGCGAGCTCCTCGATCGGTTCGGGGTCCCCGGGGATCTCCGACCGATCGGGATCATCGGGCTGGGGTATCGCGCAACCGACGAGGAGCCTTCAGGGTCGTGGATGAAGCGGCGGCGCCGCCCGCTGCAGGAGCAGATCCACCGCAACGGCTGGTGAGCGGGTCGCCGCGCGCTACCGCGTGCCCCAGAGCTGGCGCGTGAGCTGCGCCTGCGCGACGTGCTCGCGGAGATGCTCCAGCGCGTGGAGGAGGGCCCACCCCGCGGTCACCGGCTCGTCGTCCGGCACGGATCGTTCGGCACCGGCGTCGAACGCCTCCGCCGGGTCCAGCCGCTCCCGGCACTCGCTCACCATCCGGTCGAGGAACCCCAAGAGCTCGGCGTCGCCGCCCGTCTCGGCGACGAACTCCGACGGCCGGTCCCGGTCCGGGAGCGGCAGGCCGCGCGCGATCGTCAGCCACCACCTCGTGCTGTGCATCGAATGGACGGCGAGGACGGTGATCGGGTTCGTGTCCTCCGCAGGCGGCCGCCAGGCGAGGGCATCCGCGGAGAGGCCGTCGATCGCATCCCGCATCTGCCCGAACGCCTCGTCGAAGAGCTCGCGCGCCGCCTCGATCGTGGGATCGCCCATCGCGGGGTTACCGTCGCCTCACGTGATCTCGATCATCTTCTCCCGCACCGCGTACACGACCGCTTCCATGCGCGAATGCAGGTGGAGCTTCTCGAGGATGTTGCGGATGTGGTTCTTGACCGTGTTCTCGGAGATGAACAGCTGCTTGGCGATGTCCCGGTTGTTCAGCCCTTGCGCGACGAGGCGGAGCACCTCCATCTCGCGATCGGTGAGCTTGGGCGCCGGCATCTGGGGGCGCTCGTCCGCCTCCTTGGAGATCGCGGCGAACTCGGTGAGCAGCTTCGAGGCCATCGACGGGGAGATGCGTGACTGCCCCGCCCAGACGCTCCGGATCGCATCGGCGACCTCCTCGATCGGGATCTCCTTCAGGAGGTACCCGGCGGCCCCCGCCTTGATCGCGTCGTAGAGGTCGCCCTCGTCGTCGGAGATCGTGAGCATCAGGATCTTCGCGTGCGGGAGGAGCTCCTTGATGTGGCCGGCCGCCTCGATCCCGGAGCGCTTGGGCATCCGGACGTCCATCAGGACGACGTCGGGCATCAGCTCCTGTGCCTTCTCGACCGCCTCCACACCGTCCGACGCTTCGCCGACGAGCATCAGGTCGTCCTCGTCCTGCAACACCATCTCGAGTCCTCTGCGGAACAACGCGTGATCGTCGACGATCAGCACGCGCAGCTTCTCGGTGGGACCCTTCTCGGTCGGCGTCATGTCACCTCATCGTCCCCGGCGGAGGGCGGGGACGCACCCCGCGGGAATCGTACTCCCCTGCGCCATCGGCGGAGCCGCTTCCCGTGGTGGTCGCGGATCTGCCGCTCGAGCTTCTCCGCCACGTGATCGAGTGCGGTGAGCACGTCGGGTGCCTCCGCGTGCGCTCGGAACGTCTTCCGAGGGATCTTCAACGCCGCCTTGATCAGCTTCCGCCCGTCGGGGCTCGGATGATGCTCGGCGACGAACTCGAGGTCGAGTCGCAACGTCCTCGGCTCCAGTCGCTCGAGTCGCGCCAGCTTGTGCTCCGCCTGATCTCGGATGTCGTCGGAGAGGGGCACGCCGCGGCCGGTGAAGCTGAGATCCATCAGCGGCCGTCCGAAGGGGTGTGCTCCCGCCCGGCTGACCTGGTCTTTGACCCCACACTCGCCTGCGGGGGCGTTGGCCGGCGGCCCGTGTCGTTCCGAAAGATCGCCGACTCCCGCCCTCTCCCGCTGCCTCCTGCGAGGCCCGGGGCAGGGCTTACTTCTAAACCGCTCCATGCTCGGCGACCAAGGGTCGCCTTACGTGGGTCGCTTCGCCCGCGGCTGGCATCGACTACCGGGGTTGATCCCCGGGCAACCACAGACCCGGACGGGAGCACCTCCCGAGTATAGGCACCGCCTCACGGGTGGCGCGAACCACGTGGTCCCGGAGGTCGCTCCGCGCCGGAACGCACGTCCGAGAAGGACCGGCAGGCCGTGACGACGTGGATCTCCCGGACACCGGCCTCGGAGAGCACCGCGGCACAGGCGGATGCCGTGGCGCCCGTGGTCAGGACGTCGTCCACCAGGAGGACCCGCGCCGGCGCCGGACGGCGGGAGGCGAGCGCGAACGCGCCGTTCATCGCGCGCAATCGCTCCTCACGCGTCCGACGCGACTGCGGGGTGGTGGCGATCGTTCTCCGAACGAGGGCGACCGCCGGGAGGTCGAGCTCGTGGGCCAGGGCGCGTGCGAGTACGCGCGCCTGGTCGAACCCGCGCTCGGCCCGCCGCCGGCGAGCGAGCGGTACCCAGGTCACGGCGTCGGCCGGCGGCGGGCCGAGCGCCGCCATCGCGGCCGCGAGCGCCTCCCCAACCCCACGCCATCCGGAGAACTTCAGCCGGTGGACCGCGTCGCGGGCCGGCCCCCGATACGCGAACGCGGAACGGGCCGAAGCGATCGGCACCGGCGGACAGTCGCGACAGGAATCGACCTCCGTGGGCGCCGGACGGCCGCAGCGCCGACACCACGGCGGCTGCAGGGGAACGAGGGCAGCCGTGCATCGCTCGCAGAACGGCCACGAACCCGCACCGCACCCGGCACAGGCCCGAGGGAAGAGGATGTCGACCGCCCGATCGAGCGCCGAATCTCGCACGGCGGCACGCTACGGTGCGTCGCCGACACCCTCAGGGCAGTGGGACCTCGATCGGGTCGGCGTCCCTAACGGAGATCCTCACGACGGACTGGGTCTTCAGCACGGGGTAGGCGACGACGGACCCGACCTCCGACCCGCTGTCGAACGCCGTCTCCAACACCGGCAGCCGGGCCCCGTCCGCTGCCAGGGTGAACGAGGTCTCCGCCCCTCCGTACCGGAGCTCCATCGAGTCGCTCTTGCACCCGAGCTCGTCGATCCGCACCGTGCCCGCCCCGGTCTCCATCGACTTCCCGACGGGGACCTGGTCCCTGCGTGTCGCGCCCCGCGGCCAGGGGACGGCGAAACGAGCGCCGGGACGGACGGTCTCCGGCGCGCCGTCGATCGCCACCGCGCATTCGATCGCGTACCAGCCGGGCGCGAGCTCGGCGACCGGGAACTCGAACGGCACGAAGAGGTCCCGGTTCGGCGCGACCTCGAGCGTCGCCGCAGGCATGCCCATCGACACCGGGCCCCGCCCCGCCAGCTCCACGGCCCGGGCGTCGTCGAGCCGGACCTGATGCGGGTTCCCGTCGGCGCCTCGCATGACGAGCGATCCCTTGAGTGAGGCGGGGAATCGCTCGAAGTGCGCGCGGATCCGGACGGCCTCCAGGGCTACGTTCCCTCTTCCCAGCTGCGGAGATACGTCTCCTGCTCGGTGGTGAGGGTGTCGATGTCCACGCCCATCCCTCGGAGCTTGAGCCTGGCGACCTCCTCGTCGATGTCCGTCGGGACCGGGTACACCTTCGCTTCGAGCCCGCCGTGGTTCTTCACGAGCCACTCCACACAGAGCGCCTGGTTCGCGAACGACATGTCCATCACCGCGGCGGGGTGGCCCTCCGCGGCAGCGAGGTTCACGAGCCTGCCCTCGCCCAGGAGGTTGAGCCGGCGGCCGTCGGTCAACGTGTGCTCATCCACGAACTCGCGGATCCGCCGCACGCGCCCTTCCGACAGAGCGGCCAGCGCGGCCTTGTCGATCTCGACGTCGAAATGCCCCGAGTTCGCGAGGATCGCGCCGTCCTTCATCCGCTCCATGTGCTCGCTGCGGATCACACCCTTGTCGCCGGTCACCGTGACGAACACGTCGCCTACACGGGCCGCCTCGAGCAACGGCATGACGCGGAAGCCCTCCATCACGGCCTCGAGGGCGGCCGTCGGGTCCACCTCGACGACGATCACGTGCGCGCCCATCCCCCGTGCGCGCGACGCCACGCCGCGCCCGCACATCCCGTACCCGCACACCACCACGGCGCGGCCGGCCAGCAGACGGTTCGTGGCTCGCATGATCGCGTCGATCGTCGATTGGCCGGTCCCGAAGCGATTGTCGAACAGGTGCTTGGTGTTGGCGTCGTTCACGCTCACGATCGGGTACCGGAGCGCGCGGTCGGACGCCATCGCCCGGAGGCGGATCACGCCCGTGGTCGTCTCCTCCGTCCCGCCCATGATCTCGTCGATCTGGTCCACGCGCTGCTTGTGCAGCACGCTGACCATGTCCGCGCCGTCGTCCATCGTGACGTGCGGCTTGAGGTCGAGGCACGCGTTGATGTGCTTGAAGAACATGTCCGTGTCCTCGCCCTTGATCGCGTAGACATCGATGCCGCTCTGCTCGACCAGAGACGCGGCCACGTCGTCCTGGGTCGACAGCGGGTTGGAGGCGCAGAGCGCCACCTCGGCGCCGCCTGCCGCCAGCGTCTCCATCAGATTCGCCGTTTCCGTCGTGACGTGCAGGCAGGCGGCGACCCGCACGCCCTGCAACGGCTTCTCCTTGTCGAACCGCTCCCTGATCTGCGCGATCACGGGCATCTCGCCCGCGGCCCAGTCGATCCTGCCGCGACCGGATTCCGCGAGCCCGCTGTCCCTGATGTCGTGTCCCACTGGATCCTCTCCGTCAGAAGGTGTCGGCGAGCTCGGCCACCACCAGGCCGATCGCCTCCGCCGCCGTCTTCGACGCGAGCAGCACCTCCTCGTGGGAGACGGCGCCGCCCGCGGCGTTCGTGACGAAGCTTAGCCCGAGGACGCGCATGCCCAGCGCCCGGGCGGCGACGGCCTCCGGCACGGTGGACATCCCCACGACCGTCGCACCCATCCGACGGAGCATCTCCGTCTCGGCAGGGGTCTCGTACGCGGGACCCGCCACGGCGGCGTAGACGCCGTCCGCCACCGCGATCCCGTGGTCCCGGAGCGCCCGGAGAGCGGCGTCCGCGAGCTGTGGGTCGTAGACCCTCGAGACGGCGACGAACGCCGGTGAGCCGTCTTCGTACCGCCACCCGGTGAGCGGGTTGGTCCCCATCAGGTTGAGGTGGTCGCGGACGACGACCAGAGAGGCCGCGGGCAGCGCCGGATCGAGACCGCCAACCGCCGCGGACAGCACCATCGTCCGTGCCCCGAGGGCGTGAGAGATCCGGGAGGTGATCGACGCCAACGCCATCGGGTGACCTTCGTAGAAGTGGATCCGGCCGCGGAAGATCGCGATCGGCTGACCGGCGATCGTCCCCAGCCACAGCGTGCCTGCGTGACCGGGCACCGTCGGGGGCGGGAACCCCGGCAGGTCGGCGTAGGCGATCTCGATCGGTTCGCCAGACCCGGCGCGCTCCCAGGCGACCGAGATCGAGTCCCCCAGGCCGGAGCCGAGGACGACGCCGGCCACCGGTCGCACATCGGTCCGCTCACGGATCACGCCGACGATCCGCTCCGCGACCCCGTCCCCGGGCGACGGGACGCGCTCCGCCGTCACGAGACGAGCGCGGCCTTCAGTTTCGTGATCACGTCGACCGGCGTCGGATCGATGCCCCGGCGGATCGCCACGTAGACGCTCACGAAGTCGCCGAAGGAGATCAGCGAGAACAATCGGGCGAGAGCGCTCCGTCCGGTCGCACGGACCTCGGCGGTCGTGGCGCCCGCCTCCGCGGCGATCCGCATCGAGAGCGGGAAGCGCGCGGCCATCTCCGGATCCTCGGCGTCGTGCCGGAGCGCGATGACCGCGTGCGCCCGGCCGAAGGGCTGCGTCCACCCCACGACCTCGTTGTGGTCGAGCTCGGACATCGAGGACCACCAGGCGGGCACCTTGCCGTTCTCGTTCATCTGCGTCTTCCAGCGAGCCGCCGCAACCGCCCCGATGCCCTCCGCCCCCCAGATCACGGGCACCCGCTCGCCGATCACCTCCGCTAGGAGCTTCGCCGGGTTGTCCGCAGCCGGTACCTCCGCACCGCACGTCGCGGCTCGGGCTTGGATCTCGTTGGCAGCTTCGTCCACGTCCTCGGCGAGCGGGGGCAGCAACCCCGCGGTCTCCAGCGCGCCGAGCGCCGTGCACCCCAGCCATCCGAGCGCGGCACGTGGCTGCATCCCGCCGGGCACGCGGACGACCGGCACGCCCGCCTCGCCCGCCTCGACCGCGATCGCTCCACCGGACGTGATCACGACCGACCGACAGCCGCGTTTCATCGCCTCCCGGAACGCCGCGAGCGTCTCGGACGTGTTCCCCGAATAGGAGCACGCGACGACGAGCGAATGCGGGCCTGCGTGCTCGGGGAGCTCCGACGATCGATTCACCTCGACGGGGACGCCGAGCCTGTCGCGGAACACCGATCGCAGCACATCGCCGGCGACGGCCGACCCGCCCATCCCGCAGTAGACGACGTTGCGTACGTCCACGAGGTCCGGGAGCGCACCGGCGCGCGTGCCGTTCGCATAGCCCTCACGGCAGTGGGAGGCGAGCTGGGCGGCGGCCGCCAGCATCCCCCCGGGATCGTGCGCTCGAACGGCCTCGAGGTCGTCCACGTCGACCGTCATCCCTTCTTGACCCCTGGGCCGGCACCGGGCTTCTCGGCCTCGTCGATCAGCATCACCGGGATGCCATCGCGCACCGGGTAGCGGAAGCCGCACGTGCGGCACACGATCACCTGCTCGTCCTCGTGGTAGTCGATGTCACCCCGATCGTTGGGGCAGACGAGGATCTCCAACAGCTCCGCATCGAGCGTCACGGCTCGTCCTTTCGTCCCTCTCCGGAGGTTCCCGGAGCGTTCCCTCCGGCGTCTCCCGTTCCCCTGATCAGGGCGAGGAGCTCCGCCGCTCTGGCCGCCAGGATCTCTTCGGTCCGGGCCTCCACGTTCAGCCGCAGCAGCGGCTCCGTGTTCGACGGCCGGACGTTGCACCACCAGTCGTCGAACTCTACCGTCAGTCCATCGAGCCGGTCCTGACGACCGTCGCGGAGCGCCTGCGCGATGTCCTCGATCCTCGCCAGCGGATCGTCGACGCGGGAGTTGATCTCGCCGGAGCTCGCGTAGCGCCGGTACTGCTCCAGGAGCCCCGACAACGGGACCGAGGCGTCCGAGAACTCCCCGAGGGCGATCACCGACGCGATCAGTCCGGAATCGGCCCCGTAGTTGTCCCGGAAGTAGTAGTGCCCCGAATGCTCGCCGCCGAACACCGCGCCCGTCTCCGCCATCACCTGCTTGATGAACGAGTGACCGACCCGGGTTCGGACCGGTACGCCACCGTGCTCCTTGATCACCTCGGGAACCGTCCAGGAACAGATCAGGTTGTGGACCACCTGCGCACCCGGTTCACGGTCCAGCATCGCCGCCGCCACGAGCGCGGTGAGGATCGATCCGCTGACGTCATCCGCACGCTCGTCCACCAGGAAGACACGGTCCGCGTCGCCGTCGAACGCCATCCCCACGTCCGCGCCGTGCTCGAGGACGGCTCGCTTCAGATCTCGTTGGTTCGCGGGATCGATCGGGTCCGCGGGGTGATTCGGGAACGTCCCGTCGAGCTCCGCGTACAGGTGATGCAGGGTGACGGGCAGCCGCTCCATCACCGCCGGCACGACGAGACCGCCCATCCCGTTGGCCGTGTCGACGGCGACCGTCAGCGGGCGCATCCGATCGACGTCCGTGAACGAGAGCACGTGATCGACGTAGGCGCCCAGGACGTCGCGCCGGCGGACCGAGCCGTTTCCCGTTCCGACGATGTCGTCACCGTTCTCGGTCCGCGCGCGGATCTCACCGAGGCCCGACTCTTCTCCCACAGGCTTCGCTCGTGCGAGACAGAACTTCAATCCGTTGTAGTCCTTAGGATTGTGGCTCGCGGTGATCATCACGCCGGGCCGGTCGAGTGATCCGGAGGCGAAGTACAGGAGGTCGGTCGACGCGAGTCCCAGGTCGACGACGTCGACGCCGCGCGACGTGGCACCCTCGATCAAGGCGGCGGCCAGCTCCGGAGAGGAGAGGCGGCAATCGCGCCCGACGAGGATCTCGTCCGCTCCGCTCCAGTCCGCGAAGGCCGCGCCGATGCGCCTGACAACGTCGGCGTTCAGTTGATCGGGGACCGTGCCGCGAACGTCGTACGCCTTGAAGATGCGCGAGAGGTCCACCGGCGCCATCCTACGGACGGCGCGCGGCGGGCGTCAGGCTAGGTCTGGACGACGGTCTCGATCACGTCGGAGAGCACGATCTGCTCGCCGTCGCGATGCCACCACTTCGCCTCACAGGCGTGGCAGGTGGAGAACGCGAGGTCCCGGCCGCTCACGTTCATCGAGATCGAGATCACATCGCCTTGCTTGCACTCGGGGCAGGTAGTGGCCTGTGGCATCGTCCACGCTCCGTGCTCGGGGATCCGTGCGGGGGCTCTGCGAGGCCCGTTCGGGATCTGTCGGGGGAAAACCGATCCAGCTGCCGATCCAGCTGCCGATCACAGCTGATGGACGGACGGTAGCACCAGCACCCCTACGGGCTGCAGACACCCGGGAGTCATTCTCGGGTCCCCCGAGGCGCGGTCGTGCGGGACGTCGAACGCCGATCCGTGTAGCCCGAAAGAGCTAGTCAGCCCGGTGAGTCGACGCGGCGGCGAACCGCGGCCGGGCAGGGTCCGATCCGGGACGGCGGACGATCAGGCGACGGTATCGGAGCCGTCGGGTGTGTCGGGGAAGTCCCCTTCCGACGCCCACGAGGGTCGCGAGCCCATGATGATGACCTTCGTCCCCACGGGAACGAGGTCGTACAGCTCTTCCACCTGCTCGTTGTGCATCCGGATGCAGCCGTGCGACGCGTACCGACCGATCGAATCGGGCGAGGTGGTCCCGTGGATCCGGATGAGACCGGGGGCGGTGATGTAGAGAGCCCGTGTGCCCATCGGGTTGCTCGGCCCACCGGGGATCACGGCCGGCATGCCTGCGCCCCAGCTGTCGAGCGCCGGGTTGTACCAGGTCGGGTTCTCGCGCTTCTGATACAGGGACCACTCGCCGACCGGCGTGGTCCATCCCGGCTTCGCGGTGGCGACATCCCAACTGTGCGTCACGTCGAACCCCTCGTAGAGGTCTAGACGGTTCGTGTCGACGTGCACGACGACCGTCGGCAGCATCCTGTCCTCGGTGAATTTCGGCGCCACCGATCGCACCGAAAGCCGAACCGTCGCCGATCCGTCGTCGAGCGCTCCGGTGAGGAGCCGCTCCGCGCGCCGGACCTCCAGCTCCCTCCCCGCCTTCGCGTGCCGGAAGAGCAGCCCGCCTCCCTCACCGATCCCGATCGACGCGTTCCGAGGATCGACGCGCACCTGCCGAGCCGTGCGACGGACGAATCCCGCGACACCGCGATCCCCGGCCATGGTGAGCTCGATGTCGAGGTCGACGGGGTCGTTCCGGAAACGTCGCCAGGCGCGTTCGACCCAACCCACCCGCGCGGCGGCATCCATCGCTCGGTCGACCGCTTGGCCGACCCACGGGCGCTGGCCCAGCTGCTGCGCCGTCGCGGTGAAGCGTTCGCCCCGCACGACGACCACGATCTCGCGGTCGAGGTCCCCTCGGGCGCGGGCGCGGACGGCCGCGATCGCCTCCGCCCGGGTCATCCCGGAGACGTTCACGCCGCCGATGGTGGTACCGGCGAGCATGCGCCCGGCGTTCGCTTGCTCGTAGCGGAACGTCGCGTAGGCCATCCCGCTCAGGGCGAGTACGAGCACGCCGGCGACGAGACCGACGACCAGCGGCCATCGCTTCCTGGCCGCGCGCACTTCGTGACGTCCTTTGGCCATGGGGAGGATCCTGCTCTTCGGTCCGGGATCGGGAAAACCCGGAACGAAGATGATACGCCAGGAGGCAACCCCTCCCCCCTCGTGCGCCGGAACTACGGCAGAAGCGGGAGCGGCACTCCCATGCTGAGGGCGAATGCCTCGGCGTCCCGAGATCCCGGGGAAGTCGCGGCGGAGAGCGCCAGGATGGGCCCGTCGGCGCGGACCACGAGCGCCGAGCCCGGGGCCGTCGCCCACAGGTCGGGCGGCACGGCGGCCGTCGCGTGCGGGGGAACGGTGATCGTGACGGAGGAGGGCGGCGTCACCCCCTCTTGCGGGAGGAGCTGGACGGAAGCCGCCACGGCGACGTCACCGTCGTTCACGAGCAGCGCGCCCGGATCCGCCGGGATCCGTGCCGAAGCCGGGAAGAGCACCCACGCATCGGAGACCGAGACCGAGCCCCCCGTGGACCCGAGGTCGGTTCCCGGTCCCAACACTCGCAGCGCTCCCGAGACGAGAGCGCGCTCGAGCGTGAAGAGCCGGACCGCGGCGGGCCCGGCCTCCTCGGGCACGGCGTAGGCACGAGCCGCGGTCGGGCCGTGCTCCTGCTCGGTGAGCCCGCCCGCGGGCCGCGGCTGATCCTCGCTCAGCGAGGTGGCGCCGAATCGGATCGACGCCGATGCCGTGGACACGAGGATCAGCTCGTTCTGGCCGGACCCCATCATCGTCGGGAACCATGCCTCGGTGGCGGGCTCGGTCCATCCGATCGCGCTGCGCACCGTCGATCGGTCGCTCACGACGAGGGATGCGGCGGCGACCCGACCGACCGAGACCTCGAGCGTCGTCGCGACCACCGGTTCTCCCTTCATGTGTTCGTTGAGATGGAGGGCGACGCTCTGCTCGGCCGGCACGACGAGGTCGGTCCATTCGGACTGGCGGACCGGCGGCTGGTCAGCCGAATACAGGACCACGTCCATCACGGCGGGCCCGGAGAACGGGTTGGCGACCACCACGTACGACTCCTCCCCGAGCTCGGTGGACCCGTCCGCGAGGTGCCACCGCTGCGACGCCTCCGCGGCGCACGGCTCCGCGGCGGCCCCCGCGTCGGTGAACGACACCCATCCCGCGCCGATCCAGCCGCCGAAGAACTCGACGGAGGTCGCATCGCCACGTGCACCGGGAGCGAGGTCCACCCGTAGGGTCGTCCCACCCGGCACGTCGTACTGCTCCGAGGGTGCGGCCGCCTCCGCTCCGAGCTGCGTCAACCGGACCGTCGCCGCGGCCTCGCTCGGATTGGCGAGGAACAACGCCACCGACAGATCCGGCCCGCCGCCGTGCGGGCAGGTCCACGCGCCCGACGGTGCCTCCCCGGCGGCCAGCGGCGCCGGGGCCCGGGGTCCGGCGGCGTCGAGCCATGTGAGCGCCACGACCACGAATGCCACGGACGCCAGCGCGAACAGCGCCTGTCCGCGCGCCGACCCCTCGCGGGAGGCACTCATCGAGCCACGGGCTTCCTCGTCGCCCACAGCGCGGCGAGCCACAGGATCGTCAGCAGGGCGACCTGGATCCTCGCGGGAACCGACCCCCCGTGACGGATCCGCACCGGCTCCCCCTCGGCTCGGAACCGCGTCGCCCAGCCGAACGCGACCTCGGGGCGCCGTGTCACGCCCTGCAGCTCCCACCCCGCGTCGAACTCCGTCGAGACGAACACCTCCGCGTCGACGTCGCCACCGTCCCACCCCCCGGGGACCCGCTCCAGCACCGTCGCGGGCACCCTCCGCCACATCGCGATCGTGGATGGGGCGGCGGCGGCGAGGATCTCGAGGTCGGCCGGTTCGGCCGCGAGGCTCGCGGCCGGTGGGAGCGCCGCCGAGTTCCGGAAGATCACGGATCCCGATGCCGGCACGAGGTTCATATCGACCTGTGCGTCGAAGGCGTCTTGGGCGGCGGTGGGAAGGGCTCCACGGTCGGCCACCACGAAACGGATAGCGAACGGCGCGAGGAGGGCGCCGCCGTGACGCGAGGTCCCGGCCAGGATCTCGCGGAGGGCGAGCTCGAGATGGTCGGGCCCGGGTCCGGAGAATGGCCGGCCGATGTCCAACACGGTTGCACCGCCACGATCCGTGAGCGCGTAGCGGATCGTCGCCGGGCCGGCCTCCAGGCGTCGTTGCGGATCACCGGCCGGCGGGGGGAGACCGCCGCCGACATCTCCCGTCAGCCACAGCACGCGGAACGGACCGTTCGCGGCACCACCGACGACCGTCCAGGCGGGCGGGATCCGCTCCTGAGGGGTCCCGACACCCCAGGTCCCGGCCATGACCGCCACGGATTGCAGGAGGAGGCCGGCGCCGAGTACGGCGGCCAGCACGGCACCGGCCACCTGGCGCAGTCCGAACGCCTCGAGGCGGAGCGAGCCAGTGAAGGACGTGAGCCCGAACCCGATCAGACCGGCCATGGACACGGCAGCGAGCGCCGCGTACGCCGGTGGGTTCGAGAGCCCGGGAGGAAGATAGTTCGCCGCCGCCAGCCACGAGAGGAGCAGGCCGGCGCCCGCCGCGACGGCGGCGCGCCCGGCCGGGCCGCGCAAGGGTCCGCGGACGAGTCCGAGGCCAAGAGCGGCGCCGATCGGGAGGAAGGCCGCGATCGACCAGGTTCCGGGCCCGGGCCCGATCGCCAGTCGCCCGAGCCGCTCCGGCTCTGTCGTGCCCACCAGGGAGGCGAGCGCGCGTCCCCCGTCGGTGAGCAGCGTCGGAACGAAGGGGAACAAGAGGACGGCCGCTCCGATCGCACCGAGCGACATCAGGAGGAGTCCCCGCGCGCGCGATGGGCCCAGACACACGCGCACCGCGACGAGCGTCGCGATCGCGAGGACGAATCCGGGGTAGGCGGCAACCCCGACGGCGAGCGTCACCGCCGTTCCCGCGACGAACCGTTGCCGGTCGCCGGGAGGCTCTCCTCGGGCGAACGCCGTTTCCACGCGCTCCGCCGCCGCCGGCAGCACGGCGATCGCGATCGACAGGCCGATCCGTCCCTCGGAGAACGACCAGAGCGTCAGTGCGCCGAGACCGTAGGCCGCTCCCACGACGACCGCCGGGCCGGGACGCACCGACAGGCGGACGGCCGCCCGATACATCAGGATCGCCGCCAACGGAGGTCCCGCGAGGAGGATGGCCTTCTGTGCGGTGGACGGGTCCCCGAACGCCACGAACGAGAGCGCGCCCAATGCCCCGACGGCTGGGGAGGGAGCGAGCGGGCCCCCGAGCGGCGTCGAGCGGACCGCGGACGCCAGCTCGCCGATCAGATCGCCGGCCCGTGCGGGGAACGCGGGGAGCGCTCCTCCGGCAAGCACGTCGAGCGCGACCAGCTCGCGCACGGCGACCGCGCCCACGACGATCGCGAGGAGCGTTCCGACGATCACGGGGTGTGTCCCCACCAGTGAAGCGGTTCGGTCCCGCAACCGCCGTTGGATCGGTTCGCCCTCGTCCGCCTCGTCGATCGCGCGCTGCTCCTCCAGGATGCGTTCGGCCGTCGCGAACCACCGAGGCGATCGCACGCCCGCCGACTCCATGAAGCGACGGAGCGAGCGATCGCCGACCCGCCGCGCCTTCTGGATGCGCCGTCGCCGCGACACCGTGCCGGGGAGGTGCGCGACGTTCCACCACCAGGCCGCGACGACGTCGACGGCCTCCTCGAAGCGGCGGGCGACCGAGAGGTAGGCGATGCGGATCACCCCCATCAGGAGGGCGGCGGGCACGAGCCAGGCGAGCGACAGGAGCCCGTAGTTCTTGAGCATCGCCGTGATCGCCGCACGATCCTCCTCGTACCGTCGGCTCGGACCGCCGTCGCGGTCATCGGATGCTCCCTCCGCCGTTCCGGCGACGCGCACCCGCGCCAGCGGCGTCATCACCACTCGGTAGCCGGCGACCCGGATCCGCCAGCAGAGGTCGAGATCGGCATGCGCGCGATCGAGGCGCTCGTCCCACACCCCGACCCGCTCCCACGCTTCTCGCGCGATCAGCATCGCCGACGACGAGACGCAGAGGACCTCGAGGACTCGGTCGAACTGTCCCTGATCGATCTCGCCCGGCTGCAGCGCGGATGCGGGATGGCCGAAGCGGTCAGAGGAGCGGCCGATATCGCGCAACGAACGCGGATCGTCCTTGTCGACGATCTTGGCACCCACGACCCCCACGTCCTCGACGCCGATCCCGACGGCGGCCTCCACGAGTCGACCGACGGCATCCCGGTCGAGCGACGCCGTCGACTCGACGATGAGGATGAAGTCGGCACCTTTCGCCATCGGACGGTCGAGCGCCGCGCGAACCGCACGGACGGCTCCGAGCGGCCGCTCGTTCCGTAGGACGCGTCGCGGGCCGAGCGAGCGATCGAGCAGCTCCCGGGACTCCTCGTCGGCTCCGTCGTCGACCGCGAGAACGCCGAGGCGAGGGTAGGACTGGTTCGCCAGCGAGAGCAGACAATCGCGTAGCCATGGGGCAGCCCCGGCCTCGACCACGAGCAGCGCGAGCACGCTTGGGGTGGCCGTGCCGGTGGACGCGAGGGTTGCGGCTGGCAAGGTCATGCGGGTGGGCGCCCTACGGCGCGGCGGGAGCCTAGCAGCGGGTCCTTCGGGAGGAGAGATAGCGGGATAGGGAAGGGGGGCGTCTCCGCCCCCCTTCGAGATGCGACGAGCTCGCGATCAGCGCTTCTTCGCTGCGCTCTTCCTACGAGCCGGCTTGCGGGCCGCGGTCTTCTTGCGAGCCGTGGCCTTCTTGCGAGCCGGCTTGCGTGCGGCTGTCTTCTTGCGACGTGCCGGCTTGCGGGCCGCGGTCTTCTTGCGAGCCGTGGCCTTCTTGCGGGCCGGCTTGCGTGCGGCTGTCTTCTTGCGCCCTGCGGTCTTCCTCCGGGCCGGCTTGCGGGCCGCCGACTTCTTGGCGGCGGTCTTCCGACGTGCCGGCTTCCGGGCTGCGGTCTTCTTGGCTGCGGTCTTCCGACGTGCCGGCTTCCGGGCCGCCGTCTTCTTGGCTGCCGTCTTCCGGCGCGCCGGCTTGCGAGCCGCCGACTTCTTCGCGGCGGGCCGCTTCCGCGCGGCTGTCTTCCGTGCTGCCATTCCCGTCCCCCTTTCCTCCGTGATGAACGAAGGATCCTGCGCCTACGACGCCATCCGTTTGAGGCGCCGCCGTTCCCGTTCGCTCATCCCGCCCCACACGCCGTACCGCTCGTCGCGGCGAAGCGCGTAGTTGAGGCACTCGATCCGAACGGGGCATTCCGAGCAGATGCGTTTGGCCTCCCTGGACGATCCCCCCTTCTCGGGGAAGAAGACCTCAGGGTCGTGGTCTCGGCACCTCGCCCGTTCCTGCCATGGGATGTAGTGATGCACGCTGCTCTCCCCCCCAAATCACATCCATGTGATTCTGAGGGAAGAACCGCCTCCCTGGCAAGAGGGAATTTCAGGTGATTCTCTGCCTCGACCCTCATCTCGAGTAATCGTCCCCAAGCGGAAGCGCGAGTGCAACCCCTTCGGAGAAGAAACTGTGTGGTCAACCGAGTTGACGAGAACGGTCAGTGAGACTGACGGACCGCGGTCAGGAGGCGGCTTTCGTCTCGATCCGATCGTACGTCGTCGTCCGCACGCCCGGCGTGCGACCCATCGAACGGATCGCGTCGTCGAACTCGGCGGGTGTCATCCTGATGCCCCATCCGGAGCCCGCCATCCGACTGATCGTCTCCTCCATCAACGTGCCACCGAAGTCGTTCGCGCCCGACCGCAGGATCTCCTGCGAGGCCTCGATGCCGAGTTTCACCCACGAGACCTGCACGTTGTGGATAACTCCGTCGAGGAGGATCCGTGCGACCGCGTGCACGCGGAGACTGTCGGCTTGGGACGGACCAGGCCTGGCGTGACCTGCGAGGTAGATCGGCGCGTTCCGATGCACGAACGGAAGGGGGACGAACTCCGTGAACCCTCCCGTGTCCCGCTGGATCGCGGCGATCCGGCGCAGGTGCGCGACCCAGTGCGGTGGCGCGTCCACGTGTCCGAACATGATCGTCGAGGAGCTCCGGATCCCGACGTCATGGGCGGTCCGCACGATCTCTTCCCACGTGTCGGCCGGAAGCTTCCCCTTCGTGAGGAGCCAGCGCACGTCATCGTCGAGGATCTCGGCGGCCGTTCCGGGGATCGTTCCGAGTCCGTGATCCCTGCAGGCCGTCAGGAACTCGCGGAACGAGAGACCCATCTTCGTGGCCCCGTTGAGGATCTCCATCGGGCTGAACGCGTGGACATGGATCCCCGGGACACGCGCTTTCACCGCATCGAGCAGATCTAGATAGAAGGACCCGGGCAGATCGGGATGGATCCCACCCTGCATGCACACCTCGCTGGCCCCGTCGGCCCACGCTTCCTCCGCCCGGTCGGCCACCTCTCCGAGCGTGAGCGTGTAGGCCTCCGGGTCGACCTCGCGCTGCGCGAACGCGCAGAACCGGCACCCCACGTAGCAGACGTTGGTGAAGTTGATGTTCCGGTTGATCACGTAGGTGACCACGTCGCCGACGGCCTCCTGCCGGAGGCCGTCGGCGACCGTACGGAGGGCGTCCAGGTCCGCGCCCTCGGCCTGGAAGAGGGCGAGGGCCTCGGCATCGGAGATCGGGCGATGGCGCTCCGCCTTGCGGAGGGCCTGGCGGATCTCCGCGCCGAGTCGCATGGGCACCACCGTCCGCGCCGCCCACGCCACCGTGACGGCGTCCTCGGAGGAGATCTCCCCGTACACCGCCTCCGCGTCCGCCCGCAGACCGGCCTCGGGGCCCTTCGCGAACGTGAGATCGATCACCCGCGGCTTCCACGTCACGTCGGGGTCTTGCCAGGCAGCGGGTTCCGGGGCGACGCCCTCGCGCGCCAGGCCGCTGCCGTCGAGCAGCGCCTGGACCGGCAGGCGCATCTTGCCGGCCAGGAAGTGATCCGGGTCGAGGGCGAAGCGCGGATGGATCGTGAGTCGCTCGCGGAGTGATCTACCGCGAGCCGCCGTGGTGGCGGCCAGCGCCTCGATCGCGGGCCACGGCCGCTCCGGATTCACGTGGTCGGGGGTGAGCGGCGACACACCACCCCAGTCGCTGATCCCGGCATCGAGGAGTCGGAGCTGCTGCTCGGGATCCGACAGGTTCGGAGGTGCCTGGACGCCGACGTGCGGACCCATGAGGACCCGCGTGGTGGCAACCGCGGCCAGGAACTCCTCGGCGTCCGGCTCACGAGCGCTCGCCATCGCGGTGCTCGGCTTCGCTCGGAAGTTCTGGACGATCACCTCCTGGATATGCCCGTAGCGCCGGTGCAGGTCGCGGATCGCGAACACCGACGCGGCGCGCTCCAAGGAGTCCTCCCCGATCCCGACGAGGATGCCGGTGGTGAACGGGATCGCGAGGCGCCCGGCGTCCTCGATCGTCCGCAGCCGAACGGCGGGAAGCTTGTCCGGTGAACCGAAGTGCGCGCCCCCGCGTCGGGAGAGCCGCTCCGATGACGTCTCCAGCATGAGCCCCATCGACGCGCTCACGTGGCGGAGCCGGGCGAGCTCCTCGTAGCTCATGACCCCCGGGTTCAGATGCGGCAAGAGCCCGGTCTCCTCGATCACGTTGATCGCCGAGGCACGCACGTACTCGAGCGTCGAACCGTACCCGCGGGCCGCGAGCCAGGCCCGGGCGACCTCGTACCGCTCCTCCGGTCGATCGCCCAGCGTGAAGAGCGCTTCCTTGCACGCACGCTCCCGTCCCCCGCGGGCGATGGCGAGCACCTCCTCGGGCGCGAGGAAGGGCGCGTCGAGCTTCGCCGGTGGCTTCGCGAACGTGCAGTAATGGCAGTGATCGCGGCAGAGCATCGTCAGCGGCACGAAGACCTTCCGCGAGTACGTGACGAGATCCCTCGAGCCGAGATCCCGAAGGTGTCCTGCGATCTCCGCCAGGCGTTCGAGGTCCGCCCCTCGAGCGGTCATCAGCTCGGCGGCCTCGGGCACGGACATGGCCTTCCCCTGCTCGGCACGCGCCAGCGCGCGCCGCAGAGCGTGCGTCGTCGCGGCCGCCACGGCGGGAGGCTACTACGCTCTGCGCTCGTGAAGGTCGTCGCGCTCGCGGGGGGTGTCGGTGCGGGGAAGTTCCTGCGCGGACTCGTGCGCGCCGAGTCGGACGCCGACGTCACCGCGGTCGTGAACACCGGCGACGACATCGACGTACATGGGCTCCGGGTGTGCCCTGATCTCGATTCGGTCACGTACTGGCTCGGCGACGCGTTCGACCGGGAGCGCGGGTGGGGCCGGCGGGACGAGACTTTCCGCGCGACCGAGGAGCTCCGGACCTTCGATCCCGACGCCGCGTGGTTCGGGCTGGGCGACCTCGACCTGGCGACGCACCTGTTCCGGACCCGCTCGCTGGCCGACGGCATGTCGCTGTCCGGCGTCACCGCACGGATCGCCCAACGGTTCGGGATCCGCGCCAGGATCGTCCCGATGACCGAGGACCGCGTGGAGACACGATTCGACGTGGTGGCGGAGGGCCGGCAGATAGACCTCCACTTCCAGGAGTACTGGGTCAGGCGCGGCGCCCGCGACGACGTCAAGGCGATCCGCTTCGAGGGCGCCGAGCGGGCGTCCCCGGCCCCCGGCGTGCTCGACGCGATCGGGGCTGCAGACGCCGTCGTGATCTGCCCCTCGAATCCGGTCGTCTCGATCGGCCCGATCCTGTCCGTCCCCGGTGTGCGCGCGGCCGTCGCCGCGAGGCCGGTCGTGGGGGTCTCCCCGATCGTCGGCGGGCGGCCGCTCGCCGGGATGGCCGACCGGCTGATGCCGGTGGTCGGGCTCGAGGTCTCGGCGGTGGGCGCCGCTCGCGCGTACGACGACCTCCTGGACGCCTGGGTGATCGACGGGGAAGACGCCGGGCTGCGCACGCGGGTGGAAGACGAGGTCGGCGCACGGGTCGCCGTCACCGACACGGTGATGCGCGACGACGAGGTCGCGGAGCAGGTGGCGAGGACCGCGCTGGCGATCCTGACATGACGATCGAGCTGATCCCGCTCGAGGGGCTCCCGGAGGTGGAACCCGGCGACGATCTCGCCTCACTGCTCGAGCCGTCGCTCCGCCGGCACCGGGCGAGCGAGGGCGATGTCGTGGCGATCACGCAGAAGGTCGTTTCGAAGGCGGAGGGACGGATCGTCCCCGGCGTCGATCGCGCCTCGTGGGTGGCCCGGGAATCGGTGGCCGTCGTCGCCCGCCGGGGGGACCTGCTGATCACGCGGACCAAGCACGGGCTGGTGTGCGCGAACGCGGGGGTCGATGCATCGAACGTCGCCCCCGGGTTCCTCACCCTGCTCCCCGAGGATCCGGATGCGAGCGCCGAGCGCCTGCAGAAGGAGCTGGTCGCTCGCCTCGGCCTCGCGCGGCTGGGCGTGGTGGTCACCGACACGTTCGGCCGACCTTGGCGCGACGGGGTGGTCGACGTCGCGATCGGCTGCGCCGGCATGCCTGCGGTGCGCGACCTCAGAGGGACCGTCGACGACCACGGCACCGTGTTGGAGACCACGGTCGTGGCGCTCGCCGACGCGGTGGCGGCGGCGAGCGGCTTGGTGATGACGAAGACCGCGCGGGTCCCGGCGGCGCTCGTCCGGGGACTGGACCTGGCGATCGGGGACGCGCCGTCGGGAGCCGCGCGCGACCTCGTCCGCGCACCGGCCGACGACCTGTTCCGGGAATCCGTCGCGATGGCCCTCGCCTCCTCCGGTCCGAGCAGCGTGTTCGGCTCCGGAGACGTGCCTCGAGCCGTCCTCGAAGACGCTTTGGCGGTCGCGAGCGCGTCCCTCGGCGCCGCGGCGTGCTCCTTCGTCGCGGTGGACTCGACCGCTGCGCGGCGCCGGCTGCTCGCCGTCGTGGAGGACCCCGACGATGCCCTCCGGACGGCTCCTGCCCTGATCGTTCCCTGTGTGGCGGCGCTCGGCACCCCCGAGCACGTGACCCTTCTCACCGCCGGCGCGGCGATCCGGTCGCTCCTGGTCGCCCTGCACGCGCAGGGCCTCGCGTGGTCCTGGGACGCGGGCCGCGTCCTCGAACCGGAGCGCGTGCGTGCGGCGCTCACCCTCGATCCGGATCAGCGCCCGATCGGTGTGGTGGCGGTCGGCGCGATGCCGGCGGGCGGGGCCTGAGAGCCCCGCCCCCGACCGTCTACGCGAACGTTCCTCGGAGGAAGTACCAGAGGAAGACAGCGGTGGCGACGTAGAGCAACGGGTGCACGTCTCGAGCCTTGCCCTGCATCAGCCTGATCGCTGTGTAGGCGACGAATCCGGCCCCGACGCCGTTCGTGATCGAATACGTGAACGGCATCAGGCCGATCGTGAGGAGCGCGGGGATCCCGATCGCCGGGTCCCGCCAGTCGATCTCGCCGATCCCCCGCATCATGAAGTACCCGACGATCACGAGGACCGGCGCCGTCGCCTCGGGCGGGATCACCCCCGCGAGAGGAGACAGGAAGATGCACAGGAGGAACAGGCCCCCGGTGACCACGGAGGCGAGTCCGGTACGCCCACCTTCGCCGATGCCCGCCGCCGATTCGATGAAGGTCGTGTTCGACGAGGCGCTCGCCGCGCCGCCGGCCGCCGCCGCCAACGAGTCGACCAGCAGGACGCGGTTCATGTTGGGGAGCCGGCCCTCGTCGTCGAGGAGCCCCGCCTCGTCGCCCAACGCGACCGCCGTTCCCATCGTGTCGAAGAAGTCGGAGAGCATGACCGTCACGACCGCCGCGATCGCCGCCACGACCCCCAGCGTCGAGAAGAAGCCGAACGAGAAGTCGCCGACGAGGCTGAAGTCGGGTGACGACGTGATGGAGTCCGGCACCTGCGCGATCCCCGGGCCGACCGCGTCCCAGATCGCGTTGTCGCCCCAGATCGCGTTGATGATCGCCGCGATCACGGTGGTCGCGACGATCCCGATCAACAGACCGCCTCGGATCCTCCGCACGACGAGGATGGAGGCCAACGCGAGGCCGATCGCGAACGCCAGCATCCGGAGCGTCGTCAGGTTGTTGCTCAGCGCCACCACGGTTCCCTCACCACGCACGACGACACCGGCGTTCACGAGCCCGATGACCGTGAGGAACAGACCGATGCCGATCGCGATGGCACGCTTCAGGTCCATCGGGATCGCGTTCACGATCGCGTTCCGGAGCCCGGTGAGGACCAGGAGGGTGATCACGAGTCCCTCCACGACGATCACACCCATCGCTTCTTGATAGCTCAGCCCCTCGCCGGCCACGAGCGTGAACGCAACGAACGCGTTCAGCCCCAATCCGGATGCGATCGCGAACGGGTAGTTCGCCCAGAGCCCCATCGCGATCGTGGCGATCCCGGCGACCAGGGCCGTCACGGTGAGGACGGCCCCGAACGGGAGTCCGAGCGGTTGCAGGGCGGGCACCGCGGCGAACCCCAGGATCTGCGGGTTCAGGAACAGGATGTAGGCCATCGTGAGCCAGGTGGTGATCCCGGCGACGACCTCGATGCGGATCGTGGAACCTCGCTCCGACACCTTGAAGAAGCGATCGAGACCGCTGCGCTGCTCCGCCGCGGGCACCCTCACGACCTGGTCGTGCTTGGTGTCTGACACGCGCCCTCCCTCCTCGGCCGGCTGGCCGGTCGTGCTCACGGGGGAAGGCGCGAGCAGGATAGGCCCGCAGCCTCGCCGCCGCAAGACGGGCCTTCCCATGCACGACCGGTACGGCCGGTAAGCTTCCGCGACCCCATGCGTGAGGCACCTGATTGAGCGACGATGCGCCCCGAAGGCCGGGCGAAGGCCGGCGGCTGACCAAGGCCGAGCGCAAGGAGCAGGCGCGGCGCGAACGTGAGGAACTCCAGCGGAAGCTGGCGTCGAAACGCCGTGCCCGCACCATCGGGATCGCGGCCGGTGGGGCCGTGATCGCGGCGGTCGTCGTCGCCGCGACGCTGCTCCCCTCGGGCGGCGACTTCCCGGAGCCCGCGCAGCTCCTCCAGCGGGCTTCGGCGGCCGCCACGGAGGCAGGGTGCGGTGAGGTCGAAACGACCCCGGACTACAACCCTGCGGAGAACGACCGGTCCCACATGACCACGGGCCAGATCGAATCGCTCTCGTCGTATCCGACGATCCCGCCCGCGTCCGGGCCGCACGCCGACGTTCCGCTGCCGGCAGGCGTGTACAACTCCTTGACCCTGCCGCAGCTGTTCCAAGCGATCCACTCGCTCGAGCACGGCGCAACGATCGTGTGGTACGACCCGGCCGCCCCCGCCGGGAGGACCGCCAGGATCATCGACTTCTACGACCGGCGTCTCCAAGACGCGCAGATCGGCCAGGACCGCGTGATCGTCGCGCCGTACGACTTCCTCGGCGACCAAGCAGGGATCCTCCCGGAAGGCACGGAGATGGCCTTGGTGTCGTGGCATCGGCTCCGCTCGTGCGCGAGCATCGACCTCGCGGTCGCGTTCGACTTCACGTCGCAGTTCAGCTTCCCGACCGCGGAGGACCGGGAGTACGCGGGCGTCGCCCCCGAGCCGGGGGCCTCGCTGGGATGATCGAGGGGACCTGATGGCCAAGAAGAAGAAGCGACCGCGCCATCCGGCCTCGGAACGCCCGCAGGCTGCGCGAGGAGGCGCCAACCTCGAGCGGCGCGATCGCAAGGAGGAAGCCAGGCGGCTCCGCGAGGCGGAGCGCCGTCGCGCGCGGCGGGCGGCGTCGCTCCGTCGCACGCTCACCTCGGCGGGGATCGCGGTCGCCGCCGTCGCGGCGATCACGCTGTTCCGCACCTTCCAGGGGCCGGACGACATCCCGGAGACCGCGGTCCTGGCCGCGAGCGAGGCCGGCTGCACGGTCCCCGAACAACGGCCCGACCTGACGCCGGCGCAGAGACACCTGGCCCGGGGCGAAACCATCACGTACCCGGATCCGCCCGCGACGTCCGGGAAGCACAACGGCTCGCAGCCCCCCGATGATCCCAAGGTCTTCGACGCTCCCTTCGAGGAGACCCTCGCCGTCCACGCCCTGGAACACGGGGCGGTGTTCGTGTACTACCTCCCGGAGGCCGACGGCGGGCTGCCCCAGGCCGTGGTCGACCGGCTCGCGGACATCGCCTCCAAGAGCAACGCAACGTTCCTCGCTCCGTACCCGACCCTCACACCGCAGACGGCGCTCACCCTGACGGCCTGGAACTACCGACAGGCCTGCCCCGTCTCGGCCGGCGAGACGGCCCTCACGCCGGCGGCGGCCGCCACGATCGTGAACGGGTTCGTCACGGGGTTCGAGTGCACAGGAGATGCACCCGAGAACGGGATCTCCCCGTGTTGAGCCTCAGCCGGCGCTGACGTCGCAGCTGCCGCTCGCGCACGCGATCGTGCCGTGCTCGAAGGACGCCCACCGGGCCCCGTTCACCAGGCGCACGCGCGTCGTCGGGTATCCGAGCGCGCTCCGCGTCCCTCCCTGGTTCAGATAGGCCGACAGCACCGGTCCCCAGAGCGCGTGCGCCCCGACGCCGGGCTTGAAGTAGATCCGCCCGGACTCGAGGATGATCCGGCGGCAGGCGGAGCAGGCGCTCGCCGCAGACGTGCGCTGGACCGACACCGCGTCAGAGACGGGCAGTCCCAGACGGCCTCGTGCGCCGCCTGCCGCCTCGTACTCGGACTGGATGGCTCCCTTCAGCCAGATCGTGAGGTCGACCTGGCCGTTGCGGTAGATCCCTCCGCGTTGGAAGAGCTGACGGGATCCGTGAGCGAGCGCGAGCACGGGAGACTTCGGCAAGCCGGGCCGGCACATCAGCGCGTCGTATTTCGCTCGGACCGCGCCCACGATCGTGCGGTTCGTGTTGATCCAGACCCGGCCGTCCGGCAACCCCAGCGCGCGCCGCAGCTCATCCCCCTCGACGAAGGCGGAGCCACCGGTCCCTCGCACCGTCGCCCGGACGATGCGTCCCGAGACGCCTCGCCGCACGTTGGTGAATCGCTTGATCGTGCCGACGCCGCCCGTGTACGGGGCCAGGCGGGACGACAAGCTCGACGCCGTGAAGGTCCTCGTCCAGTCCGTCCAGGGGTTCGCGGACGTGTACTCCCCCGGATCACAGACGCCGCGGAGGTACGGGATCGCGTAGGCCGGATTCCCGCCGTGCCACACGTCTTCCACGTCCTCGGTGTAGCCACCGTCCGACGCGGAGTAGAACGCCTGGATCACGGATCCCTGATACGTGACGACTTCTCCGCGGGTGTCGACCACCGCGGCGACCCAGCGGTCGCCGTCGGGCCCGCTCTCCTTGTTCCACCCGACGTAGACCTGGTCGCCGGAGCCATCGAGGAGATGACAGTCGCAATCGCTCCGCAGCCCGTACCGCTTGATCTTGTACGTGGCGAACGTCCGCGCGGCCACGGCCTGGGTCCGCAGCGCGGCGGCCGGCCAGCTGCTCGGCATCTCCCCCATCCCACGGAGGTACGCCTCGAACGGGAGCTCGATCGTGAGGCGCTCCACGCAGCGATCGGCGCATCCGGTCAGATCGAACTCGAGGAACCCATAGGCGTACGCGTATCCCTGATGCCACACATCGTCGGCTTCGGGGACGAAGGCTCGGGCGCCCGTCCCGGCGAACGTGGCGAACAGCGGTCGGGCGGGACCGCCCCACCGGACCCCACCGACCAAGGCGCGCGTGTCGTCGCGGATCGTGTACTTGCGGTCGGCCGGCGCGGCCGAGACGGACCACGTCTTCCCGGACGGGATCTTCGCGACGAAGGTCTGACCGGGTCCATCCAGCCACAACTGGACCGGCCCGCTCCGGGCGCCGAGGTGGATCTTCGGACGGCCGGCGGTGAGTCCCACCCGGAGCTTCTTCGGTAGCGTCGAGGAGGTCACGACACGGGTGCGCGAGTAGAAGTGCTCGAGGATCCTCCGGTGCGACCAGCCTTCCTGCGCCAACCCGTTGGCGCCCCACTGGGACATCCCGATGCCGTGGCCGTAGCCGGACCCGTGGAAGCGGAACGTGTCGACCGCCTGGGCGACAGCACCGATCGACAGCATCATGACGACCACCAGGGTCGTCACGAGCACGCGAGCACGTCGAAGTTTCGGGCTCCCCAAGGTCGAGTCGGTCACCCTACACGCATCGGTCGAGGCGGCCATGCGGTTGAGCGCGAGCCACATCCGGCACGTTCCGGTTCAGCCTCTCGATCGGGTCAGCACGAGATTCGTATGCAGCTCGCCATCGTTCCTCGCACAGTGGTCGAGGATCTGCTGGTCCGTCCAGTCCTCGACCCCGGGCCGCTCCGGGTCTTGCACCTGCAGGCGATAGCCCAGGGATCGGTAGTGTTCGAGCGCACCTCGCGCATCGCGACCGAGGGCCCGCAGGCCGAACGGCCAGAACTCGAGCGTGACACGAGCGGCGGGAGATCTCGCCAACAGCCCGCGCATCCCGGCGATCACCGCCTCTTCCGCGCCCTGCACGTCGATCTTCACGATGTCGATCGGGGGTCGGATCTGCGGCATCGCATCGAGAGCGACGGATCGAACGCGGATCCCGGGACCCTCGCCGAACATCCTGTTGTCGCCGGTGTTGTGCTCGTTCACGAACAGATCCACGAAGGAGCTTCGATCGGTGACCGCCCACGGGAAGCAGGCAACGTTGGTCAGTTCATTGCGCCAGACGTTGGCGAGGAGGAGTTCGTAGTTGCGCGGCGACGGCTCGAAGGCGAAGACGAGCCCGCCGGGTGCCACCCGGCGCGCGGCGAGGACGGTGTAGTAGCCGACGTGCGCGCCGATATCGACGAACGTCATCCCGGGCCGCAGCCATCCCAGGAGCAGTTCCGTCTCCCCCGGCTCCCAGATGCGGTGCTCCTCGATGGCCGGACGGATCACGTCGTCGCCCGCGTCGATGAACAGCGGACCCCAGTCGGTCTCGACGGTCGCCGCACCGTCGAGGTCGGGAGGCGGACCGGTCTGCCGCCCCGCGGCCTCGGTCAGCACGCTGATCCGCTGCACACGGTCGCCGAGCCTCTTCTTGAGGGACCAGTTGCGGGACTGGGGCACGCCGGGCATCCTAGGGCCTCGCCGCGGGCGATGGCCGACGGAACGCGTTACGGCCGGGAGGCGAGCCCCGACACACGCGCACCCTCGAGCGATACGCCGGCGGGCACCTGAGCGCCCACTCCGAGCACGCACCCGACGAGCGATGCACCCTCCCCGACGACCGAGTCGGGGCCCAGGATCGATCCAGCGATCACCGCATCCGGACCGACGATCGCCCCGGCGAGGATCACCGAATCCTCCGCTTGCGATCCCGACGCGATCGTGGCTGCCGGCCCGACGACGCACCATCTCCCCAGGCGCGCGGCGGGATCCACCCGGGCGCGCGGGCCGATCCATGGTGCCTCGTACGATCTCCCTCGTACCAAGCCCCGAAGGAGGTCGAGATGCGCCCCCAGGTACTGCTCTGGAGTGCCGAGATCGAGCCAATAGGCATCGTCGTCGAACCCGAACATGGGAGTGCCGTGCCCGATCATGGTCGGGAAGACCTCACCCTCGATCCACAGGTAGCGCTGTCGCGGCCAGCTGTCGAGCGCCGAGGGCTCGAGGACATAGGTGCCGGCGTTGATGGTGCCGGCGATGGCCTGAGGTGGTTTCTCCCGGAATCCCCGCACCCGGCCGGTCGGATCTGACTCAACGAGCCCGAACGGCCGGGCGTCTTCGACGCGATGGAGGGCGATGGTGACCGCGGCACCTCGCTCGCGATGGCTCGCCAGCATGGCGCTGAGATCCAGGTCGGTCAGGACGTCACCGTTCAGTGCGAAGAAGGGCGCGTCGCCCAGCCTGTCGAGCGCGCTGACCACGGCACCCCCGGTCCCGAGGGCCTCCCGCTCCGTGATCCAGGTGATCGCAGGTTCGCCTCGCCTCGCGCGGATGAACGGATGGAACGTCTCCTCGAGGTACGGGGACGACATGATCACCTCCCCCACGCCGTGGGCGACGAGATGGTCGAGCACGTGATCGAGGATCGGCCGATCCACCAGCGGGAGGAGCGGCTTCGGCGTGGTCTCCGTCAGCGGGCGGAGCCGCGTTCCTTCACCACCCACGAGCACGACGGCTTTCACGCGGCCCGCCTCCGGCAGGACCTCATGCGTGGCGGGTCTGCGCCACCAGGACGATCCCGACGACGATGCAGACGACGCCGGCGTAGCGCAGCGCGGGTATCTCCTGGTCGAGTACGAAGCGATCGGCCAGGAGGATCAGGACGTACGTGAGCGATGCGAACGGGTAGGCGAACGAGAGCGACACGCGCGAGAGCACCGCCAGCCAAACACCCGCGGAGAGGCCGAACAGGAGGAGGCCGGCCCAGACGGCCGGTGTCGTCACCACGTCGCGCAGGGACTCGGCGCCGAAGCGGAGGACGCCGGTCCCTTCAGCCACCTGATCCATGCCGTGCTTCAACGTGAGCTGTGCGACGGCGGCGAGCACGACCGAGAGCAGGATGAGCGCGATCAACATGAGATGACTCGTCTCCCTGAGAGTGGTGTGGGTGGGATCGGTGCCGGTGCGACCATCCGTGGTCGCATCGGGGCGGTCGCCGCTCACAGGTCCTCGACCTCCACGGTCGGCCGAACCGAGAGCGCATGGACGGCGTGGTCGAGGTCCGGGACCGTGAGCGGGTAGTGCTGGGTCTGCACGTGGAACAGACGACCATCGGCGGAGTCCAGACCGACCGTCACGAAGTAGGTGCCGCTCGACCACGGGGCGGGTGGAACCCGGAAGCGGACCCGTTTCTTGCCGAATACGCGACCCACCGTGACGCCGAGGTCCGACGTCCCACCCTCCAGCACCGCGTGGTTCGTCGCCACGGAGACGACGGAGAACGCAACCACCGGATCGTCGACCGGTCTGTCAGCCTGCAGGTCGATGGCGATCGTGAACCCCTCGCCCGGCCGCACCGTGTCCCGGAGCCCGCCGTCCGATTCGATCACGACGCCGGAGATCTCGACCTCGCGGCTCCCCTCCTCGGGCACGAAGGTCGGATCGTCGCTCAGCATCCGGTGCCGCATCGTGCGGACGACGTCGTCGGGCGACCCGATCGCGTGCAGCACGCCATGCTCCAGCATCACCGCTTCGTCGCACACATCGCGGACGACATCCAGCGCGTGCGTCACCAACACGATCGTGCGGCCCTCGGCCTGGAACCGCCGCACGCGATCGAGGCAACGTCGCTGGAAGGACTCGTCGCCCACCGCCAGGACCTCGTCGATCAGGAGCACCTCCGGATCCACGTGGACGGCGACGGCGAACCCGAGCCGCACGAGCATCCCCGACGAGTAGAACTTCACCTGGTTGTCCATGAAGTCCTCCAGCTCGGCGAAGGCCACGACGTCGTCGAAGATCCGGTCGGTGTCTCGTCGAGAGAGGCCGAGGAACGACGCGTTCAGGTACACGTTCTCTCTGCCGGTGAGATCGGGGTGGAAGCCGGCGCCGAGCTCCAGGAGCGCCGCCAAGCGGCCCTGGTACCGGATCGTGCCGGCCGTGGGACGGAGGATCCCCGCGATGCACTTGAGCAGCGTCGTCTTCCCCGAACCGTTGTGACCGATCAGGCCCATCGAGGACCCCTCCGCGATGTCGAACGAGACGTCGCGCAGCGCCCAGAACTCCTCGGATCGGGAGCGGGACACCAGCAGACGCTGCTTGAGCGACGTCGGGCGCTCCCGGTAGAGCCGGAACATCTTGGAGATGCCGTCGATCTGGACCGCGCTCGTCACAGTTCCTCCGCGAAATCGCCGGAGCGCCGGAAGAAGGAACCCCACGCCAGATAGAGCAAGAGGGTCGAGACGGCGAGGACCGCCAGCAGCATGCTGGCCAGCCCTCCCAGACTCATGATCGGGAGGATCGGATCTCCGCCGTCGAGGGGTCGAACGATCGAGTACAGCGCACGCTGGAACCCGAGCACGATGACGGCGACCGGGTTCAGCAGATAGAGGGTCCAGACGTCGAGACCGAGGAACGGGATCGTCTCGAGCTTCTGCTGGACGAGCCACCCCTGGTAGACGATCGGCGTTGCCCAGAACCAGACGAGCAGCGCGAGGTTCAGGAGATGACCCACGTCGCGGTAGCGCACGTTGAGCGCCGCGGCCCAGAACGTGAGCGATGCCGTGAACACGAGCAGCACCCCGATCGCGAGCGGATAGAGCGCCAGCTCCGGCACGTGGAAGCCGGGCCCAGGTCCCGCGGCCCACCACACCCCGATGATCAGCAGCAAGACCGCGGACTGGAGCAGGAAGTCGAACAGCGCGACACCGATCGACGAGAGGGGAAGGATCTCCCGCGGGAAAGCCATCTTCTTGACGAGGTTGGCGTTGTCGATCACGGACCGCGAGCCTCCCTGCAGCGCGTTCGCGACGAAGTTCCAGGCGAGGAGCCCAGACAGCAGGAACACGGGGAAGTCGGGGACCGGGTTGTTGAAGACCTCGACGACGAAGGAGAAGACCGCCAGGAAGACGAGCGGGTTCAGGAGCGACCACACGGCGCCCAACACCGACGCGGTGTACTTCACCTTCAGCTCCTTGCGGATCAGGTTGACGAGCACCTCGCGATGCGCGAGCAGCTCGCGGAGCCGCGGTCCCACCCGGAGATGGGGCGACTCGGACGTGCGGACGACGGCGGCCGTCGATGCGATGGCAAGGCTCCTCTTCGCGGCGAACGCCCAGGTCAGGGCGACGGTCGCGAGTCTAGCAACGGCCCTCCACCGCACCGCGGAACGATCATGGCGTTCGTTCGAAGCTTTCGAGCGCCCGGGCGTAGGAGACGCCGTAGCCCTCCTCCACGAGGGTGTCGTCGATGCCCACCGCGGCCAGGCTCGTCGCCCATCGCGTGCGCAGCAGCCTGGTGGGGTCGGCGACGATCGCGCGCGTCGCCACGATCGCCTCCTCGTAGCCCCGGGCGGTCGCATCCGTGTCGCGGAACGCCGCCATGTGGGCGCGCGCGGCCGCGCCGACCCGCGCGCGTCGGTCGGGGTCGTTCCGGAGCTCGATGATCCTTCGAGCGAGCTCCGCGGGATCGGCCGGACCGGGAGCGACCCGCACCACGAGCTCCTCCGGGAGGTCGAGGTACGTGCCGGTGGCCGAGACGATCGTGGGAATGCCTGCCACCATCGCCATCGACAGTGACCCGCTCACCTCGCCGCGATGCGGGAACCGGAGGTCCACCGCGATGTCGGCAGCCACGAGCCAGGCCCGGAAGTCGTCGTCGGAGACGTCATGGTGCGCGGTGACCCGATCCCCGATGCCGTGGGACTCGATCGCCGCGGTGATGTCGGTCCCCGGGATCCGACGTCCCACGAGGGCGGCGTGCACGTCGCCGGGCAGGGTGGCGATCGCCTCGACGAGCGCGGGGAGGCACTTCGCCTCGTTCACGTCGCCGGGGGCGACGACGATCGTGCGCGCACCCCGCGCCTCGAGGATCGCGCGCAGCTCGTTCGCGCGCGGCTCGGCGCGCCGCATCGCAGTCTCGTCCTCGACGACCGGATGCGGCACCGTGAAGATCGGGGTGCGCACACCCACGGACCGGAGGTAGCGCTTGCCGAACGGGGAGTGGACCACGATGCCGCGCGACGCCCTGGCCACGGCCGCGCACCACACGGATCGCAACGGCTCGTGCATCGCCATGTCGGGGTCGGTGACCCGCGAGCGGAGGGCGGCGGCCTCGCGGGCGGCCGCGATCGCGGCCGGGTCCCCCTCGGCCGCCAGGCCGAGGACGAGCCCGTCGAGGGCGAGGTCGTGCAGGACGACTAGACCGGGCGACGCGATCGCAAGTCGGTAGATCTGCCCGTGGAACCTCGCGTTGTTCCCGAGCTGGTAGATCCCGAGGTCGTAGGCGGCGATCCTCCGGTCCTGCGAGGACCGCACGGGCCAGATCACGTCGGTGCGATGCCGCTGCAGGAACCCGGTGCGCCGGAGTCCGTCCATCACCGCCCGGTCGTACGACGCGATCCCGGTGGATGCGGGCGGCATGGGACCGACGAACGCCAGCCGGCCGTTCGCCCGGCGCCGGGTCGTCCGGCGGCCCGACCCACGGAGTCGCACACCGACGCGCCGCGCCACCCGTCCCGCGAGCCTGCGGATCGCAGGGTTCATCCGAGCAACCGCGCGACGACCGCGGGCCACTCCGGCACCGTCTCGCGAACGAGGCGATGCCCCTCGAGTCCCCAGGCGCGCGCCGCTGCTCGATCGGACCAGAGCCGGTCGAACGCCGCGGCGATCGCCTTCGGCTCGGGCGTCGCGACGAGCCCCGACTCCTCGTCGCGGACGAACTCGAGTGGGCCCCCGCTGTCCGTGAGCGTCACGACCGGTCGTGCGGCAGCGAACCCCTCGGTCGTGACGTATCCGAAGTCCTCGTCGAACGGCCCGAAGTAGACGCCCAGCGCCCCTCGGTACAGCTCGTGCAGCCGTTCATCGGAGACGCCCACCTCGAGCCGAACCCGGTCCTGCAGACCGTGTGCGGCGATCCGCTCCCGGAGCGAGCGCTCGTCGGGACCCCGCCCGACGAGGACGAGCTTCACCGGCGTCGTCACGTGCCGCATCGCATCGATCGCGAGCGACTGCCGCTTCAGGATCTCCAGCCGGCTGGGATAGAACAGGTAGTCGCCCAACTCCTCGGGATCGCGCGCGAACAGTGCCTCGGTCGCCGGCGACCGGTGGTACAGCACATCGCCCTTCAGCCCGAGCGATGTCCGCAGGCGCTCCGCGACGTTCTTCGAGTTCGTGAATACGTGCTTGGCCTCGCCGAGCCCGAGCCGGTCCGAGTTCCACACGAGCCTGCGGATCATCGGACCCTCCTCCTGCCGAGAGAGGTCGGCGAAGTCCGGATGGTCCCAGAGCTCGTAGGCCGAGCGGTGCTGATGGATCAGCCACACGATCTTCCGCTCGTGGGCCGCGAGGTAGGCGGGGAACTTCAGGGCGATCACGGCATCCACCTTCAAGCCGTTCGATTCGGAGATGTCGAAGCTCCGCCACACGGCCATCTGATGGGCGAGCTCGGTCGCCGGATACCACTTGCCCGCGATCGTCACTTCCTCGGCCTCGTGCCCCGACTCCCGCAACGCGGCCACCAACGCCTCGGTATGGAGCTCGGCGCCCCCACGGGTGAACGCCGTCTGGGGATGGAGGACCGCGACCCTCACGGCCGATCACCGTCGCGATCGTCGAGCTCGCGGCGCAGACGGGAGACCTCCTCCTCGGTTGCCACGAGGCGCCGCGCGAGCTCGCCGTTCATCTCGGCGAGTTCCGCGAGGAGCCGGTCGTAGCGCATCGTCGAGAACCGGGTGAGGCGCCACACGAGCTGCTTGAGCCCGCGCTTCCAGCCGGCATCCGAGCCGAGGAACGTCTCGCCGACGGGAACGGCCTGTCGCTGGTCGGCCCTCATCTGATACGTGAACGCGTCCAGTCGTTCGCGGAGCGAGCGGGCGTCGCCGGGGAGCCGCGAGGCTCCGTCTTCGGCCCAGTAGACCTCGCGGGCGAGGGCGGCCGTCACGTCGTCCGGGACGCCCGACGGGTTGCCGCCGTCGGGTCCTCGACCCTCGTCGCCGGCCTCGTTCCTCGTCACGGGGATCCCTTGACCGCCCAGATCGCCACGTCTTGCGCTCGTCCGCGATGATCCTCGTGGAGGAACCGCACCTGGACCTCGTCGAAGCCTGCGTGCTCGGCCATCAGCCGCAGGGTCTCCGGATGCCCCGGCCACGTATGGGTGACGTCCGCGACGAAGTAGTCGGCGATCGCGTCGGGATTCTGTCCGTTGATCGTCTCGAGGAGGAGCGCCCCGCCCGGTGCGAGGGCACGGTGGATCTCCTGGAAGAGGTGGACCCAGGCCCGCCTCGGGAGATGCTCGATGAGCTGGATCGCGCTGACGCCGCCGACCGGGTCGTCCGCCCGCGTCTCGAGATAGGTGAGGACGTCGGCGAGCGTCACGTCGATCCCGCGCGCTCGGCAGGCCTCGACGGCGTCCGGCGACGCGTCGACGCCCTCCACGTCCCAGCCCCATTCCCCGAGCAAGGCGCAGAACTCACCCTGACCGCAACCGAGATCGACCCAGCGGGGACGGCGGTCGTCGGTCGTCCCGACGGCCTCCCGGATCGGGACGACGAGCTCCTCGTAGCCGCGGAGGCGATCCTCGATCGATCCCGCAGCGCCGCGCATGCGTCGCTCGAAGGCCCAGTAGTAATCGTCCGGGATCTCCGTCCACGCGGCGCTCCCCGTGGTCGCGGCTCCGGAGGGTGAGAGGGCGCGGAGCTCCATCTCCAACCGCTCGTAGTCACCTCGCGCCTTCCGCATGACCTCCTCCGCTTCGGCCAGCCGTGCGGCGAGGTCGCCCGCGATCGTCGCCAGGTCGGCCGTGAGCCGGTCGTAGCGTCGCGTCGCGGGTCGGGTCGTGCGGAACACGAGCGTCTTGAGACGGCGTCGCATCGAGGACGGCGACTGGAGGAATGCCTCCGCTTCCGGGAGCGGCTGACCCTGTTCCTCCCGCAGGCGCGCCACGAGGTCCCGGAGCGCAGCAGCGAGCTCCCGGGTGGTTCCTTCCCAGGGTTCCGAGCCCGGCGCGACCGTGGACGAGCGATCGTCCTCCATCGCGCGACAGGCTACACCGGAGGGCGGGAGCGCCCGGGTTCCGCTCTCCTCGGGGATCCTCGGGCCCCTCGCGATCATCGCCTCTGGCAGGTTGATCGCCGTGTCCTCTGTGCACACGATACGGTGCGCGGGATGGGTCGCCAGGAGTGCTGGACGCGACGATGCGCCGACGTCCGACCCGAGCGGACGATGGTGACGGCGTCGGGCGTCCCGTGATGTCGCGCATCTTCGGGGTGCGGCTCGATCACATCGCATCGGAGACGACGCTTCGAGACCTCTGCCTCCGCTGGCTCGACGGCGATCGTGCGATCCGGATCTTCACGCCGAACCCCGAGATCCTCCTGCACGCGCGGGCCGACCCGACGTACGCCTCGGTCCTGCGGACCGCCGATCTCGCCCTCCCGGATGGAACGGGTGTCGCGATGATCGAGAGCCTCCGGGCCGGACGCCGCATGCGGCGATGGCCGGGTGTGGAGATCGGCGAGCTCCTGGTGCGGATCGCGGCGGAGCGCGGCGCCTCGATGGTCTTCGTGGGGGGCGGCGACGGCGTCGCCCAGCGCGCGGCCGAGCGCTGGATGCGGTTGCTTCCGGGAGTGCGGATCGCGGTCGCCGGCGGAGGCGTCCCGATCTCGGAGGACGGGGTGGTCAGCCCCGAAGAGCGGGATCCGGACCTCACCCGTGCCGTGGCCGCCAGCTCGCCGGCGATCGTTCTCGTGGGGTTCGGTGCACCGAAGCAGGAACGATGGATCGCGCGCAATGCCGATGGCGTTCCGTCCGCTCGGATCGTCATGGGCGTCGGCGGCTCGTTCGACATGTGGGCGGACGAGCTCCGCCGCGCACCCGCCGCGCTCCGGAAGATCGGACTCGAGTGGGCCTGGCGGTTGGCGCTGGAGCCCCGGCGGCTGCCGAGGATGATCCGCGCCACCGTCGTGTTCCCGCTCCGGGTGCTGCTCGATCGCGCCGGGTGACCTCCTCATCCGCGGCTCCGACCAGCCCCACCGAGGCGGCCGCTAAGCTGGGTGCTCGATGCGGGTCGCCATCGTTTCGTCCTACCCTCCACGGCATTGCGGGATCGGGGCCTACGCGCACGCGCAGGCCCTCCGGTTCCGGGCGGACGGCCACGCCGTCACCGTGATCTCGCCACCTGACGGCGACGGTGACGTCCGCGTCCCCTTCGCCGGCGGACGGGAGTTCCGCGAGGCATCCCGGCGCGGGGCATCGTTCGATCGCATCGTCGTCCACTTCCAGCCGGGCTTGTTCTACCGGCCAGGAGCCTCCGCCGCTCTCTCGAAGATCCGCACGTCGCTCGGGCTTCTCTCCCTCGTCCGCCGCCACCCTCAAACGGAGATCCTCGTGCACGAGGCCCACCGGCCCACCCGGTGGCGCCCGGACCACGTGCTCCTGCGTCAGGCGTTCGCGCACGCTCGACTCCTGTTCCACACGAACGCGGAGCATCGGGCGTTCGAGCGCGACTACCGCTTGCAGGTCGACGCCCGGATCGTGGATCACCGGGACGGCGTCCGCGTCGAAGGTCTCCGCGATCGGGGAGCGGCCCGACGACACCTCGACCTCGACCCGTCCGAGCCGCTCCTCCTGTGCGCCGGATTCATCCATCCGTGGAAGGGCTTCGATCGGGCCGTGCGAGCCTTCGCCGCATCCGAGGGACCGGGACGCCTCGTGATCGTCGGATCGGTCCGAGACGCCGTCCCCACGAACGTGGCGTACGCGAAGGAGCTGCGGGGGCTCGCCGACCGCACCGACGGGGTGACGTTCCTCGAGGGGTTCCCGACCGACGAAGACTTCGACGCCTGGGTGAGCGCGGCGGACCGGCTCCTCCTTCCGTACACCCGCGCCTGGTCCTCCGGGGCGCTGGCGCGGGCACGGTCGCTGGGGACCCCGGCGATCGTCACGGACGTGGGAGGGTTGGTCGAGCAGATCGGTCCCGACGACGAGGTGGTGCGCTCGGACGACGAGCTGCGCCTGGCGATCCAGCGCGTCCTCGGATCGGCACGGCGCGACGTCGCCGCTAGCCGCTCCCCCGCCGCAGGACCTCCGCCGTCCGGCGAGCCGTCTCCTCCCAGCTGAAGGTCCCGGCTCGAGCGAGGCCCGCGCTCCGCAGGCGTTCCCGGAGGGCCGAGTCGGTGAGGAGGCGCTCGATGCCCGCGGCGATCCCCTCGACGGAGTGCGGGTCCACGAGGAGTGCCGCATCGCCGGCCGTCTCCGGCAAGGCCGAGACGTTCGACGTCAGAACGGGCGTGCCACAGGCCATCGCCTCGATCACCGGGAGCCCGAACCCCTCGTAGAGCGAGGGGTAGACGAGCGCCTCGGCGCCGCCGAGGAGCGCCACCTTCTCCTCGTCGGACACGTACCCGGTCACGACGACATGGTCGCGAACCCCCGCAGGGAGCGCCTCGAGGGCCGGGCGCACGAGGTTCCAGCCCTCCGGGTTCCACGGAGCGACGGGACCGGCGATCACGAGGGCCGGCCGCAGACCGTCGGGGAGTGACGCGTACGCACGGATCAGCGCGGGAAGGTTCTTCCGGGGCTCGATCCCCCCGAGCGAGAGGAGGAACGGCCCCGCAACCCCGAAGCGGCGCCGCACGTGGTCGACGGCATCGACCCCCACCGGCCGGAAGTCCTCCGTGTCCACCCCGAGGGGAACGACCGTCAGTCGCTCGGCGAGGCGAGCCGCCAACCCCGGGTAGGACTCCAAGAGGTCGCGCCGCGTCTGTTCGGACACGACGATCACCTGCGATGCCGTTCGAAGGGACGACTCCAGCCGGGTGAGCCACCGGCGCGTAGCCATCGGGGCGGTTTCCGGGGATCGCTTGAACGCGAGGTCGTGCACCGTGAGGACCACCCGCCGGCTCCGCGTGGGCGGTGGCACGAAGTTCGGCGCGAAGACCACATCGGATCGGACCATCCACTCGATCCTGGGAACGTCGAGGCGCATCGCCACCCGATCGAACCACCTGGAGGGGAACGGCATCCGCCGTTCGACGAGGTTCGGCGCCCCGACGTCGGCGAACACACCGGCCCTCCGCTCCAGACGCAGGGCGGCCCGCACATCGAGGTACCAGGCGACGAAGGTGGCGTGAGGGTCGGCGCGCGGGAGCCGTCGGATCAGCTGCCACGTGTACGAGCCGACCCCCGTGCGCGCCTGCGGCATCGCGGGCCTGGCATCGATGACTACGCGCACGAGGCGGCCGGAGGCGGTGTGGACGATCGGCTCACGCGAGCGAGTGTACGTGGGCGCTCCTGCACGGAATACGAACGGCGCCCGGAAGTGGTCTCGTATCCTCCTGCCGACGAGCGACCGAGAGGTGACCGCCGTGGCCACTCGACAGACAGGATCTCCGCCACCCATGTCGTCTCCGGCTTCGGACGACGGGTACTGCATCGACCTTTCGGCCGCCGCCCACGAACGGGCCGGGCTCGGGCGCTACGCGAGCGCGCTGACGGAGGCGATGCTCGCAAGGGGCGCGGCGCTCACTGCGTTCGTCAACGATCCTCGTGAGTCGGGGCTGCGCCCGCCTCTCAGCGAACTCCCCACACGCACCGCGGGACTCTCACGCCGACGATGGCGACTGCGCGCCGCCGCTTCCTACTTCGGCGGACCTTCCATGGATCGGGCGTTCCCCGGCATCCGGCTGTTCCACGCGACCGAGCATCTGCTCCCGAAGCTCCGCAGAGCGAACAGCGTCTTCACCCTCCACGACATCGCCTATCTCCTGTTCCCGGAGCATCACCTGCCGCGGAACCGGATCTACCTGCGGACGATGATGCCCCGCTTCCTCCGTCGAGCCGATCGGATCATCGCCGTCTCCGAGAACACCCGCCGCGACGCGCTGCGGAACTACCCGCTCGACCCGGAGAAGATCGAGGTGATCCCGGAAGGGGTCGAGCCGCGCTTCCGGCCCGACGTCGAACGCGAGGTCGTCTCCCACGTCCGGGGTCGACTCGGACTCCCGGAGCGCTTCGTCCTCACGGTCGGCACGATCGAGCCGCGGAAGAACCACGCGACCCTCGTGGAGGCGTACGCGTCCCTCCGCGACCGGCATCCCGACGTCGGCCTCGTCATCGCCGGAGCGCGCGGCTGGCTCTACGAACGCTTCTTCGAACGGGTTCGAGGACTCGGACTGGACGGCCAGGTCGTCTTCGCCGGTCACGTTCCGGACGAGGACATGCCCGCCCTGCTCAACGCGGCCGAGGTGTTCGCCTTCCCGTCGGAGTTCGAGGGGTTCGGCCTGCCTCCGCTGGAGGCGATGGCGTGTGCGATCCCCGTGGTCTGTTCGGACGCAGCGAGCCTGCCCGAGGTGGTGGGCGACGCCGGGATGCTCGTGTCCCCTCGAGACGTGGGCGCGTGGGTCCAGGCGATCGATCGTCTCCTCGGGGACCCCACGCTCCGCGCCGGGTTCGGGGCTCGGGGGCTCGCCCGCGCGCGTCGGTTCAGCTGGGACGCGGCCGCCGATCGCACGCTCGAGGTCTACCGGTCGGTCCTGGCCTCGCCTCGCGCCTGAGGGTCGCAGCCTCGTTCATCGCACGGAGACACGCGCGGCCCGTCAGTCCGGTTCGATGCACTCCGGTCCCGAGCCACCGCCGCCCAGGGCATCCGGACGGTACCCGGGGGTGGCGACCAGGGCGACCTCCCACGGCGCGGACGATCGCGCCACCTCGCGGAGCTCGACCCCGGGCAGGTACTGGGCGACCACCCGCGCTTCTTCCTCGTGCCCGCGCGTGTAGACGATCATCGGCCCGTCCACCCGGATCCCGGATCCCTCGAAGGGGATGATCCCCGGCGACACATCGAAGCCGGAGGTCGACAGGACGTCCGCGACCTGACCGGCGACGTCTCCCGAGCCGTCGTCGAGAACCGCGACGGGGATGTTCGCCGGCGACGTCGGTGTGTTGATCAGCTCGGTTCCGACGGCCGGGAGCGCGGAGCCGTTCCGAAGCGCCCGGAAGATCGCGTTGGCCGAGGGGTCGGGGTGGAGGACCGAGATCTCGGTGGTGAAACCGGGTGGCTGGACCATGCCCGGGACGGCGGGGACGGCGCGGAACTCGACCGCACCGGTGGAGAGCCCCCGGAGACGCCCGACGAGGTACGCGAGGTCGGCGATGGCGAGGTCGTCGTCACGCTTCAAGCTCGCGAGCACCGGCTTGACGAGGCCCGGCGCCCGGACGATCTGCTGCGGTGCCAGCAGCTGGTTGATCACGGCGCGCAGGAACTGCTGCTGGCGCCCGATCCGGCTCAGGTCGGGCGCGGCGTCGTCGCACGGGAGGTGGCGGGTGCGCACGTACCCGAGCGCCTGGCGGCCGTCCAAGGTCTGGCACCCGGCCCTGAGGTCGAGCAAGGAGAGGGGATCCTGCACGTCGAACGGGATGCACATCTCCACGCCCCCCAACGTGTCCACCACCTGTTGGAAGCCGAGCAGATCCACGTAGAGGAAGTGATTCACCTTCAGGCCCGTGAGACGGTGGATCGTCTGGGCGACCCGGAGCGGTCCTCCCCCGTTGACGCCTCCTTCGAACGACGTGTTGATCTTGTCCCACCCTCGTCCTGGGATCTGCACCCAGAGGTCCCGAGGGAACGATAGGACGACCGCCTTCTCGCGACGAGGGTCGAGCTGGACGAGCATGATCGTGTCCGATCGGAAGACCCCGCCGTTGTTCTCGTCGGTCCCGAACGCCTTCTGCTCCTCGGGGGTGAGTCCCCTCCGCGAGTCGCTGCCGAGCAGCAGGTAGTTGCAGACGTCATCGACGCACGGGCCGACGGCGACCTCCTGGGGGTCGTCGGTAGGGAAGATCACGCCGCCGGTCCCGCTCGCGTCGAGATAGGAAACCATCGCGTAGGCCGAGAACGCTCCGACCAGGAGGGCGATCGTCGCGGTCGTCCCGATGAGCACTCGCGCGAGGCGCCCGAGCGCGTGCGCCGAGGTCTCTTCGCTCATACGCCTTCCAGCGTACCGGTGTGGGCGGGTCGCTCCCGGCGCGGCGCGTGGCGTTCCTATGGAGGATCGCCACCGGGATAGGATGACCCGTCGCGAAGGGGGGAGAACGTGGCGGGCGACGCGATCCGGGTGCTCTTGGTCGGGACCGGGGAGGGCTTCGGATCCGATCTCGAGCGTGACGGCTTCGATGTCACCCGGATCCCCGACCTCGCGGCCCTCGGTCCCGGCTCCGACCAGGATGGAGTGATCGTGGCACTGGACGACGTAGGACCACTCGAGGCACTCGAGACCCTCCGCTTGAAGACACCGGCCGCGGCGGTCATCGTCCTCACCACCGCCGGCAACGAAGCCGACGGTGCCGTCGCGCTGCATGCAGGAGCCGACGATCATCTGGTCCGAGGCTCGATCGCGGACGGGCTGCTCCCACGGGCGGTGCGGTACGCGGTGGAACG
Source organism: uncultured Actinomycetota bacterium (assembly GCA_963826195.1). Lineage (GTDB taxonomy): Bacteria > Actinomycetota > UBA4738 > UBA4738 > HRBIN12 > JAJNBA01. The sequence goes on from CAWGWB010000007.1 coordinate 168,473, forward strand.
CCGCCGGATGCGGCGTGAGCTGGCGACGATCGACGAATCCACCCGGTTGCCCAACCTCCGAGGCTTCGTCGCGATCGCCGAGCATCAACTCCGGATGGCCGACCGTGCCGGAACCCCGCTGGTCCTCCTCTTCATGCGATTCAACGAGCACGAAGGGGCCGAGACGACCCCGACCGACGTCGACGAACGCGCCGTCGAGGCCTCCGACGTGCTGATCAGCGCGATCCGCGACGCCGATCTGCCCGCGCGGATCGCCGCGGATACGTTCTGCGTGCTCCTCGCGGGCGACGCGAGGGGGGCGGAGGTCACCGTCCTCTCGCGGCTGGTGGAGGCGATCGCGGTGCACGATGCGAAGACCACCGATCCCCGGCCGATCTCGCTCTCGATCGGCAGCGCGATCTACGATCCCTCCGATCCCGTGGGCCTCGAGGACCTGCTCGACGCCGCCGAGGGCGGCATGCGTCCCCACTCATCCGAGCGCCGATGACCTGCGAATACGCCGGGAGACCATCGGATCTTCTGGCGGATCTTCTGGCGGATCTCCCGAAAGGCGGGCGCCACGAACGCATCGATGACGATCGACCCGAGCCGGAGCGTGGCCGTGCGCTCGGTTGAGCCGGGCGGAGCTCGTGACGAGGATCTCCTGCGTCGTCTCGTGGCCGGTGACGACCAGGCGTTCCGCGAGCTCTTCAGCCGCTACGCGGCCGCTGCCCACGCCCTCGCCTTCCGATTGGTTCGACAGGCGCAGGTCGCGGAGGAGATCGTCCAGGAGGCGTTCCTCGCCGTCTGGCGGAACCCGGATCGCTACGACGGGACTCGCGGGTCGGTCCGATCTTGGCTCATGGGAACGGTCCACCACCGAGCCGTGGATGCCGTGCGACGGGAGCAGGCGCAGCGGCGCCGGGCCGATCAGGCATCGGGGATGGGGCCCGGCATCGTGGAGGATCCGGTCGACGACCTCCTCGCGGCGATCGATCTTCCACGGGAACGGAAGCTCGTGCGGACCGCGCTCGGAGCGCTCCCGGACGAGCAACGCGAGGTGATCCAGCGGATGTACTTCGAGGGGCTCTCGCAATCACAGATCGCCGAGCGGACCGGGCTCCCGCTCGGGACCGTGAAGTCCCGCACACTCCTCGCGATGCGCCGGCTGCGCGCGAGCCTCGGGGAAGGCGCCCGATGATCCGCGATCACGCGCTGATCGACGAGCTCCTCGCGGCCCAGGCCCTCGACGGCCTGGATGCCGGCGACGCGGCGCTGCTCGAACGGGAGCTCGCCGCGCACGGCGACTGCGAGGAGTGCCGTCGGCTCGAGATCGAGCACGCGGAGGTCGCGGGGATGCTGGCGCTCGCGCTCGACCCTCGCCCCGTGCGCGAGGACATGGCGGATCGGATCCTCGCCGAGGGCCGGACCGCCACGGCAACGATCGAAGGCCTCGGGGCCCGGCGGGACGCCCGACTCGGTTGGTGGCAGGCTGCCTTCGGCGTCGCGGCGGCGGTCGCGCTCGTCTTCGCGATCCTGCTGGCGACCCGGGACGACGGAGGGCCGGGTGTCCCCGGATCCGCGATCGTGGCCTTCGAGGGCGCGGCCCCCGGCGAGCTGGCCATGTCCTTCACGCCCGGAGAGCCCGGCGCCCTCGTGTGGGCGACCGGCCTGCCCGATCCGGGACCGGGGAAGGTGTACGAGCTCTGGATGATCGAGGACGGCGACCCCGTCCGTGGGGCGTGCCTCGCTCCGGAGAGCGGTGCGGTAGCGGCGTTCCTCGATGCGGATCCGTCGTCCGCGGACCTGCTGGCCGTCACCGTGGAATCTCAGGGGTGCCCCGACGCTCCGACGACAGATCCGGTGTACACGGCGGAGCTCGGCGCCGTCCAGTAGATCGCCTCACAGCGGGGTTTCGTCACGCGGTCTCGAGGTTCCCGAGCCGGTCCCGAGCGCCTCGCGGAGGACCATCGGCAGGATGCCACCATGACCGAAGATCTCCACCTCGGCCGCCTGGTCGATCCGGACCGTCACCGGGAACGAATCCGACGACCCATCCTCGCGTACGACCTCCACAGCGGCGTCCTGCCCGGGAGCGATCCCGATCTCCAGGCCCCGGATCGAGTAGGTCTCGCGGCCGGAGAGGCCGTGGCTCGCAGCGGACTCTCCCTGCTCGTACTGGAGTGGGAGGATGCCCATCCCGACGAGGTTCTGTCGGTGGATCCGCTCGAAGGACTCGGCCAGGACGAACCGCACGCCGAGCAGCGCCGGTCCCTTCGCCGCCCAATCTCGCGACGACCCGCTCCCGTACTCCTTGCCCGCGAGGACGCCCAGCGGCGTCCCTTCCTCCGCGTACCGTACGGCGGCCTCGTAGACGCTGGTCACCTCACCGCTGGGGAGATGGGTCGTCCACGGTCCCTCGGTCTCCGGCGCGAGCGTGTTCCGCAGGCGCACGTTCGCGAACGTTCCCCGCATCATCACCTCGTGGTTCCCGCGCCTCGCCCCGTACGAGTTGAAGTCGCGTTGCTGAACCTCGTGCTCGAGGAGGTACCGACCGGCTGGCGAGTCGGGACGGATCGCGCCCGCGGGTGAGATGTGATCGGTCGTGATGGAGTCGCCGACGGCGACGAGGATCCGGGCGCCCTCGATCCGGGAGCCCTCGACCTCACCGGACCCCACCGGATCCGCGGACGCCTTCTGGAAGAAGGGCGGCTCGCGCACGTACGTCGAGTCGGGGTCCCAGTCGTACGCCGGCCCGGTCGGCGTCGGGAGCGCGGTCCATCGTTCGTCGCCGTCCCAGATCCTGGCGTACTGCTCGATGAACTGGTCCTCCGAGACCGCTTCGGCGATCACATCCGCGACGTCGTTCGGGCTCGGCCAGAGGTCTCGGAGGAAGACCGGACCATCGTCTCCCTCTCCGAGGGGCTCCGTCGTCGGATCGAGATCGATCCTGCCGGCGAGGGCGTAGGCCACGACCAGCGGCGGCGACGCCAGGTAGCTCGCGCGGACCTGCGGGTGGATACGCCCTTCGAAGTTGCGGTTCCCGGACAGGACCGCGACCACGTTCAGGTTCTTCTCATCGATCCGCGCCGCGACGTCGTCCGGGAGCGGCCCGGAGTTGCCGATGCACGTCGTACAGCCGAACCCGACGAGATCGAAGCCGAGTTTCTCGAGGTACGGCGTCAGCCCCGCACGGTCCAGGTAGTCGGTCACGACCCGTGATCCCGGCGCGAGCGATGTCTTCACCCACGGCTTCGATGAGAGGCCGGCCTCGATCGCGCGCTTGGCGAGCAAGCCGGCGCCGATCATGACCGAGGGGTTCGACGTGTTCGTGCATGACGTGATCGCGGCGATCACGACGGAGCCGTGCCGGACGTCGTCGCCGTTCGGGGTCACGTCCTCGGTCCATCCCCGTTGCTCCCCATCGGCTGCGGGCGTCCCTCCCTCGGCGACGAATCGACCGAGCTCGGTCGGCTTCGGTTCCGGCTCGAGATGGCGATGGAAGGCGTCGACGAACGAGGCCCAGACGTCGGGGAGGGCGACACGATCCTGCGGCCGGCGAGGACCCGCCATCGAGGGTTCGACCGCCGACAGATCGAGGTCCAGCGTCTCCGTGAAGGTCGGCGGCTCATCCGCATCGGTCCGGAACAGCCCCTGCGCCTTCGTGTATCGCTCGACGCGATCGATCAGCTCTCCTCGTCCCGTGAACCGGAGGTACTCGAGCGTCCGGTTGTCGACCGGGAAGTAGGCAGACGTGGCTCCGTACTCCGGACACATGTTCGACAACGTCGCTCGGTCGGCGATGGCGAGGGAGGAGAGGCCGACACCGTAGAACTCGACGAACCGCCCCACCACGCCGTGCGCGCGGAGCATCTGGGTCAGCGTCAGGACGAGGTCGGTGGCGGTCGTGCCCGCGGGGAGCTCCCCCGTGACCTGTACACCCACCACGTCGGGCTGCGGGAGGAACGTGGGCTGCCCGAGCATCGCGGCCTCGGCTTCGATCCCGCCGACGCCCCACCCGAGGACCCCGAGCCCGTTGACCATCGTGGTGTGGGAATCCGTGCCGATCAGCGTGTCGGGGAAGGCCACGCCGTCCCGCACGCTCACGACCTGGCCGAGGTGCTCCAGGTTCACCTGGTGACAGATGCCGGCGCCGGGCGGGACGACCCGGAGTCCGTCGAACGCCTGTTGGGCCCATCGGAGCAGCGCGTAGCGCTCACCGTTGCGCCGGTACTCCCACTCGATGTTCGCCTCGTACGCGTCCTGGGAGCGGAAGAGATCCACCTGGACCGAGTGATCGATGATCAGGTCGACCGGCACGAGGGGATCGACGGCGGCCGGATCCCCGCCCGCTCGCGCGACCGCACCCCGCATCGCTGCCAGATCGACGACCGCCGGGACCCCCGTGAAGTCCTGCATCAGGACCCGGCCCGGCATGAACGCCACGTCCGCCGCCGGTTCGGGCCACCGCGCGAGCGCGCGCACGTCCTCGTCCGCGACGTCCCTCGAACCGGCCCGACGGAGGAGGTTCTCGACGAGGATGCGGACCGTCAGCGGGAGTCGGCTGACGTCGGCGACGCCCGACTCCGAGAGCCAGGGAAGCGAGTAGATGTCGAGGGCTCCGTCGGCGGTCTCCAGCCGCTTCCGGGCGCCGGCGAGTTCCGAAGTCATCCGATGGGTCCTCCCGTGGTCGACTCTTCCTCTTCCGGCCATCCTCCCACGCGGACGGAGGAACCCCGATGGGTGGGCCATCGCCCCGGAGGAGACATCAGACGCCTTCGGGAGCGTCCTTCGCGGCCCGAGCCGTGTCGATCGCTTGCTTGTGCGCGATCCGGCGCTCTCGCCGGAGCTTCGCCTCCTGCTGGCGCCGGCCTTGCGTCTCCGTCTCGACGAGCAGCGGGCGCACCGGTCGAGGACGGCCGGCCGCGTCCACGGCGACGAAGACGAGGTACGCGCTGTTCACGTGCCGGACCGCCCCGGTGAGCGGGTCCTGCGCCTCGACCCGAACCCCGCATTCCATCGAGGTCCGGCCGACGTCGTTCACACAGGCTTTGAGGACGACCACTTCGCCGATCTGGACGGGCTCGAGGAACGACATCTCGTCGATCGCGACGGTGAGGGCCACGCCCCCGGAGTGCTTGATCGCCGCCAGGCCGGCGGCCGTGTCCACGAGGCGCATGATCACGCCCCCGTGGACGTTCCCGGCGATGTTCGCGTCGGTGACCTCCATCATCTGGGTGAGGGTCACCTCCGAATCGGAGACGGTGCGCGCGCCGGACGAGGACACGCGCGCATCCTACGCGGGGCGCCCGGCGGGGGGTCGCCCGGAACGTCGATAGCATCCGGAGGATGCGCATCTGGGCCGGAGCGTTGACCCTTGCGCTCGCGACGGTGGGGTGCGCCGAGGAACCGCCGGCGCCGTCGGGTCCGACACCGAGCACGAGCGTGAGCGTGACCACCTCGATCGGTCCCGAACCGTCTCTCAACCCCGAGCCGAGTCCCGACCCGGAGGCCCGGGCTATGCCCACCACGTTCGTCGCCGACCTCGCACCTTCCGACCTCCCCCCGGAGGACCTGGTCCCGACCGGCGCGGACGTGACGGGCGAGTGGTTCGCCTTCATCGATCGGGGCACCGCGGTGCTGATCGCGTGGGTGGAGCCCGGCACCGACCATTCCCGGCTCCCCCGAGGCTTCGCCGTCTGGCGCCACTTCGATGCGCAACCACATTGGCGGACAGCCCTCATCAGGCTGCACGGTCCCGAGGACGGCATCCAGGAGATCCAGATCGCCACGGGGGACCTGACCGGCGACGGTTCGGACGATGCCCTGGTCTTCGAAGGGGTCGGTGGCTCGGGTGCGTGTGGGCGATGGTCCGTGGTGGATCTGGCCCGGGTGAAGGAAACGTACCGGCGGGATCTGTGCGACGGGCGCATCGAGCCGGGACCGCCTGACTCGCCCGGCCTCGTGCTCACCGAATCGGTCTATCGGCAGGGCGACGCCCACTGTTGCCCGAGTGCGATCCGGCGGACGACGCTGATCTGGACGAGCACGATATGGCGCGTCATGGACAGGACGCTCGTCGAGGATTGACTTGGGCGGTCGGCCCGTCCGGCGAGCACGAAGCCACCGCCATCCGACCTAGGTCCTTCGACGCTCCCGAATGACCAAGAGGAATCCCCCGGTCGGCACTGAACCCGCTCCGGAGCCGTGCCGATAACGAGGCCGGGAGACCGTACAGGGGGCTGGTAGGTACATGCTGACTGGGAACGGGCTGGCACGCAGGGTTCACATCGCGCTCATCGCGCTGCTCGTGCTCGGCGTCGCCGGTTCGTTCTGGATGAGCGTCCGCGCCCAGGCGACGGCTCGCCACGCCGTCGCCGAGCAGGCGGAGGCCCTCGTCGACAGTTCGCTCACCCTCGTGTTCGGTCCAGAGGATCTGCAGCGAGAACTTCCCGCCGAGCGGATCCGGGACCTCACCCGCGCGATCGACGACGTCGTCTTCGATCCCAGCGACTTCGAGAGCGTGATCCTGTATGCGTCGAACGGCGAGATCCTCTTCTCCACCGAGGACGGGAACATCGGCCAGCAGCTGGCGGGAGAGCGCTCGCGCATCAGCGCGGCCTTCCGCGGTGAGCCCCAGACCCGGCTGGTGGATGGGCGTCTGATCGTGACGGTCGGGCTCCACTTCCCATCAGGTGCCGGCAGCACCGCCGCCGTGGAACTATCGCGACCCGCCGACGACATCGCGAGTGCCGCGGGACCGTGGCGGACCAACATGTTCTTCCTGGCCGGCGCCCTGATCCTCGTCGTGCTCGCGGCCGGAGCCCCCATGTTCCGGGGAGCCGAAGCGTCAGACGGCCAGGAGATGCGCCAGCGGGTCCCCGTGATCCCCGGACGCATGCCGGGCGCGTCGGCGAAGAGAGTGATCCAGCCTGCCCAGCCGGGGATGAAGGAAGAGGCCGAAGCCCGTCGTCGAGCCGAGACCCGGGCACAGGAAGCCGAGCAGCGGGTGACCCTCCTGCAGGACCAGTACCGCGCCACCCTCGACGAGCTCCAGGCGGCACAGCGGATGCTCCGCGAGCAGCCCCCGGGTCGGAACCACGAGGACGAGGAGCGCGCCGTCAAGGCCGAGTCGGCCGTTCGCGCGCTCGAGCAGCGCCTCCACAGCGTCACGGCCGAACGCGATCGGATCGCCGGGGAGCTGCTGGCTCGCCGGGACACGATCGCCGAACCGGCCACCGAGGACCTCAAGCAGGTGGAGGCCGAGGCGATGGGCCTCCGAGCGGAGCTGGAGGGGGCGCAGACACAGCTCTCGATGACGATCCAGCAGGTGGAGACGCTGCAGCGTCAGGCGGAGCGGTCGCGTGAGCTCCAGGAAGAGTTGGACGCAGTACAGCTGGAGGCGCTCCACGCGCGCGACGCGATGGACGCGATGGGATCGGAGCTGCGCAGCGCCCGCACCGAGCTGGACGACGCGCGCGGTGAGCTCCGGGCGCTGCGCAGTGAGGAGCAGCGAGCGGCGGAGCTCACGGACGAGCTCCGGACCGTCAAGGCCGAGGTCGAGAGCCTGCACGCGTCGCACCGCGCCGAGCTGGTCGAGCGGGAGGCGGACCTGGAGGACCAGGTCCGAGCGCTCCGTGAAGAGTTCCAGACCCAGTTGGCCGAGGCCGAGACCCGGCATGCGGCCGACCTCGCCAAGACCGAGAAGGAGTACGAGGATCGCGTGACGACCGTCGCCCGAGGCGCGGAGGAGGCCAGCGCCCGCGTGGCAGCCGCCGGCGCCGACCTCGAAGCGGCACGGGCGGAATCGGAGGCGCGCGTCGTAGACCTGGAGAGCGCTCGCGCCGAGCTCGAGGCGGCGCACGACCGTATCGCGCTCCTGCAGCAGGGGCTGTCCGAGCGACAGGGTGCGTTCGACGGTGCGGCGAACGAGGTCCGTCGGGCCCAGGAGGATCGCCACGCGCTCGCCGAGGAGATCGCGAAGCTCAAGGCGGCCATGGACAAGGCGCAGGCGGAGGCCGCGTCGGAGCGCGCGAGCCGCGTGGCGCTGGAGAGCTCCGACGCGCTGACCCAGGAAGAGTCGGCCCGCCTCGCCGAGCAGGTGGAACGCCTCGGAGCCGAGCTCGAAGCCGCGGCGCAGGCGAACACCGAGATGAACCGCCGCCTCCAGGAGATGGAGGCGAGGCGAGCGCTGGAGGTCGCCGAGGACGAAGGTCGCGTGCACCTCGACGAGCTGCTGACGGCGACCCAGCAGCGGCTCGCCGGGCAGAGCGAGAAGCTGATGTCCGCGGAGGAGCGGGTCCGGGAGATGGAGCGGCAGGCAGCGCTCGACGCCGAACGGCTCGAAGAGCTCCAGGCGAAGCTCCGCCAGCACCAGATGGCCGATCAGATGCGCGAGCTGCAGGGCCCGAAGCACGAGCATCGGGAGACCGACGACGCTGTGCCGGCGGAGGATCGTCGGTTGTCGACACCCTTCCTGAAGGAGATGTCGATGGACGCGCAGAAGACGATCTCGCGGATGATCGGGGTGACGCAGCTCCTCAAGCACAAGCCCGGCGCCAAAGAGCAGGGACAGCTCGTCCAGCAGCTCACCGCGCACGCCCGCAGACTCGACAACACGATCCGCGACCTGTCCGACATCGACTCCCTCGTGACCGGCACGATCGCACTCGAGCTGCGGAACACCGATCTCGAGTCGCTGATGCGACGCGTCGTGGACGAATCGGGGATCGAGACGGATCAGGACGTGCGGGTGGAGGCGGAGCCCGTCACCATCTCGATCGACCGCACGAGGACCGAGCAGATCCTGCTCGGCCTGCTCGGGGGCGTCGCCGACCGCACGCCCGCGGGCAAGACGATCACGCTGCGCCTCCTCCACGAGCGGGGCGGCGCCCTGATCGTCGTCGAGGACGCGGAGGCCTCATCCGAGACGTCCCTGAGCCCCATGGTGCGCCGGCTCGCAGAGGTGCAGGGTGGGTGGGCCAAGATCGAACCCCGCGAGGGCGGCGGCTCCTCGTTCACGGTCTTCCTCCCCGCCGGCGGGGCTGCCGGTCCGGCGCCGTCGGAGCCCGCGGAGGATGCATCCGAGCCGGAGCCCGTCCCGGACGAGGTCGAGCACGACCCCAACCATTGGGTGAAGGCCGAGCAGGCACTCGTCCGCGAGCTCCGTCAGCTCTCGCAGGGCAAGGCGAAGTAGCCGCTACCCCGTCCGCAGGACGAGCGCGTCTCCCTGTCCCCCGCCGCCGCAGATCGCGGCGCCACCGAGATCGACGCCGCGCCTCCGCATCTCCATCACGAGGGTGAGGACGATCCTCGCGCCCGAGGAGCCGATCGGATGTCCGAGGGCGATCGCTCCCCCGTTCACGTTCACGATCTCGTCGTCGACACCGAGCAGCCGGGCGGAGTGGATCGGCACCGAGGCGAACGCCTCGTTGATCTCGACGAGACCGAGGTCCGAGGCGGCCAGACCCGACTTCTTCAGTGCGCGCTCCAGCGCCATCGCCGGGACCGTCTGGAGCGACGGATAGCGATCGGACGACATGCCGTAGGCCACGATCTCGGCGAGCGGCGTCACCCCCAGCTCTTCAGCGCGCTCGGCGCTCATCACCACGACCGCGCTGGCGCCGTCGGAGATCTGCGAGGCGTTCCCCGCCGTGATCGTGCCGTCGCGACGGAACGCGGGCCGCAGTCCCGCGAGCGACTCCGGCGACGTGTCGGGGCGGATCCCCTCGTCGCGCGCGACGGTCAACGGGGCTCCCCGACGCTGCGGGACCTCGACGGGCACGACCTCATCCGCCATCCTTCCGGACTCCCATGCCGCGTGTGCGAGCCGGTGCGAGCGTGCCGCCCACGCATCCTGCTCTTCCCGGGTCAGGCCGAGCTCCGCCCCCACCTCGTCCGCGCCCTCACCCATGTGGTGATCGAGGAACGACGACCAGAGGCCGTCGTGGATCATCGAGTCGATCAACTCGGTGTCACCGAGTCGCACACCCTCCCGACCCTTCGGGAGGACGAACGGGGCGTTCGTCATCGACTCCATCCCGCCGGCGACCGCCACCTCGATCTCGCCCGCCCGGATCATCTGATCGGCCATCGCGATCGCCGACATGCCCGACAGACAGACCTTGTTGACGGTGATCGCCGGGACGTCCTTGGGCAGACCGCCTCCGATCGACGCCTGGAGCGACGTGATCTGGCCGGCTCCGGCCTGCAGGACGTGACCCAAGATCGTGTAGTCGACCTGCTCGCCGGCGATGCCGGCGCGCTCGACGGCAGCACGGATCGCGTGCGCGCCGAGCTCGACCGCTCGGAGCTGCGAGAGCGCGCCGCGGAACTTCCCGGTCGGCGTCCGCGCGCCCGCGACGATCACGGATCGGGTGGACGGGCTCACGGATCGAGTCTACGGCGGCGGACCGTGGACGAGGCCACGGTCGCGTGAACGGGGGTCGAGGATCAGGCGCGGGCGGCGAGGGCCTCGTGGATCACCGCGAGGATCTCGTCGCGGATGAGCTCGTCACGCTCCACGAGCGCCTGCACCAGGGCCGAGTGGACGTCCCGGTTCTCCGCGAGCACTTCCAGCACCCGCTCCTTCTGCGCCGTCAGGATGTCCTCGACGCTCTGCTTGCCGCGGTCGTCCGCCAGGACCTTGGCCACGAGGTTCGCGCCGCCGATCGGGCCGTGTGAGACCGCGTCGAAGGAGATCAGGGAGCCGGCCATGCCGAACGATCCGACCATCTGCGCCGCCAGCTGGGTGGCCATCATCAGATCGCTCGCGGGCCCGGTCCCCGACTCGCCGATGACCAGCTCCTCGGCGGCGAGACCGCCGAGCGCGATCGCGATGCCGGACTCGATCTCGGTCCTGCTCCGCGTGAACCGCTCCTCCTCGTCGCCGTGCGCGAGCAGCCCGAGGGATCCTCGGCGCTTGATGATCGAGAGGACCTCCAGACGGCGGTTCTGCCCGAGGAAGTGGGCGACGACCGCGTGGCCGGCCTCGTGCACCGCTACGGAGCGACGATCGTTCTCGGTGTACGTCACCGCCTGCTTCAGGCCGATCTCCTCGGCGAACTTCGCCTCCATCACATCGTCGAAGTTCATCTCGCGGCGGCCGTCGCGCAAGGCGACGAGCAGCGACTCGTCGAACAGGTGCTCGATCATCACCGGCGTGTACGCGAAGCACTCGTGCGCGATCCGCGATCGAACCTCCGGATCGTCCAGCTGCTCGTGGTGCTTCTTCCGCCCGAGGAAGTAGTCGATCAGGTCTTCTCGCTCGCTCTGCGTCGGCAGATCGAAATAGAGCCGCCGATCGAATCGTCCCGGCCGCATCAGCGCCGGGTCGAGTACCTCGGCCCGGTTCGTGGCGGCGATCAGCAGCAGGTTGTGGTACTCGGGCCCGAGCATCTTGAACTGCCAGTTCGTCGGGAGGTAGCCGTTGAGCCACGCGAGGAGCTTGCCGCGTATCCGCGTCCGGAGCCGCGGCTGATCGAAGGACTGCATCTGGATCAGCAGCTCGTTCACCATCCCGCTCTCCGCCGCGCCGATGAAACGCTCCACGCTCCGGTCCATGGGAGCCGGCGCGGGAACCGCCGGGCTCATGCGATCCCTCGACGCGGCGATCGCGTCGATCTCCTCGATGAAGCCGATCGCGCCCCCTTCCTTGCGCGCGGCCTTCCGGAGTGCCTTGAAGAAGGACCGGATGCGGTACGCCGTCATCCCTTGGAACATCGACGTCATCGACGTGGCCGAGATGAACAGGAACGGGACCCCCGCCTGCTTCGCCATCGCCTTCGCGAGATAGGTCTTGCCCGTCCCGGGCGGCCCCTCGAACAGGATCCCCCTGCGAGGTGTTCCACCCAGCTCGTCCCGGAACGTCCCGTAGCCGAGGAAGACGTCGAGGGTGCGGATCACCTCGTCCACCTGGAGGTTCAGCCCCGTCACGTCGGTCAGGCCCACCTCGACCTGTTCCGGATACACCGTGATGTGTGGGGAGCGCCCCGTCATGAGCGGCAGCGCGATCATCAGTCCGATCGCGATGATCAGCAGACCTCCCGGGAGGTAGATCTCCCACGGGAAGCTCTCCGGGATCGTCGGGAGCCTGAGGGGCCGGCCCGAGGAGTAGCGCCACCAGAGGTAGGCGTCCAGCGAGGCCACCACCACGATCGCCCTGATCAGACGCTTCCGCTTGGTCCGCTCCCGCTGACGGAAGACGTCGGCGCGCCCGGCGCGGAGCGTGCTCGAGCCCGCGATGAGGGCTGCCGCCGCCGCGCTGTGGTTCTTCTCCGTCACCGTTCCTCCGAGATACGCCGTGCGGGATGCCTTCTGGGCCATGGTCGGATAGCCACCGTATACCCTTCACCCTCACCCGTGAATCAGACCTTCGGCCCAGATGGGGGACACCGCTCTGGGCCGAAAGTCGCAGCCGAGGGTCGTTGAAGCTCGGCTATCGTTCGGCCGTGGCCCGAACGAAGCAGCCCCCGATCAGCACGGAGGACCGGAGCATCGTGGGCGCGCTGCTCCGCGATCTCCGGAAGGCGGCGGGGTACCGATCGGTCGATGCCGCGGCCGCCGAGGATGCCGCCCCGTCCTCACGACAGACGATCTACGCCTACGAGCGAGGCGGGCTCACCCCGTCGCTGATCCAGTTCCTCGCCCTCGTGGAGTTCTACGTGCTGCGGGCGCCCCATCGAGACGGTGCGAAACCCGACGAGGACCTTCGCGCGCAAGGCATCGCGGCCGTCTCGCGGGCGTTGGGACTGCCGCTGTACCACGTGGCGGCCGCGCAGGATCTGATCGCCCGGATGCAGCCGAGGATGCGGAGGAAGCGATGATCCTCGATATCGACCACGTGGGCATCGCGGTCGACGATCTGGACGAGTCCGTCGAGCGCTATCGACGCTCGCTGGGGATCGAACCCTCCCATCGGGAGCGCGTGGAGGATCAGGGTGTCGAGGAGGTCCTCTTCCCGGCGGGGACGTCCTTCATCCAGCTGCTTGGGTCGCTCGGTGCGGACACGCCGGTGGGCAGGTTCCTCGCGACTCGCGGCCCGGGCGTGCACCACGTGGCCTATCGCGTGGACGACGTCGCGGCGTCGCTCGCCCGCCTCCGGGGCCAGGGAGTGCGTCTCGTGGACGAGGTGCCGAGGCGGGGTTCGCGCGACACCCTGATCGCGTTCGTCCATCCGAAGGAGATGGGCGGCGTGCTCATCGAGTTGGTGCAGGTCGCCGGCTAGTCCGCGTCCGTCTCGCCCGGAGGGGCGCTGACCAGGACGGCAACGTTCCCCTCCGGCAGGGCTCCATCCGCCATCAGTTGATGCGCCAGGCCGGTCTCCCCGTAGGGGTAGGTGTGGCCGAGCGTGGCGCGGATCCTGCCTTCGCGCACCAGGTCGTTGAACGCCGCCGCCTGCTCGTCGTTGAAGAGGTGGGAGCCCTGGTAGCGCTTCTGGAGGTACCAGAGATAGCGGACGTCGATCACCGTGTCGTAGCCCGTCGTGCCCGCGCAGATCACGATCATCCCGCCACGGTCACACACGAAGTTGGACGTGGGGATGGTGTCCTGTCCGGGATGCTCGAAGACGATCCGGGGGCTCAGCTTCTCTCCCACCGCGTCCCAGATGGCCTTGCCGAACCCCTTCGCCCCGTCGAACCACGTCTTCCAGTCGGGCGAGTCCCACGCGGGCGGTACGCCCCAATGCGAGAAGTCCTTGCGGTTGACGGTGCCGACCGCGCCCAGCTGTCTGCAGTGCTCGGCCTTCTCTTCCGACGAGACGACCGCGACCGGGCGCCCTCCCGCCAACGCAACGAGCTGGATCGCGAGCGAGCCGAGCCCGCCGGCCCCGCCCCACACCAGCACGACGTCGCCCGCCTGGACGGTGTGCGGGGGCCATCCGTGCAGCATCCGGTACGCGGTGGCCCCGGTGAGGGTGGGCGCGGCGGCCTCCTCCCACGTCAGCCCCTCGGCCTTCGGGAGGCACTGATGCGCCTGCACCTTCGTGAACTGCGCCATCGACCCCCAGCACGTGTCGTAGCCCCACACGCGGAAGGTCGGCGCCAGACCCGGGTCGTTCCCGTCCACGACCCACGGGTCGGACGGATCCCACTGTCCCGCGTGAACGACCACGTGGTCGCCGACCGCCACACCGGTGACCTCCGAGCCGAGGGCGTAGACGATCCCCGACGCGTCGGAGCCGACGATGTGGAACTCGGTCGGCTCTCCCCAGCGCGCCTGCGTCTTCGTCACGTCGACGGGCACCCCTCGAGCCGCCCAGACGTTGTTGAAGTTCACGCCGGCCGCCATCACCAGGACGAGCGCATCCGTCGGACCGAGCTCGGGGACGTCGATCACCTCGTCGCGGATCGCCTCCACCGGTTCCCCGAACCGGTCCGGGCGGACGAGCTGCGCGTGCATCCGGGCGGGAACCTCGCCGAGGGGAGGGATCTCCCCGATCTCGTACAGATCCTTCGCCATCGGGTCCTTTCGAAGTGTCGATACGCCGAGAGAGCGACGGAACCCTAGCAACGCGGGAGCGGTCGGGGGTCCACCTGAGACGATGGTGGCATGGACAGCCTCCAGGGTCACCTCCTGATCGCGGGCTCCGGTCTATGGGATCCGAACTTCCGGCGGACCGTCGTGCTGATCGGTCACCACGACGAGGACGGTGCCGTGGGCGTCGTCTTGAACCAGCCGCTCGAGACGACCGTGGAGGAAGCGGCACCACCGCTCTCCCCGTTGGTCCCGCCCGGTGAATCGTTGTTCCGGGGCGGGCCGGTGCAGCCTGAGGCGGCCGTCGTGCTCGCCGATTTCGAGGATCCCGAGCGCGCCGGCGTGCTCGCACTGGACACGATCGGCTTCCTCCCGGAGGAGAGCGATGCCGAGTCGCTGGGCGGGCTCCGCCGGGCTCGCGTGTTCGCCGGCTACGCAGGCTGGAGCGCGGGGCAGCTGGAGGAGGAGATGGCGGAGGACGCCTGGCACGCGGCGCCGGCGGTGCCGGGCGACGTCTTCACCGACGACCCCGAAGGCCTCTGGTCGACGGCCGTCGGTCGCCTGGGCCCCGATTTCCGTCTCCTCTCCACCATGCCGGTGGATCCGACGCTGAACTAGGCGGAGCGTGGTTCGGCGCTCGGGCAGACGAGCACCCGCGGGCACCAGCCGCACCACGAGCCGGGGGTGAGCGTGGGTTCACGCCCGCCGAGGAGCGCACCGGCCGAACGGGCGGCGGCGACCACGCGATCGGCGGTGTGGAAGAGCGTCTCCTCCGCGACCTCCTCCGCCTGCCACTCGCCGGAGTCCAGGAACAGGGACGCGACGCGGTAGGGCGGAACCCCGAACCGGAGGGTCATCAGCAGGGCGTAGAAGCGCATGTCCTCCGCGTACTCCGGCCAGGCGCCGCCGGTCTTCAGGTCGACCGCCAGGCGCGTGGCTCGACTCGGTTCCAGCCGGTCGGGGACGCCGAGCACGAGGTCGATCTTCCCGGACAGGGTGAGGTCGCCGCCGAGGAGCTGCGCCTTCACCGGGAGCTCCGTGATCGGTGCCATCTCGCGGCGGAGCTCGCGCAGCGGAGGGAACGAACCTTGGAACAGGGTGACCTTCCGGACGACCTCCATCAGCAGCTCGTCCTGCTCGGGGGCCGAACGTCCCCGCCAGTACTCGGCGAATCGCTCTTCCCGCTCCGCCAGCCGCTCGGCCGCGGTGACGGCGATCGCGTGCGGTTCCAGCCCCTCGCGCGATCCGACGTCCACCTCGATGGCCTTGTGGACGAGGACCCCGGCTGCGGTGTGGACGGAATGCTCGAAGGGTGGATCCTCTCCCTCGAGCCGGGCGGCGAAACGCCCCTCGCAGCGAGCGAGTTGGTTGAGCGCTTCCTTGCCCAGCCAGAGCGGCTCTCGGAGCTCGAGCTCCCGCGCCGCCCCCTCGATCCGGTCGACGAGGCGTTGCCTGAGGTCCGCGGCGAAGACGGGGCGCTCCGCGGTGCCGATCAGCCGGTCCAGGGTACGCCGCTGCGGATCGGTGAGGAGCATCGCATCATGGTAGGCACCGAGACCGACATGACCGAGCACCCGGACGATATCCTTCGAGCCCTTGCGGATCCGGATCGGCTCCGGATCGCCGGCGTCCTGGCGGGGGGCGAGGCCGCGGCGGCGGCGCTGGCCGAGGCGCTCGACCTGCCCCTGGCGCGCGTGCGCCGGCACCTCACCCGGCTCGCGGACGCCGGGATCGCTCGCCTGCAGCCCGACCGCCGCACGTACCGACTCGATACCGAGACCCTGAGATGGGCGGCCGAGCAGGTCGGGCCACCCCGCGACGCGGGGATCGCGCTCGGTGCGGCGAACGAGGACGAGCAGGCGGTGCTCCGCGCCTTCTTCCGCGACGGGCGCCTCATCGAGGTACCGACGAAGGCATCGAAGCGACGCATCGTTCTCGAGCGGGTCGCCCTCGAGTTCGAGCCCGGGGTCCGGTACGACGAGCGCGAGGTGAACGCGATCGTCGGGGCGTTCTTCAACGACCACGCCTCCCTCCGGAGGTATCTGGTGGACGAGGGGTTCCTCGACCGCGAGGCCGGCACCTACTGGCGGGCAGGCGGTCGTGTGGACGTCTGAGCCTGTGTGACACGGGTTCTTGGGGAGGGGTAGGGTCGCCGCAGCCGCCGAGCGGGGCCTTCCCATCGGCGGTTCCGCTCGTTCACGACCGAGATGGATGCGTTGACGCGAACCGGCTCCGCCGCCACGGCCCTCCTGCTCCTCGCGGGGGTCCTCCTCGGACCCACGCCGGCGGCCGCCCACCACCTCCCCGGTCCGTGCGACTTCCATCGCCTCGACGGCGAATCGGACCAAGCGTTCTCGCGGCGCATGATCAGGTGCGCCGTGGAGCGGTTCGGTCCGGTCCCGGGAGACAGCGCACGAGCGATCTGCATCGCAAGGCGCGAGAGCGGCCTCGACCCGTCCGCTACTTCGTCGCCGACGGGCCGGTACCGCGGCCTCTACCAACACGACCGCGACCTGTGGCCCGCGCGCTACGACCGGTACACCCGGCTCGCCTGGGAGCTGTCGAGGCGCGCTCTCGACGGCCGGACGAACGCGATCGTGACGATGCGGATGGTTGTGGACCACGGGACGTGGCTCGCCGCAGGCTGGCCCCCGAAGGGGTGCTGAGCGGACGGCGTCGAGCGATCACGTCTCCCGCCACGCTGCGTCGCCGGGAGCCGCCGAGCACAGGACGGGAGCATAGACTCGGCCCATGGCCACCACGGACAAGGACGTCGAGACCGCGAAGACGATCACCGTCGAGGAACGGATCGACGAGCTCCGCAAGCGCAGGAAGGCCGCCCTCACCCCCGGAGGCAGGGATGCGGCGAAGAAGCAGCACGACCGCGGCAAGCTGACCGCCCGCGAGCGCGTCGAGCTCCTGATGGACCGGGGATCCTTCGTGGAGACCGATCCCCTGGCCGTCCATCGGGCGCACGACTTCGGGATGGATCGCAAGCGCCCGCCCGGCGACGGCGTCGTCACCGGGTACGGGACCGTCGACGGTCGGAAGGTCTTCGTGGCATCACAGGACTTCGCCGTGTTCGGCGGGTCGATGGGCGAGGTGCATGCGCAGAAGGTGTGCAAGGTGATGGACCTCGCGATCTCCACCGGTGCCCCGTTCGTCCAGATCAACGACTCGGGCGGAGCACGGATCCAGGAGGGCGCGGCCTCGCTCGCCGGCTACGGGTTCATCTTCGAACGGAACGTGCGCGCGAGCGGCGTGATCCCGCAGATCTCGGTGATCATGGGCCCGTGCGCCGGCGGGGCGGTGTACTCCCCGGCGATCACCGACTTCACGTTCATGGTGAAGGAGACCTCGCACATGTTCATCACCGGCCCCGACGTGATCAAGACGGTCACCGGCGAGGAGGTGACGTTCGAGGAGCTCGGAGGGGCGATGACACACGCGACGAAGTCCGGTGTGGCGTCGCTGATCGGCGAGGACGACGAGGACGTACTGAACCGGGTCCGGTACCTCCTTTCGTTCTTGCCCTCCAACAACCTCGAGGATCCGCCGGCCTACGCCACCACCGATGACCCGGAGCGGATGGACGAGGGACTCACCCACGTGGTGCCGGACCGGGCCAAGGAGCCCTACGACATGCACGAGGTGATCCGGCGCGTGGTCGACGACGGCGAGTTCCTGGAGATCTTCCCGCTCTGGGCGATGACCATCGTCACCGGGTTCTCTCGGCTCGACGGGCACACGATCGGGATCGTCGCCAACCAGCCGAAGGTGAACGCTGGCACGCTCGACATCGACGCGTCGGAGAAGGCGTCTCGCTTCGTGCGGTTCTGCGACTCCTTCAACATCCCCATCCTCACGTTCGTGGACGTGCCCGGCTTCCTTCCCGGGACCCAGCAGGAGTTCGGCGGGATCATCCGGCACGGAGCGAAGCTGCTCTACGCGTTCGCCGAGGCGACCGTCCCGCGCATGACGGTCATCACCAAGAAGGCCTACGGCGGCGCCTACCTCGTGATGAACTCCAAGCACCTGCGCGCCGACGTCTCGTTCGCCTGGCCCACCGCCGAGATCGCCGTCATGGGGGCCGAGGGCGCCGTGAACGTCGTCTTCCGCAAGGAGATCGAGAAGGCCACCGACCCCGAGGCCCGCCGGCAGGAGCTGATCGAGGAATACCGTTCGAAGTTCTCGACGCCCTACGCCGCCGCGGAGCGCGGGTTCATCGACGACGTGATCGAGCCGGCCGAGACGAGGCCCCGGTTGATCAAGGCGCTCCGGATGCTGTCCACGAAACGCGAGACGATCCCCGCGCGCAAGCACGGGAACATCCCCCTCTAGACCATGCCTGGTGCCTCGCATGAACGGCCTCCCCGGATGAACGACACCAGCGACGGACGGCGCTTCGAGATCCCGGAAGGGGTCACGCCCGAGGAAGAGCGGGCGATCCTGATGGCGCTCGAGCGCTACTTCTCCGCCGAGAACCCCAAGCCCGCGCCGTGGGTCCTCCAGGGACGCATCGATGCGACGGGGTTCGGGGCGCTGCAGGTCAGGAGGTTCGCGCGCGAGCCCTGGCACGGGCAGTGGGTGGAGTTCGCGCGCAAGGGCGTCCCTCCCGTCAACGGTCGCGGCGACGTTCGTTGACCTCCGTGACCTGAGCGCCGTGGGCGCCACCAGGCACGCCGGGACCGCGACCCGCGCCGACGCGCTCGCCGCCTTCGAGGCGGAGGGGTGCTCGGCGCCGCGCTCTTGGGGGAACGCGGCAGGGGATCGATACGGGCGGCACGACCACCCCTTCCACAAAGTGCTGTTCTGCCTGTCCGGCTCGATCGTGTTCCACACCGACGACGGGGACGTCGAGCTCACGGCTGGCGACCGCCTCGACCTCGAACCGGGAACCGCCCATGCCGCGACCGTCGGCCGCGAGGGATGCGAATGCGTGGAGGCCTCCCAGTGGCGGGCCCTCAGTCGTTGTAGAAGCCGCCGCCGGACTTCTTCCCCAGCCTCCCCTGCCCCACGAGGTCGCGGAGGATAGCCGGCGCCTCGTAGCGAGGGTCCTCCGGGAACGCCTCGCGGAGTACCTCGCCGATCGCGAGCAACGTGTCGAGCCCGATCAGGTCTGCGAGGGTGAGCGGCCCCATCGGGTGGGCGAGCCCGAGCCGCATCGCCGTGTCGATGTCCTCGCGGCTGGCGAACCCGGCCGCGTAGAGGCGGATCGCGTCGAATAGGTACGGGATCAACAGCCGGTTCACGATGAAGCCGGCTTGGTCACCGGACCGGACGCACGTCTTGCCCAGCACGTCGGTCCCGAATGCCCGGACGAGCTCGTACGTCTCCTCGCTCGTGTCCGTAGACGGCGTGAGCTCGAGGAGGGCCATCACTGGAGGTGGATTGAAGAAGTGCATCCCGATCACGTCGTCGGGCCGCCCACTCGCAGTCCCGAGCTCGCGGATCGGGATCGAGGAGGTGTTGGTGGCCAGGACGACCTCCGAACGCGTTCGCCGCCCCAGTTCCGCGAAGATCGCAGCCTTCGCCTCGCGATCCTCCGTGGCGGCCTCGATCACGAGATCGACGTCTCCGAGGGCGCCCAGGTCCGTGGCGGCGGCGATCCGACCGAGGAGGTCCCCGGCCGCGGCCGCGTCGAGTTTCCCGCGCTCCACGGCCTTCGCGACCGATCGCTCGACGCGGCCGCGGCCAGCCGCCACGAGCTCGTCGGAGCCCTCGGTGAACGTCACGCGGAGCCCGGCGCGGGCACAGACCTCGACGATGCCCGACCCCATCAGACCCGCGCCCACGACGCCCACGTGTCGGATGTCCTCGGGTCGCATCGACCCCAGGATAGGAGACGAGGCGGTGCTAGCCGCAGGCCTGGAGCAGCAAGGGGTACGGGTTGATCGCATCCTCGATCACGCCGTATCCGTAGAAGCTCCGGTACCAGTCGCCCAGCATCGTGTGCGGGTGGAACTCGAAGTGATCGTGCGGCGTGGTGCTCGACCCCGTGTTCCCGACGTAGCCGATCACCTCGCCGGCCGAGACCGCGCCGTTCGAGTTGTCCGAGTACTTCCAGAGGTGCGCGTTGTACGCGGTGCCCTGTGATCCGACCACGAACACCACGTTTCCGCCCAGGCCGTTCGAGCTCGTGAACGCCTGACCGTCGAACGGCGCGAGGA
Source organism: uncultured Actinomycetota bacterium (assembly GCA_963826195.1). Lineage (GTDB taxonomy): Bacteria > Actinomycetota > UBA4738 > UBA4738 > HRBIN12 > JAJNBA01. The sequence continues at coordinate 189,097 of CAWGWB010000007.1, forward strand.
TCTCGGTCCCCTGCGGGGCGACGATGTCGACTCCCTTGTGCAGGTGATAGCCGCCCGCGTATCGAGGAGCGCCGAACCCGTCGCCGTAAGCGCGCGGCTGTCGGACCGGGCAGATCTCGAAAACATGGTCGAACGGTGAAAGCGAGCCTCCGCGCCACTCCCGGCCGCCGAGTGCGTCGCCGGTCGAGGCCTGCTTCTCCGCGAGCCAATCCTCGTAGCTCTCCTCGGTGCGCTTGAACGTACGCTCCGCGACGGCGAGCAGCTGCTCCTGCGTCGCGAGCAGGCTCTGCTGCTCGTCGAAGAGCGCGACCACTTCGCCCTCCTCTGCCCGCGCACGTTCGAGCTCCCGGACCTCGCGCGACTGTTCTTCCTCGAGCTCCGCCCCCAGCGCGACGAGCCGGTTCTTCTCGTTCGCGACCTTGACCGCGAGCTCCGCATCCGCCTGAGCCAGCGCGTCGACGTAGGCGATCCGGTCGGTGAGATCCGCAACGTTCTGGGCGTTGAGGAGGAAGTCGATGCTGGAGGCGGGACCGGTCATGTACGCCGCTGCCGCTCGTTCGTTCAGGCGAGTCGAGACACGCTCATAGCTCGCCCGGGCGCGGTCGAGCTGCTCCTGCGTACGGATCAGCTCGGCAGTGATCTGCTCGACCGCCGCCTCGCGGCGCTCCACCCGTGCCGTCGCCGCGTTGAGCTGCTTCTGCGTGGATGCGAGCTGGCCCTGGATCCCGCTCAGCTTGTCCTCGATACCCTCGAGCCGCGCCCTGGCCCGCTCGACGTCCTCCTTCGAGGGCGCGGCGCCGGCCACCGTCGTCACCAGAAACACCACGCCGAGCAGCGCCGCCACCACGGCGACGCGTGTCGATCGGGGGAAGCGTCGAACGGTCTCGGTCATCTCGTGCGTGCTCCCGGCCCGGGGGAAGGAAGGCGGACCGGCCGGAACAGAGTGGCAAGTCCTCGGACCCCTTGCAACCATCCTCGGGACGGGTCAGCGGGCGCTTGAGCCCGGAGACGCCCCCGAGGGGCGGTACTCGATCAGCTGCAGGAGGTTCCCGTCGGGATCGTGGAACGTCGTGAACCGCGCGACGCCGGGAACCTCGGATTCATGGCCGTCGAACACGACGCCTCGTTGCTGGAGAGCCCATCTGGCCTCATCGAGGTCCTCGACGCGGAAGACGACGGTCCCGCTCGGCGGCGTCGAGGCCTCCTCGGTGCCGTGGAGGGCCAGACGGATCCCTTCCGCCTGGAACTCCGCCCATTCGTTGCCGGCCCGTCGCGACACCGGAAGACCGAGGACGATCTCGTAGAACGCCACCGCCCTGTCCATGTCGTGGGTCCAGTAATAGACGTGATCGATCGCCACGATCGGCCCTTCCGGCGACATATCAGCCGAGGAGCCTACGCTTCTGTTCCTGGAACTCCTCCTCCGTGAGGACGCCGCGCGCTCGGAGATCTGCGAGCCGCTCGAGCTCCGACGCGGACGAGTGCGATGACCGGCCGTCGCCGCCACGCATCATGCGCTGCTGGTTCAGCTCTCCCTGGTGATAGATCGTCTTCTGGACCTCTTCGGGTTTGCGGATGTGATCGAACACCTGACGGCCCGCCTCGGACGCCGACTGCACCACGAGCGTTCCCGCCCCGATGATGCGATCGATGACGCCTTGCTCGAACCGCACGTCGTTGATCGCCTCGAGCGGCACCTCCATCGAATACTTCGCGATGAAACCTCGCCGATGGATGATCCGGTCGCTCGTGACCACGAAGTGCGAAGTCAGCCAGTCCACCAGCTTGCGGACCGGGTACGCGAGCAGGAACAGGCCCCCCGCGACCCCCACCACGGTGTCGAGGATGTCCTCGTCGAAGGCGTCGTAGAGGACGAGCATGACCGCGAAGGTCGCCAGCGTCGCGATCGCGGGCATGATCAGGGCGATCCAATGCGGGCGGAGGTCCATGACCAGTTCCTCGCCCTCGATCAGCAATCGGGTCGGGAACGCCATGCGCGGAACCTAGCGCGAGGGGCGCCGGCCTCGCAAGCCGGGCATCCGTCAGCCCGGTGCGACGTCGAGGTGCTCGATCTCGCCGAAGGCCACTCGCCCGGGACCGCCGTCCGTATCGATCAGCAGCGCGCCGGTGTCGTCGATGTCGACCGCCACCCCACGTGCGACATCGCCATCGACGGTGGTGGCCTCGACGCGGCGGCCCAGGGTCCGGGAGACGGCCCGCCACCGGGGCACGATCTCCTCGGCGGACGCCCCCAGCATCGACGAGCATCGACGCAGGAAGCCCGCGAGGAGGGCCTCCTCGTCCACCTTCCCGATCGCCCCGGCCCCCGGGACGCCCTCGGGGACGTCGATGTTCACGCCGATCCCCACGACGACGTGCACGATCTCTTCGGCGGAGACCTGCGCCTCACCGAGGATCCCGCCGATCTTCGTGTCGCCGGCCATGAGGTCGTTGGGCCACTTGCAGCGGATCTCCACGCCCACGATCTCCGAGATCGCTTCCGCCATCGCCGCCCCCGCCGCGAGCGACACGAGTCCGACCCTGTCCGGCGGCCAGTTCGGTCTGAGCACGAGGCTGCACAGCAGCGCCGATCCGGGCCGGTCCCGCCAGACGCGTCCCTGCCGGCCCCGGCCGGCCGTCTGATGCGAGGCGGCCACGAGCGTCCAGGACGGCGCCCCCTCGGCCGCGAACATCAGCGCCGTCGCGTTCGTCGACTCGGTGACGTCGTCCCAGTGGACGGGCGCCGACAGACCCGCCGCGGCGAGCGCCCGCTCGAGGGCCTCTTCGCTCAGCACGTGTTCACCGACCTCGACGCTATATCGTGGCGCCACATGGCGCGGAAGCAGAAGCTCCTGATCGCCAACCGCGGCGAGATCGCCATCCGGATCGCTCGGACGTGTCGCGACCTCGGCATCGCCACGGTGGCCGTCTATTCCGACGCCGACCGTGACGCCCTCCACGTCGAGATCGCCGACGAGTCCTTCCGGATCGGACCGGGGCTGGCATCCTCGTCCTATCTCGCGATCGACCGGGTCATGGAGGTCGCCGTGAAGTCGAAGGCGACGCTGGTGCACCCCGGGTACGGCTTCCTCGCGGAACGGGCGGCGTTCGCGGAGGCGGTCGAAGACGCGGGGCTCGCGTTCGTCGGCCCGCCTTCGCAGGTGATCGCGACGATGGGCGACAAGGCCGCCGCCCGGCGGGTCGCCGACGCAGCTGGGATGCCCATCGTCCCGGGGACGCGCGAACCGGTGGACCTCGCGCAGGCGAAGAAGCAGGCCGCCCGGATCGGGTTCCCACTCATGGTGAAGGCGGCGTTCGGCGGAGGCGGCAAGGGCATGCACGTCGTGCGCGACGCCGACCATCTGGAGGAGTCCCTCAAGCGAGCGGCGCGTGAGGCGAAGTCGTACTTCGGACGGCCCGAGGTGTTCCTGGAGCGCTACGTCGACCGGGCCCACCACGTCGAGGCCCAGATCGTGGCCGATACCCACGGCAACGTCTTCTTCCTGGGCGAACGCGACTGCTCCGTGCAGCGCCGTCACCAGAAACTGATCGAGGAGACGCCGTCACCGCTGTTCGACGAGAAGATCCGTGAGCGCTTCGCCGAGGCGACGACGACTCTGGCCAAGGATGCCGGCTACGTGAACGCCGGCACGGTCGAGTGCGTGATGGACGAGGACGGGGACTTCTACTTCCTGGAGATGAACACCCGGCTCCAGGTCGAGCACACGGTGACGGAGATGGTGACGGGGCTCGATCTGGTCGCGCTCCAGATCCGCGTGGCGCTCGGCGAGCAGCTCGCGCTCGACCCCGCTCCGCGTGGAGCCTCGATCCAGTGCCGCATCAACGCCGAGGACCCCGGCAGGAACTTCCTGCCCGGGCCGGGCCGGGTCACCAGATACCGCGAACCGGCGGGCCCGTTCGTGCGGGTCGATTCCGGCATCGAGCAGGGCCGAGAGATCCCCGGCGACTACGACTCGATGTTCGCCAAGCTGATCGTGTCGGGACACGACCGTGACACGGCTCGGGTTCGGATGCTCCGGGCGCTCGACGAGTTCCGGGTTGAGGGCGTGCCGACCACGATCCCGGTGCACCGGTGGATCCTGGAATCGAAGGAGTTCCGAGCCGGCAAGCACACCACCACCTGGTTGGAACGCGCCCTCGCCGACGCGGCGCTGCCGGCCCACCCGGATCTCGCCTCGTCGGGCGCGCCGCCCAACCGGCCCGCGGACATCCTGGTCGAGGTGGACGGACGCCGTGTCCCGGTCCGGATCTTCGACGAGCGGAGGGAGCCCGCCCCGCGCCCACCGGTGACCCCGGACGCGCACCACGGCGAGCACGTGCACGGCGAGATCCTCGCCCCGATGCAGGGCACGATCGTGAAGGTCCTCGTCGAGAAGGGACAGGAGGTCCGCCCGGGCGATGTGATCTGCATCCTCGAGGCGATGAAGATGGAGAACCACGTCCCGTCGACCCGGGACGGCGAGGTCACCGACCTCCCGATCCACGCCGGCCAGGTCGTGGAGACCGGGCAGGTCCTCGCAGTGATCGACTAAGACGCTCCCCAGGCGTCGCGACCGACGATCCGGAACCCGGAGTCCTTCACCTTGTAGGTGCGGTTGATCGACACGAGGAGGGCGGTGAGCGGTTCGGCCACCCGAGCCATCTCGAGGCGGCCGCAATCCACCCAACGCATGCCGGGGATGCCGTCGATCAGCGAGCCGACCCGCGCCTTCGCGTCCGCGTCGTCGGCGCACAGGAGCACGTCGCTGTCGATCTCCTTCTCGAGGGCCTGCAGGGCCTCGGCCGCGATCGTGTGGAGACCGGCGACCACGCGAGGTCCGCTGCCGAGGATCGCCTCGGCCTGCTCGGCGGCCGACCCGTGCCAGGGGCGGAGCACCTGCCACGGCCGGCCGCCGACGGCCGTGGCGAGGGGGCTGGTGGCGTCGAGGATCACGGCGCCGGGGGCGACGGCGTCCTTGATCGAGCGGTAGATCTCGGCCTGACCTTCGTACGGGACGGTCACCACCACGACGCCGTCGCCCCCGGCGCCGGCCGCCGCCGTGGCGTTGTCGGTGCCCTCCATCCCGGCGCCGACGCGCTCGGCGGCCCTCGCCGCCGTCTCGGCACCGCGCCCGGCGTCTCGCGACCCGATCGTCACGCGGTGGCCTGCCGCGGCCGCGCGCATCGCCACACCGAGTCCCTCGGCGCCCGTACCACCGATCACCGCCACGTCCACGATACGCAGCCTAGTAGGCCAAGATCAGCCAAGATCCGCCAGATCAGAAGGGAGGCCGATACTCCCCGAACACGCGGCGGAGCGCATCGGACACCTCGCCCAGCGTCGATCGCAGACGGAGCGCCTCGCGCATCGGCGGGAGGAGGTTGCCCGTCCCGCGAGCGGTCTCCTCCACGCCAGGAGCGCGGCATCGACGGCCGGCCGATCCCGGGAGGCGCGGAGCTCGCGGAGTCGTTCCATCTGCTGCGCGGTCTCCTCGACGGAGATCCGCTGGAGCTCTAGGGCCCTTGCGTCCGCGTCGACGAATCGGTTCACGCCCACCACGATCCGCTCGCCCGTTTCGATCCCTCGTTGGATCCGGAACGCTGCCTCGTGGATCTCGTCCTGGTAGTAGCCTGCCTCGATCGCGGAGACGGCGCCCCCCATCGCGTCGATCGTCTCCACGATCCCGGTCGCCATCCGCTCCAGCTCGTCGGTCAGCGCCTCCACGTAGTACGAGCCACCGAGCGGGTCGACCGTCTCGGCCACGCCCGTCTCGAAACCGAGGACCTGTTGGGTTCGGAGCGCGATCTTCACCGCCTGCTCCGTGGGGAGCGCAAGGGCCTCGTCGAACGAGTTGGTGTGGAGCGACTGGGTCCCGCCGAGCACCGCCGCCATCGCTTCCAGCGCCGTGCGCACGATGTTGTTCTCCGGCTGCTGCGCGGTGAGCGTGGCGCCGCCGGTCTGCGTGTGGAACCGAAGGGTCAGCGACCGTGGGTCCTTCGCCCCGAAGCGATCCCGCATGATCGCGGCCCACATCCGTCGCGCGGCGCGGAACTTCGCGATCTCCTCGAAGAAGTGCATGTGGCAGGCGAAGAAGAACGAGAGGCGCGGCGCCACGTCGTCCACGGCGAGGCCGGCATCGACGGCCGCCTGCACGTACGCGATGCCGTTCGCAAGCGTGAAGGCGATCTCGTGCGCGGCCGTCGCGCCGGCCTCGCGCATGTGATAGCCGCTGATCGAGATCGTGTTCCAGCGCGGGATCCGCTCCCCCGCGTAGGCGAACAGATCCGTGATCAGGCGCATCGACGGCTGCGGCGGGTAGATGTACGTCCCACGTGCGGCGTATTCCTTCAGGAGGTCGTTCTGGACGGTGCCGGAGAGGGTTGCGGGGTCGAGACCCTGCTCCTCCGCCACGAGCTCGTAGAGGAGGAGGAGGATCGGGGCGGTGGCGTTGATCGTCATCGAGGTGGACACCCGATCCAGCGGGATCCCCGCGAGGAGCCTCTCCATATCCTCGATCGAATCGATCGCCACGCCCGTCTTCCCCACCTCGCCCTCGGCGCGAAGATGGTCGGAGTCCAGTCCCATCTGGGTCGGGAGGTCGAAGGCCACGGACAGACCGGTCTGACCATGGTCGAGGAGGTAGCGGAACCGCCGGTTCGTCTCGTCGGCCGACCCCATCCCGGCGTACTGACGCATCGTCCACAACCGCCCCCGGTACATGTCCGGGTACACGCCGCGGGTGAACGGGAACGAGCCGGGCTCCCCGACGCGATCGGCGGCAACCCCGCCCGGGTGCGAGCCGTAGATCGGGTCGATCTCGATACCGGAATCCGTCGTGCCGAGAGTTCGTGTCATCGCCCATGACGTCACGGAGCCTATCGCCGGTGGTGCCGGGGATCGTCCGCCGGCTCCCCGATCACCTGCGCTCGAGGGTCGAGCGGTCGACACGATGTTCTCGACGACGGTACCGTTCCCAACCCATGGACATCGTCGAGCCCCGGATCGAGCGCTACATGGAGGATCGGCTCAGGCGCTTCGACGAGCCCGTGCTCCTGGAGATGGAAGCCCACGCGGAGGAGAACGGGTTCCCGATCGTGGGTCGGAACGTCGGCGTCACGCTGGAGGTCCTCGCTCGCTCCTCGGGCGCCGCACGGATCATGGAGCTCGGTTCCGGATTCGGCTACTCCGCCTACTGGCACGCTCGTGCGGTCGGTTCGGAGGGGGAGGTGCACCTCACCGACGGAGACCCGGAGAACGAGGCGCGAGCTGCTGACTACCTGGAGCGAGCGGGTCTCCTCGACCGCGTCCGGTTCCACGTCGGCGATGCCGTGCAGGAGCTCGGGAAGCTCGACGGAGACTTCGACCTGATCTTCAACGACATCGACAAGGACGGGTACCCCGCTGCATGGCGAGCGGCGAGCGACCGGATCCGGACCGGCGGCCTGTACGTCTGCGACAACGTGCTCTGGTACGGACGCGTTGCCGTGGAGGACCCGGACGACGGGCGTCCGCACTACACGGAGGCCGTCCTGGAGCACAACCGACTCGTGGCTGAGGACGAGCGCTACGTCTCGACGATCGTCCCCACCCGCGACGGCGTCCTGGTCGCGACCCGCGTCGGGTGACGTCCGAGGCAGGCCGCACCGCGGCGGGCCGACGATAAGCTGAGCCTCGGTGAGCACGGAGACCAAACGGAAGGGCCAGTTCGGCCCGCTCTACAAGGGTCACGAGGGCCAGTACAGCTGGCTCCTTCACCGGGTGAGCGGCCTCGCGATCATCCTCTTCCTCTTCGCCCACGTCGTGGACACCGCGGTGGTCGGCTGGGGGCCGGATGCCTACAACAGGGTGGCCTCCGTCTACCACAACCCGTTCATCCGGATGCTGGAGCTCGGACTCGTGGCGGCCGTCCTCTATCACTCCTTCAACGGCGTGAAGATCATGCTGATCGACTTCTTCCCGGGACTGACGCGCCACATCCGGTTCCTGGGCATCGCGACCGCCCTCCTGTTCGTCGGATCGATGATCCCCATCACGTGGATCATGGGCTCGGCCATCATCGAGCTCCTCCTGGAGGGCTGACGCATGTCTACGACGGCCGAGGCTCGTCCCGAAGCCCCGCTCCCCCACGGCAAGCCGGTGGGCGCCGGACGAGGCCGCCCGGTCGGCGGCTTCGAGCTCTGGGCCTGGCTCTTCATGCGGATCTCCGGCCTGGTCCTGCTCCTCCTCGCGGTCGGGCACGTCCTGATCATGCACGTCCTCGACGAGGGGGTGGACCGCGTCGACTTCGCCTTCATCCAGCTCCGGTGGGCCAGCCTCTTCTGGAAGACCTGGGACTGGCTGATGCTCGTGCTCGCGCTGCTCCACGGCGTGAACGGGCTCCGGATGATCCTGCTCGACTCCGTGCGGCCGGCGGGCGCCCGGCGGGCGATCAACGGGTTCTTCGTCATCCTCGGCGCCGTCCTCATGGCGCTGGGCACGATCATCGTCGTCACCTTCGACCCCTCGAAGTGGCCGACCTCGTGACGATCACGCACACGTACGACGCCGTGATCGTCGGGGCCGGCGGAGCCGGCCTTCGCGCCGCGATCGAGGCCTCCGGCCGGGTCAAGACGGCGGTGATCTCCAAGCTCTACCCCACCCGGTCGCACACGGGGGCGGCCCAGGGGGGCGTCTGCGCCGCCCTGGGCAACGTGGAGGAGGACTACCCGGAGTGGCACGCGTTCGACACCGTGAAGGGAGGCGACTACCTCGTCGATCAGCCGGCCGCGCAGATCCTCACGGAGGAGGCCGTCGACGCGATCTACGAGCTCGAGCGGTGGGGCCTCCCGTTCAACCGGACCCCCGAGGGACTCATCGACCAGCGCCGTTTCGGCGGACACACCGCGAACCACGGCGAGCGCGCCGTGAAGCGTGCGTGCTACGCAGCGGACCGCACCGGGCACATGATCCTGCAGACCCTGTACCAGCAGTGCGTGAAGCGCGACGTGCGGTTCTTCAACGAGTTCTATTGCCTCGACCTGTTGCTCGCCGACGACGGGCGAACGGCCGGGGTGGTGGCCTACGAGCTCGCGACCGGCGAGCTCCATGTGTTCCAGGCGAAGTCCGTCCTCTTCGCGACCGGAGGGTACGGACGGATGTTCCGGGTGTCGTCGAACGCCCACGCCCTCACCGGCGACGGTCTCTCGGTCGCGTTCCGGCGCGGCATCCCCCTCGAGGACATGGAGTTCTTCCAGTTCCATCCCACGGGCCTGTACCGGCTCGGCGTGCTGCTGTCCGAGGGGGCCCGGGGCGAGGGCGCGGTGATCCGCAACCGCGACGGCGAGCGGTTCATGGAGCGGTACGCGCCGACGATCAAGGACCTCGCGCCCCGCGACGTGGTCTCCCGTTCGATCTACCAGGAGATCAAGGAGGGGCGGGGACTCGGGCCGCGAGGCGACTACGTCCTCCTCGACCTCACGCACCTGGATCCGCGGGTCCTCGAGGAGAAGCTCCCGGACATCACGGAGTTCGCGCGGGTGTACCTGCAGGTCGAGCCCACGACGGAGCCCGTCCCGATCCAACCCACCGCCCACTACGCCATGGGCGGTATCCCGACCGACGTGCACGCGCGTGTGGTCACCGGGTCGGAGGAGACACCGGTGCCCGGCTTGTACGCGGCCGGCGAATGCGCCTGCGTCTCGGTCCACGGGGCCAACCGGCTCGGGACGAACTCTCTGCTGGACATCGTCGTCTTCGGCCGGCGGGGCGGGGACGACATGGCGAGGCATTGCGCGACGACCGACCTCCCGGCGCTGCCGGTCGAGGCCACCACGCACGCCCTCGACCTGTTGGACGGCATCCTCACGCGGCAGACGGGCGACAACGTGGCCGACATCCGGGCGGAGCTCCAGGACTCGATGTTCGACCTGGCGTTCGTGGTCCGTACCGAGGAGAGCCTCGCCAAGATGGCCGGGATCGTCGGTTCGCTCCGCGAGCGGTACGAACGGATCGCGATCACCGACAAGGGAACCGTGTACAACACGGACCTGATGGAGGCGGTCGAGGTGGGGTTCCTGCTGGATTGCGCCGCGACCCTGGTCGCCGCCGCGGCGGCGCGCGACGAGAGCCGCGGAGCCCACTACCGGGAGGATCACCCGCTCCGCGACGACGCCAACTGGCTGAAGCACTCGCTCGCGTATCGGAACGACGACGGCTCGATCCGTCTTGACTCGAAGCCGGTGCAGATGGGCCCGTACGTGCCCATGGAGCGGAAGTACTGATGGCGGCATCCCTCACGCCGGCCGAGATCCTGAACTCATCGGACGAGCGTCGGGTGGGGGCGACCGCGCTCGTGACGCTCACGCTGAGGATCCGCCGGTTCAACCCCCAGGTCTCGGAGGAGCCGTGGTGGGACGAGTTCACGATCCAGGTGGATCCGTACGAGCGGCTGGTCGAGGCCCTCCATCAGGTGAAGTGGCATCACGACGGGACCCTCACGTTCCGGCGCTCCTGCGCGCACGGCATCTGCGGCTCCGACGCGATGGTGATCAACGGTCGGAACGCCCTCGCCTGCAAGGTCCTGGTCAAGGACGTCGCGCCGAAGGTGACCATCGAGCCGATCCGCGGCCTCGCCGTCCTGAAGGACCTGATCGTGGACATGGAGCCCTTCTTCGACGGGTACCGCGCGGTGCTCCCCTACCTCGTGAACGACGAGGAGACGGAGCGGGAACGCGTGCAGATGCCGGAAGAGCGGGAGCGCTACGACGACACGACGAAGTGCATCCTGTGCGCGGCGTGCACCACCTCCTGCCCGATCTTCTGGTCCGACGAGACCTACATCGGGCCCGCCGCGATCGTGAACGCGCACCGGTTCATCTTCGACTCACGCGATCGCGCCCCGCGCGAGCGACTCGGCATCCTGTCCGAGAAGACCGGCGTGTTCCGCTGCCGGACGACGTTCAACTGCACCGACGCGTGTCCGCGCGGCATCGAGGTCACGAAGGCCATCCAGGAGGTCAAACGCGCCGTCCTGTTCGACCGACACTGACCTCGGTTTCGGCCGCCGAGGCGCGCCCCGGGACTCGAAACGGGCGGCGGGAGATCGTCGATAGGGTGCCTCGGTGATCGGACGCCATCGCGTCACGCTGATCCCCGGCGACGGGATCGGACCCGAGGTGTCCTCGGCCGCGCGGATGGTGCTCGATGCGGCGGTTCCGGGGATCGAATGGGTCGAGCGGACGGCGGGGGCGGCTGCGCTCGCCGAGCACGGCGACCTCCTGCCGGAAGAGACCCTCGAGGCGATCCGCACCACGCGCGTCGCCATCAAGGGGCCGATCACGACGCCGGTGGGCTCGGGGTTCCGCAGCATCAACGTCGCGCTCCGTCAGGGTCTGGACCTCTTCGCGGCCGTTCGTCCCGCCCGATCGTTGCCGGGCGTCCCGACACGTCACGAGAAGGTGGACCTCGTCGTGGTCCGGGAGAACACGGAGGATCTCTACCAGGGCGTCGAGTTCGCGGCCGGCTCCCCCCAGGCCGACGCCCTCCGGATCGAGCTCCGGAGTCTCGCCGGGGTCGAGATCAAGCCCGATGCGGGCGTCACGGTGAAGCCGATCTCCGTCGCGGGGACGCGTCGCATCGTGCGGTTCGCCTTCGAGTACGCGAAGACGAACCGCCGGGCCCGGATCACCCTGGGGCACAAGGCCGGCATCATGCCGACGTCGGACGGGTTGTTCCTGACCACCGCCCGGAACGAGGAGATCGACCGCGGCGACGTCGGGTTCGAGGACATGCAGATCGATCATCTGACCGCTCGCCTCGTCCGCGACCCGGCTCGCTTCGACGTGCTCCTGCTTCCGAATCTCTACGGCGACATCCTCTCGGACCTCTGCGCGGGGCTGGTCGGCGGCCTCGGATTGGTCCCCGGCGCGAACATCGGCTGGGAGTACGCGGTCTTCGAACCGGTCCACGGGAGCGCGCCGGATATCGCCGGCACCGGAGTGGCGAACCCGATCGCGATGATCCTTTCGGGCGCGATGCTCCTCCGTCATCTCGGCGAGATGACCGGCGCGTCCGCCGTGGAGGGGGCCGTGGACTCCGTCCTCTCGGGCGGCACGGTGCGGACGCCGGACCTCGGTGGCTCGTCGTCCACGACGCAGGTCACGGACGCGATCCTGCGGGCGCTCTCCGCCTAGCTGTGGTGATGCGACGGACCCCGACCGGGGTCCGGGGTGAGGCGTCAGCAGCCCGGTTCGCCGTGGTGCCCGCAACACCCCTTGTTCACGAGGGACCTCGCTCTGTTCCGGAGGGTGAGCGCCACCTTCCGCGCGACCGGGAGATCGGATGCGGACCAGTTCGTGAAGAAGTTGCCGACGTGCTCACGGAGCGGGCGAAGGATCGGGGCCATCGCGGCATCGTAGTCCTTGGTCCACGGGTCGCCTGATGCGAGACTCCTTCCGTGCGGGACGAGCGGTGGCTCAGGACGGCTGGCCTCGCACTGATGATCGCCGGGGCCGTCCTCGCCGCCGTGGCCACGACCACCACGTGGATCGCGACGGGGCTGCGCCGGGACCTTCGAGGCATCCTGGACCTCGAGTTCCGTGGTCTCGATCTCGTCCAGGGCATCGTGGCGCTGGTGGTCGCGGCCGTCACGCTGATCGGCCTCGTGCTCCTCCACCGGCTCCGCGGCAGCGCCCGTGTCGGGATCGCCGTGAGCCTCGTCGCATGCGGCGTCATGCTCATCGCCCTCCCGGTGTGGGTCGCGGTCAGGGCGGAGGACCGAGCGGTCGACGAGATCGCCCGGGTCGTCGCGGGGTCCTCAGGCAGCACGATCGAGGAGGCGACCCGACGGGTGCGCACCGACCCCGACCTCGCGGTCCGGGCAGAAGCGAGCGTGTGGCTCCCGATCGTCTCGGGGGTGCTGGTCGTGCTCGGCGGCGGAGCGACCTTGACCTCGAGCGTCCGCACCGCGCGCGAGCGCTCGGGAGACCCGACCTAGAGCGAGGCGAGGTCCGCGCATTTCGCGCGGATGCCTTCTGCGGCCTCCCGGAGCCTCGCGAGCTCGTCCTCGTTCAGGTCGAGCTCGACGATCTCTTCGACTCCCTTGCTGCCGAGGCGGGCGGGGACGCCCACGTACACATCGCTGATGCCGTACTCGCCCGTCGTCCAGGCGCACACCGGCAGGACGTCCTTCGCATCACGCGCGATCGCCTCGACCATGGCGACCACCGACGCGCTCGGCGCGTAGTAGGCCGACCCCGACTTCAGCAGGGCCACGATCTCGGCTCCCCCGTCGCGCGTCCGTTGGAAGAGACGATCCAGGGTGGCATCGTCGACCAGCTCCGGGAGGGGCGTGCCGTTCACGGTGGCGTGACGAGGCAGGGCCACCATCGAATCCCCGTGCGAGCCGAGCGTGATCGCCTCGACCGCGCTCGGCGAGACCGACAGCTCCTCCGCGATGAAGGCTCGCAACCGGGCCGAGTCCAACGCCCCGGCCATGCCCATGACCCGCTCGCGGGGGAAGCCGGAGGCGTCCGCCGCGAGGAACGTCATCTCGTCGAGAGGGTTCGACACCACGATGAGGATCGCGGCGGGCGACCCGGGCACCACGCGGGCGACGACGTCCCGCATGATCGCGGCGTTCTTCCCGAGGAGATCCATCCGGCTCATCCCCGGCTGCCGCGGGAAGCCGGCGGTGATGACGACGATGTCCGATCCGGCCGTGTCCGCGTAGTCGTTCGTGCCCACGATCGAGGGCTCGTAGCCCTCGATCGGCGCCGCTTGTCGGAGATCGAGGGCGAGCCCCTGCGGCTTGCCCTCGATGATGTCGATCAGACAGACCTCCGCGAGATCCTTCTCCAGGATCCGCATCGCGGTCGTCTGACCGACGAACCCGCTGCCGACCACGGTGACTTTCATCGCTGCCTCAGCTCCTCCGACTCGGATGCGGCGTCATGCTATCGGGGCACCACGGAGCCGCTCTGCGATGGCCACCGCCATCCGACGGGTACCGACGGCGGGTCGTGCATCGCCCGGGACGCGGAGGTCGGGTGTCACATCGCGGCCGTCGGCGAGCACGGCGGCGACCGCCTCCTCGATCCGGGCGCCGGCCTCACCTTCGCCGAGATGCCGGAGCATCATCGAGCACGAGAGGATCACGCCTGCCGGGTTCGCGCGGTCCCGGCCCGCGAGGCGTGGGGCGGTACCGTGCGTGGCCTCGAAGACCGCGATCCCCTCCCCCAGATGGCCGCCCGGCGCCATCCCCGGTCCACCGATCAGACCGGCTCCGAGCTCCGACACGATGTCGCCGTAGAGGTTGGGCAGGACGAGGACCTGGAACCGTTCCGGCGTTCGGACGAGCTGCATGCAGAGCGCGTCGATGATCCTGATCGTCGAAGGCGACGTCGGGATACTGAGCGGCGACACGGCGCGCCACGTCGAGGAACAGTCCGTCGGAGAACTTCATGATGTTCGCCTTATGGCCCGCGGTGACCGTGCCGAGACCTCGTCGTGCCGCTTCTTCGAAGGCGAACCGCACGATCCGCTCGCTCCCCGATCGCGAGATCGCCTTCACGGAGATGCCGCTGTCCCGGCGGATCCGCACGTCGGTCATGTCCTCGATGAACGCGATCAGACGCTCGACCTCCACGGTTCCCACCTCGAACTCGACCCCCGTGTAGGTGTCCTCGATGTTCTCGCGCACCACGACGAGGTCGACGTCCCCGTAGACGGACGGGACCCCGGGGAAGCGTCGGCAGGGTCGGACGTTGGCGAAGAGGTCGAGCTCCTGACGGAGGGCGACGTTGACGTTGCGAACACCCCCGTCGGCCGGCGTTTCGATGGGCCCCTTCAGTGCGACGCCGTTGTCCCGGATCGACGAGAGCGCCGAGGCGGGCAGGGCCTCGCCACGCGCCTCCCACGCGCGGAGCCCGATGTCCTGGACGTCCCAGCGCACCTCGACCCCGGTCGCCTCCACCACGAGGCGTCCCGCATCCGTGACCTCGGGTCCGATGCCGTCTCCCGGGATCAGCGTGATGCCATGGACCACAGGGAGCCTCCCTCGAACGTCGTCGGGTCAGGGGAACGGGGTCCGACTATCCTGGCAGTTCGCATCGGACCCAACCGGCGCTCACCGGAGCACGGGTGGAGAACGGGAGGATCGTGGCCGACAAGGGACTCCGAGAGGTCATCGCGGCTGACACCCACCTGTCCGACATCGACGGCCAGAAGGGCACCCTGTCGTACGTGGGGTACGAGATCGAGGATCTGGCCGCTCACTCCTCGTTCGAGGAGGTCGTCCACCTGCTCCACCACCTGGAGCTCCCTACGGCCGGCCAGCTCGAAGCGCTCTCCACGTTCCTCGCCGAGGAACGGGACCTCCATCCCTTCCAGGTCCAGCTGATGGGGACCCTGGCCGAGCAGACCTCCCCGATGTCGATGCTGCGCACGTCCGTCTCGGCCGCGTCGGCGTTCGACCCCGACGGATGGGACGAGTCCGAGGACGCGCAGGCCCGGAAGGCCCTCCGGCTGATCGCCAAGACCGCCTCGCTGCTCACGACCTACCATCGGCTGCGCACCGGGATGGAGATCGTGCCCCCGAACCCCGCACTCGGGCACGCGGCTGACTTCCTCTGGATGCTGCACGGCGAGGAGCCCGACCCCGAGGACGTCCGGGTGCTCGACACGACCTTCGTGCTCTACGCCGACCACACGATGAACGCGTCCACGTTCACGGCGAGGATCGTGGCATCCACGTTGGCCGACATGTTCTCCGCGATCACGGCGGCGATCGGGACGCTCAAGGGCCCGCTCCACGGCGGTGCGAACGAAGAGGCGATGAAGAGCTTCGAGGAGGTGGGCAAGCCGGAGAACGCCGAGGCGTACGTGCGCGACCGTCTCGAGCGCCACGAGAAGATCTTCGGATTCGGTCACGCCGTCTACAAGACGTACGACCCTCGCGCGACGGTGTTGAAGCGGCTCTCGCAGGAAGCGTGCGATCGCGCCGGGAAGGCGCAGCTCCACCAGATCGCCGAGGCGATCGAGGAGGCGACGTTCGAGCAGAAGGGGCTGTACCCGAACGTGGACTTCTACGCGGCCGCCGTGTTCCACGTGCTCGGCATCCCGACGGACCTGATGACGCCGGTCTTCGCGGCCGCCCGGATGGCGGGCTGGACCGCCCACGTGCGCGAGCAGTACGCGGACAACAAGGTGATCCGCCCCGGATCCCGCTACATCGGCCCCCCGGAACGAACCTGGACCCCGGTGGACCAGCGCGGCTAGGTCACGACCCCCGTCGGGCGAGGGAAGAGACCGGCCTCCTCGACGATCGTGCGAACCAGGTCGTCGCGACCGATGCCCATAAGGTGGATGCCGGCGATCCCGTCGATCGCGCGGATCTTCTCCACCACGGACAGGGTGAACTCCACGCCGGCGCGCTCCGCATCCCTCCCCGCGGACTCCAGCAGGTCGAACGCTGCCGGCGGGACGTGGACACCGAAGAGCCCGTCCATGAAGCGCGCGTTCTTGAGGCTCCGGAGCGGGACGAGCCCGACCAGCACGTGCGCGCGTTCGAAGACCCCGCGCGCGCGGACCAGATCCGCCCATTCCCCCAGGCGATCCGTGTCGTACGCGATCTGCGTCCAGACCACGTCGCCACCGGCATCGAGCTTGGCCTCGAGCTTCGTGGGGTCGTACGACTCGGCGAGCGGCACGTCGGCGATCCCGATCAGGTAGCGGGGCGGATCCGCGATCGTGGCTCCCGCACCCGTCGTTCCCTCCTCGCGGATCGTTCGCGCCAGGGCGACCACCTCGTTCGGCGAGAGGTCGAAGACCGCCTTCGCATCAGGGTGATCCCCGACCGACATCGGATCTCCGCCGAGGACGAGGAGGTTCCGAGCGCCGAGCGCCCACGCCCCGAGGAGGTCCGCCGTGATCGCGAGCCGGTTGCGATCGCGGCAGACGAGCTGGAGCGTCGGCTCGGCGCCCGCCTCGTGCGCGAATCGGGTGCCGGCGACCGCCGACAGGTGCGGCGAGGCCGTCGGATTGTCGGTCACGTTGATGGCGTCCACGTAGCCGACCAGTCCACGGGCGGCGTCTCGCACCGCGGCCCCGCTCCCGGAGCGGGGCGGGACGACCTCACTGGTCAGGACGAACTCGCCGGCGTCGAGCAGCGCCGCGAGGCGGCCGCCGGTCGACCTCACCCTCCGTAGGCCTGCGTCTCGGCGGCCGCGACGGTGTTCACGAGGAGCATCGCGACCGTCATCGGCCCGACACCGCCGGGTACGGGGGTGATCGCCCCCGCGACCTCGACCGCCTGCTCGAAGTCCACGTCGCCCACGAGGCCGTCGTCGGTCCGGTGCACCCCGACGTCGATCACAGTGCCGCCGGGTTTGATCATGTCGCCGGTGACGAGCTTCGGCACGCCGGCGGCAGCCACGAGGATGTCCGCCCGACGCGTGTGGGTGGCGAGGTTCGCGGTCTTGGCGTGCGTGATCGTCACGGTGGCGTTCCCGCGGAGCGAATCCTGCGCCAGCATGATCGAGAGCGGCGCGCCCACCAGATCGCCATAGCCGATGACGACGACCTCGGCCCCCTCGAGCGGGATGTCGCTCCGGAGCAGCAGCTCCACGATCCCGTACGGCGTGGCCGGCTGGAACGTCGCCTCTCCCCGGACCACCATGCCGACGTTCCATGGGTGGAGGCCGTCCACGTCCTTCTCGGGCGCCATCGTGCGCTGAACCTCGAGCTCGTTCACGTGGGCGGGCAAGGGCAGCTGGACGATGATGCCGTGGATCTCGGGGTCGCGGTTCAACCGGCGGATCGTGGCGAGCATCTCGCCTCCGGTCACGTATCCGGGGAGGTTGACCTGCTCGGAGTGGATACCGACGTCCGCGCAGGCTTTGTGCTTGGCGCCCACGTAGATGCGCGAGGCTTGATCGTCGCCCACCAGGACCGCGGCGAGCCCCGGGGTCACGCCATGATCTGCGAGCGCCTTGACCCGCTCGGACACCTCGGAGCGGATCTGGGCGGCGACGGCTCGGCCGTCGAGGATGCGAGCGGTCACGGGCCCGGATGCTATCGGCTGACCACCCCGGAGCGGGGACGTCGGTGTCGGGAGATCAGGAGATCGATGCCGAAGGATCAGTGACGGAAGTGGCGGCGGCCGCTGAGCACGACCGCCATCCCGCGTTCCTCCGCCGTCTGGAGCACGAGGTCGTCTCCCTTCGATCCCCCGGGATGGATCACGGCGGTGGCGCCCGCGTCGGCGGCGACCTCGAGCGCGTCGGGGAACGGGAAGAATGCATCCGACGCGAGCGAGGCGCCTTTCGCACGATCCCCCGCCTTGCGCGTCGCGATCCACGACGAGTCGACCCTCGACATCTGGCCGGCACCGATGCCGACCGTCGCTCCGTCGCGGACGAGCACGATCGTGTTCGACTTCACGCGCCACGCGATCGTCCACGCCAGCAGCAGGTCGCGCCATTCGTCCTCCGTCGGCTCCCGCGAGGACACGACACGGAACTCCCCGCGGCCTTCCGAGACGACGTCGCGGTCCTGGACGAGCGCACCTCCGGGGATGGGGCGGATGTCGAGCCCGGCGAGATCGGGCAGCGGCGCCTCGAGCAGCCGCAGGTTCGGGCGCTCACCGAAGAGGGCGAGGGCCTCCGGCTCGTAGCCGGGCGCGATCACGACTTCGGTGAAGACCTCGCGCATCGCCTCGGCGGCTCCGCCCGTGACCGAGGTGTCGAACGCCACGATCCCCCCGAACGCGGACACCGTGTCGCAGTCGAACGCGCGCCGGTAGGCCTCGTCCTGGGTGCCGGCGACGGCCACGCCGCACGGATTGTTGTGCTTGACGATCACGCAGGCGGGACCCGGCAGGGCGGCGACGAGCGAGGCGGCGGCCTCCGCATCGAGCCAGTTGTTGAACGACATGTCCTTCCCCTGCAGGACGTGCGCTCCGCCCAGAGGCCCGGACGCACCGGCCTCCGTGGCGCCCTTCTCCGCGGCGCCCTTCTCGGTGGCGCCCCGACCGGACACCTCTCGATACAAGGCGCCGCGCTGATGGGGGTTCTCCCCGTAGCGGAGGTCGCCGACCTTCTCGAACGCGAGGCCTACGAACGCCGGCAGGTCGGTCGCGGCCGCCCGCTCAGCGAACCAACCCGCCACCGCGGCGTCGTATGCGGCGGTATGCGCGAACGCAGCCGCCGCCAGCCGCTCGCGCGTGTCGCGGGAGAGCCCGCCCCGTTCACGGAGCTCCTCCACGATCGCCGGGTAGCTCGACGGATCCACGACGACCCCCACCGACTCGAAGTTCTTGGCGGCGGCACGTACCATCGCGGGCCCGCCGATATCGATCTTCTCGATCACATCGTCGGCGGCCGCGCCCGATGCAACCGTCTCCCGGAAGGGGTAGAGGTTGACGACGACGAGGTCGAACGGCTCGATGCCGTGCTCGGCGAGCTGCGCGAGGTGCTCCGGCTTCCTCGTGTCCGCCAGCAGCCCGCCGTGGATCCGAGGGTGCAGCGTCTTCACGCGGCCGTCGAGCATCTCGGGGAAGCCCGTTACCTCCTCGACGGGCGTGACCGACACCCCGGCGTCGAGGAGCTTGGCGGCCGTCCCGCCGGAGGACACGAGCGAAACACCGAGCTCGATCAAGGCTCGAGCCAGCTCCACCACGCCTGCCTTGTCGTAGACCGCCAGCAGGGCCCGCCGCACCTCCCGAACGTCCGTCACGTCGCCCCTCCCTCGATCCTCACGTGCCGCCCGTCGATCCGGATGCGGCCCTCGACCAGCGCCGCGGTCGCCGCCGGCAGCAGCCGGTGCTCCACCGCGTGGACACGCGCCTCGAGCGAGTCCCAGTCGTCGTCGTCGAACACCTCGATCGCCTCCTGCAAGACGATCGGACCCGAGTCCGTCCCTTCGTCGACGATGAACACCGTGACGCCGGTCACCTTCACCCCGTGAGCCAGAGCGTCCGCGACGCCGCGCATCCCCGGGAACGCGGGGAGGAGCGAGGGATGGACGTTCAGCCAGCGGCCGGCGTAGGCATCGAGGACGGCCGGCCCCAACAGCCGCATGTACCCGGCGGTCACCATCGCGTCGATCCGCCGATCGCGGAGGAGATCGGCCACGGCACGGTCGAACGCCTCTCGGCCATCGACGTCCTTCGGGTCGAGGACGGCCCACTCGACGCCATGGGATTCCGCACGCTCGATCGCCTTGATCCCCGGACGATCCGACAGGACGAGGGCGATCCGAGGCCCGCAGACGGGGTGGTCGAGGAGCGCTTGCAGGTTCGTCCCGGAGCCGGAAACGAGCACCGCGATCCGCTCGGCCAACGACGTCCTCATCGACGCGGCCACGCTATCAGAGGCACGGACCGGCCAAGCCGTACGCTATCGCCGTGGAAGCCGACGAGCGGATCCGCGCGACCCCGGAGGCGCCCCCGCCGCCCACTTCGACGCGCGAGAACGACGAGACGGCCGAGAGCGCCGAGGCTCCCGTCGCCGTCACCCATGAGCGGTGCGTCCACCACCCCAGCAGAGCGGCCGTCGCCCGCTGCAGCGCGTGCGAGGAACCGATCTGCCTCCCCTGCGCGGTCCCCGTCCGAGGACGCGTGATCGGTCCCGAATGCCTGGCCGCGGAGCTCGGCGACCCGCAGCTGACCATCCCTCTGGGAACGGTCACGGCCGCCCCCCGGCCGATGGTGGCCGTCGCCGGAGCCGTGGTGGCCGCCGTGGCCACCATCGGTCCCTGGACGAGGACGGGCGCCGGCGACCGCGTGCTCGGTGCATGGGTCCCGAGCTTCCGGTGGTCGATGATCGCGGCCCTCGCAGCCGTCGCCCTCCTCGTGTTGGCGTGGTGGTACCGAGCCCGCGGGACCAGGACGCTCGCCACCCTCGTGATCGTCGGGGGTGCCGCGGTGGCGTCGGGCTCGACGCTCGCGATCGCGTTCCCACCCACGTTCCAGGAGGCCTCCTGGGGGCCATGGCTCGGCGCCATCGGCGGGGTGGTCGCGGCGACGGGAGCGATCGCGCGCCTCGCGAGGGAACGCCGTCCCAGGCAGGGTGTTTGACTCCGGCGCCGGGCCCCTCTTGGATAGCGACAGAGAAGCACCCGGCCGCGTGAACGCGCGGCGGTTGAAAGGAGCGATGCATGGAAGGTTCGGGCTCGTCCGGCTTCGACATGTCCAAGATGTCGACGGCCGAGAAGCTCCTCGCGGGAGGCAGCATCCTGCTCCTGATCGACAGCTTCTTCCCCTGGCAATCCGTCGACCTCGGTCCACTCGATGATCTGCTCGGCGACGCCGGTGGACTCAGCTTCAACATGTGGCAAGGCAGCGGCAGCTTCTTCGGCCTTCTGGCCGGGCTCCTCGCGATCGCCCTCGTCGTCGTCGGCGTGCTCTCGATGACCGGCAGCATGGCGAACATGAACATGGGCTCGATGTCCGCCGACAAGCTCACCGGGTTCCTCGGGCTCGGGGTCGCGGCCTTCGGGCTCCTGAAGTTCGTCTTCGCTCTCACGGAGTCCCCCGGTTGGGCGGCGTTCGTGGGCCTCGTGCTCCTGGTCGCGATCGGCTGGGGCGCCTGGCAGAAGGTGCAGTCGAGCGGCGGCTTCCAGATGGGCGACACCGGAGGCGGCACGATGGGCGGTGGGACCCCACCCCCGAGCGCGCCACCGCCGAGCGCACCCCCGCCGAGCATGCCACCGACCGAGCCTCCCCCGCCGAGCGGCGGGATGCCCCCATCGGGCACGTCGGACATGTAGATCTGACCGATCCGCACCTCTTCGAGAGGCGGGCCCGCGAGCCGGGCCCGCCTCTTCCGTTTCGGAGTACCCTCCGGTTTCCCCACCTGTCGGCCGAACCGTCGAAAGGACCCGTCGTGAAGAAGTGCCCCTACTGCGCCGAGGAGATCCAGGACGACGCCATCAAGTGTCGCTACTGCTTCAGCGACCTCCGCACCGATCCGGAGACAGCCATGCAGCAACGACCCGAAGGAACGTCCGCCGACGCGGGATCGACGTCGGCCGAGACGTCGTCCGGCTGGGCGGCGGAGACCACGCAGGCCGGATCGGGTGCGTTCGCCAGCCCGTCTCCTGCGGGCGCGCAGTACACGCACTCGGGGTATCGCTACGTGCTGGGCTACGACGCGGATCTCTTCGGCATCTGGGATCGCCAGACGCCGGGCAACCCGGTCGAGACCTTCCCGCGGACGGACGAGGGATGGCGGAGCGGGTGGATCAGGTTCGTGCAACTCGAGCCCAACAACGTACCGGTCGGCGCCGGCGGATCCGCCTCGGCGGGTGGGCGAGCTCGACGCAGCCGACGGCGGGCGTCGGCATGGGGTCGTCCGGATCACCGGCACCCGACCCCTCCGACGACCAGGTGCTCCAGTACACGCATTCGGGGTCGACGTACCTGCTCGGCTACGGGCGGACGTTCTTCGGGATCTGGCAACGGACCGATCCCACCCGCCCCCTCGAGCGTTTCCCGCGCGATGACGACGGATGGGCCGCTGCCTGGCGTCGCTTCACCGCGATCGAGACGAACTACGCCGAGGTCGGCATCGGGAGCCCCGGCTCCTCGTAGGCGCGCCCGGCGAGCCACGCTCCCAACGCCCCACCGGCCACGCCCCAGGCCAGCGCGGTCAGGGCGGTCCGCACCCATGCCGGATGGACCGAGACGAGCCGGCCCGGGACGAGGACCGAGGAGAATCGGAGCGCGACGAACCATCCGCCGCCGACGACGAGCGATGCGAACACCAGCCCCGCGACGGCACCCCGTCCCGCGGCCCGTGGGCCGGTGACCTGCGTGCCGGCGGCAGCCCTCCGGCCACCGAGCATCGCCGCGACGCCGGGCACCGCGCTCAACAGCCAGAGCGCCGGTGCGAGCGGGATCGGTGACGGGAGGAAAGCGCCGCCGGCGGGTCCCGACCCCACGAGTCGCCACGGACAGAGCTGGAGGATCGACCCCTCACCGACGATCTCCAGACACGAGCCCGAGGCCGGCGACAGCAGCAGCGCGCTCTGCGCCGGTATCGCCAGCACATGAGCACCGAAGAGCAGCCCACCCACCGGCCCGAGGCCGGTCAAGCTCTCGACGTAGCCCCTCGTCACCGTCGGCTCGAGCGTCGCGACGACGAGGATGCCCACCGCGAGCAGGCCGAGCTCCCAGCCGTACGCCGTGACCCCGCCCCGGAGCACGGCCGCGGACGGACGGCCGCGGGCCGCCTCCAGGTACGCGCCGACGCCCGCCCCCGTCGCGGCCAGGGTCCCGGCCCAGAGGGCCGCGCTGGCCGCGTCGACCTCGATCCGGAGCCCGAGCGCGGGGAACGAGAGGATCACCAGGGTCGCCCCGGCGGCCGCGAGGACAGCCACCGAGACCGCGGCGCCGGCGGCCGCCAGACCGGCGACGGCGAGCGCGGATCGCGGCGCCCCCACGTGTGCCGCTCGGCGGCCGGCGCGCGCCACCAGCCACAGGAACCCGATCGTCAGGGCCATCGGGACGAACCGGGCCTCGATCGTTGCCGAGTCTGCCGAGGTCCGGAGGATCGGCGGGCCCTCCACGCTCGCGAGCACATCCGCCCTGAGGGACAGGAGCACGGTGAGGAGTCCGATCTTCACCCACGACCAGAGCCCGTATACCCCGACCAAGAGGAGCCCGAGTCCGGCGAGCAGTTGGCCGACCGCGACGAGGGTGACGAGCGCGATCGTGGCGCCCACCGCCGCCCGGCCGACGATCCCCCCGGCGTCGGCGAGCCCCCCCGGACGCCCGGGGGACGGCGGCGAGCTCACCCCAGGCGCTCCGCGACCAGGTCTGCCACCTGTGAGGGATTGCGCCCGACGGACGCTCCCACGGCCTCGAGGGCCTCCGCCTTGGCCGCCGCCGTGCCGCTCGAACCGGTCACGATCGCCCCGGCGTGGCCCATACGCTTGCCCGGCGGGGCCTCGAAGCCGGCGATGTAGCCGACGACCGGCTTGGTCACCCGCTCCGCGATGACCGCGGCCGCGCGCTCCTCGTCGTCGCCGCCGATCTCACCCGTCAGCACGATGAGCTCGGTCTCTGCGTCGGATTGGAAGAGCTCGAGCGCCTCGACGAACCCGATCCCGTGCACGGGGTCGCCGCCCATCCCGACGCACGTGGACTGACCGATCCCCCGTTGGGTGAGCTCGTGCACGATCTGATACACGAGCGTGCCGCTGCGGGAGACGAGCCCGACCGCGCCGGGCGCGCAGATCTCCCCGGGGATGATGCCGACGTTCGCCTGCCCGGGCGAGATCACACCCGGGCAGTTCGGCCCCACCAGCCGGGTTCCCGACGCCTCCAGGTAGCTGTGGACGTTCGCGAGATCACGGACCGGGATGCCTTCGGTGATGCACACCACGAGATCGACGCCGGCGTCGACCGCTTCGAGGATCGCCTCGGCCGCGAACCGCGGAGGGACGAAGATCATCGACGTGTTCGCGCCCGTCTCGGCCACGGCGCGCGCGACGGTGTCGAAGACGGGGATCCCCTCGACGTCCTGACCGCCCTTGCCCGGTGTCACGCCGGCCACAACCTTCGTCCCGTAGTCGCGGTTCCGGAGGGTGTGGAACGTTCCCTCGTTCCCGGTGATGCCCTGGACCACGAGGCTCGTCCGCTGGTCAACGAGGATGCTCACGGCTCGGCCCCCGCGAGATCGGCGGCTTCCTCGGCCGCTTGGAGCATGTTCGCGACCGGCACGATCCGGGGGTGCGCCGCATCGGACAGGATGCGACGGCCGTCCTCCGCGTTCGTGCCGTCGAGGCGCACCACGATCGGGACGCGCGCCTCGACGCGCTCCAGGGCCTCGAGGATCCCCTGGGCCACGAGGTCGCACCGCGTGATGCCCCCGAAGATGTTCACGAGCACAACCGTGACGGAAGGGTCCGAGAGCACGACCTCGAGCGACGTGGCCATCTGGTCCGCCGACGCACCGCCTCCGACGTCGAGGAAGTTCGCCGCTCGGGCACCCGCTTGCGCCACCACGTCCACGGTGGACATCACGAGCCCCGCACCGTTGCCGATGATGCCCACGGCTCCGTCGAGCTTCACGTATTGGAGCCCCTGCTCCTTCGCCCGCGCCTCGACGTCGTCGATCGGGAACTGATCCGCGAGCTCCGCGATGTCCGCCTGGCGCCACAGGGCGTTGTCGTCGATCGTGACCTTGGCGTCGAGCGCGACGACCCGATCGTCCTCCAGGAGGACCAAGGGGTTGATCTCCACGAGGGTCGCGTCGCGATCGACGACGAGCTCGTACATCTTCCGGAACGCCTCACCGGCGCCCTCCCACGCCTCGACCGGCAGCGTCCCGACGAGCTCGCGGACGTGATAGGAGCGAAGGCCGAGCAGCGGATCGATGTGGATGCGACGGAGCGCCTCCGGACGCGTCCGGGCGAGCTCCTCGATGTCGACGCCACCCTCGGCCGTCATCATCGCGAGGTAGTCGCCGCGGGAGCGATCCAACAGGAGCGACGTGTAGAACTCTCGGGCGATCGGCAGGAGTTCCTCGACGAGGACGCGCGTGACGGCGAAGCCTTTGAACTCGGTGCCGATCATCCGGTCGGCGGCCGCGGCGGCGGCCTCGGGGGAATCGCAGAGCTCGACGCCGCCGCCCTTGCCGCGCCCGCCGACCTGCACTTGGATCTTCACGACCGACCGACCGCCCAGCTCCCGCGTCGCCGCGTCCGCGTCATCGGGACTGAACGCGACCATCCCGCGAGGGGTCAGCATCCCCTGGGCGCGGAAGAGGTCCTTGCCCATGTGCTCGTAGAGGTCCACGCGGCTCCCGCTACGCTTTCGCGCTCAGCCGATCGCGGAGCCACGAGGCGATGTCTCCCGTGTTCGCTCCCGGGGTGAAGACCGCCTCGATCCCGGCTTCCTTGAGCTTGGGGATGTCGTCGGCGGGGATCACGCCGCCGGCCACGACCACGACGTCGTCGGCCCCTCGCGCGCGGAGCTCCTTCACGACCTTCGGGAAGAGCGTCATGTGCGCGCCGGAGTGGCACGAGAGCCCGACTGCGTCCGCGTCCTCCTGGATCGCGGCCTCGGCGATCTGCTCGGGCGTCTGGAACAGGCCCGTGTAGATCACCTCGAAGCCGGCGTCTCGCAGCGCGCGGGCCACCACCTTGGCGCCCCGATCGTGCCCGTCGAGGCCCGGCTTCGCGACGATCACCCGCAGCTTCTCGGCCATGGCGCCGAGTCTACCGACGATCCCCCCGTCGGCTTGCCCGGGGGCCCCGGAGCGGAAGAGGATAGGCCCGTGCTCGTGCCCGACATCCATTACGCGAGATCCACTGACGGGGTTCACATCGCGTATCAGGTGGCCGGCGACGGACCGATCGACGTGCTGATGGTCGCGCCGGCCTATTCGAACATCGAGTTGGTCTGGACGATCCCGTCGTTCGGTCCGTTCCTCACCGCCCTCGCATCGATCGCACGCGTCATCTGCTTCGACCCGCGCGGTGCCGGCCTGTCGGACCCGCTGACGGTCGATCGTCTTCCGACGTTGGAGGCGCGGGTGTCGGACGGGCTGACGGTGATGGAGGCCGCCGGCTCCGAGCGCGCCTCGCTGTTCGGCATGGACGCGACCGGACCATTGGCGATCTTCTTCGCGGCGACCTACCCGGATCGCACCGCGTCGCTCGTCCTGTTCGGGACGTTCGCGTGTGGGCTGAAGGACGAGGACTATCCGTGGGCGTGGAGCGTCGCGGAATGGGAGGCGCACGATCGCGAGGTCGAGGAGGGCTGGGGACAGCCCGACTTCGTGGAATCGTTCGTGCGGTGGCTCGCCCCGACCGCGCGCCTCGACCGGGAGTCGATCGCGCTCTGGGCCAGCTACTACCGCCAAGCGGCCAGCCCCGGGATGGCCGTGGCGCTGAACCGGCTCGAGCGCGAGACCGACGTCCGTCGCGTCCTCCGGACCGTGCAGGCCCCGACCCTCGTCCTGCATCGGAGAGACGAGGCCGTCTATCGCGTCGAGGAGGGCCGCTACCTGGCTCGCCACATCCCGGGCGCGCGCTTCGTCGAACTCGAGGGCGCGGACCACCTCCCGGGGGATGGGGACATGTCGGCGGTCATCGAGGAGGTCGGCCGATTCCTCGGCTCGGTGAGGGACGAGGAGGCATCGTTCGATCGGATGCTCGCATCGGTCCTGTTCACGGACATCGTGGGATCGACGGAGAAGGCGGTCGAGTTCGGCGACCGCCGATGGCGGGAGACCGTCGAGGACCATCACGCGACGGTCCGAGCGATCCTGGCGCGGTACCACGGGGTCGAGATCGACACCGCGGGAGACGGCTTCTTCGCGACCTTCGACGGACCCGCCCGCGCCGTGCGCTGCGCGCAGGCGATCGTCGAGGCCGTTCGGGCCCTTGAGCTCGAGGTCCGCGTCGGGGTCCACACGGGCGAGGTCGAAACGATCGACGAGAAGGTCGGCGGCATCGCCGTGAACATCGGGGCGAGGGTCGGTGGGATGGCACGCCCCTCGGAGGTGCTGGTCTCCTCGACCGTGAAGGACCTCGTCGCCGGATCCGGTCTGGTCTTCGAGGACCGTGGTGAGCGCGACCTGAAGGGCATCCCGGATCCTTGGCATCTGTTCGGTGTCGTGCCGTGACGGGGAGGCTCGATGGCAAGGTCGCGCTGATCACGGGCGCCGGCAGCGGGATGGGACGGGAGGCCTGCGCCGTCTTCGCGTCCGAGGGCGCGCGGGTCGCGGCCGTCGACATCGACCCGGAGCTGCTCGCAGGGACGGAGGCGGCCGTCCGCGCCACCGACAGTGAGATCGCCTCCTTCGTGGCCGACGTGGCGGTCGAGGACCAGGTGCGCGAGGCGGTCGAGGGCGCGATCGAGCGCTTCGGCGCGCTCCACGTCCTGTACAACAACGCCGGCGTCCTCTGGCGCGATCGCGACGTGTCCGTCCTCGAGACCGACGAGGAGGTCTGGGATCGCGTGTTCGCGATCAACCTCAAGGGGATGGTCTGGGTGTGCAAGTACGGGATCCCGCACCTGCTCGCCGGGGGCGGCGGGGCCGTCGTGAACGTCGGGTCCACCTCGGCGCTGCTCGGGGACGCGATCCCGCAGGACGCCTACACGGCCAGCAAGGGCGCGGTGATCTCGCTCACCAGGAACCTCGCCGTGCAGTTCGGGTCGGACGGGATCCGGGCGAACTGCATCCATCCGGGGTTCACCGACACCCCGATGCAGACGGTGCGGACCACGGACCCCGCGTGGGTCGAGGCCGCGACCGCCGAGATCCCGCTGGGTCGGCTCGCGACCGCGCGGGACATCGTGAACGCGGCGCTGTTCCTCGCGAGCGACGAGGCCGCCTACGTGACGGGCGCGGAGCTCGTCGTGGACGGTGGCGCGGTGGTGGTCTGAGCCTGGGTGTCCGGACCCACGCCGGTGCCTGCGATACTGCGCCCGTGGCCCGGAAACGCTTCCAGTTCCGTCCTCCCGGCCTGAAGCCGACGACGAAGGTCGGCACCCTCGGGCCCTACCGCGGGCGGCTCGGGCTCGCGTGGGTGATCGCGCCGCTCGTGGCCGGCGTGGTGATCGTGGTGGCCGGCATACTGATCCTCACGCGATAGATGCTCGACGGCTACGCCTGGCCTCAGAGCGTGCTCCCCGGCGAGAAGGTCGGCCTCCACGTGTCGTCCTCCGGCCCCTTCGGGGTCGAGGTCGCTCGCGAAGGAGGAGCGCGCGAGGTGGTCTGGCGGGCGGATGCCGTCGCCGGGTCGGAGCATCCGGTGCCCAGCAGCGCATCCGCCGACGGGTGCGACTGGCCGGCGTCCCTCGCGGTCCCCACGGACGAGGCCTGGAGATCGGGTCACTACTCGGTGCGCTTGACGAGCGGCGACGAGGAGGCGCACGCGTTCTTCGCCGTTCGGCCGGCGACCGACCCCGCGCAGATCCTGCTCGTCCTGTCGACGTCCACGGTGAACGCCTACAACGATTGGGGCGGCCCCTCGCTCTACACGGGCGGCACGCGGGTGTCGTTCGAGCGCCCGCTCGCCCGCGGCTTCCTGGCGAAGCCGGAGCCCGCGGTCCGGAAGGCGCAGTCCGTCCCCGATCGCGAGGCGCTCGGGTACTTCCGGTGGGCCGAGGAGCACGGCCTGTCTCCGTGGAGCGGTGGCGCCGGCTGGTGGACCTGGGAGCGGTCGTTCGTGGCGTGGGCCGAACGCGAGGGCTTCGCGATCGACATCGCGATCTCCCAGGACCTCGAGGAGCACCCCGAGGTCGTGGACGGCCACCGGCTGCTCTTGTCCGTGGGCCACGACGAGTACTGGTCCTGGGGGATGCGCGACACGGTCGAGGCCTTCCTCGCCGGAGGCGGCAACGCCGCCTTCTTCAGCGGGAACACGTGCTGGTGGCAGGTGCGGTTCGACGACCGTCATCGCGGGATGACGTGCTTCAAGTACCGGGCGGCGGAGGACCCCGCGCTCGGGACGCCCGAGGAGCGATCGCTCACGGGAGCGTGGGCCGACCGGAGGGTCGGCCGACCCGAGGCGGCGATGACGGGACTGTCGTTCTCCCGAGGTGGCTACTCGCGGTACGGACTCGGCGTGCCTCGCGCGTCGGGTGCCTACACGGTGTGGCGGGCGGACCACTGGGCGTTCGAGGGGACCGACCTCCGCTACGGGGACGCCTTGGGGCTCGCGGACGCGATCGTCGGCTACGAGGTCGATGGGTGCGAGCTGACCCTCGAGGAGGGGGTGCCGGTTCCCACGCACACGGACGGAGCTCCCGACACCCTGCAGATCCTGGCGACGGCGCCGGCGACGCTCTGGTCACAGGACGAGCAACCGTCCCGCTACGCCGACGAGCCCGGAGAGCTCGAGCACGTCGCCCAGGCGTTGTTCGGGGACGGCTGGCAGGAGGAGCTGCACCGCATCCGGCACAACCACGCGGTCGTCGCCTCGTTCGACCACCCGGGCGGGGGAACCGTGTTCAACGCCGGATGCACCGACTGGACGTACGGCATCGAAGGAGGAGACGCGAGCGTGCGCCGCATCACCCGCAACGTGCTCGAACGGCTGTCCTCCTGACGACGTAGGCTCGACACATGCGCTGGAAGGAGTTCGCGGACGCGTGCCCGGAGATCGCGGAGCGCGCCGAGGAACGGTTCCGCTCCGATCAACTGGTGTTGCTGGGGACCCTGCGGGCGAACGGATCGCCTCGGATCAGCCCGTGCGAGGTGGACTTCGCGGCGGACCAGCTCTTCCTCGGGATGATGTGGCGGAGTCGCAAGGCCCTCGACCTCCTCCGGGACCCGCGGATCGTGGTCCACAGCATCCAGTCGGACCGCGAGGCATCGATCGCCGACATCAAGCTGTACGGACATGCCGTCGAGATCGTGGAGGCGGAGCTCCGGAGGGCGTTCCACGATGCGATCCTCGCGCGGATCGACTGGGCGCCGGCGGAACCGAACCACCACCTGTTCGCGCTCGACGTGCTCGACGCCGGCTACATCTCGTTCCCCGAGAAACGCGTGCTGTCCTGGGACCGCGAGACCGGACTCCGCACACCGGCGTTCCCCGAGGTGGAGTGAGGATCAACCGACCTTCGTGAGGGGCGCGTAGGAGAGCAGCAGCCGCTTCTCGCCGGCCTCGGAGAACGCGATCGTCGCCTCCGTGTCGTCCCCGTGCCCCTTGATCGCCACCACGACCCCCTCGCCCCAGCGCTCGTGGACGACGGTGTCTCCTTCGGCGACGGTGGGGACCTCGCGTCTCGGAGGTGGCGAGGGTGCCCACGAACCGGTGGGTGCCACATCGACCTGCCCCTTCCCCGGGAGCCCGACGACCGTGTACCCGCGCTCCGTCCGGCTCGCGCGACCGCCGCGAGAGGCATCCCGCGGATGCGATCCCCGCCCGGAACCCCCCTCCTCCCGCACGTCGAGCAGGTTCGGTGGCAGCTCGTTCAGGAACCTCGAAGGCGGGTTGTAGTTCGTCTGTCCGAACAGGGTCCGGCCCCACGCGTGGCACAGGTAGAGGCGCTTCTGCGCCCGTGTGATCCCGACGTAGAGCAGCCGCCGTTCCTCCTCGAGCTGCGCCGAGTCGGTCATCGACCGGTAGTGGGGGAAGATCCCGTCTTCGAGCCCCACGATGAACACCGCGGGGAACTCCAGCCCCTTGGCGATGTGCAGCGTCATCAGCGTGACCGAGGACTCCTCCTCGTCGTAGTCGTCCTGCTCCCCGATCAGCGACACCTGTTCGAGGAACGCGTCGAGTCCTGCATCGGGGTCGCGCGCGAGGAGCTCCGCGGCCACCCCCGAGAGCTCCTGGATGTTCTCGATCCGCCCCTGCGCCTCGACCGTCCGATCCTCCTCGAGCTCCGCGAGGTAGCCCGACTCCTGCGCCGCGAACTCCACCATCCGTCCCGGCCCGGCCCCGTCCTGGAAGTGGCTGGCGATCGCGACCATCACCTGGTTGAACCCCGCCACCGCGCCCTTCGCCCGCGACGCGAGCGTGGCGATCTCGTCCACGCGACGACACGCTTCCATCACGTCGATCTCCTCGTCGCGCGCGAAGGCTTCCACGGCGGCCACCGTGGCGTCCCCGATCCCCCGCTTCGGCGTGTTCACGACCCGCCGGAACGAGATCACGTCCTGCGGGTTCGTGAGCAGACGGAGATACGCGAGGACGTCTTTGATCTCCTTGCGCTGGTAGAAGCGCACGCCGCCGAAGACCCGGTACGGCATCCCCACCCGCATCAGGACGTCCTCGATCACGCGTGACTGCGCGTTCGTCCGGTAGAAGATCGCGACCTCGCGGTAGCGGAACCCCTCCTCGCTCCGGAGGCGTTCGATCTCCTGCGCGACGAAGTACGCCTCGCTGTGTTCGTCGTTGGCGCGCACCCGCACCACCGGATCCCCGGAGCCGGCCTCGGTCCACAGGTTCTTCGGCTTCCGCTGGACGTTGTTCTCGATCAACGCGTTGGCGACCGTCAGGATGTTCTGCGTCGATCGGTAGTTCTGCTCCATCAGGAAGACGGCGGCGTCCGGGTAGTCCCGTTCGAAGTCCAGGATGTTCTGGATCGTGGCCCCTCGCCAGGAGTACACGCCTTGGTCGGCATCCCCGACGACGCAGATGTTCCGGTACTTCTCCGCGAGCATGTTCACGAGCTCGTACTGGGCGCGGTTCGTGTCCTGGTACTCGTCGATCAGGATGTACCGGAACCGCTCCTGGTAGTGCTGCAGCACCTCCGTGTGATCGCGGAAGAGCCGGACCGCCTCGCTGATCAGGTCGTCGAAGTCGAGGGCGCCGGCATCCCGCTTGCGCCGCTCGTACTCGGTGTAGAGCCGGGCGACCGTCTCCTCGTACAGGTTGGAGGTGAGGTCGGCGAACTCCGCCGGGCCGAGGACGCGGTCCTTGGCCTTCCCGATCGCGGACGCGATCGCCTTCGCCGGATAGCGCTTCGGGTCGATGTCCATGTCGCGCGAGATGCCGGCGATCAACCGCTCCGTGTCGCCGTCGTCGTAGATCGTGAAGTTCGACGGAACGCCGAGGTGCGTGTGCTCCTTCCTGAGGATCCGGGCGCAGGCCGAGTGGAACGTGAGGACCCACATGCCCCGCGAGATCGGGCCGCCCAGGAGGTCCCCGACGCGCTCCGCCATCTCCCGTGAGGCTTTGTTGGTGAACGTGATCGCGAGGATCTCCCCCGGCGAAACTCCGCATTCCCGGATCAGGTAGGCGATCCGGTGCGTGAGCGCCCTCGTCTTGCCCGACCCCGCTCCGGCGACGATCAGGACGGGGCCTTCCGTCTGGAGGACCGCCTGCCGTTGGATGTCGTTCAGGCCGTCGAGGAGGGGGGAGGTGACGCTCACGCGACGATGCTAGCGCGGGCTCGCGACCCGACCGACGACCGGTCCCCTGACCTGGACCTTCGGCAGATGCCGGAGGCGGGATCCCCGGGGTACGGTGAGCGCATGCGGGAACGATCGCGGATCCGCGCTGCCCTCCGAGCGTTCGGGTTCGGCTGCCTGATGACGGCCGCCGGTCTCGGCGGATACGTCGGCTGGCTCCTGTGGGGCACCGGCTTGGAGACGGCCCGCGCCCAGGAGGAGCTCGGCGACGAGCTCCGGCCGCTCTTCGAGCATCCCACCCCGCCCACCGCGAACGAGCGCTACCTGCCGGGTGAGGCCTACGCCGCGATCGTGATCCCCTCGATCGACATCGACTTCATCGTCGTCGAGGGGACCGACTACGTCAGCCTGAAGAAGGGACCCGGCCACTATCCCGATTCCGCCGATCCGTGGGACGGGACCGGTCAGGTCGCGATCGCGGGTCACCGCACGACGTACCTCCATCCCTTCTTGAACCTCGACCGCGTCGACGTCGGCGACCGGATCGACCTGATCACGAAGCACGGGACGTATCGCTACGAGGTGGACCGCCGGTACGTCCTGCCCGAGGCCGGATCGGGAGCGGCGATCGTCGACACGAAACGCCCCACGCTGGTCCTGACGACCTGCCACCCGAAGTACTCGAGCCGTGAGCGGCTCATCGTGACGGCGACGCTCGTGCGGGGGCCCGAGGACTCCTAGGTCACTCGTCCTCGGAGGACGCCGCCTCGAACATCTCCCGAGCGACGTCCTCGATCGCACCGTCGAGCCTCTGCTCCTGGGACTGATGGATCTCCTCCTTCTCCAGGAGCTCGTCCACCTTCGCCTCGAGGTCCTCGAGCTTGTGGATCGCCTCTTCCGCGTCGCCGTCGGTGAACTTCTTCAACGACTCCTCGAGACCCTTCGCGATCTCCTGGGCGGCCTTCTCCGAGATCCGGCCGTCGGCGACGCCCTCCGCCACGACATCCTGGAGGGCGACGACCGCCGAGTTGAGCGGGTCATCGGGCGGCGATGTCGGGGACGGAGAGGGTGACTGGGTCGCGGATGGGGACGGGGACGCGGAAGGAGACGGTGACGGACTCGAGGACGGGCTCGGCGACCTCGTTGCACCGTCGGGCGGATCCTCACCGCCGAACAGCGCGAAGGCGAGACCGCCGAGGAGCGCGAGCGCGACGGCGGCGATCAGCCAGGGGACAAACCGGCGGCGGGGCGGTGGTCGATCGGCCCTTCGCGGCAACGTGTCGGAGCTCCCCGTGGGGATGTCGCCGGCCGCGGCCGGGATCCCCGGAACGGCGACCGGGAGCGGAGCTGTCGCATCGACCGGCGGTTCGAGCGTCGCCCGATCCTCCAGGGCGGCCGTCATCTCCAGGACGCCCTGGTACCTGGCGGCGGGATCCTTCTCCATCGCGTGCAGGACCACGGCCTCGAGCGCCGGCGGGACCGACGGCTCGAGCGCGGAGGGTGGGGTCGGGTCGTCGTGCACGTGCTGATAGGCGACCGCCACGGGGTTGTCGGCTTCGAACGGTTGCCGGCCCGTGAGCATCTCGTACACCACGCAGCCCAGGGAGTAGATGTCCGAGCGATGGTCCACGGGTTCGCCGCGGGCCTGCTCCGGCGAGACGTAGCCGGCGGTGCCGAGGATCGAGGAGGTGCGGGTGATGTCCTCCCCGTCGAGGCCGCGGGCGATCCCGAGATCCATCAGCTTGATGCGTCCCTCGCTCGTCAGCATCACGTTCCCGGGCTTGACGTCGCGGTGCACGATCCGGGCGGCGTGCGCCACCGCCAGCGCGTCGCCGACGCTCGCGGCGATCCCCGCGGCCCGCCCGGGCGTGATCCGACCCTCGCGCCTGAGCACGTCCCTGAGCGTCTCTCCCGGGACGTGCTCCATCACGATGAAATGGACGTCGTCCTCCGAGCCCGTGTCGAACACGGCCACGAGGTTCGGATGGGAGATCCGGGCGGCCGCCAGCGCCTCGCGCCGGAACCGCTCGACGAACCTGCCGTCGCCCGCGAGCCAGCTCCCCAGGACCTTCACCGCGACCGGACGGTCGAGGACCCGGTCGATCGCCAGATAGACCTCGGCCATCCCGCCGCGGCCGAGGAGCTCGCCGACCGCGTAGCGGTCGGCGAGCACTGCTCCTACCATGCTCACTCGTTCAGGCTACGAAAGACACCTCTAAGCAGGCCCTAAAGTTCGAGGCAAGGGCCCTCGGCTACTCCCATTCGATGGTGCCGGGCGGCTTCGAGGTGACGTCGTACGCAACCCTGTTCACCCCGGGCACCTCGCGGACGATCCGCGAAGCGATCCGGTCGAGCACGTCGTACGGCAACCGGGCCCAGTCCGCCGTCATCGCGTCCTCGGACGTCACGACGCGCACGATCACGGGGCTCTCGTACGTCCGACCGTCCCCCATGACGCCGACCGTTCTGGTGTCCGCGAGGAGGACGCAGAACGCCTGCCAGGTCTCCCGCTCGAGATCGGCCCGACGGATCTCCTCCCGCACCACGCGGTCCGCTCCCCGCACCTTCTCGAGGTTGTCCGCGGTGACCTCACCGACGATCCGCACGGCGAGGCCCGGACCGGGGAACGGCTGTCGGTGCACGACCTCCTCCGGGAGGCCGAGCTCGGCGCCGACCTGCCTGACCTCGTCCTTGAACAGGTCGCGCAGCGGCTCGACGAGCTCGAGGTCCATCTCCTCGGGAAGCCCGCCGACGTTGTGATGGCTCTTGATGTTGGCCGCGGTCCGCGAGCCGCTCTCGATCACGTCGGGGTAGAGGGTCCCCTGTACGAGGAAGCGGGCGTCCCGATGGTCGCGCGCCACCTCCTCGAAGACGCGGATGAACTCCTCGCCGATCACCCGCCGCTTCCGCTCCGGGTCGCTGACCCCGGCCAGTTTCGCGAGGAAGCGGTCCTGTGCCTTCACGTGCACGAGCGGCACGCCGAAGTGCAGCCCGAACGTCTCCTCCACCTGGTCCGGCTCTCCCTCGCGGTTCAGGCCGTGGTCGACGAAGACGCAGGTCAGCTGATCCCCGACGGCGCGATACACGAGGAGCGCGGCGACGGAGGAGTCGACGCCGCCGGAGAGCGCGCACAGGACCTCCGCGTCGCCGACCTGTGTGCGGATCCGCTCGACGGCATCGTCCACGATGTTCACCGGCGTCCAGTCGGGCAGGAGGCCGCAGCCGTCGTACAGGAACCGCTTCAAGACGTCGTGTCCCCGGGGCGTGTGCGAGACCTCGGGATGGAACTGCACCGCGAACAGGCCCCGATCTGGATCCTCCATCGCGGCGATCGGGATCTGCTCGGTGCGGGCCGTCACGCGGAAGCCCTCGGGAGCCCGCGTCACCGCGTCCCCGTGGCTCATCCAGACCTGCTCCTCGCCGGCGAGGTCGGCGAGGAGGACTCCCCCGGGCTGATCGACCGACATCGCGGTGTTGCCGTACTCGCGCTGGCCGGTGGCGGCGACCTCTCCGCCCAGCGCGCGGGCCATCAACTGGTGCCCGTAGCAGATGCCCAGGACGGGCACGCCCAGGTCGAAGAGTCCCGGGTCCACCGACGGGGCGCCTTCCTCGTAGACCGACGCCGGCCCCCCGGACAGGATCAGCCCCGCCGGGCGGCGCCTGGCGAGCTCTGCGGCCGCGGCGTCATGCGGCACGATCTCGGAGTACACGTGCGCCTCCCGGACGCGCCGAGCGATCAGCTGTGCGTATTGCGCTCCGAGGTCGACGACCAGGACCGGTCTCGCGGGATCGTCCCTCCGCGATCCCGGCGCCACCTAGTGCCCCATCCCCACCCGCTGTGCGGCCTGGTAGGTCTTGCCCTCGGTCTTGATCGACGGCGCGACCACGAGCTCGGCCTTCTGGAACTCCTTGATCGTGGCGTAGCCTGTGGTGGCCATCGACGTGGCGAGCGCGCCGAAGAGGTTGAAGGTGCCGTCGTTCTCGTGCGCCGGCCCGACCAGGATCTCCTCGAGCGACGCGACCTGCTGCGTCTTGACCCGGGCTCCGCGCGGCAGGGTGGGATGGAACGTCGCCATCCCCCAGTGGTAGCCGCGGCCCGGCGCCTCGTACGCGCGCGTGAGCGGTGAGCCGATCATCACCGCATCCGCCCCACAGGCGATCGCCTTCGCGATGTCACCGCCGGTGCGCATCCCGCCGTCCGCGATCACGTGGCAATAGCGACCGGTCTCGTGCAGATGCTCACGGCGCGCGGCGGCGGCGTCGGCGATCGCCGTCGCCTGGGGAACGCCGACACCGAGCACGCCCCTCGTGGTGCACGCGTTCCCGGGACCGACGCCGACGAGGACGCCCACCGCCCCCGTCCGCATCAGATGCAGGGCGGTGGAGTACGAGGCGCAGCCCCCGACGAACACCGGGAGGTCGAACCCGGCGATGAACTGCTTGAGGTTCAGCGGCTCCGACTGCGTGGAGACATGCTCCGCCGAGACGACGGTCCCCTGGATCACGAGGATGTCGAGCCCCGCCTCCACCACGACGGGGGCGAACCGTTCCACCCGCTGCGGGGTCAGCGAGCCGCACGAGACGACACCGCCCGCCTTGATCTCTTCGATCCTTCGGCCGAGCAGCTCCTCCTTCACCGGCTCCTTGTAGAGCTCCTGCATCCGACGGGTCGCCTTGTCGTCGTCGAGCTCGGCGATCTCCTCGTAGATCGGCACGGGGTCCTCGTACCGGGTCCAGACGCCCTCGAGGTTGAGACAGGCGAGCCCGCCGAGCTGCCCGATCAGGACGGCGGTCTCGGGAGACACCCCGGCATCCATCGCGGACGCCATCATCGGGAGCGCGAAACGGTACGCATCGACCTCCCAGCCGATGTCCACGTCGTCGGGGTCGCGGGTCCTCCGCGAGGGGACGATCGCCACCTCGTCGAAGCCGTAGGCCCGCCGGGCCGTCTTCCCGATCCCGATCTCGAACTCCACCCCGATCACCCCCGCCGACGCCACACGGAACGCGAGACGCCCATCCGGGAACCCGGATGGGCGTCAGATCGCTGCATGGGGTCAGCGTACCAGCCGACCCCGACGCAACCGTTCAGGCCCGGGTGACGGCGTCGAGCGCGCGTCGAGCCTGCGCCAGGTGGAAGCGGTCGTGTCCGGCGATCATGCGGAACAGCAGGTCGTAGCTCTCCCGACCGCGCTCCGCGTGGACCCCCACCCGGGCCCGATCGTCCTCGGAGGAACGCGCCCACAGCGCCAGATTGCCCGCGCGGAGCGGTTCGAAGAGCCCCAGGAGCTCGTCGGGATCGTCCCGTCGATCCGCATGGAGCCTGTTCACCCACAGGTCCTGGTCGTAGCCGATCAGG
Source organism: uncultured Actinomycetota bacterium (assembly GCA_963826195.1). GTDB lineage: Bacteria > Actinomycetota > UBA4738 > UBA4738 > HRBIN12 > JAJNBA01. The sequence continues at coordinate 227,255 of CAWGWB010000007.1, forward strand.
GGTGGTTCGTCGTGCGCGAGGACCCATCGGTAGCGCGCGGCGGAGACGACCTCCGCGTCGACCGCGTGCCCGAGGCACTCGACCACGGACCACTCCGAGGGCTCCGGACGGTCGTCCCTGTGCTCTGCCGCCTCCGTGACCAGCGACCGCCATCGCGCCGCGGCCTCCGCTTGCGCGTCCGCCGGGTCATCCGCACCGAGCAGCGAGAGCAGGTGGTCCTGATAGGCCTTCGGTTCGGAGACGGGATCCGGCGAGCGAGGGGTATCCATGGACGGGGACTCTAGCCGCCGCCCGAGACTCAGTGTTCCTCGGCGACGTGCCCGGACTCGGTGACCCGGAGATCGGTCATCCCGGAGTGGACGCGGTCCCCCTCCACCTGAAGGGTGGCGTCCTCGATGTGCCCCAGCTCGGCCAGCCTGTCCATGACCTTCTGCAGCGACTGCTCGGGGGTCTCGACGAGCGTGTCCACGACCAGCTCCGGGCTCTCGGGCGCCTCGTAGGGGTCGTCCACGCCCGTGAAGCCGGTGATCTCCCCGGCGAGCGCCTTCTTGTACAGGCCCTTGGGATCCCGGTTCGCGGCGATCTCGTCCACGGTCGCGTGCACGTAGACCTCGACGAACGTCTCCCCGATCTGGGCGCGGACGGCGTCTCGAGCCGCCTTGTAGGGCGAGATCGGGCAGCAGATCGTGGCGACCCCGTTCCGGGTGAGGAGGTCCGCGACGAACCCGATGCGGAGGATGTTCGTGTCCCGATCCTCCTTGGAGAAGCCGAGGCCCTTCGAGAGGTTCTGGCGAACGACGTCGCCGTCGAGGATCTCGGTCTTCAGCCCCCGCGCCTGGAGCTCGTGGTACAGCATCTCGGCGATCGTCGACTTCCCGGAGCCGGACAGCCCCGTGAACCAGACGGTGAATCCGTTCCGCTCTGCCGTCACAGGAAGCTCCTCGAGGTGGCTCCGTGGGAGTCGATCCCGTAGAGCGACAGGATGGTGGGGCCCACGTCCACGAGCGAGAGCCCCTCCACCTTGCCGCTGGGCTGCCCGGGCGCTCCCTTCATCGCGAACACACCCGTGCGGTCGTGGTTCGCGCCGTCCGGCCCGATGTCGTTCTCGAACGTGTAGACGCTCGGGTTGCCCACGGAGCCCACGGAGCGCCACTCCAGATCGCCGAAGTACACGAGGAGGTCGGGCGCCACTCCCTTGACCTCCGGGTAGACGTCCTGCGGCTTGTGCACCTTGGTGCCGAGCAACGCCCCGTCGGGCCCCGGCATCGCCTCGAGCTTCGTCACGAGCTCGTTCCGGACGGTCTCGTACTCGGCCGGCTGGATCGATCCCTGCGGCTCCCGCCCCGCCACGTTCAGGAACAGCCGGCCGTAGTAGCCGCCGTCACCCCACGCCGTGGTCCGTCCCCAGTCGATCGCGGTCCGCGCGACGGGCGTCACGGCGCTCACCGGCTCCTTCAACACGAGGTAGCCCTGCTCGATCAGCCAGTCGTTGAAGCAGATGCCTCCCATCATCGGCCGCGCCCCGTGGTCGCTCATCACGATCGTGATCGCGTCCTCCGGCAGGAGCTCCAACAACGCGCCGACCTCGTCGTCGAGCGCCCGGTAGTACCGCTGGAACGCGTCCTCGAACGGGTTCCCGGGCTTGTAGAGGGGATGCTTCGGGTCGAAGTAGTGCCAGAAGACGTGGTGGAGCCGGTCCATCCCCATCTCGACCAGCATGAAGAAGTCCCACGGCTTCTCCTTCACGAGACGGCGGGCCACCTTGAACCGGCGTTCGGTCATCTTGAACACCTGATCGAGCACGAACTCCATCCCCTGCTTGCGGAAGTTCGTGATGTCGAAGATGTACTGCCCCTTCCCCCCGAGCTCCTCCTCGATCTCGACCTCGAGCTCCTGGGGGTAGGCGAAGTGTTCGGCCGACGGCGGCGTGAGGAAGCACCCCACGCGCCAGCCCGGGAACTTCTTCGGTGGCGGGAAGCCCGGGGGAACCCCGATCAGCAGCGAGGACTTGCCCTGTTCGCCGAGCGCGTCCCAGACGGCGGGGGCGCCGATCGATCCCGAGTGCGCGATGCTCAGGCCCTCGTAGCTGGTGTCCTTGCGATTGCGGAAGCCGTAGATCCCGAGCTCTCCCGGGGTCCGGCCCGTCATCGCGCATGCCCATGCCGGCACGGTGATGGGAGGCGTGATGCTGGCGAGATCCCCGTACATCCCCTCGGCCATCAGCTTCGAGATGTTCGGGACCTCGGCCGCGAGATCGTCGAACAGGAGCTGGGGTGTTCCGCAATCCAGGCCGATCACCGCGACCCGAGGACCTTGCTGCATGCGCCGACATCCTCCTGTGTTCGTTCTTCGGCCCGTTCGTGCGACGGCCGAGCGTCGGAAACCGTGTGGGCCGGGCGCGCCGGAACGCGGGGCGGCTCAACGGTTCTCGTATGCTATCAACCCGCCCGAAACGCCGACCAAAGCCCTCCCGGAGATGTCCGTTCGATGATCGTGCTGCGCCGCGCGCTGGGCCTCGGAGCCGTCGTGCTGCTGGTCCCTGGCGTCCCCCTGATCGCGGTGCCGCGGACGATCGTCGAGCGGGTCATGAGCCAGTCGACCGGGGACGACGTGTGGATCCGGTTGACGGGCGCGGCGTGCATCGCCCTCGCGTTGTTCCACGTGCTGGTGATCCGGAAGCTCGACGACCTCTGGTGGTGGTGCTGGGCCTTCGTGCTTTTCGACGGGTCGGTGGCGGCGATCGCGCTCACGCACGCCGCGGTCGGGCTCCCGGAGGACTCGGCGGCGTGGCCCTGGTGGCTCCTCGGGATCACGGCCACCGGGTTCACGGCCCTCTACTTGCTGGGCTTGGCGAAGGCCGGCCGGGAGAAGCCGTTCGCCTGATCCCAGCCGTCACCCCGCGGCCAGGCTCCTGACCAGCAGCACGGCGGTGTCGCCGCCGTCCCACTCGCGAGGGAGATCCCTCGCGAGGACGAACCCGGCCGACCGGTAGAACGCGCGCGTCGACTGGTAGCCGTCGTCAGGCTCGGGACTGGGATCGCTCGGTGAGACCGTGAGGACGAGCAGGGTCCGTCGTCCCGCCGCCTCCAGCTCGTCCACGAGCCGGTCGATCAGCTCGTGCCCGATGCCCCGACGTCGTCGGTCGGCGTGGACCGCCATCCACGTGATCTCCGCGGCCTCGTCGAAACGGTGCACGTAGGTGAGGAAGCCCACGACCTCGCGTCCTTCGACGGCGACGAGACCGGGATCGCGCCGGACGGCGGCCGCACAGTCCCGCACGCCCTGCTCCTGACCGAAGTGATACGGGAGGCCGGCGACGATCGCATCGCAGGCGGCTGCGTCCTCCGGCTCGAGCGAGCGGACCTCGGCGGCGCTCACTCGCCGCGTGCGATCGCGACGCGCTCGCGTGCCACCCGATCCGCTGCCGTGGCCGGCGAAAGGTCCTCTCGTTCCGCCCGGTCGAAGATCTCCAGGAGCGAGTCGCCGATCGCCTCGAGCCGCGTAGCGGTGGTGGCGTCGTCCCACCCGAGCGTCTCGCGACCCGCGAGATGGATCACGCCGCCCGCGTTCACGACGAAGTCCGGGGCGAAGAGGATCCCGGCCTCGCGGAGCCGGTCGCCGTCCTCCGCCGTCGCGAGCTGGTTGTTCGCCGCTCCCGCGATCGCGCGGCAGCGCAGCAGCGGGATCGTGTCCTCGTTGAGGACCTTCCCGGTGGCGCAGGGCGCGAACACATCGCACTCCGTGCCGATCACATCGTCGGCTCGGACGACCTTCGCCCCGAGCGCGTCGGCGAGCGCCGCCGCGCGCTCCGCGTCGACGTCGGCGAGCAGCACGGTCGCCCCGGCGTCGTGGAGATGACCCGCGAGGCGACTCCCCACGGACCCGAGCCCCTGCACCAGCACCGACCTGGCCTCCACCGCGTCGTCGCCGAACGCTCGGAGGACCGTCGCGCGGATCCCGTGGAACACACCAAGGGCCGTGGCCGCTCCCGGATCGCCGGAGCCGCCGTTCGCCGTCGAGCGGCCGAGGACGTACGACGTGCGCTCCCCGATCGTGTCCATGTCGGTCTCGCCGGTGTTCATGTCGGCGGCGGTCACATAGGTCCCGTGGAGCGACTCGACTAGCTCCGCGTAGCGGAGCAGCAGCGACCGGCGGCCGTCGCTCCCGGGCGCCGGGACCTCGGGCACTGCGATCACCGCCTTGCCGCCGCCGTAGGGGAGGCCGGCGGCCGCCTGCTTCCAGGTCATCGCCTCCGAGAGCCGGAGCACATCCTCGAGCGCCTCGGAGGGCTGCCGGTACGGCGAGAGCCGCGTGCCACCCATACCGGGTCCGAGGGTCGTGTCGTGGATGCCGATCAGCATCCAGGAGGACGTCGGCTCGTCACGATGGACGACGACCTCCTCGCCGTCCCAGGCCTCGATCAGCTCCTCGAACGCCACCGTTCGAGTCTAGACGGCTCCCTCAGCACGCATCCCGCGCCTCAGGGGTGGTGGTGGCGGGCGCGCGCTCCGCGCGCCCGCCACCCCGAGTGCTGTCGCTACGCCTTCGCGATCACGGCTGAGGTGGAGATCCCCCAGCATTGGTAGGAGTCGTCCGTCGACCCGGAGTCCTCCGGGTTGCCGTCGCCGTCGTCGAACCACGATCCGACCACGCCCATGATCGAGTAGTTGGCGCCGACATCGACCTGCGTCCGCCTTGGCCTTCAGGACGACGTCGATCACGGCCTGCTTGCCGAACTTATCCTTGTCGTTCTTGTTCGTCGGGGTCGCGAACGCCTTCCACAGGACGCCGGTGATGGTGTTGAAGTTGAGCCCGCTCGACGAGCAGTCCGCGCCCATCGCCGTCACCAGGCTGCTCTCCACGCCCATCGGCGACGGTCCTCCGTAGGTCCCCGTCACGCCCCACGTCGCCTTCGTGACGCCGATGTCCGTGTCCTGCCCGGTAACGCCTCCCACGCCGACGATGACGAACATGCGAGAGCCGCCCGCCGCGCCCGCTGCCGGGCGCAGCACGAATCGCGCCTTCGTGGACTGCCCCGGCGTGAGGGTGTAGTCCAACACCCCGAAGCTCTGGAGCGCCCAACAGGAACTCAGGACGAACGTGAGCGCGATCGCGCCCACGGCGGTGCCGAGCTTCTTGCGCATGGAACTACCCCCTCTGGAGAGTCTCCGACGGCCTGTCCCCCGGGCCTGTCGGCATCCTGACATCCGATGCTTCCAAGCGCAAACACAGGAGGGCGAGCCGCTCGCGGCCCGCCCTCCTCTCGTTCCTTCGCCCGGCACTAGTGCATGTGGCCGTGGCCGGCTGCCGTCTCCTCTTCCTCCTCGGGCTTCTCGACGACGGCGCTCTCGGTCGTCAGCACCAGGGCCGCGATCGAGGCGGCGTTCTGCAGGGCAGAACGGGTCACCTTCGTCGGGTCCACGATGCCGGCCTTGAGCATGTCGGTCCACTCGCCGGTGGCGGCGTCGAAGCCACGCGCGTCGCTCTCCTCACGGATGTGCGCGACGATGACGGACCCCTCGAACCCCGCGTTCTGGGCGATCCGGCGAGCGGGCTCCTGGAGCGACTCCCGCACGATGTGCGCCCCGGTGGCCTCGTCGCCTTCGAGGTCGAGCTTGTCGAGCGCGGACTCGGCACGGATCAGCGTGACGCCGCCGCCGGGGACGACCCCCTCCTCGACCGCCGCACGGGTGGCCGAGACGGCGTCCTCGATCCGGTGCTTCTTCTCCTTGAGCTCCACCTCGGTGGCCGCGCCGACCTTGACGACGGCGACGCCGCCCGCGAGCTTCGCCAGCCGCTCCTGGAGCTTCTCCCGGTCCCAGTCCGAGTCGGTCTTCTCGATCTCGGCCTTGATCTGGTTGATCCGGCCCTGGACGTCCTCCTTCGAGCCCGCGCCCTCGACGATCGTGGTGGTGTCCTTCGCCACCACGACCTTGCGAGCCTGGCCGAGCAGGTCGAGCGTGACGTTCTCGAGCTTCAGTCCGACCTCCTCGGAGATCACCTGACCGCCCGTGAGGATCGCCATGTCCTGGAGCATCGCCTTGCGACGGTCCCCGAACCCGGGGGCCTTGACGGCGACCGAGGAGAACGTCCCCCGGATCTTGTTCACGACGATCGTCGCGAGCGCCTCACCCTCCAGGTCCTCGGCCACGACGATCAGCGCCTTGCCGGCCTGCATGACCTTCTCGAGGACGGGGACGAGCTCCTGGATGCTCGAGATCTTCTTGTTCGCGAACAGGATGTACGGGTCCTCGAGGACGGCCTCCTGGCGATCGGGGTCCGTGATGAAGTACGGAGAGATGTAGCCCTTGTCGAACTGCATCCCCTCCGTGAACTCCAGCTCGATCCCGAACGTGTTGGACTCCTCGACGGTGATGACGCCGTCCTTGCCGACCTTGTCCATCGCCTCGGCGATCGTCTGGCCGATCGCGGGATCCGCCGCCGAGATCGAGGCGACGTTGGCCACGTCGTCCTTCGTCTCCACGTCGTTCGCCTGCGCCTTGATCGCTTCGACGGCGGCCTCGACCGCTCTCTCGATGCCTCGCTTCAGCGCCATCGGATTCGCGCCGGCCGCCACGTTCTTCAGGCCGGCCTTCACCATGGCTCGGGCGAGCACCGTCGCCGTCGTCGTGCCGTCACCGGCGACGTCGTTGGTCTTGGTGGCGACCTCCTTGGTGAGCTGGGCGCCCATGTTCTCCCACGGGTCGTCGAGCTCGATCTCCTTGGCGATCGTCACACCGTCGTTGGTGATCGTGGGTGCGCCCCACTTCTTGTCGAGCACCACGTTCTGCCCCTTGGGGCCGAGCGTGATCGCGACCGCGTCGGCGAGCTTGTCGACGCCGGCCTCGAGGCCGCGCCGCGCTTCCTCACCGAACTTCAGCAGCTTCGAGGCCACTGGTGTCCTCCTCTTCTCTTGGCTCTTCTCTTGGCTCTTCGTGTCGAACGATGCGATCGGGCCCCGCGTCCGCGAGCCCCGCCGCCTGCTCTCTGCTGTTAGCCGACGACCGCGAGGACGTCGCGAGCCGAGAGGATCTGGAACTCGGTTCCGTCGGCGTCCTTCCACTCCGTGCCGCCGTACTTCGAGTAGATCACCATGTCGCCGACGGCCACATCGACCGGGACGCGGGCATCCCCGTCCTCGTTGAACTTCCCGGGGCCCACCGCGACGACGGTGCCGACGACCGGCTTCTCCTTCGCGGTGTCGGGGATCACGAGCCCGGACGCCGTGGTCTCCTCGGCCTCACTGGGCTGCACGATGATCCGGTCCTCGAGCGGCTTGAGCTTGAAGTCCTTCGCCATGCCTGTCTCCTCCCTCGTACGTGTCGGGGCGGGTTAGCACTCACCCCCCCTGAGTGCTAGCAGGATAGCTCCGGGAGCGCCGAAGGGTCAATCGGGACCGGACCTGGCGGACCGGACCTGGCGGACCGGGCCCGGGGGCGGCGGGTCAGATCCCCTTGAGGTAGGCGACCGTTTCGGCCAGCCCGTCCTCGAGGTGGGTCCAGGGCTTCCAGGCGATCGCGGAAGGCGCGGTCGAGATGTCCAGCGCCATCCGCCTGAGCTCCCCCCCGGGCTGCGGGCCGTGCTCCGGTTCGCCGGCGAACCCGGTGATCTCCGAGAGGAGGCGATAGAGGTGGTTCACGCTCGTCTCCAGGCCGGTGCCCACGTTGACGAGCTTGCCCGATCCGCCGTCCATCGCCTGGACGAACGCGTGGACGGTGTCGTCGATGAAGACGTAGTCGCGGGTCTGGTTGCCGTCGCCGAAGATCGTCGGCGCCTGACCCGAGATCATCTGCGAGGCGAAGATCGCGACGACCCCGGCCTCCCCGGTCGGATCCTGTCTCGGTCCATAGACGTTGCCCAGGCCGAGCGCGGTGAAGTCGATCCCCCGGTACCGCTGGTAGTACGAGAGGTAGTCGAGTGCGACCTTCTTCGAGATGCCGTACGGGGAAAGCGGACGGGAGCCCTGCGCGGCGGATTCCTTCACGGGCAGCCGTCTTGGCTCCCCGTAGACGGTCCCGCCGCTGGCGGCGTAGATCACCTTCCGTGCGCCGACCCCCACCGCCGCCTCCAGCACGTTGAGGAGCCCCATGATGTTCACGCTCGCGTCGTGGACGGGATCCTCCAGCGAGGGCCGCACGCCTGGTTGTGCGGCCAGGTGGAACACCACCTCGGGACGATTCCGTTCGAACTGCGACGCGAGGCCGTCGGCGCGCACGTCCATGTTGAAGAACGAGAACTCCTTGCCGTAGCCCCGTGCCTCGACCAGGTTGGCGATACGCCCGGTCGAGAGGTCATCGACCGAGACCACCCGGTGGCCCTCGGCGAGCAGGCGCTCGGCGAGCTGCGAGCCGATGAACCCGGCGCCCCCGGTCACCAGGACGGTCGTCACGGCGCCAACCTTAGGTTGGGGTCCGCGCCGATGTCCAGCGAGGACCGCTCGCCGCGAGCGAGCCTGGCGGCGCCCACCGCCGCGATCATCGCCGCGTTGTCCGTGCAGAGCTCGAGCGGCGGGAACAGGATCCGCAGACCTTCGCGAGCCCCCTCCTCGGCCATCCGCTCCCGGAGCCTCGTGTTCGCCACCACGCCGCCGCCCAGCAGGACGGTCTCCACGCCGCGTTCCTTCGCCGCGGCGAGGGTCTTGGCCACCTGGACGTCGACGATCGCTTCCTGGAAGGAGGCCGCGACGTCCGGCAGGGAGACGTCGTGCCCGGCGGCCTGCTCGGCTCGGAGGTAGCGGAGGACGGCGGTCTTCAGCCCGCTCATCGAGAAGTCGAGGTCCCCCGAGTCCGCCATCGCCCTCGGGAAGCGGACCGCCCCCGGGTCGCCCTGGGTCGCGAGAGCGTCGAGGGCCGGGCCGCCGGGGAATCCCAGGCCGAGCAGCCTCGCCACCTTGTCGAATGCCTCACCGGCCGCGTCATCGAGCGTTTGCCCGAGCACCTCGTGACGGTGCACCTCCGCGATGTGCACGAGCATCGTGTGGCCCCCCGAGACGACGAGGGCCACGTAGGGCGGGTCCGGCTCGCCGTGGGCGAGGAAGTTCGCCCAGACGTGCCCCTCCAGGTGGTTCACGCCGATCAGCGGGGCGCCGGTGGAGAGCGAGATCGCCTTGGCGGCCGCCATCCCCACCAGCAGCGCGCCGACGAGCCCCGGCCCCACCGTGACGGCCACGCCGTCCAGGCTCCGGAACCCGACGCCTGCCTCGCTCAGGGCGTGTTCGAGCAAGGGGTTCAGCGACTCGACGTGGGCTCGAGCGGCGACCTCAGGGACCACGCCACCGAACCGTTCGTGCAGATGCTCCTGACGCGCGATCAGGTTCGCCCTGACGTGGAATCCGTCCTCCACGACCGCCACGGCGGTCTCGTCGCACGAAGTCTCGATGCCGAGGGTGATCACGCGGAGCGCACGCCCCGCGGGAGGGTCTCCTCGATCTCGTCCAGGCGCTGCCGGTACGACTCCGTCCTCACGTCGTCGGTCCACATGATGAGCGCGTCCTCGCTCACCTCTTGGTAGTAGTTGCGTCGGATGCCGACGGGGCGGAAGCCGAAGCGAGCGTAGATCCGCTGCGCTCCCCAGTTCGTCACGCGCACCTCGAGGGATACCGCCCGCGCTCCCAACTCGATCGCCTCGGGGATCAGCTCCGCCAGCAAGCGCGTCGCGATCCCGTGCCCCTGATGCATCGGATCCACGGCCACGTTGGTGATGTGCGCCTCGTCCCCATAGCAGATCAGCCCTCCATACCCGACGATCTCCTTGTGCACCCGGGCCACGAGATAGCAGCGGCCGTTCGGGTCCGTGATCTCTGCCGCGAAGAGGTTGGGTGACCACGGCCGCGCGTAGACCTGGCGCTCGATCGCCATGACCCCGCGCAGGTGTCGCCTGCGCATGGGGGTCACGTCAAGCGCCGGTCCCTCGATCCCGGTTGTCCCACGCGATCTCCGCATCCGACTTCCTCAGGTACATCGGCACCACGTCGTGGAGCCTGTCGTGCTCCTCCCGGAGGAACCGCGGGACCGCCAGCTCGACCAGTGCGGCGGCCTCCGGGTGCGCCCGGATCGTCGAGGCGAACTCGACCCTGCTCCCCAGCCCCTCGAGCTGGTTCCGGTACAGGATGGCACCGTCGCCGACGGCAAGCATCTCCCCCGGCACGGTTTCCAGCTCGGCGCAGAGGTGATCGGGCGTCGCCACCGTGTACTCGCTCCCTCGGACGATCCCGCCCGGGAGCGCCCGGTAGATCGCGGAGAACACCTCCCGTCGGCGGCCGTCGATCACCGCGACGATCAGCTTGTGCGTGTGACGGACGGAGAACGCCAAGGCGTCCAGGCTCGTGATCCCGACGATCGGGACGCTGAGGACCTGGGCGAGCGTCTTCGCGGTCTCGATGCCGACGCGCAGCCCCGTGAACAGTCCCGGCCCGATCCCGACGGCGATCCCGCCGACCTGGCCGAGCTCGACGCCGGTCCATCCGCAGAGTCGCTCCAGCGCAGGCGTGACCGCCTCCTGGCGAGCCTTGCCGGCCACCGAGACCGCCCCGAGCAACTCACGCTCCGAGCCGATCGCCACCGACGTGTGGGGCGTCGAGGTCTCGATCCCCACGACGATCACGGCGCCGCCTCCGCGACCGGGCCGCCGGACGGCTCGTCGCGGCGGAACGATTCGAGGAGCTGCTCGAGCCGTTCCCACCGCAGCGCCCACGATCGTCCGTGAGGCGTGAGCACGATCCGCCGGGCGTCGTCGTCCGATCCCGTGGTCAGCTCCACGCGGAGCCGGTCCTCGGGCAGGAGCTCCTGGACCGCGTCCCCCCACTCGACCAGGAGCACCCGATCGGGGCCGCCCAGCTCGTCGAGCCCGAGATCGACGACGTCTTGCACGCGCTCGAGCCGATACACGTCCACATGGGCGACGTCGAGGTTGCCCGCGTACTCCTTCACCAGCGTGAACGTCGGCGAGGCGACGTGATCCTCCACCCCGAGTCCTCGTCCGATCCCTTGGACCAGCGTCGTCTTGCCGGCTCCGAGATCCCCGGTGAGGACGACGGTATCGCGAGGCAGGAGCAGGGTCGCGAGGGTCGCACCGACGTCCCGCGTTCCGTCGGCGGTAGCGGTCGCGAGCTCGAGGCGCATGATCAGAACAGCTCGAGCTGCTCCTCGGGCACCGGCTCGGCGTCGGCGTCCGGCACACGGACGGTCGCGGGCTCGGGGACCTGGCCGGGTGCAGGAGACGACTCGGGCGCCGGCGCCGACTGGGGTGTCGGCGCCGACCCGGGCCCCGGATCCATCGCCGTGAGCGTGTCGCGAACGAGCTCGAAGTCTTCGCGGAGCTCGCCGAACTGGCGCGACTTCTCCCCACCACCGTGCAGGATCGCGGCCGGATGGAACGTCGGGATCACCGTCCTGCCGTGCCAGGGATAGGCCTTCCCGCGCATCCGCGTGATCCCTTGCTGGGTCTGCAGGACGAACTTCGTCGCGAAGTTGCCGAGCGTCACGATCACGTGCGGTTGGATCGACGAGATCTGTTCCACGAGCCACGGCGTGCAGGACTCGATCTCATCCTCTTGCGGATCACGGTTCCCCGGCGGGCGGCACTTCAAGATGTTCGTGATGTAGACGTCGCCACGGTCGAAGCCGAGGACGTCGCTGAGGACCTTCGTGAGCAGCTGCCCGGCGGCGCCGACGAACGGCTCTCCCTGCTTGTCCTCGTGGAACCCGGGGGCCTCACCGATGAACAGGACGTCCGCATCCGGGTTCCCCACGCCGAACACGACCTGGGTCCGCCCCTCGGCGAGCCGGCACCGGGTGCACCCCGCCGCCTCGGCACCGATGTCCGCCAGCGTCCGGCTCACGCCGCCCCGTTCTTCCGCGTTCTCTGGCTCGTCCCCTGGCGCTTCCGGCCACGACCCCCCAACGAGAGGGCCTCCCGGGCGAACGAGCGGAGCTCCGGGTTGAGCCGTTCGGGCCGCTCCAACATCGCGATGTGACCTGCTCCCTCGACCAGGAACAGCCTCCCATCCGGAAGCGCCGCGGCGAGCTCCACGGCGACGGCGGGCGGCGTCACGCGGTCCTGGTCTCCCACCGCGACGAGCGCGGGCACCGTGATCCGCGCGAGGGCGTGGCGGAAGTCCATCCGCATCAGCTCCGACAGGCCGTCCGTCCAGACGAGTGACGAGGTGTGCTCCGCGAGATGCAGCACGTGGTCGACGACATCGTCCGGCGCCTCGGGGGCGAACTGCGTCACGCGCGCGACGATGGCCGGTACCTCCGCCGGACCGGCGAGGATCGCGCGGCGGAGACGATCCACCCGGCGAGCGGTCGCCGCCAGCGATCCGAGGCGGGGTCGCAGGAGGTCGGTCACGCCGCCCATCGCGCCGCGCAACAGGTCCGAAGCGGACGCCCCGAGGAGCACGATGCCCCCGATCCGTGGGCCGAAGAGGTCCGGACGCTGCTCGGCGAGGGCGAGGATCGCCATCGCTCCCATCGAGTGACCGATCAGCACGACGCGCCGGTCGGGTGCGATCGCGTCCAGGACGGTCGCGAGGTCCCTCCCCATCGACCGGAGGCTCACGTCGCCGGTCCCCGGCACCTCGCTCCGACCGTGCGCGCGATGGTCGAGGGCGATACAGCGGAACTCGTCGCCGAGGTCGGACCACTGTTCGCGCCAGGTCGTCATGTCGAGGCTGAACCCGTGGGAGAACAGCAGGATCGAGCCATCCGGCGGACCGGCCGCGCCCACGGCGAGCTTCGTGCCGTCGAACGCCTGGATCGGTCCCAGGTCCTCCGGGGGCGGGCCCCACGCGCGGTCGCCGCCGGCCGGACGCCGATGTCGCCAGAGCGCTCGTCCCGCGAGGCCGGCGGCGACCGCCCCCGCGGCGGCAGCCGCACCCACGGCCACCCTGGGCGCGTTCGACATGGCCTTCCTCATCCGTACCGCCTCGGGACGCGGTCGCCGATCCGACTCACGATCTCGTACCCGATCGTCCCGACGAGTCGGCCGAGCTCGTCCGCCCCGATCGTCTCGTCCCCTTGGTTCCCGATCAGCACGACCTCCTCGCCGACCTGGATCTCCTCGTCCGCGCAGTCCACGAGCAGCTGGTCCATCGTGACCGTCCCGGCGATCCCGTGGCGCCGACCCCCGATCACCACCGAGCCGAGGTTCGTCAGCTGCCGAGGGTAGCCGTCCGCATAGCCGACCGGCACGGTGGCCAGCCAGGCATCGCGTTCGAGCCGGTACCGGTGCCCGTACGAAACGGCCTCGCCGGCAGGGAGCCGCTTCACGGCGCTCACCCCGCTCCGCCAGGTGAGCGCCGGAAGTAGACCAAGATGCGCGCCGATCCCCGGCGCCGGTTCGATCCCGTAGAGGGCGATGCCGGGCCGCACGAGGTCCAGATGGGACTCCGGATGCAGGATCGTCGCCCCGGAGTTCGCCGCGTGGAGGACCCGGGGACGAACGCCGGCGGCCCGAGCGGCGTCGGCGGCATCGAGGAATCGCTCGAGCTGCTCCTTGGTGGTGGCCTCGTCCTCCTCCGACCGGGCGAAGTGCGTGAAGAGGCCCTCGACCTCGAGGCCGGCATCCTGCACACGTCGTGCGAACGCCGGAGCGTCCTCTGGTGGCCAGACACCCACCCGGTGCATCCCGGTATCGACCTTCACGTGCACCGGCACCGATCCCCGAGCCGCGGACGCGAGGCGCTCGAGCCCGCCGTCCGAATACAACGTCGGCGTGAGCCGGTGCGCGAGCGCGACGGCCTCCGAACCGACCGGGAGCTCCGAGAGCACGAGGATCGGCGCCTCGATCCCCGCGGAACGGAGCCGGAGCCCTTCCTCGACGAGCGCCACCCCGCACCACGTGGCGCCACCCTCGATGGCGGCGCGGGCCACCTCCACGTCGCCGTGCCCGTAGCCGTTGGCTTTCACCACCGCCATCAGCTCGGCGGTGTCGGGCTTGAGGACGCGGGCGTTGTGTCGGATCGCTTCAAGATCCACCTCGACCCAGGTGGGTCGATAGCCTTCGCTCATCTTGGCGCTCACCTCGGCGCTCACCTCGGCGCTCACTCGCCCTCCACGAGCGCGACCGCCTCGGGCACACGCTCCACGACATCCCCTGCCACCGCTCCTTCACCGAGGTCCCTGCCCGCGAACAGCCCGGCCAGGCCGTGCAGGTAGGCGGCCGCGGCGGCAGACTCGGTCGGCGCCACTCCCCGCGCGAGGAGCCCGCCGATCATCCCGGTCAGGACGTCACCCGTGCCGGCCGTCGCCAGCGCGGGCGACCCGGTCACGTTCACGAACAACCGCCCGTCGGGGTTCGCGATCACGGTGCGGCTCCCCTTGAGGAGCGCCACCGCACCCGTCTGATTCGCCAGCGCCCGGACGTGAGCGGGGCGATCGGCGTCGAGGTCGCGCGCCTTCACGCCGGTCAATCGGCCGAACTCGCCGACGTGCGGCGTGAGGACGGCCTCGGACGCACGGTCCCCGAGCGCCGCCCCGTCGGCCGTGAACGCGTTCAGACCGTCGGCGTCGAGGACGAGGGGGACCGGTGAACGCCGCACGACGTCGCGGACGAAGGCCACCGTCGCCTTGTCGGTCGTGAGGGCTGGCCCGATCGCCAGCGCGTCCGCAGCCTCCAGCCGTTCCAGCACCGGTGCGGCGGCCTCGGCGGCCACGGTGCCGTCCGCCGTCTCGGGCAAGGGCAGGAACGTCGGCTCGGTCAGTCCGGCCTGGATCTGCGAAAGGCAGCCTTCGGGGGCGGCCACGACGACCAGCCCCGCGCCCACCCTGCCCGCGGCTGTCGCGATCAGGCGGGCCGCCCCGGTCATCGCCCGCGACCCCGCCACCACGACAAGAACCCCCGAAGCGCGCTTGTGCGTATCGATGTCACGTTGGGGCAGCCACCCGGCCACGTCGTCCGGCTCCGTGAGCCAGGCCTGAGCTCGGAGGAGGTCGTCGGGGAAACCGATGTCGACGACGCGCAGGATGCCCGCATGCTCCGCGCCGGGCATCAGGACCGTGCCCAGCTTGGGTGCGCCGAACGCGACGGTCAGATCCGCGCGGACCGCCTCACCCTCCACGACCCCCGTCGCGCCATCGACGCCGGACGGGATGTCGGCCGCCACCACCGGCGCGCCGGCCTCGTTCAGACTGCTGATCGCCGTCGCCCAGTCGTCCTCCGGCATGCCGCGGAACCCCGTCCCGAAGATCGCATCCACCGCGACGTCCGCTCGGGCGAGCTCACGCCGGAGCGCGTGCTCGTCGAACGTCCGCACCCGGATGCCCCGAACCTCGGCGAGGCGCCGGGCGTTCGAGGCCGCGGGATCGCGGAGCTCCTCGGGATCCTCGAGGAGCACGACGGTCGTCCGCACACCCGCGCGAGCGAGGTGACGCGCCGCGACGAGTCCGTCGCCCCCGTTGTTGCCCTTCCCGCATACGACCACCGCGCGGCGCCCGTACGTGCCGCCGGCGAGCTCGCGAGCGGCCCGCGCCACGCCGCGACCGGCCCGCTCCATCAGCGCCTCGGCCGCGATCCCGCGCGACTGGGTGTCGCGGTCGAGGGCGGTGGCCTCCTCCGGCGTCAGGACCGGCTTCATCGGACCGCGATCGCGAACGCCACCGCGTTCGTCCGTTCGTGCGTGAACGTGATCAGCACCTGGCTGACCCCGAGGGCGTCCGCCCGCCGCTTGGCGTTGCCGTCGAGCCGGATCGCCGGCGCTCCGGACGGGTGTCGGGTCACGCTGATGTCCTGCCAGCGGCGGCCCCGGTAGCCCCCCAGTGCCTTGATCGTGGCTTCGCGGGCGGAGAACCGCCCCGCGTAGGACTCCGCGGGGCGGGCCTTCGAGTCGCAGTACGCGATCTCCTCGGGGGTGAAGACGCGATCACGGAACGTCGGGTGTCGAGCGATCGCCCGCTCCATCCGCGCGATCTCGCACAGATCGACCCCCAGCCCGACGATGTCCACGAGGGAAAGGCTACGCCACGCCGCTTTCCCCCGACTGCGAGGAACGCCGACGGATGACCCATACCAGCACCACGAGCGCGAGGGCGGCTGCGACGATCGCCCCGACCAACCCTCGGGAGCCGAGGGTCCATCCGGCACGCACGAGAGCGACGTCAGGGTCGGGCGGTCGATCTCCGCCGACGGCGAGGAGATCGCCGGGCCGTACCTGCTGACACAGGCTCGACTCCCACACGCCGTCTGATGCTCGGTCGAGGAGCAGCCCGATCCGCGGCCCGTCGAGGAACTCGAGGCCGCAGGAGGCGCCGTACGCGTTCGTTCGCACGATCGCCCTCTGGCCGAACTCGCCCTTGACGACACGCTCCACGTCGAACGTGATCGCGGCAAGCTGGTCGCTGATCTCGCTCCGATCGACGAACGTGCCCACGAACGCCCCATCGGAATCTTGAAGCACGGAACCGAGGTCCATCTCGGCACAGGAACACGCTCGTGCCGGCGCGCCGGCAACGACGACGCCCGCAACCACGATGAACACGAACGCGAGCCGGAGGGAACCAGGACGAGCACCGGGAGAACGCATCACCCGAGCCATGCCCGGACGCTACTCGACCGTGACGCTCTTCGCGAGGTTGCGCGGCTGGTCGACGTCGGATCCGCGCAACCGGGCGACGTGGTAGGCCAGCAGCTGCAGGGGCACCGTCACCACGACCGGCGACAGCAGCTCCGGCGTCTCCGGAACCTCGAGCACGTGCTGGGCCACACCGCGGATCTGCTCGTCCCCCTCCGTCGCGACCGCGATCACCTCGGCGCCGCGCGCGCGTACCTCCTGGATGTTCGAGAGCATCTTCGGATAGACGTGGCACGTGGTCGCGACCGCCACCACGGGCACCCCGTCCTCGACCAGCGCGATCGGGCCGTGCTTCAGCTCGCCGGCCGGATAGCCCTCCGCGTGCACGTAGCTGATCTCCTTCAGCTTCAGGGCCCCTTCGAGGGCCGCGGGATAGCCGGTGTGCCGGCCGATGAACAGCCAGTCCCGCGAGTCCTGGAACCGCCGAGCGAGCTCCTGGACCTGCGCGTCCAGCGCGATCGCCCGTTCGACCTGCGCCGGGAGCTCCGCCATCCGGGTCAGTACCTCTGCGATCTCCTCCGGGAACATCGAGCCTCGGACCTGCGCGAGGTACATCGCCAGGATGTACTGCGACACCATCTGGGTCGCGAACGTCTTCGTCGCGGCCACGCCGATCTCCGGGCCCGCGTGCATGTAGATCACGCCGTCGGCCTCCCGGGCGAGCGACGAGCCCACGGTGTTCGTGACGGCCAGGAGGGGCGATCCCTGGCGCCGCGCATGCCGGGCAGCCTCGAGCGTGTCGATCGTCTCCCCGGACTGAGAGACCGCGAGGGTGAGCGTGTCGGAGCCGAGAACCGGGTCGCGATAGCGGAACTCGCTGGCGATGTCGATCTCCACCGGCAGCCGCGTCCAGTGTTCGATCGCGTACTTCGCCACGAGGCCCGAGTGGTACGCCGTCCCACACGCGACCACGAAGACCTTGTCCACCTCCCGCAGGACGTCGTCGGAGATCTTCAGGTCGTCGAGCGCGAGGCGCCGCATCTCGTCGACCCGCCCCACCAGCGTGTCGCGGATCGCGCTCGGTTGCTCGTGGATCTCTTTGAGCATGAACGTGTCGAAGCCGCCCTTCTCCGCCCGAGCGGCGTCCCAGTCGACCTCGATCGACTCGGGATGCACGACGGTGCCGTCGAAGTCGGAGAACGTCGCCCCATCCGCTCGCACCTCGACGATCCGTCCCTCGTCGACGGGGATCACCGTGGTCGTCCGTCCGAGCACGGCCGGGATGTCCGAGGCGAGGATGCTCTCGCCGGAACCGACCCCGACGACGAGTGGGGACGCGACCTTCACGCCGATGAGGAGGCCGGGCTCCTCCGACGACATGACGACGAGCGAGTATGCCCCTTCGAGCTCGCGGACCGTCGCGCGGACGGCCTCCACAAGCGATCCGCCGTCCCGGAGGCGTTCCTCGATCAGGTGCGCCACGAGTTCGGTGTCGGTCTCGGACGCGAGGGCGTGCCCCTCCTTCTCCAGGCGTGCCCGGAGCTGCTGGAAGTTCTCGATGATGCCGTTGTGGATCACGGCCACCGTGCCGGAGCAATCGAGGTGCGGGTGGGCGTTGCGGTGGGTCGGGGCGCCGTGCGTCGCCCAGCGCGTGTGACCCATCGCGACGGTCCCGCCGGGGTGCCCGCCCTCGTCGAGCGCCGTCACGAGCTCCGAGAGCTTCCCGGCCCGCTTGACCACGGTGAGGTCACCCTCGAGCACCGCGACGCCCGCCGAGTCGTATCCGCGGTACTCCAAACGTCGAAGTCCCTCGAGGACGATCGGGAGGGCCTCGTCGGGCCCCACGTAGCCGACGATGCCGCACATGGAGCATCGAGGGTAGCAGGGCGGTCCGTCAGCGAGAACGGGTCGCCGGCCTCCCGGGGCAGGGCTCAGGCGCCGAGGTGCTTCCTCACCTCGCCGGCGATGGCCTCCGCGTGGCGGCGCGCGACGTCTTCCGTCTCGGCCTCGACCATCACCCGGACCAGCGGTTCGGTGCCCGAGGCGCGGACGATCACGCGGCCATGGTCGGCGAGATCCTCCTCCGCCGCTCGGACCGCGTCCCAGACGTGTTCGGAGCTATCGAGCTCGGTGAGGCTTCGCACCTGGACGTTCTCCATCACCTGCGGGTACCGCTCCATCACGCCGGCGAGATCGGCGACCGAGCGACCGCTGCCGGCCGCAGAGAGAGGAACCGGACCGCGGTCAGGAGGCCGTCGCCGGTCGTCGCGTGGTCACGGAAGATCAGGTGGCCGGACTGCTCGCCCCCGAGCATCACGCCCTCCTCGAGCATCTCCTCGAGAACGTACCGGTCGCCCACCTTGGTGGCGGAGACCGTGATCCCCGCATCCCGCATCGCCCGATGGAAGCCGAGGTTGGCCATCACGGTCGTGACCACGGCGTCGGAGGGAAGGGCGCCGGCCTCCTTCATCGCGATCGCGCACGCGGCGAGGATCTGATCCCCGTCGATCGGCGTTCCCGCCGCATCGACGAACAGGGCGCGGTCGGCGTCTCCATCGTGGGAGACGCCGGCGTCCGCGCCGAGCTCCACCACCGCCGCTCCCGCCACCTCGGGGTGGAGCGCACCACAGCCGACGTTGATGTTGCGTCCGTCGGGGGCGTCGTGGATCGGGTGCACCGTCGCCCCGAGCCGCTCGTAGAGCGTCGGGGCCAGGCCGGACGCAGCGCCGTTCGCACAATCGACGACGATCGTCATCCCGTCGAGCCGCGCACCGGCCGCGGCCTCGAGGTGTGCCAGGTATCGCTCGCGGCCGCCTGAGAGGTCCTCGATCGACCCCCCCTGGGCGACGGGCGAAGGGGTGTCCGACAGCCCGGCCTCGATCCGGTCCTCGACGACATCCGGGAGCTTCATACCGTTCGGGCCGAAGAACTTGATGCCGTTGTACTCGGGAGGATTGTGTGACGCCGAGATGACCACGCCGGCGTCCGCACCCACGTCGATCGTCAGGAACGCGATGGCTGGCGTGGGCTCCACGCCTGCGAGGAGCACGTCTCCCCCCGCCTCGTGGATCCCCCCGACGAGTGCTTCCTCGAGCCACGTCCCCGACTCTCGTGGATCTCGTCCGAGCACGAATACGGGCCGGTGCTCGACACCGGTGGCCAGCACGCGGACGGCCGCCCGGCCGAGCCCTCGCGCGAGCGTGGCGGTGAGCTCGGAGCCGGCGATCCCTCGGACGCCGTCGGTTCCGAAGAGGCGCACCATAGGGCAGGTGATGCTACTGCGGGTGGCGAAACGCGGGGCCTCCGGCCCCGCGCCCCGCCACCCTCAGGTGCCTAGCAGCAGCCGGGCGGGCAGCAGTCCGGATCCATCCGGGTCACCTCCCATCGACTCGGCCATCACATCGATGGCGGTCGATATGTTGCCTCACGCATCGACACCTGTCAATATGAGCAGCATGAAGCTGGTTCAGGACCTGGATGCCTGCTGCGCGCCCCTGCTCTCGTCACCCCTGAGCGAGGACGCGGCCGAGACGCTGGCGACGGCCCTCCAGGCGCTGGCGGACCCGGCCCGGCTGCGCCTCCTAAGCCTGATCGCCGCGTGCCCCGGCTCGGAGGCATGCGGATGCGAGCTGACGGCGCCGATCGGTCTGTCGCAGCCGACGGTGAGCCACCATCTGAAGGTCCTGCACGAGGCCGGACTACTCGAGCGGGAGCGCCGTGGGAAGTGGGTTTACTTCCGGGTGCGCCCGGAGCCGCTCGCCTCGCTCCGCTCGGCGCTCTCCGCCTGACCCGTCAACTCCTCCAGCAGACGCCGGACCCGTCCGTCGATGTCGTCGCGTATCCGTCGGACGTCCTCGAGCGGCTTCCCCGAAGGGTCCTCGAGATCCCAGTCCTCGTAGCGGATCCCGGGGAAGACGGGACATGCGTCGCCACACCCCATCGTGACCACGACGTCGGAGTCGCGCACGGCCTCGTCTCGCAGGAGCTTCGGCCGCTCTCGGGCAAGATCGATCCCGACCTCGGCCATGACCTCGACGACGGAGGGATGCAGACGGTCGGCGGGCTCGGAGCCGGCCGACCGGACCCGGACACGGCCGGCGGCATGCCGCTCCAGGAGGGCGGCGGCCATCTGGCTCCGCCCCGCGTTGTGGACGCACACGAACAGGACACCGGGCGACTCATTCATCCCAGCCAGGGTACGCGCTCGCCCGGCATCGACGATGAACGGCGTGGGACGCACACCTGAACGTCCGTGGACGTTCACGCCGGCCCGGGCGATGATGGACCGGTGGAGCTGGTCCGCGTGTTCGAGTCGCTCGACCCGATCCGAGGGATGCTCGTGCGCGGCCTCCTCGAGGCGGAGGGAATCGAGGTGCTCGCCAAGGGGGAGGGGATCGGTCCCTATCGGACGGGCCCCGTGATCCTCTTCGTGATCGAGGAGGAGTCCGGTCGAGCGAGGGAGCTCATCGCGGCCGCGGAGGATGGATCGCTCGCGCTGGCATCCGATGAGCAGTCCTCGGGCTCGGCGGACGGACTCGCGGTCGAGCGATCCGCCGACTAGCGCTTCGAGTACTGCGGAGCCTTCCGAGCCTTCTTCAGCCCGTACTTGCGACGCTCCTTCTCCCGGGCATCGCGGCGCAGGAATCCTTCGGCCTTGAGCTGCGCCCGGAGGTCCGGCTCGAGCTCGAGGAGCGCCCGGGCGATACCGAGGCGGAGCGCCCCCGCCTGTCCGTTGACGCCGCCACCGGTGATGGAGGCGACGACGTCGAAGTCCTTGTCGCGGCCGACGGAGCGGAGCGGCGACTGCGCCACCATCCGGTGGACGCGCGTGGGGAAGTATTCATCGAGCGAACGATCGTTGATGCGGAACTCGCCCGTGCCGGGTACCAGCCGGACACGGGCGATCGCCGCCTTGCGCCGTCCGGTGATGAGGGTCGTCGGGGTGGTCGCCACTACGTCTCCTTCTTCTTCGCCGTCGTCTTCGCGGCCGTCCGCTTCTTCGCCGTGGTCGCCTTCCTGGCGGCCGGCTTCTTGGTGGCGGTCGACTTCCTCGTTGAGCTCTTGGCCGTGGTCGACTTCGTGGTGGTCGGCTTCTTCGCGGCCGTCTTCCTCGCCGCCGTTCTCGTCCCCGCCGACGTGGCCGCGGCCTTCGGCGACGACGTCGTGGTGGCCGCCGGCTCCTTCGGCTCCTTCGGCGGCTCCTTCGGCGCCGCCGCCGGTCGTTTCGCGGCGGCCGGTGGCTTCGCCGATTCGTCCTTCGTCGTGGCCTTCTTCTGAGTCGCTTCCGAGGCGGGCGGCGTCGGCAGGCCCTCCCACGCGGGCCGCATCCCCATCGTCCACTCCTGGGGCTTCTGTGCCTGATGGTTGTGCTCCGGCCCGGGAACCACGTGGAGCTTCTTGATCATCGCGCGACCGAGCCGGTTCTTGGGGAGCATCCCGCGGACGGCCTTCTCCACGACGAACGCCGGCCGCTTCTCGAGGAGATCCTCGTAGAGGGTGCCGGTGATGCCTCCGGGATGCCCGGAGTGACGCCAGGCAACCTTCTTCGTCTCCTTGCCGCCGGTGAGCACCACCTTCGCCGCATTGACGATGATCAGGTTGTCGCCGACGTCCATGTGCGGGGCGAAGATCGGCTTGTGCTTGCCGCGGAGGACCACGGCGGCCTCCGTGGCAACCCGGCCAAGCACCTGCTCGCCGGCGTCGATGACGTACCAGCGGCGTTCGATGTGCTCAGGCTTGGGAGAGTAGGTCTTCATCGGAAAGATGTCGGCCCGAGGGGCCGACGGCCCATGCTACCTGCGGAAACGCGTCGTCGTCAAAGCTCGCTCCCGGGCACGCCACACTGCTTCCTCACCGATAGCTGACCCGCTCCAACGTGAGGCCGCGAGCGGGCGCCAACCCGCCCGACGCGGCGGACCGATCTCGCGCGGCCAGCACACTCGGCATCGCGGTGGCGGCCTGTTTTCCCTCTCCCACCGCCACGAGCGTCCCGACCAGCGACCTGACCATCTGGTGCAGGAAGGCATCCGCCTCGGCCCGGATGGCGAGGTCATCGCCCGCACGCACGACGGCAAGCCGCCGCAGATGCCTGACGGTCGATCGATCGTCGCCCGGATGCCGGCAGAAGCTCCTGAAATCGTGCCTCCCCTCGAGATCCCTGGCCGCTCGTCGCATCGGAGCGAGCGCGAGCCGCCCGGGGCGATGCCAGGCGGATCGGCCCGTGAACGGGTCCGCGAGGGGAGCCTCGTCGATCCGGTACACGTACCCCCTGGCCGTCGCGGAGAAGCGGGCATCGAACCCGTCCGGTGCGAGCCGCACGCGGACGACGACCACCTCGGGTGCGAGCACCGAGTTCAGGGCCTTCTGGAGCCGTCCCGGCGTGACCGAGGTCTCCGTCCGGAACGAAGCGACCTGGCCACGCGCGTGCACACCGGCGTCGGTGCGTCCCGCCACCGAGAGCTTCACGGGCTCCCGGAGTACCCGTTCGAGGTGGCCCACGAGCTCGCCCTCGATCGTCCTGATCGACGGATCCCGCTGCATCGCCCAGCCTCGGAAGGCGGTGCCGTCGTAGGCCAGCGTGAGCACCATGACCGACATCAGCATCGGCCTCCGTCCATCGGGCTCGGATCCTCGATCCCCCGGACGATCACGTCACACAGGCGCCCGGGAGCGAGGGTCGCCCGGGCACGGCGCTAGACCTCCTCGCGCTCCACGAGCTCGATCAGGGCCATCGGGGCGCCGTCGCCCTTGCGCGGACCGAGCTTCAGGATCCTCGTGTAGCCGCCCGGCCGGTCCTCGAACCGGGGGCCGATCTCGTGGAAGAGCTTCGCGACCACATCGCGGTCGGGGATATCGCGAAGCACCTCGCGGCGCGCCGCGAGGTCACCTCGCTTCGCGAACGTGATCAGCTTCTCCGCGAACGGACGCAGCTGTTTCGCCTTGGCCTCGGTCGTCCGGATCCCCTCGTGCACGAAGAGCTGGGCGGCCAGCGTGGACAGCAGGAGCTTCTGGTGAGCCGGGCTGGAACCGAGTCGGGGGCCCTTCTTGGGCTTGGGCACGGCGCCTACTCCTCCCGCAGACCGAGGCCGAGCTCCTCGAGCTTGGCCTTGACCTCATCGATCGACTTCTGGCCGAAGTTCCGGATGTCCATGAGCTCGGACTCGGATTTCTGGACCAGGTCGCCCACCGTGTTGATGCCTTCGCGCTTCAGGCAGTTGTAGGAGCGCACCGACAGATTCAGGTCCTCGACCGTGATGGCGTAGTCGCTCGGCTGGTCCTCGTCCTCGGCCGGCCCGACGGAGACGCTCGCCGCCTCGGCGAGGTCCGAGAAGAGCTGGACGAGCTCGAGGAGCGTTCCGCCCGCCGACGCGAGCGCCTCGCGCGGCGTGACGGAGCCGTCCGTCTCCACGTCGAGGATCAGCCGGTCGCGGTCCGTCATCTGCTCGACACGGGTGTCCTCGACGGCGTACGACACCTTCCGGACGGGCGAGAAGATCGAGTCCACGGGGATCACGCCGATCGGGTCACGCGCCTTCTTGTTCTTGTCGGCCATCCGGTAGCCGACGCCGCGCTCGACGGTGAGCTCCATCTCGAGGGACGCGCCCTTGCCGAGCGTGGCGACATGCAGGTCGGGGTTCAAGATCTCGACCCCCGCCGGCGGTGCGATGTCCCCCGCCGTGACCTCGGCCGGACCCTTGGACTTCAGATAGGCGGTGGTGGGCTCCTCGAGATCCGAGCGGAGCACGAGCTCCTTGAGGTTCAAGATGATGTCGGTAACGTCCTCGTTGACCTTGGGGATCGTCGAGAACTCATGCAGCACACCGTCGATGCGGACCGATGAGATCGCGGCTCCCGGGATCGACGACAGGAGCGTTCGGCGGAGCGAGTTGCCGACCGTGTAGCCGAACCCCGGTTCGAGCGGCTCGATCGTGAACTTGGAACGGATGGGTGAGATCTCGTTCTCGGAGATCTCGGGTCTGGCGACGATGAACACGCTGCTTCCTCCTCCGGCGGGGGATCAACCATTCCTTCCCCGCGTCGTGGTGCGTCCCGACACCCCCTCGGTGCCGGGCTCGCCGGGCGCTAGACGCGCCGACGCTTGCGAGGCCGACACCCGTTGTGGGGCACCGGCGTGACGTCTTGGATCACGGAGATCTCGAGGCCGGTGGCGGCGAGGGACCTGATGGCCGTCTCGCGCCCCGACCCCGGCCCCTTCACGAACACGTCGACCTTCTGGACGCCGTGCTCCTGGGCCTGACGAGCGGCCTTCTCGGCGGCCAGCTGCGCGGCGAAGGGCGTGGACTTGCGGGAGCCCTTGAAGCCCACGTTGCCCGCGCTCGCCCACGAGAGCGTGTTGCCCTGGAGATCCGTGATCGTGACGATCGTGTTGTTGAACGTGGACTTGATGTGCGCCTGGCCGTGGACGACGTTCTTCTTCTCCCGCCGCCGTGCCTTCTTCGCCTTGGGCTTCGCCATCGATCCCTTTCTCGTGCTCTTGGCTCGCGCCTCGCCTCGCTCGACGCTACTTCTTCGCCTGGACCTTCTTCCTGCCCGCGATGGTCTTCTTCGGTCCCTTGCGGGTGCGCGCGTTCGTGTGCGTGCGCTGCCCGCGGACGGGGAGCGAACGGCGATGCCGAACGCCCTGGTAGCAGCCGATCTCGATCTTGCGCTTGATGTCCTGCGCCACCTCGCGCCGCAGGTCTCCTTCGACCTTCAGGTTCTGGTCGATGTACGCGCGGATCTTCAGGACCTCGTCCTCCGAGAGGTCGCGGACCTTCGTCCCGCCCTCCACGCCGGAACCCGACACGATCTCGTACGCCCGCGTGGGGCCGATGCCGTAGATGTACCGGAGCGCGATGTCGAGCCGCTTGTCGCGAGGGAGATCCACTCCTGCGATCCGTGCCATCCCTTCGAGCCTCCTAGCCCTGTCGCTGCTTGTGTCGCGGGTTGGTGCAGATGACCATCACAACGCCCCGGCGCCGGATCACCCGGCACCGATCGCACATCTTCTTCACGGACGGCCTGACCTTCATCTGCTTCTTCTCTCTTCTTCGGTCCTCTTCGGCTACTTGAACCTATACACCACGCGCCCCCGTGTGAGGTCGTACGGTGAGAGCTCGACCTTCACCCGGTCCCCGGGAAGGATCCGGATGTAGTGCATCCGCATCTTCCCCGAGATGTGGGCCAACACCTTGTGCCCGTTCTCCAGTTCCACCCGGAACATGGCGTTCGGCAGGGGCTCGACAACGGTCCCCTCGACCTCGATGACGTCGTCTTTCGGCACGCTCCCACTGATTCCTTCGAACGGGGCTTTCCCTGCTCCCCTGCTGGCCGGACATGCGAACACGGCCTCCAGAAGGGGCGAACGAGGAAGTATACCTGCAGACCGCGGATCTAGGTCCGAGCGGTCAGGATCTCGGGTCCGTCCTCGGTGATCGCGATCGTGTGCTCGAAGTGAGCTGCGATCGATCCATCCGAGGTCACCACCGTCCACCCGTCGGCGAGAACCCTGTTCTCCTCGCCTCCGAGGGTGAACATGGGCTCCACCGCGATCGTGAGACCCGGTCGGAGCTCCAAACCCCGTCCCGGAGGACCCCAGTTCTGGATGAACGGCTCCTCGTGCATGCTCCGGCCGATGCCGTGGCCGCCGTATTCCCGGACCACACCCAATCCCGCGGCATCGGCGACGGACTCGACGGTGTGGCCGATATCCGAGAGCCTGCCGCCCACGCGGATCGCGTCGATCGCCGCGTAGAGCGCGTGCTCGGTCTCCTTGGCGAGCTTCGCCGCCTCCTCGGATGGCGCTTGGCCGCCCACGAACACCGTGACGGCGGCGTCGCCGTGGAATCCCTCCCAGATCGCCCCGAAGTCCAGGGAGAGCACCATGCCTTCCTTGAGCTTCCTCGTCCCCGAAGGGATCCCATGGACGATCTCGGCGTCGATCGAGGTGCAGATCGACGCCGGGTAGGTCCCCCGGTACCCCTTGAAGGAAGGGATCGCTCCCTGCGCCCGGATGAAGCGCTCCGCCACACGGTCGAGATCGAGCGTGGAACGCCCGGGCTCAACCGCAGCCACCACCGTGTCGATCGTGCCGGCCACGATCCGCCCTGCCTTCCGCATCTTCTCGATCTCGTCGGCCGATTTCCGGATGATCATCCGAGACCCTCCAGGAACTGCATGGTCCGCTCGATCACGTCGTCCGGCGTACCTTCGGCGTCCACCTGGTAGAGCAGGTCGCGCTCCACATAGAACTGCTCGAGCGGCGAGGCTTGTTCCCGATACACGGCGATCCGGCGCCGCACGGTGAGCTCGTCATCGTCGGCTCGACGCTCCAGCTCGGCGCCGCAGACATCGCACACCCCTTCCTGGGCGGGGGGTTTGAACTCGACATGGTACGTCCGGCCACAGTTGGGACACGTGTAGCGGCCCAGGAGCCGCCGCACGGCGACTTCACCACCGACCGAGAACTTGATCACCGAGGAGAGGGGCTCGTCGGCTTCGTCGAGCGCCCGCTCCAGCGCCTCTGCCTGCGCGACGGTTCGTGGGAACCCATCGAGGATGAACCCCGTGTCGGCGTCCGGCTCCTCCAGGCGGTCCATCACCATCGAGACGACCACGTCGTCCGGCACGTACTCGCCTCGATCCATGTACGAGCGTGCCTGGATGCCGAGCTTCGTCCCCCGCTGCACGTGATCGCGCAGGATGTCGCCCGTCGAGATCTGGGGGATGCCGTAGCGCTCGGCGAGCATGACGCCTTGTGTCCCCTTCCCCGCGCCCGGGGGGCCGAGCAGCACGAGCCGCATCGGACTATCCGAGGAAACCCTCGTAGTGACGCATCAGCAGCTGGGATTCGATCTGCTTCATGGTCTCGAGGGCGACGCCCACGGCGATCAGGATCGACGTACCGCCGAACGGGAACTGCTGGATGTTCCAGAACGCGAACACGACCGTCGGGATCAGCGCGATCACGGCGAGGAAGATCGCCCCCGGCAACCCGATCCGGATCAGGATGCGGTTCAAGAAGTCGGCGGTCGGCGGTCCCGGCCGGATGCCGGGGATGAACCCGCCGTTCTTCCGGAGGTTGTCCGCCGTGCGCGTGGGGTCGAACTGGATCGCCGTGTAGAAGTACGAGAAGAAGATGATCAGCATGGCCAACAGGAACATGTAGACAGGGCTCCGTTGGTTCTGGACGTGGTTGTTCACGAAGTTCTGGAACCACTCGGCGTGGTACACGCTGCTCAGCAGCGCGGGGAAGTACAGGACCGACGTGGCGAAGATGATCGGGATCACGCCGGCCTGGTTCACCTTCAGCGGGAGATACGTGCTGCCGCCGGAGGTCATCTTCCGGCCCACCACCCGCTTCGCGTACTGGACGGGCACACGGCGTTGTCCCTGATCCACGTAGATCACGGCCACGATGATGCCGAGACCGATCAGCAGGATCGCGATGAACTTGCCGGTTCCTCCCTGTTGCAGGATCGCGTTCCCCTCCGCGGGCAGCGTGGAGATCACGCTCGTGAAGATCAGGATCGACATGCCGTTTCCGACGCCCCGCTGCGTGATCAGCTCACCGAGCCACATGATGAAGGCGGTCCCTGCGGTCATGATCAGCACGATGAAGGCCACGTTCGCGCCGGTGAACGTGCCCTGCGGGAACACGTCGGCGAACCCGGATGCGTCCGGATTGTGGAACAGGAACACCAGGCCCGTGGACTGCAGCAGCGCGAGCACGACCGTCACGTACCGCGTCCACTGGTTGATCTTCTTGGTGCCTGTCTCGCCCTGCTCCTGCCATTGCTGGAGCTTGGGGATCACGACCGTCATCAGCTGCATGATGATCGAGCTGGTGATGTAGGGCATGATGCCCAGCGAGAAGATCGACAGGCGGGTCAGTGCACCGCCCGAGAACAGGTTGATGATGTTCAGGAAGCCGCCCGCGTCCGCCTGGCTCTGCAGGATGCCGATGTCCACGACGGGGACCGGCACGTAGGAGCCCAGACGGAAGACCGCGATGACGAACAGCGTGAAGAGGATCTTCGCGCGAAGGTCCGGCACCCGGAACGCGTTGAGGAACGCTTTCAGCACGGTGACTTAGGGTAGCTCAGCTCAGGACTTCGGCGGTCCCTCCGGCCGCCTCGATCTTCTCCTTCGCCGCTTTCGAGAAGGCGTGCGCCTTCACCGTCAGCTTCTTTTCGAGCTCGCCGCGGGCGAGGACCTTGATCTTCGCTCCCTTGTGCGCGAGTCCGTGCCGATAGAGCGCATCCGGGGTGACGTCGCCGTCGAAGTAGCGGCCAAGGACCTCGACGTTCACCGGCGCGTATTCGACCCGGTTCGGATTCTTGAAGCCCTTGAGCTTGGGCACACGCCGGATCAGCGGCATCTGCCCGCCCTCGAACCCAGCTCGGATCGTGCCGCGGGCTCCCGTCCCCTTGGTCCCTCGCCCGGCGGTCTTCCCGCGGGCGCCCGCGCGCCCGCGTCCAACCCGGGTCCGTTCCTTCTTCGCGCCCTTGGCGGGGCGGAGGTGATGCAGCTTCATCTACTTCTTCCCCTTCCCCACCCGATCCTCCGGATCGTCTCCCGCCAACTCCTCCACGCGCACGAGGTGACGGACCTTGACGAGCATCCCCCGGATGTCGGGGCGATCCTCCTTGATCACGCTGTCGCGGATCCTGTGCAGGCCGAGCCGCCGGACCGTGTCCTTCTGGTCCTTGGGCCGGCGGATCACGCTGCGCGTCTGGGTCACCCTAAGCCTTGTCACCGTAGACCTCCGTCAGTGCCTCGGCTCGGGCTGCCTGAGCGTGCGCCTCCGCAGCGGCGACGGCCTCGAGCATCGGCTTGGGAGCCACCTGATGGTCCTCGCGGTCGCGCATCATGGCGACCTCGTGAGGCTTCCGGAGCGCCTTGAGCCCGGCCATCGCCGCCTTCACGATGTTGATCTGGTTCGACGAGCCCATCGACTTCGACAAGATGTCCTTGATGCCGGCGGCTTCGACGAGCGCGCGAACCGGACCGCCGGCGATCACGCCGGTCCCCGGCGCGGCGGGCTTGAGCAGCACCCGGCCCGCACCGGCCTGTCCCACGATCTCGTGCGGGATCGTCGTGCCCATCATCGGGACCTCGAACATCTTGCGCCGTGCCAGCTCGACCCCCTTGGCGATCGCGGCCGGCACCTCCTTCGCCTTGCCGTAGCCGACGCCGACGCGGCCCGCGCCGTCGCCGACGACGATCAACGCCGCGAACGAGAAGCGGCGGCCGCCCTTGACGACCTTCGCCACCCGGTTGATGAAGATGACCCGCTCTTCGTACGGGCTCTTCTCCTGGTCCCTCGAGTCATAGCGTCGCGACATCAGATCTGGAGTCCTCCCTCTCGAGCACCTTCGGCGACCGCGGCCACGCGACCGTGGTACCGCCGTCCACCCCGGTCGAACACGACCCGGTCGATCCCGGCGCCTTTCGCGCGGTCGGCGATCAGCTTGCCGACCTCCTTGGCGCGTCGGGTCTTGCCCCGGGCGCCCTCATCGGCGCCAACCTCGACCTCGGCGTCGGACGCGGCGGCCAGCGTGGCAGCCGCGCGATCGTCGATCAGCTGGACGTAGATGTGCCGGTTCGAGCGGTAGACGGCCAGACGCGGCCGCTCCGCGGTCCCCGCGACCTTCTTGCGCACCCGCGAGTGACGGCGAACACGTGCGACACGCCTCGTCTTGGCGTCCATCAGGCGGTCGCCCCCTTCGCTGCCTTGCCGGCTTTCTTGCGGACGTACTCGTTCTCGTAGCGGATCCCCTTGCCCTTGTACGGCTCGGGCTTCCGGATCTTGCGGATCGTGGCGGCGACCTCCCCGACCTGCTGCTTGTCGTTCCCTCGCACCACGACCTGGGTGGGAGCCGGCACCTCGAACTCGATGCCGTCGGGCTGCGGCACGAGCACGGGGTGGGAGTAGCCCACCTGCAGCTCGACGTCCTTCCCCTTCAGGGTAGCGCGATAACCGACCCCCACGATCTGCAGCCGCTTCTCGAACCCCTTGGTGACCCCTTCGACCATGTTCGCGAGGAGGGACCTCGTGAGCCCATGCAGGCTGCGGCTGAACCCGACGTCGTCGGGCCGCTCGACGCGCGCGGCACCCGCGTCCGTGACGATGCGCATCGTGGGGTGCATGGTTTGCGAGAGCTCACCCCGGGGACCGCGAACGGTCACCTGGTTGGCCTCGTCGACCCGCACCTCGACCCCCTCGGGGATCTCCACCGGTTGTCTGCCGATCCTGCTCATGTCGTCCTCTTCCTGCCCGTGCTCCGGTCCTCAGCCAGCTACCAGACGTAGGCCAAGACCTCGCCGCCGACACCCTTGCGAGCGGCGTCCTTGTCCGTCATCACCCCGTGCGAGGTCGAGATGATCGCGATCCCCAGTCCTCCCTGGACCCGCGGGAGCTCGTCACGGCCGCGGTAGATCCGCCGTCCCGGCTTCGAGATCCGCCGGAGACCGGTGATCGCGCGCCGCCGACGTACGCCGTACTTCAGCCGGATCCGGAAGGCCTGATGCACGCCCTCGCCCTCGCGCGAGAACCCGATGATGTAGCCCTCGGCGTCCAGGATCTTGAGGACCGAGTCCGCGAGCTTCGACACCGGTGCCAACGTCTCGTCCTTGAACGCCAGGTTCGCGTTGCGGATCCTCGTCAGGAGGTCCGCCACCGGGTCGCTCACGTTCGAGGAGAATTTCGCCTTCGTCATCACCATGAGGCTTTCGTCACCCCCGGCAGTTCCCCGAGGTGCGCGAGCTCACGGAAGCAGATCCGGCAGAGCATGAACTTGCGATAGACCGCCCGTGAGCGGCCGCACCGCTGGCACCGCGTGTAGCCGCGCACGCGGAACTTCGGCTGCTTCTTCTGTTTGTTGATGAGTGCGGTCTTCGCCATCTCTCTTGCCGTCTCCTTGCGTCTCCTTGGGGCCTCAGCTCGCCTCCGCCGCCGTCTGGGCGAACGGGAATCCCAGGGCGGCGAGCAGCGCTCGTCCTTCGTCGTCGGTCGTGGCGGTGGTCACGATCGTGATGTCCATGCCCGTGACCTTCACCACCTTGTCATAGTCGATCTCCGGGAAGATCAGCTGCTCGGTCACACCGAGCGTGTAATTGCCGTGGCCGTCGAAGGCGGCGGGACTCAGTCCGCGGAAGTCACGGATCCTGGGGAGCGCGAGCGACACGAGACGATCGACGAATTCCCACATGTAGGCCCCCCGGAGGGTCACCTTCGCGCCGATGGCCATCCCCTCGCGGAGCTTGAAGCCGGCGATCGACTTCCGCGCCTTCGTCACGACCGCCTTCTGTCCCGTGATCGTAGCGAGATCCTCGAGGGCTGCGTCGAGCAAGCGGCCGTCCTTCACGGCTTCGCCCACGCCCATGTTGACCACGACCTTCTCCAGCCGCGGAACCTGCATCGTGTTGGCGAGCCCGAGCTGCTCCCGGAGCGCCGGGACCAGCTCCTCCCGGTACCGCGCCCGGAGCCGGGGCACGTAGGTGTCTTCCGTCGCGGTCTTGGCGCTCATGCCAGCTCCGTCTCGCACTTCCGGCAGAACCGGACCTTCCGGTCCCCTTCGACCCGATGACCGATGCGGGTGGCCTCGCCGCAGGCCGTGCAGACCACCTGGACGTTCGAGATGTTGACGAACATCTCGGCGTCGATGATCCCGCCCTGCTGCAGCTGCTGCGAGCTGCCACGGGCGCGGCGGCCCGACGAGCGCTGGTGCTTCTTGGCGAGGGCCACCCCATCCACCATCACGCGACCCTCCCGAGGGAGCACGCGTACGACGCGGCCCTCCCGGCCGCGATCCTTGCCCGAGATCACCCGGACCGTGTCGTCCTTCTTGATGTCGACTCCCGGCATACCTCAGAACACCACCCTCACAACACCTCCGGCGCAAGGGACACGATCTTCATGTAGCGGCGGTCGCGAAGCTCCCGGGCGACCGGCCCGAAGATGCGAGTCCCTCGGGGGTTGCGCGAGTCCGGCGTGAGGAGCACCACGGCGTTGTCGTCGAATCGGATGTAGGAGCCGTCGGGACGACGCCGCTCCTTGGAGGTCCGAACGACGACGGCCTTGACGACCTCCCCCTTCTTGACCCCGCCACCGGGCAACGCATCCTTGATCGTGCCGACGACGGTGTCGCCGATGCTCGCGTAGCGCCGGGCCGACCCGCCGAGCACGCGGATCACCAAGAGCTCCTTGGCTCCGGTGTTGTCCGCGACACGGCAACGGGTCTCCTGCTGGATCACTTGGCTTTCTCCACGATCTCCACCAGCCGCCAGTGCTTCGACTTGGACAGCGGTCGCGTCTCCACGACACGGACGCGGTCACCCACGTGCGCCTCGTTGGACTCGTCGTGGGCGGCGAGCTTCTTGGAGCGCCGCACGGTCTTGTCGTACAGCGGGTGCCGGAACGAGCGGTCGATCCGAACGACGACGGTCTTGTCCATGCCGTCCGAGACCACGACCCCCGTTCGCGTCTTCCGGCGCCCACGCCCCTGCGTCATCTGCTGCTCCTCGCTCACCGCTCGCTCTCCGTTCCGGACTCGGTTCCCGCCGCGCCGGCCTCGGCATCCGTGGCCGCCTCGATGTCCCGCTGGCGCATCACCGTGGCGATCCGCGCGATCTCGTGGCGGACCTTCTTGATCGACGACGAATCGTCCAGCTGGCCGGTGGCGAGCTGGAAACGCAGGTTGAAGAGCTCCTCCTTCGCGGACTCCGCCCGCTCGAGGAGCTGCGCATCCGTCAGCTCGCGCAGCTCGGCGGTCTTGCTGGCCATCGCTACTCCCCCACCCTCGTGATGAACTTGGTCCGGATCGGCAGCTTGTGCTGCGCGCGACCCATCGCTTCCCGGGCGAGCGCCTCGTTCACGCCGGCCAGCTCGAACATCACGCGACCCGGCTTGACCACGGCGACCCAGCCTTCGGGGTTCCCCTTGCCGGAGCCCATCCGTGTCTCCGCGGGCTTCTTCGTGACGGGCTTGTCGGGGAAGATCGTGATCCAGACCTTGCCCCCGCGGCGGATGTGCCTGGTGATCGCCACCCGGGCGGCCTCGATCTGACGGTTCGTGATCCAGCCCGGCTCCATCGCGACGATCGCGTAGTCACCCGACTGGATGTCGGTGTGGCCCTTGGCGAGGCCACGCATCCGCCCACGGTGCTGCTTGCGGTGCTTGATCCGCTTCGGAGCGAGCATCAGCCCTCACCACCCTCCTGCGTGTCGGGCGCTTCGACGGGGGCCTCAGCCACCGGCGCGGCCTCAGGTGCAGCGGCCGGCTCGGCACCGTCCATCGCCTCGGGGGTCGCGGGAGCCGGTTCCGGACCGGAGTCGGACGACGGCGTCGGGGACGGTTCGGCGACGGGCGCGGCGTCGGGAGCCACGACATCGGGTCCCGCCGCAACGGGCTCGGCCTTGGCCGGCGCCTTGGCGCGCGTGGCAGCCGGCTTCGCCCCGCGTTCGCCTCGCTCGGCACGGGCGTGTGCCCGCGCCAGGGCCCGCTCGCTCTCCTGCTCGCGGTGGGGCACCTCGTCGCCGTGGTAGACCCACACCTTCACGCCGATCGCGCCGAACGTCGTCTTCGCGGCCGCCGTCCCGAAGTCCACCTTCGCCCGGAGCGTGTGCAGCGGCACCCTGCCCTCGCGGTACCACTCCTTGCGGCCCATGTCGGTCCCCCCGAGGCGCCCCGCGCACGCGACGCGCACGCCGAGCGCACCGGCGCGCATCGCGGTCTGGACGGCTCGGCGCATCGCCCGGCGGAACGCCACGCGTCCGGCGAGCTGCTCGGCGACGCCCTGCGCCAGCAGGGCGGCGTCCGTGTCGGGCCGCACCTCGCTGGAGGCCTGGTTCATGTCCTCGACCTTCACGTCGACCCGCTTCTTCGTGTAGCGCTCGACGTCCTTGCGGAGACGATCCACCTCGGCGCCCTTTCGGCCGATGACGATGCCGGGGCGGGCCGTGCGGATGTAGACCCAGATCTGATCGCCCTTGCGTTCGATATCGATCGAGGAGATCCCGGCGCGGGAGAGCCGCGAGCGGATGTGCTTGCGGATCCACACGTCCTCGTGGAGCGCCTCGATGTAGTCGCGCCGGTTCGCGTACCAGTTCGATTTCCAGGGGTAGATGACCCCCAGCCGGAACCCGTATGGGTGGACCTTCTGTCCCACTACTCTTCGTCTCCCATCGTCTCCACCACGACCGTGACATGTGAGGTGCGCTTCCGGACCCGGGTGGCCCGTCCGTAGGCCCGGGGACGGAACCGGCGGAGCGTCGGCCCCTCGTCCACCCATGCCTTCGACACCAACAGGTTCTCCGCGATCACGCCCGGCCGCTGCTCGGCGTTGGCGACCGCGGAATCGAGCAGCTTCTCCACGTCGCGAGACGCCCCCAGCGTCGACAGCCGGAGGATGCGCTTCGCCTCACCCACGTGGTGTCCGCGGATGAGATCCACCGTCCGCCGCATCTTGCGCGGCGACGTGCGGACGTACTTGACCGTGGCTTTCGCTTCCATCTATCGGGGACCCGTCCTTCGCTCATCCCTCGAGTGCGTCCGGAAGGTGCGCGTCGGAGCGAACTCGCCGAGCTTGTGCCCGACCATCGACTCCGAGATGAACACGGGAACGTGCTTGCGGCCGTCGTGGACCGCGATCGTGTGTCCGATCATGTCCGGGACGATCGTGGAGCGGCGCGACCAGGTCTTGACGACCTTCTTCTCGCTCCGCTCGTTCATCCCCGCGATCTTCACCATGAGGTGCTCGTCCACGAACGGCCCCTTCTTCACGGACCTCGCCATCAGCCACGCCCCTTCCCGCGACGCCGGATGATCTGCGCGTTCGACGCCTTCTTCTTCTTCCGCGTGCGGCCTTCCTTCTTGCCCCACGGCGACGTCGGATGGCGACCACCGGAGGCCTTCCCCTCGCCGCCGCCGAGCGGGTGGTCAACCGGGTTCATGGCGACGCCTCGCACCGAGGGCCGCTTTCCTTTCCAGCGATTGCGCCCCGCCTTGCCGATCGAGATCAGCTCGTGCTCGGCGTTCCCGACCACTCCGACGGTGCCCTTGCAGATGGACGGGACCGTCCGCATCTCGCCCGAGGGAAGCCGCAGCGTGGCCAGCTTCCCCTCCTTCGCCATGAGCTGGACGCTCGTTCCCGCCGACCGCGCCATCCGCGCTCCGGCCCCGGGCTTCAGCTCGACCGCGTGCACCACGGTGCCGACGGGGATGTTCCGCAGCGGCAAGGCGTTCCCGGGGCGGATCTCCGCGCCCTCGCCGGACATCAGCTGGTCGCCCACGCGGACGCCGTCGGGCGCGAGGATGTACCGCTTCTCGCCGTCGGCATAGTGCAGCAGGGCGATCCGCGAGCTCCGGTTCGGGTCGTACTCGATCGTGGCGACCTTGGCCGGGATCCCGTCCTTGTTGCGCTTGAAGTCGATGAGGCGGTACCGCCGCTTCGTGCCGCCGCCCTGATGCCGGGTGGTGATCCGGCCGTGGACGTTGCGTCCCGCCTTCTTCCGGCCCTTGGTCAGCAGCGCCTTCTCCGGCGTGGACCGCGTGATCTCATCGAACGACGAGACGCTGCCCCCACGCCGGCCCGGCGTCGTCGGCTTGTACTTCCGAACGGCCACGGCTACGACCCCCCACCCTCGAAGATCTCGATGCTGTCGCCCTCGGCGAGCGTGACGACGGCGCGCTTCTCGTCGGGACGGCGTCCTCGGGTGTACCCGCGACGCTTCATCTTGCCGCGACGTTTCAGCGTGTTCACGGACAGGACCTGGACGTCCCAGATCGTCTGGACCGCCTCCTTGATCTCGGTCTTGTTCGCACGAGGATCCACCAGGAACGTGTAGGTGTTGTGCTCGATCCCCGCGTAGGACTTCTCCGAGACGATGGGGCGCACGATCACGTCGCGAGGTGACTTGTTCATCCCGCCACCTCCTCGGCCTGACCAGGGGACCCTTCCGAGGCGCCGCTCGAGGACCCGGTCGGCAGCGCGGTCAGACGGTCGATGGCGGCGCCTGTGAACAGCACCCGGTCCGCCAGGAGGACGTCGTAGGTGCCGAGCCCTCCGCTGTAGGCGATCTTCACGTTGGGCAGGTTGCGGAACGACTTCTCGACGTTGCCGGCCTCCGTGGGCTGGGGCAAGACGAGGAGGATCCGCCCGGCGAGCTCGAGCGACGTGAGCACGCCCACGGCCTGCTTCGTCTTCGGCTCGCTCCAGTCCAGGTCGTCGACCACGGCGAGCTTCCCGCTCTGCAGCGCGTCCGTGAGCGCGGAGCGGAGCGCTCCGCGTCGCATCTTCTTGTTGATCTTCTGGGAGTGGTCCCGGGGAGTGGGCCCGTGCGCCACGCCGCCGCCGACCCACTGCGGTGACCGGATCGATCCCTGGCGCGCTCGGCCCGTGCCTTTCTGGCGCCACGGCTTCCTGCCGCCGCCGCGGACCTGGGCGCGCGTCTTGGTCGAGTGCGTCCCCGCGCGGATCCCGGCGAGCCCGGCCACGACCACCTGGTGCATCAGGGGCACGCTCACCTTCGACTCGAAGATCTCGGCAGGCAGTTCCACGGAGCCGGCCTTCTTCCCGGCGGCGTCGCGCTTCTCGATCGAGGCCATCACGCGCCTCCCTTCGCCGGCGCCTTGACGGCGGAACGAGCCATCAACAGGCCACCGTTCGGCCCGGGAACCGCCCCTTTGACGAGCAGGAGGCCGCGCTCGACGTCGGCCTGGACGACCTCGAGGTTCAACACCGTGACGCGGACGCTGCCGTGCTGGCCGGCCATGGGCATGTCCTTGAAGACGCGACTGGGCGTCGCGCAGGCGCCGATCGCGCCGGGGGCACGGTGCTTGCGCTTCGTGCCGTGGCTGGCCCGGAGGCCGTGGAACCCGTGACGCTTCATCACGCCCGTCGTGCCGTGACCCTT
This sequence comes from uncultured Actinomycetota bacterium, assembly GCA_963826195.1. Lineage (GTDB taxonomy): Bacteria > Actinomycetota > UBA4738 > UBA4738 > HRBIN12 > JAJNBA01. Next base: position 264,678 of record CAWGWB010000007.1, read on the forward strand.
CGAGACCCCGACCACGTCCACCCGGTCGCCGGGGCTGAACACGTCGACCGTGATCTCCTGGCCCGGCTGGTAGCTGCCCGCATCGTCCGTGCGCAGCTCGACGACGTGGCGGCCGGGCGCGGCGTCGTGCGAGTCGAAGTGTCCCTTCATCGGCCTCGTGAGGTCGCGCGGCCGGACGGTGCCGAAGGAGAGCTGGACGGCGTCGTAACCGTCGGTGTCCTTCGTCTTGACCTGGGACACGACCGATGGACCCGCCTTGATCACCGTGACCGGCACGGCGCGGGTGTCGTCGAAGATCTGGGTCATCCCCAGCTTCGTGCCCAAGATCCCTTTCGTCTCCGCCATCGCTCCTACAACTTGATCTCGATGTCGACGCCGGCCGACAGGTTCAGGCGCTGGAGCTCCTGGACCGTCTTGGACGTCGCGTCCACGATGTCGATCAACCGCTTGTGCGTGAGCATCTGGAAGTGCTCGCGCGAGTCCTTGTACTTGTGGGGCGAGCGGATGACCGTGTAGATCGAACGCTCGGTGGGCAAGGGGACCGGCCCGACGACCTTGGCGCCGGTCCGCGTCACGTGCTCGACGATGTCACGGGCGGCGACGTCGAGCATCCGGTGGTCGTACGCCCGGAGCTTGATCCGGATCTTCGGTCCCGCCACGTCGTCCCCTCGCCTTCCTCGATGTCCTCTTACTTCAGGACCTTGGTGACCCGGCCGGCCCCGACGGTGCGGCCGCCTTCGCGGATCGCGAACCGGAGGCCCTCCTCCATCGCGATCGGCTTGTCGAGCTCGACCCGCATCTCCACGTTGTCGCCCGGCATCACCATCTCCACCCCTTCGGGCAGATGTGCCACGCCGGTGACGTCGGTGGTCCGGAAGTAGAACTGCGGCTTGTAGCCGTCGAAGAACGGTGTGTGCCGGCCGCCCTCCTCCTTGGACAGGATGTACACGTTGGACATGAACTCGGTGTGCGGCGTGATCGATCCCGGCTTCGCCAGGACCTGACCCCGCTCCACCTGGTCCTTGTCGATGCCCCGGAGCAGCACGCCGACGTTGTCGCCGGCCGTGATCTCATCGAGGAGCTTCCGGAACATCTCCAGGTCCGTCGCGGTCGTCTTCTGCGTATCCCTCAGTCCGACGATCTCGACCTCGCCCATCTTCTTCAGGACGCCCTGCTCGACGCGCCCGGTCACGACCGTCCCACGTCCGGTGATCGAGAACACGTCCTCGATCGGCATCAGGAACGGCTTGTCCGTGTCCCGGACGGGCTCGGGGATGTAGGTGTCGCAGGCCTCGAGGAGCTCGTCGACCTTGGCCATCCACGTCTCGTCGCCCTCGAGCGCCTTCAGGGCGGAGATCTGGACGACCGGGATGTCGTCGCCGGGATACTCGTAGGAGGACAGGAGCTCGCGCACCTCGAGCTCGACGAGGTCGAGCAGCTCGGAGTCGTCGACCATGTCGCACTTGTTCAGCGCGACCACGATCGACGGAACGCCGACCTGACGTGCGAGCAGCACGTGCTCACGGGTCTGGGGCATGGGCCCGTCGGCCGCCGAGACCACGAGGATCGCTCCGTCCACCTGCGCGGCGCCCGTGATCATGTTCTTCACGTAGTCGGCGTGTCCCGGCATGTCGACGTGGGCGTAGTGGCGGTTGTCGGTCTCATACTCGACGTGGGCGATCGCGATCGTGATCCCGCGCTCGCGCTCCTCCGGCGCCTTGTCGATCTCGTCGAACGGCGTGAACTCGGCCATCCCCTTCTCGGCCTGCCGCTTGGTGATGGCGGCCGTGAGTGTGGTCTTGCCGTGGTCGATGTGACCCATCGTGCCGATGTTCACGTGCGGCTTCGTGCGCTCGAACTTCTTCTTGCCCATGACTTGGCTCTCCTCTTCCTGCTCTTCTCTTCCTGGCCCCTACTCGCCCGAGACCCGGGCGATGATCTCCTTGGACACCTGCACCGGCACTTCCGCGTACGCCTGGAGCTGCATCGGGCTGTGCGCGGCGCGCCCCTGGGTGCGGGAACGCAGGTCGGTGGCGTAGCCGAACAGCTCGGCGAGCGGCACCAGCACCCTGATCACCTTCTGCCCTCCCGCGTCGTCGATGCGCTCGATCCGGCCGCGCCGCGCCGTCACGTCGCCCATGACCTCGCCCATGAACTCCTCCGGGGTGGTCACCTCGAACTCCATGACCGGCTCGAGCAGCGCGGGGTCGGCCTTGCGAGCCGCCTCCTTCAACGCCATCGATCCGGCGATCTTGAACGCCATCTCGCTCGAGTCGACCTCGTGGTAGGTGCCGTCCATCAGGGTCGCCCGGACGTCGACCATCGGGTAGCCGGCCAGCACGCCGTTGTCGAGGGCCTCCTGGATCCCCTGGTCGACGGCGGGGATGTACTCGCGCGGGATCTTGCCGCCCACGATCTTGTTCAGGAACTCGTAGCCGCCACCGGAACCGGTCGGCTCCAGGTCGATCACGACGTGTGCGAACTGCCCGCGTCCACCCGTCTGTCGGACGAAGCGGGTCTCGACCTTGTGGACCTGGCGGCGGATCGTCTCGCGGTAGGCGACCTGCGGCTTGCCGACGTTCGCGTCTACGGAGAACTCTCGCTTCAGGCGGTCCACGATGATGTCGAGGTGGAGCTCGCCCATCCCCGAGATCACCGTCTGGCCCGTCTCGTCGTCGAACTTCACGACGAACGTCGGGTCCTCGTCCGCGAGCTTGGCGAGACCGGTGCCCAGCTTGTCCTGGTCGGCCTTGGTCTTCGGCTCCACGGCCACCGAGATGACGGGCGTGGGGAAGCTGATGGACTCCAGGACGACCTGGTGGTCGGGATCGCAGATCGTGTCTCCGGTTGTGGCGTGCTTCAACCCGACGACGGCGACGATGTCGCCGGTGTAGGCGGCCGCCATGTCCTCACGGTGGTTGGCGTGCATCTGCAGGATCCGACCGATCCGCTCCTTGCGGTCCTTCGTGGCGTTGGCGACGTGCGAGCCGGCGCGGAGCACGCCGGAGTACACGCGCAGGTACGTCAGCCGGCCGACGAAGGCATCCGACATGATCTTGAAGGCCAGGGCCGCGAACGGCTCGGTGTCTTCGGGCGCGCGCTGCACGTGCGTGGACTCGTCGTTGGGAAGATGGCCTTCCACCGGAAGCACCTCGGCGGGCGACGGGAGGTAGGCGACGATCGCGTCGAGCAGGGGCTGGACGCCCTTGTTCTTGAAGGCGGAGCCGCACATCACCGGAACGCCGAGGCTCGCGAGCGTCGCTCGGCGGATCGCGCGATGCATCTCCTCGATCGTGGGCTCCTCCTCGTGAACGAACTTCTCCATCAGGGACTCGTCGTGGTCGGCGAGCCGTTCGAAGAGGACGTGGTGGGCGGCCTCCGCGGCAGCCCGGTACTCCTCCGGGATCTCGGTGTCGTGCCACTCCTCGCCCATGTCGCCCTCCCAGTAGTGGGCGTTCATCTGGACGAGGTCGATCACGCCGTGGAAGTCGGACTCGGTGCCCCAGGGGAGCTGGAGGATGAGCGGGGTCGCCTGGAGGCGATCCACGATCATGTCGACGGTGCGCTCGAAGTTGGCGCCGGTCCGATCCATCTTGTTGATGAAGCAGATCCGCGGGACCTTGTAGCGGTCCGCCTGGCGCCACACGGTCTCGGTCTGGGGCTCCACGCCCGCCACGGCGTCGAACACGGCGACGGCGCCGTCCAGGACGCGAAGGGACCGCTCGACCTCGACCGTGAAGTCGACGTGGCCGGGCGTGTCGATGATGTTGATCCAGTGGCCCTTCCACTGGCACGTGGTGGCCGCCGACGTGATCGTGATCCCGCGCTCGCGCTCCTGGACCATCCAGTCCATCTGCGCGGTGCCTTCGTGCACCTCCCCGATCTTGTAGGCCTTCCCGGTGTAGTAGAGGATCCGCTCGGTCGTGGTGGTCTTCCCGGCGTCGATGTGCGCCATGATGCCGATGTTGCGCGTGCGAGCGAGGGGGTACTCGCGGATCGAGAGCCCCTTGCCGTCCTTCACCTTCTGTTCGGTCTGCGACACCTGCATCCTCTCTGCGGGAACCGCCATCAGGGGGTCCCCTCCACACGGGAAACCGGCCCCTGGGGGCCGGTCGGGTGGTGCTCGTCGATCACCATCGGTAATGCGCGAACGCTCGGTTGGCCTCGGCCATCTTGTGCATGTCCTCGCGCCGCTTGACGGACGCTCCCTGCCCGTTGGAGGCATCCATGATCTCTGCCACGAGGCGTTCGGCCATCGAGTTCTCGCGCCGCGCGCGGGAGAAGTTCACGAGCCACCGCAGCGCGAGCGTCGTGCCGCGGGTGGGCTTCACCTCCACGGGGACCTGGTACGACGCGCCGCCGACGCGCCGCGACTTGACCTCCAGCATCGGGCGAACGTTGTCCACCGCACGCTTCAGGGTGATCACGGGGTCGTTCGCGGTCTTCTGACTGATCTGCTCGAGCGCCTCGTAGACGATGTGCTCGGCGACGGTCTTCTTCCCGTGCAACAGCACCTTGTTGACCAGCTGGGTCACGAGCGGGTTCTGGTAGACGGGATCGGGCGTGATGCCCCGGTGTACGGCAGGTCCCTTGCGCGGCACGTTACTCGCCGACCTTCTTGGCGCCGTAGCGCGACCGGGCCTTGCGTCGGTCGCGGACCCCTGCGGTGTCGAGGGTGCCGCGGATGATCTTGTAGCGCACACCGGGCAGGTCGCGCACGCGACCACCGCGGACGAGCACGATCGAGTGCTCCTGAAGGTTGTGCCCCACTCCGGGGATGTAGACCGTGACCTCGATCCCGGAGGTGAGCCGGACCCGCGCGACCTTCCGCAACGCGGAGTTCGGCTTCTTGGGGGTCATCGTGTACACGCGCGTGCAGACACCGCGCCGCTGGGACGAGCCCTTCAGCGCAGGGCTCTTCGTCCGCTTCTTCGGGCGGGATCGGCCCTTCCGTACGAGTTGTTGGATGGTAGGCATGGCTCTCTCGTCTGCACTCTTCCTTTTTCATCCACCGGGGCTTGGAAGCCTCGGGCCGAACCCTTGGGGCGCAGCGCGAACGCCACCACCCGCGGGGTTGTCGCTCCGACCGGAGCCGGACGCCCGACCTGCTCGCCGACCCGGGCGCGACCGCCAAAACTACTGGTCGTGAGCACGACGTGTCAACCGCACCGGATGCCACCCGGCGTGAGGGCCGGCCAGCGCGGAACCATCCCTAGCGTACCTGCCGAGCTCAACGCTCGACACGTCCGGCCGCGCTCCCGGGACGTCCCAAGGAGTCCGTTCCCCGACTACTCCTCGTCGGATCGAGCGACCCCGCCCAGCATGCTCTCCGCCTGCTGGCGGGTGAGCCCCACCAGAGCCGGTTCGCCACCCTCGGCCAGCTCGGCCAGCTCCGCCAGCTCCCGCTGACGCGTGAGCCAGTACTCGGGGATCGCATCGGGCTTGATCTTCACGGCCACGTTGCGGTAGCGGCTCATCCCCGTGCCCGCCGGGATCAGCTTCCCGATGATCACGTTCTCCTTCAGGCCCAGCAACGGGTCAGCCTTGCTCTGGATCGCCGCGTCCGTGAGCACCCGGGTGGTCTCCTGGAACGAGGCGGCCGAGAGCCACGAATCCGTCGCGAGCGAGGCCTTCGTGATGCCGAGCAGGACGGGCCGGGCCGATGCGGGAACCCCGCCGGACTCGACCACTTCCTGGTTCGTCTCCTCGAACACCCGCCGGTTCACGAGATCGCCCGGCAGCAGATCGGAGTCACCCGGCTCGATGATGTGCACCTTCCGGAGCATCTGCCGCGCGATGAGCTCGATGTGCTTGTCGTGGATCGTCACGCCCTGGGAGCGGTAGACCTGCTGCACCTCGTCCACGAGGTGCATCTGCAGGGCCAGCACTCCCTCCACGCGGAGCTTCTCGTGGGGGTTCACCGAGCCCTCCGTGAGCTGTTGCCCCACCTCCACCATGTCGCCGTTCGACACCGTGAGCCGGGCGCGGAACGAGACCTGGTACTCGACCATGTCGCCGGTCTCGTCCGTGACCCGGATGCGCCGGACGTGCTTCTCGTCGTCGTCCTCGATCGCCACCTCGCCCGAGAGCTCGGTGATCTGCGCCATCCCCTTGGGATTGCGCGCCTCGAACAGCTCGACCACGCGGGGAAGGCCGTGCGTGATGTCCTCGCCGGCGATCCCACCGGTGTGGAAGGTTCGCATCGTGAGCTGGGTGCCGGGCTCGCCGATCGACTGGGCGGCGATGATGCCGACCGCCTCACCGATGTCGACGAGGCGCCCGCTCGCGAGTGAGCGGCCGTAGCACGCCTGGCACACGCCGATCTCCGCCTCACAGGTGGTGACCGAGCGGACCTGGACCGTCTCCACGCCGGAATCGATCACGACCTGGGCGAGCTCGTCGGAGAGCTCCGCGCCGCGGGAGGCGATCTTCTTCCCACCGACCTTCACGTCCTCGGCGAGCACGCGTCCGAACACCGCGGTGTCGGTGTGCGCGCCCTTGACGACGGTACCGTCGGGCCGGGTCACGTTGACCACGGCACCGATCGACCGATCCGTGCCGCAGTCCTCCTCGCGGACGATGACCTCCTGGGCGACGTCGACGAGTCGCCGGGTGAGGTAGCCCGAGTCGGCGGTCCGCAGGGCGGTGTCGGCCAGGCCCTTCCGAGCGCCGTGGGTGGAGATGAAGTACTCGAGGACCGACAGACCCTCACGGAAGTTGGACTTGATCGGGCGCGGGATGATCTCGCCCTTCGGGTTCGCGACGAGACCACGCATCCCGGCCAGCTGCCGGATCTGCATGATGTTCCCGCGCGCGCCCGAGTTGGCCATCATGAAGATCGGGTTCGTCTTCGTGAACTGGGCCTCCATCGCGTCCTTGACCTCGTCGGTGGCCTGTGTCCAGATCTCGATGAGCTCCTGGCGACGCTCGTCGTCCGTGATGATGCCCTTCCGGTACTGCTGCTCGACCTTCTGGGCACGCTTCTCGTGCTCGTCGAGGATCTTCTGCTTCTCCGGCGGCGTCGTGACGTCTTCGACGCCGATCGTGACCCCCGCCTTGGTGGCGTAGTCGAACCCGAGGTTCTTCAGGTTGTCGAGGACGATCTCGACCTGCGCTCGGTCGTAGCGGTGGACCACCTCGTCGACGATCCGGGCCACGTCCGGCTTCAAGACGGGCTCGTTGCGGAACTCGAAGTCGTCCGGGAACGCCGTGTTGAAGACGATCCGGCCGATGGTCGTCCGGATGACCGGCGTGCGGCCCTTCCATCCGTCGGCCTTGGGGTCGTAGCCCTCCGGGAGGAGCTCCTCGGGGAGCGCCTGGCCCGTCAAGCGCACGCGCACCGGATCGTGCAGCGGATGACCGCGGTCGAGGGCCAGCAACGCCTCGGCGGTCGAGCCGAACGTCGGGATCTCCTCGTCCTTCATGTCCTCGTTCTGCGTGAGGGTCAGGTAGTAGAGCCCGAGCACCATGTCCTGCGACGGCGTCGCGATCGGGCGGCCGTGCGCTGGTGACAAGATGTTGTTCGTCGAGAGCATCAGGATCCGGGCTTCGGCCTGCGCCTCGGCGGACAGCGGGACGTGCACCGCCATCTGGTCCCCGTCGAAGTCGGCGTTGAACGCCGCGCACACGAGCGGGTGGATCTTGATGGCCTTGCCCTCGACCAGCACTGGCTCGAACGCCTGGATCCCCAGACGGTGCAGCGTGGGCGCCCGGTTCAGCATCACGGGGTGCTCCCGGATGGCCTCCTCGAGCACGTCCCACACCTGCGGACGGGCACGCTCCACCATGCGCTTGGCGCTCTTGATGTTCTGAGCGAGGTTCTGGTCGACGAGCCGCTTCATCACGAACGGCTTGAAGAGCTCGAGCGCCATCTGCTTCGGCAGCCCGCACTGGTGCAGGCGGAGCTCCGGCCCGACCACGATGACCGAGCGGCCGGAGTAGTCGACGCGCTTGCCCAGGAGGTTCTGGCGGAAGCGGCCCTGCTTGCCCTTCAGCATGTCGGAGAGCGACTTCAGCGGCCGGTTGCCGGGTCCGGTGACGGGACGACCCCGACGGCCGTTGTCGAACAGGGCGTCGACGGCCTCCTGGAGCATCCGCTTCTCGTTGTTCACGATGATCTCGGGCGCCTGCAGGTCGAGCAGCCGCTTCAGGCGGTTGTTCCGGTTGATGACACGCCGGTACAGGTCGTTGAGATCGGAGGTCGCGAACCGGCCACCATCCAGCTGCACCATCGGACGGAGATCCGGCGGGATCACCGGGATCGCATCGAGCACCATGCCCATCGGGCTCGAGCGGCCCTCGACGAAGTTGGACGCGACCTTCAGGCGCTTGATCGCCTTGAGGCGCTTCGTGCCCTTGCCGTTCTCGATCGTCTCGCGGAGGGCCTCTCCCTCGGCGACGACGTCGTAGTCCTGGAGGAGCCGTTTGATGGCCTCGGCGCCCATGCCACCGTCGAAGTAGTCCGCGAAGCGCTCGCGGAGCGAGCGGTAGACGGCGTCGTCGGCGACGAGCTGCTTGATCTTGAGGCTCTTGAACGCGGACACCACGTCGTCGAGGTGCTGGGTGTCGCGACCGGCGGCCTCGTGGATGCGCTCCACGTCTCGCTGCGCCTCCCGCTTGGCGGCGGAGAGCTGTGCGCCCTTCGCGCCCTCGGCCTCGAGCTCCTTCAGGCGGTCCTCGAGCTCCGAGAGCCGGCGCTTGACCTGGTCGTCCCGCTCGGCTTCGATCTCGCGCTTCTCGCCCTCGATCTCCTCTTCGATCTCGGGGAGGTCCTTGTGGCGCCGCTCGTCGTCGATCCGGGTCACCACGTAGGCGGCGAAGTAGATGATCCGCTCGAGGTCCTTGGGGGCGATGTCGAGCAGGTAGCCCAGGCGCGAGGGGACGCCCTTGAAATACCAGATGTGCGTGACGGGAGCCGCGAGTTCGATGTGACCCATGCGGTCGCGGCGGACCTTGGACCGGGTTATCTCGACGCCGCAGCGCTCGCAGATGATGCCCTTGAAGCGCACGCGCTTGTACTTGCCGCAGTGGCACTCCCAGTCCCGCGTGGGACCGAAGATCCGCTCGCAGAAGAGCCCATCCTTCTCAGGCTTCAGCGTGCGGTAGTTGATCGTCTCGGGCTTCTTGACCTCTCCGTTGGACCAGGCGCGGATCTGGTCGGCCGCTGCCAGCCCGATCCGAAGTTCGTCGAAGTAGTTCACATCCAGCACTTAGACCTCCGCCTCCTTCTGTTGGGGGCTACCGCTCGCGCTGACGCGCTCGCTGCTTGAGCCCCCAAGGCCCCCCAGCCCGTCCCCTATCACGTGGAACGCTTCCGTATTCCCGCGCCTCAATCGAAGTCCGCCCCCGCGGGCTCCCGCCTGCTGAGATCGATCCCGAGCTCCTCGGCCGCTCGGAAGACGTCCTCGTCGGTCTCGCGCAGTTCGATCTCCTCGCCGGACGAGGAGCGCACCTCGACGTTGAGCGAGAGCGACTGCATCTCCTTGATCAGCACCTTGAAGGACTCCGGGATGCCAGGCTCCGGGATGTTCTCCCCCTTCACGATGGCTTCGTAGACCTTCACACGGCCCAGGACGTCGTCCGACTTGATCGTCAACAGCTCCTGCAGGGCGTACGCGGCGCCGTAGGCCTCCAGGGCCCAGACCTCCATCTCCCCGAACCGCTGGCCGCCGAACTGCGCCTTCCCGCCGAGCGGCTGCTGCGTGATCATCGAGTACGGCCCCGTGGACCGAGCGTGGATCTTGTCGTCCACCAGGTGCAGCAGCTTCAGGATGTACGCCACCCCGACCGTGACCGGCTCGGCGTAGGGCTGACCGTTCCGGCCGTCGTAGAGCCGCGCCTTCCCGATGTCGTTGATGAGCTTCTTCCCGTCGGAGGCTGCGTGCGAGCTGCGGATCGCCGCGAGGATCTCGTCCTCCTTGGCGCCGTCGAAGACCGGCGTGGCCACGTGGACGGGTCCGGTGTGATCCTCGCCGCTCTTGTCGAATCCGACGAGCGCGGCGTAGCCCAGGTGGGCCTCCAACACCTGCCCGAGGTTCATCCGGGATGGGACGCCCAGCGGGTTCAAGATGATGTCGACCGGCGTGCCGTCCTCGAGGAACGGCATGTCCTCTTCGGGAAGGATCGTGGAGATCACGCCCTTGTTCCCGTGGCGTCCGGCCAGCTTGTCGCCGTCGGAGATCTTGCGCTTCTGCGCCACGTAGACGCGCACGAGCTGGTTCACACCGGGCGGCAGCTCGTCACCGTCGTCTCGGTTGAACACGCGCACCCCGATCACCTTGCCCGATTCGCCGTGCGGCACCTTGAGGGAGGTGTCGCGCACCTCCCGCGCCTTCTCCCCGAAGATCGCTCGGAGCAGCCGCTCCTCGGGGGTGAGCTCCGTCTCGCCCTTGGGCGTGACCTTCCCGACGAGGTAGTCGCCGGTGTTGACCTCGGCCCCGATCCGGACGATCCCCCGCTCGTCGAGGTCCTTCAGGATCTCCTCGGAGACGTTCGGGATGTCCCGCGTGATCTCCTCCGCGCCCAGCTTGGTGTCGCGGGCGTCGACCTCGTGCTCCTCGATGTGGATCGAGGTGAGGATGTCATCCTTCACCAGGCGCTCGGAGATGATGATCGCGTCCTCGTAGTTGTGGCCCTCCCAGGGCATGTACGCCACGAGGAGGTTCTTGCCGAGAGCGATCTCGCCCTGGTCCGTGGACGGACCGTCGGCGATCACCTGCTGCTTCGCGACCCGGTCGCCGATGTCCACGAGGGGCTTCTGGTTGAAGTTCGTTCCCTGGTTGGTCCGCCGGAACTTGATCAGGTCGTAGGTCCGCAGCTTTCCGGTCTTCTCCCTGACCACGATGGCCTCGGCGGAGACGTCCTCGACGGTCCCTGCCTCATCGGCCAGCACGACGTCGCCCGCATCGACGGCCGCGCGGAACTCCACGCCGGTGCCCACCAGCGGCGCCTCGGCGCGGAGCAAGGGGACGGCCTGGCGTTGCATGTTGGCGCCCATCAGGGCGCGGTTGGCGTCGTCGTGCTCGAGGAACGGGATCAGCGCGGCGGCCACCGAGACCAGCTGCTTCGGGGACACGTCCATGTAGTCGATCTCGTCGGGCGAGACCTGGTCGACCTCGCCACCCTTCCGGCGCACCAGCACCTGCGTGTCCTGGAAGGTGCCGTCGGGAGCGAGGCGGGCGTTCGCCTGCGCGATGACGTGGCGATCCTCCTCGTCGGCCGACAGGTAGTCGATCTTCGCCGTGACCTTGCCCTTCTCGACGCGCCGGTAGGGCGTCTCGATGAACCCGAACTCGTTGATCCGGCCGAAGCTGGACAGCGACCCCATAAGGCCGATGTTCGGACCCTCGGGCGTCTCGATCGGGCACATCCGGCCGTAGTGGGACGGGTGCACGTCTCGGACCTCGAAGCCGGCGCGCTCCCGCGACAGTCCTCCCGGGCCGAGCGCCGACAGCCTGCGCTTGTGGGTGAGACCTGCGAGCGTGTTCGTCTGGTCCATGAACTGCGAGAGCTGCGAGGTCCCGAAGAACTCCTTGATCGAGGCGACGACGGGACGGATGTTGATCAGGGTCTGCGGCGTGATGGCCTCGACGTCCTGGGTGGTCATCCGTTCCTTCACGACCCGCTCCATGCGCGAGAGCCCGATCCGGATCTGGTTCTGGATCAGCTCCCCGACCGAACGGATCCGGCGGTTCCCGAAGTGGTCGATGTCGTCCGGGTCGTAGCCGGCCTCGCCCGCGTGCAGGTGCACGAGGTAGCCGACCGTCTTGAGGATGTCCTCGAACGTGAGGACCGCCTTGTACTTGGGCGCGCCCTGTCCGGCGGCCTCCTCCTTCTGCATCGAGGAGAAGACCCGGTAGCGGATCTGCTCCCACGCCTTCCGATCCGGGTTGTCGAGCTCGCCCAGGCCCTTGTGATGGGAGCGCAGCTGCTTCAGCAGCTCGCCCTCGGCGGCGCCCAGCTTCTTGTCCACCTTGTGGCGACCGACGCGCGCGACGTCGTAGCGCTTGGGGTTGAAGAAAAGGTTCTCGAGGAGGGTCTTCGCGCTTTCGGCCGTAGGCGGCTCGCCGGGTCGCAGCTTCCGGTAGATGTCCTCGAGGGCCTCCTCCTGGGTCTCGAAGTGGTCCTTCTCGAGGGTGTTCTGGATGGAGATCGCGTTGTCGAAGAGCTTCAGGATCTCGGCCGCGCTGAAACCCAGGGCCTTCATGAAGACGGTGATGTGCTGCCGGCGCTTGCGATCGATCCGGACGCCGACGGTGTCCTTCTTGTCCACGTCGAACTCGAGCCATGCACCCCGCGATGGGATGATCTTCGCGATGAAGATGTCCTTGTCGGTGGTCTTGTCGGGCTCCTTGCTGAAGTAGACGCCCGGCGAGCGCACCAGCTGGGAGACGACGACGCGCTCGGTGCCGTTGATGATGAAGGTGCCGCGGTCGGTCATCATGGGGAAGTCGCCCAGGAAGACCTCCTGCTCCTTGATCTCGCCGGTGACCTTGTTGACGAAGGTTGCTTCGACGAACAGTGGAGCGGAGAACGTGATGTCCTTGTCGCGGCATTCCTCTTCCGAGAACTTCATCGCTCGGAATTCGTGCTTGCCGAAATAGAGCTGGAACTGCTCTGTGAAGTCCTCGATGGGTGAGACTTCTTCGAGAACCTCCTTGAGGCCCTCGTTCAGGAGCCGATCGAAGGAGTCCTTCTGGATGGAAACGAGGTCGGGAAGCTGGAGGACCTCGTCGAGCTTGGCGAAACTGACACGATTCCGAACAGGCACGAGCTGGTCAGGCAAGCAGAACCCCTCCCGGGAGACGTCGAGAGCGCACGGCAGAGCGCGGTGGACGGCACGGCAAACGAGCAGTCTACGAGGAGGAGCGGGCACCGTCAACGGCGCCTGCCCCGGACGGGCGGCTGCCCCCGAGGGTACGCCTCCTCGAGGCCGACGGTCAAGCCGCCGAACGGCCTTCGCTGGACGCCATCCGACTCCCGCCAGCCTGGGCCGTCGAAGGGCACCACGAGCACTCGCCACCATCACCATGGGCGCCTGCGAACGAGCCTGATGGTGTCGCGCCCCTGCCGGCGGTAGGGTCGGCGGCGATGGCCTCGGAGCCCGCCCCGTCCGGCCCCCGGCGACCAAGGACCCGCGGGAGACGGGTTGCCCTCGGCGCCCTGGCGGGCCTTGCCACGTTCGCCGCCCTCCTCGTCTTGGACGGCATCTGGGCGGGACGGAGCCTCGTCCGCGGGCTCACAGCTGCACGATCGGAGCTCTCGATCGCGATCGAATCGATCGTCACCGGGGATCCGGGGTCGGCGGGCCCGCACTTCGACGCCGCTACCCGGGCGGCGGAGGCCGCCCGGGGAGCGGTGGGGCACCCCTCGATGGGCATCGCCGGGCTCCTGCCCATCGCGGGCGACAACATCGACGCGGCGGCGGCCGTCGCCGACGCCTCTCGGGCGACGGCCGAGGCCGGCACAGCGATGGTCCGGGTCGCTCGCACGCTCGGGTGGACCGATATCAGGATCCCCGCCTCCACCGCCGCGGGGAGCGTGGACATCGAGGCCTTCGACGACGCGATCCCCGACATGGAAGCGGTGACGCGACGGCTCGATGTCGCTCTCCGGGCGCTGGAAGACGCGGGAGGCGACGGACTGCTCGGGCCCGTCGCCTCCGGCTATCGGGACGCGGTCGACGGGCTCACCCTCCGGCTCGACCTCGCGATCCGATTCCGGGACTCCTTGCGGCTCGCGGCCGCGATGTTCGGGGGGGAGCATCGGTACCTCGTCTGCGTGCCGACGCTCGGCATCCCGCGCCCCGCCGGCGGCACGGCCGCGACGGTCGGCGTCCTGGTCGCACGCGATGGCTCCCTCACACTCGAGTCGATCGCCCCCGCACCGACCGAGTTGATCGAGGCGGAGACCTCGATCGACTGGAGCAGGACGGCGCGAGCCCTGCTCGAGGCGGCCGGATCGTCCGGTCTCACCGATCTCGATGGGGTCATCCAGATCGATGCGGTGGCGCTCGAGGACATCGTGTGGGCGGTCGGGGACGTGGAGGCGGAGGGTTCGCGCGAGGCACTCTCCGACCGGACCACGACCAGGGCGCTGGAGATCGAGGCCTACCTCGGGACCGCACCCCCCCGCTCGGCCCGGCTGCACGCAGATCGTGTCTCGGCGATCCTCGAGGCGTTCCTCGATCGTCGGCCGGGCGTCGAATCCTTCGCCCTGGCGACGGCCGCCAGCGCCCGCGACGGGCACCTCTCGATCTACATCCCCGGAAGGACGGAGCGTCGCATCATCCGCAGCCTCGGCCTCGACGGCCGCGCCAGGCCGACCGATGAGGGCGTGCTCCCCGTTGCCGCCTCCTGGAGCGCGGTCGGGAATTCGCACGTGGGTGCGCTCGTGGACACGACCGTGCGTCAGTCGATCCGGATCGCGGGCGACGGGTCCGCGGCGGTCGACGCGGAGATCCTGTTCGAGAACAAGGCGGGGACGGATCCGCCGTCGGTACTCCTCGGGCGCCCCGTGGGCGGGATCCCGGTGGGCACGTTCGCGGCCGATGTCACCCTCTTCGTGCCGGCGACGGCGAAGGGCATCAATGCGGAGACGAGCCGGCCGAGCCCGATCGAGATCGGCTCGGAGGGGGGGCTCACCTCGGTGACCGGTTCGATCCTCGTTCGCGGTGGCGAGTCGGCGACGCTCACCGTCGCGTATAGCGTCCCGGACGCGGTGAGGACGGTCGACGGGCTGGAACAGCTGATGCTCGAGGTCCTCCCGCAGCCGACGCTGTCCGGCGTGCGGTTCCAGCTCGGGATCGTTCTCCCGGAGGGGTCGAACGTCGTCTCCACCTCACGAGAACTCGAGAGAAGGACGGACGGGGCGACGTTCACCGGCGTTCGGGGAGGCTCGGTCGATCTCGAGCTGCGATTCGGTGCCGGCGAACCCTAGCCGAGCATCGGGGCGGCGACGGGGTGATCGGCCGCGTCGGGCACCCGAGTCAGCGGAGCGTCATCCTCGACGATCGGGTCGGGCTTCACGGCACCGAGCAGGTCCGCGATGGCGTGGGCGATCCGCGCGCCCTGCTCGCTGGACGTGATGCGCACGCCACGGTCATAGAGGACGTTGAAGAAGTCCTCGAGGATCGCCCGCTGATCGCCGAGCAAGGAAGCCTCGGAGACGTTCAGGGCTCGCGACAACCGGGCCAGGGTCTGGATGGAGGGCTCGACGTGACCGTTCTCGTAGCGGGAGAGTCGCGCCTTCGGGATGCCGGAGATGTCCTCCAGCTCCGATTGGCTCAGCCCCGCTGCCACCCGCGACTCACGGAGTCGCTGACCGAAATGCTTCCCATCGCTTTCCCGCATGCCCTGTCTCCCCCTCATGTGGAACGTTCCCGCACGCTAGCACAAGGGTTGCCGGGAGGGGAACCCGGGCTGCCGCCGCACGATTCCCCTTGATGCTCGTCGGGTCTTCTACTTGACCTCGACGCTCCCGCCAGCCGCCTCGAGTTGCTCCTTCGCCTTGTCGGCGGCCTCCTTGTTGACGCGCTCAAGGACCGGCTTGGGCGCTCCGTCGACGAGATCCTTGGCCTCCTTGAGACCGAGGCTCGTGAGAGCCCGGACTTCCTTGATGACCTGGATCTTCTTGTCCCCGGCAGCAGTGAGGATCACGTCGAACTCCGACTGCTCCTCTTCCGCGCCGCCGTCACCCCCGGCTGCACCGCCCGGCGCGGCCACCATCATCGGTGCAGCGGCAGCGGCCGTGACGTCGAACGTCTCCTCGAACGCCTTGATGAACTCCGACAGCTCGAGCAGCGTCATCTCTTTGAACTGCTCGAGGAGATCCTCCGTCCCGATCTTCGACTTCGCCACGGTCACTCCCCTTCCTCGTCGTTCGTTCCGTTCGCCTCTGGTGTTGCTTCGGCCTCTGGTGTTGCTTCGGCCTCTGGTGTTGCTTCGGCCTCTGGTGTTGCTTCGGCCTCCGGTGTTGCTTCGGCCTCCGGTGTTGCTTCGGCCTCCGGTGTTGCTTCGGCCTCCGGTGTTGCTTCGGCCTCCGGTGTTGCTTCGGCCTCCGGTGTTGCTTCGGCCTGCTTCGCTCTGAAGGCTTCGAGCAGTGACAGGAAGCGCGACTGGGCTGCCTGGAACATCGAGGCCGCGCGGGACATCTCGCCCTTCATCAACCCCGCGATCTTTGACAGCATCACCTCGCGGGATTCGAGCTCGGCGAGCGATCTGGCCTCCTCGGCCGAGAGGAGACGCCCCTCCACGAATCCGCCCTTCAACACGAGGGCAGGGAATTTCTTCGCCGCTGCGGTGACGCTCTTGGCTGCCGCGACCGGATCCTCGAGCACGAAGGCCACGGCACTCGGCCCTTCGAACAACGATCCGAGCCCGGCGGCGTCGGTGTCCTCGAGCGCCCGGCGCATCAGGGTGTTCTTGATGACCGCGAACCGCGCTCCCCCTTCGCCGAGGGACTTGCGCAGCTCGGTGATCTCGGACACGGTCAGTCCGCGATACTCGGTGAGCAGCAGCGCCGCGGAGCCCTCGATCTGCTCCTTCAGCTCCGCGACCCGTTCGATCTTCTGGGTACTCGGCATCGCGCCTCCTGGATGAACAACGCGTCCCCGCAGACAGCGGAGACGCACGCGGCGCGACCCTCCTTGACGACGATGCGTGTCCACCACGCAAGATCGTCGCCTCGGCAGGTACCCGATCGGGATTGTGCGCTCACGCGCCCCTGCTGTCTGCGGCAGCGCTCAGGGTACCAGGGGTCTCGGAACTATCCCTCCGCGACGGCCATCTGGACGCCTCGAGGCTTGGAGGCGTCGATCCGCACGCTCGGTCCCATCGTCGAGGAAACGGCCAGCGACTTGATGTAGCGGCCCTTGGCCGAGGACGGCTTCGCCTTCAGGAGCTCATCGATGACCACGAGGTAGTTCTCGAGCAGGTTGCGCTCCTCGAACGACTTCTTCCCGATGATCAGATGGACGTTCCCCGTGCGGTCGGCTCGGTACTCGACCTTGCCTCCCTTGATGTCGGCGACGGCCTTCGCGATGTCGTTCGTCACGGTCCCCGTCTTCGGGTTCGGCATCAGTCCCCGCGGGCCCAGCACCCGGCCGGCCTTCCCGACCGACGCCATCATGTCCGGCGTGGCGACCGCCGCGTCGAAGTCGATCGTCCCCTTCATGACCTCCTCGACCAGCTCCTCGCCGCCGACGACGTCCGCTCCGGCATCCCTCGCCTCGCGCGCCTTCTCCCCCGCCGCGAACACGCCGACGCGCACCGACTTGCCCGTGCCGTGGGGCAGGGCGACGGTGCCGCGGATCGCCTGGTCGTTCTTCCGAGGGTCGACGCCGAGCCGGAAGGCAACCTCGATGGTCTCGTCGAACTTCGCCCCCGGCAGCGACTTCAGGATCTTGATCGCCTCCGCCGGGAGGTACTGCTGCTCGCGATCGAAGGAGTCGGCCGCCTCTCGGTAGCGCTTCCCGGGCTTGGCGCTCACGAGGCCACCTCCACGCCCATGCTGCGGGCCGTCCCCTCGATGATCCGCATCGCGTTGTCGATGTCGTTCGCGTTCAGGTCGACCATCTTGCGCTCGGCGATCTCCTTCACCTGCTGCCGGGAGAGTCGGGCGACCTTCTCGCGGTTCGGCTCGCCCGACCCCTTCTCGATACCGGCCGCCTTCCGGATCAGCTCCGCGGCCGGGGGCTGCTTGAGGACGAACGTGAACGATCGATCTTCGTAGATCGTGAGCTCGACCGGGATCACCTGTCCGGCGAATTGCTGGGTCGCTTCGTTGTACTGCTTGCAGAAGTCCATGATGTTCACGCCGTGCTGACCCAGCGCCGTACCCACCGGAGGGGCCGGGGTTGCCTGCGCGGCGACGATCTGGAGCTTCGCGGTCGCGAGCACCTTCTTCTTCGGAGCCATCGTTCCCACCTCCTGCGGTCCCAGCGGCCGTCGGGCCTCCCGCGTCCTTTTCTTGGTTGCGCTATCGCTTCGCTACTTGAGCGCTATCCCTATAGGGACCTCGCTTCGCTCCGTAGCGCTAGACCTTCGACACCTGATCGAAGGAGAGCTCGACCGGCGTCTCCCGGTCGAAGATGTTGACCAGCACCTTGAGCTTCGCCTGGTCCGGGTTGATCTCGTTGATCGTGCCGTTGAAGTCGGCGAACGGCCCCGACGTGATCCGCACGATATCGCCCTCCTCGAATCCGAGGCGGACCTGCGGCCGGACCTCCTCCTTCTTCACGGTCAGGATCTTGTCGACCTCGTGCTTCGACAACGGCGTGGGCTTCGTTCCGGTGCCTGCTGACACGAAGCCGGTGACGCCGGGCGTGTTGCGGACGACGTACCAGGAGTCGTTGTCGTAGACCATGCGGACGAGGAGATAGCCCGGGAACTGCTTCTTCTTCACGACCTGTTTCTTCCCGGACTTGATCTCCATCACGTCTTCCATCGGGATGTGGACACCGAAGATCTTGCCCTCCATCTGCATCGTCTTGATCCTCGACTCGAGGTTGGCCTTCACCTTGTTCTCGTAGCCGGAATAGGTGTGGACGACGTACCAGTCGCCATGTCCGCGGAAGGGATCCTCGTCGACGACGGGCGCCGGCTCCGGCTCGGCGGCGGCTTCGACGGGCTCGGCTTCCGCCTCGGTCGCTTCGGGCTCGACGGGCTCCGGGTCGGGCTCGACGGGCTCCGGGTCCGGTTGCGGATCCACGGGATCGGGCTCCACGACCTCCATGCCGACCTCCCCGGGGGACGCGTCCTCGCGTCCCGATCCGTCCGTCGTCTCGAGATCCTCCTCGACGACGGGTGTGTCGGACGAGTCCACCTGCTCGAGGTCACGCTCGTCGGAGATCGATCCGGATCCGTTCACATCGGTCCTCATCAGTTGCCGAGCACGTCGAAGACGAACCTCGTGAACAGGGAGTCGAGCCCGAACACGAAGGCCGTGAGGACGGTCACGGTCACGAGCACCACGATCGAATACGAAACGAGCTCCCGGCGCGTCGGCCAGTCGACCTTACTGAGCTCCTGGCGGACCTCCTTCAGGAACTGGCGGGCGCCGGTCCGCTTCCGTCGTTCTTGCACGGCGACCTTCCTGGTGGCGGCGGACGGAGTAGCTGGACGCGCGGTAGCCGCACGCTTCTGCGCGCGCTCCTGGCGTTCCTGCATCCGCTTCATCTGACGGTTCATGGGTGCTCCCTTGCAGGGGCGGAGGGACTTGAACCCCCAACCGCCGGTTTTGGAGACCGGTGCTCTACCAAATTGAGCTACGCCCCTGGGCTCCGGGCCTCCCAGCGTCGTGGCTGGACGTTCGGAGACCTCAGTATAGGGTCGGCCTCAGAGCCCGGCAAAGGAACCATCCCGCCAACATGCGGCGTTCCTCCCTTCCCGATCGCCCTCCCCCGGACGGCCGAGCCGACGCCCCGACCCGGGGGGATTTCCTCGCCAGATACGGGAGCACGGCTGCACCTGACCTATCCTTCCGTTCCAAGACGTGCCGCAGCGGCCCCGGATCGCGAGGCACACGCATGAACGAACAGCGCACCGCACGGCCGGCAGGAGCCGGTGGCCGCCGGCGTTCCCCATTGTTCACTCGACAGCAGGCGCCGGAGCCACCCGTCCTGAGTCCCGCCGAGGAAGAGATCGCGAACGCGTTGACGAACGTGGTCGACGAGCGCGTCGAGGAGGGTCTCCAGGCGCTCGAGCAGCAGGCCACGATCCTGATGCGCGAAGTGGCCACCGAGCTCTGGCGTTCGTCGGCGAAGGACGTCCGCCCGGAACAGGAGCGGATCGTCAGCCTCCTGTCGAGGGATCAGGCGATCAGGAGCTTGATCGCGTCGAGCGACGAGCGGTTCCAGGCGCTCTCCACCCGCGCGGGGCGCGTGGAGGATGCGCTCGGTGACCTGGCTGAGACAGGTCGCGCCACCCGCGAGGCGATGGAGTCCTCGGTCGCCTCGATCCGCGAGATCGCCGACTCCCCCACCCTCCACGGGGTCGAGGGCGTCCGGAACCAACTGGAGCAGGTCGAGCGGCACATCGCCGACACGTTCAAGAACCTCGACGAGCGCGACCGCACGCTCACCGACACCATCCTGCAGCAGGTCCGAGAGCACGGCGAGATGGTGGCGCGCGAGACCTCTCGCGTCGTTGAGGCGATGCAGGGATACGTGCAGGGTGGCGCCGAAGCGGTGGGACGTCTCGCCCAGCGGGTCGAGGCGCACGCCGAGTCCTTCGCGAGCCAGGACGGCGACCTGACGGCGAACGTGGGCGCGACGGTCCGTGAGGAAGTCCAGGCGATCGGACAGCAGCTCGAGCTGATGTCCGAGGGCATGGGCATCCACAGCCGCGACGAGGTCGCCCTGAAGTCCGCGTTGGAGCGCTTCGTCGACGCCCGGGTGCGAGGGTTGGCGGAGCTGATCCGGAGCGACTCCCAAGCGCTTCGGAGGATGATCGAGGAGAAGACCACGGAGCAGGAGGTGCTGCTCCGGGAGACCGTCGAGGAGCGGATGATCCTGGTCGGCGAGGCCCTGGTGGAGAAGACGGCCGAGGCGGCGGAGATCGCGATCGCGTCGTCGCTCGGCGAGACCGTGGAGCGGATGAGTGCGTCGATGGGCTCGATCGAGGGCATCGACACGATGCTCGCCGAGCAGCAGCAGGCGTTCGAGGAGCGGATGCGCGCGCACGTGGACGACCGCGTGGCGGCGATCGCCCGGATGATCCGTTCGGACAACCAGGCGCTCGCCGACCGGCTCGGCCCGGCCGGCCCGGCCAACGACGACGCCGAGCTCCTGCGGCAGACGCTGCGCTCGATCAAGGAGCTGCACGCCGGCCTCGCGAACGACGTCCTCAGCTCGGTGGATCGCCGTTTCCAGTCGATGTCCGACCAACTGCACAAGGAGTCGCAGTCGACGGCGGAGTCGATGCTCACGGTCGCCGAGCGGTTGGCCGACAAGATCGACCGGGTCACCGTCATGGTGGACGAGGGCTACGGCAATGACGTCCAGATCGTGGTCGATCGGATGAGCGAGGCGATCCAGGCGATGTCGGGACGGACGCAGCGTCGGGATGCGCAGGGCCAGTTGGGAGCCTGAAGCACCTCACTCGCCCAGGAGCACCTCGGCTTCACCGCGCTTGATCGGCCATTCCGTCCGGCCGTCGCGCTCGACGGTCACCCAGCATTCGATGACGGCCACCGCCCGCTCGGCGTCGACCGACTTCACACGGCCCCCCGCCACGATCTCCTCACCCATGAAGACGGGGGCGCGGAACTGCGACGTCAATCGCCGCACCCGGTCGGGACCCCCCGCCCATTCGGCGATGCAGGCGGCCAGGTGCCCCATCGTGAACATCCCGTGCGCGACGATCCCAGGGAACCCCGCGGCGCGGGCAACGGCCTCGTCCTGATGGAGCGGGTTCGCGTCTCCGCCGGCCTCCGCGTACGCCTTCACGTCCTCGGCGTGCACGATGCGCGAGCGCGTCGGAAGCTCCGACCCCGCCTCGACCTGGGCCGGCGACGGCATCAGCCTGCCGCCCGTTCGATCAGCGTCGACCGCGCCGTGCAGACGACCTCGCCGCTGCGTTCCACGAGCTCGGTGGCGAGCACCAGGAAGGAATTGGCTCCGAGCGAGCGGATCGACTCGATCCTGCTCCTGATGGCCAGCGTCTCCCCCTCCCGCAGCGGGCGCCGGAACTCGTACTCCTGATTCCCGTGGAGGACCCGGGAGAAGTCGATCGCGACTTCCGGATCGGCCACGATCTTGGGGATCACGGTGAACTCCGCCGCGGTTGCGAACGTGACCGGGACCCCTCTCACCTGGGAGAACACTCCGCGGAACGCGGCCACACGGTCGGGATCCACCGTGAAGGGTGCCTCCGGATACGCCTTCCCCGCAGCCGCCGCGTTCATCGGGGGATGCTAATCCAACGTCGGTCGGACGGCGTCCGGCGTCCCTCGGACGGGGGACTCGGGAAAATCCGGCGGTGGGGGTACGTGATTCCGTAGACCAACATGCCTACGATGCGGCCGTATGGCTGCCCGAGCCAGGCCGAAGGACCGCAAGGCATCTGGGACGGCCGAGGGGGACATCCGAGTCGTCATCGCCGACGACCACCGCTCCTTCGGTGAGGCCCTGCAGATCGCGCTGGACAACGAGGACGATCTCAAGGTGATCGAGGTCGTCACCGACGGCGAGTCCGCGATCGAGTCCGCTCAGGTGCAGCACCCGGATGTGCTCCTGATGGACGTGGGGATGCCCGGTGTCGACGGACTCGAAGCCACGCGGCGTATCCACCGGGAGGCCTCGAACACGAAGGTCATCCTCCTGTCCGGACACGACGACGACGTCGTGCTCGCACGTGCCGTCGAAGCGGGTGCACGCGGGTTCCTGCGGAAGACCCAGGCCGTCTCCGAGCTCGCCGAGGCGATCCGTCGCGCGAACCGTGGCGAGCCGCTCCACGAGGTGAGTGAGGTCGAACTCTCCTTGGCGCGGTTCCGGATGCAGCGGCGGACCGACGGCGAGCTCGCGCAGCGGGTGGAGCGCCTCACGCCGCGAGAGCTCGAGATCCTCCAGCGCGTGGCTGCGGGCGAGGCATCGGTCGACATCGCGAACGAGCTCGGGATGAGCCGTCACACGCTGCGGACGCACATCCAGAACGTCCTGACAAAGCTCGGCGTGCATTCCAAGACCGACGCCGTCGTTGCGGCGATCCGCTTCGGCAAGGTCAAGACGAACGAGAAGCTGGCGCAGACGGACGTCGACGCGTCCTGATCCGTTCTGTGTATCTGCGCTACCGCTTCGCTCCTTGAGCGCGAGGATCCACGCTACCGCTTCGCTCCTTGAGCGCGAGGATCCACGCTACCGCTTCGCTCCTTGAGCGCGAGGATCTACGCTACCGCGTCTCGCGGTGCAGCGTGTGGGAGCGGCACCAACGACAGTACTTCTTGAGCTCGATCCGGTCCCGGTCGTTCACGCGGTTCTTCACCGTGTTGTAGTTGCGCCTCTTGCAGTCCGAGCAGGCCAGCGTGATCTTCGGGCGGTTGCCTTCCTTCCGGGCCATCGCTACTTCACGACCTTGGTGACACGGCCCGCGCCGACGGTGCGGCCGCCCTCCCGGATCGCGAAGCGCAAGCCCTCTTCCATCGCGATGGGGGCGATCATGTCGACCTTCATCTCCACGTTGTCCCCGGGCATGACCATCTCCACGCCCCCGGGCAAGTGTGCTTGGCCGGTGACGTCGGTGGTCCGGAAGTAGAACTGGGGACGGTAGCCGTCGAAGAACGGCGTGTGTCGGCCTCCCTCTTCCTTCGACAGGATGTAGACCTGCGCCTCGAACTCCGTATGGGGGGTGATCGAGCCAGGCTTCGCCAGGACCTGTCCACGCTCGACGTCGTCCTTGTCGATGCCGCGGAGCAAGACGCCCACGTTGTCGCCGGCCTGAACCTCGTCCAGGAGCTTGCGGAACATCTCGAGGTCGGTGGCGATGGTCTTGCGGGTGTCCTTGATCCCGACGATCTCGATCTCGCTCATCTTGGCGAGCGTGCCCCGGTCGACCCGGCCCGTCACGACGGTGCCACGGCCGGTGATCGAGAAGACGTCCTCGATCGGCATCAGGAACGGCTTCTCCGTGTCGCGGGTCGGTTCGGGGATGTAGGAGTCACATGCGGCGAGCAGCTCGTCGATCTTGCCGTTCCACGTCTCGTCGCCCTCGAGCGCCTTCAGGGCGGAGATCTGCACCACGGGGACGTCGTCGCCGGGGAACTCGTAGGACGAGAGGAGCTCGCGCACCTCGAGCTCGACGAGATCGAGGAGTTCCGGGTCGTCGACCATGTCGCACTTGTTCAGGGCAACGATGATCGAGGGGACCCCGACCTGCCGGGCGAGCAGCACGTGCTCACGGGTCTGTGGCATGGGGCCGTCGGCCGCCGAGACCACGAGGATCGCGCCGTCCATCTGGGCGGCGCCCGTGATCATGTTCTTCACGTAGTCGGCGTGGCCGGGACAGTCGACATGGGCGTAGTGGCGGTTGTCGGTCTCGTACTCGACGTGGGCGATCGCGATCGTGATCCCGCGTTCGCGCTCCTCCGGAGCCTTGTCGATCTGATCGAATGGCGTGAAGTCCGCCATGCCCTTCTCCGCCTGGCGCTTCGTGATCGCGGCGGTCAGCGTCGTCTTGCCGTGGTCGATGTGGCCGATCGTGCCGATGTTCACGTGCGGCTTCGTGCGCTCGAACTTCTTCTTGCCCATGTCTCGTGATCTCCTCGGAGGTCTGCTCGGCTCTTCCTCGTAGCGGGGGGCGGGATCGAACCGCCGACACAGCGATTATGAGCCGCTTGCTCTACCACTGAGCTACCCCGCCCGGCGGTCGCCCAGTTTACCTGCGACGAAGTGCCCGCGGCACGAACCCTGCTCTCCTCCTGCCGCACGATCCTCGGTCGCCCGTCAATACGCTGGTGGTGGTGGCAGGGCGTACGGATCTCGCCGCCCGCGCGACCGGAAGAAGAGCCACGTCACGGCGAGCCCGAAGGCGAAACCGCCCACGTGGGCCCAGTACGCGACCCCACCACCACCCCCAAGCTCCCTCCCCATCTCCCCCACTCCACTGAAGAGCTGGAGGACGAACCACCCCACCAGCACGACGGTGGCGGGAAGGTCGAGGAACGTGATGAACACGAAGATCACGAGCGTATGGATCCGCGCCCTCGGGAACATGACGAGGTAGGACCCGAGGATCGCCGCGATCGCGCCGGAAGCGCCCACGTTCGGAACGGCGGAGTTCGGGTCGAACGCGACCTGGAGCCCGGTCGCGGCCAGCCCCCCGAGGACGTAGAAGGCGACGAACATGACCCGCCCCAGCCGGTCCTCGACGTTGTTCCCGAAGATCCAGAGGAACAGCATGTTCCCGGCGAGGTGCAGCCAGCCCCCGTGGAGGAACATCGAGACGAACAGCGAAGCAAGCCAGTTCTTGTCGGGGCACGTCCGGTCGAGGAACTCTTGGAGGCCCGCCGCGTCCTCTCCTCCCGTTCGGAAGGTTTCCTGGATCGCCTCCCGCGCCTCCGCGCCGCCGTCGGCGAGCGACGACTGGTGGGTGAGCTCGAATGGGATCTGCGCGTTGCAGAAGAAGAACTCCTGCTGCTGGGCCTGACCGGCGAAGGTGGGCTCCCAGAGGAGGAAGACCGCGACGTTGGCGACGATCAGGGCGAGCGTGACCCACGCCGTCCGGCTCGTCGGGTTGATGTCGCGTAGCGGGATCACGGCGCTGAGCCGGAGAGTAGCCGAACCGACTCCGGCCGGCTGCGCCACCAGAGTCGGTGCGCGCTGAACCGCCTCAGGCGAGGAGCCGTCCTCGACGATCCCCCCACGCCGACCGACTCCAAACCCCGATCGTGGGGCTCCGCGGCCGCGAGGAGTCTGAAGCCGTTCGTCGACGGGTGACGGAGTGGAACATGAAGAACAGCAACACCGGTGTCAGGTCGAGCGGGCCGTGCGATCCGGTCGCCGATGCGTCCCTCAATCCGATGAAACGCGACTCCGCGAGCCGCCCTTCCAGGAGGGCACGGACCACGTCGAACGACGGTTCCGCAGATCCGAGCATCACGGAAACCGTGGGTGCTCCGCCGAGCCCGGCTTTGGAGAGCAGGGCGGGGAGGTCCGCCTCGGCCTCCCGGAGCCATGCGATCAATCGCCGCATCGGGTCGATCGCCACTCCGTCGGCGCCGTACCAGCCGAAGTGGACGTGCGTCACGGTGGCGTTCCCTGTGTCGCCGCAGAACCCGATCAC
Organism: uncultured Actinomycetota bacterium; assembly: GCA_963826195.1. GTDB lineage: Bacteria > Actinomycetota > UBA4738 > UBA4738 > HRBIN12 > JAJNBA01. The sequence goes on from CAWGWB010000007.1 coordinate 290,453, forward strand.
ATCACCGCGATGGACCTCGTCTCCGTTCGAGAACTCACGATCGTTCCAGTCGATGAAGTGGGCGAAGTAGTAGTGCCCGCCGCCCGGAAGCAGGAGACGAGCCGACCGCCCGCCGAGCAAGCTGGTGTCGAACTCGATCGTGCCGTCCTCTGGAGCCAGGACCGGGGAGCCGGAACGGCAGAGCACATCCTGCCCTTCGTGCTGCCGCACGACCGGTCCCGGTCCGTACCGAACGGCATGCCAGGAGTCGGCCCAGCTCGCCGGCCCGACCACGATGAATGGCGCATACACCTCCTGTCGGATGCGTTCCTCGGACCAGCCAGCCGCTCCGAGCAGCCCCGCCGCCGCGGCGATCTGCTCGCTCGTGTACGTGCCGCTGAGCAGCTGATCTGTCGAGAGATCCGGCGTCCGGGAGTCGTTCGGGGAGCCACCCTCAAGCGGTTGGTCGAAGTCCGGGGATCCGCTCACCGAGGGAGCGGTTCCTCCCGATCCCCACTCTTGGCCGGGGGACGGCACGACCCGCACACCCCGCACCGGGATGGCCTCGGATGGCGGGGGTGATGGTTCGGGTGATGGGCTCGGGTCCGGTGATGGGCTCGGGTCCGGTGATGGGCTCGGATCGGGTGAGGGGCTCGGATCCGGTGAGGGGCTCGGATCGGGTGACGGGCTCGGTGTCTCGTCGGCCGTGGAGGCGAGCGCATCCGGTGCACCCGAGGAGATCTGCGTGATCAGCAGCCCAGCAAGCAGGGCGATGAGAACAGGGATCCGACCACGGCGCTGTCCTGTCCCTACAACCATCCGTCTGTCCACAGTCCGTTGGAGCGCTCGGGCATTCGAAGGAACCACCCTATCGCCAGGACCGCTACACCCCCATCCCCTCGTTTGCCGAGGCCATCGACGGAGGGCAACCACCACGAGACAGGAGCGTCAACCGGGCATGGACGATGACCGACCTCGGCATCCGAGGAACCTGGCTTTCTTCCGGAGCCGGAGAGGGGAATCGAACCCCTGACCTCCTCCTTACCATGGAGGCGCTCTGCCGACTGAGCTACTCCGGCGGCAGTGCTCGATGATAACAATGGGTCGGCCGCGGACCGTGGCACGATGAGGTGGTGCGGCAGATCATCGCGGCCCTGGTCACACTGACACTCCTCACCTCGTGCACTGGAGACACACCCGAGCCCACGGAGACCGACCCCAGGTCGACGATGACGTTCGGAGGAACGGAGGCGACCCTCGCGGTCGATCTCGCGGACGACCCGCGAGAACGTCGGAAAGGATTGATGGGCGTCGAGGAGCTCCCCGCCGATCAGGGGATGGCGTTCGTATGGCCGGGGCCTGTCGACAGCACCTTCTGGATGAAGGACACGCTCGTGCCCCTCTCGGTCGCCTTCGTCGATGAGTCCGGGCACGTGATCGACGTCCTGGACATGCAGCCGTGCGAGACGGATGAGTGCCCCTCCTACGGGATCGACGAGCCGTACGTCCTCGCCATCGAAGCGAACCTGGGCTGGTTCGACGAACACGGTGTCGGTGCCGGCGATCGAGCGGAGCTCCGGAGGACCCTCGATGGATGACTGTCAGCTCTGCGTCGCGGAACAGGTCACCGCGTGGCTCCACGAGGACGACGACTGCTGGGTCGCGGAGTGCCTCGTGTGTCGAACCCCGATGATCGTGTGGCGTTCGCACGGGCTGCCCGAGGCCGAGCTCGAGACGGACCTGTTGACCCGGCTCGAGCGCATCGCCGGCGATCGGTACGGGCCGGACGGCTACTGGATCGACCCCGAACGACGCCGGATCCCGGAGCATTGGCACGCGCACGCCCGCCCGGCCGGCGGCTTCTTCGACCCCGCGAGCGACCTCTACGGCTCGTTCTGACGCCGGGGTCGACACTCCCGGAACCGTTCCCATCCCGGTGCTCGGCATGCTTGAATACGCGCCCCCGTCCGGAAGGAGCTCCGATGCGCTCGTCCCCCCCGGCCCGCTCGCTCCGCCTGTCCGCTGCCGTGATCGCGCTTGCTGCAGCGACCGGTCTCCTCGCGCCCGGCGCCGGGGCGACGGATCACGATCCCGTGATCGTCGCCGTCGGCGACCTCGCGTGCCAATCGCTGACGGCGGGGCAAGGGATGGGCGCCTGCCGATCGGGAGACGTCGCGAACCTGATCCGCGAGATCGCCCCCGACCGGTTCCTCGCGCTCGGGGACCTGCAGTACACCAACGGGAAGCTCTCGGAGTTCCTCCGCGTATGGGACGTGCAGTTCGGCGACCTCCGTGGGATCACGATGCCGGCCCCGGGGAACCACGAGTACGGGACGACCGACGCCGCCGGCTACTTCGCCTATTTCGGTGCGGTGGCCAACCCTCCGCTCGGGTACTACTCCTTCAACCTCGGCGATTGGCACATCGTTTCGCTCAACTCCGACGTCTGCGGTGACGAACCGGGCTGCGGCCCCGGCACGCCCCAAGGCGACTGGCTCCGGGCGGACCTCGAGGCGAACGCGGAAGCGACCTGCACGCTCGCGTTCATGCATCACCCTCGCTACGACTGGCGGCCCTTCCAGAAGTGGATCGACGACGACGCCACCACGAAGTTCGGCGGCTCGGAGACCAAACCGCTCGTCCCGCTCTGGGAGGCGTTCGCCGACGAAGGCGTCGACGTCGTACTCGTCGGGCACAACCATCTCTACCAGCGATGGGCTCCACAGGACGCCCACGGCCAAGCCGTCGCCGGCGGCACGATCCAGTTCACGGTGGGAACGGGTGGGCGACAGCTCTACCCCTTCGGTCCCCCTCCGATGCCCCAGAACCTCGAAGTCACCCAGAACAAGGCCTTCGGCGTGCTGCAGATGACGCTGCACGAGAACTCCTACGACTACGGATGGGTGTCGGTGCCCGGCGAGCGCGCCTTCCAGGACGAGGGGACGGTAGCCTGCACCTGATCCGGGGATCAGGGGTCGAGGAGGTCGGATCCGATGGCGTTCCACGGATGGAAGGTGGAGGCGCTCGAGTTCTTCGAAGGCCTCGAGGCCGACAATTCGAAGGCGTACTGGCAGCGGCAGAAGGACGTGTACGAGACGATCGTGCGCGCACCGATGGAGGAGCTGCTCGCCGAGCTGGAGCCCGAGTTCGGCGAAGGCCGGATCTTCCGCCCGTATCGCGACGTGCGCTTCAGTCGCGACAAGTCGCCGTACAAGACCGCGATCGGGGCGACGCTCGGCGACGGGTACGTACAGGTGGACGCCCGTGGTCTCGCCGTCGGGAGCGGGAAGTGGGAGATGGCGCCCGACCAGCTCGAACGCTATCGCGAGAGCGTCGCGGACGAGCGGTCCGGTGAGGATCTGACGAGGATCGTGTCGGACGCGCGGATCAAGGGACTGGACGTCCACGGACACGATGTGTTGAAGACGGCGCCGAAGGGCTATCCCAAGGACCATCCGCGGATCGAGCTCCTGCGGTTCAAGGGATTGATCGCCTGGCAGGAATGGCCGGCCGGAGCGTGGCTCGGAACGAAGCGAGCGAAGGATCGGATCGTCACGTTCCTCGAGCGGTCGAAGCCGCTCGTCTCTTGGCTGGAGACGAACGTCGGCGACTCAGCCCTGCCCGACCGCGCCCGGCGGTAGCGGCCCCCGTCGGCCCTCGATCGCTCGATCTTGACCGTCCGCATCCGCGTGCACACGGAGGTCCGCGAAGCCGAGCTCGGTGAGGATCGCGGTCATGTCTGCGGCTTGGTCGCCGCCGAGCTCCAGGAGCACGCTCCCGCCCGGACGGAGCCACCTGTCCGCAGCCCATGCGGCGCGCACGAGGACGACGGTTCCGCCCGACCCCCCGTCGAGGGCGCGGCGTGGCTCGTGCGCGAGCACATCTCTCGGCAGGAGGTGGAGCTCCTCGGTGGGTACGTAGGGCACCACGGCGGTCATCAGGTCGACTCGCCCGCGGAGTATGGAGGGCAAGGGCGTGTCGAGGTCGCCCTCGGATACCGCCACGCCGTTCCGGCCCGCGCACGCGACCGCCAGGGGGTCGACGTCCGTGCCCACCACCGTGGCTCGTGGACGGGCGGCGGCGAGCACCACCGCCACCGCCCCGCTCCCCGAGCAGAGGTCGACGGCGATACCCTCGTCCGGCAGGAGCTCGATCGCCCGCCGCGCGAGCGTCTCCGTGTGCGGACGCGGCACGAACACGCCGGGGTCGATCCCGACGCGAAGACCGCAGAACGTCACCGAGCCCGTGATCCATGCGAGTGGCTCGCCCCGAAGCCGCCGGCGAACCAGCTCCTCGATCGGACCGCCGCCCTCTCGCGCCGCGGTGAACAAGCTGTCGGCCTCGGCCTCGGGTGCGACGCAGCCACCCTCGGCGAGCTCGCGGATGATGCGCGTCCGTTCCTCGCTCATCGGGTCTCCAGTTAGACGTCGATGGACAGCGGCTGCTCGTCGATGCCACCTATTCGCCGGGCGCCAGGGCCGCCGACCGACGCAGACCTGATGGCCATCGTGGGATCGCTCCGCTTCACTGATCAGGCCGCGCCATGATCGCCGATACCCCGGAAGCATGGGCCCAACCGGCTCGACGGTTCCTTCCCCTCGTGTGACCACTTGGATGTGCGTGGGAGGTGGCGGCCTAGACGCCCGCGCGGGTGAACGTCACGTGTGTGACCCCGCTGGGTGAGGAGGTGGCCTCGACCTGGTAGTCCTTCTCGACGCCCTCCAGTCCGTCCCAGAGCTGAGCGCCGCGGCCGAGAAGGATGGGGACGACGACGGTGTGCATGTGATCCACAAGCCCCGCAGCGAGGAGATCACGGATCACGGTGGCGCCTCCGCCGATGCGCAGGTCCTGTCCGCCCGCAGCCTCCCGAGCGGTCTCAAGCGCTTCGGCGGGCGACACGTCGAGGAAGTGGAACGTCGTCCCGCCTTCCATCTCGATCGGCGGACGGGTGTGATGGGTGAGGACGAAGACCGGTGTGTGGAACGGCGGGTTGGGACCCCACCAGCCCTTCCACTCGCGGTCCTCGTGCCATCCTGGGTAGCCGAACTTCCCGGCACCCATGATCTCGGCGCCGATCCCGGGGTTGTGCAGCCGCGCGAAGGCGTCGTCGAGGCCGCGGGTGCCGCCGAGCTCGCCGACCATCTCGCGCCAATACCGGGTCGCGAACATCCATTCGTGCAGTCTTTCCCCGGCGTGGCCGAACGGTGCTTCGTGGCTCTGAGGTTCGCCGCTCCCGAAACCGTCGAGCGAGATGGAGAAGTTGTGGACGCGGACGATCGACATGGTTGCCGCTCCTTCGGATCCAGGGTTCACGTTTCGACCAGGTTGAGTGCGCATCGTAGCCCCCAATGAAACTCACCACAGTGGACGACACGGAGCGCCAGGGTCGTGCACCACCTCGCGGGACCTGCGCCCGGCCCGCGGCGGATACTCACCGTTCACTGAGTCGGTTTCGGCGCCGTCCGCGAGCTGGTCGACAACGGTTCCTCAGCCTTGAGAACGCCCCGTCGGTCGCTCGGTCGGGCGGCGGTGGGTGGGAGGAGGAGGGTAGGTCCCGCATCGTTCTCCATGCAACAATGCGCGGCGAGGTGTTCACCTGAGTTCACCTGAACACCCATCCCGCCTCTGGCGGTCGCCGGGCCCGACACGCTCTTGGCGGCCGAAGAGGCCCCGGAACGGATCACGGGAACATCCAAGCATCCTGGAGGAACAGGGTGAGCGATACGAGCACTGGAAAGGTGGTCGTGAACAGGTCGATGTCGCTTGATGGCTTCATCGCCGGTCCCGGCCACACGATGGACTGGGGCGCTGGTCGCCCTCTCGCCGATTTCGTGGCACCGGACGATCTCCGGGAGGTCGCGGCGGCTACCGGCGCCATGCTCATCGGCCGGCGGACCCACGAGGTGGGCAAGAGGATGAAGGCCGACGAGCCAGACAGCGACGACTACGCCGTCTCCGGACCCTTCTTCGTCCTGACGCACGAGCCGCCGGACCCGCCGGACCCTGGGATCTCGTTCCTCAGCGGCGACATCGGGGAAGCGGTCGCCACGGCACTGGCCGCTGCGGGCGGGAAGAACCTGGAGATCCTCGGCGCCGACGTGGCCGGTCAGTGCCTGCGGCGGGGGCTCGTGGACGAGATCTTGGTGTACGTGATGCCGGTTCTGCTGGGCGACGGTACCCGCTTCTCCCCCCGGGGCCTCCCCAGGATCGACCTGGAACCGGTCAGTAGCACGCGGTCGCGAGACGTCACCATCCTCCGGTTCCACGTCCGCAAGTAACACCGCCGCCCCACCGCCCCCCAACGTCTCGCTGGTCCGCGATGGCTGCCCGCGGATCTTGGTTGCGAGGTAGTCGGTCCGTGGTGGTTGGTCGGTGAGTGAAGTCCGTCCGGTGGTGGGAGGAGGAGGATTCGAACCTCCGTAGGCTACGCCGGCGATTTTACAGACCGCTCCCTTTGGCCACTCGGGCATCCTCCCGGGAACGCATCAGAGGATAGCAAGGCGCCCCCGTCGCTCGGCTCAGTGCACGGTGACGAGGACCGTCGAGCCTGGCTTCGGGGACATCCCACGAGTCGGCCCCACGCTACGACGGTAGGTGGGCCTCGGGACGCCGGCCACCGCCTCCTTCTAGGATTGGGGCATGGCGAAGGATCAGTTCTCGTTCGACATCGTGTCGGAGGTCGACCTGCAGGAGGTCCGTAACGCCGTCGACCAGGCGGCGCGCGAGATCTCACAGCGGTTCGACTTCAAAGGGACCGGTACCTCGGTCTCCCTCGAGAACGAGAAGATCGAGATGGCGGCCGGCACCGAGGACCGGCTGAAGGCGGCGTGGCAGGTGCTCCAGGAGAAAGCCGTCAAGCGACAGGTCCCCTTGAAGTCGCTCCAGCCCGGACAGGTCGAGCAGGCCGCCAAGGGGACGGTCCGGCAGACCGTCGACGTCATCCAGGGGATCCCCGACGAGAAGGCCAAGCAGATCTCCAAGTTCGTCCGCAGCAGCGTTCCCAAGACGCAGACCCAGATCCAGGGGTCCCAGGTCCGCGTGTCCGCCAAGAAGAAGGACGACCTCCAGTCGGCGATCCAGGCCGTCAAGGAGGAAGACTTCGGTCTCGCCCTGCAGTTCACGAACTATCGCTGAGCCCTCGGGAACCACCCCGCACGATGCTGTATTGCACGGGCCAAGGGCGCGCCTGTAGATTCCCCTGACCCTCAGGAGGTGGAGATGGATCTGGAACGGCTGACGACCCGAGCGGCGGAGATCGCCGAGCGCGAGAGCGCTGATCTGCTGACCAGGACGACGGCGTCGAAGGCGCTGTACGAGCGCGCCGTGAAGAGCCTCCCGAGCGGCGTCGCCTCCAACTTCCAGGTGGGCGATCCCTACCCCGTGTACCTCGAGAAGGGCCGGGGCTCGAGCGTCTGGGACGTGGACGGCACGGAATACAAGGACTTCCACGGCGGCTTCGGCGTGAACATCGTGGGTCACGCCCACCCGAAGATCGTCGAGGCGCTGGAGAAGGCCGCCCGCGAGGCGATCCACTTCGCCGTCACCACGCCCACCACGGTCGCTCTCGCGGAGGCGATCTGCGAGCGCTTCGAGCTCGAGCAGGTCCGGATCGTGAACTCCGGGACCGAGGCGACGATGGATGCGCTGCGGGTGGCGCGCGCCGCGACGGGCCGAGACAAGGTCGTGAAGATGGAGGGCTCGTACCACGGCCACCACGACTCGTTGCTGTTCTCCGTGGTCCCCGAGGCCGACGTGCTCGGCCTCCGGCACGACGTCGACCACGAAGGCAAGGCCTGGTACACCACCCAACCCACGTCCAAGGGCATCCCGCGGGCGCTGTGGGATACGACGATCGTGGTGCCGTTCAACGACGCCGGCGCCGTCGAGCAGGCCCTCGCGGACAACGATGGCGAGGTCGCGGCGGTGATCCTCGAGCCCGTGATGATGAACGTCGGCATCATCGAGCCCCAGGCCGGCTATCTCCAGGCGCTCCGCGAGGCCTGTGAGAAGCACGGCGTGGTGCTGATCTACGACGAGGTCAAGTGCGGCGGCACGATCGCGTACGGCGGGACGATGGAGCGGTACGGCGTGAAGCCGCACCTGTCCGCGTTCGCGAAGGCGATCGGTGGCGGCTCCACGATCGGCGCCTTCGGCGGCGAAGCTCGGATCATGGAATGGGTCACGAAAGGCGCCGCGCAGCAGGGCACCTTCAACGGCAACCCGCTGTCGTCGGCGGCCGGACTCGCGGCGCTCACGCAGGTCCTGACACCCGACTCCTACGACCACCTCGGGAAACTCGGCTCGATGCTCGCCGAGGGCTGCGACCGGGCGATCGCCGACGCCGGGATCCCGGCGCATACGGTCGATCTGGGAGCGAAGGGGTGCGTCTCGTACCGCGCCGAGCGACTCACGAACTACCGCGACTTCTTGGAGACCCACACCGAGCTCTACTGGGCCTCCTACCCGTGGATGGTGAACCGCGGGATCTTCATGACCCCGGGTGATGAGGAGCAGTGGACGGTCTCGGTGCAACACACCGAGGACGACGTACAGCGCTACATCGACGCCTTCGGCGAGTTCTGCCAGGCGCTCGTCGGGTAGAGGACGCCCGGATCAGCCGATCGGGCCGCGCTCGCCGCGGAGCTCGCTCGCGATCGCCCGCAGACGCTCCACGCGTGCCTCCGTGGGCGGGTGGGTCCGGAAAAGGCTGGCGACCCCGCTCATCCCGCGTGCCTGGAGCGCGTTCATCGGGTTCACGATGAACATGTGCGCCTCCGCCGGGCTGACGCTGGCAGGGGCCGGCACCTTCCGCGAGGCCTGCTCGAGCTTGAGCAGCGCGCTGGCCAGAGCATCGGGATCCCGTGAGAGGAACGCGCCGGACTCGTCCGCCTGGTACTCGCGCGATCGCGTCACCGCCATCTGGATCAGGAGCGCGGCGATCGGCGCCAGGATCCAGGCGAGGAGGAGAGCGAAGATGTTGCCGCCGCCTTCGTCATCGCCGCCGAAGAAGAACGCGAACCTGGCCAGGAACGTGATGCTCATCCCGATCGCGGCCGCGATCGACGACACGAGGATGTCGCGGTTCGCGACGTGGGAGAGCTCGTGGGCGAGCACGCCGCGGAGCTCACGCTCGTCCAGGAGTTGCAGGATGCCGCGGGTGACGGCTACGGCGGCGTGCTCCGGGTTCCGGCCTGTGGCGAACGCGTTCGGCTGCATCATGTCGGAGACGTAGAGCCGAGGCATCGGCATCTGCTGCTCGTTCGCGAGCTCGCGGACCACCCGGTAGTAGTCCGGCATCTCCTGCTCGGTGACCGGCTTCGAGTGCGTGGTCGCGATCGCGATCCGGTCCGAGAACCAGTACATCGAGAAGTTGAAGACCAGCGCCAGGGTCAGCGCGATCAGCGCCCCGTTGGTGCCGCCCCAGATCCCACCGACGAGCACGAACAGCCCGCCCAGTGCCGCGATCAGGACCCAGGTCTTCAGCCGGTTGATGCCCGGTGCCATTCTCCTCACGCTCCTTGTCCTGGAGGTCCCGAAGGGTCGGACACCTCTCTGAGAACCATGGTCTCACAGCCTGTTCGTTCGACCCGGGCCGAGCGGTTCAGGCGACGAGCGTCGAGATGTCGGCCAGCCGCGAGAACGTGCCGGGGAGCAGGAAGAAGAACAGCAGGGCGGCCATCGAGAGTCCGACGACGCCGGCCAGCAGCACCGGTGTGCGAACCGGGGTGGTGTCCTCCAGAGGCTGGAAGATCATCTGGCGCGCGATCGCCAGGTAGTAGAAGACGCTCACGACGGAGTTCACGACCATGATCGCCGCGAGCAGCGGCCCGAGCACCTCCCCGCGCGAGATCGCGGCGCCGAAGATCAGGATCTTCGCCCAGAAGCCCGCCGCCGGAGGCACCCCGGCGAGGGACACCATGAACAGCGTCATGCCCACCGCGAGGAACGGGGCGACCCGCGCGACGCCGGCGAAGTCGGAGATCAGGAGCCGGGGGCTCCGCTTGCTGAGCGCCACCGCGACCGCGAACGCCCCGAGGTTCATGATCCCGTAGATCAGGATGTAGGCCGTCGCGGACGCGAACGCCTGCTGGTTCACGGCTTGGTCCGTCGTGACCAGGGCGAACGGCAACAGGATGTAGCCCGCCTGCGCGATCCCCGAGTACGCGAGCAGCCGGACGAACTGCCGCTGCTGCAGCGCCACGAGGTTGCCGATCGTCATCGTGGCGATCGCGAGGAACGCGAAGATCGGCACCCAGAACTCGTGCTGACCGATGAACGCCACGAACATCAGCTGCAGCAACCCCGCGAACCCGGCGGCCTTCGACGCCACCGCCAGGAACGCTGCGACCGGGACGGGCGCGCCCTCGTATGTGTCCGGCGCCCAGAACTGGAACGGGAACGCGGAGACCTTGAACGCGAAGCCGACGACCACGAACAGGATCGACGCCAGGGCCATCGCCTCCTGGGACGGGTCGAGCTGCCCCAGGGCACCGGCGACCTCGTCGAGTCGCGTCTTCCCGCCGGTCAGCCCGTAGATCAGGCTCATGCCGAACAGCATCACGGCCGTCGACAGGACGCCGATCAGGAAGAACTTGAGCCCGCCCTCGACGCCGGTCACGGTCCACTTGCGGAACGCCGCCATCAGGAAGCCGGGAGCCGACACGAGCTCGAGGGAGATGAAGAGCATCAGGAGATCGCGCGAGGACGGCATCAGGAGGCAGCCGAGGAACGACGTGAGCAGCAGGAAGTAGTACTCGCCCTGGTAGTAGCCAGGCTGGTCGAAGTAGTGGCGCGAGACCGCCAGGACGATGAGCGCGGCCACCAGGAAGAAGACCTTGAACAGGACGGCGAAGTTGTCGACGACGAACGCGCCACCGAAGGTGGCGCGTTCGTCGCCGAGGAGCGTCAGCACGGCGACGAGCGACCCGAGGACGCCGATCAGCCCGATCGGCATCGACCCCCACTTCAGGCGCGCCGGCAGGAACAGGTCGACGACCAGCACGAGCATGATGGTCCCCGCGAGGATCAGCTCAGGGAGGATCGCGTGGTAGTCGACGGTCACGAGGTCCTCAGCCCCCCGCCCCGAGCACCGCCATGATGCCGCTCACTGCCTCCTGGCTCACGCCGAAGATCAGTCGCGGGAAGAGCCCGAGCGCGAGGATGAGGACCAGCAACGGCGTCCACGACATCCACTCGACGCTGTGGATGTCCCCGAACGCGTGCTCGTTCCAGCGCTCGGGCATCGCGCCCATGTTCACGCGCTGCAACATCCACAGGAAGTAGCCGGCCGTCAGGATCGTCCCCACCCCGCCCGCCACCATCAGCACGCGGAACAGCCCGACCTGACCGTCGAGGAGCGCCTCGTTCGGCCGGAACGCCGACAGCAGCGCCATCACCTCGCCCCAGAACCCGGCAAGGCCCGGCAGTCCGAGGGACGCGATCGCCACGAACGCGAAGACCCCCGCGAGCTTGGGCATCCGCTGCGACATCCCTCCCCCGATCTCCGCGATCTGCCGGGTGTGGTAGCGGTCGTAGATCGATCCGACGCAGAAGAACAGCATCCCCGTGATCACGCCGTGGGCGACCATGCCGAAGACCGCCGCCTGGATCCCGATCTCGGTGAGGGTCGCGATACCGAGCATCACGAAGCCCATGTGCCCGACCGAGGAGAACGCGATCAGCCGTTTCAGGTCCCGCTGCGCGAGACACGCGAGCGCGGCGTAGACGATCGCGATCGCCGCGAGGACCCCGATCCAGGGGGCATAGGCCTGGGCTCCCTCCGGGAGCACCGGCAGCGCGATCCGGATGAAGCCGTACGTCCCCATCTTCAGCATGATCCCGGCCAGCAGCACGGAGCCGATCGTGGGTGCCTCGGTATGGGCGTCCGGGAGCCACGTGTGGAACGGCCACATCGGGACCTTGATCGCGAACCCGAGGGCGATCGCCCCGAACACGATCAACTGGAACGTGTGGGTGAAGCCGCCCGCCGCCCCGAACTCGGTGAGCTTGACGAGGTCGAACGTGTGCGGTTCGGGCCCGCTGAAGTACAGAGCGAGGAACCCGAGCAGCATGAACACGGAGCCGAAGAGCGTGTAGAGGAAGAACTTGATCGCCGCGTACTCACGGTTGGCCGACCCCCAGATCCCGATCAGGAAGTACATCGGAACGAGGACCATCTCCCAGAACACGAAGAACAGGATCAGGTCGAACGCGATGAACGTGCCGGCCATCCCGGTCTCCAGGAGCAGCATCAGCGCGAGGAAGGCCTTCGTGCGACCCGGCTCCGGCACGAACCGCCATGTGTAGACCGCGCACAGGAACGACAGGAGGAACGTGAGGACGTACAGGGGCATCGAGATGCCGTCGATGCCGACGTGGAAGCGCGCGCCGATCGCGGCGATCCAGTCGACGTCGAGCACGAACTGCAGGCCGTCAGTCCCGTAGTCGAACCCGATCGCGATCGCGATCGACAGCACCAGCGCGGCGCCGGTGAACAGGATGCCGAGACCTCGCACCATGCGGTCGCGGTCCCTCGGTACGAGGATGATCACCAGCGCGCCGACGATCGGCAGCAACGTGGTGATCGTGATCGCCGAGCTCTCCCAGGTCATCTCACACTCCTACGCGATCTGCACGAACACGATGGTCAGGACGACGACGCCCGCGAACAGCAGCACGGCGTACCACTGCACGTTCCCGGTCTGCAGGTACTTCAAGAGGCCACCGGTGGCCCCCGTCAAGCCGCCGACGGCGTTCACGGCGCCGTCGACGAACGTGCGGTCGATCCAGCTGACGAACGTGGCCAGCCCGCGGGTCACCCAGGCAGCCCCGTTGACCACCCCGTCGAGCACGTGCTGGTTGGTCCAGTTCACGCCCGCGGAGACCCGGTCACGGATCGGGTAGACGATGCCGCGCATGTAGAGATCGTCGATGTAGTACCGATGCTGCAACACGTTCCACGCGCGCGGGAAGGACATCAGCGGATCACGCTCGCGCCGTTCCCGGTACAGCCGGTAGCCACCGAGGATCCCGGCGGCGGCGGCGAGAGTCCCGACGACGGCCACCCAGAAGACGAACCCCGCCTCGTGCGGATGCTCGAAGTAGACCCAGTCGCCGAACACGGCGCCGAGCTGCGGGGCTCCGAGGAACCCCACGACCACCGACGCGCCGGCGAGACCCACGAGGGGGCCGGTCATCACGGCCGGCGACTCGTGCGGGTGGCCGTCGCCCGCGTATCTGCCGAAGAACGTGAGCAGGACACACCGGGTCATGTAGAAGGCGGTCATGACCGCGACCGCGAGGAGGACGTAGAAGAGCCACTGGTTGTGCTCCCACGCGCCCACCAGGAGCTCGTCCTTCGACCAGAAGCCGGCCAGGGGGAAGACCCCGGCCAGCGCGGCCGAGCCGATCAGGAACGTCCAGAACGTGACGGGCATCTCATCCTTCAACCCACCCATGTCGCTCATGTTGTTCGAGTGGACCGCATGGATCACCGACCCGGCGCCCAAGAACAGGAGCGCCTTGAAGAACGCGTGCGTGAAGAGGTGGAAGAAGCCGGCGGTCACACCCTCCGGCCCGAGCGAGAGACCGGCCACCATGTAGGCGAGCTGCGAGAGCGTCGAGTAGGCGAGGACCCGCTTGATGTCGTCCTGCACGAGGGCGAGGAACGCGGCACCGAGCGTGGTGATGGCCGCGATCACGCTCACGATCGTCAGCACGAACGGATCCGCGTGCACGAAGACCTCGAACATCCTCCCCACGAGGTAGACACCGGCGGCCACCATCGTCGCCGCGTGGATCAGTGCCGAGACGGGCGTGGGACCCGCCATCGCATCGGGAAGCCAGACGTGCAGCGGGAACTGGGCGGACTTCCCGATCGCCCCGCCGAAGAGCAGGAGGGCCGCCGCGGTCACGAGCGCGGGTGACATCCCCGGCCCCGCGATCGTCTCGCCGATCTCCGCGATGTTCGTCGTGGTGAACCCCGTCGCGAAGATCAGCGCGAAGATCCCGAACAGGAACGGCACGTCGCCGATCCGCGTGGTGATGAACGCCTTGATCGCGGCACTCGAGTTCTCGTGCTCCTCGTACCAGTGCCCGATCAACAGATAGGAACAAACGCCCATGATCTCCCAGCCGACCAGGAGCATCAGCAGGTTGTCCGCGATGACGACGGTGAGCATCGCGCCCGTGAACAGGGACAGGACGACGTAGAACCACGTGAATCGCACGTCCCCGTGCATGTAGCCCAGCGAGTAGACGTGGACCGCGAGCGACACGGCCGTGACCACGACCAGCATCACCGCCGTGAGGCCGTCGACGTACTGCCCCACCTCGAGGTGGAGCGGTCCGATCTCGAACCACTCGATCCCCTCGGGTGCGTACGTACCGCCGCCCGTCACGAAGTGGAAGAGCACGGCGAGGGCCATCACGAAGCCGGCCCCGAGCGCGCCGATGCCGAAGACCGCACCCTGCCCCGGCGTCCGCTTCCCGAAGAAGAGGATCAGGGGAGCCGCGATGAACGGGAGGAGCGCGATCACCCACGCGTACTGGATCGCGCCGCTCGCGACGCCGGCTTCGGCCGCTGCGGCAGCGATCGGGGTGAAGACGGCCGCTACCACTTGAGGAGGTTCACCTCGTCCACGTTGATCGAGGCCCGGTTCCGGAACAGGAGGATCACGATCGCGAGCCCGATCCCGACCTCGGCCGCCGCGACCGCGATCACGAAGAGCGCGAAGATCTGGCCGCCCACGTCGTGCAGGGACGACGAGAACGCCACCAGGTTCACGTTCACCGCGTTCAGCATCAGCTCGATGGCCATCAGCACCATCACGGCATTCCTACGGGCGAGGACGCCGTAGACGCCCGCAGAGAAGAGGAAGGCCGAGAACAGGAGGACGAACGGGAGCCGGATCACGTCAGTTCCCCTCGTCCTTGCGGGCGAGCACGATCGCACCGATCAGCGCCGCGAGCAACAGGAACGAGATCGCCTCGAACGGCAGGACGAAGTCGCGGAACATCGACTCCCCCACCACGCCGGTGCTGCCGTGGAACACCTCGAACGGCTCCGCATCGAGGGGGAACGCGTCCTGGATCAGGAAGGCGAGGCCGGCGAAGACTCCGGCGGCGACCAGTAGCCCCACCCATCGATGGGCGTTGTCGAGGGTGTCGCGGCCGATCGGCGCCTTCGTCAGCATCAGTCCGAAGAGGAACAGGATCACGATCGCGCCGACGTAGATCAGGATCTGCACCCAGCCGGCGAACTCGGCGCCGAGGAGGAGGAACGTGGCTCCCACCGACAGGAGCGCTACGACCAGGTACAGGGCGGCGTGCACGACGTTGCGCGCGGTCACCACCGCGATCGCGCTGATCGACCCCACCGCCGCGATCACCGCGAAGGCGTATTCCTGAGCGGTCACGAAGCCTGTTCCTCCGTGGGCACGGCGCCGTCCTCGAGCGCCGGCGGAGGAAGGACCGTGTACGTCCAGTCCTCCAGCCGCTCCTTCTCGTGGGTCATCAGGTCGAGGTCGTACTCGCCGTACTCGAACTCCGGGCTCCAGAACAGCGCGTCGAACGGGCACACCTCGACGCAGATCCCGCAGTACATGCAGAGGGCGTAATCGATCGCGAACCGGTCGAGGACCTTGGCCGAGCGCGCCCGGCCGCCGCCCGCGGGGTCGTGCGTCTCCTTGTGCGCGTCGATGTAGATGCACCAGTCGGGGCACTCGCGGGAGCACTTGTAGCAGACGGTGCAGTTGGCCTCTTTCAGGGCGATCACACCCCGTGTCCGGGGTGGGAGATCCGGCTTCACGCGCGGGTACTGCTGCGTGACCGCCGGCTGCAGCATCGTTTTGAGCGTGACCGACAGGCCCTTGGCGAGCCCGAGCCCGGTCCCGCGTTTGCGCGTCTGCTCCGCCATCTAGAACGCCACCTTCGCCACGGCCACGCCCATGATCAGCGCGAGGGACAAGGGGATCAACCCGAGCCAGGAGAAGCGCTGGAGCTGGTCCTCACGCAACCGGGGGTAGGTCGCACGGAGCCAGATGAAGAAGAACGCGAGGGCGCCGATCTTGCCCATCATCATCAGCGGCCCCGGGATCGGGATCCCCGGGAGCGGCTGGTACCCCCCGAGATAGAGGACGGCCGCGATCCCCGAGAAGGCCACGATCCCGCCGTACTCGGCGAGCAGGAAGAACGCGAACTTCAGGCCCGTGTACTCGGTGTAGGCGCCGAAGATGATCTCGGAATCGGCGATCGGCATGTCGAACGGCGGCCGCTGGAGCTCGGCGAACGCCGCGATCATGAAGATCAGGAACCCGGGGAGCTGCGGGACGATGAACCAGAGGTCCTGCTGGGCCTCGACGATCCCGATCATGGAGAGCGTGCCCGCCTGCATCACCACGGCGGCCGCGGCGATCACGAGCGGCAGCTCGTAAGCGATCAGCTGCGCGGCCGCCCGCAGCGCGCCGATCAGCGAGAACTTGTTCGCGGAGGACCAGCCCGCCATCATCACGCCGATCACAGAAACGCTGGACATCGCCAGGACGAAGAAGATCCCGACATCGAGGTTCTCGGCGAACCACGAGTCGCTGATCGGCAGGACGACGAGGATCGCGATGTAGGGGATCATCGCAACCGCCGGCGCGAGGGAGAACACGTTCCGGTCCGCGGCCGCCGGGATCACGTCCTCCTTCTGGATGAACTTCACACCATCCGCGACGAGCTGCGCCCAGCCATGGAACCTGCCCGCCTCCATCGGTCCGAGCCGCGCCTGCATATGGGCGAGCCCCTTGTGCTCCACGTACCCGACGCCGAGGGGCACCACGAGGAAGAACCCCATCACCGCGATCGTCTTGAGCAGCAGGACGACCCAGAAGTTCGAGAAGAGCGAGGAGAAGACCGAGACGCCGGCCTCGGCGAGGATCACTCGTCTTCCTCCACGTCTTCCCCCTCCACGAGCCCGGGCCAGGGCTTGACCTCGCGGGTCATCAGCGGGAAGTCCTTGCGGAGCGGCTGGCCCTCGAACGGTTCGGACAGGAGCAGCTTGACCGGCTTCGGGTGGCCCTCGAAGCGGATCCCGAACATCTCCATCGTCTCGCGCTCGTGCCAGTCGGAGGTGGGGAACAGGTCGGAGACCGTGGGGCAGGCCGGGTCCTCGTGCGGGAGCTTCACCTTGATGCGGACGTTGTGGTGGTGCGTCGTGGAGAACAGGTGCGTCACCACCTCGAAGCCGCGTTCCGGACCGAAGTCGACACCGCCGGTGAAGTCGCAGTAGTCGCAGGCGAACTCCGGCTCGTCCCGCAGGAAGCGGCAGACCTCGCGGTACCGATCCACGCCGACGGTGGCGACGGCGTGCCCGTGCTGCTCCTCGAACGCGAGGACGTCCTGCCCGAAGCGCGCCCGCAGGCGCGACTCCACGTCCTCAGGAGACAGCGCTGTGGCCACTCGCCCACTTCTCCTGGATGTCCTCGTCCTTGATCTTCTCCTGCAGCTTCACGATCCCGTGCAGCAGGGCTTCGGGGCGGGGCGGACAGCCGGGCACGTAGACGTCCACGGGCACGATCTGGTCGACGCCCTTGGTGACCGAGTAGGAGTCCCAGTAGGGACCGCCGCAGTTCGAGCAGGAGCCGAACGAGATCACGTACTTCGGGTCCGGGATCTGGTCGTAGACCCGCTTGAGCGCGGGGGCCATCTTGTCGGTGAGCGTTCCGGCGACGACGAGGAGGTCGGCCTGGCGGGGGCCGTGAGCGAACGGGATCACGCCCAATCGGATGAAGTCGTGCTTGGAGGTGGACGTGGCGATCAGCTCGATCGCGCAGCACGCGAGGCCGAAGTTCATCACCCACAGGGAGTATCTGCGGCCCCAATTCAGCAGGAACTTGACCGGCTGGATCTTGGGGAGCGGTGTCTTCTCGGTGATCAGGCCCACCGCACGACTCCCTTGCGCCAGGCGTAGAGGAGGCCGGTGGCCAGGATCGCGATGAAGATGCCCATCTCGACCACCGCGGCCCAGCCGAGACTCTCGAAGACGCGCGCCCAGGGGAAGAGGAACACGGCCTCGACGTCGAAGATCACGAAGAGGAACCCGAAGACGTAGTAGCGGATCTGACTCTGCGACCAGCCCTCACCGACGGGGTCGATCCCGCACTCGTACGTGGTGAGCTTCGCGGGATGCGGACGGTGGGGCGCGATCAGCTTCGCGGCCGTGAACGCCACCGCGACGAGGATCGCTCCCGCGGCCACGACCGCCAGCACGACACCGTAGGACGAGTAGTAGTCAGGCACGCTTGTGAAAGTCTTCCCGAGCGCGGATCCTAGCAGGATCCCCCTCGCTCCCTGAGGCCCCGTCCGAGGCCACATCACCGACCCACGCGTCGGCCCCGCAGCGCGCCGAAAGGAACCGCGCGAGCTGCACCAACGCGTGCTGCGCGGGCCCCGCCGGGAGTCGCCCGACGAGGGCGACCGCGCGAGCGACCTCGTCGCGCACGGCCGCCCGCGCGTGCTCGATCGAGTCGCCGCCCGAGACGATCTCGAGCGCGCGATCGAGGGCCCCGCCGTCCACACCTGTGCTCAGTATCCGCGCCAGCTCCTCCCGATCGGGTGACGTCCGGAGGGCGTGGAGCACGGGCAGCGTGTAGACCCCCTCCTTCATGTCGACGCCCGGCTCCTTGCCGAGCTCGAGCTGGCTGGACGTGATGTCCATGATGTCGTCCGAGAGCTGGAAGGCGAGGCCGAGCGATTCCCCGAACGCCTCGAGGATGTCCACGTGCTCCGGAGGCGCGTCCGACATCATCGCCCCCAACCGGCACGAGGCCGCGATCAGCGAGCCCGTCTTGCGCCGGATCACCTCGAGGTAGTTGGCCTCGGTCTGGTCGAGACGGCGGGAGGCATCGACCTCACGGATCTGTCCGTCGCAGAGCACGGCGATCGTCTGCGCCAGGATCCGGCACACCTCCGGGCCGAGGTCCGCGCCGACCTCGGACGCACGGGCGAACAGGTAGTCCCCGGTGAGGATGGCCACGGTGTTGTCCCAGCGGACGTTCGCGGCCGGAACGCCGTGGCGGGTCTCCGCCTCGTCGATCACGTCGTCGTGGTACAGGGTCGCCACGTGGACGAGCTCGAGGGACACGGAGGCGGGGATCAGTCGAGGGTCCGCCGGATCGCCGAAGTATCCCGACAGGAGCGCGAGCATCGGGCGGAACCGCTTCCCGCCCGCCGCCAGGAGATAGTTCGCGGTGGCGGACAGCAGCTGGGAATCGGCCTCCGCGAGCGCCTTGTGGAGCGCCTCCTCCACGCGGTCGAGGCGCGTCCGGACCTCCGACTCCAGGACGGGGTCGGGTGATTCCAGACCGGGGATCACGCGCCTGCTCATCGTCGCACCCACACCCTCTTCCTCCCCGTCCTCGGCGCCGTCACCATCGCAGCACCGACGCCTCCTCGATGATGCCAACGATCACACCGGGGAACACGCCGAGGAGGAGCGTGGCGGCGGCCGGGATCGCCAGGACGGCTCCCGTGGCGGCGCTGTTCTCGGCGCCGATCCCCGCCTTCTCCGTGAGGGTGGGCGCCGGCCCGGCCTCCGGCTCCTGCATGTACATCAGCACGATCACCCGAAGATAGAAGAAGGCGGCCGCCACGCTCGCCAGCACCCCGATCAGCGCCAGGACCCAGTACCCGGCGTCGATCGCGGCGGAGAACACGCTCACCTTGGCGATGAACCCCGCGGTCGGAGGGATGCCGGCGAGCGAGAGCAGGAACAGGGTCATCAGGGCGGCCGCGATCGGGTTCGTGCGGGCGAGTCCCGTGTAATCGCCGATCCGGGTCCGCTCCTCCCCTCGACCGGACACGACCATCACCGTACCGAACGCGCCCACGGTCATCGCCGCGTACGCCACCAGGTAGAACATCGCGGCCCGGATGCCCGACGACCCCGCTGCCGTCAGCCCCGTCAGGATGAACCCGGCGTGCGCGATGCTCGAGTAGGCGAGCATCCGTTTCACGTTCGTCTGCGCGATCGCGAGGATGCTCCCGATCACGACCGATGCTGCCGCGAGCCCCCAGACGACCGGCGCCCAGTCCCACGCGAGCGCCTGGAACGCGACGTCCAGGACCCGGATCAGCGCCCCGAACGCGGCGACCTTCGTCGCGGCCGACATGAAGGCGGTGATCGGTGTGGGAGCTCCCTGGTACACATCCGGCGTCCACATATGGAACGGCGCGGCCGAGATCTTGAACGCGAACCCCACCGCCAGCAGCGCGAACCCCAGCACGGCGAGCGCCTGGCCGTCCCCCGTGCCGGTGAGGGCCAGCGCCATCGCCGCGATCTTGGTGGTGCCCGTCGCGCCGTAGGCCATGGCAACGCCGTAGAGGAAGAACGCCGAGCTGAACGCGCCGAGCAGGAAGTACTTCATCGCGGCCTCGTTCGCCGCCCGGCGGCCGGTGAGCCCCGTGAGCACGTACAGCGCGAGCGACAGGATCTCGAGGGCGAGGAACGTCAGGATCAGGTCCGCCGATGCAACGATCAGCGTCATCCCAGAGGTCGCGAACAAGAGCAACGGGGTGAACTCGCCGCGCTGCTCGTCGCCGGACCTCGCGAAGTACTGGTGGCCGAGGAGCAGGCCGAGCGCGGCGACGACGAGGAGGAGCAGCCGCGCCAGGACGGCGAAGCGGTCCGTCGATACCGCGTCGGCCAGCACCGTGGCCGGCCCGTCCCAGTCCCAGAGCCAGAGGCTGGTCGCGCCGGCGAGGACCACACCGGTGAGCCCGATCGAGAGATGCACGACCGCCTCGGCCCGCTTCGCCAACGCCTCGTAGAGCAGTCCCGCCATCGCGAACACCACGAGCACGAGCTCGGGCAGCAGCGGCTCGAAGACGAGCTCGGGCGTCGGGAGCGCCGCCTGGCCGATCATGGTGCCGCCTCCGTGTCGAGCGTGAAGATCCCGGTCAGCCGCTCGGAGACCCCCACGTCGATCCGATGGTCGGGAGCGACGCGAGCGATCACGGCCTCGGTCGCCGGGTCGATGCGGTCCGTCAGCAGCTTCGGCGCCACGCCGAAGACCAGGAGCAGCGCGAGTACCGGCGCCAGCACCACGACCTCGCGAAGGCTCACATCGGGCAAGAGCCGGTGCTCCTCGCGCACCGGCCCGAAGGCCATCCGCTGGTACGACCAGAGGAGGTAGATCGCGGCCAGCACGACGGCGGTCGCCGCGAGGGCCCCGAACCAGGTGCTCACGGCGAACGTGCCCACGATCACCAGGAACTCCCCGACGAACCCGTTCAGGCCGGGCAGTCCGGCGGAGGCGAATGCGGTGAACAGGAACGCGCCCATCAGCCACGGCATCACCGAGGCGAGCCCGCCCATGCTGTCGAGGTCGCGGGTATGGGTCCGCTCGTAGACCATCCCCACCAGCAGGAACAGGGCGCCAGTGGCGAGACCGTGGTTCACCATCTGCAGCACGCCCCCGGTCACTCCTTGCTGGGTGAACGCGAACACCCCCAGCACGACGAAGCCCAGGTGGGAGACGGACGAGTACGCGACGAGCCGCTTGATGTCGGTCTGGACCAGCGCGTTCACCGCGCCGTACACGATCCCGATCACAGCGATCACGCCGACGAAGGTCGCGAAGTACCTCGACGCCTCCGGGAACAGCATCAGGTTGAAGCGGATCAGCCCGTAGGTCCCGACCTTCAGCAGGAGCGCCGCGAGCAACACGGAGCCGGCCGTCGGGGCCTCGGTGTGCGCATCGGGTAGCCAGGTGTGGAGCGGCACGAGCGGCACCTTCACGGCGAACGCGACGAAGAACGCGAGGAACAGCCATCGGGCCGTCGTGACCGGCACATCGGCTGCCGCGTTCATCATCGCTGCGTAGCCGAACAGTCGCGGGCCTTCCTGCTGCGCGTAGAGGAACAGGATCGCGACGAGCAGGAACGCCGAGCCCGCCATCGTGAACAGGAAGAACTTGACCGCGGCGTAGATGCGGCGCTGGCCGCCCCACCCGCCGATCAGCAGGTACATCGGGACGAGGAGCGCCTCGAAGAAGAGGAAGAACAACAGGAGGTCGAGAGCGACGAACGTCCCGATCACCGCGGTCTCGAGGACGAGGATCGCCGCGAGGTACCGACGGACGTCCTTCGTGATCGTCCATGACGCGAGGATCGAGACGGGGAACAGGAACGTCGAGAGCAGGAGCATCCAGATGCTGACGCCGTCGATGCCCACGGCGTAGGAGAGTCCGATCGACGGCACCCATGGCGCGATCTCGACCATCTGGAACGACTCCGACGCTGCCGGGTCGAAGCGCCCGAGCACGACGAGGGACACGATGAACGTCGCGAGCGAGACCCCGAGGGCGACCCATCGCGCCGCCGTCTCCTTCAGCCCGCGTTCCCCACCGAGCATCATCAGCGCGCCGATCAGTGGGAGGAACGTCGTGAGCGTGAGCAGCTTGTTCACAGGCGGGTTCCCACCCAGACGAGGACGCCGACGGCGCCGAGGAGGAAGGCGAGCGCGTAGGAGCGGACGAAGCCCGTCTGGAGGAGGCGGCCGACCGCCGCGAGTCGGCGCGTCCCGGCGCCGACGCCGTTGACGAGCCCGTCCACGACCTTCGTATCGAAGACGTTCGCGGTGAACCGGGCCGCCGCGGCCCCGGGGTTCACGAACAGCGTGGAATAGGCCTGATCGACGTACCAGCCGCTCCGCGCTGCGCGCGGGAGCGGCTGGAGCCGCTCGCGGAGGGTGAGCCACTCGACCCGGCCGGACGCGTAGACCCACCACGCGATGGCGAGCGCGCCCAGCGCGATCGCGGTCGCGATCCCCGAGAGGGCGAGTGTCGACAGCCCCTCGCCCGCCGGCACCGGACCGGTGACGGGCTCGAGCACCCGCGCCAGGGTCCCCTCCGCCGAGGTGGACAGAAGGAGACCGGCGAGGACGGCGCCGGCCGCGAGCACGAGGAGCGGGATCGTCATGACCGAGGGCGACTCGTGGGCGTGCTCGGCCTCCTCGCTCCTCGGCGATCCGAAGAACGCGAGGAACACGAGCCGGCCGATGTAGAGCGCGGACAGGAGCGCGCCGAGTGTCCCCAGGAGGTAGATCCACGTCCGCCCGGTGTGGTTCGCGATCTCGAGGATCTGGTCCTTCGCGAAGAACCCCGCGAGCGGGAACACGCCGGCCAGCGCGGCGGCCCCGATCACGAACGTCCACCCCGTGGTCGGCATCCGTCGGATCAGCCCGCCCATCCGTTGCAGATCGGTCTCCTCGTGCATGCCGTGCATCACGGAGCCGGCGCCCAGGAACATCAGGGCCTTGTAGAACGCGTGGGCGACGAGCATGAACATCGCGCCCGTGTAGAAGCGCATGCCCGCCGCCATGAACATGAACCCGAGCTGGCTGACGGTGGAGTACGCGAGGACCCGCTTGATGTCGTCCTGCGCCAATGCGCACGTCGCGGCGAACAGCGCCGTCACCAACCCGACGATCAACACGACGGTCAGGGCGACGCCGGAGAGCTCGAAGAGCGGCGCGCTCCGGACGACGAGATAGACGCCGGCCGTGACCATCGTGGCCGCGTGGATCAACGCGGAGACGGGTGTCGGGCCGGCCATCGCGTCGGGAAGCCAGACGTGGAGCGGCACTTGGGCCGACTTGCCGATGGCGCCGGCGAAGAGGAGCAGGGAGATCGCGGTGGCGGTCTCTTTCGCGATCGTGTCCCCCGGGGCGCCGAGAACGGCGCCGAAGTCGAGCGTGCCGAACTTCGCCACGATCAAGGCGAGTCCGATCAGCATCGCGGTGTCGCCGATCCTGGTGGTGACGAACGCCTTCTTCGCAGCGCTCGCGTTCTCGGTCTTCTCGAACCAGAAGCCGATCAGCAGGTACGAACAGAGGCCGACACCCTCCCACCCCACGTACAGGAGGAGGTAGTTGTCCGCCAGGACGAGAAGCAACATGAAGAACACGAACAGGTTCAGGTAGGCGAAGAACCGTCCGTAGCGAGCGTCGCCCTCCATGTAGCCGATCGCGTAGACGTGGATCAGGAGCCCGACGCCGGTGATGACCAGGATCATCGTCGCCGAGAGCACATCGAGCCGGAGATCCGCGCCGACCGAGAACCGGCCGACCGAGACCCAGTCGAAGAGATGGGTGATCCTGACGCGCGCATCGTGCGTCAGCCCCAGCAGATCCACGACCAGGACGAGCGACAACAGGAACGACAGCGCGACCGCCCCTGCAGCCAGGACCCCGGCGAGCCGCCCGATGCGTCGTCCGAGGAACAGGTTGCAGGTCGCGATCACGAGGGGGATCAGGGGGATGAGCCAGAGGATCGTGAAACCTTCCGGGCCCTTCGTGGCCTCCATCAGCCCGCCAGACCTCTCGCTTCGTCGACGTCGACGGTGCCTCGGCGCCGATAGACGGCCACGATGATCGCGAGACCCACGACCACCTCTGCCGCCGCCACCACCATCGAGAAGAACGCCAACACCTGGCCGTCGAGCGCGAGGTGCATCCGCGAGAACGCCACCAGGGCGAGGTTCACCGCGTTCAGCTGGAGCTCGACCGACATGAAGATCAGCAACGCGTTCTTCCGGAGGAGCACACCGAGCGTGCCCAGCGTGAAGAGCACTCCCGAGAGCACGATGAAGTGCGCGATCGGCGTCCTCACACGCCCGTCTCCTTCGTGGCGCCCATCGCTTGGAGCTCGGCCTGGGTCACGGCGCGGGCCTTCCGCTGCCCGAGCACCATCGTGGCGATCGCCGCGATGATCAGCAGGACGGACGTCACCTCGAACGGGAGGAAGTACTCGCGGAACAGCACCGTGGCGACCGCCTGCGCGTTCCCGGGATCGTTCACGGCGTCGAAGCCGCCGGGCGCCTTCGTCGCGAACCCGATCCCCGTCCGCACGGCGAGGGTGATCTCGATGACGAAGCCGGCGGCCAGGGCCAGCGCGAGCGGCCGCTGTGCGACCAGTCGCTCGCGGAGATCGTCCCCCCGGTCCACGCCGAGCAGCATGATCACGAAGAGGAACAGCACCATGATCGCGCCGGCGTACACGATGATCTGGACGGCGAACAGGAACGGCGCGTCCAGGATCAGGAAGAAGACCGCGAGGCAGAAGAAGTTCACGACGAGGAACAGGGCGGCGTGCACGGCATTGCGCATCAGGAGCATCCCGACGGCCGACGCCACCGAGATCGGCGCGAACACCCAGAACACGACGTTGTCGAGCGGCACGCCTACAGCCCCTCCTTCGCCCCCGGGGTGGTGCCGAGCTCCGGGGGCGGCTCCAGGAGCTGCTCCTTCGTGAGGATCGCGTCCTCCCGCGAGGTGTACGCCATCTCGAAGTAGCTCGTCAGGGTGAGCGCCCGCGTGGGGCAGGCCTCGACGCAGAGGCCGCACATGATGCAGCGCAGGTAGTTGATCTGGTAGTCCTTCGCGTAGCGCTCCCCCGGCGACGTCGGGTGCTCGGGATCGTTGTCCTCCCCCTCCACCCAGATCGCGTCGGCCGGGCAGGCGAACGCGCAGAGCTCGCAGCCGATGCACTTCTCCAGGCCGTTGTCGTGCCGGTTCAGCCGGTGGCGACCGGTGTGCGCGCGTTCGGGGATCTCGGCGATCACCTTCGGGTACTCCTCGGTGTCGTCGGGACGGAACGTCTGCTTGAAGACCGTCGCCATGCCCTTCAGCACGGCGCCCGTGTCCGCGAGGAAGTTCCGTTCCCGGCGCTGCTCGTCCGTCATCGGGGCACCTCCTCACGTCTCGACGCGCGGCCGATCGGCAGGAACGAGAGGAGCAAGGTCGCACCGAGCGCGATCGCGGCCCACGTCAACACGGTCCCTCGGTCGAGCTCCAGTTCGGTGGGCAGCACCACGATCGCCCCGGTGATGAGCACCCAGACGAGTCCGAAGGGGATCAGGACCTTCCAGCCGAACGCCATCAACCGGTCGTACCGGACCCGCGGGAGCGTGCCGCGGATCAGAACGAACAGGTAGATCACGAGCGTGACCTTCAGCAGGAACCACAGGAACGGCCAGAGGGCAGGGAGGAAGTCCGGCGCCGGCCCTCGCCATCCTCCGAGGAACAGCGTCACGCCGATCGCGGCGACGGTCACGGTCGAGACGTACTCGCCGAGGAAGAACATCGCGAACGTGATCCCGGAGTACTCCGTGTGGAAGCCCGCCACGAGCTCCGTCTCGGCCTCGGCGAGATCGAACGGCGGCCGGTTCGTCTCGGCGATGCCGCAGATCAGGTACACCACGAACGCGGGGAACATCGGCACCACGTTCCACACGCGATCCTGCGCGGCGACGATCTCCGAGAAGGAGAGGTGGCCGGCGTACATCAGCACTGCGACGAGCGAGAGCCCCATCGCCACCTCGTAGGAGATCATCTGCGCCGTCGAGCGAACCGCGCCGAGGAGCGGGTAGTTCGACCCGCTCGCCCATCCCGCGAGGACCACCCCGTAGACGGCGATCGAGGTCATCGCCAGGACCCAGAGGATGCCGATATCGAGGTCGACGAGCTGGAACGGGATCTTCCGGCCGAACAGCGTGGTGCCGGTTCCGAACGGGATCGTGCTGAACGCGAGGAAGCCCGGGAACATCGCCAGCACCGGAGCCAGCAGGTAGACGCGCCGGTCAGCGTTCGTCGGGACGATGCCCTCCTTGAAGAAGAGCTTGATCCCGTCGGCGAGCGTGACCAATATCCCGCGCGGGCCGGCGCGCATCGGGCCCTTCCGCGTCTGGAGATCGGCGATGACCTTCCGCTCGAACCAGATGTAGAGCAGCACCGAGATCAGCAGCCCGAAGAAGACGAGCACGACGCGGGCGATCAGCAGTAGCCAGTCGAGCCAGTCCACCTAGGCCGCACCCCCCGCACCGACCTCGACCGGATCCCCGTCCGCGAGCGCGTCGACGGACTCGATCGTGGCCGCGATCGAGAAGCGGCCCTGCAGGATCGTGTTCGCGGCGAACCCCACCTGGTCGAAGGGGACGAAGAGCGAGCCTTCCGACACGTGGTCGGTGATGCGGGCGGGCAGCGTGGCTTCCCCGGCCGCGGTCTTCACTCGCACGTCGGCCCCGTCGGTGACGCCTGCCGGACCTGCGTCCTCCGGATGGATCTCCAGGAACGGCGGGTCGGCGAGGGCCGCCTTCAGCTCATCGGCACCCTCGGACAGGCGGCCCTCGTCCACGAGGAGTGGGTACGTGAAGAGCAGGAGCTCGCCGTCCTCGACGGGGGTCGGCGCGGCACCGGTATCGGCGACGGCGAGGGGGCGCGTCGCTCGCGGGGCGAGGAGCGATCCCATCTCCTCGTGGAGCTCGTCCAGCGTCTCGAACCCCAAGTCACCGCCGCACGCGAGCGCGAGGCTCGCGAAGATCTCCCAGTCGGGCCGGGACATCCCGAGCGGGTCGCGAACGCGCTGGAGGCGCTGGCCTCGACCCTCCCAGGTGGTCACGTGCCCCTCCTTCTCGAGGAAGGCGGCTGCCGGCAGGAACGCATCCGCATAGCGGGCGAGGGAACCGAGCTCGAGCGATTGCACCACCTTGCGCGGCACGTTCTCTAGGGCCCGTCGGGCGAGCGCCGCGTCCGGGTAGTCCCGGAGCGGGTCGACGCCGATCAGGTACAGCACGTCGATCTCCCGGTTCGCCGCCGCTTCCAGGATCCCGCGCCAGTCGCGACCCCGGTCCGGGATGTCGAGCGGCCCCCAGACGCTCTCGACCTCGGCGCGGTCCTCGTCGACGTACGAGCGCCCGTTCGGGAGAAGCCACGGGTGGACGCCGGCGACGAGCGCGCCGCGGTCGTTCGCGCGCCGGGTCACGTAGGCGAACCGGACCCCCGTGTCCGAAGCGAGCGTCCGCGCCCGATCGACCGCTTGGGGGTGGTCGGCGAGCCGCGGCCCCGCCACGACGAGCCCGGCATCTCCCGCCTCCCGCAACGCGGCCGCGACGGCCTCGATCTCAGGACGGTGCCGACCCTCCTCCTTCTCCAAGAGCCACGCTTCGTCGCCCGGCCGGCAGAGGATGTGCTCGGCGACGTCCCACAGACGCGTGCGCCGCGGATGGAGCACGACGATCCGCGCGCCGCGCACCGCGGCCTTCCGGAGCCGGAGATGCAGGATCGGCACCTCCTGCTCCGCATCGAGGCCGGCGACGAGGATCACCTTCGCTTCCTCGACGTTCCGGTACGTGACGGGCATCCCACCTCCGGCGATCGCGCCCTCGACGACCCCGGCGCCGTGATCACGCCGGTGGTCGAGGTCGTTCGTCCGGAAGACCGTCCGCGCGAGCTTGGACAGCGCGTAGTAGTCCTCGTCCATCAGACGCCCGCCGGTGAGTATCCCGACCCGTGCGCCGTCGACCCAGCCGGCGATCGAGGTCAGGACCTCCCCGAAGGACGCGGGCTCCAATCCGTGGTCGCGGATCAACGGCGTCGTGACCCGCTCCGGCGAGTCCGGGAACCGGAACGCGTACCGACCCTTGTCGCAGAGCCAGGCGTCGTTCACCTCGTACTCGTCGCGGGCGAGGTGGCGGACGACCTCGCCGCGCCGGAGGTCCACCCGGAGGTTGCAGCCCGCGGAGCAATGCGGACAGACCGAGTCCCCGTACGTGAGATCGAACGGCCTGGCGGCGAACCGATAGGGAACCGACGTCAGCGCACCCACGGGGCAGATCTGGACCGTGTTCCCGCTGAACGGGGACCGGAAATCCTCGCCCGCCGCGATCGCGACGCGCTCCCCGGCCCCCCTCGCGTACAGCTCGAGGAACCGATCGCCCGAGATCTCGTCGCAGAACCGCGTGCAGCGGGCGCAGAGGACGCACCGCTCCCGATCGAGGCCCACCAGGGGCGACAGCGGGATCGGCTTCTTGAAGACGCGCTTCGCCTCCCGGAACCGGCTGTCCCCCGGTCCGTACGCGAGCGCCTGGTCCTGCAGCGGGCACTCCCCACCCCGGTCGCAGATCGGGCAGTCGAGGGGGTGGTTCAGCAGGAGGAACTCCAGGTTCGCGCGCTGTGCATCGGCGACCTCCTCGTCGCTCGCCTGCGTCATCACCGACATACCCGCGGCGACCGGCATCGTGCAGGAGGTGGCGAGCTTCGGCTGGCCCTCGATCCGCACGTAGCACTGCCGGCAGGCTCCGGCGGGCTTGAGCAGCGGGTGGTCGCAGAACCGTGGGATCTCGATGCCGAGCTGCTCCGCGGCCCGGATGATCAGCGTGCCCGCCGGAACGGTGACCTCCTTGCCGTCGATCGTGAGGGTGATCGGGTCGCTCATACGGCCACCTCGTGCTCCAAACGCAACGGGCATCGCCCGAGCTGCACGTGCTCCTCGAACTCCTCGGCGAAGTGCTTGAGGCTCGAGTCGATCACCGCCGCGGCGCCGTCGGCGAGCGCGCAGAACGCGCGGAACATGATGTGCTTCCCCATGTCCCGCATCACCGGCAGGTCCTCCGCGTGGCCGTATCCCTCCTCGATCCTCCCGAGCACGCGCTCCGCCCACCACGTGCCCTCCCGGCACGGCGTGCACTTCCCGCAGGACTCGTTGGCGTAGAAGCGGGTCATCCGCTGGGCGGCGTCGACGACGCAGTCCGTGTCGTCGAGGACCATGACCGCCCCGGTCCCCAGCAGCGACCCCGCCGCGGCCACGGACTCGTAGTCGAGCGGCGTGTCGATGTGGTCCGCGGTGAGCAGGGGCGTCGACGATCCGCCGGGGGTCCACGCCTTCAGCGACCGCCCGCCGAGGACGCCCCCCGCCACGTCTTCCAGGAGGACGCGGAGCGGCGTGCCGAGCGGGAGCTCGTAGTTGCCCGGACGCTCCACCTTGCCGCTGATCGTGAACAGCTTCGTGCCCGGGGACTTCTCGGTCCCGAGCTCGCGGAACCACTCCGGGCCGCGGAGGACGATGTCGGGGACGCTCATCAGCGTCTCCACGTTGTTGATCACGGTCGGCGAGGCGTACAGCCCCTCCACCGCCGGGAACGGCGGACGCAGGCGGGGCTGCCCGCGGAACCCTTCGAGGGAGTTCAGGAGCGCGGTCTCCTCGCCGCAGATGTAGGCGCCGGCGCCGCGGTGCAGCACGATGTCGAGGTCGACGTCACTCCCCGCGATCCCGGTCCCGAGGAAGCCCGCCTCGTAGGCCTCCCCGATCGCCGTCCCGAGGATCAGGCTCTGCGCCAGGTACTCGCCCCGGACGTAGATGAACGCGGTGCGGCATCCGATCGCGAGCGCGGCGATCGCGGTGCCTTCGAGCAGGCGGTGCGGGTCGCGATCCACGAGCTCCCGGTTGTTGCACGTCCCCGGTTCGGACTCGTCGAAGTTCACGACCACGTAGGTCGGCTTGCCCGTGGTCGTCGGGACGAACGACCACTTCATGCCCGCGGGGAATCCGGCGCCGCCGCGGCCACGGAGGCCGGAAGCCTTCACGGTGTCGATGATGGCGGCGGGCTCCATCGTGAGGGCGTTCTTCAGCGCCTCGTACCCACCCTTGGCTCGGTAGCCGTCGATGCCGATCACGCCGGGGTCGTCCCAGTCCCGCGTGAGCCGCCGCTCGAACGTGACGCTCACGACGCCGGCACCTCCTCGAGCCCTGCGAGCACGCGCGACGCGGCCTTGAAGCTGTCCATCGCGGGTCCGCCTCGCGACGGCTCGGGGATCTCGCCGTCGCGCAGCCCCGCGATCAGCTCCCGAATCCGCTCGGGCGTGACCCGGTCGTGGTTCGCGAAGTTCACCTGCGCGACGGGGGCGAGGTCGCACACGCCCAGGCACTCCTCTTCATGCACGGTGAACATCTCGTCGTCGGATCGCTCCTCGCCGTGACGCATCCCGGTCGCCTCGAGAGCGGCCTCGAGGACCTCCCGTCCGCCGCGAAGCATGCAGGCGAGGTTCGTGCACACGCTCACGACGTGTGTCCCGGTCGGGCGCAAGCGATACATCGTGTAGAACGTGGCGACCGCCTCCACCTCCGCCGTGGTCCGGCCGAGGATCTCCGCCACCGCCCGGAGGCCGTCGCGGGAGACGTGCCCTTCGACCGACTGCGCCAGGTAGAGCAGCGGCATGATCGCGGAGCGCTCCCGCCCCTCCGGATAGCGGCGCAGGATCTCCTTCGCTTCATCCAGCCGCGGACCTTCGAAGATCGGCATCAGCGATCGACGCCTCCCATCACCGGGTCGAGGGAGGCGATCACCGCGATCGCGTCGGCGATCAGACCGCCCTCCACCATCGTGGGCACCGCCTGGAGGTTCACGAAAGACGGGTCGCGGATCTTCACGCGGTACGGGCGGTAGTCGTTGGCGGAAACGACGTAGTAGCCCAGCTCTCCCCGGGGGGACTCGACCGTCGTGTAGACCTCGCCCTCGGGGACGCGGACGCCCTGGGTGACCATCTTGAAGTGATGGATCAGAGCCTCCATCGACTCCTCCATGATGTGGTGGAGGTACGCCTCGTCGTTGCCGATGCCGTCGGGCCCCACCGAGAGCTTCACCGGCCAGCCGACCTTGGGGTCCTCGACCATCACAGGGCCGGGCTGCTGCAGGCGCTCGAGCGCTTGCTCGACGATCCGCAGCGACTCGCGCATCTCCGCGATCCGCACCAGGTAGCGCGCGTACGAATCCGCCTCGGTCCGGACGGGCACGTCGAAGTCGTAGGTCTCGTAGCCGCTGTACGGCTCGTCCTTGCGGAGGTCCACCGGCATCCCGGCCGCGCGCAGGAGCGGCCCGGTCACGCCGAAGGCGAGCGCGTCCTCGGCGGACAGGATGCCCACGCCGACGTTGCGCTCCAACCAGATCGGGTTGTCGTTGAGCAGCCGTTCGTAGTCGTCGATCCTCGCGGGCATCGAGTCGAGGAACTTCGCGATCCTGCGCGCGCCGTCCGGAGGCAGGTCCATGATCACCCCGCCGGGCCGGATGAACGAGTGGTTCATGCGGAGCCCGGTGACGGCTTCGAAGATGTCGAGGATCAGCTCGCGCTCCCGGAACCCGTACAGCATCACGGAGACGGCGCCCAGCTCCATCCCGCCGGTCGCCACCCACACCAGGTGCGAGGCGATCCGGTTCAGCTCGCAGAGCAACACGCGGAGGACCTGCGCGCGGGGCGGGGCCTCGATCCCGAGGAGCCGCTCGACCGACAGGCAGTAGGCGAGCTCGTTGAAGAACGGGGAGAGGTAGTCCGCGCGGGTCACGTAGGCGACGCCCTGGACCCAGGTGCGGTACTCCGTGTTCTTCTCGATGCCGGTGTGCAGGTACCCCACGATCGGCTTGCAGCGGATCACCGTCTCGCCGTCCAGCTCGAGGAGGAGCCGGAGCACCCCGTGGGTCGAGGGGTGCTGCGGCCCCATGTTGATGATCATCGTCTCCTGGCGGACCTCGCCGGTGACGTGGTCACGGATCTCCGGACGGCTCCGGAGCTCGTCGCGCGCCTGCGCCATCTCCTCACCGACGCCATCCCCACCCATCCTGGGCTCGTGACCGATCGCCATCAGGGCATCGTCCGTTCGTCGACGGGCGGGATGAACGCGCCGTGGTACTGCGTGCCGACACCGCCGAGCTCCTCGTCCTTGCGCAACGGATGCCCCTCCCAGTCGTCGGGGAGCAGGATCCGATCGAGATCGGGATGCCCGTCGAAGACGAGGCCGAACAGGTCCCAGACCTCGCGCTCGTGCCAGTTCGCGGTCGGGAAGAGGGTCGTGATCGACGGGATGTGCGGATCGTCTTCCTGGAGACCCACCTTCACGCGCATCCGGTGGGCATGCTCGACCGACCGGAGCTCGTAGGCGACCCAGAAGCGCGGATCCTTGCCCGGGTGGTCGGTGGCGGTGAGGCTCGACAGGAACCCGAACGACAGGTCGGGTTGATCCCGGAGGCGAACGAGCGTGTCCACCAGCTCCTCCCGACCGACCAGCAGCGTGACCTCGTCGCGCGCGAGCAGCACGTCGTCGAACGCCCCCCGGATCCTGTCGGCGAGTGCGACCGCCTTCATCGGATCGTCCCCGTCGTCCGGACCTTCTCCTGCAGCTTCAAGATGCCGAACATCAACATCTCCGGCTTGGGCGGGCAGCCCGGGACGTAGATGTCCACGGGCACGATCGTGTCGACGCCCTGCACGATCGCGTAGTTCGTGAACATGCCGCCGGCGGAGGCGCAGACGCCCATCGAGACGACCCACTTCGGCTCGGGCATCTGGTCGTAGACGCGGCGCAGGACGGGCGCCATCTTCTGGGAGACCCGCCCCGCCACGATCATCAGGTCGGCTTGACGCGGCGATGCCCTGAAGAGCTCCATCCCCCACCGGGAGAGGTCGTAGCGCCCGGCGCCGGCGGACATCATCTCGATCGCGCAGCAAGCGAGCCCGAACGTCGCGGGCCACATCGACTGCGTGCGCGCCCAGCTGACGGCACGATCGAGCGTGGTCAGCAGGACGCCCTTGCGGATCTCGTCCTCGACCTCCTCGGGCGTTCGTCCGGTGACGTGCCCCTCCACGCGCTCAACGGGCACCGAGCGACACCTCCCCTGCCGCCACCGGCTCCTCGCCGTCCTCGTCGTCCAGCAGCTCCGGGGGCGTCGCGGACCAATCGAGACCGCCCTTCTTCCAGATGTAGACGTACGCGACGAACACGAGCGCGATGAAGATCGCCATCTCGATCAACCCGAACAGACCGAGCTGGCGGAACGTAACGGCCCAGGGGAAGAGGAAGATCGTCTCGATGTCGAAGATGATGAACAGCATCGCCACCACGTAGAACTTGACGCTGAAACGCTCTCCGCCCGGCAGCCGCACGGGATCGTTCCCGCTCTCGTAGGCAGACAGCTTCGGCCGGTTCGGTCGACGGGGCCGGAGCAGCGCCGACGCTCCCAGCGACGCCACCGCGAAGACGATCGCCAACACCGCCATCAGGAGGATCGGCAGGTAGTCGCTCAGTCCCGCCGCGACCACGGAGACGAGGGAGCCGTGCGGACCCACGGACGGCAATCCTACGGTCACGACGCGCGTGCCAGCCTCTCGAGCAGGTAGAAGAGCTTGTCC
This sequence comes from uncultured Actinomycetota bacterium, assembly GCA_963826195.1. Taxonomy (GTDB): domain Bacteria; phylum Actinomycetota; class UBA4738; order UBA4738; family HRBIN12; genus JAJNBA01. The sequence goes on from CAWGWB010000007.1 coordinate 324,429, forward strand.
TGCCGGTCCCCGTCGCGGCCGTCCGTGAGGTTCGCCATCATCCGCATCGCGAACCCCATGACCCTAGGGTTGGGCAGGAGGTACTTCGTGGCAGGCCCCATGATCTCCGGCTTGCCGACGAGCTTCGCGAACCCGCGGCCGAGACGGAAGTAGCGTCCGTACCGCTCACGGAGCGCCTGCGGGTAGAGCATCGCGAGCCCGGGACGGTCCTTGACGAGGGCCTCGTGGAGGAGCTCGGCGGCCATCTCCGCGGTCTCGATCGCGTAGGCGATCCCCTCGCCGTTCATGGGGTTCACCGCTCCCGCAGCGTCGCCGACGACCAGCATGCCCGGAACGGCCTGGGGCGCCCGATTCAGGCTCATCGGCAGGGGGCCGGAGAGCATGCGACCGTCGGCGGTGTCCTCGGAGATCCCGCGGTCCTCGGGGAGCATCGTGGCGAAGGCCGCGAACAGCCGCGTCGCGGAGATGTCCTTGAAGTTCCGGAACGTGCTGAGGAGGCCCGCGCCGAGGTTGACACGCCCGTCGGCCATCGGGAAGAGCCATCCGTAGCCCGGCAGGAGCATGTCTCCCTCCCACAGGTCGAGCCAGGACTCGAACCAGGGGCCGCCGAGGTTCGGCGCGCGGTAGTAGCGGCGCGCCGCGATTCCCAGGGGCCGGGAGTCGTCGCGGCGGACGCCGGCCGGGGCCGCGAAGCGGCTCGCGGCGCCGTCGGCCGAGATCGTGAACCGGGCGTGGATCTCCGTGGGCTCCGAATCGGGGTCGCCCGCGGGCACCGTCTCGGCCCCGACGACCCACCCGTCGTGCATCAGCGGGAGGCGGGCGTCCGTCGCCTCGAGGACCCGCGCGCCCGCCTTCCTCGCGCGTTCGAGCAGGAGATGGTCGAACCCCAGCCGCGGCATGACGAGCCCGTAGTTCGGCCACGTCTCGAGCTCCGGCCACGGGAGGTCGATCGTGACGTCCTTGGAATGCACGCGGAGCCCCATGACACGCTCGAAACCCGGATCCGAGGTGTCGACGCCCATCCGCTCGATGGCGCCGACGCTCCGGGGGGTCAGCCCGTCGCCGCAGACCTTCTCGCGCGGGAACGTCGCCTTGTCGACCGCGAGGACGTCGATGCCGTGACGGGCGAGGTGATAGGCGGCCGCCGATCCACCTGGGCCGGCGCCGACGATCAGGACGTCGGTCTCGATCCGCTCGGGCACGCGCGCCTCCCCTCAGGAGCCCCGTCGGGCGCTCGTGAAACCTTTCACAAGCACCCTATCGCACGGAGGTCTCAGCCGTGGTCCCACGCGTCCACGACGGCGGGCACGACCCGGAGGAACCCGAGCTTCGGGATCGCGGCCGTGAAGCGCTCGAACCCATCGCCCGCGAACAGCGTCCGGTACTTCTCGTGCCAAGCGGACATCGGCTGGCGCAGGTCGGGGTGCTCCGCGGGCAGGAGCTCCGCGACGCCTTCGATCCGCACGCCGGAGAGGTCGTTCCACTCGCGGCCGCGATCGACGAGGAGGGAGACGCGTGCGTCGTGCTCGAGCGCCTCCCATGTCGTGTCGCCGACACGGGTCGCGACGTAGAGCGCATCCGACATCCACACGAACCAGCGGGTCGCGACGTGCGGGCCACCGTGGGGTCGCACCGTCGCCACCCGGCACGCCGGTTGGTCGCGGAAGAGCCGCCGAAGCATCTCGAGGTCTTCGGTCACGTCGCCACCTCGTCCGCGAGCCGTCGGAGGAAAGGAACGACGTCCGCGACCAGGACGTCAGGATCGAGCGCAGCCTTCGCGTCGGCGACGCGACCGTCGACGGTCTCGACGGTGACACCCGGGGCCGCGTCGCCGTCGGTGAGATCGTCCCGGAGCTGGAAGGCCTCCCCGAGCGGACGACCGAACCGGGACAGACACTCCCCGACCGCGGGGGTTCCTCCGGCCAGGGCGGCGCCGATCCGCAACGGGCCTTCCACGGTGTACCCACCGCCCTTGAGGGCGGCGACGCGACCGGCCCCGTCCGGGGCCACGGCATCACCCGACCCCGCCAGCGCGAGGTACTGGCCGATCGCCATCTCCTCCCGCATCGGGTGGTACACGGCGAGCGCACCCGCTAACGCGTCCGATGAGAACCCCGACTCCAGCAGCAGGTGGTCTGCGAGCACGGCTGCCAGATCTCCGACGAGCAGGGCCATCGTCTGGCCGAACGCCGTGGGCTCCCCCCTCGCTTCGAGCTCCTCCGCTCGCTCCGCGAACCATGCGGCCGTCGACGGAACGCCGCGTCGCTCCTTGGCGCCGTCGATCAGATCGTCGTGGACGAGCGCCATCGTGTGCAGGAGCTCCAGCGCCGACGCGGCTCGCACGATCGGTTCGTCGGTGCCCTCGCGATCCTCACCCCCGGCGGCGCGGAAGCCCCAGTAGCAGAACGCGGGCCGGATCCGTTTCCCGCCGGCTGCGAGGAGACGCCCGATCTCCTGGATCGGCGGGCGAGCCACCGGATCGAGCAGGTCCACGGCGCGGAGCCGCTCGTCGAGGAAGGTCGTGAGCACGGCATCGACCCTCGAGCGGAGATCCCCGGTCACCGCGGCAGTATCGCAAGGCCGAGGGCGCACCGGGCCGCGACTATCATGCCGACGTCGCGATGGTCTTCACCCACTCCCGCTTCCGGTCCCTCGCGCTCGTCACCGCGATCGCGACGATCGCGCTGTTCGCGATCGGTGGGCTCGTCCGTGGGACGGGCTCCGGGCTGGGATGCTCCACCTGGCCGGCGTGTGAGCCCGGCCACCTGTTCCCCTCGGGGACGGTCCATTCCCTGATCGAGTTCTCCCATCGCACGATGGCGTTCCTCGTCGCGGTGCTGACGGCGCTCACCGGCGTGGCCGCGATCAAGACCTCGAGAGAGCGACCCCGGCTCCTGTGGCCGGCGGTCCTCGCCTTCCCGCTCGTGCTGGCGCAGGCGGGGGTCGGCGCGATCGTCGTCGCGACCGAGCTCGCCCCGTGGTGGGTCACGGTGCACTTCGTGGCGGCGCTCCTGTTGATCGCCGACGTGACGTACGTCGCAAGCGCCTTCAGCGCCGATGCCATCGGAGGCGCGGGCGCGAAGGAAAGAGGCGCGTTCGCTCCGGGCGCCCGACCGTTCTCGCGGCTCGCGCTCCTGCTCGCGACGGTCGTCGGGACGCTGCTCCTCGTCGGCACGTACGTGCGCGCCAGCGACGCGCAGCTCGTCTTCACGGACTGGCCGCTGATGGACGGCAGGCTCGTACCGACGCTCGGCGGCGCGGCCACGGCGATGTTCCTGCACCGCGCGCTCGCCGCGATCGCGATGCTGCTCGTGCTCTGGACCGCGATCCGGGCGCGGACGGACTCCCGGCGCCGCGATGTCCTCGTCAGGCTCTCCTCGACCGCCCTGGTGCTCTTCACCGCCCAGATCCTGGTCGGTGCGGCCAACGTGTGGACGCGGCTCCAGCCCTGGGCGGTCGTGGCGCACGTGGCGCTGTCCGTCCTGATCTGGGCCACGGTCGTGGCGCTCGCCACCGCGTCGAGGCTGAGCGACACCTCCACCGAACCGGAGCCCGGCCCGGAGGAACATGCGACCGGCGAGCGTCCCTCGCTCCGCGACACCGTGACCGCCTACTACCGGCTCACGAAGCCGCGCATCGTCCTGTTGCTGCTGATCACGACGGTGCCGGCGATGCTGCTCGCCGCCGAGGGACTCCCTTCCCCGTGGCTGATCCTGGCTACGCTGGCGGGCGGGTCGCTCGCGGCCGGCTCCGCGAACGCGATCAACATGTACCTCGACCGGGACATCGACGCGATCATGCGACGGACCCGGCAGCGGCCGCTCCCCGCCCACGCGATCGAGCCCGAGCAGGCGCTCCGGTTCGGCTTCGCCCTGGGCGCGATCGCCTTCTACTTCCTCGCGGTCGCGGTGAACGTGCTGGCCGCGGTCCTCGCACTGTCGGCGATCGCCTTCTACGTCTTCGTGTACACGATGTGGCTGAAGCGCACGACGGCGCAGAACATCGTGATCGGCGGCGCGGCCGGCGCGGTGCCGGCGCTGGTCGGGTGGGCGGCCGTCACCGGGGGTCTCGCCTGGCCGGCGATCGTCCTGTTCGCGATCGTCTTCGTCTGGACGCCGCCCCACTTCTGGGCGCTCGCGATGCGGTTCTCGGGCGACTACGCGGCGGCGGGCGTCCCGATGCTGCCGGTCGTCCGCGGCGAGGACGAGACCCGTCGGCAGATCCTCCTCTACTCCCTCGTGCTGTTCGCGACGACACTGGTGCTGGTGCCCGTCGGACACATGGGGCCGATCTACACGGGCGCCGCGGTGCTGCTCGGAGGCTCGTTCGTCTACCGATCGCTGCTGGTCTGGCGAAGCGCGGATGCCGAACGGACGCGTCGGCTGTTCTCGTTCTCGATCCTGTACCTCGCGGGGCTCTTCGGCGCGGTCGGCGCGGATGCCTTGCTCCACGCTTGAGACGTCAGGCCAGCACGTCGTCGATCAGGCCCGCGAGCTCGCGCTCGTCCGTCTCGCCGTACACCACCCATCGGATCGTTCCGGATCGGTCGACGACGTAGGTGTCCGGCAGGGCGGGGAACCCGAGGTCGACCGCCGACCGGCCTGAGGGGTCGAACAGGCTGGGATACGGCACACCGAACTCCTCGATCCATGCCTTGGCCGCATCGCGATCGTCCTGGTAGTTGATCCCGAGGAACCGCACATCGTCGTCCTCGTACCGATCCGCCAGACGCACGAGCTGCGGCTGCTCCCGCCGGCACGGGGCGCACCAGTCGGCCCATACGTTGATCACGAGAACGCTGCCCTCGGCGTAGGACCCCGCGTCCAGGTGGGCGCCGTCGACGGTCTCTCCGGCGAGTCGCGGCAACGGCGCATCCTGCTCGGCGACGCCGAACACCGAGTCGTCCGCCCTGCAGGATCCGAGCATCGGGAGGAGCGCGAAGAGCAGGATGGGAACGGCCCGACGTGGCACGGCGGCCACGCTACCAGTGGCCTCAGCCGCCCCCTTCGGGCGAAGCGCTCGGACTCCCCTCGCCGGGCGGAGCCCCACCGCCCTCTCCCGGCGGCGGACCCGGCGCCACCACGACCGTTCCGTTCATCGTGGGGTGGATATCGCAATGGAAGTAGTACTCGCCCTCCGGGATCGCCGGCACGTCGAACGGCTTGGACGCCGGACCTGCGAACGGCTCGAACGTGAACAGGGGCTCACCGGAGGCCGAGTCGTCCTCGTAGATCGACAGGTTGTGGTCGAACGGATCCTCGTTGTCCAGGGTGAGCGTGGACGGCGTATCCGCCGGCAGTTGGATCTCATCGGTGTCGAACGCGGTGTCCTTCGCCACGACCGTGACCCCGCCGGCACCCTTCTGGACGGTGATCGTCCCCTGCATGGCCGTACCCGGGTGCAGTCGACAGTGGAAGAAGTACTCCCCCGGGGCGAGCGGGGCGATCGCGTACGGGATCGCGTCGGGCCCGGTGATCGGGGCGCCGTCGAAGAGCGACGGCGCCGACTCGTCGGGCCCGTCGAATATCTGCACGTTGTGTCCCACGCCCGGATCCTCGTTGTCGAACTCGAGCTCGATGGGGGCGTCGGCCTCGAACGTCAACGCGTCCGTCGAGAACCCGCTCTGGATCGCTCCCTCCGGGGCTGCGATCGTCGCGTGGAACGGCTCGACCTCCTCCTCGGGAGGGCCGATCACCGCGATCGCGATCCCACCGGCGAGCATCGCGATGCCGGCGGAGGCGCCCACGAACGCGCCGAGAGCAGCCCCGGTGACGCTCCTCCGCGACGCGACGAACGCGGCGACGGCCATGATCCCCGCGGCCGCGACGAGCGCCGTGGCCGTCGCGGCGTTCGGCTTGAGCGAGAGCAGCACGCGGGAGAACGTGAACAGGACGAGGACGATCGCCGCGAGGGCCCCGATCGGGATCAGGATCGGCAGGAGGAGACTCTGCCGCTCGCCGCGATCGCTCATCGGCTCATCCCCGTCCGGATCTCTCGTTCGACGTTGCGGAACTTCAAGGCGTCCCAGCCCTCGGTCGTCTCCTCGTGGCCCCATCGGAAGAAGACCGCCGCGATCACGACCCAGAGGATCGCGCCGCCGACGATCTTCATCACGAGGCCGGCCACCAGCTGATCGGTGAGCGCGTCCATGCCCCAGATCCGGGGGAAGGTGGCGTAGATCGGATAGAGCGGCTCCGTGCCGAACGTCAGGAACGAGGCCGGGATGGTCGGCGCGAGGGACTGGAAGAACAGGTAGAGGAGCTGCCCCGGTCGCGACAGGGAGGGGAGCTCGGGCAGGGGCGACAGGACGGGCCACCACATCACGATCGCGGAGCCCAGGAGCAGCGTGTGCAACGAGAAGTGCGCGAGCTCGGAGCGGACCGAGAGGGAGACGACCTCGGGCCAGTGCATGAAGAGGAGGACGCCGTTGGCGACGATCAGAGCCACGAGCGGACGGGTGAGCAGCGCCCACACGGTCCGCAACGGACCGGGTGGGAAGATCGCGCGCCACATCCAGGCCGGCGTCCCCGTGATCAGAAGCGGCGCCGCCACGAACGTGAACAGCATGTGCTGCACCATGTGCATGGTGTAGAGGTAGCTCTCGGCGAGATCGTGGATCGGCCAGGTGGCACCCACCAGCAGCACCGCGACCCCTCCCAGGAAGCGGCGCCGTCGTCCGGGCTCCAGCCGCTCGCCCGTCGCCCGCTCGTGACGCCCCGCGGCGAGCAGGTACAGGGCGGCAAGCCCGCCGAGCGTCGCTAGCACGTCGAGGTGCACGTGGAACGGAGGCAGGACCATCAGGCGAAGACCCGGAGCGAGATCAGCACGATGAGGTAGAGCACCGACGCGCCGGCGAGACCCATCACGAAGAAGCGCGCGTAGCGGCGGTCGTCGAACCTCAGGTGCATGAACCACATCACCACGAGCGCGAACTTCACGACCGCGAGGACGAACAACGTCGGGATCAGGATGCCGGTGCTCACGCCTGCGTACGACGCGCCGATCTCGAGGGCCGTGAGGACGCCGAGGATCACGCCGATCCGGACGTATTCCTTCGGGCTCGGATGGCCTCCGTGCGTCCCCGCGTGCTCGGTCGGCACCTCGACCTCCCGTTGCTCAAGGGCCACCGGGACCTCCGGGGTTCGGCGTCGGGATCAGGTACACCACGGTGAAGATGACGATCCACACGATGTCGACGAAGTGCCAATACAGCCCGACCATCTCGATCGGGAACGAGGGATCCTCCGGCAGGCGCCGGGCGGACGACAGCCCGACGAGCGAGAGCAGCATCAGGACGCCGACGGTGACGTGGACGCCGTGGAACCCGGTCAGGACGTAGAAGGTCGTCGAGAAGAGGTTCGTCGAGAGCCGGAGGCCCTCGTTGTAGAAGGCTGTGAACTCGTAGACCTGACCCCCGACGAACGTCACGCCGAGAAGCGCGGTCGTGAGGAGCCACAATCGCATCCGTCCGGTGTCGCGCTCCTGCGCCGCGGACAGTGCCAGCACCATCGTCAGCGAGCTGGCGAGCAGGACGAACGACGACACCGACGTGTACGGGATGTCGAAGATATCCGCCGGATAGGGGCCGACCTCGCTGCGTCCCCGATACAGCACATACGTCGTGATCAGGGCGCCGAAGAGCATGCATTCGGACGCGAGGAAGATCCACATCGCGAGCTTCGTGTGTGGGAGCCCGGTGGTCGTCTCCGGATGGTCGGCGGGATGCCCGTCGCCGTGCGCGATCGCGACGTCGGCCATCGCTACCCGCCCTCCGGCGAGACCGAGGGCTCCATCGCCCATCCGTAGAACCCGATGAGTGCGACCAGGAAGCCGACCCCGACGAGCCACCAGTTGAAGAGCACGCCGTAGCCGATCACCGGCATGCCGAGCGCCGCCACGAACGGCCAGTACGACGGGCTGGGCAGGTGGATGCCATGTTCGTCGCCGTGTCCGTCCGTTTCGCGCCCGTGGGCGTCGCCGTTCGCGGCACCGGCCTGCGCGGGAACGAGCCGCCCCGTCCGCTCGTCCTCCACGTACTTGCGATGCCAGAACTCGTCCAGCGCGTGGACCGTGGGCACCTCGTCGAAGTTGTGAACGGGGGGCGGCGAGGTGGTCATCCATTCGAGGGTCCGAGCGTCCCAGGGGTCGGCGACGTCGGTGGGCTTGGGCTTCGCTCGGCTGATCACCACGTTGACGATGAACAGCAGGACGGACAGGGCGATCAGGAACGACCCGATCGTGGCGGCCTGGTTCCAGAACGTGAGCCCGAGCGACTCCGGGTACGTGTAGGTCCTCCGGATCATCCCCTGGAGGCCGAGGATGTGCATCGGTCCGAACGTCAGGTTGAACCCGATCGTCATCAGGATGAACTCGATCACCCCGAGTCGCTCGTTCAGCAAACGTCCGAACACCTTGGGCCACCAGTAGAACATCGCGCTGAAGAACGCGAACACGCCGCCTCCGAAGATCACGTAGTGGAAGTGGGCGACGATGTAGTAGGTGTCGGTCTGTTGGTAGTCGGACGGGACGATCGCGTGCGTCACGCCCGACAATCCGCCGATCACGAACATCATGATCCCGCCCAGGGTGAAGAGCATCGCCGAGGTGGGTCTGATGTCGCCTCCGTAGATCGTTCCCATCCAGTTGAAGATCTTGACGCCGGTGGGCACCGCGATGATCGCCGTCGTGACGCCGAAGGCCGTGTTGGCGACCGGCCCCAGCCCGGCCGCGAACATGTGGTGAGCCCACACGCCGAATCCGATGAAGCCGATCGCGATCCCGGAGAACACCACGAACTGGTATCCGAACAGCGGCTTCCTCGAGAAGACCGGCAGGACCTCCGAGAAGATGCCGAAGGCGGGGAGGATCAACACGTACACCTCGGGATGTCCGAAGAGCCAGAAGAGGTGCTGCCACAGGATCGGATCCCCGTTCTTCGTCGGATCGAAGAAGTGCGTCCCCAGCTCACGGTCGAACAACAGCTGGAATAGCGCCACCGTGATGATCGGCAGGGAGAAGGCGAGCAGCAACTGCACCACGAGGCCCATCCAGACGAACACGGGGACGCGGAACAGGGACATCCCCGGCGCCCGCAGGTTGATCACGGTGACCGCGAGGTTCACGGCTCCCGCCGTCGAGGCGATCCCGGTGATGATCAGGCCGAGCGCGTAGAACGACGGTCCGATCGTCGGCTCGAAGATCGAGTTCGGCGCGTAGCAGAACCAGCCGCAGTTGGGAGCACCGCCGAGGAGGAAGCTCGAATAGAGGAACAGGCCCCCGAGGAGGAACACCCAGTAGCTGTAGGCGTTGAGGCGCGGGAACGCGACGTCGCGCGCGCCGATCATCAGCGGGATGAAGTAGTTGAAGAACGCGGCCGCCATCGGCATCACGAACAGGAAGATCATCGTGATCCCGTGCATCGTGAAGACCTGGTTGTACTGGTCGGCGTTCAGCACCGTGCCGTTCGGTCCGGCGAGCTGGGCGCGGATCAGCAGCGCCTCGACTCCTCCGATGACGAAGAACACGAACGCGGTCGCCCCGTAGAGGATCCCGATCTTCTTGTGATCGATCGTCGTGAACCAGCTCGAGAACCCGGTCATCGCCGTCGGACGCCGGAGGATCCCCTCTCGCTGTCGGGCGGTGGTGGTCACGGTCGCCATCGGTCATCCACTCCGTCGTCGCACGTGCTGCTCACGTCAGGCTGTACAGGTAGGCCACGAGGGCGTCGATCTCGTCTTCCGACAGATGGTAGTTGGGCATCTTCGACCCCAGCTTCACGGCGTCGGGGTTCCGGAGCCAAGCCTTCAACGCCTCCTCATCACTCGTCTCCCAGTTGCACCCTGCGAAGCACTCGTGGGTCGGGTCCGCGAAATGCGTGAGGTCCGGCCCCGCGCGCACCGTGGCGTCCGTTCCCCCCACGGCGTGACACGTGACGCAGGAGCCGCGACCGTCGGACAGTGGTTCGAGGAACAGATCCATCCCCTCCCCGGCGAGACCGGTCGGCTCGGCCGACGCTCGCTTCTGGTTCTCGACCCAGGCCTCCCAGTCCTCGGCCGAGAGCGCGCGCACCCGCACGAGCATCTTCCCGTGCTGGAGACCGCAGAACTCGGCGCATTGTCCCTCGTACATGCCCGGGTGGTCCGCCTGCATCAGGATGTGGTTCGTTCGACCGGGCACCACGTCCTGTTTGCCGGCGAGCTCGGGGATCCAGAACGAGTGGATCACCATGTAGTCGGAGGCTTCCTCCGACCCCCCGATGTCCCCGCCGGCTCCCTCGAGCGAGAGGTAGATCACCCGGTCCTCCGGGATCACGAGGACGTCCGCCGTCCTGATGAACGCCTGGTCCCCGTATGACGTGCGCATGTCGTCGTCCGTGTACTCGAAGTCCCACCACCACTGGAGGCCGCGGACCGTGACGTTGATCGCGTCGTCCGGTGGCTTCCGGGCGAGATCCCAGATCGTCGCCACGGTGGGCACCATCACGCCGGCGAGGATCAGCGCCGGAGCGATCGTCCAGCCGATCTCGAGGCGCGTGTTGCCGTGGATCTGCGCCGGCATGCGCTCACGGCCCTTGCGGTGCCGGTACCGGATCGCGATCCAGACGATGCCGCCCTCGACCACGATGAAGACGAACACGGCGACCCAGAAGACGGGGATGAAGAGGTCCTTCAGCTTCTGCGCGTACGGCCCCTGCGGCTGGAGCGTGTCCTGGGTGGCGTCGGGTGCACAGCCGCTCAACAGCAGGAGGAGGCCGATCCCGGCCGTCGCCCAGAGCAACCTGTTCCGCACGGTTCCTTCGGTCTCCCGGAGCTCTTCTGAGGACGGGCTCGGCGAGCCCGCGCGCACTGTATCACCGGGGTCTCGCCGCACTTGACGCGTCATCCGTTCTTGTACGAGTGCAATCCGACGATCCACAGATTCACGGCGTAGTAGGTGATCAACAGCGACATGAAGCCGACGACCGCGATCACGGCGGCGCGGCGGCCCTTCCACCCTGCCGTGGAACGCGCGTGCAGGTAACCCGCGAAGATCGTCCACGTGACGAACGACCACGTCTCCTTCGGGTCCCATCCCCAGTAGCGCCCCCACGCGTCCTGTGCCCAGATCGCGCCGGCGATCACCGCGAACGTCCAGATCGGGAAGGCGAACGCGATCACGCGATAGGCCACGCGATCGAGAGCCGCGGCCGACGGCAGGACACCGCCGCGCCCGGGCTCGGGGGCCCTCGAGCCGGATCCTTCCGGATCCGGGAGGAGGTCGTGCGGGGCATCGACCTCGATCGCGCCACCCATGATCGGCGGTGGCGTGCCATCACGGAGGACGGAGAGCGCCCGGCGCTCCGACCGATCCTTGATCAGGAACAGGATCGTCGCGATCCCGCCGATCGCGAACAGCGACGAACCCGAGATCGCCGCGACCACGTGGATCTTGATCCAGTACGAGTTGAGCGCCGGTTGCAACGGGCTCGGCTCCACGGGGAAGAAGATCGCGGCGATCGCCAACGTGAGCACCGAGAACATCAGCGAGAAGCCGGTGAGGGTCTTGATCTTCGCGACGCCCTCGACGAAGACGAGCGTCCCCACCACCACGAGGAACGCGAGCACCGTCGAGTACTCGAACATGTTGCCCCAGGGCACTCGGTGCGCCGCCACCCCTCGCGCCACGATCGACACGAGGTTGGCCGTGGCGCCCGCGATCGCGACCACGCGAGCCACCTTCCAGAACAGGTCACGCCGTGCCGCGAGGTACGCGAAGGACAGGACCATCGCGCCGAGGTACAGCCAAAGGGTCAGGTCGAACGCCGTGCTCGAGAGCCTCGCCGCGTTCATGACGTTCCCACCCGCTCCTCCGGACCCGGTCGTTCGGATGCGGGCTGCGCCGCGGACGACGGTGCGCCCACGGCCCGCACGATCGCATCGAATTCGTTCTCGAAGGAGTCCTTGCGTTGCAGCGCGAAGCCTCCGATCTTCACGAGGGCACCGCCGGGGGCGGCCTCCGCTCGGACCCAGACCTTCCGTCGGGAGACGTACAGCGCGGGGATGAGTCCCACGAGAACGAGGATAGCGGCGGCGAGGACCATCGGGATGCCGACGTCCTTGCTGATCAGGAGGACCGAGTACTGCCGGAGCTCCGGGAACGACAGCGTGAGCTGGCCCACGCCGGGCACGTCGGTCCCGTCGCTGCCGGCGGCGTGGAGATCGCCGCGCGCGACCCGCCGGAGGCCGGTCGTCTCGATCGACGATCGCGCCGGATCATCGATCCGACCCACGTAGACCGAGTACCGGATGAAGGGGTCGAACTGGACGAGCATCGGCGTGGGACGGCCGGTGAGTTGGAGGTTCGCGAACGCGCGGTAGTCCGACCAGAGCTCGAGGCTGATCATCACGTCGGGCTCGGGTGCGGTGAGCTTGATCGCGCCGCGCCACGGCATCGCGGTCGCGGGCACGCCGTCCGGCGCCTCGTCGCGGGTCATCTCGATCGGCGAGGACCACATCGGCTCGCCGTCGAGCGCGGCCGTCACCACCGGGGCCCAGCCGAACCCCTCCTGGAAGATCCGGACCCCACCCCGCGACGTCGGATGGTTCACGCGGATCTCCTCCACGCCCAGCGGCGATCCGTCCCGGTCACTGAACGCGAGTCGGGAGACGAAGTCGATCGGCAGTCCGTTGCGTCGGTAGCTGTCGTCGAAGTCCAGCAGCTCGATCCCGAGTCCCGTGTGTGCTCCTCCGAAGTAGCGCCCCGTCCGGATCTCGCCGTCGTAGTTCGCGCGCGCGTCGATCCACGTCTCGCCCTCGGTCACGACGGCGCGGCCCGTGAAGCCGGTCCCCTTGCCCACGATGACCCCGACCAGGAGGAGGAAGAACGCCCAGTGGAACAGGAGACTCCCAACCTCGCGGAGCACGCCCTTCTCCGCGGCGACGCCGTCGTCCTGCCGGGAAACGCGGAAGCGTTTCCGCCGCAGGTAGCGGGCCGCATCCGCCGCAACCACGTCGGGGCCGTGGTCGACCCGGAGCTCGGCGTGGTGCCGGAATGCGTCCAACTCGCGGGCCTGGACGGGCCGCTGCCGGAGTGCGCGCACCATCGCCCGGGTCCTCGGGAACAGGCACGCCGCGAGTGATACGAACAGCAGCGTCGTGATGAGCGCGAACCACCAGGACCCGTAAACGTCGAAGAAGCCCGCGCGGAAGAGGAACGTCCCCCAGACACCGTGGTCGTCGAGATAGCGCCCGACCCGCTCCGGCGAATTCGGGATCTGGGGCAGGAGCGAGCCGATCACGGAGCCGGCGGCGAGGATCAGCAGGAGGATCAACGCCGTGCGCATCGAGCGCAGCGTGCGCCACACGAGCGCCACGGATCGGCGGACGGTGGCTTCGGGCGTCGTCGTCATGGCGTCCGGATGCTAGCCCGCACCTACAGCCCGGGATCGAACCGCGCCAATGGCCCGAAGACCTGACGGAAGAGTCCCGTCATCAGCAGGAAGCCCACCACGACCAGGAGCGCACCCGAGACACCGGCGATCACCCGGTAGTGGCGTTTGACCCACCCGAGGCTTCGAACGAGGCGGTCCGCCCCGATCCCTACGAGGAGGAACGGGAGTCCGAGACCGAGCGAGTACACGACCAGGAGGGCGGCTCCTTTCACGGTGCCGCCGCTCGCCGCGATCGCGAGGATGCCCGCGAGCACCGGCCCGATGCAAGGGGTCCAGCCGGCCGCGAAGGCGATCCCGAGCGGGAACGCCCCGGCCCGGCCCGGTCGCACCCGCTCGAGGAGCGGCCGGCGCTCCGAGTAGAGGCCCGGGGAGCCCCGGCGGAACGCGTACCCCAGCATCAGCAGACCGAGCCCGAGCACCACGAGCCCCGCGACCCACTGGAACCAGGGGCCGCGGATGAACGGGACGAACGTCCCGGCGAACGCGCCGAGCAGGGTGAACACGAGCGTGAACCCCAGGATGAACAGCAGGATCGGCACGAGCGGGCGCCGGCCCTCGCCCTCGGTGGCGCGGCTCCCGGTGACGAAGGAGACGTAGCCCGGCACCAGTGGCAGGACGCAGGGGCTGGCGAAGGACACGACCCCGGCCGCGAAGGCGAGGGCCGGCGCCCACCACGACGAGAGCCCCGTGTCGACCAGTCCCCCCACCATCGTGCTCAGTCTCCCACCGGTCGTGCGGGCGGCTCGGGTTGTCTGTGCCCGGGTCGCGACATAGTGTGGAGTCGCTCGTGAAAACCTTCACGAGTGGGAGGCGGGGGCCGAGCCGCGACGCGAAGCCCTCCGAGGCCCGGTTGTATGATTCGCCCGCCCATGGAGCAAGCGAGCGCATGAGCCAGGTCGAGACCGTAGCCAGATCACCGATCCAGACCGTCAAGCGCCATGTCGAGTCGTTCCTGCGGGACTTCGAGTGGTCGTGGACCAGCGCGGTACTGTTCTCGATGGCTCTCCTGTTCTTCCTGCTGATCACCAGCTCCGTGATGCCGTCGTGGTGGATGTACTACGCCGAGCAGAAGCTCGGGTGGCAGGGCCCCACGGACCTCGAGGCATTCCTCCGGGACCCGTTCAACACGGGCGGGAGCTTCCTCTCGCGCGAGTCGTTCCTGTGGCTCTCCTACGAAGGGCTCCTGATGCTGCGGGACGCGATCGCGATGGGCCTCACGACCGGCCCGATCGTCACGGTGCTCGTCCTCTCCGCCGTCCTCCAGAACTGGCGACGCAAGCTGCGCGGGCAGTCCGGCGACGTCCGACCCACCGGTGGGTACCGGTAGGAGCTGCTGAGCGATGCCTTTCACCAAGACCGAGGTCGACATCCACGAGGACTACACGCTCGAGGCGGTGGATCCGGCGTGGCTCAGCGAGGGTGTGAAGTCCCCGAAGCACCTGATGCTCGACCCCGACAACTGCATCCTCTGCCGGGCGTGCGAGGACGTCTGCCCCTGGAACTGCATCTTCATGCTCGCTCCGGAGATCGTCGAAGGCGCGCAGACATCGGCCGCCGAGGCCGAGGTGTTCAACTCGACCGCGATCTTCGTGGTCGACGACAACGCGTGCACACGGTGCTCGGTGTGCGTCGACCGGTGCCCGACGGACACGCTGTACTATGCGCGGCTGCCGGAGGGTTCCGGCGGTCGGAGGACGATGGCCGAGGTCCCGGCGTCACAGGCGGCGGAGGAATGATCGCGCCGACCGCGAGAGGGGGAACGCGTTGAAGCTGAAGCCCCCGTCGCCCAGCGAGCTCGGCGACCGTCTCCGGGACTCGGAGGTCTGGAAGTCGATCTTCCGGCCGGGCTCGATCTTCCGGAAGGGCTACAAGGACACCTCGCGCGACCGCGCCCTCGCGACGATGAACAACGTGCTCTACCACCTCCACCCGGTGAAGGTGAAGCGGCACGGGTTGAAGCTGACCTACACGTTCTGCCTGGGGGGCCTCTCCTTCTTCCTGTTCATCCTGCTGACGGTCACGGGCATCTTCCTGATGTTCTTCTACCGGCAGCAGGCGGACATCGGCGGCGCGCAGGCCTACACGGACATGCAGGGCATCCGCACGACCGTGTTCTTCGGCGACTTCGTCCGGAACCTCCATCGATGGGGCGCCCACCTGATGGTCTTCAGCGTGGCCCTGCACATGGCGCGGGTGTTCTACACGGGCGCGTACAAGCCCCCGCGCGAGTTCAACTGGGTCGTCGGCGTCATCCTGCTCTTCCTGACGCTCGGCCTGTCGTTCACCGGCTACCTGCTGCCGTGGGACCAGCTCGCGATCTGGGCGGTGACCGTCGGGACCTCGCTCGCCGGCTACTCGCCGTTCATCGCGAAGCAGATGAACTTCCTCCTGCTCGGCGGAGTGGTCGTCGGGCCGGAGACGCTCCTGCGCTGGTACGTGCTCCACGTGCTGGCGTTGCCGTTCGTGTTGGTGCTGTTCCTCGCGGTCCACTTCTGGCGGATCCGCAAGGACGGCGGGATCTCGGGACCGCTCTGATGGCGACGATCGGGGGCCGGTGATGGCGCGCGAAGACACGCCGCTCGACCAAGAGGTCTTCGATCGCGTCCTGAAGGAGCAGCTGGACGCCGGCACGGACAAGCGCGTCGCCGAGGGTCGAGCACGCTCGGCGGCGGTTCGCGCCTATAAGACCGCGCATCCCGAGGAGGAGGCGGCGCCCGCCGCCGCGCCCGCCGCCGGAGGGAACGGGGAAGCCCAGGCGCCGGCGGCCGCAGCGGCAGCGCCGGCAGCCGCTCCGGCGCAGGCGGCGATGGTGGCGGCGGCCCCCGCGAGCGCGCCCACCCGGACCGCGCCGCTCCCCACGGGGAACATCCCCACGCCGAAGAAGGGCGCCCCGGACAAGCACCGGTTGCTCGCGCTGGTGCCGCCCGAGGGGATCCAGCGGGTCGAGCGGGAGCAGGGCGACCGCGTGAACGTGTGGCCCCACCTGCTGATCGAAGAGTTCGTGGCGATGTTCGTCCTCTCGGTGGGCCTCGTGGTGTTCTCGACGTTCCTGAACGCGCCGCTGCGCGAGCTCGCGAACGCCAACCTCACGCCGAACCCGTCGAAGGCTCCCTGGTACTTCCTCGGACTGCAGGAGCTGCTTCGCTACTTCCATCCGATGGTCGCCGGGATCTCGATCCCGACGTTCATCCTCGTGGGTCTCGCCGCGGTTCCGTTCGTCGACCGGAACCCGAGCACCCGCCCCGGCGACAGGAAGATCGCCCTCACGCTGTTCACGATGATGTTCATGTTCGGCGCCGTGCTCACGATCATCGGCTCGTTCTTCCGAGGGCCCGGCTACAACTGGGTGTGGCCGTGGGCGCAAGGGGTGTTCTTCGACCTGTGAGGACGCTCGCCGCCTCCGCCGGACTCGTCGCCGCGATCGCCGCGCTGCTCGGCATCCTGATCTTCGCGATCGCGTTCTTCGTCGTCTCGCTGCGCTCCTACCAGCGGCAGCAGGAAGCCCTCGCCGCGTCGCAGGCGCGCGCGGCGGGCCTGCCTCCGCCCGCGTCACGCGCGCAAGCCGTCTCCCGCCGGGACTTCTTCCGGCGGTCGCTGATCTCTTCGCTCCTCGTGTTCGGCGCGCAGTTCGGCGGCGCGTCGATCGCGTTCCTGTGGCCGAGCCTGAAGGGTGGGTTCGGAGCCCTGATCGATGCCGGCGACCTCGCGGAGATCAAGTCGGCCGTGGGCTCCGGGGAGCCGTTCTACGT
This sequence comes from uncultured Actinomycetota bacterium, assembly GCA_963826195.1. GTDB lineage: Bacteria > Actinomycetota > UBA4738 > UBA4738 > HRBIN12 > JAJNBA01. The sequence continues at coordinate 341,607 of CAWGWB010000007.1, forward strand.
CGGCACCGGTCGCTTCTACATCGTGCCGTACAACGGCACCCCGAAGGGCGGCGTGGACTACGCGTCCGAGGGCGTCTCGGGCGAGGGCATCATGCCGCTGTATCAGCGATGCGTGCACCTGGGGTGCCGTGTCCCGTTCTGCGGACAATCGAAGTGGTTCGAGTGCCCGTGTCACGGCTCGAAGTACAACTCCGCGGGCGAGTACCAGCTCGGTCCGGCGCCCCGCGGCATGGACCGCTTCCACATGGAGATCGTGGGCGGCCGGGTCATGGTCGACACGTCCGAGGTCGTCCTCGGGCCGGCTCGTGGGACCGACACCATCGACCAGCCGCCGCAAGGCGCCTTCTGCGTGGCACCGGGATAGGGGCGGACGAGAGCGATGCTCGCACTGTCGACGACCGCCGGGATCGCCCTCGCGATCGCGGGCGGTCTGATCGCGGCCGCCGCGGTGGCGGGCCTCGCGCTGCGGCAGAGGACGCGCGAGACGGGGCCCGACATCCCGGAGGCACTCCGACCCGGGCCCTCCGACGCCGCGCTCGAGACGCCGCTCCTGCAGAAGCTCCAGGGGTGGAGCGTCGTGATGCTCGCGTTCTTCGTCGTGTGGATCCCGGCGACCTGGATCTTCGAGCCGTCCACCAACCTGAACCAGGAACACGAGCTGAAGGAACTGGCCCTCGACCGCGGCGCGCGCTCGGTCCTGCCCTTCTCCGAGGAGAACCAGCTCGGCGTGGGGTGTGTTCGATGCCATGGGCCGGAGCTGACCGGGGGCATCATCCCCCTCCGGGACCAATTCGCGTTCCCGCCGAACCTCACGACCGTCTGCGGGGGCCCGAGCACCGGCCACGCCGCGATCTACTCGACGGCGGACATCTACCAGGTGATCTCTGAAGGTCGGGTCGAACAAGGGATGCCGTCGTGGAGCATCCGGTTCGAGGGCGCGCTGGACGACCAGCAGATCAACGACATCGTGCTGTATCTCGTGGAGCTCTCGTCGAAGAACGTGCCGCCCGAGGACAACGTGTGCCTCAACGAAGACGCGTCCGCGGCGGCGCTCGCGACCCCCGGTCCCAACCCCAGGGATCCGTGATGGAGAGCTGCCTCGGCTTCAACATCGACTGCGGCATCCTGGTGAAGGGCGCCGGCGTGGTCCTGATGGCCTTCACCTTGTTCGTCGGGAGCGTGTACCTCCTCCTGACAGCGGTCCTCGGCCGCTGGATGGGCTACCTGGTCCTGATGGTCGCGTTCTCCGGCTGGATGATCGTGCTCTCCTCCCTCTGGGCGTTCGGCTTCTACTCCCAGGGCGAGGACACACCGGTGAACCTGGGGCCGCGCGGGGCGGAACCCGCGTGGATCCCGCTCCTGGCCTCGACGGCCGACACCAGCGATCGCTACGAGGAGTTCCGTTCCTATCCCGACGGACCCTGGGAGCAGCCGCCGCCGGGCGGGCAGTCGGCCGAGGTCCAGTCCGTGACCGGGATCGTCAGCGACTTCCTCGCGGAGCACGCGAACGAGGAGCTCGAGATCCCCGAGGTGGACCCCACCGCGGTGACCGGCGTCGACTTCGCGGTGGACTCGATCCATTTCGCCGATGCCGGCGACACGCAGCTCGCCGTGGCCCGGGCGCACTTCCTGGAAGGCGGACCCCTCTGGACCGTGTCCCTGTACCACGACGAGGGAAGCGTCCCGCGGTACTCCTACATGTTCCTGGCGGGGTCCGTGATCCTGTTCGCGATCCATCTGCCGCTGCTGGACATCGCCGAGCGCAAGCGCAAGGACTTCCTCACCGGTGGGGCGGCGCCGCCCTGGTACGGACCGGCGTGATAGGACTCGGCGAACGACGGGAGGAGGTGGGAGCGTGATCGGTGTACCCCTGCTGGATCAGGGGAGCATCCAGTTCATCCTCCTGGGAGTGATGATCCTGGCCGTCTTCGTCGTCCTCTGGATCACGATCGCGAAGTAGATCCGGCGCTCAGCGCGTGGGCGCGAACGCGACCGCTCCACCCCTCCGCCGGACGTCGGCCAGCACCGCCTTCCGCTGCTCGTAGTAGGCGAGGATCTGGAGCTCCACCGCCAGGTCCACCGATCGGACCGAGACACCGGGCGGTGCCACGAGCGGTGCGGGCGCGAAGTTGAGGATCGAGCGGATCTCCGCGGCGACCATCCTGTCCGCGACGTCTTGGACCGCGGTCGCCGGCGTGGCGATCACGCCGATCGCGATCGCGAGCTCCTTCACCAGCTCGGGGAGCGTGTCGATGTGCACCACCTCGAGCTCCCCGACCCGCTCGCCGACCTTCGCCGGATCGACGTCGACGAGCGCCGCAACGCGGAACCCACGGTCGCCGAACCCCTTGTAGTTGGCGAGCGCGTGCCCCAGGTTCCCGATCCCCGCGATCGCGATGCCCCAGTCCTGTGTGAGCCCCAGCTCCCGGCGGATCTGGTGGATCAGGTAGGCGATGTCGTAGCCCACACCTCTCGTGCCGTAGGAACCGAGGTGCGACAGGTCCTTCCGGACCTTCGCGGAGGTGACACCGGCGGCCATCGCGAGCTCCTCGGAGGAGGCGACCGCGGTCCCGTCCGCCGCCATCCCCGCGAGGGCCTGGAGGTAGCGCGGCAGCCGCCCCACCGTCGCCTCCGGGATCGAGCGATCCCTCACGCGCGGGCCGGCCGGTGGCTCATGGCTAAGGAGCCTAGCCGAAAATGCTCCTGCGTTCACAAGTTCACGAGCGGCTCGGCCGCTCCTTCTCGGCCAACCGCTCCTCGAGCTGGATCGGATCGACCGTGACCTCGAACGCCTCTTCACCGTCGATCTCGACGACGGGGATCCGGATCCCGTACTCGAGCTCGAGCTCCTCGTCGGCCTCGATGTCCACCTCGTCGAACGCGAACCCCAACCGCGGTTGCAGGGACACGACCGCCTCACGAGCGACGTCACAGAGATGGCATCCCGGACGCGTGTAGAGGACCACCCGATGTGCGCCGCTCGGGGCCGGCCCTCGATCCGATCCGCGCGGGCCCGGCATCGGCCGATGGTAGCGTGCCGCGCCGAGGGCGATGAGAGAAGGCGACCGGGAGGATCTGGAGCTGCACCGGCGCCTCTCCACCGGCGACCGAGGGGCTTTCGACGAGCTCTACCGCCGCTACTCCCCGACTGCCTACGGGATCGCCTACCGGCTGACCGGACAGTGGCTGCTCGCGCAGGACGTGGTCCACGACGCCTTCCTGGCGCTCTGGCGGGCGCCGGAGGCCTTCGACGCCGCCAGAGGAGCGTTCCGGACCTTCTTCCTCTCGCTCGTCCATCATCGGGCCGTCGATACGATCCGGCGCGAGGAGCGCATCCGAGCGCGTCAGGATCGGGCGGCGAACCTCGAGCCCGTCGTGGACGAAGACCCCTCGGAGCGCGTTGTGGACGACGACGACCTCTCCGAGCGCCGTCGCAACGTCCGGGAAGCGCTCCGAGACCTCTCCGCAGAACAACGACAGGTGCTCGAGATGGCCTATTTCCGAGGGATGACGCAGGTGCGGATCGCCGAGGAGCTCGGGATCCCGCTCGGCACGGTGAAGACGAGGACGTTCGCGGCGCTCCGCAAGCTCCGTGGGGCGCTCCAGGCCGACGATCGAGGAGACGTGTGACACCGACAGGAACACCGCCGGAAGGCCCACGGCCGGGGGGGCCACAGACGGACCCGCACGAAGCGGACCGGGCCGACGAGTTGCTCGCCGGTTACGCGCTCCGGAGCCTTTCCGGCGACGACGCCGCCGAGGCCGACCGGCTGCTCTCCGAGCACGTGCCCGGCTGCGCCAGGTGCCGCCAGACCCTCCTGGCATTCAGTGACACGGTCGCGGACCTCGCCCTCGGGGTCGACCCGGTGGCCCCACCCGAGACCCTGCTCCCCCGGCTCCATCGCGAGCTCGAGCCCCGGACGGCGCGCCCCGCACCCGGCAGATGGGTGGCGGTGGCGTCGGGGGTCGCCGCGATCCTGGTGGTGGGAGGACTCACCGTCTCGCTGGGGGTGCGCGCGGGGAACCTCCAGACGAGCAACGACCTGCTGGGGGATGCCCTCGCGTTCTCGCAGCGCCCCGATGCCGACACGGCGCGCCTGGACACGTCCGAACCCACCGAGCTCTCCGCCATCTCGGCTCCGGACGTGGATCACTTCTTCTTAGTCGGAAGCGATCTCCCGGCCGCGCCGGCGGGGTTCGTCTACGGCGTCTGGCTCTCCGATCAGAGCGGCGTCGAAACCGTCTACGCGGGATCATTCCTCCCGGCCTCGGGCATGACGGTCGTCCGTGTTCCGTTCGATCGGTTCCGGTTCGACCTCGTGTTCGTCACGCTCGAGCGAGAGGGCGTCGCGCCGGATGAGCCCGGGGAGGTGCTCTGGGAGGAAGCGGCCGCCGCCTAGCCGGACGGACCGGCGAGGCGTTCCCGCATCTCCCCGAGCACCGGCGACCAGCGGACCGAGAAGAACGGGTTCACCTCGAACGCCTCGCGCAGGAACCGCTCCGCGGCGCCTCCGTCCCCCAGCCGGAGGCTGATCATCCCCGCGTGGAAGAGGAACAGGGCGTTCCGCGTGCCGAGTCGGAGGGCCTGCTCGGATGCGGCGGCGGCCTGCCGGTAGCGGCCGTTCGCATAGAGCGCCCACGCGAGGGCATCGGCCACGTGGACGCTCGTGCGCTTCCCCCACTCGGCGCGGGCGGCGCGGAGCGCCGCCCGCGCCGAGCCGGGACCACGGTGATCCGCTTCGAAGAGCGCGATCTCGAGGTCGGTGTTCACGCCGTTCGCGCGGAAGAGGCGCGCCTCCGCCCGGACGAGGTCGAACTGAGCGGCGGCTGCCGAGCCATCGCCCTCCGCTGCGTAGAGATCGCCGAGGGTGGCGACGTGCTCCGGCGACGGGTACCGCGCCGCCAGCCGTTCGTAGCCCGCGATCGCCCCCGGGAGGTCGCCGGAGGCCCACGCCACGAGCGCCAAGCCCGCCGTCGCCTCCATCGTGTCCGGGTCCGCGGCCCGCGCGCGACGGAACCACTCCCGAGCGTCCCCGATCCGGCCGGCCCCGAAGTGGAGCTTCCCGATCTGGGCTGCCGCCCAGGCGACGTCTGGCCGGCTCGCGGCCACGTCGAACGCCGCCCGCATCGCATCGATCGCTCCGGCCACGTTGCCTCGGAGCTCGAGCGCGTAGCTGACCCTGGCGTAGGACGCGAGATCCGGACGGGTGTCGACCATCCGCTGGAACGACGCGAACGCGGCACGGTACCGCCCGAGCTCGAGCTGGGCGTCCCCGAGGACGCCGTAGGCATCGGCGTCGAACGGAGCTGTTCGGGCGGCGCGGCGCCCCCAACGGAGGGCGTCGGCGAAGTCGTGTCGCGCGGCTGCCAGGGAGCCGAGCCCCACGAGCGCCTCGGCGTTGTCGCGGGGATGCAGCGCCAGCGAGCGGCGGAGGGCCGTTCGGGCGAGCGGATACGCCGATGGGTCCGACGTGATCCGGGCCTGCTGGACGTAGGCGGTCCCCAGGGCGGCCGAGGCCTCCCAGTCGTCGGGGACCGCATCGAGCCGTTCCTCGAGCGACGCGATCGCGGTATCGAGCGTGCCGGCACCGGACGCAGGGAACAGGAACGCATCCGCCGAGGCTTCCGTCGTGATCGGCGCCGGGGGCAGGGTCGGATCGTTCGGCCGACCGAGCGCACCGACGACGAACACGACCACCGCGAGCCCCGCGGCGGTCGCGATCGAGACGGCTCGAGCCTTCATGACGATCCCCCAGAGAGGAGAGGAGTGGCCGCCGAAGCGGCCACTCCTTTCTCCCTCGTTCCTCAGGGCACCGCGTGCGGGTCGGGGTCCGACCCGGAGTGCGGGTACGCGACGTACGGGAACTCCGACAGGAACGACGCGTCGTTCTCGTCGACGCCGTCGGCCAGGCCGTCGGCGTCCGTGTCGTGACCGGGGATCAGGACCCCCATCACGACGCGCAGAGCGATGTCGATGATGTCGTCGCTCAGACGACGGCCGTTCGGGAACCCGGCGATGTCGCCGTCGATCGCTCCGAGCGTCGAGCAGTCCGCCGTGCACGGCGCGACGTCCATGTTCAGCCGCAGCATCTCCGCGGCCCGGACGTCGTCCGGCTTGTTCAGCCCCGGCAGGCCGGTGAGGAACACCTGCACCAGGTCGGACCGCTGGACCCCCGCCTTGGCATCGTTGGAGTCCGGAACCTCGGGGAACAAGGCGCCGTAGACCGCGGAGATCAGGTGCGGAAGCTCGGGATCGTTCACCTTCGGGAGGAAGGCGGCGTCACCGCGCGGGTTGGACCCGTTGAAGTAGTCCTTGAACCCGATCGGCACGACGACCTCGTTCACGAGCGGCATGCCGAGTCGCGAGACCTGGACGGTCGATCCCTCCCACTCGATGGAGCCGTCCGCGCCTTGGATGCGGATCGACGGTCGGGACGCCGTGGTCCAGACACCGATCACGCCGTCATCCGGCCCACGGAGCTGGCTCTTCGGCACCTCGAGCACCATCGTGTTGACGTTGAAGCCGTCCAGCGTGTCGTCGCCGGCCTCCGAGAAGTCGCCGCCGTAGAGGAGGTCGAAGACGCGGAGGTCGAGGAAGAACGGATCGTCGGATTGACCGACCCAGCTCCGCCTGCCGCTCCCGGCAGACCGCACGCCAGCGTCGAAGAGATCTGCGTTGTATCCAGGCATCGACGCGTCTCCGACATGCGAGGGGACGACGCGCGCGTTGTCGATCAGCTTGACCGCGTTCTCCCCCTTGATGCGGGTCAGGTCGTAGGTCTGGAAGATGAGCAGGTTCTCGTCGTTCAGCGACGTCACCGGCCCGTTGTTGTAGATGAAGGAGTCCGGGTTGCGGTGATGCGTCGTGAACCGCCAGCGGTAGATCACGTCGGGACGCGCATCGCCGTCATTGTCGATGTTGATGTCGTAGTTCGTTCGCTCGGCCCAGAGGTAGAAGTTCGGGCCGCCCGCGGGCTCCTCGAACGGGATCCACGAGCCGACGAGCGCGACCTTGTTCGGCGCGTCGTCCGGGACGAACGCGTAGAGGTCGGTCGCGTCGATCGGAGGATCGGCCGAAACCAACGGTGCTTCGCGGTGGCTGGATGCTGTCGAGGCAACCGGGCCGAGCCCGGCGAACGCCGCCACGGCGAGCGCCCCGGTGACGGCGAGCGCGGCGGCTCGCCTGATGCGTGAAGATGACAAAGCTATCCCCTCCTGAGGTTGGTTCGTGCGTGTTGGATGGGCGGGAATGCCTCTGCCGCGCGCCACCCCTACCCGGGACCCTCCCGGTCGGGCGCCTGCGTCCCCCTTCCCTCGGGCGCGGTCAGGCCTGGTTCGCGCGTGGCGTCCGAGTGGATCACTCGGGGAGATCGTCAGTGCGCGGGAAGATCGCGCCGTTCGGATGCGGGACGGGACTCGCTCGCCCGGCGGAAGCCGAGGAACATCACGGCGACACCGGCGAGCAACGAGAGCGAGAAGGCCGGGAGGTTGCCCACCGCGGCGAACGCGGAACCCGCGGCGGCCGTGATCGTGGCCCCGGCCGCGACGAGCAGCGTCCCGATGAACCGGCTGCGCAGCTCCGGACGTCCGCGCATCCGCCAGGCCGACCACGCCGCGCCGGCGACGAGGATCACGTATGAGGGGATCGAGATCACCTGCGGGAGGCGATAGGCAGCCGTCCTGTTACCGAACACCTCCTTGCCCGACGGGAGCCGCTCCGCGAGTGCCGAGGGATCGATCGCGGCGCCACGGGTCACGGCGACGGTGTAGGCGACCACGAACGCCAGGAGCACCCATACCGCCACGTCCAGGACCTGACCCCGCCGCAACAGATGGACCTCACCGGCTGCGAGCAGGGGGACGTTCAGCACCGCGCCGAGGATCCAGTACACCTCGAAGAGGGTTCGGCTCCATCCCGAGAGGGCGCCCCCGGCCACGGCGACGGAGGCCAATCCGTACATCACGAGTGCCGCGCACCACATCGCGAGGTGGAGCCGCCGGGTGCGGGCGAAAAGACGGGCGAGCGCCGCCGCGAACACGAACGCCACCACCGCGGCGGCGAGCGGGAACACCCACATGTGCCCACAGGATACGCATGGCCGGTCCGGGAGCAGCCGGTAGCATCGGAGCCATGGCTTCCCCGCCCGTGTTCTTCTCGTCGGCCGCCTTCTTCGCCCGACCGCTGTCGTGGACCTTCCGGCTGGCGGCGGAGTGCGGCTACCGCGGCGTCGAGGTGATGGTGACGAAGGATCCGGAGAGCCAGGATCCGGCGCGCATCCGGGCCCTGGCGGACGAGTTCGCGCTCGCGGTGGGGGCGCTACACGCTCCGTGCCTGCTGCTCACGCGGAAGGTCTGGGGGACGGACCCGATCGAGAAGATCGACCGCTCCGTCGAGGCCGCATCGGATGCCGGCATCCCGGTGGTCGTGGTGCACCCGCCCTATCGGTGGCAACGCCCGTTCCGTCGCTGGCTCGTCGACGATCTCCCGAGCGTCGAGGAACGCACCGGCGTCGCCGTGGCGGTCGAGAACATGTTCCCCGTTCGCGTCGCAGGCAGGGACCTCACGTTCCATTCGAACCAGGATCTGGAGGCCCTCGAGGGGATGCACCACCTCGCGCTCGACACCTCCCATGCCGCGGTGGCGCGACACGACCCGATCGAGGTTCGCCACCTCTTCGGCGACCGGCTCCGGCACGTCCATCTGTCCGACAACGCCGGGAAGGGGTGGGACTCTCATCTGCCCCCGGGGCAAGGTGTGCTCGACCTCGACGCCTTCCTCCAGGATCTCGCGGACTCCGACTACGAGGGCGCCGTGTCGCTGGAGGTCGATCTGCGCCCGGCGCTCGGCCACGACGAGCGGCTCGCCACCGTGATGGTGGACATGCGCGAGACAACGGAGCGGGCACTCGAGTCGGCGGGGCGCGCCGCGCGTTGAGCGGCTAGCCTCGCCGCGTGCGACGCCCGACGCTGATCGTCCTGCTCGTCCTGCTCTCCCTCCTGGTGGCTGCGGGGATCTGGCAGCTCCAGCTCGCAGGTCAGGATCACGGTCCGCTCCCGGGGCCGACCAGTCCTGGACAACTCCCGAGCCCGCCGCCCGGATAGTCGGTACCCTCGTCATCCATGCCTGGTGACGAGACGGCTCCGGCGGCGGAGCGAAACGCGTTCGCGGAGAAGCTCTTCCGATCCGTGCTGGGGTACTTCGACATCTTCTCGATCCATCTGGGCTCGAGGCTCGGTCTGTACCGCGCACTCGCCGAGGCCGGGCCGATGACCTCGACGGAGCTCGGCGAGCGCGCGGACATCGCCGAACGGTACGCGCGCGAGTGGCTCGAGCAGCAGGCGACGGCTGGGATCCTCACCGCGGAGGTCCGAGAGGACGCGGCGACCCGGTTCCGGTTGCCTCCCGGTCATGCCGAAGTGCTCCTGGACGGCGACTCGCTCTCGTTCATGGGAGCCAGCGTGACCCAGCTGATGTCGCTACGTGGCGCCTTCGATCAGGTGGTGGAGGCGTTCCGGACCGGAGGCGGCGTGCCGTACGACGCATACGGCGTCGACGGCGTGGAAGGGCAGGGGGGCGCGAACCGACCAACGCTGCTGACGACGTTGCCGAACGAGTGGCTCCCCGCGATCCCCCAGGTCCACTCCCGGCTCTCGTCGAGCCCACCGGCGCGGATCGTGGACGTGGGATGCGGGACGGGGTGGTCCTCGATCGCGATGGCGGCGGCGTACCCGACCGTCACTGTCGACGGGTTCGATCCCGATCGGATCTCGGTGGAGCTCGCGCGCCGCAACGCGGAGGCCGCGGGCGTCTCGAACCGCGTCCGCTTCCACCAGGAGGACGCAGGTGCACTGACCGTGGACGGCCCGGTGGCCTTCGCGACGGCGTTCGAGTGCATCCACGACATGGCCAGGCCGGTCGAGGTGCTGCGGGCGGTTCGCGCCGCCCTCGACGACGACGGCGCGATGCTCGTGGTGGACGAACGGACGAAGGAGGCGTTCTCGGGCGAGCCCGATGAACTCGAGGCCTACTTCTACGGCTGGAGCGTGTTCGACTGCCTGCCGTCCGGGATGTTCGAGCAGCCGTCGGCGGGAACGGGGACCGCGATGCGCCCCGACACCCTCGAGCGATATTCGTCGGAGGCCGGCTTCGAAGGGTTCGAGGTGCTCCCCATCGAGCACGACACGTTCCGGTTGTACCTGCTCCGGGCGTCTCCCTAAGGGCCCTCGACGACGACGACGTCGCCGGCGGCCAGGCCGAGCATGAGGGCCGCGTTCCCACGGTTGACCACGATGGCGAGGTGGCCGTCGGAATCGACGATCAAGCCCGGCTCGCGCTCCGGGAGCTCGGCGAACGTCCCGGCGCGCGGCAGTCGACGGCCGTTCACCACGAGGACGCGGCCCTCGCCGACGCCGGCGGCGTCCAGGTCGAGCTCGGTCGCGTTCAGCTGGACGTTCCCGAACCCGTCCGTCGCGGTGACGCGGGCGCCCACCGCGCCGGCGGCCACCATCGGCCCGGGAACGTCGAGCCGCTCGAGCGAAGCGGCATCCAGGGCCGGCCCGAGGTCGCCGAGCCGTGTCCCGGCGGCGAGATACGCCGCCGCCGGTGCGAAGACGTCCCTGCCGTGGAACGTGCGCGAGACGGGCGCGAGCAGGACGTCGGGACTCCGGATCTCTACCGCGTCCGTAACTCCCCCGAGCGCATCCCACGCGAGGGACAGCACGCCGTTGTCGGGACCGACGAGGAGCGTCGAGCCCGCCGCAGCCGCCACCGCCCGCCTGCTCGATCCGACCCCGGGATCGACGACCGCGACGTAGACCGCATCCGCCGGCATGTACGGGATGGCGCGAGAGAGCTCGACGGCTCCTCGGAGCACGTTCTGCCGTGGAACGGAATGCGAGAGGTCGATGACACGGGCATCCGGCGCGATCCGCGCCATGACGCCGTGACAGATGCCCACGAACGCGTCGCTGCGCCCGTAGTCGGTCAGGAACACGATCGGGCGACTCATGGATCCACCGGCAGATAGCGCTCGAGCCACTTGATGATCTCCGTGCTCGCGATGCCCGACTGGTTGCCGGTGAGGATGTCCGTCCCGTGGTCCCCCGTCGTGAGGATCATCGGCCGCTTGGGCTGCAGCGTCTCGGCGTACAACGTGTCCACGGCCTCGGCCGCGGTCGTGTCCTCGTGACCCGCGAGGAAGAGCTTCGCCGCCGTCACCTGCGCGAGGACCTCGCGGCTCGCCTCCAGCCCTTCGAAGCCGATCGGTGCCGAGAGCGTGACGAGCGCGTCGATGTCCTGCCCCTCCTTGGAGGCTGCGACCAACGAGGCCGTCCCACCCATGCTCGCCCCGACGAGCCCGATCCGAGTCGCCCCATCGTCGCGGAGCGCCGCGACGGCTCCCTCGACGTCTTGCCAGATCGCGGAGATCGTCTTCTCTCCCTCCGAGCACCCTGCGTCGCCGCCGGGGCAGAAGCCGCGGAAGTTGAACGTCAGGACGCGGTACCCCCGCTGCCCCAGCCGCTCCGCGAACGCGAACCACGCGCTCTGGTCGGACGGGAACATGTGCGCGAGGACGACGCCGGCAGAACCCTCGCCGGGACCGAAGAGTCTCCCGGACAGCATGACACCGTCCGATGCTGGGAACGTGATCTCCTCCGACCCGGCCGCGGAGCCGAGGGGTTCGTCGGCGTCGCACGACGCGAGGATCGAGCAGAGCGCCAGGACGACGACGGCCACCGTTCGACGCTTCGGCGCCCGCACGCCGAGCCTCCCGCCGCTACTTGCCCAGCTTCAGGCGCTGGTGCCGGGTGCGCTTGAGCAGCTTCTTGTGCTTCTTCTTGCGCATCTTCTTCCGGCGCTTCTTCACGAGGGACGGCAACGAACCACGCCTTTCATTCGGTTCCGAAGAGGTTCCGGAGGTCGATCCGCTTCGCTCGGAAGCTCTCCTCCAGACGAACGGAGCCCAGTCTAAGCGCTTTGGGCGCCTCTGCCACGGGTGAGATCAGCCGGAGCCCTCCGTTGCCCGAGACCGGCTCGAGGTAGCCGACGCCCGTGAAGCCCCCCTCGCCGTCCGACAGACCCACCAACAGCCGGTCGAGCTGCGAGAGGTCGAACAGCGGCGGCAGGCTCGGCATGAACACCGTAGGGCGGACGCGGAAGCGCTGGAGCGGCTGCGAGAAGTAGCGGCGCATCGATTCCTCGCGCTGCGCCATCCGCTCGTCCACCGTCGTGGGGACCACCGCGGGATGGATCCCCAGGCGGACGACCTCGACACCGAAGAAGCGCTCCATCACGCCCACGATCGGCTCGAGCTCCTCCCCACGCTGCAGCGCGACCACCAGGTCGGGCTCGAGCGTGTCCACTTTGTAGTACTTCACGAGCTGCCCTCGGATCCCCGAGACCTCCCCACCGGTGTCGACGACGACGAGCTCCGCGCCCTCGTCGTGCGCTCGCTCGCGCAAGCGCGAGAGCGCACCCACGAGCGGCAGCAAGTGGTCCTGCGGCGAGGTCGATCCCACGAATCCGATCGCGTCCGCTTGGGCCATGCGATCGTGCGTGAGGTCGTCGGGCTCCCGGATGTGCTTGAGCCCGACCGTGCCGGGCGGGCCCACCGTCTTCTGGGAGACATCGGCGTCGAGGTAGGCGACGGAGCGACCGAGCGTGAGTGCGTACGCGGCGGTGGCGCGCGCCATGGAGCTCTTCCCGGAGTCGAGCCCGCCCACGAACAGCACGGCCCGCGCCTCTCGCGCGGCCCGGTCGACGAGCCGGTCGTGCTCGTTCATCGCGCCCTCCGCCCCTTCGCGGAGGTTCGGCCTCGAGCGTGTCGGAGCCCTGCACTGTGCCGACGTCAGCCGGCCTCGGTGTAGCGCCCCCTCAGGTAGTCGTGGACGTCTTCCTCGCGGAAGCGGTAGCCCCTGCCCACGCGGAGCGAGGGCATCTCGCCGGTCTTGATCAGTCGGTAGACGGTCATCCTGGACACACGCATCAGATCCGCGACCTCGTTCGCGGTCAGCAGCCGAGCCTCGGTGAAGGGTTCTGGCATCACCATTCCGTTCATCGATGGTACCCCAGGGTGTTCTCCACTGGATAGCCCCGAAGATCCCAGGACTTCAGGGACGTATTGCGGCGCAACGTTTCACTGCACATGCGCTCGCGCTGGGCGGGGAAGGGGCGGCGCTGTGGGCGGCGCCCCCGCCGCCTCGCCGTCTACTTGGCCCTCGTGCCGAAGAGCGTCGTGACGGTCTGTCCTGTGGCTTGGACGGTCAACGTGATCTGGTACGTCGCGGTCTTGTCGCTCAGCGACCCCGTGTTGAGGTTGTAGAGGTACAGATCGCCGGACGACCGCATGAATCCGCCGCTGTCTGGCGAGTTCGTGTTCGTGATCGCTTCGTCGATCCCGGTCCCCGGGGTCGTTCCGACGATCTTCCTGACTTCGACCTTCACGCTGAGGCCGCTTCCAGCGTTCGTCCCATCGCAATTGAAGAACCGCACCTTCACAGGAAGGGTGCTCCCGAACTTGAAGATGCTCGGGTCATTGTGCGCCTGTGTCCAGTTCACGGGCTGCAGGATCCCGCTCGTGTTGTAGTTCACCGTGATCACTGCGGTCTTGCTGTCGGTCGTCGTGCCATCCGACACGGTCACCCTGGCCGTGTAGGTACCGACCGTGGCATAGCTGTGGCCGCGACCGAAGGACCCCTCGGAGACTGGGAAGGGGCCTTCGTCCGGCCCGGCTGCATCGATGTCCCAGTCGACCGTGGCTGTGAACGCAGGGTTCTCGTCATCGATGTCCGTGAAGCTCGCGCTCAGTGTCGCGTTGGTCACTCCTGGAGCGGTCGGACACGGAACCGAGCCACCGAAGGACGCGGAACTGATGACGGGAGCGTCGTTCACGCCGGTGATCGTGATCGTCACGGTGGCCTGGTTGGACTCGGCGGTGCCATCGGAGGCCTTGTACGTGAATGAGTCGGTGGTGCTCTCCCCGGTATCGAGGTACTCGAAGGCGCCGTTGGGCTTGTAGGTGAAGGATCCGTTCGCGGTGAGCGTGACCTTGGCGCCGGAGCCGAGCATGATCTCGGTCCCCACGTATGCGGTCACTCCATTCACCCTGGCGACGATGATGGGCTCGACATCGGCATCAGTGTCGTTGCTGAGCACACCTGGAGCCGCCACCGACAGGTTCGAGTCCTCGTTCGTGGTCCCGGTGTCGTTCACCGCGACCGGGGCGTCGTTCACGCCGGTGATCGTGATCGTCACGGTGGCCTTGTTGGACTGAGCGGTGCCATCGGAGGCCTTGTACGTGAATGAGTCGGTCGTGCTCTCCCCGGTATCCAGGTATTCGAAGGCGCCGTTGGGCTGATAGGTGAAGGACCCGTTCGCGTTGAGCGTGACCTTGGCGCCGGAGCTGAGGGTGATCTCGGTTCCGACGAGGGCGACCACGCCATCGACCTCGAACACGGACAGGGTCTCGATGTCGACGTCGGTGTCGTTGCCGAGGACGCCCGTTGCGGCCACCGACAGGTTCGAGTCCTCGTTCGTGATCCCGGCGTCGTCGTTGGCCACCGGGGCGTCGTTCACGCCGGTGATCGTGATCGTGACGGTGGCCACGTTGGAGTCCAGGTCCCCGTCGTTGGCCTTGTAGGTGAAGGAGTCGGTGTCGCTCTCCCCGTCATCGAGGGACTCGAACTGACCGTTCGGGTCGTAGGTGTAGGACCCGTCGGCATTCAGGGTGAGGAGCGCACCCGAGGTGAGCGTGATCCCTGTGCCCACGTCGGCGGTCTCGCCGTTGACCTCGGACACGGTGAGGGGGTCGTCCTCGACGTCGGTGTCGTTGCCGAGCACGCCTTGTGCGGCCACCGACAGGTTCGAGTCCTCGTTCGTGATCCCGGTGTCGTCGACCGCGACCGGGGCATCGTTCACCGGGGCCACCGCGATCGTGAGCGTGGCCTGGTTGGAGTTGAGGGCGCCGTCGGTCGCCTCGTAGGTGACGGTGAACCCGGCCGGACCGACCGTGTCGTCGTTCAGGTCGGCGTCGGGGGTGAACCGGATCGTGCGGCCGTCGGCGAGCAGGACCGCGGTCCCGTTCGTGGCCGAGATCGAGCTCGCATCGACCGTCAGGTCACCGTTGGTGTTGTCGACGTCGGTGTCGTTGGCGATCACATCGGTCTCGACGTCGGTGTCCTCATCGGTGCTGTTCTCGTCGTCGACCGCGACCGGGGCGTCGTTCACCGGGGCCACCGCGATCGTGAGCGTGGCCTGGTTGGAGTTGAGGGCGCCGTCGGTCGCCTCGTAGGTGACGGTGAACCCGGCCGGACCGACCGTGTCGTCGTTCAGGTCGGCGTCGGGGGTGAACCGGATCGTGCGGCCGTCGGCGAGCAGGACCGCGGTCCCGTTCGTGGCCGAGATCGAGCTCGCATCGACCGTCAGGTCACCGTTGGTGTTGTCGACGTCGGTGTCGTTGGCGATCACGTCGGTCTCGACGTCGGTGTCCTCATCGGTGCTGTTCTCGTCGTCGACCGCGACCGGGGCGTCGTTCAGGGCGTTGATGGTCACGTCCACGTCGGCTTCGTTCGAGTCCACCGTGCCGTCGTTGGCCGTGTAGGTGAATGCGTCGGTGCCGTTGAAGTTCAGGTTCGGGTCGTAGGTGATCTTGCCGGCGGCGAACCCGCTTATCCCATCGGCAGCGGCCGTCACCGAGTACGTCAGGGCATCACCGTCGATGTCGGAGCAGTCAGGATCGGTTTCCCCGGCCATGTCCTCATCGGTCGTGATCGAGACGTCCTCGCACACCGGGGCGTCGTTCACGGCGTTGATGGTCACGTCCACGTCGGCTTCGTTCGAGTCCACCGTGCCGTCGTTGGCCGTGTAGGTGAATGCGTCGGTGCCGTTGAAGTTCAGGTTCGGGTCGTAGGTGATCTTGCCGGCGGCGAACCCGCTGGTCCCATCGGCAGCGGCCGTCACCGAGTACGTCAGGGCATCACCGTCGATGTCGGAGCAGTCGGGATCGGTCTCCCCGGACATGTCTTCATCGGTCGTGATCGAGACGTCCTCGCACACCGGGGCGTCGTTCACACCCGTGACATCGATCGAGACAGTCGCCGTATCCGTCCCGCCGTGACCATCGGAGATCGAATATGTGAAGGAGTCCGACCCGTTGAAGTTGGAATCCGGCGTGTAGTTGACGTTCGATCCGCCGCTGACAATGGTCGCGGTGCCGTGAGCAGGGTCCGTCACGGCGGTGACGTTCAGCGTGTCCCCGTCGACATCGGTGTCGTTCGCGAGTGGACCGACCGCGTTCATCCCGGAGTCCTCGGCGAACGTTCGGGAGTCGTCCACGGCGTCAGGGGTGTCGTTGACGGCGTTCACCGTGATCGACACGGAGTCGGAATCGCTCTTGCTCCCGCCGGCACCGGTGTTCCCTTGGTCCTCCGTCGTCAGCGACAGCGACGCCGAGCCGTTGTAGTTGACCGTTGGGGCATAGCTGAGGCCGTTGAGGGCGGCGTTCACGTTGGCCGACGAGCCTGTGAAGACCATCGATGTGTCGCTGGTTCCGTCGCCAGTGGTGAACACCAAGCCGGTGATTCCCGAGAGGGAAAGCGTTCCGTTGGTGACCGAGAGGGTCACCTTGAACTTCCCGCCAGCGGTTTCCGCGATGTCGATATCGGCGATCGAGATCAGGTTGGAGTTGGCGGCGTTGAACGTGAGCGAGGTGTCCTCGTTCGTCGACTGCGCTCCCGGCACACTGTTCACCGGTGGGTCATTCACCGCAGTCACCGTGATCGAAACGGTCGCCGTGTCTGTTCCACCATGCCCGTCGGAGATCGTGTACGTGAACGAGTCCGGGCCGTTGTAGTTGGCGTCAGGCGCGTAGGTCACGTTCGATCCACCCCCCGTGATCGTCGCGGTGCCGTGGGGCGGGTCCGAGACGGCCGTAACGGTCAGGGTGTCGCCGGGGTTCGCATCAGTGTCGTTCGAGAGAGGGTTCAGAGCGTTAGGGCCCGAATCCTCAGCGAGCGTGCGAGTGTCGTTCACTGCATCGGGGACCGCGTTTGCCGCATACGTCGCGAGATACTCGCGAGTGCCATTCCCATTGAATCCCGGAACACAGATGATCCGTGACGGGGAGAGGGTGGTGAATGGGTCAGTTCCGTTGTCGGCCGACCACCCTGTGAACGAAGATCCTGCAGGCGTCGTGGCGGTTGCAGAAGCTTCGAGCTTGAGTGATTCGGTGTTTCCGGCACCCTTCGTGAAACGCGCTCCCCCTGCAAACCCCACGTTCGCTTCTGTCCCACTGTCCACGGTGGTCCCTGAGCAGGTGGTACCCGTGTACCTCGTCCACGTCAACGTGAAGGTGATACCGGCGGCATTCGAGCGGATGCGAACGTTCCCGTCCGTGAACGTCGTAGTCACTGCTCCGGAGATCGGCCCGGTTGCCGTCACCGTGTAGGTCGCCACGAACCACGCGGGGAGCTGGAACTCGTCGCGGATCGTTCCGCTACCGTCCGCGATGACGTCGACATCTCGGCGCCAGGACTCTCCCGCATCGTCGTTCACACGGATGTGGACGATCTCACCGGGCTGCCAGTTGGTGCCCGTCAAGATCACGGCGCCGCCGGGTGGGTAGTCGCCCTTGTCGCTCGAGATGGTCGGGTTGCCGACAGGAAGGAGCGACGTGGGTGAGGGTTCGGGTGAAGGCTCGGGAGCGGTGGTCGGCTCGGGTGAGGGCTCGACGCTCGGCTCCGGGGAGGGTGCGGGGCTCGGGTCTGCGGAAGGACTCGGCTCCGGGCTCGGCGACTCGGCCGCCGGTGCTTCGGTGGTCGGGTCTGCGGGCGGGTCCTCCGCGAATGCGGTCGGACCGGTGAGGGTCATGAGGACCGCGAGGACGACCGACATCGCGATCGGCTTGCGGATCCGGTGCGAGAGCCGGCGATACCGCCGACCGAATGCCCAAGCGTCGCTGAGGAGCGTCCCTGACCCTGGAGAAGCTGAATCCCTTCGGCGCATCCACCCGTCCTCTCAGTTGAACCTGTCGGCGCGCCCAGCTCCGAAGAGCCCCCTGTGGGCGCGCCCGACCGGTATCCCATCCTCCCGCGACTGCTGTAGGCAGTTGCGCGGGTGGTGCAGCGTAGGTGAGATGGGGGACGCCCGTCAATACCCCCGAACGGCCGACACCAAGTGTCCTTGACGCTCTGTGATTCGATTCCGTGCTCAGAGACTCCGATTTGTGGATCCATGGCGAAGCCTTCTCGGCAAGCTGTCATGCGGTCTTCGGTCCTTGCCTCTTGCATGTCTCTCTCGTATGCTCCGCCGTATGACAGAGGCCCGACGTGCGCTGCTGCGCAAGCTCGAGCACGCGAACGCGTTCCCCTTGGTCGCCCTGCAGGCGCTCCGCGAGCTCCGCTCCGACCTCGATGCCGTGGAAGCCGAGGCGTTGCTCCGTGCTCGCGAGCTCGGCGCCTCACTCGAGGACATCGCCGAAGCGCTGGAGATCACGCGTCAGGGTGTCTCCTACAGATTGAAGGTGCTCGCCGGCTCCGGACACGAGGACGACGGCGGGGCCGAGGACGAGATCGTCGACGTCAGGGAGCCGGATCCACGCGGGGCACGCAGCGACTAGCTCGGATCGAAGCGCCCCGCGACCGCTTGGAAGCACGGCCAGTAGTTCTCGGGCGGAACATGATCGTCGAGGACGACCACGATCTCGGTTCGGCCTTGCGCCTTCGCGACGATCAGCGCGGGATCGTTCACATCGGCGATCGAGAGCGTCTCGACGCCGGCCTCGATCGCGGCTCCCGCGAGTCCATGATCGGCCATCACGAGATCCGGCCGTTCGTCGGCCAGCATCCGACGCATCGCCTCCGGCCAGTGGGTGTGCCTCGGCCGCTCCCCGTCGGTGACCATGCCGACGGCCCCGTGGTACGCGATCGTCCACTCCATGCCCGCGTGATCGTCGAACCAGGTCTCGCCGTCGGCAGGTCGGACGATCGTCGCGCCACGCGCCGTCGCGAGCTCGGCGATCGCGCCGTACAACGGATCGAGGTCTCCGGGATGTCCGGTGGCGAACAACACGCGCTCGCGACGGCGCGCGGCGCCGGCCAGGCGCTCCCCCACGGCCTCGCACGCGTCCATCACGGACCCCGCGTCGATGTCGGGCGATCCCTCCGTCGCGAGCGCGTCGATCGGCACGCCAGCGGCATCGCCCACGATCCGCACGATGTCATCGAAGCCGAATGGTTCGGGCATGTTCGAAAGACCGAAGAGCTTGTCGGGATCGTGCTCGACGAGCTTCCGGATGTTCCCGAACACGTTGTGATGCGGATGACCCGCCGGTCCCGCCACCCCGCCGGCCACGAGTGCGCGCTCCAACTCCTCCCGGGGATACGGCCGCGGCTCCCAGCGCTCGTCGAGCACCGGCAGACGGCCGGCGTGGGCTCCGATAACGTCCAAGGCACCACCATCGTACGAGGGGGTTCATCCTGCGCATCGAGGGAGCTGTGGTCGTGGTCGCCGGGGCGTCATCCGGCATCGGCGAGGCGGCGGGGCTCGCGTTCGCGGAACGCGGTGCCCGCGTGGTGCTCGCCGCGCGCAGGACCGAGCGGCTGGATGCGATCGTCCAGCGGATCGAGCGATCGGGCGGGAAAGCCCTGGCCGCCACCTGCGACGTCACCGAGCCGGAGCAGCTTTCGACGCTCCGCGTGGTGACGGAGGAGGTGTACGGACCGGCCGACGTCCTCATCAACAGCGCGGGGATGCGCGGCGGAGGTGAGTTCACGAAGCTCGACTACGATCGGATCGAGGACCACGTCCGACTGAACGTCCTCGGCGTGCTCTTCGGGACGCGGGCGTTCCTCCCGAACATGCTCGCGCGCGGCAAGGGTCACGTCGTCAACATCGGGTCGCTGGCCGGGCGCTTCGCGACGCCCGGCAACGCGATCTACGGCGCGACGAAGCACGCCGTCGTCGCGTTCTCCGAAGCGATGAACTACGAGACCGAGGGACGCAACGTGCACGTGACGTCGGTCAATCCCGGGTTCGTCGACACGGAGGGGTTCCCGCAGGGCGACCTTCCGGACTGGGCGGTGCTCAAGATGCGGACGGTGACGGACGCGATCGTGAAGGTGGTCCGCGAAGACATCGCGCCCGAGTACTCCATCCCGCGATGGCTGAGCCCCTTCCAGCTTTTCCGCGTCGCCACGCCGCCGCTCTACCGATGGGGGATCCGGAGGTTCCGTGGAGCCCGTCGATCCCCGCCGAGCCGATGACGTCCCTCCGGACGACCACGACGAGACCGGGGCGCGTCCAGCGTCCGCACGTCGACGAGGTCAACGAACCCGACCTGCCGTGGATCGTGATCGTCTGGAACGACCCCATCAACCTGATGGGCTACGTCACGTGGGTGTTCATGCGCCTGTTCGGGTATCCGCGCGAGAAGGCCGAGCGCTTGATGTGGGACGTCCACACGAAGGGACGCGCCGTCGTCTCCTCAGGGCCACGGGAGAAGGCGGAGACCGACGTCGCCCGCCTCCACGCGCATGGGCTCTGGGCGACGTTGCAGCGGGACGCGTGATGGAGCCCGCGTTCTCCAAGGAGGGCGACCGGTTCATCGTGCGACTCAGCAAGGGCGTGCGCGGCCTCCTCGTCGAGCTCTGCCGCCAGTCCCGCGCGCTGCTCGACGCGGAGGACCCCTCGAGCGACCCGGCCGTATCCCGGCTCTTCCCGCCGGCGTACCCGGACGACCCGCTCCAGAACCTCGAGTTCGAGACGAACCTCGGCTCCGCCCCGCGGTCGGGGAAGCTGGAGGCCCTCGACGTCGTGGAGCGCACCGCGAACGCGTCGACGCTGACCGAGGATGAGCTCCTCGCGTGGATCGGCGTGGTGAACGATCTGCGACTGGTGCTCGGCACGCGGATCGAGATCACGGAGGAAGCGACGGACGAGGACTTCCCGGCGGACGACCCTCGACACGAGACCTACCGCGTCTATCAGTTCCTCGGCTTCCTGCTCCAGGAGCTGCTCGAGGGGATCGGCGCGGCGGAGGTGGGCGAACCCCCCGACGACGGAGAGGACTCAGTCGGCGGGGGGAACTGACCTCAGGCGGAGCAGCCGCTTCCACCACTGCGGGTGCCGACGACGCCATTCGACCGCGAGACGCCGGTGCTCCGCCTTCGTGCCGGGATGCTCGTTGTCGCTGTAGGTCGGTACGAGCACACCCGAGGGCCGACCGGGGATCTCGTTCGGAGAGCGGAGCGCCATCGCTCGTTCACGCTAGGCGCCTACAGACCCGGGCACAACCGCCTGCTTGCGCTCTCTTGCTCGCTGCCTGGTCTCGGACCTGCTCATGCGTCGAGCGAACCGACCTGATGGACCTTGAGCATGTTCGTGGTGGTCCGACCCGCGGGCATCGACGCCGCCATGACCACGGTGTCCCCCTCGGCGGCGAGCCCGGCACCACGGAGCCGCTCGTCCATCATCGAGATCATCTGGTCCGTGTCGTCCGGCCGCTCCGCGCCGTGCGTCTCCACCCCCCAGAGCAGCCCGTTCGCCCGGCGGACGCTGACATCCGGCATGAACGCGTGGATCGGGACGCGGGGACGCTCCGCAGAGAGCAACGCCGCCGTCCGGCCCGTGGTCGTGTAACAGGTGATCGCGACCGCGTCGGAGTCACCCTGGACGATCGACGCCGCAGCGTGGGCCACCGCTGCCGCCTCGCCGGAGTGCAGGCAGGGTGGCTGCGCGGCGCGATACTCGGCGCCCTGGGACTCGACAGCTCGCGCGATCCGCGTCGCGACCGACGCCGCCTCGAACGGGAACTCGCCGATCGCTGTCTCGCCCGAGAGCATGATCGCGTCGGCGCCGTCCAGGACCGCGGACGCCACGTCGTTCGCCTCCGCCCGGGTCGGTCGCGGCGATCGGATCATCGATTCCAGCATCTGCGTGGCGACGATCACGGGCCGGCCGGCGACCCTGGCTGCCCTGAGCAGTCGCTTCTGCACGAGGGGGATCTCCTCCATCGGCAGCTCGACCCCGAGGTCGCCACGAGCGACCATCGCCGCGTCCGAGACCTCGAGGATCTGCTCGAAGACATCCACGGCCGGGCGGGTCTCGATCTTGGCCACGATCGGGACGGGCCGATCCCCCATCGCCGAACGGAGCTCCTCGATGTCGGAGGCAGCCCTGACGAAGGACTGCGCGATGAGATCGACGCCGAGGTCGAGCACGTGGCGCAGCATCTCCCGGTCCTTCTCCGTCACCGGCGGCAGGCTCAGTCGCTCGGCGGGCACGTTCACCCCTTGGTGGCTGCGGACCGACCCGGCGCGCACACACTCGGTCTGCACCCGGTCGCCCTCGGTCCCGGTGACCGTGAGCTCGACGGCGCCGTCCGCGAGCAGGATGCGATCGCCGACGCGGAGGTCGTCCGCGAGCCCCGCGTACGACGTGGCGGCGCCCGCGGCATCGCCGGGCCCGTCGGGTCGGATCTCGAACGGCTGGCCTGGCCGGAACAGGAAGGGATCGGGGTGCACGTCCGCGAGACGGACCTTCGGTCCCGGCAGGTCGGCGAGGACCGAGAGCGAGTGGCCGGTCGCTCCCTCCACCTCGCGGACGATCGAGACGCTCCGCGCATGATCTTCCCGGGTACCGTGCGAGCAGTTGATCCGGAGGACAGAGGCGCCCGCTTCGATGAGGCCCCGAACCATCTTGGGCGTCGCGCTCGCAGGCCCGAGCGTGCAGACGAGCTTCGTCCGCGCGCTCATGGCCCCAGGACGAGGCGGCGGACCTCGTCGGCGGCCGCCCTCGCCTCGTCATCGCCGCGGCCGGGGCCGAGGTCGGGCTCAGAGAACGTCGCCGGGACCTCGTCCCCCAAACGCCGCTCCGCGTGCTCGATGAACCCCTCGGGCAGCTGGTCGGGCAGGTCGGCGAGCGCGCCGGCCATCTCGGCGAAGGCGAGGGTCCAGGCGCGCGGGGCGACGCGCGCCCACTGGTACCCGCCCCCGCCGGTGGCGACCCAGCGACCGGCGGCGGTTCGGTGCGCCAGCGCGTGGAGCTCCTGGGCGCATGCGCGGTAGGCACGCGTCGTCAGGCGGAGCTGGGCGAGCGGATCGGTGGCGTGCGTGTCGCACCCGAGCTGGGTCACCAACACGTCCGGAGCGAACCGCTCGACGGCGGGCGGAACGACCGCCCCGAACGCCTCGAGCCACGCGTCGTCACCCGTCTCCGGCGGAAGCGGCACGTTGATCGCGGACCCCTTCGCGCTCGGGCCACCACGCTCGGACACCGCGCCGGTGCCGGGGAAGAACATCCCGGGGACGTACTCGTGGATCGAGATCGTCAGCACCCGGGGCTCGTCCCAGAAGATCGCCTGGACGCCGTCGCCGTGGTGGACGTCGACGTCCACGTAGGCGATCCTTCCGGCTCCTTCACGGAGGAGCCACGCGATCGCGACGGCCGGATCGTCGTAGACACAGAAGCCGCTCGCACGAGCCGGCATCGCGTGATGGAGGCCGCCGGCGGCGTTGAACGCGTGGAGCACGTCGCCGCTCCAGACGGCCCGGGCGGCCTCCACCGAGGCACCCGCGACCAGGGCGCCGGCCTCGTGCATCCGGTCGAAGATCGGGTTGTCTCCCGAGCCGTAGCCGAACCGGGACCAGTCGCCCTCCTCCCCGCTCCCCGCGGCCTTCGTCGCCTCGAGGTACTCCTTCGAATGGACCAGCCGAAGGGTATCGTCGGACGCCGGCTCGCAGGCGAGCACCTCCACACCGTCGCGGCGGTCCAGGCCCGTGGCGGCGATCAGATCCCACGTCAGGAGCACCCGGTCCGGCCGGAGCGGATGTCCGGGGCCGTGGTCGTAGATCCGCGCCTCCGGGCATCGGACCAGCGCGGCGTCGCCGCTCACGGGACGGAGCGAACGGCAGACACCGTCCGCTCGAGCAGGAGGGAGGCCTCGTCGTCGGAGAGCGAGAGCGGCGGCCCGAGCACCACGAGGTCGCCGTTCGTCCCGTCGACGTGCCCGATCGAGGAGTAGAGGAGCAGCCCGGACTCGCGGGCCGCCTGCAGCACGCGTTCGGCGACCCTGTCGTCGCGCCGGAACGGCTCGTTCGTCTCCCGATCCCGCACGAGCTCGATCCCGATCAGCAGGCCGAGCCCGCGGACGTCCCCGACCGCGGGCGCATCCTCGAGCTCGTTCCGGAGTCCGTCCAGGAGCCGCGCGCCGAGCTCACGGCTGCGATCGACGAGACCCGCCTTCAGCTCGCCCAGGACCGCGAGGCCCGCGGCGGCGCCCAGGGCGTTGTGGGACCACGTGAACCCGTGGACGAACCCCGGACCGTCGGCGATCGCGTCGTGCACCCGGCCCGATGCGGCGGCGAACCCGAACGGGACGTAGCCGCTCGTCGTCCCCTTGCCCGCCGTCAGGATGTCCGGCCGGATGTCCCAATGGTCCATCCCGAACCATCTCCCAGTCCGGCCGAAGCCGGTCATCACTTCGTCGGCGATCAGCACCACGTCGTGAACCCGACAGACCTCGGCGATCGCCGGCCAGTAGTCGTCGGTCGGGACCGCCGCGCCGAGCGTGGCACCGGAGATCGGCTCAGCGATGAACGCCGCGACCGTGTCCTCGCCGTAGGAGGCGATCATCTTCTGCAGCTCCGCGGCCTGCCACGCCCCGCACCCGTGTGGGTGCTGGGGGTTCTCGCACCGGAACTCGTAGGCGGCCGAGACGTGCAGGAACCGGCCGAGCCACGGGGTGTAGGGCTTGCGGAGCGGTGCCTTGCCGGAGGCGTCGAGCGCGCCGAGCGTGTTCCCGTGGTACGAGCCGCGGCGCGCGATCACGACCGATCGTCCCGTCTGTCCCTTCGCGAGGTGATAGGCGCGCGCCATCTTGAGCGCCGTCTCCACTGCCTCGGAACCGCCGGACACGGGGTAGATCCGCGCGTCCTCCATCGGCAGGATCCCGGCGACCTCCTCCGCATACGCCTCGACCGCCCGGGTCGTGAAGGCCGTGGGATGGACGTACTGCGTGCGTTCCAGCTGCTCGCCGATCGCGTCGATCACCGACGTCACGCCGTGGCCCACGTTCACGACGATCGCGCCGCCCGCGCCGTCCAGGTAGCGCGTGCCGTCCGCGTCGGTGATCCAGGCACCGTCCGCGGACACGGCCGTCGGCAGGTCATGGGTCGCCCGCGAGAACACGTGGCTCACGTCGGTCAGGCTACTTCGTGTAGATGCGGCCGGGGTCGAGCTCCTCGCGGAGGAGCCGGAGCTCGTCCGCGGTGGGCGGAGGCGTCTCGGCGAGATCCGGCGCCACGCGGGGCTCCCACGCCATGTTCGCGAGCACGTCCTCGAGACGCACGCCCGGGTGCATCGTGTGCAGGGTCATCTCGCCCGTCTCCCCGTCGAAGGCGTAGGTCGCGAGGTCGGTCACGACGTTCGTCGGGCCGCTCCCCGACCAGCCGCGCTCGCGGTCGTGCGCGGGATCCCCGCTGTGCCCCGGCGACGTGCGGAAGTGGAGCTTCTCCACGAACGATCGTTCCGCCTGGCGCATGATGACGAGGATCTTCCGGGCGTGGATCGCGATCTCACAGGCGCCTCCTGAGCCGGGAAGGCGCACCTTCGGCTGTGCGTAGTCGCCGATCACCGTCGTGTTGAGGTTGCCGAACCTGTCGATCTGCGCCCCGCCCAGGAACGCGACGTCGATCAGACCGGCCTGGAGGTAGAACGCGAAGAGCTCGAACATCGACGTCACGGCCGTGGATCCGGTTGCGAGGGTCGGATCGCCGATCGACAGCGGCAACCGACGGGGGCGGGCGCCGAACACGCCCGATTCGTAGACGAGCTGGAGCTCCGGGGCCACCGTCCGTTGGGCGAGGTTGCAGACGATGTTCGGCAACCCCACGCCGACGAAGCAGTTCTCGACGCCGGCGAGCAGCCGGGCGCTCGCCGCGATCATCAGTTCGTTCTTGCTGTACCGCGTCCCACCGACGTCGTCGCTCGACGGCACGCTCATGCGTAGCTCCCGTAGTCGACCTCACCGGACAACGCCGGGCCGGGCTTCAACGACGCCCAATGCTCGGCGCCCCATTTCTCGACGTAGTCCGCATGCGAGGCCAACCCGTAGACCCACTCCTGGAGCCAGGCGTCCAGCGACTCGGGGTCGCGGGCGATCGCGTCCCATGCCAGGTAGAAGGCGTTGTCGCGATCGTAGTAGCCCTGTGCGAACGAGGGATGGCAGGCGAACGGCTCCTCGACCACGGCATCCACGACGATGCCGGGGATGACCGTTCTGTTGGGATCGCGACGGATCACGTCGCCGTCGACGAGCTCCTCCACCACCACGATCACCCGATCGGCCGCGAACGCCGCCTCCTTCTGACAACCGAGGAGTCCCCAGATCTGGGTGTTCCCGTCGCGGTCGGCTCGCTGCGCGTGCACGATGGTGACGTCGGGCTTCAGGGGAGGAACGACGTAGACCTCGGTCCCGTCCTCGTAGGGGGAGGTCATCGGGAGGATCTTCGGGTTCACCTCCGGGATGTCGGACTCGTAATAGCTGCGGATCGGGAAGAACGGCAGGTTCGAGGCGCCCGCCACGTACCGGCAGACCATGCCGAAGTGCGAGTACTCCTCGATCTCGAGCGGCGCGGGATCGCGATCCTCGATCCTGCGGCGAACCGCGTGGAGCGAACCGACGCCGGGGTTGCCGAGCCAGGAGAAGATCAGCTTCTTCGCGACCCCGGCGCCGATCATCTGGTCGTACACGACGTCGGGCGTCATCCGGGCGAGGGTCAGGTCGCGCTTGCGCTGGCGGATGATCTCGTGCCCGGCCGCGAAGCAGATCAGGTGCGTGAAGCCCTCGATGGCCACGGTGTCGCCGTCGCGGACGAGGTCGGCGACGGCGTCGCGCATGGTCGCGACCTTGGAGGTCATCCCGCGCTCACGCTTCCGCGTAGCCGGGCCAGCCGTCCTCGGGCCCGCGGAGCACGCACAGCTCGTTGCCTTCGGGGTCCTGCATCACGGTCCAGAAGCTGCCCTCCTCCTCGACCCGCCCGACGACCGTGGCGCCGAGGCCTTCCAGTCGTTCGACCTCGGCCGCCATCGACCCGCTGGCGCGCAGGTCGAGATGCAGACGGTTCTTGACCACCTTCGCCTCCGGGACCGGTTGGAAGTAGAGGCTGTCGGAACGCCGGGAGGGATCCCGGAGGACGCGCGCGCCGTCGGGTTCGGACTCCGGGTCGAGTTCCCATCCGAGGGCATCGGCCCAGAAGCGCGCGACGCGCATCACATCGGCACAGTCGAACGTCACCGAGTCGAGCGCCAGCGCCACCGGTCGATCCCCCGTCAGGCTCCGGCGCCCAGAACGGCGCCGGGGGCGGTCTCGGCGACGACCTCTTCGAAGAGCTCGAGCGCGGTGCGCGCCTGGTCCTCGCGGAACACGAGAGCCGGCGACATCCGGATCGCCGACTCGCCGCAGCCGAGGATCAGGAGACCGCGTTCGAATGCGGCCCGCTCGACCGCCGCCGCCCGGTCATGATCCGTCAGCTCGACGCCGATCATCAGTCCGAGTCCACGCACCTCCCGGATGTCATCGTGGCGGCTCTGGATGTCGCGCAGCCCGTTCTGGAGGAGATCCCCGACCTTGGCCGCGTTCTCGAGGAGCTCCTCGTCGCGGATCACGTTCAGCGTGGCGATGGCCGCCGCGCACGCGAGCGGGTTCCCCCCGTACGTGGATCCGTGCGTACCGGCGGTCCACGTCATCACGGAGTCCTTCGCGATCATCGCGCCCAAGGGCATCCCGCTGGCGATCCCCTTGCCGGAGATCACGATGTCGGGCTCGACGCCCGCGTGCTCGATCGCCCACATCTTGCCCGTCCGACCCATCCCCGACTGCACCTCGTCGGCGATCAGAAGGATCCCGTGGCGGTCGCACAGGTCGCGCAGGGCAGCGAGCCAGCCGTCCGGCGGCACGATGTAGCCGCCTTCGCCGAGGACCGGCTCCACGACGACCGCCGCGACCTCCTCGGGGGCCACGATCTTCTGCATCAGGACGCCCTCGATGTGGTCGATCGTCGGGAAGCCCTCCTCGTCGCCCCGCGGCGCCACCGCCATGTCGCGCCCGTCGCCGTAGTACGCGTGCAGCACGCCGGGCAGGAGCGGACCGAAGCCCGCCCGGTACTTCGCCTTCGATGCCGTGAGCGACACGCTGCCGTAGGAGCGCCCGTGGAACGAGCCGTAGAACGCGATCACGTACTGGCGTCCCGTGGACCAGCGCGCGAGCTTGATCCCGGCCTCCACCGCCTCGGTGCCCGAGTTCGTCAGGAACGACCGGACACCCCCCGCCATCGGCGCGACCTCGGCGAGCCGCTCGGCGAGCTCGGAGTAGATCGGCAGATAGAAGTCCGAGGCCGAGTAGTGGATCAGCTCCGCGGCCTGCCGCTGGATCGCCTCGACGACCGTGGGATGGCAATGACCCGTGGACGTGACCGCGATCCCCGCGTTCACGTCGAGGAAGACGTTGCCGTCCACATCCTCGATCACTGATCCGGCACCGCGCGCCGGCACGAACGGGTAGGCGCGCGGGAGCGAGGGCGACGTGGTGCGTCCGTCGCGCTCGAGGACCTCCCGGGCCTTCGGTCCGGGGAGCTCCGTACGCAGCGTGGGGGCCTCGGCTCCGACGAGGTCCTGCGGCGTCACTCTTCGATCACCGTCCGGGACTGCTCCCGGAGGTACTGCAGGACGTAGTAGGGGCCGCCGCCGGCCTTGCCGGTCGTCCCCGACCCCTTCCAGCCGCCGAACGGCTGCACACCCGGCCAGGCGCCGGTCGTGGCCCCGGCCCGCCGGTTCACGTAGACGACGCCGGCCTGGATCTTGTCGAGCCACTCCTCGATCTCGTGCCGGTCCTTGCTGAAGAAGCCGGCCGTGAGCCCGTACTCGGTGTCGTTCGCCTTGTCGATCGCGTCGTCCAGCTCGTCGAACGGGGCGACGGCCACGAACGGCACGAACAGCTCCTTCGTCCACAGCCAGCTGTCCTCGGGCGCCTCGACGATCGTCGGCTGCACGAACAGCCCGCGGCCGAGATCCCCTTCCGTGATCCGCTCGCCGCCGGTGATCACGGTGCCGTTCTTCTTCGCCTCGGCGGACGCTTGCTCGAACGTGTCGAGGGCCTCCTGGTTCACCACCGGCCCCAGGAACACATCGCGCTCGATCGGATCGCCGACCTTGATCCTCTCGGTCTTCTCCTTCAGCAGCCCCACGAAGTCGTCGTAGACCTCGCGCTCCACGAAGACGCGCGAGTTCGCGGAGCACTTCTGCCCGCCGAAGCCGAACGCCGAGCGGAGCACGCCGTCGGTCGCGACGTCGAGGTCCGCGTGCTTCGTCACGATCGCGGGGTTCTTGCCGCCCATCTCCGCGATCACCGGCTTGGGCACGTCCTGCACGAAGTTCTTGAGGATGTCCATCCCCACGGCGTAGGAGCCGGTGAACGTGATCCCGTTCACGTCACGGTGGCGCCAGAGCGCCTCGCCCGCGAGTGCGCCGCGTCCGAGGAGCAGGTGGAACGCGCCCGGCGGCACGCCTCCGTCCCGATAGCACTCGTAGAGCTTGTAGCCCATCAAGGCGCCCTGGTTCGAGGGCTTCAGCACGACGGCGTTGCCGGTGACGAGGGCGCCGGAGGACGGGCCCCCCGCCAGCGCGAACGGGAAGTTGAACGGACTGATGACGGCCCAGACACCGTACGGACGCATCACGTCGTAGTAGTCGCCGGCCGCCCCGAGCCCGGACATCGGCGTGCGGAACCCGTCGTGCTTCTCGACCTCGTCGCAGTTCCAGCGGATCAGTTCGGCGGTCTCCTGGACGTCGCCGAGCGCCTCGAGCCGGCTCTTCCCGACCTCGAAGGCCATCAGCGCTGCGAGGTCGAACAGCCGATCCTCCATCACGTCTGCGACGTTGCGGAGGATCCGGACGCGCTCCTGCCAGCCCATCCGCTCCCACTCGAGCGAGAAGGCCTTGGCGGCCTCCACGGCGTCCTCAACGTCCTGCGGCGTGGCCTGCGAGAAGCGGCCGATGATGATGTCGGAGTCGATCGGCGAGGGCTCCTCGTACTTCTCGTCCGTCCAGCGCTCCTCGCCGTTGACGACGAACGGCCACTCCTTGCCGAGCTCGGCTCGGGCGCGCTCCACGGCCTCGTCGTAGTTTCGCTGCAGGTCCTCGTTGTCCGCCGACAGGGTTGCGTAGGTGATCCGGAACTTCTCGGCCATCTGGCGACTCCTTTGCTCTCTTGACGTCTCTCCCAGGCGTCCCTCGGGGCGCGTCTCGGAGTTCGGTTCTGCGGCGGAAAGGATGCTATCGCCGGGCGCCGTGAGTGCGCACGGAGCAGGCACCGGTGCGATGACCCGGGATTTCCTCGCGGAACAGGAGATTCCGTCGGAGGCCAGGCGTATGCTCGGGCTCCCTGAGATGAGGCTCGTGACCTACGACCGGAGGGGGCACCGGCGTCTGGGGGCGATCCTCGATGGGAGGGTGGTCGATCTGCCCGACGCCGTCGGGCACCCGGCCTTTCCCACCACCCTCGAGGCGTTCGTGCAGAGCAGCCGGGGGACGGTGCTCGATGCCGCCCGCGCCGCCCTCGCTCGCGACGACGTGAAGGACCACGTCGTGAAGCGGGCGCGCGTCCTGCCGCCGCTGTTCCCACGATCTCTACTCCTGCCCGGTGCTTCGGAGCGGGGTGACGAGGGGGAGGCATCCGGCCTCGAGCGGCGGATCGCCGGTCCCGAGCAGGACATCGCCTGGCCGGCCGGTGCCGCGTGGCTCGACTACGAGCCGAAGGTGGCGGCGGTGCTGGCGGTCGAGACGAAGGACGTCGACACGGACGCGGTCGCCGAGCGCATCTTCGGCTACACGCTCGTGAGCGACTGGGTGGCGAAAGATGCCTCGGGCGACCCGGTCGGGACCTCCGAAGGCGTCCCCATCTCGATCGGCCCGTGCGTGGTCACCGTGGACGAGTGCGATCCCCAGTCGATGTTCCTGCAGGCCAAGGTGGACGGCGGCGAGCTGGCGAAGGGGAACCTGAACGGGTCGGCTCGGAGCCTGTTCGGGCTGATCGCTGCCGCCTCTCGCGGGGCAACGTTGGAACGAGGGGACGCGTTCGCACTCGGGCCGTTCCCCGTGCGCGACGACGATCCGGATCGCAGGCTGTGGCCCGGCGCGCTGGTCGAGCTCGCGGCCGAAGGGATCGGAACCCTCAGGAACCGCCTGGGCGCGCGGCCGTAGGGCGCTACTTCTTCTTCTTGGCTTCCTTCCGAGCGGCGGCGCGCTCGGCGGCCTGACGTTTCTCGCGCTCCTTCTTCTTCCGCCCCCGGTCGCGCGCGTCGCGCACCTTGGCCAGATCTCCTCGTCCCATGTCGGTCTTCTCCCTCGGTCTTCAGTCGTCCTCGTCGCCGCCGCGCGCGAGCTCCTCGCTGCGCCGCCTGGCGGCATCGATCGCGTTCAGGAAGGCGGCGCGCACGCCGGCCTCCTCCAGATGGCGGATCGCCTCGATCGTGGTCCCACCCGGCGACGTCACCATCTCACGCAGCTCCACCGGGTGCGTGCCGGTGTCGCGGAGCATCTTTGCCGAGCCGAGCATCGTCTGGATGATCAGCTGGCTCGCGACGTCACGCGACAGGCCCAGAAGGATGCACGCCTCGATCATCGCCTCGGCGAGCAGGAAGAAGTAGGCGGGCCCCGAGCCGCTCGTGGCCGTGACGGCGTCGAGGTAGCGCTCCTCGAGCCGAAGCACCTTCCCCACGGAGGCCAGCAGCTCCTCCGCTACGGCGAGGTGCTTGTCATCGGCATGGCGGCCCGCCGCGATCACCGACATCGCCTCGTCCACCATCACCGGGACGTTCGACATCACGCGGACGACGGGCACGTCGGACGCGAGGTGCTGCTCCACGAACGAGGTCCGGATGCCCGCCGCGAACGTGACCACGAGATGGTCGGTGGTCACGTGATCGGCGATCTGCTGCAGGAGCACCTCGAAGTCCTGCGGTTTCGCCATCAGCACGAGCACGCCGGCGAAGCGACAGGCCTCCGCGTTGTCCAGCGTCGTCGCCACGCCATGTCGCTCGGTGAGCTCCTGCGCGCGCTCCTCGCGCCGGCAGGTCACGAGCACCTCGTCCGTGGTGCGTCCGCCCGCGCGGAGCAGGCCGGCGACGAGCGCTTCGCCCATCCGGCCGCCACCCAGGAATGCGATGGAACGTTCGCTCATCTGGTCCTCTGCAGGTTCGAGGGCCGGCGGATCCGGCCTCCAGGTCGCGGCGCACACCGTACCGCAGCGAGGGCGGTCACTCCGGCTGCGGTGCGATGCCGCCGCGCAGCACCTCGACGAACTCCTTGATCCGCATCGGGCGGCGCTCCGGCCGGCGGTGGATCAGGCCGGGGTCGAGGTCCTCGGACACCAGGGCGTCCTGGAACCGCTCGGCCATCCAGTCGAGCGTCGACGCGATCATCTCGGCGTCCACGTCATCGCGGAGCTCCCCGCGCTTCACGCCGAACTCGACGAACTCGAGGGTGCCGTATGGGTCCTCGCTCCGCATGAAACGGTCGACCGGCCGGCGGATGTCCAGGCTGGTGTCGTACCGGGCGATCAGCGCGACGCGGTTGGGCACGGGATCGGACGCGACGAGGTCCTCGGCCCGCTGGAGCCACCAGTCCAGCACGGCCCAGAACCCCTGATCGACGACGTCGGCCGGAGCGTCGAGCCACGCCGGGAGCAGAGAGACCGCACGCTTGAACGCCTCGAGGAACAGCCCCTCCTTGGATCCGAAGTCGAGGAAGACGGTTCCCTTGGCCACCCCCACCTCGTTCGCCACGTCTTCGACGCGCGTACCCCGATAGCCACGATCCGCGAAGCGCCGCATCGCGGCCTCCAGGATCCGATCACGGCGGGTCTCCTCCATGCCGCGAGAACGCTAGCGGAAAGGGGGTTCGGGGGACTCAAGGAGCGAGCGCGCCAGCGCGAGCGTAGTCCCCGATGAGATAGAGAGAACCCGAGGGACCTCTGGCTCGCTGGGAACCGAAGCTCCCAGCCACCTTCAGCCCCTCGGGCTCTGGTGCCCCAAGCAACCTCCGCGTTCGTCGCGCGGCTGCCGGACCGCCGACGGTGGTTCGCCTTGCGGCTCCCCTCCGCCATTCGCGGGCTCCGGATCGCCTCGCGGCGTCCCGACTCCCGCGGACCCCCCGCCTGACCCGCCTTGCGGCGTTCCCTGCGAGGCCCACCGGGTCCGGCCTCGCGGCCTTCTCCGGCGGTCGGGGGCCCGCTCGGATCCTCGCGGATCCTCCTGGGTCCCTCGCGTCCGGACCATCTCGCGATGTCCCGGCCGCTCGTCCGGCCCTCTCGCGTCGATCACCTCGACTGCTTGGAGCGAGGCGAAAGATACCGGCGGCACCTGGGGCGGTCAACTCCGCATCCGCGCAGGTCAGAGCATGAACGTGCAGGTAGACGGCGTAGGACAAAGAGTGACAATTCGATGGACGTTCAGTGACCTCGTCGTTGCAGGTCAGTGCCCGTGGCCGACGCCGCGAATCCCTCGCGAGTCACGGACATCACGACGCGATCGACCCACGCGCCGCCCTTCCAGGATCGCTCCGGCAACCGGCCGTCCACCACGAAGCCGCACTTCTCGTAGACGTGGATCGCCCGGTCGTTGTCGGCCGTCGACCAGAGCTCGACGCGATGGAGGTCGTAGCGATCGAACGCCTCGTCCAGCAGGGCCGCCACGGCATCGGTCCCGTATCCCTGCTCCCACGCCGAGCGTTCCCCGATCAGGACGTACAGGGAACAGATGCGGTCGCGGCGACGGAAGGCGTTGAGCCCGATCCGACCGATCGGCGTCCCGTCGACCTCGATCACGTACGGATGACCTTCCGCGCGCGCTCGTTGTTCGCTCTCGACGACGTCCTGCATCGAGAACGGCCCCTCGTAGTCCATCAGCCACCACACTTCGGGGTCGTTCTGCCAGGCGTGGATCAAAACATGGTCCCGCTCCTCCACGGGCCGCAAGAGGACCCGCGCCCCGTGGATCACGCAGCGGCCTCGACGAGCTCTCGATAGATCGAGCGGACCTCCGTGGTCGTGGCATCCCACGTGAACGCGAGCGACTCTCGAGCACCGGTGGTTCCGAGTCGTTCGGAGAGCGCGGGATCGCCGAGGAGGGCGAGCACGGCGTCGCCGTGGTCGGCGGCGTCGTGTCCTTCGACGAGCAGCCCGCCTCCCCGCACGACGGTCCGGAGACCGCCGACGGCCGCGGCGACGACCGGCGTACCACAGGCTTGCGCCTCCAGCGCCACCAGGCCGAACGACTCCGATCGCGACGGCACGAGCACGACATCGGCCGCCGAGTAGAAGTCGGCGAGCCGGGCGTGCGGCTGCGGAGGGAAGAGCATCACCCGGTCGGCCACCCCGAGGGCGGTCGCCAGCTCCATCAGGCGCGCGACCTCCGCAACGGCGTGCTGCCCACTCGGGCCGCCCACGATCGCGAGCACGAGATCCTCGGCCAGCGCCGGACTCCTGGCCACCACCTCGGCGATCGTCCGGATCGCCACGTCGGGACCCTTGTGGGACTGCAGACGACCGACGAACAAGGCGAGCCGCAGACCGGACAGGTGCAGACGCGCTCGAGCGACGTCCCGATCCTGCGGCCGGAAGATCGCATGATCCACCCCGGGAGGCACGATCCGGACCCGGTCGGGATCGGCGCCGTAGAGACCCACGAGCTGGCCCGCCTCCTCCGGCGTCGGAGCGAGGATGCGGTCCGCTTCGCCGATCACCCGCTCCTCGCCACGGAGTCGCTCGGCCGGCTCCGGCGTCTCCCCGTGCGCGAGCGAGTAGTTCTTGACCTTGCCGAGCGTGTGGAACGACGCGACGAGCGGGACGCCGAGGATGTCTTTCGCGGCACGCCCGACCCATCCGGACAACCAGTAGTGGCTGTGGATCAGGTCGTAGCGGTTGCCGTTCTCGCGGGCGACGCGCAGGACGCCGCCGAGGAACTCCGGGAGGTATCGCTGGACGGCTGACTTCGGCACGGGCTGGCACGGACCCGCCTTGGCGCTCACGACCCGGATGCCCGGCGCGATCTCGCGGACGTCGTGCGTCGCCCCACCCCGGCACCTCGTGAAGAGATCCACCTCGACCCCCTGTCCGGCGAGGCGCTCGGCGACCGAACGGATGTAGACGTTCATCCCTCCCGAATCACCGGTCCCCGGCTGGTCGACGGGAGAGGTGTGCACGGCCAGGACGGCGACGCGCGGGCGCGATGCTCCGATGCTCACAGACAGGTGCAACCTCCTGAGGGACCGATTTCATCCCGCGTCGGCGGACGAAACGGGCGATCCTCCCGGGCGCCTCATCGGGGTCGCCGGAGGCGGATGACCGCCTGGACGACCCCCTGGGGCTCTTCGCCGCCCAGCACGGGGAGTCGTTCGTGATGCGCCAGACGGTCCAGGGCGCCCGGCGGGAGCGCGTCCAGTGTGCGCAGCACCTCGATGAACGCCGGCGCCAGTCGGCGCCAGTTGCCGTCGGTGACCTTCAACGCGATGCCGATCCCCTGCGGCAGGGACGTCGCGCACACGAGCCCCTCGGCCCCCTCTTTCGCGATCACCGAACCCGCTCCCGCCGTGATCACGTCGGTATCCAGGCGCCGCGTGCCGCCCACCAGGTGCGGGGCGGCGAGGATGCCCCGCACGACCCGGTCCGTCGCCGCTGCGAGCCGTCCCATCCGATCCGGAGAGGCGAACCGGGCGAACATCGTTGCCATGGCCCGGAGCGGCACGCCGTGGACGGGGATCCCACACCCGTCCACGCCGATGATCGGGCGCTCGACGTCCGTCGCGGCCGTGACGGCCCGCAGCACGCGTCGCTGGACGGGATGTCCCGGCGCTCGGTACGTGGCGAGATCCCATCCCCGGCGCGCGGCGGCGACCAGCAGCCCGGCGTGGTTCCCCGAGCAGCCGTCCCAGATCCGTGCACGGGCTCCCTTGGTGGCGCGGTCGCGCGGGGTCTTGAGGGCCCCGACCGGAACGGGTCCCCGCCGCAGCAGGCGCCGCACGGCCGCCACATGGACGGCTTCGCCGGAGTGCGAGGCGCACATCACGGCGACCTCGTCGTCCGGGAGATCCGGCTCGTCCATGGCCGAGAACGAAACGGCCCCTTGCAGCGGCTTCTCGCAGGAGCGACCGAACAGGAGACGCTCGGGGTCGCCGGCCGCGGCGCGGAGGGAACCGTCGGCGTCGCAGACGGCGACATCGCCCCTATGGATCGATTCGACGAGGCCGTTGCGGACGACGTGGACGAGCTCGACGGGAGCGGTCATCGGGGCGAGAGCCTATCGACGCCCGTCTCGGGCGACCGGGCTCAACCCGTGGCGAAGGATGGCGTGGGGCGCCGGTCGGGGAGGACGATGACGTCCTCCTCCGCGGCGAGCTCCTCGAACGCCTCCACGCAGCGAGGGTCGAACTGCGTGCCGGCACCGGCGCGGATCTCCGCGACGGCCTGGTCCAGGGAGAGCGCCGAGCGGTAGGGCCGGTCGCTCGTCATCGCGTCGAACGAGTCCGCGATCGAGAAGATTCGGGCGGCGAGAGGGATGTCTTCACCGCGGAGTCCCGATGGATATCCCTCCCCGTCGAAGCGCTCGTGATGACACCGGACGATCTCGACGGCCTCACCCATGAAGGGGATCGGTTCGACGATGCGTGCGCCCTGGTTCGGATGGGATCGCATCACGACCCATTCGAGCTCGGTGAGCGGACCGGTCTTGCAGAGGATCGACTCGGGGATACCGACCTTCCCGATGTCGTGGAGGAAGAACCCGTAGGCGACCTCCGGTCGCTCCGCGAGCTCGGCGTCGACCTTCCGGGCCAGTTCGAGACCGTAGTGCGCCGTGCGATCGAGGTGCCCCCGCGTCGTGGGGTCTTTGGCTTCCACGACGTGGGCGAGGGACTTCATCGTGGCCACGTACATCTCGCGGGCGCTCTCGAGTGCGTGCTCCAGCTCGCGCCGGCGGACCCGTTCCGCCGAATACAGGACGCCGACCTCGCGGGCGAACACCTTCAGCTGGTCGTGCAGCGACCCCGCCTCGGAATCCCCGATGGGATCCCGGGTGACGGCCTCGGATCCCCCTCGTTCGAGATCGTTCATGTTCGCCCCGGTCCTCGTTATCCCCAGTTGTGGAGAAGCGGGGCACACGTTCGCACGGGCTCCAGGAGCGGGGTATCGGGCGACCGGGGGGTTCGCGGACCGGCAGCCGGGGGACGCCACCGGGGCGCCGTGGAACCTCAGCTGAGCGCCAGGCTCGGATCCTCTTTGTACCGGCGCTTCAACTCGTCCTGAAGCGCATCGAGCACACGGAGCACGTCGGTTCGTTGTGCCGAAACCTCTCGTTCTTCCCCTGCGAGCAGCTCGATCGCTTCCTCGAGCTTGGGGTCGTCCAACTCCGTCGGATCGCTGATGCCTGCATCAGCAACCAGGCGCTCGATCCGGCGTCGGGCGAGGAGCATCTCCTCCTCGGGCAGGGAGACGTGCATCGCCTCGCCTCGCGAAGTCGCGGGCTCGTCGGACGCGAGGATCTCCGAGAGTCGATCCACGAGCGGCCGATGGTCGTCGCTCCCTCGGGCGGCCAGCTCGGCCTTCAGGATCTCCGCGCGGCCCTGGACGAGCCTACGAAGCAAGGAGAGGTATTCGCGTTCGGCCATGCATTCGTCGCGGAGCGCCCGCACGTCCTCGAGCGACTTGGAATCGATCCCCTCGAGATAGGAGGGCTCGCGGATCCGATCGATGCGGCGGTTGCCCGGATGCTCATCGTCCACCTGGCGATGCTACACCCGGCCCCCGTGCTCAGCAGACGGCCAGGAGCATCGCGTACGGATTCACGGCCGCCCCGCCGTTCGGGTGGTACTCGAAGTGCAGGTGGTCGCCGACGTATCCGATCACGGTTCCGGTGGACACCGAGCCGAGGGTCTCGTACGAGGACAGGTGGGCATAGAAGGTCCAGTCGCCGTTCGGGTGCTCGACGACAGCGCCCAGGCCGCCGATGCTCCCCGCCGGCCGGGCGTTCCCGGGGGCGACCGCGAGGACCGGTGTGCCCGGCGCCGCCATGATGTCGATGCCCGCGTGCGACCGACCGCCCGGCCTCGGATCGCCGAAGGAGTCGACGAACGAGTGGGTGCCGGCCGCCGGGCACGTTTGGATCGCGCCGGACCGGAGGATGACACCATCGTCTCCCAGTCCGAGCGTGGCCTCCTGCTGAGCGTCGAGCTCCGCTTCGAGGTCGGCGATCAGGGTGTCGATGTCCTCGATCCGGAGGAGCAGGTCGGCCCGCTGCTCCGCGAGCGCTTCCGAGGCGATGGCCTCGATCCGAGCGGACTGGCGGAGGCGGGTCTCCTGGCGACGGAGCTCCTCGGCGGTGACGGCGACCTTCGTCGCGAGGTCGGCGTCGCCCTGGACGACGCTCTGCGTGTACTGCAGTCGGTCGGTGGCGTCCCCGATGGAGTCCGACGTCAAGAGGGCGCCGATCGAGAACGACCCGCCCGTCATGAACGCAGCCGCGACCCGGTCGTTCAGAGCCTTGCGGATCCTCACGAGCTCGTCCCCGAGGCGATCGATCTCGGCCTGGGCCGCCGCTGCCGCATCCCGAGCTGTCGCGAGCCGCGCCTCGGTCTCCTGCCAGAGACCCGTGACCCTGTCGAGCTCGGCCTGGGCGGCGTCGAGCCGCGCTTCCGCAGCATCGAGCTCCGATCCGGTGTCCGCCCAGGCGGGGAACGCGGTGATCGCAGCGGCGCTCACGAGGAGCGCGACGGCGGACCTGATCACTCTGCGGGAAGGGGCCGTGGCTGTTGCCTCCCTGTGCATCCGACGGGGCATCGACGGCGCGACCGAGGCTACCAGTGACTCCGGTCGGGACTCAACTCCCTCGGGGTGCGCCGTCCGTTCCCTCCTCTTCGGCATCTATCCTCCGCCGGTGGAGCCGCATCCTCCGTTCCTGACCGGCCGGCTCGTTCGGCTCCGGGCGCCGGAGCCCTCGGACGACGTCCTGAACGAGCTCTTCAACGACCACGGCGTGCGGAGCGGCCTCGGAGCGCCGTTCCCGCAGCCCGTCGAGTCGTTCCACGACTGGATCGAGTCGGCTCGGAAGAAGGACGACCACGTCAATCTCGTGGTCGAACGGATCGACGAACCGGGCGCGATCGGCATGTGCGACCTGATGAGGATCGAGGCGCCCACCCGGACGGCGGAGATGGGGATCTGGATCGGCAGGCCCTGGTGGCGCGGTGGGTACGGCACCGACGCCGTGCGGACGATCTGTCGGTTCGGGTTCGACCACGTGAACCTGCACCGCATCACGCTGTTCGTGAACGCCGACAACGCCCAGGCGATCCGGGCGTACGTGAAGGTCGGGTTCGTCCACGAGGGGAGCCTCCGCGAGGCCGCGTTCGCCCACGGCGGACGCGTCGACCTGCTCGTGATGGGACTCCTTCCGGGGGATCTCCGAGAAGAGTCCTAGCCCCGCATCGCCTCGATCAGGATGTCGGCGACCTCCGGCCGCGAGAACTCCTGCGGCGGCCGCTCGCCATCGCGCAGCATCTCGCGCACCTTCGTCCCCGAGAGGGAGACCCGCTCCTCCTCGCCGTGGGGGCACGTCTTGGGTGAGGCCATCCCCTCGCAGCGTTCGCACCAGAAGGAGTGCTCGAACATCAGCGGCGTGATGCCGAGCTCGCCCGGCTCGAAGCGCTCGAAGATCTTCTGCGCGTCGTAGGTGCCGTAGTAGTCCCCGACGCCGGCGTGGTCGCGGCCGACGATGAAGTGCGTGCAGCCGTAGTTCTTCCGGCAGATCGCGTGCCAGATGGCCTCTTTCGGCCCCGCGTAGCGCATCGCCGCGGGGAACACGGAGACCATGGCCCGGTCCTTCGGGTAGTAGCCCTCGAACAGCGCCTCGTAGCAGCGCATCCGTACGTCGGGCGGGACGTCGTCGGCCTTCGTGGCTCCGACGAGCGGATGGACGAGCAGCCCGTCGACGATCTCGAGGGCACACTTCTGGATGTACTCGTGCGCCCGATGGATCGGGTTCCTCGTCTGGAATCCGACCACGGTGCGCCAGCCCCGCCGCTCGAACTCGGCCCGGGTCTCCGCCGGCGTCTGCCGATACGCGACGAAGTCCTCGTGGGGCGGGAGCGTGAGCACCTCGAGGGTTCCCGCCACGCACCGGTCGCCGGCGTCGTGGAGCGCCTTGACCCCGGGGTGCTCGAGGTCCTCGGTCCCGAAGACCGATGTCGCCTCCTTGGCCCGGTCGCGCTTGAAGATCTCGCTGATCCGAAGGACCGCGAGCGGATCGCTCCCCTCGGCCGCGACCAACGCCACCGCTTCGGCGCCACCCAGCCGGTGGGCACCGTCCTCGTCGACCGACAGCGTGACCGGGATCGACCACGGCAGGCCGTTCTGGAGGTGCATCGTCTCGAGCACCGAGTGGTAGTCGGCCTCGCCCGGGAACCCGGTGAGCGGCGAGAGCGCGCCGACGGCGAGCATCTCGAGATCGGAGAGCTCCCGTTCGGAGACGACGAGGGTCGGCAGGTTGCGAGCCTCCTCGCGGAGTGTCTCGGCGGCGGAGCCGTCGACGAGGAGCTGCACGAGCGTTCCTCCGTGGGGATCGATGCTGGGCATGGACGTTCTTCCTTTCGTAAGACGATGGCCGTAGACGACCGAGACCCGAGCGATGAGGCCGGGGGGTCGAAACACCCAGGATACGAGTTGGTCGGCCGCGCAGCCCTTCCTGACTCTCGGCCTGAGGCCGCATCCGGCCGGCGGGGTAGACTGCCGGTTCCGACCCAAAGGCCCTCGGTGCCGATGCAGACCCTCCTTTCCGATGACGAGATCGCCTCGCTGAACGTCGATCTCGAGACGTTGCAGCCGAGCGACATCCTGGCGTGGGCGCTCGAGAAGAGCGGTCTCGAGAAACTGGCGATCGCCTCGGCGTTCCAGACCGAGGGAACCGTCGTGATCCACATGGCGACGCGGATCCGGCCGGACGTCCCGATCCTGTTCCTCGAGACCGGGTTCCAGTTCGCGGAGACGCTGGCGTTCAAGGAGCAGCTCGCGGAACGGCTCTCTCTGAACGTGATCGACCTGGTCGGCGAGTACTCGAACGATCGCCAAGAGGCCGAGTTCGGCGCGCGGTTGTTCGAGCGGAACCCGGAGATGTGCTGCGAGATCAACAAGGTCCGGCCGATGTTCGAAGCGCTCCGAGGGCTGGACGCGTGGGTGACCTCGGTGCGACGGGACTCCTCGCCGACGCGCGCGAACACCCCGATCGTCGAGCGCTACGACCTGGAGCCCGGGAACGCGATCGTCAAGGTGAACCCGATGGCGAACTGGACGAAGCCGCAGGTGTGGCGCTACCTGAAGGAGCATGACCTGCCGCACAACCCCCTGTACGACCTGGGGTACTCCTCGATCGGGTGTGCGCCGTGCACCCGGCTGCGCTTCGCCGGAGAGCCGGAGCGGGCGGGGCGCTGGGCAGGGATCGCGAAGTGGGAGTGCGGGATCCACGTGAACGAGTCGGCGCAGCAGGGACCGACCGGGCCCACGACGTAGTCGGCAGACTCAGGCGACGACCCAGAGGGCCTCGGGGGCCAGCGTCATCTCCAGCCGCCGGTGCTCCCCGTGCATGTCGCCGTCGACCTGCACCGGGAACGCGGTGTCCGACGTCACCACCACGCTCGCCGCATCGTGGATGTAGTCGATGTCACGCCCCAGCACGTGCCGCGCCGAGCCGAAGACCTGCCACGCGATCCGGGGGATGCTCCGCCGCGCGAGCTTGCGCACCGAGAGCACGTCGAGCCCCGCGTCCAGCGACGCATCGGGGGTCATCCGCAGACCGACGCCCTTGTAGTACGTGTACGGATCGGTGCGCCCCACCATCACCGAGAGCGAGGGCGTCGGTTCGCCACCGTCCACCGAAAGCCGCAGGTCCGGACGGCGGCCCGCGTAGCCGACGAGCAACTGCCACGCGACCACCCGGAAGGCGACCCGGTCGAACTTCTCCTTCGTCCTGGGGAACTTCGCGTCGAGGCGCTTCATCGCCGCGGCGTCGACGCCCGCGCCGCAGTTGACCGCGAAGTAGCGCCCGTCCGCCCGGCCCAGGTTGAGCTTGAAGGCATCGTCGTCGAGCGCCTTCGAGATCAGCATCCCCGTCGCCTCGACGGCGTCGAGCGGCAGCCCGAGCGCCCGGACCAAGATGTTCGTCGCCCCGCCGGGCAGGGGCGCGAGCGCCGTCTCGGTGCCGGCGAGCGCGTTCACGGTCTCATTGATCGTGCCGTCGCCGGAGAGCACCGCGACCATGTGAACACCCTCGGCCGCAGCCTGCGCGGCCAGCTCCCGTGCATGTCCCCGGCCCTTCGTCTCCGCGACCTCGAGCCGGAAGTCGGCCGAGAGCGCCTTCTCGATCACCGCCAGGACAGGCTTCGAGTAGGTGCGCGCCACGGGATTGACGATGAGGAGGACCCGATGGAATCGCATGAGGTCCAGGAAGTATGCATCAGAGTGCCAAGTTGCGCGCGGGGGCTCCGCCCGAGACCGGAGGGAGGAGCGCGACCTCGTCCCCTTCGGCAACCGGCGTGCCCCGGGCGGCCCGCTCGCCGTTCACCACGAGGGAGCCGACGGCCGCGATCTGCCCGAATCGCTCGCCGAACCGGGCGGACAGGGCGTCGGCCACCTCCCCTGCCGTGCGCCCCTCGGCCTCCACCTCGGAGGCGCCCGCGAGCTCCCGGAGCGCGGCGAACAGCCGCACCTTCACCATCCTTGGCACCATCTCGGCTCCATCGCTGCTGAAGCCTACCGAGGGCGATGCCGAACGGATATCGTGCCTCGAAGGAGTCGACGATGCCCTTCCTTGCCCTGCTGAGCGACAGATCGCCCCACGTGGCCGTCCCCGCTCTGCCCGAGGTCGCCCCCGACCTGAAGGTCGAGCCGCTCGCCGCGGCCTCGCTGGAGCACGTCCTGGGGCTCGAGCCCGAGGCGATCCTCGTCGACGCCGCCGAGAACGCGCCGCAGGCCTTCTCCGTCCTCACGGCGCTCCGTGAGCGTGACGCGCGGGTCCCGGCGGCCGTAGTCGTGGAGCGGGAACACCTCGAACGGTACCCCTGGCACGAGGTGGCCGACGAGCTCGTCTACCCCGGCGCGCCGGCCGCGGAGCTGCGGGTGCGCCTGGCGATGCTCCGACGGCGGGCCGGAGCGGGCGACGGCACGGTGATCCGCCTCGGGGCCCTCGCGATCGACACCGAGACCTACCGCGTCACCGCGTCCGGTCGTCCGCTCGATCTCACGTTCAAGGAGTTCGAGCTCCTCCGATTCCTCGCCCAGCGTCCCGGACGGGTCTTCACCCGGCCGTCGCTGCTCCGCGAGGTCTGGGGCTACGACTTCTACGGCGGCACCCGAACCGTCGACGTCCACGTCCGGCGTCTGCGATCGAAGCTCGGCCCCGAGCACGAGCACCTGATCGAGACGGTGCGGAGCGTCGGCTACCGGGCGGCCGAACAGGGGGACTGAGGCCGCGGGGCCACGAACGGGTCGGCCCGCGGGCGGGCCGGGGGACGCCTTCCGGACCGAGCCCCGCGGAAGACCTAGCCACGGGGCGCCAGGAGGAAATGACACTCCCGGGCCCTGCTGCCGAGCGGGGTTCG
This sequence comes from uncultured Actinomycetota bacterium, assembly GCA_963826195.1. Classification (GTDB taxonomy): domain Bacteria; phylum Actinomycetota; class UBA4738; order UBA4738; family HRBIN12; genus JAJNBA01. The sequence goes on from CAWGWB010000007.1 coordinate 385,297, forward strand.
CCGCCGATGATGGGGATACAACAAGAGCAGGGCGGGAGCGGCTCAGTCCCCTCCCCTCGGGACGCCTCATCCCCTCGGTCGCGGCTCCCGCTCCGCTCGCAGCCCGGGCCGGTGCCCGCGGCGGCTCACGCCGCCCGCGGTCGCCGGCCCTGGCCATGTTCACGCAGAGTTAACGCCCGGGAAACAGGGCACCTGCGGCGGTCACCTACCCTTTGGCTCGGCGCGACAAGTCGCCGTCGACCGACCAGTACAGGGGGTGCACGTGACCACGCCGAAAGAGGTGCTCGCGCTCGCGAAGCAGAACGACGTCGAGATCGTCGACCTGCGGTTCTGCGATCTGCCGGGCCTCACCCAACACTTCTCCGTCCCCGTCTCCGAGCTCACCGAAGGCGTCTTCGAGGACGGCCTGGGCTTCGACGGTTCCTCGATCCGCGGCTTCCAGGAGATCCAGGAGTCGGACATGCTCCTCGTAGCCGACCCGGACACCGCCTACCTCGACCCGTTCACCCAGCACACCACGCTCAACATCCACTGCTACGTGAAGGACCCGGTGACCGGTGAGTGGTACTCACGCGACCCCCGTTACGTCGCGCGCAAAGCCGAGCTCTACCTGAAGCAGACTGGCATCGCCGACGTCTCGTACTGGGGCCCGGAGGCGGAGTTCTACATCTTCGACTCCATCCGCTTCGACCAGAACCAGCACGAGGGCTACTACCACATCGATGCGGCCGAAGGTGTCTGGAACTCCGGCGCACTGAAGAACGCCGACGACTCCCCCAACCTCGGCTACAAGCCCCGCTACAAGGAGGGCTACTTCCCCGTGCCGCCGATGGACCACTATCAGGACCTCCGCTCCCAGATGGTCCTGAACCTCGAGAAGGTGGGCGTCAAGATCGAGGTGCACCACCACGAGGTGGGCACCGCCGGCCAGGCCGAGATCGACATGCGCTACGGCCCGCTGCTGGCGACCGCCGACAACGTCATGAAGTACAAGTACGTCGTCAAGAACACGGCGTGGGCGGCCGGCAAGACCGTCACGTTCATGCCGAAGCCGATCTTCCAGGACAACGGCTCGGGGATGCACACGCATCAGAGCCTGTGGAAAGACGACGAGAACCTGTTCTGGGACGAGGTCGGCTACGCCGGCATCTCGGACATGGCCCGGTGGTACATCGGCGGGCTGCTCCAGCACGCGCCGGCCCTCCTCGCCTTCACGAACCCCACGACGAACTCGTTCCGCCGGCTCGTGCCCGGCTACGAGGCGCCCATCAACCTCGTCTACTCGCAGCGGAACCGCAGCGCGTGCGTCCGGATCCCCGTCTTCTCGCGGCAGCCGGCCACCAAGCGCCTGGAGTTCCGCACCCCGGATGCGGCCTGCAACCCGTACCTCGCGTTCAGCGCGATGCTGATGGCGGGGATCGACGGGATCAAGAACAAGATCGAGCCGCCGGAGCCGATGGACAAGGACCTCTACGACCTGCCTCCGGAGGAGAAGGCATCGGTGAAGCAGGTACCCGGTTCCCTCGAGGAGGTGCTCGACACGCTCGAGGGCGACCACCAGTGGCTGCTCGAAGGCGGCGTCTTCACCCAGGACGTGATCGACACGTGGATCGAGTACAAGCGGGCCCACGAGGTCGACGCGATCCGGCTGCGGCCGCACCCGCACGAGTTCCACCTCTACTACGACGTGTAGGCGCCCACCGGTCCCAGGCGCGAACGAGCCGGCCCGCTTCCCCAAGGGGCCGGCTCCGTTCACCTTCGGCTCCGAGGCATGGCCCTCGGAACCGTGGGGAAGATTCCCTCCTGGTCGGTCGAGCAAACCGGGACGTACGGTTCCTCTCCGCGTGATGTCGAGAACGGCGAGGCAGCTCCGACCCGATGGTGAACGCCCCAGCGAGGGGCCGAAGAGGAGGGGACCCGAGATGACGAAGATCAGCCCGTTCCTGTGGTTCGACGACAAGGCCGAGGAGGCCGCCGAGTTCTACGTGAAGGTGTTCACCGGATGGAGCGGAGCCAGCGGTGGGACGGAGATCCACAGTGTCGCCCGCTACCCGGAGGGATCCCCGGCGCCCGGGACGGCGATGACCGTGTCCTTCCAGCTCGAGGGACAGGAGTTCACCGGCTTGAACGGCGGACCGGCGCACACGTTCACCGACGCGATCTCCTTCGTCGTGAGCTGCGCGTCGCAGGGAGAGGTGGACGAGCTGTGGTCCGCGCTGACGGACGGCGGCGAGGAGAGCATGTGCGGATGGCTCAAGGACCGGTACGGCCTGTCCTGGCAGATCATCCCGACGGAGCTCTACGACCTCCTCGGTGACCCCGACCCGGGGCGTGCGCAGCGAGCGACGCAAGCGATGCTCCAGATGAAGAAGATCGACATCGCGGAGATCCGGCGAGCTGCTGACGCCGCCTAGCGCTCGGTGGCCGGGGCGAGCAACAGCTCCTCGGCGTCTCGGAACGAGGGATTCGCGGTTCCCAGGCTCCCGTCCGCGATCGAGGGGTGTGCCCGGTGGGCGTCGGCGACGACGCCCCTGGGCAACGCCTGCGTGTCGTAGGTGCACATGATCGTGGCCGGCGCCGTAGCGAACGCGAGGTTGACGATCGACTCGTAGCGGGTCCAGGCGGCGATCTCTGCCCGGGGTCGACCCACCAGGGGGAGCTCGCCGACGATCCGGATCCACACGGCGCCGGCGTCGAGGCGCTCCTTCAGGAAGACGCGATACCGATCCAGGGCGGCACTCGGCGACGTGTACCAATCCGCCGCATCGACGAACTCGACCCGCCGAGAGGCGCCGTCCAGGTTGTCGCGGATCAGCGCGTTCCGCGCCTTGGGCATCACGGCCAAGAGGGCGTCGGATCGGTCGATCCCTTCCGCGAGGTACGGAACCGCGGTGGAGAGCAGGTCATCCTCGGATGCGTAGGGAAGGACCTGGTGCTCGAAGAGCGGCTGCCCGATCGTTCCCGCGTTCCCGATCAGGTAGTCGACGCTCACCCCGAGCGCCTCCGCGAGGGCCGAAAGGGTGCCGAGCCGGACGTCTCTGCGCCTCCCGGACTCGATCTGCGAGATGGCCGACCAGCTGATCCCGGAATGATGCGCGAGCGTCTCACGGGTCCATCCGAGGCGCGTTCGAGCCGCCTTCAGGGAATCTCCGATCTTGGAGGTGGACGTCACGCCGACCTCCTACCCGCCTATGGTGGTCAGATAACTCATCCGCTCAACAGTGTCACATGAGAGTGTCAGTTGACAATCCCATCTCGCCGGAGCGATGATGAGGGATATCGTTCAGGGGGGTCTGGGAGGGACCGGTGGCAAACGTCGAGCTCCGACAGTTCAAGTACTTCATCGCGGTCGCCGAGGAGCTCCACTTCGGGAAAGCAGCCGAACGGCTCCGGATCGCTCAATCGGGTCTTTCCCAGCAGATCGGGAAGTTGGAGCGCGCCCTCAACGCCCGGCTCTTCACTCGTGACCGGCGGACGGGCGTCCAGCTCACCGAGGCGGGCCGCGCGTTCCTCGGTCAGGCCAGGTTGACGGTCGAGCTCGCCGATCGAGCCGTGGCGAGCGCGGTCTTAGCCGAGCGCGGGAGGACCGCACTCCTGAAGATGGGAACGCCGATCCTCGGGATCCCCGTGGCGGCTGAAGCCGTGCTCCGGGAGTTCGAGATCCGGCACCCGGACATCGAGGTCGATATCCATCCGCGCTTCAACCCCGATCTCATCGGGGGGATCAGCACCGGCGCGCTCGACGTCGCGGTCGTCCTGTCGCCGTTCAGATCGGTCGAACCCCCGCCTCGCTACGAGCAGCTCGGAACGTTCGAACTCGTCGTGATCGCCCCGGAAGGGCATCGATGGGCCGGGCTGCAGCAGGTGCCACGACGGGAGCTCCTGCAGGAGCCCCTCCTCGACTGGCCGCACAACATCGACCCAGAGATGATCGACCACATCCACCGGCTGCTCTTCGACGGCACCCAGCACCCGCTCGCGCTCTCCGTCCCCGAGATCGAGGATGCGCGTCGGCTCGAGCGCGTCGCGAACGGAGAAGGTTTCGCGATCGGCGTGCTGCCGGCGGGCTTCGAGCGCGGCGCTCCCGGGGTCGTGTTCCGTCCGGTCGAGGAGCCGACACCGCTCGTCGGGTACGGGATCGTGTGGAGCCAGGACAACCCCTCCCCCGCGCTCGAGTCCTTCCTCGAGGTCGCGAAGGGGTTCGCGGACGCGACGGTCCCCACCTCGGTGCGCTGAGTCGTCCCTCCCACGAGCACTGCTACGGTGCCCGCCATGGCACGCTCGCCTCGCTGGGCCTGGTGGGCGGCGGTCGTCGGACCCCTCCTGGTGGGCATCGCGGGCGCCGCCCTCGCCCTCCAGGCCTTCGCGAAGACCTCCGTCGATGCCGGGCCGTTCCAGATCCAGGTGGAGGCCGACTTCGGCCGGAGCGTCACCGACATCTCCCTCCCCCCGCTGGGCCGGGTCCGCGCCGATACCCACGGCGCGCCGCTCCATCTGCGCGCGTCGCTCCGGGAGGTGGACGTCGAGCAGCTCCAGGAAGGACTCCGGCGTGGGATCGACTCGGTCGCCGCCGAGGTGGAGCGCAACACGCTCGACGCCGCGGGTCGCTTCGCCGCGTGGGTGGTGCTCGTGGGGATCGCGGGTGCGGCGGCCCTCGGACTGCTCGCGTTCCGGAACCGATGGCTCCTCGTGCTTCGAGCCACGGTCTCCGGGCTCGCGGCCGTCCTGCTCTCCGTCGGCGTCACGGCACTCGGCTTCGACGCCGCAGCCTTCCAGGCACCGAGCTACACGGGTTCCCTCCGTTTGGTCCCGCAGCTGTTCGGTCCCGTCGAGGGCGCGATCGAGCGCGTCGGCTACTTCCGCGAAGAGCTCCGCCGCGTGGTGGCCGGCGCCGCGCGCGCGTACGCCGCGATCGAATCCAACCCCCTCGGCCGGGGGGACGAGATCCGCGTCCTGCATATCTCCGACATCCATCTCTCCACGCTCGGCTACGACTTCGCGCAGGAGCTCGCCCGGAGCTTCGACGTGGACCTCGTGATGGACAGCGGCGACACCACGTCGTTCGGGGCGCCCGATGAAGAGTTCATCCTGTCGGAGATCCCCGCGTTCGGGCTCCCCTACGTCTGGGTTCGCGGGAACCACGACTCGGCTGCGTTCCAGGACGCCCTCGACCGTGTGGACAGGACCATCGTGCTCGACGGGCAGACGGAAGAGATCGACGGCTTCACGGTCTACGGGCTCGGTCACCCGTACTTCAATGAGGAACGGGGCACCCCCGTCGGAGACGAGGACGTGATCGACCTGGTCGCCGGCGGGGCCGACCAGGTCCTCGCCGACGTGACCGCCCTGCCGGAGCCGCCCGACATCGTCCTCGTCCACGACGACCGGATGGCGGCGGGGATCGCGGGGCTCGTCCCGCTCGTGCTCTCGGGCCACTTCCACGCAGCGCGCGACGAGGTGCGCGACGGCACCGTGTACCTCCGCGTGGGGACGACCGGCGGCGCCGGCCCCACTGGCTTCACCGCCGAAGGCGATGTCCCCTTCTCCGCCGAGGTGCTCTACTTCCAGCCCGACGAGGTAGGGCACATGGATCTGGTCGCGTGGGACGTCGTGACGCAGTTCCCGGAGACCGGGAGCCTCCAGATCGCCCGCCACCTGGCCTCGGACGTGGGACTCTCGCCGAGCCCGTCGGTGCTCACGCCGACCTCGCCGAGCCCCTCGTGAGCCTCGTGACGGATCACGTGACCCGCTCGATCCCCATCGAGGAGCCCTACGACCTCGCGGGGACGCTGTTCCCGATCCGGCGAGGGTCGGGCGATCCCACGATGCGGATCGAGGAAGGAGTCGCCTGGCGTGCTGCGCGGACCCCGGACGGCCCCGTGACGCTGCTCCTCGAAAGGATGAACGGCGCCGTGCGCGCGACGGCCTGGGGGGCGGGTGCCACGTGGGCGCTCGAGCACGCGCCGGGACTGATCGGCGCGGAGGACGACGTCTCGGCGTTCGTTGCACACGACGACGTGATGGCACGCGATGTGGAAGGAGCACCGGTCGGTTCGGCTCACGCGGGCGCTCGACGTGGTGCGAACGCTCGTCGCCGCGATCCTGGAGCAGAAGGTCGTGGGGATGGAGGCCCGCCGCGCGTGGCGTCGGATGACGATCGCGCTGAGCGAGCCGGCGCCGGGAGAAGGAGGACTCATGCTGCCGCCGGATCCCGCGACGGTGGCCGAGGTGCCGTACTACCGGTTCCACCCGTGGGGGGTGGAGCGACGCCGCGCGGAGGTGATCCGAGCCGTGTGTGCGCGGGCGGCGTCGCTCGAGGCGCTGGCCGACGTGCCGTTCGACGAGGCCCGGCGCCGCCTGGAGGCGATGCCGGGCATCGGACCCTGGACCGCAGCGGAGGTGATGCGCCTCTCGTTCGGCGATCCGGACGCGGTGTCCGTCGGCGACTACCACCTCCCCGACATCGTCGGGTGGGCACTCGCACGAGAGGAGCGCGGCACCGACGATCGGATGCTGGAGCTCCTGGAGCCCTACCGAGGCCAGCGAGGTCGTGTGCAGGTGCTCCTCGAGCGGAGCCACATCGCGCCTCCCGCGTACGGACCGCGGATGGAAGCCCGCTCGATCGAGAAGCTCTAGGAGTCAGCGCGCGACCGAACGTGCACGCGACCGTCCTCGATCTTGACGTCGTAGACGGGAACAGGTTTCGTCGCCGGCGGCCGCATTACCTTGCCCGTCTCGAGGTTGAACATGCTCCCGTGAGCAGGGCATGTCACGGTCTTGACCGACCCCGCGATCTTCACGACCCCCTTGTCGAGACCAGCACCCTGATGTGTGCACTGATTCCCGATGGCCAGGATCCGATCGCCATCCCGGACGAGCAAGACGGATGCTCCATTGGCGGCGACTCGACTAGGTCGAGGACCAGTCACCTCTTCGACGCCGGCCGCATCCATCCAATCGGTCAACATTGCGCGCCACTCCTAGTAGCCCACCATGAGGAGTCCTTCCAAGGGCACCTTGAACCGTTCCGGGTTCGCAAAGATTGCGTCGAAGAGCTTGCGGCATTCGTCGTATTGGTCGCGAAAGCGACGATTCTCCGTTTCGTACCTCTGCGGAACAATCAGTACGCCCGCGTTCACCACCACTCCCAGCACCATCTTGACCAGGTCGTACAAGACTCGATTGTTCTCGATCGCGCCTCCCGCTTCGATCTCGACGGCGATCCCATCAGAAGGGCGGAACGCATCGACATTGAAGGATCTCGCCACGCGCCCGTCCTCGCCAAACAGGACGGGGAGCGTGTAGCGGTCCGTCCCTTGCTCAACCTCGAACCCTAGGTCAAGAAGGCTTGGCCGGAGAAGTGCGAGCACTTCGTTGCTCCTGAGATGCCGGTCGTTTGAGTCAATGGATGACTGAGCTCCCCTCACAGCCAGCAATACCTCCTGCACCCATTCAGGTGGCTGTCGCCAGCTCGGGTAGTACTTCCACCGCGGGTAAGTCGACACCCCAGGATGATCGCTCGGCGATGGTCATCAGATCAACTCACCTAGCCACAACACCGCCAACCTGGTGTGCGCGAGTCAGCCCCGCCTGAGTGCGTGTGCCGCCGCGTAGTGCTTCACACCGCGACGATGGAACGTTAGCTCGTAGCACCAATCGGCACCAAAGGACTCGCTCGGCGCCTCCTGCTTGCGTGAATGCTGGAGTACCCAGGCCTTGCCTTCGTCGAAGTCGCCGGCGATCAGCTCAGCTCCCACCTTCGGATACGTGTCCTCATTCATCGCAAGACACGCCCAGAGGCGCATGGCTCCCCAGGATTCCGGCATCTCCATCTCGACAAGATGGAGGACGTTTCGAACTCCGACCTTGACCTCACCTCCGGCGAGTCGCTTGTCCGAGACGCGCGTCAGGCCGTAGAGAAACCAGAGCCAGCGGCGGGCCTCGAAGTCCGCTGCCTGCCGCGACCAGAAGAGCTCTGGTGGCATGTACAGGCGAAGGTCGCGGGTGATCAGGAGTAGCCACCGCGTCTTCATCATCGGAACGGCCTCCTTCGTAGAAGTTGGCCGACTCAAGCGATCGGATCAGAGATCGTCTGTGATCCGCGTCACACGACGAAGGCGCAGCCGTTCCAGAGCGCGTTGATGCGGAGCTTCGTCAGGAATCCCCGCACCTCGAGGCCGAGCGTGCTGGGCTTCCGCATCTTCGGCGGGGTGAAGACGAGGAATCCCTCGGGGGTCTCGGTGCGGTCCCAGTCGAGCGCGTCCTCTGGGGGCTCCGTCGAGGTCCGCAGGAACCGGAGGCCCCGCATCCCGGCCTCCATCCAGACGAACAGCATCCCTCCGCGCGCTCGGATCAGCTTCTTCGCGTCGGAGGTCGCGTCGATCTGCATATCCCTGTATCGGTACCCGGGGCCGAAAAGTTCAACCCCGGGCGAGATCAGCGCTGCCGAAGGGCGTCGCGGATCTCCGTGAGCAGCTCGATCTCGGTCGGGTCCGGCCGCCGCCTCCTTCTTGGGGAACGCCCGGTTGTAGGCCTTGACCACCAGGAAGAGCACGAAGGCGACGATCACGAAGTTGAGCAGCGTCGTGAGGAACGCTCCGTAGCGGAGCTCGGCCTCGCCGATCTCGATCACGAGACTGTCGAAGTTCGGCTGGCCGAAGATCGCGCCGATGATCGGGTTGATCAGGTTCTCGGTGAACGAGGTCACCAAGCCCGCGAAGGCCAGCGCGAGGATCAGCCCGATGGCGATCTCGACCAGGTTCCCCTTCGAGATGAACTCCTTGAACTCCTTGATCATGGCTCTTCTCCTTCCCCTGGCTCTCTAGGCGAGCGCCTGGGCGAACACCCGCTCCATGGCCCGGCGACACCTCCGGGTCACGTGCAGGTAGCGCTCCAGGAACGCCTGCCGTGGGTACTCCTCGAAGCCGAGCCTACGTGCGAGCGCCGTCTGGTCGCCCGGCGCCGCCGGGAGCGCCTCGGCGTGGACGCGACGGTCCATCTCGAGCACGTTCTTCACGTCCGAGAGGAACACGAACGCCTCCGCGAGGTCGCGCGCGACCTGGTCCTCCAGGTGGCGAGCGGCGGCGAGCTTCTCGATCGCCTCGAGGGTCCGCCGTGAGCGCACCTCGGGCTCGGCGCCGCCGAACCGCATCAGCGACAGCTCCACCGCGAACTGCACGTCGGCGAGCGATCCGACGCCGAGCTTGAAGTGGAACTTCGACGCCTCCGGCGGCTTCACGCGCTCGCGCTCGATCCGATCCCGCATCCTGCGGACCTCGACCACGCGGTCGAGCGTGAGGCCGTCGGGTGGGTAGGCGAAGTCCGCCGCGTTCAGCTCGAACCGCCGTCCGAGCTCCGAGTCGCCGGCGACATGACGCGCTCGGAGGAGCGACTGGTACTCCCACGGCTCCGCGTACCGCTCCCAGTACTCGAGGAAGCCGGCCATCGAGCGGGCGAGGGGACCGCTCCGTCCCTCTGGCCGGAGGTCGGCGTCGGGCTCCCAGCCGGCGTCGTGAACGTGGCGCATCACGCGCTCGCCGGCGGCCGTCGCGCGCGCCAGATCGTGCGGGTCCCTCGCCCTCGTACACGAACAGGAGGTCGAGGTCGCTCGCCACGTTGAGCTCCTTGGCGCCGAGCTTCCCCATCCCCACGACGGCGAAAGGCAACTCGGGTTCCGCGGCGGCGACGGCCTCCTGCACCACCCGGTAGGCCACGGCGGCGATCGCCTCCCCCGTCTCGCGCGGCGTGAGCTCGCGGCCGGCGGTGCGCGCCACGGCCTCCATCAGCTGCGCCTGCGTGTCGACGGCCGGCGCTCCGAACAGGGATCCCGAGAGCGCGAGGATCCGATCGGGCTCGGCCACCAGGACGTCGGTGGCGAAGGAGCTCGCCGCGGCGAGGTGAGCGAGGCGCCTCGCCGCGAGCGGGTCGGCGGCGAGCGCGTCGGCGGGCGCGATGCGATCCCCGACGGACTCGGCGATCCGCTCGAGCCGGACGAGGGCGGCGTCGGGGTCGGCGGCGAGCGCGAGGGCAGGTGCCATCACGGGGAACACGTGCGAGAGGACCTTGCCGATCCGCGTGGTGGAGGTGACGAGGCGCTCCAGAGATGCGAACGCGCGCCGCGGCTGGGCGAACCCCAGTCCGGCGAGGAGCTCCTCGGTGGCCTCGCGTTCGTGGCCCGGGGAGGGCTGAACCGGACCGGCGAACGCCTCGAGGAGCGGCCGGTAGAACAGACGCTCGTGGATCCCGCGAACGAGATCCGTGGTCCGGTCGTACTCGGCCTGGAGCGCGTCGGCGCCGGCGAGCCCGAGCGACCGCGCCACGGTGGTGCGTGCGTGCCGGTCCGCCGGGAGGTCGTGGGTCTGCAGGTCGCGCACCATCTGGAGCCGGTGCTCCAGCCGGCGCAGGAACCGGTAGGCGTCGGCGAGGGCGTCGGCGTCCTCCTGCGCGACGTAGCCCTCGTCCGCGAGCGCCGCGAGTGCGGCGAGCGTGTTGGGCTCGCGGAGACGCCGATCCCGGCGGCCATGGACGATCTGGAGGAGCTGGACGGCGAACTCGACGTCGCGGATGCCGCCGCGGCCGCGTTTGACCTCCGTGAGCTCCTTGCCGCGACGCCGGATGTACTCCTCGAGCCGGACCTTCGAGCGGCGGACCTCGTGGATCGCGGCCTCGTGGAGGTCGCGCGGATACGCGAACTCGCCCACGCCCTCGACGAACGCGGCGGCGAGGGCCAGGTCGCCCGCGGCGGGGCGCGCCTTGATCATCGCCTGGCGTTCCCAGGTGGCGGCTTCGCGCTCGTAGTACGCGAGCGTCGATCCGAGCGTTCGGGTGAGCGCCCCCGCCCGACCGCCCGGGCGGAGCGCCAGGTCGACCCGGAGCGCGACCCCTTCCGAGGTCGGGTCGGACAGATCGGAGATCACGTTGGCGGCCGCCGTCTCGGCGCCGTCCCCGCCCAGCCCATCGCGATGAAGAAGCAGGAGGTCGACGTCGCTCGCGTAGTTCAGCTCGGACCCGCCGAGCTTCCCGAGCGCGACGACCGCGTGTCCGTCGGGACAGGCGAACGCGAGGCAGGCGTCGGCGACGTCGCTGATCTCCGCGACGACGTCTTCGAACGGGGCGCCGTCGAGGTCACGGGCCGCGACCCGGAGCATCGCCCGGCGGCGGAACCGCCGGAGGCCGGCGCTGGCGCCGTGCGCCGTCACGTCTGCGCGGAGCTCGGTCCCCAGGGCCTCCCGCCCGCGCGCGGAGACGTCCGCCAGCGCCCCGACCTCCTCGGGGTAGCGCACCAGGAGGTCACTCGCGGCGGTGGAGAACCCGAGCAGCCGGGAGGCGACGGGCAGGATCTCAGGGCGGCTCAGGAGCTCGCGCGCTCCGGGGTCATCGCCCACCCGGGAGAAAGCGACGCGCGCGAGCTCGGGATCCGGCGCTTCCGAGAACGTCCTGCCGAGGATCTCGGGCGTGAGCACGTCGGCATCGTAGTCATGCGTTTGATGCCGTCCGATCTCCCTCTCCGCCCGCCCCGGTCTTCCGCCTGTTCCACATCGTGGGACTGGTTTCCACTATCCGGAACAGGAGGAGCCGTCCTGCCCGAGGTGTTCCATATCGCGGAACCGATCAGTCCTCCGCGAGCACCGCGTCGGCTTCTATCTCCACCCGCCACCGCGGATCGATGAAGCCCGTCACCACGATCATCGCGCTGGCGGGGCGCACGTCCGCGAACACCTCGCCATGCGCCCGCCCCACCTCCCGCCAGTCTTCGGCGGCGACCAGATAGCAGCGAGTCCGCACCACGTCCAACGCCGAGGCGCCCGCCTCCTCCAAGGCCGCGAGGATGATCTCGAGGCACCGCTTCGCCTGGTCGTAGGCACCGACGGGCGGCTCGGCGCCTTCGGGCATGATGGGCGCGGTCGCCGCCACCGCCACGTGATGACCTGCAACGGCCGCACGAGAGAACCCGATCACGGGTTCGTACGGCGACCCGGATGCCACGCGAGATCGATCCATCAGCCGAGGTGCGACATCACATTGACAACGACGCCACCGGGATCCCTCACGAAGAATCGCCGCACACCCCACTCCTCATCGGTCAACGGATAGACGATCTCGTGACCGCTCCGCGATGCTGCCTCGTGCACGGAGGCCACATCGTCGACCTCGACGGTGATATCGGGGATGGGCTTCGCCGCTTCCTCCGTCCCGGAAACGAGGCTGATCTGCGCGGAAGGCACGTCCGGTGACATCAGCGTCACGATCCAGCCCATATCCATCGCTACATCGAACCCGAGCACGCTGGCATAGAAGTCTCGGCTCTCGTCGATCGCATCGCATGTGATGTCGGGAACAACCCGCTTGATGCTCACGATGACCTCCTTCGCATGGTGAGGTGAAGATTAACTTCCGCGTAACAGCTCGCAGACGGGTACCCCCTACCCTCGGTGACATGACCCTCTCCGCGGAAGCCGAGTACGTCCTTCGCACGATCGAGGAGCGCGGGATCCGTTTCGTTCGCCTCTGGTTCACCGACGTCCTGGGGTTCCTGAAGGCATTCACGATCACGTCCCAGGAGCTCGAGGGCGCCCTCACGGAGGGCATGGGCTTCGACGGCTCCTCGATCGACGGGTTCGCCCGCATCCAGGAATCCGACATGGTGGCGCTGCCCGACCCCTCCACGTTCCAGGTGATCCCCTGGAAGACCGAGCACCCCGTGGCACGGATGTTCTGCGACATCCTCGAGCCGGACGGCACGCCGTTCGCCGGCGACCCCCGCGGGGCCCTGAAGCGCCAACTCGCGCGCGCCGCGGACAAGGGCTTCACGTTCTACGTCGGCCCAGAGCTCGAGTACTTCTACTTCAGGTCGGTCGACGACCCGACCTTCCTCGACCAGGGCGGGTACTTCGACGAGACGCCGCTCGACGTCGCCACGGACTACCGAAAGCGCACCGTGCAGTACCTCGAGTCGATGGGGATCCCCGTCGAGTACGTCCATCACGAGGTGGCGCCGTCGCAACACGAGATCGACCTCCGCTACACGGACGCCCTGACGATGGCCGACCAGGTGATGACCTATCGCCTCACGGTGAAGGAGGTCGCCCACGAGTTCGGCATCTACGCCACGTTCATGCCGAAGCCCGTCGCCGGCGTGAACGGCTCGGGGATGCACACGCACCAATCGCTGTTCGAGGGCGACCGCAACGCGTTCTTCGATGCAACGGACGAGTACCACCTCTCGAAGACCGCGAAGGCGTACATCGCGGGACTCCTCCGGCATGCGCCCGAGATCACCTTGCTCACCAACCAGTGGGTGAACTCCTACAAGCGGCTCGTGCCAGGGTTCGAGGCGCCCGTCTACGTGTGCTGGGCGCGTCGGAACCGGAGCGCGCTCGTCCGTGTACCGATGTACAAGCCGGGCAAGGAGGGCGCGACCCGGATCGAGTACCGCTCCCCCGACCCCGCGTGCAACCCGTACCTGGCCTTCTCCGCGATGCTCGCGGCCGGGCTCGCCGGCCTCGAGGGCGAGTACGACCTGGCGCCGGAGGCCTCGAACAACATCTACGAGATGACCGAGCACGAGCGGGAGGTGGCGGGGATCCGGTCTCTTCCCGAAGATCTGGTCGAGGCGATCCACCTCGCGGAGGGCTCCGACGTGCTTCGCGAGGCGCTCGGCGACCACGTGCTGGAGTTCCTCCTGCGCAACAAACGCGAGGAATGGGACGCCTACAAGTCCCACGTCACCCCGTACGAGCTCGAGCGCTACCTCCCGATCCTTTAGGCCGATCCTCTAGGTCCTTCGCGTTGACGCTGTAGGCCGCTCGGCGGCATGATGCCCTGTCGGATCTAGGTGCGCCGGACCCCGGACGACACGGCGACCTCCAGGAGGGGTGGATCGATGAGTTCTCGGAAGCTCCGCATCACGCCATTGTTCGTGCTCCTTGTAGGAACGCTCGTCATCTCGGGGCTCGGGGCCCCCGCCTCGCTCGCTCAGGAGGAGGGAGACCTCGTTGTCTCGATCGTGGAGGGACAGCAGCCGGCGGATGCCGGAAAGAACGATCTGATCACGGCGTCCCCGTTCGACAGCAGCAGTCCGGCGGACGGGTTCGTGCAGGTGCAGGTCAGCAAGTACGTACTCATCGACGAGAGCCTGGAGCTCATGCCGGCCGATGAGGGTGAAGTCGAGGTGAAGTTCCGCCTCGAGAGCGGGGCCGGCCTGGCGAGCGGAACGCTCAGCGTCACTCCCGAGCTGACCGATGAAGGTGGGATCGCCACCTTCGACTCGTCGCTGTCGATCGCCGAGACCAACGCCTTCATGACGACCGACTACCAGATCGTTCCGCAGGCGAGGTACGCCTCCGAGATCACGCTCCTCGAAGAAGGATGGCCGTTCGAAGGCGATCCCTCCACCGGGTTCGACATCTGGGAGGACGGGTGCAGCGGTACCGGATGCAACGTGAACCTGCGGAGCAACCTCGAGACCTACACAGCACAGGGCAACTTCGGCCTCGCCGCGAGCCAACTCTCAGCCAACCTTGTGACCTGCCCGACTCAGCGAGTGATCTTCTCCGGCAAGACGTTCTTCCACGTCACGACCGGGAACGAGTCGGAGGTCGTCTTCCTCGTGACGCACATCACTCGGGCCGATATGAAGGCCGCAGCCAACAACGGGCAGAAGCACGTCGGCTGGTGCATCGGGCTCGAGTCGCCTGGCCCGTGGGAGCACAACGGCGCCGCGTATACCCCGCAGACGATCGGCGACAAGACATTCTACGTCGCGATGGCGCCGAAGTGCCCCAACAAGAAGACGGCGCCCCAGTTCGCGCCGTGCATCGTCAGCCAGTCGGGCGACAACGACGGCGGCAGCTTCATCCGTGGGTACGTCCTCGGAGGGGACCCGCCCCGCCGCACCTAGGGAACAACGGTCGTGCTGAAGCGAAGGGTGCGCCCGATCCCGATGGGGTCGGGCGCACCTCCTTCTCAGCCGGCTCGGTGGTCCCCATCCCTTCGAACTAGTCCCCTACTGTTGACGTCATAGGCCGAACGGGGGATGATTCCCGTTCTGGTCTGGGGTGCGCCGGACCTCCCGGATATCCACGGCGACCACCAGGGGGTGGATCACTTGAAGAACCGTCGTTTCAAAGTCCTGTCTTTGTTCGTCACGGCTGCGGTGCTCGGTCTCGTACCGCTCGCCGCGCCGGCGCTTGCCGCGCCGGCGATCGTCGTCACGGACCTCAACCCGGACACGGGGCTTCCCGCGGGACAGACGTCGAGTCTCTCGTTCTCGATCAGGCCCGACAGCAGGACGTTGAGCAGGTTCACCTTGACGCCGCCGAGCGGCTACAAGGTCGAGACCATCGGCACCGTGAGTGCCGGTGCAGCCGAGCCCTCAGGGGGTGGGATCCTCGTCACCGGTCTGTCGGCTTCGCCTTCCGAGACAGTCACACTGACGTTCACCGCGAAGGCGTCGTGTGTGAACAACGGCCCGCACGGCTGGGGCGTCGATGCTAGGGACTCGCAGAACCGCACGTACAACCCGACCGGTGACCGGTCCACGGACGTGTCGGGGACCTGCGCCCTCGTGCTCCTGAATCAGCCGAGCAACACGAAGGCCGGCGAGCTCATCACGAGCGGGGACCGGCAGACGGGGGGCACCATCCAGGTCCAGCTGGTCGATGGCCTCGGCAGCCCCGTGATCCATTTCCCGGTTGCCGTTACCTTCGGATTCGACAGCAACCCCAACGGAGCGTCGGCCACGCTGACGGTGGGCACGGAGACGACAGACGCGAGCGGCGTGGCGACGTTCGACGACGAAACGCCGAACGCCGAGGGTGGCGATGGGCTCGAGATCAACACGGCGAACGTGGCAGCCTTCACCGAGTACAGGATCTTCCCGAGAGGCGCGACACTGACGTCGATCACCGGCAACCCGTCCGCGGGCTTCGACATCTGGGAGGACGCGACCAAGTGCGCCGGCGCGAACTGCACCCTCTCCCATGACGGGGACGAGTACGTCGTTCCGAATGGGGACTCCAACGCCCTCCTAAGCGCCAGCACGTTCAGCACTAACGAGTCCAACATCAACTGCGCTGGCTACACGGAGATCACGGGTGACGTGGTGTGGCATGAGTACACGGGCTCAGCCCCGGTGCTCGTGAAGATCCACATCACGCGGGCAGAGATGAAGGCGTCCTCGAACAACGGCCAGGCGAGGGTGGCGCTCTGCGTCGGTCTCCTCGACGAAGGCGTCCTCACCGGCCAGGCGAAGTGGGCCGCCCTCGGCGTGAGCGCCGATCACCAAGACTCGGACGGGGACTTGATCGACGACATCTGGGTGGCGCTCGCGCCGGCGTGCCCGAACCAGAACCCGGCCGGATCGGCGCCGTGCATCGCCCGGCAGTACGGAGACGGGAACGGCGGTAGCTGGACCGAGGCCTGGATCCCGGGTGGAGACCCGCCTCGCCGCACCTGATCTCCCTCTGACTACCAGCGGAAACGTGCGCCCGGCCCCGAAGGGGCCGGGCGTACACTCGTCACGTGCAGACCTGCCCCAGCTGCGGTGAGGAGAACCCGGATCGTTTCCGGATGTGCGGCATGTGCGGCGCGCAGCTCGCCGCCGTCGAGGTCGTTCCCGAGGAGGTCCGCAAGACCGTCACGGTCGTCTTCTCCGACCTGAAGGGCTCCACGTCGCTGGCTGAGCGGCTCGACACGGAGACGCTCCGCGAGGTCCTGAACCAGTACTTCAACGCGATGCGGACCGCGCTCGAGCGGCACGGCGGCACCGTGGAGAAGTACATCGGCGACGCTGTCATGGCCGTCTTCGGGCTCCCGCAGCTCCACGAGGACGACGCGATGCGGGCCGTGCGGGCGGCCGCCGAGATGCAGGAAGAGCTCGTCGGCCTGAACGCCCGCTTCGAAGAGGTCTACGGGATCAGGATCGAGAACCGCACGGGTGTGAACACCGGCGAGGTGGTCGCCGGCGACGTGAGCGTCGGACATCGGCTGGTGACCGGCGACACGGTGAACGTCGCGGCCCGCCTCGAGCAGAACGCGCCCACGATGGAGATCCTCCTCGGCGAACCCACGTACCGGCTGGTGAAGGACGGAGTCGATGCCGAGCCGGTGGAGCCGCTCGAGCTCAAGGGCAAGTCCGAGCGCATGCCCGCCTACCGGCTGATCTCCGTCGGCCAGCACGAGGAGGGCGTGGCGCGCCGTCTCGACGCGCCGATGGTGGGCCGGGACGACGAGCTCACGGTGCTCACGGATGCCCTCGAACGGGCACGAGCGACCAAGAGCTGCCAGGTGGTGACGGTGGTCGCTCCCGCCGGGACGGGGAAGTCACGGCTCCTCAAGGAGTTCGTCGCCCGTTCCGAGGGTCTCGACCTGCACGGGCGATGCCTCTCCTACGGCGAGGGCCTGACGTTCTGGCCGCTGGCGGAGATCGCGAGGAACGTCGCGGGGATCGGCAACGACGACCCGGCGGCCGACGCGATGGACAAGCTGGCGGCGCTCATCGGGCCCGAGGGGCGGGACGTCGCGGATCGGATCGCGGGCGCGATCGGCCTTTCCACGGCGAACTATCCCGTGGAGGAGACGTTCTGGGCCGCCCGGCGCTTCTTCGAGCTGCTCTCCGACGGACGTCCGCTGATCGTGCTGATCGACGACATCCACTGGGCGGAGCGGACGTTCCTCGATCTCATCACCTACGTCGAGACGAACCTGACGGGCGTGCCCGTGGTGCTCGCATGCTCGGCCCGACCCGATCTCTTCGATGCGCATCCCGAGTGGGCCGAGGAGTCGGACGGGCGCCGCGTCCTCGTGCTCCAGCCCCTTTCCGAGGACGAGAGCGCGGAGGTGGCCGCGAACCTGCTCGGTGCCACGGACCTCGATGCCGCGGTGCGCGCGAAGATCGTCGAGGCGTCCGAGGGCAACCCACTCTTCGTGGAGCAGATGCTCTCGATGCTCCTGGACGATGGGATCCTCGAGAAGGACGATCGCGGACGATGGGTTCTGATCCGCGAGGTCGGCGCGATCACCATCCCCCCGACGATCCAGGCGCTGCTCTCCGCGCGGCTCGACCGCCTCGGCCCGATCGACCGGGTGGTGGTGGAGCGGGCCGCCGTGATCGGTCAGGTCTTCTTCCGGGGAGCCGTCGAGGACCTCTCGCCGGACGAGGTGCGCCGCCACGCGGGTGAGAGCCTTCGGAACCTCACGCATCGCGAGCTCGTGGCGCCGCACGAATCGAGCTTCGCGGGACAGGAGGCCTACCGGTTCATGCACATCCTGATCCGCGAGGCCGCGTACCACGGGCTTCTGAAGCGGACGCGGGCCGACCTCCACGTCCGCTTCATCGACTGGCTGGAACGCGTGGCCTCCGACCGCGTGCTCGAGTTCGAGGAGATCCGCGGCTATCACCTGGAGCAGGCGTTCTTCACGCTCCAGCAGCTCGCACCGAACGACGAGCAGGTCTGGCAGATCGGCGTGCGAGGGAGCGGCTACCTCTCCTCCGCCGGGCGCCGGGCGCTGGCGCGAGGTGACATCCCCGCGGCCGCGAATCTCCTGCAGCGGGCCGCGACCCTGCTCCCCCCGGGCCACCCGGAGCGACCACGGCTCCGCCTGGACGCGGCGGAGGCCCTCACCGAGCAGGGAGGGTTCGAGGAGGCGGGTGCGATGCTGCACGCCGCGATCGACGAGGCGCACGAGCTCTCCGATCGGGTCCTGGAGGCGACCGCGCAGATCCAGGAGCTGGAGCTGCTGTACACGGTCGACCCGGAAGCCGTGGAGCCGACGATCGTCGCCGGCGTCGAGGAGCATCTCCCCGAGCTCGAGGCGTTGGAGGCGCACGACGGTCTCGCGCGCGCGTGGCGGTTGATCATGTTCGTCCGGGAGATGGGGCTCCAGTGGGGCGAGTCGGAGGCGGCGGCGCAGCGAACGCTCCAGCACGCCCGCCTCGCCGGCAACCGGCTGATGGTCGCCCGTGCGATCCCCTCGCTCGGGTACTGCGCGCTGAGCGGACCGACGCCGGTGCCGGAGGCGATCGAACGATGCCGCGCGCTCCTCGAGGAGGTCCACGGCGACCGGAAGCCGGAGGCTCTGCTCGAAGCCGCGCTGTCGCACCTCGAGGCGATGCGGGGCAACGTGGAGGAGTCGCGCGCGCTCTACCGAGCGAGTCGCGCGAAGCTCGAGGAGCTCGGCTGGACGTTCCTGGCGGCGCAGACCTCGTTCGACTCGGGGCCCGTGGAGATGCTCGCCGGGGATCTGGAGGCCGCGGAGGCGGAGCTGCGACACGACTTCGACGCCCTCGAGCGGATGGGTGAGACGAACTACATCTCCACCACGGCCGCGTTCCTGGCGGAGGTGCTGTATCGCCAGGGGGACCTGGACGGCGCGGAGGAGCACACGAAGATCAGCGAGGAGCTCGCGGCCCAGGACGACGTGTCGTCGCAGTTCCGGTGGCGGAGCGTTCGCGGGAAGATCCTCGCCTCGCGCGGCGATACGGCCGAGGGCGAGAAGCTCGCGCGCGAGGCGGTGGCGATGATCCAGGCCTCCGACGACCTGAACTCGCAGGCGGAAGCCTTGATCGACCTCGCGGAGGTGCTGCGGCTCGCTGGTCGAACGGGCGAGGCCACCGAGGCGGCTCGCGAGTCCCTGGCGCTGTTCGACACGAAGGGCAACACGGTCTCGGCGGCCCTCGCGCGAGCCACGGTGCACGAGCTCGCGTCGGCGAGCGTCAGCTGACGACGATCGAGCCGCACATCCCGGAGCAGACCCCGTTCGCGAGGTTGCCGTGGATCGTGCAGTAGTAGCGGAAGGTCCCCCGGCGGTTGAAGGTCCTCGCAGCCGACGTCCCCATCGGGACGCTCCGGAAATAGTTCCAGTTCGCGCTTCGGGACCTGATGTTGTGGCTGCCGTCGACGGCCCGCCACCGAACGGTGGTCGTTCGCGCGACCTCGCGCACCTTGGGCCTCCAGACGTAGCCGGTGCCCTTGAGGACGCCGCGGACACCGACGGTGACGGCGTCGGCGATCCCCGCGGTTCCGGCGATCGTGGCGAGGCTGATCGCGAGTACGACGATGCCCCTGTAGCGGCGCGCGGCCATGATGTCTCCTCCGTGTCGCGGGTACTACGGGCGGTCCGAGCGCCCGGATTGCGTCGTGTCGCGGGCGAGGGCTACAGTGCCCCAGATGGCCGAGCCACCCACGGAACGCGAGCGCACGCCCACGCTGAAGGAGGCGGCGCGACGCCGGAAGACCCTCCACGAGGCGCTGGTCGCGCTCGAGTTCGCCACCTCCTCTCCCGCCGCGGGGCGCATCCCGGACTGGACCTCGCACGTGGTCAAGGAGATCACCGCGATCCGTGACGCGTGGGATCAGCACGTCGAGCACACGGAGAAGCCGGGAGGGCTCTACGAGGAGATCGTCGCGATGTCGCCCCGCCTGAGCGGCACGATCGATCGCCTCCGGGGGGAGCATCCCGAGATCACTGAGGCGGTCGGCGAGATGCTGGCTCGGCTCGAGCAGGTCGAGATCGGAGGTCTCCCTTGGCCGCTCGACGACGCTCGCGACGACCTCCAGCGGCTGATCGGGAAGGTGATCCGTCACCGCCAGAAAGGCGCGGACCTCGTGTGGGAGGCCTACAACGTCGACATCGGCGGACCGGAGTAGACGGCAAGGGCAGCAGCCGACCCGACTGAACGACGGGCTCTCCGCGCTACGCTGACGGCGTGCCTCGCATCGCACTCGGCCAGCTGAACCTCACCGTCGGCGACCTCGCCGGCAACGTCGAGAAGATGGCGTCCTCGGCGTCGGAGGCGGCGGCGGCCGGCGTCGAGCTCGTGTGCTTCCCGGAGCTGTCGGTCACCGGCTACCCGCCGGAGGATCTCGTGCTCCGCCCCGAGTTCGTCCGTGACAACCTCGCCGCCCTCGACGAGCTCGCCGCGAAGACCGCCGATGCCTGTCCCGTGATCGCCGGGTTCGTGGACCGAACCGAGCGAGGGCTGCACAACGCGGCCGGGTTCCTCGCCGGCGGGCTTGTCCGCGCCCGCTACCACAAGATCGTCCTGCCGAACTTCGGGGTCTTCGACGAGCAGCGGTACTTCGTCCCCGGCGACCGGACCGAGCAGATCTCGGTGGGCGGGGTCTCGGTGGGGCTCTCGGTATGCGAGGACGCCTGGCATCCGGGGCGGCCCTTCTCCGAGTACCGGGGCGTTCCGCTGGTCACCAACATCAACGGGTCGCCGTACCACCGGCGCAAGCTCGAGGAGCGGCTCGGCGTCCTGCGGGATCGGGCCCGCGAGTTCGGCGGGTGGATCGCGTACGTGAACGCCGTGGGCGGACAGGACGAGCTCGTCTTCGACGGTGGGTCGGTCGTGATGGGACCGGACGGGGAGGTCGCGTGCCGGGCGGCGCTGTTCGATGAAGACCTGCTGATCGTCGACGTGGACGACCACGCGGCGCGCGCCCAGCACGACGCCGCGTGGCCCGAGCCGCCGGAGTCGATCTACCGCGCCCTCGTCCTCGGTCTGCGTGACTACGTGCGGAAGAACGGGTTCGACCACGTCGTCCTCGGCCTCTCGGGCGGCATCGACTCGGCCTTCGTCGCGGTGCTGGCGACCGACGCGCTCGGCGTCGACGCGGTCCGCGCCCTCGCGATGCCGTCGCCGTACTCGAGCCCCGAGAGCGTGGAGGACGCGGTCGACATCGCCGCGCGGCTCGGCATCCGGCTCGACGTCACGCGGATCGATGCGGTGTTCGACGCCTACCGATCGACGCTGCGGCCGCTGTTCGAGGACCGCCCCGAGGACGTCGCCGAGGAGAACCTGCAGGCACGGACCCGCGGCAACCTCCTGATGGGCGTCTCGAACAAGTTCGGCTCGCTCGTCCTGGCCACGGGGAACAAGAGCGAATACGCGGTGGGCTACGCCACGCTCTATGGGGACATGGCGGGTGGGTTCGCTCCGATCAAAGATGTCCCCAAGACCGTGGTGTACGAGCTCTCCCGGTGGCGGAACGACGCAGGCCCCGGGGAACCGCTCCCGGAGCGGGTGCTCACGAAGGCGCCGTCCGCCGAGCTCCGTCCCGGACAGAAAGACTCGGACTCCCTCCCGCCGTACGAGGCGCTCGACCCGATCATCGAGGGCTACGTCGAGGACGATCTCGGCATCGACGAGATCGTTGACGCCGGGCACGACCGAGCCACGGTGGACTCGGTCGTCCGGATGATCGACCGCGCCGAGTACAAGCGCCGCCAGGCTGCCCCCGGGATCAAGATCACCCCCAAGGCGTTCGGCCGCGACCGCCGGATGCCGATCACGAACCGCTACGTGGACTGACCACGGTCGGGGCGAGGTTCCTACAATCTCTGGAGGGGCGGTAGCTCAGTCCGGTTAGAGCAGGGGGCTTTTAACCCTCGTGTCGCGGGTTCGAATCCTGCCCGCCCCACCGATGGTCCATGCCGCGATACACGGCGGCGGCTCGGCCGTGGGGGTCCCCTACCGGGACCCCCACGGTTCAGTCAGCCTCGGGATCGTTAGTTGAGCTTCGTATTCACCATGTTGACGAGCGCAGCCTGATTCCATGTGTTCCAGAAATCCGCGTGGAGCGAGCAGCCGTTCCCGGTGCACGGCGACATGTGGTCGGAGGAGAGACTGCATCCCGCCCTGATGCAGTTGCTGATGTCGTACCGGACGTTGACCTTCACGTGAGGCAGCTGGACCGGGAACGCAGCCGGGCAGCCGACCCTCGCCGAGACCGGATAGGCAACGTGGCTGCGATGATCGGGCGAGTCCTTCACGATGTTCCCGAGGGCGTCTCGCTTCCCGCAGTTCGGGAAGATCACGGTCGCTCGCACGAACGTGTGACCCGCCGTCTGTCCGCTGCAATCGATCAACGCCGAGCGGATCAGGGCGTTGCCGTCGCAGTTGAACCCCCACACGCCGGCCGTCGGAGCTCCGGCGATCATCCGGAAATCGGGTGGGAAGGGCGTGACGACGCGCGACTCCACGGGACGATCGCGGTAGTACACGGTCATCCTTCGCGCCGGGATCCGCTGATCGGAGGAGTTGAAGAGGGCAGGTATCCAGTACCCGGCCGTATCGCCCGCGAAGGGACACGTGGTCGGCTTCCCGAGCATCGATGCGTAGGTCGACGAGGCGTTCGTGCTGGTGTTGCCGAAGAACTCGTGCAGATGGGCGGCTCCCGGTCGCCCCGGGAACACGATCGGATCGTCCGCGGCGGCGTGTGAGGCACCGCATTCGATCTTGAGGGACTGCGCCGATACGGGCGTTGCTCCCAGGGTGACGAGCGCCACCGAGGTGATGACCAAGAGGGTCCTCCGCACGTCCTTCCTCCTTTCGGCACGCCATATGGCGGCCTCATCGTCGGTCGGGTCGTGGGTCAGATCCCATGCGAATGCGAGCCAGATGGGATCCACCAGCTGAGGGGTATGAAGCCGCCGATGCAAGCACCGACGGCTCCAGCGCGCAAGTCGGCTGGTTAGGGGGTCACCTGCGAGCCCTACACAAGCTTCAGACCTTGGATCCGTCAGGCTCGTGCAGATGGAGCTCATCGATCTCGTGGGCAGGCCGCGACTCCACGCCCCGGACATCGTCCCGAGCCTCCGGTTCGGCCCGAACCATCTCGTCGAGCTTCAGGTGCAGCGCGGCCGAGTCCCGGTTCTGGGTGTTCTGGAGGATGAACACCATCAACAGCGTCCCGATCGAGATCGCGATGTTCGTGATCTCCACGCCGAACAGCAACAAGGACGCCACCACCAGCGCGGCAGCGACGAGGAACGCCCAGTGGTTCCCCGTCCATCTCGCCACGAGAGTGGAGAAGTCGGCGAACGACGCATGTGCGCGCGTCGTCGCCGACCCCTCCGTCACGGGCTTCCCCGGAGATGTCTGCCCTTCGATCACAGCATCTCCGTCCGGGCCTGCTTCGCGCGGTCGGCGCCGATCGCGGACTTCGTGTGCTTCTGCTCCTCGGGAGGCGGGAGCACCGCCGGGAGTCCGAGAGACTCGAGCCAGAGCTCTCGGGCCCATCCCATCGTGTGGTAGAGGTGCTCGTCCTCCTGCTCCTCCACCTCGCCGTGGGCGTCCTTGAGCGCCTTCCCCTCCTCACCGGTGAGCTTCTTGGCCGCCTCGCCGATCAGCTCCCAGTTCATATGGTCCTTCGACTCCGCCTCGACGACGCACTCGGCGGCGACCAGCTGCGCCGCAGCGGGATCGGCCCCCAGTGCGGTCTCCATGGACGCGACGAGCGCTTCGCCCTTGCTCCGCACGATCCGACGTCCCGGCGTTTCGGTCTCCGCGTCGAGGCCGAACGCGTCGAGGACACGCAGCATGATGACCTCGTGGTTGCGGGTCTCGTCCAGGTACTTGCCCCATTCCTTCTTCAGGTCGTCGTTCCGGGCACACCGGACCGCTGTCTCGTAGATCTTGACCCCCCCACGCTCTGTCTCGAGTGACTGGTACAAGAGTTCGTCGAGCTGTTCCTTGTTCATCTGTTCCCCTCCATCGACGTCGGAACGGGCCCAGACGGGGCCCAAGGGGTTGACTACCCGGGGCGCGGCCGGCGGAAACGGTGCGTCGGCATCGGTCGCTATGGTCGCCGGATGCAGCTGGTCGAGATGGCCGGCCCGGGCGGCGCGTGGCGCGTCCTCGTCCCGGACACCCGGAGGGAGCGGATGCGAGGGCTGCGAGGTCACCCACCGCCCGGACCGCGAGAGGCGCTGCTGTTGCGTCGATGCCGGAGCATCCAGACGTTCGGGATGCGCCACTCGATCACGGTTGCCTTCCTCGACGACAGGATGGAGGTGCTGGAGGTCCACCGATGCCCGCGAGGGAGGATCGTCAGGGCCCGGTCACCGAGTGCGCGTCACGCTCTGGAGTGCGCCGATGGTTGGGCGCCCAGGGTCCGCGACCGATTCAGCCCTGCAGCTCGAGGACCATGTTGACGACCAGGGCCCCGATCGCCGCGGCACCCACGAGCAGGAAGGTGACCACCCACGGAGCCCAGCTCGGCAGCGCGGCCGGCTCGCGTCGTCCGCGATCGGGCTCGATCAGGCCGAGCCACTCCAGGACCACGCGGAGCTCGCGATGGGGCATACGACAGCTTCGGGCGAACCAAGGTCCTCCTTGAGGGCCGGTTGCCGTTCCCGTCGCCGCGCTGGCACGCTGCCGGACATGCGGATCGCGCGGCCCCTCGTGGTGTTGCTGCTCCTCACCGCCGCCTGCGGTGGGGACGCCGATGCCGGTCCCGCCCCCGGCGACTACTTCACCCAGCTCCAGCGGGTCAGCGAGACCGCCCAGATCCAGGAGCGAGGGCTCCGCCGCGACCTCCGCGTCCGGCTCGAGGAGGCGGCGCCGGGGGAGGATCGCAGAGCGGTGGTGTCGGTCTTCCTCGACCAGAGCGCCCGCCTCGATCAGGACGTCCTGGATGCCCTCGGACGGCTCGTTCCTCCTCCGGAGCTCGTCGCCGCCCAGCAAGCCTTCTTCGACGCCTGGAAGTCCCATCTCGACCTGATCGTGAAGGTGCGCGATGCGAGGTTCCCGACCGCCGACGAGGTCCTCGAGCAGCTCGAGGCCCCCGTCTTCCGCACCGCGGCGAAGGAGACACGGGCACGCTGCGACGACCTGCAGGCGGCCGTCGCGGCGGCGGGCTCCGACGTGGACCTCGTGTGCGAGGGTCGGGTGTCCTGACGGGAGCTCGATCCAGCGGGCTGAGGGCCCTGGCTATACTCTCTGAGCTGTCCCCGATGGGAAGATGGCGAGGGCAGGCCCCCATCGTCTAGAGGCCTAGGACATCGCCCTTTCAAGGCGGAAGCACGGGTTCGAATCCCGTTGGGGGCACGGCACCACCACATATGCGCCCGTAGAGGAGTCCGGTCGTCCTCACCTCCCTGTCAAGGAGGAGATCGCGGGATCGAAGCCCGTCGGGCGCGCTGGGTGAGCGAGTCGGAAACGGCTCGCTCACCGGTCTAGGGCTCACGGAACGAGCGAGTCCCAGGCGAGGTCGGGGAGGTAGCTCAGTCGGTAGAGCACGCGGCTGAAAACCGCGGTGTCGGCGGTTCGATCCCGCCCCTCCCCACCGACGACCAGGCCGGACCGACCAACGTCCCGTGAACGAAGGGTCGGAAGGATGCCCCTTCTCGGGGGGCATCCTCCCGCTTCAGCGGTGCGCCTACTCCGGCTGGAAGTAGTGCTCCTGCCGGAAGTTCGCGACCCGGCGCCCCAACCTCGCCCCTTGCGCATCTGGCGTCCAGAAGTGCAGGCCACCCCAGATCCTGGCCCGGCGGATCTCGTGGATCGCCTGGGAGAAGCTGGAGAAGCTGCGGGTGATGTCCGGCTCGGCGATCACGTTCGTGGCGCTGAAGGCCATCTGGTTCGTCCCGTAGAACTGCTGCAGCGTTCGCACGATCGAACCGCTGAGACAGTTGTGCCCCGACGGGTGGTCGGGGTAGGGGGGAACCGGCAAGAGCGACGTCCACGCTGTATCCGCGACCGTGTCCGGGTTGTCGTCGTCCCCCGCGAGCTGGATCGCCGTCGTGGGCCGCCAGAAGTGCCAGCGCTCCTTGTCGTCGAAGCACGCGATCAGGGCGTCGGACCCGGTCAGGTACAGCATCGCGAAATACCGGGCGTTCTCGACCGTGTTCAGACCCCGTCCCGCCGAAAGCTGACGCGCGATCCGCGTCCACATCGCAACGGCGTTCTCGTTCCAGAACAACGCCGCGTCGGTCTGGTTCTGGGTCCTCGTCGATCCCGTGGCGCGCCCGAGCGCCTTGACCCGGTTGAGCTCAGCTGCGTACTCGTCGCTCTCGAGATCCAGCGGGCCCCTCGTCTTGAACATCTCCGGACCCGGGATGAGGAATGGACGGACCTCACCCATCCACTGGAAGTTATTGCCGCCCACCGCGAGCGGCCGCCACTGGCCACGGAGCGTCCCCTCGGAGAACAGCGGGTTGCCCGTCCGTCCGTCGTTGGCCCGGAACGCGATCATCGCGGCTGCTGCAGCCTCCCCGACGTCGATCCCACCTTCCTCCTTGGGGCCGTCCGGGATCGCCGCCAGCGAGGCCTGGTAGTACCCCGTCAGCTGGGGCTCCCGGGCGGGGAGCAGATCGAGCAGGACCCGATATGCGGCAGCCGCCGCGGCGGCGTTCTTCGAGTGCCAGGGCTCCGCGGATGCCGGCGATCCGAGGTACGGCTCGTGGCCGCGGTCGATCGCATTGACGGCGTCGTACATCGCGCCGTGCACCGCCGCCATGTTCAGGATGGCGAGCGGCGGCGGCTGGGCGCCCGTCACGAGCAATTCGTCGTACGCGTGCTGGTTCCAGACCAGAACCTGGTCTGGGACGCTCTGTGCTGCGACCGACCCTGTCGTCGGCAGCACCAGCACAGCCGTGAGCACGACGATGGCGACGGCCATCGCGGCTCCCCTTCGTTTCCTCAACATGGTGTGTCTCCTCCCGGGGGTGGGAACCGATACGAGCCCCTCCTTCACGCTGAGCCGTCACCTCCTCTGATCGTTCGGTATCCGGGTAGCTTGCGAGGGGGTGCTTCGACGGGCAAGGACCTACGACACCGTGCGAACGTTGCGGATGTCACCACGAGGCCCATGCGGTCCATCTCCGTCTCTCTAGTCGCCACGTCACCCCCCGCAGGAAGCCGAACGTCGTCGCACCCGGCGGTCATTCTCGACGCCATGGATGCGCAACGACGTCAGAACGCGTAGGAGCGAGGGTGAATGTTCGCATCCCCGCGTGCTCGCGAGTGTTCCGCTTCCACATGCATGAACCCTCGAGGGACGAGAAACGCTGCTCTCGATCCAGGATCGTAGCGTCGACCTGAGATCTGAGCGTTCGGAGGAAAGGCGACGAAGCACGAGGCACTACGGGAACGGAGCACTCGCGCAGCTGAACCGCGCCTCGCCGGCTGGGGCCTCCGGTTCGATCGGCCACCTCGTGGGGACGCCTGCTTGGTCCCCGATCCGCACGCTGCCTCTGCCCGACCCAGGAAGGAACGCGAGCCAGAGCCGGAGAGGCCGTCCCTGTCGGTTTCGGATCGGCATCCAGCGAGCGTCGAACTCGGTGCCCCCGTCGAGTCGCATCCAGACGCGGTCGACGCTGGGAAGTGTAGCGGCCGTGAGATACGCGCCCCGATCCAGACACCCGATCTGCCAGATGTTCACCGGGTCGATCAGCATCGGGATGGCCATCGGTCCCTCGATCACGAGGTAGGGACCAGGGTCCGTTCGAGGATCGGCGTGCTGGTCGTTGAGTGTCCAGGAGTAGCCCAGGTCTCGTCCGCGCGCGATCCTCGAGAGACCGTTGTCCCGGTAGGGCATCGCCCCTGACGGACGCGGCTCGGGGTGGATCGTCCGGTCGCCCGTCTCCCGAGCCGCGAAGGCGCGCAGGAGCCCGGCGATCGCGAGGAGGGACACGATGACTGCGAGCAACCCGGAAGCGATGCGCCGGTTCCGAACCTTTCGATCCCGTCGCCTCGACAACCGCCTGAACGCGTCCTCCGGGAAGGTGAATCGTTCGCCCACCCATTCCAGGAGAAGCCGCTCGTCGCTCATGCCCGGTCCTCCGTCTGCGTCCGAAGAGCTTCCCGAGCTCGCGACGCGAGCCCTCGAACGGTCCCCGCCTTAACCCCGAGCACGCGACCGGCCTCCTCGCTCGAATAGTCGAGCACCTCTGTAAGAACCAGTGCTGCCCGTTGCCGAGGGCTCAGCTTCGCCAAGGCGGTCACAAGATCCTGCTGCGCGTCGATCTCGGAGAACGGCGTGGGATCCGGCGCTGATGAGATGGTCCGTCGGATCGCGAGGGCAGCACGACGTGTCCGCTTCCGGAAAACGTTCATCGCGGTGCGATAGAGGTACCCGGTGGGATCTTCCATCCCGGAGATTCGATCCCACCGTTCCCAGAGGGCGAGGAACGCGTCCTGCATGATCTCCTCCGCCTCCGACGAGTTCCCGGTCACGGCGCAGAGACGTCGGAAGAGGGTCCGCGCCTCGTCGTGGAAGAAGGCCTCGAAGCTCGATGGGTCGGCCACGGCTGGCGTCTCCCCCTCCGACGATTCAGCCACGAGTGGAAGCGGTTCGTCCATCCCGCACATGAACCCCCGGCGGGCGATCAGCGTTGTCGGCGGGTCGAGCCTCAGTTCAGGAGCTCGTGGCCCCGGATCTCTGCCCAACGCGCCAGCACACCCTGGTAGATCTCGGCCGACCGCGGGAACTCGTGCCGCGTCAGCGCCTCCAGTGCGAGGCCCAGATCGCGCACGCTGCGATCATCGTCGAGCTCATCCCACGTCAGGAAGTCGCAGAGGCCCCCGTAGTCGAGCTCCACGAGCGACCGGACGTCGAACAGCGCGATCCACTCGTGGAGGTCCATCAGGAGGTCGCCGATCGGCCCCAGGTCCGACCTTCGCAGGAGCGGGATCGTCTGGCCCGCTCGACGGAGCGCCTTGCGGGCGGTGGTGCGATAGCGGAGCCGCAGTTGCCCGTGCTCGTCTTCCCCCAGCCACCGCTCCTCGTCCGCGAAGAGCGCGAACCAACGGATCGGCACGTGCCACGGGCTCTGGTGACAGAAGGCCACCGCGAGCGGGTCGCGCCGACGGAGCCGCCTCAGCTCGCGGGCCACTCGCTTCGCGTCCTTCTTCGAGAGGAAGCGCTCCGAGAGCTCGATCGGACGGGTCTCGCGGAACGCCAGACCCGCGGCCAGGACGCGCATGCGCATCCGCCAGGGGCTCACGTAGGTCCGGCCGTCCACGACCCTGACCTCCGCATGATCGCCGTCCGCGGGCGCGATCAGCCCCAGGCCTCCCTTCGCGTGGTCGCGGTAGCGGCGCTGGCTCCCGGGCACCCAACGGTTCGACACCAGGTACCGCTCCCATCGCAGCTGCTCCTCTCCCTCGAACGCGTCGAGCGGCTGGAACATGCGCAGGTAGGCGCTGGGAACCATGTCCGGGAGTCTAGCGACGGAGGGCATCTCCTATGCTCTCGGCGTCCTCGACCCAGGAGCTGAAGTGGGATCGCCCCGGTACCGTAGCGCGCCATGAAGGTCGTCTCCTTGCTCCCGTCGGCAACCGAGATCGTGTTCGCGCTGGGCCTCGGAGACTCCCTCGTCGGCGTCACCGACGAATGCGACTTTCCACCGGAGGCGGTGACGAAGCCGGTGGTGTCCAGGAGCGCGCTCTCCCAGGGACGTCCGCTCTCCGCCCGCGAGATCGATCAGGCGGTCCGCGGCCGGCTGGGCGCGGAGGAGCCCCTCTACGTCTTGGACACCGACCTCCTCAGGCGCGAGCAGCCCGACGTGGTCCTCACCCAGGACCTGTGCCGGGTCTGCGCCGTCCCCTCCGGACAGGTCCAGCGGGCGCTGGAGAAGCTCGGGCTCCCCGACGCCAAGGTGCTCTCCCTGGACCCGAACACCCTCGAAGACGTGATCGCGCAGATCGACGTGGTCGGGAGGCTCCTCGAGCGGCCGGAGGAGGCTGCCAAGCTCACCGACTCGCTCCGGATGCGGGTGGCGAAGGTGAAGGAGGTCGCCACGCGCCTCCCGATGCTGAACGTGTTCTGCCTGGAGTGGTCCGACCCGCCCTTCGCCGCAGGACACTGGGTGCCGGAGATGGTGGAGGCCGTGGCCGGCGTGAACCTCCTCTCGGAGAAGGCCGGTCCGTCGAAGGTCGTGACACACCGTGAGATCCGGGATGCGAATCCCGAGGCGATCGTGTTCATGCCGTGCGGCTACTACCTCGAGGAAGCCGAGGAGGAGGCCGCCGCCGTGTTCGCGCACCCGGAATTGCAGGAGACGCCCGCCGTCCGCAACGGCAATGTCTTCGCGGTGGATGCGACGTCGTACTTCTCGCGACCCGGCCCTCGGATCGTCGACGGGCTCGAGATCCTGGCGTGGGCGCTGCACTCCGACGCCTATCCGGTCCCGCCGGCGGGCAGCATCTCGCGGGTCAGCTGAGCCGCCTGTGCGGCGTGACGCGCTATCCTCGCGCGATGGCCGCCAGGAACCTCGTCACACCCCACGACCTGGGCAAGCGCGTGTCCTTCCAGTTCGAGCTCCCGAACGGCTACGTCGGCGAGGCGGTCGGCGTGCTGGAGCGATGGGACGAGGACGCCGAGACCTACTTCGTGCGGAAGAAGGACGGGACGGAGGTGCGGGTGCCGGCGCGGGGCATCCGGTACGGCAAGATCGTGGAGTGAGCCGGCGGGCTACGACGCCTGCGCGAGTCCGCCGAGGACACCGATCAGCTCCTCGACGTCGAACGGCTTCGGGACGAACGCGTCGGCGCCGAGGGCGGTCGCCTTCGCCTTGTCGTCCGGACCGGTGAGCGCACTGACGATCACGATCCGCGGGCGCTGCTCTTCCGGGAGCTTGGTCAACTCCCGCAGGACCGCCCACCCGTCCATCTCGGGCATCATCAGATCGAGGACCATCAACATCGGGTGGTGCTTCCGCAGCTCCTCCATGGCTTCCAGACCGTTGCTGGCCGTGTAGGTCCGGTAGCCCTCGTGCTCGAGGCTGAACCGCAGGACCCATGCCACCTGCGGCTCGTCGTCGACGACGAGCACGCTGTCATGATTTCCCTCGATCTGGTGCTTCTGCACGTCCATCTCACCTATCCCAACGGCCTCCGACGACCGGACCTGCATACGACCAACGGGTCGTTTCCCTCTGGGCCGCTTGGCCTCCACCATCCGACCGATGCTCCCAGCACGGGTGACGAGCGCCTAGTCATCACGAGGCAGGATGCGGAAGCGTCATCCCAACGTCATACGACGCGAACGCCGGAGCCGCCCGTCACCTCGCCGATCCTGAAGGCGCGATGCGTGCTCCGGGCCAGCACGTCATCGGCCGAGGTCGGCTCGACGACGAGCAGCATGCCGACCCCCATGTTGAACGTGGCGAACAGATCGTCCTCGGAGGCGCCCGAGATCTCGCGCACGAGGCCGAAGATCGGGTGCTCCGGCCAGCTCCCCCGACGGATCGCCGCTCCCAGGCCCTCCGGCAACGCTCGGGGCAGGTTCTCGAGGATCCCGCCTCCGGTGACGTGAGCCGCGGCGTGCAGGAGCCCATCCCGCGCGAGGGCGACAACGTCGGGCGCATAGATCGCGCAGGGCTCGAGCAGTTCCTCCGCGAGGGGACGATCGAGCCCCGGCGGCGTGCCGTCGAGATCGAAGGCCGGCAGGAGCGCGGATCGGATCAGTGAGAAGCCGTTCGCGTGGAGGCCCGTGGAGGCGAGGCCGATCACGACGTCTCCCTCCGAGACTCGGTGCGGCCCAAGGAGCGACGCCTCCTCAACCACACCGACGCAGAACCCCGCGAGATCGAAGGAATCCTCGGCCATCACGCCGGGGTGCTCGGCCGTCTCGCCGCCGAGGAGAACACACCCCGCCCGCCGGCACCCTTCGACCACCCCTTCGACCAACGAAGCGACCCGCGTGGGGTCGACCCGGCCGATCGCGAGGTAGTCGAGGAAGAAGAGGGGCTCGGCGCCGGTGCAGACGACGTCGTCGGCGCACATCGCCACGAGGTCGATCCCCACCGTGTCGAGCCGTCCGGTCAACCGGGCGATCTCCAGCTTCGTCCCGACGCCGTCGGTCGCCGCGGCGAGCAGCCGCTGCTCGTCGATCCGGTACAGGCCGGCGAACCCTCCGACCTGGTCGGCGACCTCGGGAGTCCTCGTGGCGGCCGCGAGGTCGGCGATCAGGGCGACCGTCTTCGCCGCGGCCTCGGTGTCGACCCCGGCGTCACGGTACGCGCCGCTCACGCCGTGGGGAGCCGGAGCTGATCCTCCAGCAGGAACTTGCCGGCGTGCTCCGGAACGGGTATCGGGTACTCGCCGTCGAAGCACGCCCTGCAGAAGTCCTCCGTCGCTTCGCCGGTCGACTCGACGAGCCCCCCGAGCGAGATGTAGCCGAGGGAATCGGCTCCCACGTACGTGCGGATCTCCTCGACGGTCAGGTCGGCGGCCACCAACTCGGTGCGCGTGCTCATGTCGATCCCGTAGAAGCAGGGCCAGCGGATCGGCGGGGACGTGATCCGGATGTGGACTTCGGAGGCGCCCGCCTCCCGGAGCATCGCGACGATCTGGCGGGTGGTCGTGCCGCGGACGATCGAATCGTCCACCACGATCAGCCGCTTGCCGCGGATCGTGTCGGGGAGCGGGTTCAGCTTGAGCTTCACGCCTCGCTCCCGCAGCGACTGCGACGGCTGGATGAACGTCCGACCCACGTACTGGTTCTTGTGCAGCCCGTCGCCGTACGGGATCCCCGACACCTCCGAGTAGCCCTGCGCGGCCGAGTGGCCGGTGTTCGGCACGGCGATCACCAGGTCGGCCTCCACCGGATGCTCGGCCGCGAGGAGGCGGCCCATCTCCCGGCGTACCTCGTGGACCGAGACCCCCTTCATCCGGGAGTCCGCGCGGGACAGGTAGACGAACTCGAAGATGCAGAGCGCGGCGCGCGGGCTCCGGGCGAAACGGGTCGAGTGCAACCCACGGTCGTCGATGCGTACGAGCTCGCCCGGCTCGACCTCGCGGATGAACGTGGCACCGACGATGTCGAGGGCGCACGTCTCGGAGGCGACGACGAACCCCTGCGGCAGCTTCCCGAGCGCGAGCGGCCGCAGCCCGTGCGGATCGCGGGCGGCGAAGACCGATCGTTCGTCCGACATCACGAAGCAGAACGCGCCCTCGAGCTCGGGGAGCACACGCATCGCTGCTCCCTCGAGGTCGTGGTGCGCCATCTCGGAGGCGAGCATCGTGGCCACGAGGTCCGAATCGGTGGTCGCTGCCGAGGAGTGCCCCAGCCGGGCGACGAGCTCGCCGGTGTTCACGAGGTTGCCGTTGTGGCCCAGGGAGAGCGCCCGCACGCCATCGTTCTTGAAGACCGGCTGGGCGTTGTCCCAGGTGGTGGAGCCCGTGGTGGAGTAGCGGGTGTGCCCAACGGCGAGATCGCCCTGCAGGGTGGCGAGGGTGGCCTCGTTGAACACCTGCGCGACCAGCCCGAGATCCTTGTAGACGAGGACGTTGTGGCCGTCGGAGACGGCGATGCCGGCGGATTCCTGGCCCCGATGCTGCTGGGCGAAGAGCCCGAAGTAGGTCAGGCGGGCGACGTCCTCACCCGGGGCCCAGACCCCGAAC
Organism: uncultured Actinomycetota bacterium; assembly: GCA_963826195.1. Taxonomy (GTDB): domain Bacteria; phylum Actinomycetota; class UBA4738; order UBA4738; family HRBIN12; genus JAJNBA01. The sequence goes on from CAWGWB010000007.1 coordinate 419,432, forward strand.
AGGCCGCATTCGTCTTTCGGACTCTCCGCTCCCACCCGGAGGCCAGTCTACCGGCGGGTGTCACGCGATCCGTGGAGGTTCACGCGAGCGATGGCGGCAACGAACCCTCCAGGGTCAGCAGCCGGCGCTTCCGCGACGGGCCACCCGTGTATCCGCCGACGTCGCCCCCGGCGCGGAGGACCCGGTGGCACGGCACCACGATCGGGATCGGGTTCGAGCCAAGTGCGTTGCCCACCGCGCGCGAAGCGCGCGGCCGGCCGATGCGCTCGGCGAGCGTCCCGTAGGTGGTCGTTCGTCCGAACGGCACCCGTGCGGTCGCGGCGAGCACGTCCCGCGCGATCCCCCGCATCAGCCGCCGGTCCAGCTTCAGGTCGAAGCGAGTCCGGTCGCCGGCGAAGTACTCGTCGAGCTGGCGCCTGACCTCGTCCGTAGCCGCCGGATACTCGAGGATCCGGGGCGAGAGCTGCCGGGAGAGCCTGGCGAGCAGCTCGTCGCGCTCCTCGTCCTCGAAGGCGACGTACGCGAGGCCGCGGGGGGTCACCGCGAGGAGCAGCTCCCCCACGGGGCTGTCGATCTCACCCACCGAGACGTCGATCAGGCCCCGGTCGGCGGCGGTCTCGGCGAGCGTCACCGCGGCCACCTTCGCCAGGCGGTCGGCCTCCTCTTTCCCCGCAAGCGCCTTCAGCGCCTTCATGCTCATCGGCGTCGACTTCATGTCATCAGCTCCCTCAGCTTCTTCACGCCTTGGTACACGTTCGCTCGGGCGGCCTCCTCCGAGATCCCCATCACCTCGGCGACGTCCGCGTAGCTCCTGTCGAGCACGTGCCGGTGCACGACGGCCACGCGCTGCTTCGGTGGCAGGCTCGCCACCGCCGCCCGGAGGTCGCCGTCGAGACCCGCCCGGCCGCCGGGCGGCGCGACGTGCTCCGGCAGGTCACCGGACGGGATCGCCCGGCGGCCGGCCGCCCGGTGGTGGTCGATCGCCTTCCGCGAAGCGATCCGGAGGACCCACCGATCCAGCTTCGAGGCGTCCGTGAGCCGCGGGTACGCCCGGAGTGCCGACACGAACGTCTCCTGGAACGCGTCGTCCGCCTCGTGCGGGCCCACGGCGGCCATCAGGAACCGATAGACGGTCCCCTTGTGCTCCTCCAGGAAGTCCGTGAACGGTGGGAGCGCCACTGACCCAGATGCAACCACACCCGAACAACGCACCAACTTCCCCTCGCGTGAGATGGATGCCGGGGAGTCTCTCCGCGGACCGCCAGCGACAAGGCTCTATCGTTCCTTCCCGTGGCGTACCTCGTTGGCGTGGCCCTCGGTCTGGCCTTCGGAGCGGCCGATCAGCAGCTCGGCACCTTGACCGCGGAGCTGGGTCCCTGGACGTCGACCGCCGCCCAGATGTCGGCTCCATGGCTCATCCTGCCCTTCCTGGTCGGGACGACGCAGCAACGCCCGCGGAGGGCCGCGTTGCTCGGTCTCGTCGTCACGGCATCGGCACTTGTCGGCTACTTCGCGATGACCTACAGCCCGGCGGAGATCCATCCGTGGTCGATCGACCGCTTCACCTCGGGGTTCGTCGCGGTGATGACCAGTGGGTACAACCCGATGTATATCCTCGGGGGCCTGGTGACGGGTCCGGTGTTCGGGCTGCTCGGCCAGCGTTGGCGCGTCCGCCGATCATGGGTCAGCGCCGCGATCGTCGCAGGCGCTCTCTGCCTGGAGCCGTTGGCGCGTTGGGCTTCCGGTCACCTGATGGCGCCCACCGTCGTCTGGGCCGTCGAGGTCGCCTCCGGGATCGTGGTGGCCACGGTCTTCGCCTCTGTGCTGGTGCGGTTGCGGCGAGCGAGGGTGCCGGTCCCTGCGAGGAACCTCTCGAACGAGTAGCGACCGCCGGCGGACGGAGGACCCTCCTCGTCTAGCTCGACAGTAGCTCGCCGAGGAGACGAGGGATCGCCCCTTCCCAGACCTCGGTGAGCTCGGCGACGGTCGCGTCCACCATCCCGTCGATCACCGCTCGCGGTCCACCCGTCTCCCCGAGGCGCCGGAACGGCACGCCACGGGTCGCGACGAGTCCGCGGAGCGAGCCCTCGCGCTCGGGCGCCACGGAGACCACGACCCGCGACGCGGACTCGCCGAACAGCAGCACGTGCGGCGGCATGTCGCCCTCGAGGGTGACGGCGAACCCGTGCCCGCCTAGGATCGCCGATTCGGCGAGCGCGATGGCGATCCCCCCGTCCGAGCAATCGTGCGCGGAGGCGAGGAGATCACCGGCGGCAGCCTCCTGCAGCAGGTCCTGGAGCCGGCGCTCGCTGTGAAGGTCGAGGGCCGGCGGCGCTCCCGCAACCACTCCGAGCACGGTCTCCGCGAACTCGGACCCTCCGAGCTCCGCGAAGGACTCCCCCAACAGGTACACGGCGAGACCAGGCGACGGGAACCCGGACGGCACGCGAAGGCGATAGTCCGGGAGCGAACCGAGCACACCCACAACCGGGGTCGGCCAGATCGCCGAGCCGCCCGACTCGTTGTAGAAGCTGACGTTCCCTCCGGTGACCGGTGTGTCGAGCGCGAGGCACGCGTCCCGCATCCCGCGAACGGCTTCGGAGAACTGCCACATCACCTCGGGTCGCTCCGGATTCCCGAAGTTCAGGCAGTTCGTGATGCCGAGCGGGCGGGCGCCCGTGACCGCGACGTTCCGGGCGGCCTCGGCGACCGCGTGCGCCCCGCCGAGATACGGGTCGAGCGACCCGTACCGGCCGTTGCCGTCGACCGACAGGGCGAGTCCCTTCATCGTTCCCGGCACCCGAACGACGGCGGCGTCCGATCCCGGTCCCGCCACGGTCTGTCCCTGCACCATCCGGTCGTATTGCTCGAACACCCATCGCTTCGACGCGACGTTGGGCGCAGCGAGGAGCGAGCAGAGCGCCTCATCGAGATCGCCCTCGAACGAGGCGAACGTAGGATCGTCGCCGTCGGGGCGGACCGGCCGCATCAGCCGCTCGTACACGGGTGCCTTCTCGGTGAGCGACAGGGCCGGCACGCGTGCTGCCTGCTCGCCCTCGATCCGGACGTCCAGGTCCCCGCCCGGCTCCAGGGTCGCCACGACGGCGGTGGCGAGGCCCCACTTCGCGCAGACCGCCAGGACCTGCTCCAACTTCGAAGGGTGGACGATCGCCAGCATCCGCTCCTGCGACTCCGACGTCAGGATCTCGAACGCCTCCATGCCCTCCTCTCGGACCGGCACGCGATCGAGGTCGAGCCGCGCGCCCGATCCGGCCCGAGCTGCGGACTCGCTGACCGCGCAGGTGAGTCCGGCACCGCCCAGGTCCTGGAGTCCCTCCAACAGGTCGTCCTCGATCAGTTCGAGCGAGGCCTCGATCAGCAGCTTCTCCGCGAACGGGTCGCCGATCTGCACGGAGGGGCGCGAGCCCTCGCTTCCCTCCTCGATCGTGGCCGACGCGAGCACCGACACGCCGCCGATCCCGTCACGGCCGGTCGTCGCCCCGTACAGGACCATGAGAGACCCGGGGCTCGGCGTGTGCGTCGCGGCGGTCATCAGCCGGTCCGCTCTCATGATGCCCACGCACAGGACGTTCACGGTCGGGTTCGCCGAATGCGGCGGCGCGAACCGGACCTCGCCGCCGACGGTCGGCACGCCGATGCAGTTGCCGTAGCCGCCGATCCCTGCGACCACCCCCTCGAGCAGCCACCGATTCCGGTCATCGTCGAGCGGGCCGAACATCAGCGGATCCAGCAGCGCCACCGGGCGAGCGCCCATCGAGACGATGTCGCGGACGATCCCGCCGACGCCCGTCGCGGCGCCCTGGTACGGCTCGATCGCGCTCGGATGCGAGTGGGACTCCATCTTGAAGACGGCGGCGAACCCGTCCCCGACGTCGACGGCGCCGGCATCCTGTCCCGGGCCGACGAGCACGGCAGGTCCCTCGGTCGGCAGCGTGCGGAGATGGACCTTCGAGGACTTGTAGGAGCAGTGCTCCGACCACATCGCCGCGTACATCGCGAGCTCGGTTCGGTTGGGATCGCGACCGAGCGCATCCCGGATCATCTCGAGCTCGTCGTCGTGCAAGCCGAGCTGCCGGTGGAGAGGCTCAGAGCTTGCGGGATCGCTCACCGCGCCGGAGTCATCACGTGGGTGAACAGCGACGCGAACAACGCCTGGCCGCCGGTCGGCCCGACGTCGGGATCGACGGCGTGCTCTGGATGCGGCATCAGGCCGACCACGTTCCCGGCCTGGTTCCGGATGCCGGCGATCCCGCGGAGCGCCCCGTTCGGGTTGTGGTCGTCGGACGTCTCGCCGCCGGGCCCGCAGTAGCGGAACACGACCTTTCCCTCGGCCTCCAGCCGATCGAGGACATCGTCGGCAGCGACGAACTGACCCTCGCCGTGCTTGATCGGGATCTCCAGGACCTCGCCCGGCGTCACGTCCGCCGTGATCGGAGTCTGCGTCGTCTCGACGCGCAGATGGACGACACGGCACACGAACCGGAGCGATCGGTTGCGGATCAGCGCGCCGGGGAGCAGCCCGGACTCGCAGAGGATCTGGAAGCCGTTGCAGATGCCGATCACGGGGCCGCCACCCGCGGCGAACGTCCGGATCTCCTCCATCACCGGCGCGAACCGGGCGATCGCGCCGCACCGGAGGTAGTCCCCGTAGCTGAAGCCACCGGGAAGGATGACCCCATCGACGCCCCGGAGGTCCCGGTCGGCGTGCCAGAGCGGCACGCCCTCGCCGCCCATCAAGTCGATCGCACGGAGCGCGTCCCGGTCGTCCAGGGAGCCCGGGAACGTCACCACGCCGATCCGGGCGCTCACGTGCGCTGCACCTCCCGGACCGCGAGCACCCGAGAGTCCTCGATCACGGGGTTGGAGAGCAGCCGCGCGGCCATCTCCTCGACCTGGGCGTGCGCGGATGTCTCGTCGTCCGATTCGACCTCGAAGCGCACGTGCTTGCCCACGCGGACGCCGTGCACGTTCGTCCACCCGAGCGCCGGGAGGGCGCCCTCGACCGCCTTTCCCTGCGGATCGGCGAGCCCCGGCTTCAACGTGACGAGGACCTCGACCGCGAACCTCACCCGCGACCTTCCCTGAGCCGCTCGAGCGCCGCGTCGTCGTCGGGTGCCGCGTCGTCGTGGCGAGGGATCACTCCGGCGCGGGCGAGGTACGCGCCGAATGGCTCTCCCGTGATCCGCTCGTACGCCTCCCGGTACCGCTCGGCCGTCCCCTCGACGACGTCGGGGCGGAGGGCGGGCGGCGGCGGCTCGCGATCCCAGCCGACCCCGTCGAGCCAGTCACGGACGAACTGCTTGTCGAACGACGGCTGCGCGCCGCCCGGTGCGTACGCGTCGGCCGGCCAGAAGCGGGAGGAGTCCGGCGTCCCCACCTCATCGATCAGCACCAGCTCGCCCTCGGCGAAGCCGAACTCGAGCTTCGTGTCCGCCACGATCACGCCGTTCGCGGCCGTGGTGTCCGCGATCCGCTCGTAGATCGACAGCGTGAGCTCCTTGAGCCGCTCGAACAGTCCCTTCCCCACGAGGGCCACCGCTTCATCGGGATCGAGGGGGAGGTCGTGCCCCGCGGGCGCCTTGGTCGTCGGGGTGAAGATCGGCCCGGGCAAACGGGCCGACTCCACGAGACCGCCCGGGAGCGGCACGCCGCAGACGGAGGACATCGCGCGGTACTGCGCCCATCCGGAACCCGAGAGGTAGCCGCGGGCGACGCATTCCATCGGCACGACGGCGGCCTTCCGGACGAGCGTCGCGCGCCCGGCGAGGGCGGGCTCGCCGGCGAACGGCGGTGGGAACGTCGCGGCGTCGGTCGAGAGCAAGTGGCTGGGGACCATGTCGGCGGTCCGCCCGAACCAGAATGACGAGAGGCCGGTGAGCACCCGGCCCTTGTCGGGGACGGGGTCCGGCAAGACAACATCGAACGCGCTGATCCGGTCCGTGGCGACGAGCAGGAGCTGGTCCTCACCGGCGTCGTAGACGTCGCGGACCTTCCCCCGCGCCCGGAGCCGCGGCGCCGGCGTCATCCCGACTCCGTCGCCGACCCTGGGGCCGACTCCACGGGGAGCTTCTCGAGCTTGGCGAAGACACCATCGAGGTTCGTGAGGTACCGGCTCGGGTCGAAGAGGGCGTCGAGCCCGGCATGGTCCAGCCGGCTCCCGACCCGCTCGTCGGCCTCCAGCACGGCGCGGAAGCTCGCGCCTTCGTCCCATGCCGACGCGGCCGCAGCCTGCACCAGCGCATACGCCTCGTCCCGGGACATCCCGGCGCCGACCAACGCGAGGAGGGCCGACTGCGAGTACACGACGCCTCCTCCGACGTCGAGGTTCTCGCGCATACGGTCGGGGAAGACCCGCAGCCCGTCGAGCACCCACGTCACGTCGCGGAGCATGAACGCGAGCAAGCCGGTGGCGTCGGGGAAGATCAGCCGCTCCGCTGACGAATGCGAGATGTCGCGCTCGTGCCAGAGGGCGACGTTCTCGAGCGCGGCGTGGACGTGTCCCCGGATCACCCTGGCGAGACCGGACACTCGCTCCGACACCACCGGGTTCCGCTTGTGGGGCATCGCCGACGAGCCCTTCTGCCCTTCGGCGAACGGCTCCTGAACTTCGCGGACCTCCGTCCGCGCGAGGTGACGGATCTCGGTGGCGATCTTGTCCAGGGTGGAGGCGGTGATCGCGATCGCGGTCATCAGCTCGGCGTGACGATCGCGCTGGATCACCTGGGTCGAGGCCTCCTCGCTCCGCAGGCCGAGCCGGGCGCAGACGAGCTCCTCCACCCGTGGATCCACCGATGCGTACGTCCCGACGGCCCCGCTGATCGCCCCGACGGAGACGACCTCCCGCGCGCGCCGAAGCCGGTCGCGGTCACGATCCAGCTCGAACGCCCAGACGGCGAGCTTGTGCCCGAAGCTCGTGGGCTCGGCGATCACCCCGTGGGAGCGGCCGGCCATCACGGTGTCGCGATGCTGCAGTGCGAGCCGCGTGGTCGTGGCGAGGAGATGTTCGAGCTCGGCGAGCAACACGTCCGCGGCCGCCCGGAGCTGGAGCGCGAACCCGGTGTCGAGGACGTCGGAGGACGTGAGGCCGAAGTGGAGCCAGCGGCCCTCGGGTCCGACCGTTCCGGCGATGACGTCGACGAAGGCAGCGACGTCATGGCGCGTGACCGCCTCCCGTTCGGCCACCGCCTCTACCGTGAACACAGCGCGCGCGCGACAGGCCGCGGCATCATCGGGCGGCACCGTTCCGAGCTCGGCGAGCGCCTCCACGGCCAGCAGCTCGATCTCGAGCCAGTTCGCCAGTCGCGCTTCGTCCGACCACACGGCCTCCATCTCGGGGAGCCGGTAGCGCGGGATCACAGCTTGAGGCCCTCCGCGAGGTCGTCCTTGAACTTCCACAGCGTCGCCTGGATCGACTCGTCGCCGAGCCCCACGATCTGCGCGGCCAGCACCGCGGCGTTCACCGCGGCGTCCACCCCTACCGTCGCGATCGGGACGCCGGTGGGCATCTGCGCCGTGATCGCGAGCGCCTCGTTGCCGACCATCTGTGGCGGCGTCGCGATCGGGACGCCGATCACCGGGAGGATCGTGCGCGCCGCGACCGCGGCGGCGAGGTGCCCCGACATCCCGGTCGAGCACACCACCACGCGGAGGCCCCGCGCCGCCGCGGTCCTCGCGTACTCGTCGACGAGGTCGGGCGTGCGCGATGAGGACATGATCTGCACCTCGTGCGGGATGCCGAACTTCTCCAGGATCAGCCCGGTCTGGCGCATGATCGGCAGCTCGGTGGGTGAGGCGGCCAACACCCCGACGATCGGTGTCTCTTCGGTCATCCGGCCCTCCCCCCGTTCGTGGGCCCGCCTCCCGGCTCGCTCATCCGGTCTCCTCGGCCGCCCGGGCGGCGATGTCGTCTCGTCTGATCATGCCGTCGAACGAGATGTGCGACGCCGCGTCGTAGGCACGCCTCCGTGCGTCGGCGACCGCCGGCCCCCAACCCGTCACCGCGAGCACGCGCCCGCCGGCGGTGACCACTCTACCGTCGCGCTCGACCGAACCCGAGTGGAAGACGGCGGCGTCCGGTGCCGTGGCGGCGGCCTCCAAGCCGTCGATCCGGAGGCCGGTCTCGTGCGAACCCGGGTAGCCGCCGCTCGCGAGCACCACGGTCACCGCGGCCTCGTCGGACAGGTCGACCTTTACGTCGGCCAGCCGGTCGGAGGCGCACGCGTCCAGCACCTCGGCCAGATCGCTCCGGAGGCGAGGGATCACGACCTGCGTCTCGGGGTCGCCGAACCGGCAGTTGTACTCGAGGACCTTCGGGCCGTCCTCCGTGAGCATCAGGCCGGTGTACAGGAGGCCCGCGTAGGCGGTCCCGCCCGCGCGCAGTGCGTCCACGGTCGCCGCGACCGCGTCCCAGACGCGGGACTCCATCGGCTCCGCCAGCCACGGGAGGGGTGAGTAGGCCCCCATCCCCCCGGTGTTCGGCCCCCTGTCGCCGTCCCCGACGCGCTTGAAGTCCTGAGCGAGCGCGAGCGGCACGATCGACGTCGCGTCGACGAGCGCGAAGGCCGACACCTCGGGCCCCTCGAGCCGCTCCTCGATCAGGACCCGCTCTCCGGCGGCTCCGAACGCGCCCCCCGCGAGACAGGCTTCGATCGCGCTCGCGGCCTCGGCGCGATCCGACGCCACGGTGACGCCCTTGCCCGCGGCCAGTCCGTCGGCCTTGACGACGGCACCACGACCTCCGAGCTCGAGATCGAGGAACGACAGGACATCGCGGGGGTCCCTCTCCCAATCGGCGCGGGTGTACGCAGCGGCCCGCGGGGTGGGGATGCCGTGCCGCACCATCAGCTCCTTCGCGAACGCCTTCGAGCCTTCGAGGCGGGCGGCGTCTCGTCCCGGGCCGAAGGTCCGTCGCCCTCGCGCCCGGAGCTCGTCGGCGAGCCCGGCGACGAGCGGCCCCTCCGGCCCGATCACGACGAGGTCCGCGTCGAGCTCCTCCGCCAGATCGATCTGCGCCCGCAGGTCGTCGGCGTCGGCGGCATGGCACGTGGCGACCGTCGCGATCCCGGCGTTGCCGGGCGCGGCGTGGAGATCCTCGACCTGCGGGCTCCGGGCGAGCCCCCAGCACAGGGCATGCTCCCTGCCGCCGCCGCCGACGACGAGGACCCTCACCGGCGCACCTTCATCCGGGCGGCTTCATCCGGCCGGCAGGCTCTGCTCGCGGGCGGGCCCCACCGAGACCACGGAAACGGGGACGTCCACGAGCTCCTCGATCCGGCGCACGTACTCCCTCGCGGCCTTGGGAAGGTCCTCGAACGTCTTCGCCTCGTCGACCTCCTCCATCCAGCCGTCGAGCTCCTCGTAGATCGGCTCGGCCTTGTGGAACAGCGACTGGTGTGGCGGGAAGTCGTCGAAGTGCTTCCCCTCGACCCGATAGCCCGTACAGATCGGCACGCGCTCGAACCCGGAGAGCACGTCCAGCTTCGTCAGGAACAGCTCGGTGAGCCCGTTCACGCGGGACGCGTAGCGGAGGAGCGCGGCGTCGAGCCAACCGCATCGCCGCTTCCGCCCGGTGACGGTGCCGAACTCCTGCCCGCGGACGCCGAGGCGCTCACCCTCCTCGCCGAGCTCCTCGGTGGGGAACGGGCCCGCGCCGACCCGCGTGACGTAGGCCTTCACGATGCCCACCACGCGCTCCACTTCCTTCGGGCCGAACCCGGCGGAGGCCAGCGCGTACCCGGCAACCGGGTTCGACGACGTCACGAACGGATACGTCCCTTTGTCCAGATCCAGCAACGTGCCCTGCGCTCCCTCGAGCATCACGGACTTCCCGTCCCTGAGCGCGCCGTGCAGCAGCGTGGAGGTGTCGGCGACATAGGGCTCGAGGCGGCCGGCGAGGTCCATGTACTCCTCGACGATCTCGTCCCCGTCGAGCGGGAGCCTCCCGTACAGCTTCGTGAGGATCGCGTTCTTCTCGCGGAGCACGATCTCGAGCTTCTCGCGGAAGATCTTCTGATCGAACAGGTCCTGGACGCGGAGGCCGATGCGCGCCGCCTTGTCCGCGTAGGCGGGGCCGATGCCCCGCTTCGTCGTCCCGAGCGCGTTCCGACCCAGGAACCGTTGGGTCACCTTCTCCAGCTCCAGGTGGTACGGCATGATCAGATGGCAGTTGCCGGAGAGCCGGAGCCGCGACACATCGACCCCTGTCCGTCGCAGCTCCTCGAGCTCGCGCAGGAGGTGCCGGGGATCGACCACAACGCCGTCCGCGATCACCGGCGTGATATGTGGATAGAGGATGCCGGAGGGGATCAACTGGAGCTTGAGGAGGCGGCCCTCGGCGATCACCGTGTGGCCGGCGTTGTTCCCGCCCTGGTAACGGACCACGAAGTCCATCCCGTCCGCGAGGTAGTCGACGGCCTTGCCTTTGCCCTCGTCCCCCCACTGCGTCCCGAGCACGATCGTGGCCGGCATGTGCCCCGGAGTGTATCGGTCGTCCCCGGCGGTCCCGCTGCGGATCCCCTCCCTTCGCCCGAAGCGGTTCCCCTTCCTTCGTGGGAACATCCAAGGACGTCGCTCGCCGAGCCCGCCCCCGACAGAAGGACCCGCGTGACGAAGAACTGGGAAGAGATCGAGCTGGAGAAGCTCGTCGAGATCGACGGGGAGTACTGCGTCCCCCACGAGCTCAACGAGGCTCGCCACGTCGTGGACTGGGGCCCGTTCGAGCCCCCACGCGGCGCCGGGTACATCATCCGGAAGCTCCTGCTGTTCATCCCCGCGATGTATCTGTTCATCCTCGCCGTGCAGATCATGAAGACGGGCGCTGCCGCGATCGGGCCGCAGATCCAGGGTCAGTTCCCGTTCGCGAACGGGATCTCGACGTTGGGGTTCGGCTGGCTCGGCGCGTACTTCGTGCTCTCGGGCTCGCCGGTCGCGGCCACGGCGATCAGCCTGTACGGAGCGGGGACGCTGACGCGGCTCCAGACGTTCACGATGCTGTCGGGATCGCGTCTGGGTGCATCGTTCATCGTGTTGCTGACGGGCTTCCTCTACGCCGCGCGGAACCGGCACGACCCCAACCGGAGCGAGCCGATCGGGATGGGGATCCAGGCGATGACGATGACGGCGCTCGTCTATCTGCCCGGGATGGTGATCGGGTACGGCATCATCCGCAGCGGGTTGCTCGACGGGTTGAACCTTCACGCGTCGGGGCAGCTCGAAGCCGCGCTCTCCGTCGTGTGGGGACCCGTCGTCGACGCGATCGAGGGGATCGTGCCGGACGCGTTCCTCTTCCTGGTCGGTCTCCTCGTGATCCTGACCTCGTTCAAGGTGCTCGACCGCGTCCTTCCCCAGGTCAGCAGCGACTCGACGGCGAAGCGAGCGGCCTGGATGCGACGGCCCTGGACGATGTTCGCGCTGGGCTGCATCGTGGCTACGCTGACCCTCTCGGTCTCCGTCGCGCTGACGGTACTCATCCCCCTCGCGGTGAAGGGTTACGTTCGCAGGGACGACGCGCTCCCGTACATCATGGGGGCGAACATCACGACCCTCGCGGACACGCTGGTGGTGGCGATGTTGCAGAGCGACCCCGTCGCGGCGCAGATCGTGCTGGCCGAGGCGATCGGTGTAACGATCGTATCGTTGGCGATCCTCGCGTTCTGGTACCAGCCGGTGAAGCGGCGGGTGATCCTGATCGACGACTACTTCGTGGGCTCGACGAAGCGGCTGGCGATCTTCGTCGGCATCCTCTTCGTCTTGCCCGTGTCGTTCCTCCTCTCGGGGCTCTGGGTCGGGCCGATCCTGCAATAGGTCGCGCCTGTACGCTGGCGAGCCGCCGTGGACGACCCGACGATCGCCGCACGCCCTTCGGACGCCGGTCTGCGCGCGAGCGTGTCGCTGCTCCGCCGCAACCGGGATTTCCGCGCCTTGTTCTTCGCCTCCGTGATCTCCCTGGGTGGCGACTGGTTCCTCTGGGTGGCGATCAACGGGCTGATCTACGAGGCCACCGGCAAGGCGCTCTACGTCGGCTTGGCGATCCTCGCTCAGGAGTCCGCGTTCTTCCTCGCCTCCCCGATCGGGGGAGCGCTGGCGGACCGGATCGACCGCCGGAAGCTGATGATCGCGTGCGACCTCGCCCGGGCGGTGGTCTGTGTGTCCTTCCTGCTTGTGGGACCGGAGACGATCTGGCTCGCGTACGTGCTCCTGCCCGTGCTCGCGACGTTCGCCGCCCCCTTCGATCCCGCGTTCTCGGCCGCGACACCCAACGTCGTCGATCCCGACGACCTCCCCGCCGCGAACGCGCTGAACGGGTCCCTGTGGGGGACGATGCTCGCCGTCGGCGCGGGACTCGGGGGCCTCGTCAGCGCGGCGTTCGGCGACGACACGGCCTTCGTCGTCGATGCGGTGTCCTTCCTGGTTTCCGCGGCGCTGCTGTCATCGATCCGACGCGGGTTCTCCGAGTCGCGGGCCGAGACGAAGGAGCATCCGAGCATCGTCGAGGCGACCCGGGAGACGTGGCGCTTCGCCCGCCGGGACCATCGGGTCCTGTCGCTGCTGGCCGTGAAGTTCGGGTTCGGCGCCGCCGCAGGACTCCTCGCGCTGATCCCCGTCATGGCGCTCGATGCCGACGTCTTCGACTCCGGCAACGTCGGATTCGGGATCTTGATGGCGGCGCGCGGAGTGGGAGCGCTGATCGGGCCGTTCCTCGGACATCGGATCGCGGGTCCCGGGCATCGGCGGCTCTTCCCCGCGATCGGGCTCTCGCTCGCGGTCTTCGGCCTCGGGTACGTGGCGATGGGGCAGGCGCCCTCGCTCGCGATCGCCGCCGTGATGATCTGCGTCGCGCACCTCGGCGGGGGGTCGCAGTGGATGCTCTCGACGTACGGCCTCCAGGTGTTGGTCCCGGATCACATCAGAGGACGGATCTTCGGCTTCGATTACATGCTGATCACACTGTCGCTCTCGATGTCCGCGCTCATCGCGTCGGCGGTCGCCGATCAGATCGGCGCGCCGGACACCGTCACGATCCTCGGCGGCGTCGCGCTGGTCTGGGCTCTCGTGTGGTTCGTGCTCAGCCGAGGCGTCCGCAGGACCGGGCTCTCTGGCTCCACCGACCCGGACACCGACGCCGGGTCGGAACCGATCCCCTCGATCAGCTGAGGCTCAGCCGGCGGGCTCGTCCGGACGTCCCGGGGTGACAGGGGGCGGCTCCGCCGATGGCGGCATGCCGGCCGGAGGGGTCGCCGGTGGGGCGGTCGAAGGCTCCGACGGACTCCCGAACGACACGCCGGGGGCGCCGGCTTCGAAGCTCACCTTCGGGACGCCCTCGTCCCCGCGGAGCGCCTCCTCGACCTCGAAGAACTCTTCCTCCTCGAAGTGGAACAGGTTCGCGACGACGTTCGAGGGCACGGACTGCACACGGCGGTTGTAGTCGCGGACGTTGGCGTTGTAGAAGCGCCGGGCCGTCTGGAGCCGGTCCTCGGTGTTCGTGAGCTCTGCCTGCAGCGCCAGGAAGTTCTGGTTGGCCTTCAGGTCGGGGTAGTTCTCGACGACGGCGAACAGCTGACGCAAGGCGGCCACGAGGGGTCCCTCCGCCGCCGCCTGCTCGGCGGGCGAACCGGTGGCGCCGGTCGCGTTCGCCCGGGCGCGCGTGACGTTCTCGAAGACCTCGCGCTCGTGGGCGGCGTACCCCTTCACCGTCTCGACGATGTTGGGGATCAGGTCGTAGCGGCGCCGGAGCTCCGTGTCGATGTTCGCCCACGCGTCCTTGATCAGGTTCTTCTGCGAGACGAACCGGTTGTACGAGACCACGCCCGCGATCGCGAGCACGATGACGATCGCCAGCACCACCCAGAGGACTTCCACGTTCGCTCCCTTTCGTTCGCTTCGGCCGAACCCGAAGCCTACCCCCTCGGGTACAGAGAGCTCACGACGATCGGGATCTGCTCTCGGAAGGTCTGCACGGTGCCGAGCAGGTGGATCATCCCTGCCGGCGCCACCCTCCTGCACCAGCACAGGAGCCGGTCACCCACGACCTCGAACGCGTACCCGTCGCCGTGGCGCAGGAGCCAGTCCATCATCCGAGCGTCACAGAACGCGGTCGCGAACCGCTCGTCGCCCCTCACCGTGAACCGACGATTGAACTCCTCGGATTCGAACTCGATGTCACGGAACGTGAGCGCGTCCGCCAGCCGGGTGAGCACGTTCTCCTCGCTGATCTCCAGCGCCGGACAGCTCGCGTCGATCCGCGTGAGCACGCAGTCGAATCGCGAATACGACCGAGACGTGTGCCCCTTCGAATCGGTCGACTCCTCGTAGTACCAGTAGTCGAACGCCCTGATCTCGAGACCCTTCCACTCCCCCCACAGGACGTTCTCGATACCTCGCCCGTCTCCTCGTCGGAGGAAGGCGAACGGTTCCCCGAGGGTGTCGAACGGATCGTCGATCGCGAAGGACAGGCCGTGTCCGAGCGCCAGGGCCCCGAATTGCTTCTGGCGCTCGAGCTTGCGTTGGTGCTGGTAGTACGCGACGGCGGCCACCAGCAGACCGAACGTGAGGAAAAGCAGCAGAGGAACGACGCCGTCCATCCCCGGAGTATCGACCTGCTCGCGGCGGGAGCCAAGGTCACGCCCACGGATCAGCCGTGCGGAGCCGTCATGCCCTTCTGTCAACGGTGGGGCCGCACGCGGATGCGAGATCGCCTAGCCGGCGGCGGTCGCCCTCGGCTCCTCGCGAGGCTCCACGCGGGATGTGAGTCCGTCAGGCCCCGCGTCGACCACCACGGTGTCGCCGTCGCGCATGTCCCCGGAGAGCAGCAGGAGCGCCAGAGGGTCCTGGATCTCCCGTTGGATCAACCGCTTGAGCGGGCGCGCGCCGAAGTTCGGGTCGTAGCCGGCGTTCGCCAGGTAGGTCGTCGCCTCGTCGGTGAGCTCGAGCGTGAGCTTCCGGTCCGCGAGCCGCCGCTGCAGACCGCGGAGCTGGATCCCCACGATCTTCACGATGTCCTCGCGGCTCAGGGCGTCGAAGACGACCACCTCGTCGATCCGGTTCACGAACTCCGGGCGGAAATGGGCGCGGACGTCGGCCAGGACCTTCTCCTCGCGCTCCTCCGGCGACGCCGTCGGGTCCTGGAAGACCGCCGCGCCGAGGTTCGAGGTCATGATGACGATCGTGTTCCGGAAGTCGACGGTCCGGCCCTGCCCGTCCGTCAGCCGGCCGTCATCGAGGAGCTGCAGCAGCACGTTGAACACGTCGGAGTGCGCCTTCTCGATCTCGTCGAGGAGCACGACCGAGTACGGCCGTCTCCGGATCGTCTCCGTGAGCTGTCCGCCTTCCTCGTAGCCGACGTAGCCGGGTGGCGCGCCCACGAGCCGCGACACCGTGTGCCGCTCCTGATACTCGCTCATGTCGATCCGAACCATCGCGTGCTCGTCATCGAAGAGGAAGTCCGCGAGGGCGCGCGCGAGCTCCGTCTTGCCAACGCCGGTGGGACCGAGGAACAGGAACGAGCCGATCGGCCGGTTCGGGTCCTGCAGCCCTGCACGAGCGCGGCGGATCGCGTTCGCGACCGCCGTGACCGCGACGTCCTGTCCCACCACCCGTTCGTGGAGCGCCGCTTCGAGGTGGATCAGCTTCTGCATCTCCCCTTCCATCAGTCGCGACACCGGGATGCCGGTCCACTTCGAGACGACGGCGGCCACGTCCTCCTCCGTGACCTCCTCGTTCAACATCTTCTGCTCCGACTGGATCTCCTGGAGGCGCGCGTTCTCCTCCTCCAACTGGCGCTCCAGCTCCACGATGCGGCCGAACCGGAGCTCGGCGGCCTTCTCGAGGTCGCCGTCGCGCTCCGCCCGCTCCGACGCCGCGCGTGTCTCCTCCAGCTCCGACTTGAGGGATCGGATGCGGTCGATCTGGTCCTTCTCCTGCTCCCAGTGCACCCGCATCCCATGCGATCGCTCCTCGAGGTCGGCCAGCTCCTTCTCAAGGCGCTCCAGGCGTTCCTTCGAGGCCGGGTCCGTCTCCTTCTGGAGCGCCGCGCGCTCGATCTCCAGCTGCCGGATCCGTCGGTCCACCTCGTCGATCTCGACCGGGACGGAATCGATCTCGATACGCAGGCGTGACGCTGCCTCGTCGATCAGGTCGATCGCCTTGTCCGGGAGGAAGCGGCCTGTCACGTAGCGGTCGGACAGGACGGCCGCCGCCACGAGCGCGGGATCCTGGATCCGGACCCCGTGGTGGACCTCGTAGCGCTCCTTGAGACCGCGCAGGATCGCGATCGCGGCATCCACCGTCGGCTGTTCGACCAGCACCGGCTGGAACCGCCGCTCGAGGGCGGCGTCCTTCTCGATGTGCGATCGGTACTCGTCGAGCGTGGTCGCGCCGACGAGCCGGAGCTCCCCGCGAGCGAGCATCGGCTTCAGCATGTTCCCTGCATCCACCGCTCCCTCGGCAGCGCCGGCGCCGACGATGGTGTGCATCTCGTCGATGAAGGTGACGATCTCGCCGCCGGAATCGGCGATCTCCTTGAGGACGGCCTTGAACCGCTCCTCGAACTCGCCGCGATACTTGGCCCCGGCGATCATGCCGCCGATGTCGAGCGCGATCAGTCGCTTGTTCTTGAGCGACCCCGGGACGTCGCCGTCGACGATCCGCTGTGCCAACCCCTCGACGATCGCGGTCTTCCCGACGCCGGGCTCGCCGATCAGCACGGGATTGTTCTTCGTGCGGCGGGATAGCACCTGGATCACGCGGCGGATCTCCTCGTCGCGCCCGATCACCGGGTCGAGCTTCCCCTTCCTGGCCTGCTCGGTGAGATCTCGCCCGAAGCGTTCGAGCGCCTGGAACGTCTCCTCCGGGTTCTGCGACGTGACCCGATGACTCCCGCGGACCTCTGCCAGCGCTGCCAGCACACCGTCGCGACTCAGACCTTTGTCGGCGAGCAGCCTCGCCGCCGGGCCATCGATCTGGGGCAAGGCGAGGAGGATGTGCTCCGTCGAGATGTACTCGTCCGTGAGCTGCTCGGCTTCGCGGCCTGCCGCCTCGAGCAGACGCGCCGTGGCCGGAGACAGGCCGACCTGCACCCCTTCGGCGTAGACCTTCGGCTTCGACTGCAGCGCCTCGTCGACCTCGTCCCGGAGATGCTTCGGCACCACTCCGAGCTGGTGCAGGAGCGGGAAGATCACGCCCTCCGGATCGGTGAGCAATGCATAGAGAACGTGCTCCGGCTCGATCTGCTGGTGGTGGCGGGACGACGCTTGCTGGTGCGCCTCCTGCAGGGCGGCCTGCGACTTGATCGTCAGCCTGTCGAGTTCCATACCTTCCTCACCTCATCGAAGCCGTCACGCGTGATCCCGTACATCACGTAGTCACGGGGACCGTTCTTGGTGGGCATGAAGCCGCGGAGGGTGCCCTCGAGCTCGAACCCCAGGTGCTCCGCGACGCGGCGCATCGCTGCGTTGTCGACATCCGTCGTGAGCTGCACACGATGCGCGTGCTCCTCGACGAACAGATGCACGAGGAACAGCCCGAGCGCGCGGCGCCCGATCCCTGTCCCTCGCACCGTCGGATCGAAGACCTCGATGCCGATCTCGAACACACCCGGCGGCAGTCCCATCTCGGGCTGCCGAGCCTGGATCTCTCCTGCGAGGTGACCGTCCGCCACGATCCCGAGCAGCAGCTCGCCGTGCGTGACCCGTCCGCTGTTGGCGACACGGTCGCGGAGTTTCCGGCGGGCGGCGTCGCTGGAGTCGGCCCAGGGCTCGTCGGAGCGCATCCGGGCCGCCCACAGGGATTCGAGATCACCCGCCTGCAACGGTCGCAGCGACACGTGCCTCGTCACGCACGTCCTCCGGGCCACGGCGGTGCGAAGACGCTAGCGAGCGGCACGATGGCCATGCCGGAGCGGCTCCCCGGCATCGGGATCGGCCGCTCCTGGAGGCGAGCTTCGAGCTGCGCGATCCGCGCACGCATCCGCTGGAGGTCCTCCTCCATGGCCATGATGCGTTTGACCCCCGCGAGGTTCACCCCGTCCTGCGTCAAGAGCTGCACGCGCCGGAGCCGAGCGATGTCGGCCTCCGAGTACCGCCTGGTGTTCCCGCTCGTTCGGTACGGGCGGACGAGTCCCTTCTGCTCGTAGATGCGGAGGGTCTGGGGATGCACGCCCGCCAGCTCGGCGGCGACGCTGATGATGTAGACGGCCCGGTCGGCAGCGCCCCGTTCCATTGCTAGTTCGTCGTGATCCTTCATCCGCCTCCTCCTCGTCGCACACTCATCGCACACCCAACCGCTTCCGTGGCGACTCCTTCGACGCTGCCTGCAGCTGCCGCAGGAGCTCCTTCTCCTCTCGCGAGACCTTCTCGGGGACGTCGACCTGCACCTTCGCCAAAAGATCGCCGCGCCCGCCCTTCTTCGGTGCCCCCCGGCCCTTCACCCGGAACGTCTTCCCGCTCGGCGTGCCGGCGGGCAGTTTCAAGGTGACCGGCCCGTTCAGGGTGGGCACCTCCACGTTCGCCCCGAGGGTCGCCTCCGTGTAAGAGATCGGCAGGTCGACGGTCAGGTCGTCGCCCTTCCGACCGAACACGGGGTGCGACTCGGCGGCGATCTTCACGAAGAGGTCGCCGGGACGCCCGCCCGCCGGACCCGGCTCGCCCTTGCCGGCGAGCCGGATCCGCGCGCCGTTGCGCACGCCCGCCGGGATCTTCACGTGCAGGGTGCGGGTGCGGCGCTCCGCACCGGACCCGCCGCACTTGGTGCACGGGGACTCGACGATCCTCCCGGCGCCGCCGCAGCGCGGGCAGGGTCGCGACATCGAGAAGAACCCCTGGTTCTCCGCGATCTCGCCGCTCCCTGCGCACTGGGGACAGGTGATCGGCTCGGTTCCCGGCTCGGCCCCCGATCCGTGGCAGCGTGCGCACACGGCCGGGCCGTCGATCTTGATCGGCACGGTCGTCCCCGCCACGGCGTCCTCGAACGAGATCGAGACCGACGTCTCCAGGTCTGCGCCCCGCTGCGCGGCGGGACGGCGGCCGCTCCGCCTTCCCGCGCCGCCGAAGAGCCCGCCGAACAGATCGCCGAGGTCGTCGACGTTGACCTGCTCGTACCGCACGCCACCCGGCCATCCGGCTCCGGTGGCCCCGGGAGCCCCGGGAGCCCCGGGGCCCGGCCGACCGAAGCCCGGCCCGAACCCCGACGCGCTCATGTCGCGCACCTGGTCGTAGGACTTGCGCTTCTCGGCGTCGCCGAGCACGTCGTACGCGGCGGAGATCTCCTTGAACCGGTTCTCCGCGTCGGGGTCCCCCTGCTTGGTGTCAGGGTGATGCTTCTGTGCGAGCGTGCGGTAGGCCTTCTTCACCTCCGCGGCAGAGGCGTTCTTGGGCACGCCGAGGACCGCGTAGTAGTCCTTGTCGAACCACTCCCTGCGAACCTCGTCTGCCATGTCTCACTTCCTCTCGACCCGGACCCCGGCCGGCCGGAGGACCCGACCTTTGAGCGTGTACCCCGGGCGCAACACGTCGGCGACCACCGGATCGCCGTCGCCCTCGCCCGATTGCATCAGCGCCTCGTGGAGCTCCGGATCGAACGGCTTGCCCTGCACGTCCATCCGCTCAAGGCCTTCTGCACGCAGGGTGTCGATGAGCTTGGCGTAGACCAGCTCCACCCCGTGCAGGAAGCGGTCGAAGTCGGGCCGATCCTCGGCATGCATCAGGGCGAGGTCGAAGTCGTCGAGGACCTCCAGCAGCCGACGCAGCACCGGTTGCGCGGCCAGCTCGACGGCGGACGTCTGCTCCCGCAGCACGCGCTTGCGGTAGTTGTCGAAATCCGCCTGGAGACGCTGCAGGTGCTCGCGGTACTGGTCCGCTTCGGCCCGCGCCGTCTGGACGTCGTCCGCCCCGGCCTCCGGTCCCGCATCGGAAGCGGCCGCCTCCGGGGCGGCCGCTTCCTCACCCGATCCTTGATCGGGACGGTCCTCGCGGCGATCATCCGTCACCGGGACCGGACCTCGATCGTCCTGGGCTTCGCTTGCTCAGTCTTCGGCACCGAGATGGTGAGGACGCCCTTGTCGAACGTCGCCTCGATTCTCTCGGTGTCGGCCGTCTGCGGCAGCCGCATCGACCTCGCGAACGTGCCGAAGCTTCGCTCGATCCGATGCCATGTCTCACCTCGGTCCTCGACTGAGAACTCGCGCTTCCCGCTGATCGAGAGCATCCCATCCTCGAACGTGACATTGACGTCACCGGGCTCGAGGCCGGGCAGGTCGACGGTCACGTCGAACCGATCTTGGGATTCGCGAACGTCGAGCGCGGGCACCCACGTGTCCCGCGAGAACGCGCGGCCCGCGATCCTGTCGAACTCGTCTTCGGCGGACCGCAGGTCCCTGAACAGATCCCACTTAGCGAGCATCACGATGCACCTCCTTCGTCCACGATCTCGCCTTCCACCACATCCTCGTCGTCATCCGGCTGCCCACCGGTCGACACCGAGGTCTCATCGCCGCCGTCCCCCGCAGCGGCTTGCGCCTGCGCAGCCTGCTCGTGCATCGACTGGCCGACCCGCTGCCAGACCTGCATCAGGGCGTCGCTCGCCGAGCGCAGGCTGTCGGTCTCCGCGGACTCGTCCTTCAGCGCCTGCTTGAGCTCGTCGTTCTTCGACGTCAGCTCGGCCTTATCTGCGTCGGAGATGTTCTCCGCGTTGTCCTTGAGGAAGGAGTCGACCTGGTAGGTCAGCTGGTCGGCCTGGTTCCGTGCCTCGGCGGCCTCCCGGCGGCTGTGGTCCTCGGCCGCGAACCCCTCAGCCTCCTTCATCATGCGGTCGATCTCTTCCTTCGAGAGCGCAGTCCCGCCGGTGATCGTCATCGCCTGCTCCTTGCCGGACGCGAGATCCTTGGCGCTCACGTTCACGATGCCGTTCGCGTCGATGTCGAACGCGACCTCGATCTGCGGCACCCCGCGCGGCGCCGGGGGGATGCCGGTCAGATGGAAGCGGCCGAGCGACTTCACGCCGGGCGACATCACGGTCTCCGCCTCACCCTGCAGGACGTGGATCTCCACCGTCGTCTGGTTGTCGTCGGCGGTCGTGAAGATCTCCGACTTGCGCGTGGGGATCGTCGTGTTCCGCTCGATCAGCTTGGTGAACAGCCCTCCCTTGGTCTCGACACCGAGCGTCAGCGGGGTGACGTCGAGCAGCAGGATGTCCTTCACATCGCCCTTCAGAACACCGGCCTGGATCGCGGCACCGACGGCAACCACTTCGTCGGGATTGACTCCCTTGTGCGGGTCCTTGCCACCGGTCAGGTCCTTGACGAGGTCCTGGATCATCGGCATGCGTGTCGATCCACCGACGAGGATCACGTGATCGATCGCGCCGGAGTCTTTGCCCCAGTCGGCGATCGCTTGCTCGAAGGGCCCCTTGCACCGGTCGACGAGGTCGGCCGTCATCCGCTCGAACTCCGTGCGGGTCAGCTTCTCCTCGAGGTGGAGCGGCCCGTCCGGACCCGCGCTGATGAAGGGCAGGTTGATCGTGGTCTCGGTCACCTGCGACAGCTCGATCTTCGCCTTCTCGGCCGCCTCCTTGAGGCGCTGCATCGCCATCCGGTCCTTGACCAGATCGATCGAGTAGTTCCCCTTGAATCGATCGGCCAGCCAGTCGATGACCCGCTGGTCCCAGTCGTCACCGCCGAGTTGCGTGTCGCCGTGGGTGGCCTTGACCTCCACCACGCCTTCGCCGATCTCGAGGAGGGAGACGTCGAAGGTTCCTCCTCCGAGGTCGAAGACGAGGATCGTCTGCTCGGTCTGTTGCTTGTCCAGCCCGTAGGCGAGGGCCGCGGCCGTCGGCTCGTTGATGATCCGGAGCACCTCGAGGCCGGCGATCTGCCCGGCCTCCTTCGTCGCCTGACGCTGCGCGTCGTCGAAGTAGGCGGGAACCGTGATCACGGCCTGCGTGACGGTGTCGCCCAGGTACGCCTCCGCGTCCCGCTTCAGCTTGTTCAGGATCTGCGCCGAGATCTCCTGCGGTGTCCACCCCTTCCCGTCCACGTCGACGGACCAGTCCTTGGCCCCCATGTGCCGCTTGACCGAGCGGATCGTCCGATCCGGGTTCGTGATGGCCTGTCGCTTCGCGACCTCGCCGACGAGGATCTCGCCTGTCTTGGAGAACCCGACCACCGACGGGGTCGTGCGTGACCCCTCCGCGTTGGGAACCACGACCGGCTCCCCACCCTCGAGTACCGCGACGACCGAGTTGGTCGTGCCCAGATCGACTCCCACCGCTCGTGCCATCGGGCGATCCCTCCTTCGTGTGTCGGTCCCAGGGTCCGCTGACCCTGCGTTTCGATGTCTCAACGATAGAACCTAAGTGTGGTATTGGCAACTTTTCTTCTCCACGAACGACAAGGCTTGCGAGGATGGCCATGAAGGCCCCCGGCCGATCCATGGTCGTCCAGCGGAAGTGCCTTCGCACCACCTGCTTCCGGGCGTTCAAGCCCAGCGCCTTTCCGTCCGATGGATGGACTAGACCCAACGGACCGGACCGCCCGACACCTCCATCGAAAGGATGAGAGTGGCTACCTCGAGCACGACGCTGCGCACCCGCCGGAGCGTGCATCCGACCGTGGCCCATACGGTCGATACGCTGCTGTTGCAGGAGCGCACGAACTGGGCGATCCACATCCATGACGGGCTGACCCAGTCCGTCACGAGCGCGATCCTCGAGCTCCAGGGCCTGCAGCACAGGATCCGCACGGAACCGGAGCTCGTCTGCTCGACCTTGAAAGAGATCGAGGATGCGATCCGGAACGACCTGAAGCAGATCCGGGAGATCCTGTTCGAGCTCGACGGCGGGACACCGCACCGCGAGCCCCCGCTCACGACGTTCGTGAGCGAGCTCGTGGAGCGCTGGCACCTGTCCGCGCGAGTCTCGATCGAGGGAGAGGTGGAGCGGATCCCGGACGTGACGCTGGAGACCGCGAACGCGATCGTCGCCGAGGCCCTGGCCAACGCGGCGAAGCATTCGGGGGCTCCGGAGGTGTCGGTCCGCATCATCGCCGGACTCGAGGAGCTCCGGATCGAGGTGGAAGACCGCGGCAGCGGCGTCGTCAACCCCACGGACGACGAGATGCACTTCGGCCTGCGCTTGATGCGCAGCCGAGCAGAACGGATCGGCGGCACCATCGAGATCGATTCGAAGCCCGGAAGCGGCACCCGCGTGGTCGCCGTGCTCCCCGTCGGACGGCGAGGTGATGAAGGATGATGAAGATCCTGATCGTGGACGACCACGCGCTGGTGCGTCGTGGTCTGCATTACGTGGTCAAGGAAGGATTCCCGGACGCGGAGGTCACCGAGGCGGAAAGCGCCGCGGCGGCCCTCGAGCACATCCACAACGGCAAGGAGATCGACCTCGCGTTGGTCGATGTACGGATGCCGGACCTGGACGGACTGGAGCTGCTCCGCGCGCTCAAGACCGATCGTCCCGACATGCCCGTGGTGATGCTGTCGACCTACGACAACGCCCCGTACGTGAAGCGCGCGCTCGCAGACGGAGCCTCCGGCTACCTCCTGAAGGACGCCACGCCGGAAGACCTCTCACAGGCGATCAACGTGGCACTCTCGGGCAGTGGGAACGTCCTGTCACCGCGGGTGATCCAGAACCTCTTCGAGGAGCACGAGTCCGCGGGGCGCGACCACAACGGACGCCGCGGCGAATTCAACCTCACGCAGCGAGAGCACGACATCCTCGAGCTCCTCGCTGAGGGGCAGGCCAACCGCGAGATCGCGGGACGCCTCTACCTGTCGGAGAAGACCGTCAAGGCCCACCTGGCCGCGATCTTCCGCAAGCTCGGCGTCACCAACCGGACACAGGCCGCGATGATGGCCGTCCAGATGGGTGTCGGCCCGATCCCGGGGGCACTCGTCCACGAGTAGCCGGACCGGTGCTGCCGATCAGCCGCGGAAGTCTTCGAAGAACCGGCTCGCCGTGGGTCCCCGTTGGCCCTGGTACTTGCTGCCCGCGCCCCCGTATGGGGTCTCGGCCTCGGTGGTCAGTCGGAAGAACGAGATCTGTCCGATCTTCATCCCCGGATAGAGGGTGATGGGCAGGTTCGCGACGTTCGAGAGCTCGAGCGTCAGGTAGCCGTCCCACCCCGGGTCCACGTACCCAGCCGTCGAGTGGATCAGCAGGCCCAGTCGGCCGAGCGAGGACTTCCCCTCCAGGCGGGCAACGAGGTCGTTCGGGAGTGCCACGCGCTCGAGGGTCGATCCCAGGACGAACTCGCCAGGATGCAGGATGAACGGCTCGTCGGGCTTGGTCTCGATCAGTTCCGTCAGGTCAGGCTGCTCCTGTTTCACGTCGATGTACGGGTAGCGGTTGTTCGCGAACACCCGGAACTCGGCATCGACGTGCAGGTCCACCGACGAGGGCTGCACGCTCGCCGGGTCGAACGGATCGATCACGATGCGCCCGGCGTCGATCTCCTCCTTGATCGTGCGGTCGGACAGGATCATCGGCGCGGATGCTACTAGGCGCCGAGATCGGAGTTGGAGACCGCGATCCAGCGCTCGAGTGTCGTTCCGGCCTTCCCTTCGTCGATCGACGAGGAGGCGAGCGCGATCCCTTCCTCGAGGTCGGATGCGGCGCCCGCGACCTCGAGGGCGGCGCCCGCGTTCAGCAGGACAACGTCGCGGGCGGGACCGTGGTCTCCGTCCAGCACGGTCCGAGCGACGCGCGCCGACTCGGGGGGGTCGCCGCCGTGGAGATCCTCCCGGGACGCTCGCGCGATGCCGTGATCGGCGGGATCCAGACGGCTCTCGGTGACCTCTCCGCTCCGCACGTCGAGTACGAGCGACGGCCCTGTCGTGGTGAGCTCGTCGATGCCGTCTTCGCCCCGGAAGAGCTTCGCCCGGGTTCCGCGACGGGCGAGGACCTCGGCCATCAACGGCAGCATGCGCTCGTCCGAGACGCCGACGACCTGCGCCGCCGGGCGGGCCGGATTCGTGAGCGGCCCGAGGAAGTTGAACGACGTGGGCACCCGGAGTTCCCGGCGCACCGGCGCCGCGTGGCCCCACGCGGGATGGAAGACCGGGGCGAACATGAACCCGATGCCCGCCTCGGCCAAACATCGCTCGACACCGGCGGCATCGAGGTCGATCGCGACGCCGAGCTCCTCGAGGAGGTCCGCCGACCCACACAGGCCGGAGGCGGCGCGGTTGCCGTGCTTCGCGACCGGAACCCCCGCGCCCGCCACGACGATCGCGGAGAGCGTCGAGATGTTGAACGTGCCGCTCCGGTCTCCTCCGGTTCCGCAGGTATCGAGGACCGGACCGGGGGGCGAAACGGGACGCGCGAACTCGAGCGCGGTCCGGGCAAGACCGTCGAGTTCGTCGACGGTCTCCCCTTTCGTCCGCAGCGCCATCAGGAAGCCGCCGACCTGCGCCGGCGTCACGTCGCCCGACATGATCGCGCGCATCACCTCGGCGGCGTCGTCGGCCGAGAGCGCTTGGTGCGACGCGAGCCGCTGGAGCGTGCGGGGCCAGAGATCGGGGTCAGGGTCGCCCATGAGGGAGCGCACGCTAGCACGCGGGACCCGCTTGGCTGATGCCCGGAGGGCTGGTCTACACTGTGGCTCCGCCGCCCTCGGGTGGCCCGCTGCGGGTGTGGTTCAATGGCAGAACGCGAGCTTCCCAAGCTCGAAACGGGGGTTCGATTCCCCTCACCCGCTCTTCCGATCCGGTTCCGGGCACTGCTCGAACGCGTCCCACTCAGTGTCGAGTACAGAGGTCGACGACGGTCCTTCCGGGGAGCTGCAGGGTGGCGGGCAGTCCACGCGACAGCTGCTTTATGCGGTCGAGCAACCACGCACGGGTCGCACTCGGCAGTGAGATCACATCGCTGAAGGTGGCGTAGAGATCTGGGAGTCGCGAAGCTGGGACGACGTGCGTCGTGAGGAACTCCCGGCGCTCGAACGGAACGAACCCGTCCACCGTGGCTGGTGGGTCGGCCCACGATCGGTGGGCGGCCGGGATCGCTGCCTCTGCCCATGTCTCCTCGATGGCATCGTAGATCGGTTGCATGCCGGGGATCTCCGGCTGCTCATTCTCGGCCGGCCATGCCCAGAAGACGGCGAGGGCTCCTCCCGGGCGCAGGACGCGATGGATCTCCGACATCGCAGCGTCGCGCTCGAAATGGTGGAACGCGTTGCCCACGACGACGGCATCGACCGTCGCGTCGTCCAACGGCATCGACTCCGCCGACGCCACGATCGCTCGGACCGCGGGGAATCGTTGTTCCAGAACCGCTCGCATGTTCGCCGCGGGCTCCACGGCGACCACGTCGACACCGAGTTCCAGGAATCGACCGGAGAGGCGTCCCGTCCCCGCCGCGAGGTCGACCACAGTCGAACCGGGGCCGAGGCCAGCTCGCTCGGCGACCCAGGCGACGGCCTCCGGCGAGTACTCGGGCCGGAGCTCGTCGTAGTGGGAGGCGTCGACGACCTCGAAGCTGAAACCCGTCATGGTCGAGAGCTTAGAAGGCACGGGCCACCAGGGACGTCGTCCCTGGTGGCCCGCTGCACGCGAGCGTGCGGTCCTAGCCGAGCGAGACCGCGACCTGCTCGAGGCGGTCCATCGCCTCCTGCATCCCGCCCTCCATGCCGGAGTCGATGATCGCGTCCCGCACGTCCTTGCTGTGGCACTCGACGAAGGTCGTGAGGGTAGTGCGCCCGTCCACCTCGGCGAACGTGATCGTATTCAGCGTCCCCTCCTCCGCCTCGGGTGTTCCCGCCAGAGGGAAGTCGTCGGGCATCTCGTAGACCTCGGTGTTCACGAGCCGCTCGTTCGGGACGATCTCGCGGAACTCGCCGTGGAACGCGACCTCGAAGCCCTCGTTCGCCGTCATCACGTAGCGCCAGGTCCCGCCGACCCGGAGGTCGACCTCGACGCTCGTGACCTCGCCTCGCTCCCCGCTCCACCAGCGCGCGATCAGGTCCGGCTCCGTGTAGGCCCGATACACCAGGTGCTTCGGTGCGTCGAACTCCCGCGTGATCAGGATCTGCGTCTCCGCCGGGAGTGTCACGAGCGCCGTACCGCTACTCGTCATCGCTGCCATCTCCTTGCTCCTTTCCTGTGTGCTCCGCTCCTTTGAGCTCTTCCAGAACCACATCCAGCCGATCGAAGCGTTCCGCCCAGGCCATCTCGTAGTTCTTGACCCAATCGTGGATCGGCTTGAGGGAACGACCGTTGAGTCGATAGATCCGCTGCCTCCCTTCGTCTCGCACGTCCACCAATCCCACCTCCCGCAGCACCCGCAGGTGCTTCGACACCAGGGGCTGCGCCAGGCCGAGCCGCCGGACGAGGTCGTTCACCGGGCGCTCCCCGCCGGCGAGGACATCCAGGATCTGCCGCCGCCGGGGCTCCGCCACCGCGTTGAACGCATCCGCTGTCGTCGCGACCCGTGCCATAGGAAGAACCATATATTCCCATATCGGTATATGTCAAGCCAACCGAGCCCTACCTGTCGAGATACCGCGGCGCGGTCGGGCAGATGTCCTTCAGCGGACAGATCCTGCACCGCGGCGTGGGGGCCTTGCAGATCTCCCGGCCGAGCCGGATCAACGCAACGTGCAGCGGCGTCCGGAGGCCCTCGGGCACCAACTCGTGCAGGAGCCGGTCGGCCCGTTCCGCAGAGGTCGTGGCGGGAACCAGGCCGAGCCGCCGGGTGACGCGATGCACGTGTGTGTCTACCGGCATGGCGTCACGCCCGAGCGAGAAGGAGAGCACCACGGCCGCGGTCTTCGGACCGACACCGGGCAATGACACGAGCTCCGCGCGCGCTTCGTCGTCGGGCAGCTCCGCGAGGGCGGAGAGGTCGAACCCGCCGCGCCGTGCCTCCACCTCGCGCAGGATCGCCTGGATCCGAGGCGCCTTCGTGTCCGCGAGGCCGCCGGAGCGGATCGCGTCCGCGACCGACCGGGTCGGAGCGCGCACGACGGCGTCCCATGTCGGGAGCGCGGCTCGGAGGCTTTCGAACGCGCGCTCGGCGTTGACGTCGCTCGTGTGCTGCGACAGCACGGTGAGGATCAGCTCCTCGAGCGGATCCGAACGCCGCGGGGGCACGAGGTCGCCGTAGCGCTTCCGGAGCCGGCTGAGGACGGTGCGCGCCCGCCGCCGGAGGACGCCCGGCGAAGCGGGATCGGTCACGCCGGGACGTCGCCGCGGGCGGCGTTGCGGAACTGCGTGAGCGACGGCTCGAACATGAGCTTGATCGAGCCCGTCGGCCCGTTGCGATGCTTCGCGAGGATCAACTCGGCTTCCTTCTTCTTCTCCGGATCGGCGTCGTCTCGATGGATGAACGCCACGACGTCGGAGTCCTGCTCGAGCGAACCGCTCTCACGCAGATCCGAGAGCTGGGGTCGCTTGTCGGCCCGGGTCTCGGGATTCCGGTTGAGTTGCGAGAGGGCCAGGACCGGGATGCCGAGCTCCTTGGCGAGCAGCTTCAGCGACCGGCTGATCTCGGCGACCTCCTGCTGCCGGTTGTCGGGCCGCCGGATCGCGGCCGACGTCATCAGCTGGAGGTAGTCCACGATGATGAGGGCGAGCCCGGTCTTGCTGCTCCGCATCCGCCGTGCCTTGGCTCGGACGTCGACGATGTTCACGTTGCCGGAGTCCACGATGGACAAGGGGGCGTCGTGCAAGCGCTCGGCGGCCTGGACGACGCGGACCCAGTCGTCGGGCCCGACGCGCTTGCTCCGGATCCGATCCCACGGAACCCGAGCCGCCGAGCAGAGCATCCGCATGCCGACCTCGTGACGCGACATCTCCAGCGAGAACACCGCCACCGAGCCGCCGGCCACCGCGACGTTATGCGCGATGTTCATGGCGAGGGAGGATTTCCCGATGCCGGGGCGGGCGGCGACGATCACGAGGTTGCCGGGCTGCAGGCCCGACGTGAGCTCGTCGAGGTCGCGGAACCCCGTGGGAAGACCCGTGTACGCGGCCTCGCGGTGCTGGATCTGCTCGAGCTCGAGCATCGCACCGTCGATCAGCTCGCGGAGGGTGGCGACCTCGTCCCGATCGTCCCGCCGCGCGACGTCGTAGATGCGTTGCTCGGCGGCGTCGGCGACCGCCTCGGGCTCCTCGGGGGCCGAGTACGCCATGTCCATCACGTCGGCGGCCGCCCCGATCAGTCTCCTGAGCAGGGCGGCCTGCGCGACGATCCGCGCGTAGTGCGCGGCGGAGGCCGGGGTCGGGACCTGGTCGGTCAGGTCCCGGATGTACAGAGGGCCGCCGACGTCGTCGAGCGTCCCCTTCCGGCGGAGGGCTTCCACGGCGGACAGCTGATCGACGGGTTCCCCACGTGCGTACAGCTCGTGAAGCACCTCGAAGATGCGCCCGTTCGCCGAACGATAGAAGTCCTCGGCCTGCAGCAGCTCGACGACGTCGGCGATGGCCTCGGCCGACAGCATCATCGACCCGAGGGCCGCGGCCTCCGCCTCCACGTTGTGGGGCGGAACGCGGTGATCCCCGTTGCGAGGAAGGCGGAGGACGTCGTCGGCCGTGCGGACGATACCGCTCACCCCCTGTCACCTGACCCGGTCTCCGGATTCGGGACCCTACGCCCGGGGAGGTCGGGCGAACAGTGGAGAACGTTGGGGGATTGTTCCCGCGCAGGTCGCATCGGAATGTTTCCTGTCACTCCACCGGTGACCTGCGGGAACGGGTTGGGG
Organism: uncultured Actinomycetota bacterium; assembly: GCA_963826195.1. Lineage (GTDB taxonomy): Bacteria > Actinomycetota > UBA4738 > UBA4738 > HRBIN12 > JAJNBA01. The sequence goes on from CAWGWB010000007.1 coordinate 449,154, forward strand.
ACAACATGGGGACAACTGTGAGTATCGCCACCGACACGCTTCGAGGCATCTCAGAGCATCTGCAAGAGAGCGCGTCTCGGTGAGATGACCGAACGCCCGTTCTGAAGGGTGTGTCGTGTGGCCCGCGAGCGGGCCACACGACGGCTACTCCTGAGCTCGAACGTCGATCGTGATGACGGGGTCGACCTCGGGGTGCAGGTGGACGGTCACCTCGTGCGTCCCGACGGAGCGGATCGGCTCCTCGAGATGGATGTCGCGCCGGTCGACGGCCACACCCGTCTCCGCCGAGAGCGCCCCCGCGATGTCGGCGGCCGTGACCGATCCGAACAGCTTGCCCTCCTCGCCCGCCCGCGCCGTCACCACGAACGGGGTCTGGATGATGCGAGCGGCGATCGCCTCGAACTCGCCCTTCTGCGCCTTCGTCCGCGACTGATGGGCGCGTTTGAGGCTCTCGGCGTGGCGCACGGTCCCTTTCTCGGCTCGCACGGCGAGGCCGCGAGGGATCAGGAAGTTCCGCGCGTAGCCGTCGGCGACGTCCGCGACATCGCCGGGATCGCCGAGGCGTTCGACCGTCTTCTGCAGGATCACCTTCATACTCTCTTAGGGGCTACGCTCGCTCCGCTCGCTTCTTGAGCCCCCAAACCCCTCCTCACCTGCTCGAGTACGGCAGCAGCGCCATCTCGCGAGCGTTCTTCACGGCCGACGCGACGTCGCGCTGGTGCTGCACGCAGTTCCCTGAGACGCGCCGCGCGCGGATCTTGCCTCGGTCGGACACGAACTTGCGGAGCGTCATCACGTCCTTGTAGTCGACGCGCGTCTTGTCCTTGCAGAACTGGCAGTACTTACGTTTGCCGCGCTTCTGCCAGCCCTTGTCGTCCTTCTCGCGCCGACGCTTGGGGCCGCGCTCCTTCGGTCCTCCCCTACCCGCCATCGAGTGGTGACTCCTCCTGTTCGGTTCCCGCGCCCACCGGCGCGGCGACCTTCTCGCCCCAGTCGCCGGAGCTCGAGGCCCCGCCGGAGCGCGCTTGGCGCGTGACCGCGGCCGTGGCCCACTTCAGGCTCGGGGCGACCTCGTCGGCCTCGACCTCGATCGCCGAGCGCTTGTCGCCGTCCTGGTTCTCCCAGGTCCGGTAGTTGAGCCGGCCCGCGACGATCACTCGCGTGCCGCGCGTGAGGGACTCCGCCGCGTTCTCCGCCATCGTCCGCCAGGCGTTGATCGTGAAATACGACGTGTCGCCGTCCTTCCACTGGCCGTTCGCATCCTGGAACCGGCGGTTGACGGCGATGCGGAACTTGCACACCGCCGCGCCGTTCGGGGTGTAGCGCAGCTCTGGATCGTCGGTCAGGTTGCCGACCAGGGTCACTTGGTTGTCCGTCGCCATGTTCGTTCACTCCCCTTGGGGTATCTCGTCTCCGCCAGCCGCGGAGGCGGGGGAAGATGCCATCTGCTTCTTCTTCTGCGCACTCGGTGGGAGCAGCACGGTCACCTTGTACCGCAGGATCTCGTCCGCGAGGTTCAGCGTCCGCTCGAGCTCTGCCTGAGCGGCAGGCTCCGCCGAGAACGTGACCACTACGTAGTAGCCCTCGGTCTGGTCGTCGATCTCGTACGCGAGGCGACGCCGCCCCCAGCGCTCGATGTTGCGCACCGCCCCGGAATGCTTGGCGGCGACCGTTGCGATCCGATCGGTCGCGGTACCCACCACGGCTTCGTCGGCCGCAGCGGGCAGGATGAGCATGCTCTCGTACTCCCTCAAACCCCACCTCCTTTGGTCTGGACGGCCCCCCAACGAAGGGGAGCAGGAAGTCCTGAGGGTCGTCCAGCAGTGTACGGGACCTGCGCGGACGGTAGCACCGAGGTACGACATCGCGTCGGCTAGAATCGCTCGACTGCCGTGCACTTCAGAGGAGGCGCGAGCGATGACCACGATCCACGACCTCAAGGCGTGGAAGGCGGACGGGCGGAGGTTCACGATGCTCACCGCCTACGACTTCCCCACCGCCCAGATCCTCGATCGAGCAGGGGTCCCGCTGTTGTTGGTGGGTGACTCGGTGGGGAACAACGTCCTCGGCTACGAGGACACCCTGCCGGTCACGATGGAGGAGATGCTCCACCACACCCGGGCCGTCGCGAGGGGTGCCGAGCGAGCGATGGTGATCGGGGACCTGCCCTTCCTCTCCTACCAGGTCTCGATCGAGGAAGGGGTGCACAACGCCGGCCGCCTCGTGAAGGAGGGCGGCGCGCACGCGGTGAAGCTCGAGGGGCCGCACCTCGACCTCGTCCATCGGCTGGTCGAGATCGGCATCCCGGTGATGGCGCACATCGGCCTCACGCCCCAGTCGGTCCACGCCATGGGCGGGTATCGGGTGCAAGGCCGGGGCGAAGCAGCCCACCGCGTCGCGGATGAAGCCGAGCAGCTCGAGAAGGCAGGCGCGTTCTCGATCGTCCTGGAAGGCATGCCGGCGGAGCTCGCCGGCGAGATCACCGGATCGCTGGAGATCCCCACGATCGGGATCGGGGCGGGTCCGTCCTGCGACGCGCAGGTGCTCGTGATCCACGACCTCCTGGGGATCAACGAGAGGGTGCCGAAGCTCGCCAAGAAGTTCGCCGATCTCCGCGGTGTGATGACCGGTGCCGTGGAGGCCTTCATCCACGAGGTCGACGCGGGCACCTTCCCGGACGAGGACCACTCCTATTCGTAGGCGTCCATCCGGGGGCGCCCATCTCGGGGCGCCCACCCATCGTCGCCGGTCAGACTCTGCGCGCATTTCCTCCCTAGACTCGCGGGCGTGACCGGCGACGACGGGCGCGACGACACCCTCGCGGAGCGGGCCGCTCTCGTCTCGAAGCTCACCCACGAGATCCGGGGCCCCGTCTCGACGATCCGCGGCCTCGCGGGCACCACGCTCGCACACTACGACCGACTCGATGACGGTGAGCGGCGAGAGTTCCTCGAGCTGATCCGCCACGAGGCGGAACGGCTCGAGCGCACCGTCGAACAGGTGGCCCTCGCGCTGAAGCTCGACGCCGGGACGCTCCGATTCGACATCCGCACGCAGGATCTCGGCGTGATCGTGCGGGCGGCCGCGGATGCCGCGGAGACCGGCGACCATCCCCTCGAGGTGCAGACGCACGAGGAGGTGGAAGCACCCATCGACGGCATCCAGGTCGCCTTCGTGCTCCGCCAGCTCCTCGAGAACGCCGCACTCTTCTCGCCGACGGGTTCGCCGATCTCGGTCCGCCTGACGTCGGATGGCGACCACGCGCTGATCCACGTGATCGATCGCGGGCCCGGGATCCCGGAGGGCGAGCGGGACGGCGTCTTCGAGCGCTTCGCCGGATGGCGCCCCGCCGGCTACGAGGATCGACCGGGAGCGGGCCTCGGGCTGTTCATCTGCCGCGCGATCGTCGAGGAACACGGGGGCGAGGCTTCGATCGTGGACGGTCCCACGGAGGGTACGATGCTCGTCGTCCGGCTTCCCCTGGAGGCACGAATGACGGGCTCCCTGTGACCACGCTCCTTATCTGCGACGACCACAAGGTCTTGACGGATGCCCTATCGACCGTCGTCGGCCTCGACGAGGACCTGCAGCTCGTGGCCGCGCCCGTCCACGATCCCGAAACGGCGATCGAGCTCTCGGCCGAACATCTGCCCGACGTGGTGTTGATGGACATCGTCTTCAAGGGAGGGATGTCCGGGATCGAGGCGACCCGCCGGATCAAGGAGATCTCGCCCGCGACGAAGGTCGTGATCATGACGGCGCACGACGAGGATCGCCTGCTGGTGGAGGCGGTCGAGGCCGGCGCTTCGGGGTTCCTCGGCAAGGGCGAGGCCGTGGAGGAGGTTCTCGCCGCCGCGAAGGCCGCGGCCGAGGGTGAGGTCCTGATCGATCCCGCGACGCTCACGCGGCTCCTCGCCCAGGTCGCGCGCGAGCGTGAGGCGCACCGGGAGGCCTCGATGCTGCTCGACGATCTCACCGATCGTGAGCGGGAGATCCTCCAGCTCCTGGCCGAGGGCATGCGGAACGAGGGGATCGCCACGAAGCTGTTCATCAGCCCTCAGACCGTCCAGACGCATGTCCGGAACATCCTCGGCAAGCTCCGAGTGCACTCCAAGCTCGAGGCGGTCGCCTTCGCCGTGAAGCACGGCGCGATCGTCGTCTGAGCTCGCTCGAGGTCGGGACTTCTGCCCGGCAGGGGCTCAAGTCACGTTCTGGGGAGGACGAAACCACTACCGGAGAGCGACCCGCGCCCCTCAGGCGCGGAGAGGCCGTCACCCCCTCGATGGCCTCGGGGACCTCCCCGAGCGAAGGCCCGAGTCCACCCCTCCCGGACTCGGGCCTTTCATCTGTCGTCGTTGGCCACGGTTCCCGACGGCGCAGCTGATACCGACGGCGCAGCTGATACCGACAGCGCAGCTGATACCGACGCGCGTCTGACCCAACGGCGCGATCAAGGAAGCGCGCCGCGGCGGATCTTCCCGGTCGAGGTCCGAGGGATCTCCTCGAGCAAACGCAGCTCGCGCGGGAGTTTGAACCGGGCCAGCCGTTCGGCGCCGTGGGCGCGCAGCTCCTCGAGGGATGGCGGATCCTCCGATCGAGCCGGCACGACGAGCGCCCGCACGTGCGATCCCCATTCGGGATCGGGGCTCCCGTCCACGGCTACGTCGCGCACCTTCGGGTGGGACGACAGCGCCTGCTCGACCTCCTCGGGCCAGACCTTCTCAGCGCCGGTCCGGATCACGTGGTCCGCCCTCCCGTGGATCCAGAGGTGCCCGTCGTGATCGATCACACCGACGTCGCCTGTACGGAGCCATCCATCGGTGGTGAACGCCGCGCCCGTCGCGGCCGCGTCCAGTCGGTATCCCTCCATCAGCGTGGAGCCTGAGACCTCGATCACGCCCGCGGCGTCCGTACGGACCTGCATCCCGTCGAGGGGCACGCCGTCGTACGTGAACCCTCCGCATGTCTCCGTCAGGCCGTACGTCGTGACGATGGTGGCGCCGCGGGAGCGCGCTCGGGCAGCCGTCTCGTCGTCGATACCGTCGCCCCCCACGACGAGCGTCAGGCCGTGCAATCCGAGGTGCGACGCTACGAGGCGGCGGACCATCGTCGGGACGACCGACGCGAACGCGGCGCCGTCGCCGTCGTGGACGAGGCGCTCGGGATCGAACCCCTCGTGCATCGTCACCGGTGCTCCCAGGATGGCGCCGCGGAGGAGCACCAGGAGACCGCCGATGTGTGCGGGGGTGAGTGGGCAGACCCACGGGGCACCCGGGGTGGCGCCCAACCGCTTCGCCGACCGGCTGACGGCGACGACGACCGCCACGCGATGGAGCTCCACCAGTTTCGGCTCCCCCGCCGTCCCCGAGGTCGGCATCACGATCGCGACACCCGGCGTGACCGGTGCGGCGTCGGCCAGGAGCGTCTCGCCACCGCGGTCCTGTAGGAAGTGTGGACGAGCGCGAGCCACGATCGCTCGCCGCTCCGACTTGGTGAGCCGGTGATCGAGCGGGAGGAACGGAACCTCCTCGAGCCAGAGTCGGTTGACGAGCTCGACCCATCCGGGACCGGGCGGCAGGTCGATCGCGACCAGTTCGTCTGTTCCCACGACCTTCCCCTCACCCTCGGCCCTCGGCGCGTCGGGTAGGCTACCCAACCGTTCGAGCGTGCGCTCTAGGAGTCAACGGTCATATGGATGAGACACGTGAGATCCGACAAGCACTGGATTGGACACGGGGTGGATCTCGGCCAGGGGATCGGCCAGGGGATCGGGCAGAACCGACCTTCACCGACATCCGATACGAGACGGCCGAGGGGATCGCGAAGATCACGATGGCCCGGCCCGAGGTCCGCAACGCGTTCCGCCCGCTCACCACGAGGGAGCTGATCGAGGCGTTCGACCTCGCCCGGGACGATCCTTCCGTCGGGGTGGTGATCCTGACCGGCGCGGGATCGCTCGCCTTCTCCTCCGGTGGCGATCAGGGCGTCCGCGGCGACGACGGCTACGTCGACGAGCACGGCATCGGGCGTCTCAACGTGCTCGACCTCCAGATCCAGATCCGTCGCCTGCCCAAGCCCGTGATCGCGATGGTCGCCGGCTACGCGATCGGAGGTGGCCACGTCCTCCACCTGTGCTGCGACCTCACGATCGCCGCGGACAACGCCCGCTTCGGGCAGACGGGGCCGCGCGTCGGCTCGTTCGACGCCGGGTACGGGATCGGGTTGCTCGCCCGGCAGATCGGTGAGAAGCGGGCGAAGGAGGTGTGGTTCCTCTGCCGTCAGTACGACGCCGCAACCGCACTGACGTGGGGGCTGGTGAACGCGGTCGTTCCGCTCGAGGAGCTCGAGGAAGAGACGGTACGGTGGGCGAGGGAGATGCTCGCGCATTCACCGCTCGCGCTTCGTCTGCTGAAGGCGGGTGCCCACGCCGGGATCGACGGGCTCGCCGGCGTCCAACAGCTCGCCGGCGACGCGACCCTCCTCTATTACATGGGGGAAGAGGCGCAGGAGGGCCGGGATGCCTACGTGGAGAAGCGACGCCCGGACTTCTCGAGGTTCCCGAAGCGGCCGTGAACGTCTGGCTCACCGGCGCGCGCCCCCGGACGCTGGGCGCGGGAGTGGTGCCGGTGCTCGTCGGCGCTGCGGCGGCGGACTCGTTCATCCCGTGGCGGTTCGTGGCTGCCCTGATCGTCGCGCTGGGTCTCCAGGTGGGCGTGAACTTCGCGAACGACTTCTTCGACGGGATCCGCGGCGTCGACACCCCGGCCCGCCTCGGCCCGCCGCGGCTCGTCGCGTCGGGCGTCGCGTCGCCGAGGGCCGTGCTCGTCGCCGCGCTCGTCGCGATCGGCGCCGCCGGCTTCGCCGGGCTCGCGCTGGCGTTGGTGACCGAGCCGGTCCTGATCCTCGTCGTAGGTGCGCTCGCGTTGGTGGCGACGTTCGCATACAGCGGTGGCCCTCGCCCCTACGCGGGGCTCGGACTCGGCGAGGTGATGGTCTTCCTCTTCTTCGGCCTGATGGCGACATGCGGGACCGCGTTCGTGATGGAGGAGCGCGTTCCGGCCGCCGCCTGGTGGTGCGGGTCCGTCCTCGGACTCCTGGCTGTGGCGCTCCTCGTCGCGAACAACCTCCGGGACATCCCGACCGATGCGGCCACGGGGAAACGAACCCTCGCCGTCCGTCTCGGCGTGGCGCGGACGCGGACGTTCTATCGTGCGTGCGTGGTGGCGGCGTTCGCCACCATCGTGGTCGGCGTCTTCGCGTACCTGGTCGACGAGCGGAGCGGCCTCACGCAGTGGGGCCTCCTCGGTCTCGTGGGATGGGTCCCCGCGATCCGGCCGATGGAGGCGGTGGGAACGTCGACCGGCGCCGAGCTGATCGGGGTCCTCACGGGGACGGCGGCGGTCCATGCGACGACCGGGGCGTTGCTCGCGATCGGGCTGGTCCTGGCACGGGCCGCCTAGGAGGTGGACGGCGTGGAGCTCGGCGACATCTCATTCGCCTGCGCGTCCTCGCTCGTGGCCGGACTCGTCGACGGCGGCGTCGCGCACGCCGCGCTCTCGCCGGGTTCCCGTTCGACGCCATTGGCCCTCGCCCTCGCCCGCGACCCTCGGGTGCAGGTGCACGTGCAGCTCGACGAGCGGTCGGGCGGCTTCCTCGCGCTCGGCGCCGCGAAAGCGACCGGACGACCCGCGGTCGTGGCCTGCACGAGCGGCACCGCGGCCGCGGAGCTCCTGCCCGCCGTCGTCGAAGCCTCTCAGGCACGCGTGCCGCTGGTCGTGTTGACGGCGGACCGTCCCCCTCGCCTCCGCGGGACGGGGGCCAATCAGACGATCGTGCAACCGGGTCTCTTCGGGGAGTACGTCCACGCCTCCTTCGACCTGCCGGTGCCGTCGACGGCCGGACAGGAGGCGTGGTGGCGTCAGGCAGCGCGCGAGGCGCTCGAGGCCATCGCCACCGACCCGACCGGTCCGGTCCATCTGAACTGCCCGTTCGAGGAGCCCCTCACCCCCACCACGGACACCTCCCCGACCGGGGGTGACGTCGTGGATGACCCGTTCGCCTGGCCCCCTCGCCCCGCGGCCGAGCTCGATCCCGACGAAGCGGACCGGCTGGCCGAACTCGTCTCCGGTGCTCGCGGCGCCGTGGTGTTCGGCGGCTGGCCCGGCCACCTCTCCGGCGATGCCCGGTTCTGGGCCGAGCTCCTCGGCTGGCCCGTCCTCGCCGAGCCGACGTCGGGGGCGCGCCAGCCGGAGACGTCGCTCGCGGCGGGGCAAGCCTTGATCGCCGGAGCGTGGGCAGAGGCGCACCGCCCCGACGTCGTGATCCAGTTCGGTGCCTCCCCCACGAGCCGGGCGACGCAGCGGTTCGTGGCCTCCGCCGGGCACCTGTTGGTGGCGGATCGATGGCACCTCGATCCCGATCCGGAGCGTCTCGCCTCCTGGCGGCTCGCGGTGGACCCCGAGGCGCTCCCGAACGCCCTCACGGAGCATCCCGTGATCCAGGGAGCCGGCATCGCGTTGACCGAACGCCGTTCGAAGGACGAGATCGAGGGGTCGTGGCGGGGCCGGATCCACCCCGCACCGCTCGACTGGACGGCGGAGTGGCGCGCGGCCGACCAGCGCGCACGTGACGTGCTCGACGGGGTGATGGATGGATGGGACGAGCCCTTCGAGCCGCGGATCGCTCGCGACACGGCCTCGTGGATCCCGGACGCGGGGCGACTGTTCGTGGGGAACTCGACGCCCATCCGCGATCTCGACCTCGCGATGCGCCCGCGGGCGAACCTGACGGTCATGGCCAATCGCGGAGCGAGCGGGATCGACGGGCTCGTGTCGACTGCGCTGGGGGTCTCGGTCGCCCGGGTCGGCCCGGTGGTGGCGCTCGTCGGGGACCTCTCCCTCCTCCACGACGCGGGGTCGGTCCTGTGGAACGCCTCGCGGGACGTCGACCTCATCGTGGTCGTGGTGAACAACAGCGGTGGTCACGTGTTCTCCCTCCTGCCGCAACGCGACCTCCCCGAGCATCGGGAGCTGTTCGTGACGCCGCACGCGGTCGACATCGCCGGGCTCTGTGGGGCGGCCGGCGCCGGCCACGAGCGGGTCGAACGGGCGCCGGACCTGCTGCCCGCGCTGGACCGAGCGGCCGGCGTCGGTCGGGGGATCCGCGTGGTGGAGGTGATGGTGGACGCCGAGCTCGGGCTGCGGCGCCGGATGGAGCTGCGGTATGCCGTCGACGCCGCGCTCGAGAACCCGTGAGCGGGCCACGGCCGTCGATCGGGTTCGCCACCACCGACGACGTCGACGAGCTGGCCGAGCTGCGGTTCGCGCTCTACGAAGAGCAGGATGGCACCGTCGCCGAATCGGCCGAGGTCTACCGGGAGCGCTTCACCGCTTTCGCGGTGCGGGCGCTGGCGTCGAAGGACTGGAACGCGTGGGTCGCACGGCTGGCCGACCTCCCCGTGGGCGCGATGTGGCTGCACACGGTCCACCGGGTGCCCGTCCCGGGGAAGCACGCCGGCCCGATCGGTTACCTGACGAACGTCTACGTGATCCCGGAACACCGGAACACAGGGCTCGGCGCGCAGATGCTCGATCGCATCACGGCCTGGTGCCGGCAGGAGGGATTCTCCGAGGTGATCGTGTGGCCGACGGAGCGGTCACGGCCGTTCTACGCGCGAGGCGGATTCACGAGATCCGACCAGCCGCTGGTGATCGAGCTGGAGCCGGACCGACGGTTCCCGTCCTGAGGCCGTGACCCGGCGGCCTCACCCCCAGCGGAGCGCGTCGAGGAACGCGCGGAACTTGCGCTCGGTCTCGTCGACCTCGTCGTCGGGCTCGGAGCCGGCGACGATGCCGGCGCCCGCGTAGAGGACGGCGCGATCGCCGCGCAGCTCGGCACAGCGGAGCGCGATCGCCCACTCGCCGTCGCCGTTCGCGTCCATCCATCCGACCGGCCCCGCGTACCGACCGCGGTCGAACGGTTCGAGGTCGGAGATCACCTCGAGGGCGGCGTCCCGCGGCGTTCCCCCGACCGCCGGGGTGGGATGCAACGCGGCCACGAGGTCGAGCGCCGACTGAGACGCATCCGTCAACACACCGTGGAATCGCGTCGAGAGATGCCACACGTTCGGCGTCTCCCGCAATACGGGTTCCGGGTCCCACGTGAGCTTCGTGCAGAACGGCCGCAGCGTCTCGGCGACGGCCTCGACCACGATCTCGTGCTCCTCCCGATCCTTCGACGATCGGGACAGCGCTTCCGCGTTGGCCCGGTCCTCCGCGGGATCGCCGGATCGAGGCGCCGACCCTGCGAGCGGGTTCGACCGGACGTCTCGGCCCCGGCGCGACAGCAACAGCTCCGGCGACGCGCCGACGAAGCTCCGTCGCGGTCCGGCTTCCCCGCCCGAGAGCGGCACCACGAACGTGTAGGCCTCCGGATCCACCGCGCGCAGCCGGTGCGCGAGCCGTCGCGGGTCGAGCCACCGGCCCGCGTCCACCTCCACCGTGCGCGCCAACACCACCTTGCGGAGGGCGCCTTCCCGGATCCGCGAGCGCGCATCCGCGACCGCCTCCCGGTAGTCCTGGGAAGAGGGGTGCTCCGACAGCTGGACGCCGGTGAAGACGTCCTGGGGTGACCGTCCCGGCACGGGCTCCGGTTCGAATGACACCCCGGAGTCACTCGCCGCATCGAGGAGCCAGGTATCGCCGGGCGCCGTCCGCCGGACCGATCGCTGCGGCACGAGGACCTCGGCAGGATCCGAGGGGCGGAACGGCAGGGAGGCCACGACGAACGGCGGCGCGTCCGACGCAGGTTCGGCGTGCCCGCGGAGGAGCGTGAGCGCCTCCCGCCCGACGGACGCGACGTCCGCGCCTTCGAGTGCCGTCGTGGCCAGCGCGGCCACGCCCTGGCCGGCTCGCTCGAACACGAACGCATCCGGGTGGAGGGCGAGGAGATCGAACACGGGACCCAGCCGGTGGCGCCGGATCGTGAGCGGGGCCTTCATCCGCGTGTGGCCACCAGGAGCTGCGTGATCCCGCCGGAGAGCCGGAGCCGCCGGGCATCGGGGAACCCCGCTCCCCGCAGGATCGAGAGCAGCTCCTCCGGGGCCGGAAGGTAGGCGGTCGATCGGGGGAGGTAGGAGTACGCCTCCCGGTTGGAGAGCAGTCCGCCGATCGCCGGCACCGCGCCGCGGAAGTAGGCGCGATGTCCGAGTCGCAGAAGCCGTCCGTCCGGTTCGGCCGTCTCCAGCAGCGCGATCCGGCCCCCGGGGCGCACGACGCGAGCCAGTTCGGTGAACAGGTCGGCCAACGAGACGACGTTGCGCAGGGCGAACCCGCACGTCGCTCCGTCGGCCCCACCGTCTCGCGCCGGCAGCCGCAGGATGTCGGCCTCGACGAGCGGTGCGTCGGTGCGGGCGGCGCACAACATCCCGTGGGAGAAGTCGAACCCCACGGCGCGATGCCCGACGGCCCCGAGCTCCCGGCAGAGGTCGCCCGTGCCGCACGCCAGATCGAACACCAGGGATCCGATCGGCAACGCGAGCTCTCGGACCGTCCGGCGACGCCAGCCCCGATCCATCCCGAACGTCATCACGCGGTTCACGAGGTCGTAGCGAGGGCTGATCGTGTCGAAGAGCCGGCGGACCGCCCGGGCTTTGTCCTCGCCCTGCGGCAGCGTGGGTTCCGGACGCCGTCTCATCTCTGGCGCCGGGGTGAGACCGGCGCCTCACCCCGCGGCGCCTCACCCAGCGGCGCCTCGTTCGCGGGCGCTTCGATGTGCTCTTCCGCGACTTCCAGCAGGACCCGTCGGAAGTGATGCGAGACCAGGAGCGTCACGGCGGGGAGCAGCTCCTGGAACGCCTCGACCATCCGGGCCGACGCGGCGTCGGCGTCGGGAGCCGTGTCCCGGATCGGTTTGCGCACGTGCTCGTCGAACAGGTCGACGGCGCGCTCGGCGAGCCCTCGCATCGCCTCGTCGGCGTCGCGGGCCAGCGCGAGCAGATCGCCCAACGGGAGCCCGAACTCGAGGAGGCGGAGTGCCGTGCGCACGAGCTCGATGTCCCCCGACGTGTACCGGGTCTCGCCGCCGACATCGTGCCCGATCCGGATGCCCTCGCGCTCCACCGCTTGGATCAGGGACGCCGGGACACCGCTCGCGGAGGAGAACGCGTCGAGCGAGAGCGCCTCCCCGTCGCTCGGATCGGCGCGCTCGGACGCGACGGCGGCAGCCAAGCCGGCATCCGCGAGGCTGAGCTCGCCGTCGACCACGCGGCGGATCGCCGCCAGCGTCAAGCCCTGTCGCTGCAAGCTCCGGATCTCGTGGATCCGGTCGACGTGCTCCGGCCGGTACCAGGCGACGCGTCCCTCCTTGTCGGGCTGCGGGAGCAACCCCCTGGCTTGGTAGTAACGGACCGTGTCGACGGATACCTCGCACGCCGTCGCGAGCTGTTCCACTCGGTACTTCATCGCCGCTTCACGGGTCGCGATCGGTACCTCACGACCGGGAACTCTACGAGTGTTCGCTCACACGGTCATCCTCGAGGCCCGCCGAGCGCGCTCGCGGATGGCGCGCCGGCCGTCGATACGATGCGAGCCGTGGAGCGCCGCGCCGGCCGGCCGATCACCCTCGGGCTCGTGCTCGCCTGTCTCGTCGGGACGCTGCTGGTCGGCGCCGTCCACAAGAGCCCGTGCGCCGACGGGCGCTGGGAGGATGGCCGCCAGTATCACCTGGCCTGCTACACGGACATCGTCCCCCTGTTCGGCACGGAGCAGCTCTCCGGGGGCCGCCTGCCGTACCTGGAGGCTTGCGGCCCGTCCGACTTCAACTGCGACGAGTACCCGGTCCTCACGATGTACTTCATGCGCGTGGCCGGATGGATCTCCGGGGACGATCCCGGCCGCTTCTTCTGGGTCAACGTGATCCTCGTATCCGCGTGCGCTGCCGTGGCGGCCGCGTGCCTGTACCTGATCGACCCGGGTCGCGCTCTGTGGTTCGCACTGGCCCCCGGGCTCGCCCTGCAGGCGTTCGTCAACTGGGATCTCCTCGCGGTCGCCCTGGCGGCTGCGGCCACGCTCGCGTTCTTCCGACGCCGCGACGGTGGGGCCGGCGCGCTGATCGGACTGGGAGCCGCGGCGAAGCTCTTCCCGGGCCTGATGCTCATCCCCTTCGCCGCGGAACGTCTCCGACAGCGCCAGCCTGACCGGGCGATCCTGCTGTGGTGGTCGGCCGCGGCCGTCTGGCTCGCCGTGAACGTGCCGTTCGTGGCGACGGCCCTATCGGGATGGTGGGAGTTCTTCAGTTTCAACGGCACGCGCGTCGCGGATTGGGACAGCGCGTGGCTCCTGTTGTGCAGGCACCTGTCCATGTGCCCCTCGATCGGGCTGATCAACGCCGCATCGACGGTGTCGATGGTGGGCGTCGGTGCCTGGGTCTGGCACGCGAAGCATCGTCGCGAGCCCGAGTTCCCTCGTTGGCAACTCGTGTTCCCGTTCCTCGTGCTCTTCCTGCTCCTCGGGAAGGTGTACTCCCCACAGTTCAGCCTGTGGCTGCTCCCGTGGTTGGTCCTGATCCTCCCCGGCCCCCGGCGGTTCCTCGCGTTCGAGGCCGCCGACGTCGCGGTCTTCCTGACGCGGTTCCAATTCTTCGGTGATCACGAGGGGATCGGCGGTCTCCCGCAGTGGGTCTTCGAGACCGCCGTGGTGATCCGCGGCGCCGTGCTGTTGTGGTGCGTGGCCGCATGGGTGCGGGAGCCGAGCCGCAGGCTCCCGGCGGAGCGTGGAGCGGAACCTTCGCGGCCGGTGGCACACGCGTGAGCCCTCCTCACCGGCTGCGCGACGGTCTGCGTCCGTGCGTCCTCGTCTTCCTCGCGGCGAGGATCGGGCTGTCGCTCGTGTCCGTGATCGCCGTCGACCTCGTCGATCCGCTCCCGCCGGTGGATGTGCCGGGAAGGACCGCGCCGCTTGCCACCTCGGGCTGGCATAACGCGATCGATGCGACCGAGCGCCAGGATGCCATCTGGTATCTGCGACTCGCCGACGATGGGTGGTCGGATGACGACGCCAGCGCCGCCTTCTTCCCTCTCTACCCGCTCACGGTTCGTGCCGTCGCGTGGATCCTTCCCAGCTCTTGGCCAGGCACGTGGCCCGGCCACGAGCTCATGGCCGCGTTGCTGGTCTCGAACGCCGCGTTCCTCGGTGCGCTCCTCGCGTTGTTCGCGTTGACGGCCGACGCGTTCGGTGAGCGCGTCGCCCGGAGGGCGATCGTGGTGGCAGCGCTCTTCCCCACGGCCTTCTTCTTCCTCGCGCCGTACACGGAGTCCCTCTTCCTGTTCCTGTCGATCCTGGCGTTCCGCGCGGCGCGATGGGATCGCTGGGGACACGTCGCCGTCGCCGGCGCCTTGGCGGCGCTCACGCGGAGCGTCGGGATCCTGCTGATCCCCGCCCTCCTGGTGGAAGCGTTCTCGGCGAAGCGCGGCCGCAGCGTTTCCCGCAGGGCGCTCGCGGGACGTGCGGCGGGCGCGGCAGCGATCTCCCTGGGACCCCTGTCGTGGTTCGCATGGTGGGGACTCGCGCACGGGAACTGGCTCGCTCCCCTCGACGCCCAGCGCCTGTGGGGCCGCGAGCTCCAGCCGCCGTGGGTCTCGCTCACCCACGCCGTCGACCTCGCGTGGTCGTTCCGCTCCTACTGGTTGCTCGATCTCGTCCTCGTGTCGATCGCGATCGTCGGCCTGGCCCTCGCCGTGCCGGCGCTCCGCGTCTCCGAGATCACCTACGGGGGCCTGAGTCTCCTCCTCCCGCTCGTGGACCCCTTCTGGGACCGACCGCTCCTGTCCGCTCCTCGATTCGCCGTGGTGGTCTTCCCCGTGCTCTGGGGGCTGTCCGGTGTGGGACTGGGGCGTGCGCTCCCTCGCGCCCTGGTGACCGGCGTGCTCGGCGGCGGCTGGGTGCTGTGTGCCGTGCTCTTCGTGAACTGGCGACACCTGTTCTGAGGCGGACGGTTCCGAACCCGCCAGCGTGGCCCGGGGTAGGATGTGCCGAGCACGCGACCGACCGGAGGTGTCGTGACGATCAGGGTTGCCATCGCGGACGACCATTCGCTGGTGAGGCAAGGGCTCCGCAGGTACCTCGACATGGCCGAGGGGATCGACGTCGTCGGAGAGGCCGCCAACGGCAAGGAGCTCCTCGAGCTCATCGGGAAGGACGAGCCGGACATCGCCCTGATCGACATCCGGATGCCGGAGATGGACGGGCTCGAGGCCGCCCGCGAGATCAGGGAGAAGCACGAGAAGGTCGGCGTCATCATGCTCACCGCGTACGACGACAGGCAGTTCGTGGTCGAGGCGGTCCGCGCCGGCGCGCGGGGCTATGTGTTGAAGGCGCGCGACGCCGAGCATCTGATCCAGACGGTGCGGCTCGTCGCGGGCGGCAACATGGTGATCGATCCGCAGCTCGTCGTGGCACTCGCGGAGGAGCTCTCCACCGCGAAGGAGCGCGACCGCCGAGCGGAGACCCTGACGGCGCGGGAGATCGAAGTGCTCCAGCTGCTCGCATTCGGCCACACGAACCGGGACATCGCCGAACGCCTCTACATCTCTCCCGACACCGTCAAGACCCACCTCGAACACATCTTCGAGAAGCTCGGCGCTTCGGACCGCACCGCGGCCGTCGCGGAGGCGCTCCGGAGGCGCTTGATCGAGTGAGGTCCTTCGGAGCGTCGTAGGCCGTTCGGAGGAGCTCACTCCCCGACCGGGTGATGGAGTCTCGCAGGGGCACACGGCATCATGGACCTCCATGCGCGGGACCCCTCACCCACGTCGCACGGCGGCCTCGGTCGCGCTCGGCCTGACGGCCCTCGTGATCGTCGGCGCCTACTTCGGCGCACCTGAAGACCCCGCGCGACGACCGCTCGTGGTCAACCTGATCGATGCCGTTGCCTGGTTCATGGGCGGCGTCGTACTGCTCGCGATGCGCGAGGGGAAAGCGGCGCGGAGCTCGCGCGCCGTCGGGGTCGCCCTCCTGACCGGCTCCGGGGTGATCGGACTCGTCTTCGTGTCGGGGCTGACGGGCCCGAAGATGACGCCGGGCTACCCTGACCTGCTCTTCCTCCTCCCCCTCGTCGCGCTGGGCGCCGGGTTCGCCGGCGAGATCCGTCATCACGTCCCCTCCGGGGACCGCCGCGAGCTCGCGACGGACGCCGCCTTGATCGTCAGCGCCCTGATGGCGGCCGGGTACGTGTTGATCCGCCCGGACACGATCCGTGGCGACATCTCGGCGTCGGCCGTGACGTTCTCGCTCGTCTCCGCGTTCCTCATCGCCACCTATCCGGCGCTCGCGATCTGGGTACCCACGCGAGCCCACCTCGCTCGTGCGGTCGTGTTCGCCGGACTCGGCGCGGCCGTCCTCACGTTCGGCTGGCAGTGGACGCGCATGTCCTACGAGGCGACGAATGCGGCGATCGAGCTCCCGATCGCCCTGTCGCCGCTCGCGCTGGCGGCCACGTACCTCGTCCTCCGGCCTGCGAAGGACCTCCCGCGTCCCTCCCGGTTCGCGCGGCCCATCCTCACGAGCGTGGCCGTGATCGCGGCATGCGCCGCGCTTCTGATCACGGGCGTCCTCGGCGACCGGCAAGGGCTCACCGGCCTGCAGACGAGCATGTTCATCGGCGTCCTGGCCCTCGCGGTCGCGGTCCGGATCATCGCGAACCAGATCACGATCACCCAGGCGAGCGAATCGGTCCGCAGGGCTCTCCATCAGAAGGAGGAGGCCCTGACCGACATGGACGCCGCGCTGGACCGGGTCCGCGAGGCGAACGAGACGCTGAAGGTGTCGGAGGAGCACCTTCGCCTGGTCTTCGATACCGCGGTGGATGGCATCGTGGAGCTCGATTCGAACGACGTCATCGTCCGGACGAACGAGGCGTTCTGTCAGATGGTGCACCTCGATCGCCTCACGATCGAGGGGCAGCGATGGCAAACGCTGGCGGCGTCGCTCGACGGCGCGGACGCTCGCTTCGCGGACCTCCCCGCCGCCGGGCAAGCCCAGCTCGAGCGGACGGACGGCACGCCCCTGTACCTCGAGTCACGTGTGTCCGACATCCCGACCGTTCCCCCCCGGCGGCTCGTCCTGATCCGCGACGTCACCCCGGGCAAGGCCGCCGACCAGACGATCCGGTCGCTGCTGAAGTTCCTGCAAGAGAAGGACGAGGACCGCACCAGCCTGCTCCGCAGGACCAACTCCGCGATCGAGTCCGAACGGAACCGGATCGCGCGCGACCTCCACGACGGACCGGTGCAGGGGGTGTCGGCCGCGTCGCTGTCCCTCGAGGCCTCGCTCCTGATGATCGGCGCCGGCGACGTCGATCGAGGGGTGGACGTCCTGTCGAAGGTGCGCAAAGAGCTCGCCGACGAGGCCGACGCGCTCAGGGCTCTGATGTCGGGATTGCGTCCACCCGTGCTCGAGGAGCGCGGATTGATGCCCGCGCTGCGGGAGGCGGTGACGCGCTTCGGGATCGAGCAAGGGGTCGAGACGGATCTCGCCGGCACCCTCCCCCGGCCGCTGTCCGCCGACCTCGAGACGCTCGCCTATCGGGTGGTCCAAGAGGCGCTGACGAACGCAGCCAAACACGCTCGCGCCGGCAACGTGACGGTCTCCGTCGAGACGACCGCGACGTCGCTGCGCGTGGAGATCGAGGACGACGGGCGAGGGTTCGACAGCGCGATGACGCGCGAGTTCCTCCGGCAGGGTCGGGTGGGCCTCGCCTCGATGCGGGAACGTGTCGAATTGGCGAACGGGACGTTCGTGATCCGATCGAACCCTGGCCGCGGCACGTCGATCGTGGCGACGCTGCCGGTCGACACTCCCGCCGACGTCCGCGTCTCGGCTCGCTAGCCCCCTCGATCACCGTCCGGCAACCGGGCCGGCCCGGCCGGGGACACGCTCCCGCTGGGCGAAGGCGACGGACTCGGCGAGGGGCTGGGCGACGGACTGGGCTCCGGGCTCGGTGAGACGCTCGGCTCGGGGCTCGGCGAGACGCTCGGCTGGGGGCTCGGCGAGGGCGGGGGGATCGGAGCTTCCGCGGAGGGGGTCACGGTCTGCTGGTCGAACGACGGGTCCGGGAACTCGATCGTTTCCTTGCCGGCCATCGCCTCCACCATGAAGTCGTGCCAGATCGCGGCCGGGATCGTGCCCCCGAAGACCAGCGGCACCCCTTCGACGTTCTCGAGCGGGATCTGCCCCTGGGGGTAGCCCACCCACACGCACGCCGCGATCTGGACGGTGTAGCCGCAGAACCAGGCGTCCACGTTGTCCTGCGCCGTACCCGTCTTCCCCGCGGCGGGCCAGTCGATGTCGGCGGACGCCCCCGTCCCGAAGTCGAGGACGTCCTGGAGCGTGTACGTGACCAGGTCGGCGACGTTCTCCTCCACCACGCGCTTGCCTCGTGGGACGACCCCTTCGTCGATCCGGCCGCCCGGCGACCGAACTTGAAGCAGCGGGCTCGCTCGGAACCGGGTCCCACGGTTCGACAGGGTGGCGTACGCGTTCGTCATCTCGAGGGGGTTCACCGCGACGCTGCCGAGCGTGACCGCGCAGACCTCCGGCAGGTCCGAGCGGATCCCGAGCTGGTGCGCCATCTCCACGACGTTGTCAGGTCCGAGCTCCACGACGAGCTGCGCGAACACGGTGTTCACCGAGTGTGCCGTCGCCGACTGCAGCGTGTACGAGCTTCCGCCGCCCTCGGCGTTCTCCGGCTGCCACGGCTCGCCGTGCTGATCCGCGCAGATCGGGTCGTCGATCGTGATCGTGTTGGGTCCGTACCAGCGCGAGTCGAGGCGAAAGCCCTGGTCCATCGCTTCGGCGAGGGTGAAGGCTTTGAACGCGGAGCCCGCTTGCCGGCCGGTGCCTCCCCGGAACGTGGCGAGGTTCACCTGCGACGTGGCGAAGTCCCTCCCGCCCGCCATGGCGAGGACGTGGCCGGTGGAGGGCTCGATCGCGACGAGTGCGGCGCCGGGATCACCGGGCGTCGGGAGGTGCGACTCGACCGCGGCCTCGGCGGCGGCCTGGTAGCCGAGGTCGAGGGAGGTCGTCACCTCGAGCCCACCGCCGTAGACGGCCGCCGACCCGTACCGCCGCGCCAGCGTCTCCCGGACGTACTGGACGAAGTACTCGGAATCCCCGGGCGCCTCGATCTGCGCGTCCGATCCTTGCTGGAGGGCGACGGGGATCCCGCAGCAGGCATGGCGCTTCAACTCGTCCGCTTCTCCGGCTTCGAGGTAGTCGTACTGGACCATCCGATCGAGAGCGAAGTCCCGCCGGAACTTGGCGTCGAACGGGTGATCGATGGGATCGTAGGCCTCGGGGGCGGTGAGGATGCCCGCAAGCGTCGCCGACTGGGAGACCGTGAGGTGCCGCGCCGACACGCCGAAATACGTCTGCGCAGCCGCCTCGATCCCGTACGCGCCGTGGCCGAAGTACACCGTGTTCAGGTACTTCGCGAGGATCGTCTCCTTCTCGAAGGTCCGTTCGACCTTCATCGCGAGGAGGACCTCGCGCACCTTCTCCTTCACCGTGCGCGGCGGGATCACGTAGTCCGTGACCCCGTTCTCGCCCTCGACGTACCGCCCCGCGTACACCCGCTTGACCAGCTGTTGGGTGATCGTCGAGCCGCCCTGGACGGCGTCACGCGCCACGAGGTCGCTCCACGCGGCGCGGACCGTCCCCTTCAGGTCGACCCCGTCGTGCTCGTAGAAGCGCGCGTCCTCCACGGCGATCACCGCGTTCCGGAGGTGAGGCGGCATCTGCCGCAACGGGATGATCGTGCGGTCGACAGAGCCGTGGAACGTCGTGAGCAGCTCGCCGTTGCGATCGGTGACGAACGTCGTCTGGACCGGCGGGAGCGCCTTCGGCAGGTCGATGCGCACGTAGGCGATCGCGAGGACCGCGAACCCGAGGAGCACGACGGCGAACGGGGCGAGCGCGAATACCCACCAGTAGCGACGGAAGAACCCCTTCTTCGGCTGCGGACGTCGTCCCTTCGGGCCCGTCCGTGCCGAGGCGCCTCGCCGGCCGGTCTTCACCGCTCCGGCCGAGGACCTCGTCGAGGCGGTGGCCGTCGACCGGGAGGACGTCGTCGCGCCGCCGCCGCCCGGCTTCTTCCGGGCGTGACGGGGTCGGTAGTCCTTGGGGGATCGTCCGGAAGTCGTGGTCACGACGCGCGAATCCTACCCGGGGGCTTGCGACCGGAAACCGGCGGGACGGCGAGCGGCGTCAGCCTGCGGCGGCGCGACGTCGCGCCGTGAAGGCTTCACGGAGGTGGTTCCACGCGCAGGACCGGCAGACCTCCACCACGTAGCAGGCCGACCCCGGATGCGCAGCCGTCAGCCGGAGGCCCGTCTGGATCGGCCAGACCCGGCCGCTGTTCCGGCCGAGCGAGGAGCCGAAGACGTAGGCCAGCAGGACGAGCTTGTCCTTGCCGCAGACCGGGCAGTCCGAGGTCGTCGCCTCGCCGACGTGCTTGGCGGCCCGCATCAACTCCGGGTGCGCGTCGCAGAGATCGGCGACCGATCTGAGGCCCCGGTGCGCGTCGCGGATCAGCGCGCGCTTCGCGAGCGTGTAGTCGATGACGCCGAGCTCCGTGTTTCGGCGTCGTCGCACGTCCGTGCCCTGTCTCTTGGCGCCCCGTCGCATGGTCGCGCAAGTGTACCCCTGGTCCCCGACGCTGGGCAGAGGCGGAATTGAGGGATCCGATGAGGCGAAGGGCCCACTACCATCCGGTCAGTGTCGATCCAGGATCAGTACTCCACATTGCGCGCCGTCTCCGTGCGGCCGCCGGAACCGGAAGCCCTCCGTCGTTGGCGCGACTACGGTTGGCGAGCGGCTCCCGACCCGACGCGGGCGGCCGCCGAGCACGAGGCGTTCCGCGACCAGCTGGCCGACGCGGGCGCCGAGGTGTTCGTGGGGGTCGCGCCCGCCGCCGGCGATCCGGACGCGGTCTACGTCTACGACCCCGTGCTGATGACGGACGCGGGCGCGATCCTGTTGCGCCCCGCCAAGGAAGGTCGCCGAGGAGAACCCGCGGTCGCCGCGGTGGACCTGGAAGCCGCGGGGATCCCGGTGGTCGCCGATCTCGGCGACGCCGGCCAGCCGGCGTTCGCCGAGGGCGGCGACCTCTGTTGGCTCGATCGGCGGACGCTGCTCGCGGGCGTGGGCTACCGCACGACCGCGGCCGGGCTGGACGCCCTCCGCGCTCTGCTGCCGGACGTGAGCGTCGTCGCGTTCGACCTCCCCCACCTCGCGGGTCCGGCGGCCTGCACCCACCTGCTCTCGTTCCTCTCGATCCTCGACGAGGACCTCGTGGTCGCCTCGCTCCCCCATCTCCCGGTGCGTCTCGTCGAGCTGCTCCGTACCCGGGAGATCGCGATCGTCGAGGTGCCGACCGACGAGTTCGACTCGATGGGTTCCAACGTCCTTGCGCTGGGACCCCGGATGGCGCTCGCGCTCGAGGGCAATCCGGAAACGCGTCGCCGGATGGAGGCCGCCGGAGTGGAGGTCCGAACCTACGTCGGCGAGGAGATCTCTCGGAAGGGTGATGGCGGGCCGACCTGCCTCACGAGGCCGCTCCGGCGCGGGTGAAGCACAGGTTCACGCGCCGCGAAGCCGGACATCAACGCGGCTCGATGGGAGACCGCGGCACGCTATCCGGCGGACACGTAGATATCGAACTCGTTGCCCTCGGGATCGCCGAGCGTCCTCCATCGGGCATCGTCGAGGGCCCGCTCGTTGCCGTCCCACGTCCCGTCGAGTGCCAGCACCGCGTCCGTGGCCGTGCCGAGGTCTTCCACACGGATGTCGAGATGCACGCGGTTCTTGACCGACTTCTGCTCCGGGACGCGCTGGAAGCTCAGGATATGACCGTTCGCGGCGGCCAGGAACACGAACCGACCCTCATCGGACGTCTCCTCCACCTGCGTGCCCAACACCTCGCACCAGAACGCGGCGAGCCGGGCGGGGTCGTTCGCGTCGATCGTCAGGAACGACACGCGCCCGATCACGAGGAACCGCTGGTCTCACCGAGGAGCTCGTCGACCGCGCTCGCGAACACCTCGGTGTGCCGATCCACGTCCTGCTCCGTCGTCGCGGGCGACATCAGCGCCATGTTGTGGAACGGCGTCATCAGGACGCCGCGGTTCAGCAGGTAGAGGTGGATGAACGGGTCGAGCTCGGCATCCTGCCCGGCGTTCGCCTCGGCGCCGGTGCGGGCCGCCTCGGGACGGAAGAGGTATTCGACGCGGCACCCGAGCCGCACCACGTGCCACGGGAGCTCGCGAGAGGCGATGACGTCGCGGACGCCATCCTCGAAGCGGCCGCCGACCTCGATCATGCGATCGAACGCGCCGTCCGTGAGCACGTGCTCGAGGGTGGCGTGCATCGCCGCCAGCGACAGTGCGTTGCCGGCGAGCGTGCCACCGGTTCCACCGACGTCGATCACGTCCGGATCGACCGCCTCGACGATCCGGCGCTGCACGTCCTCGGTCATCCCGTAGGCGGCCGACGGGATCCCGGCGCCGAGGGTCTTCCCGATCGTCAGCAGGTCCGGGGCGAGCCCCCATGCCCGGGTCGCGCCGCCGGGTCCCGCGCTGAGCGTGTGCGTCTCGTCGATCAGGAGGAGCGTCCCGGTGCGATCGCAGATCGCACGGACCGCCTCCCAGTACCCCGGTTCCGGCAGGACGATCCCGATGTTCGTGAGCGCCGGCTCGAAGACGCAGACCGCGACGTCCTCGTGCCCGAGCTCCCGAGCGATCCCCTCGAGGTCGTTGATCTCCACGACCCGCGTGGTGGTCACGACCGGCACCGGTGGCCCCGTGTTCCCCGGCTGGTCGATCACGCCGCCGGCAGCATCCAGCTCCGCGAACGTCTCGTCGACCGTGCCGTGATAGCAGTGGTTGTGCACCAGGATCTTCGGGCGGCCCGTGATGTGACGCGCCCACCGGATCGCGAACCGGTTCGCATCCGTCGCGGTGAGGGTGAACGACCAGAACGGCACGCCGAACCGACGTGCGAGCTCACCGCTCACCCAGGCGGCATCCTCGGTGGGCAGCATCGTGGTGATGCCGCGAGACGCCTGACGCGCGATCGCCTCGACGGCCGCCGGCGGTGCGTGCCCCGCCATCCCTCCCGTGTCGCCGAGACAGAGATCCACGAAGGTGTTGCCGTCGACGTCGGTGAACCGCGCGCCCTCCGCCTCGGCCACGTAGACGGGATGATCACCCGGCCAGCGGACCATCCAGTTCATCGGGACCCCCCAGAGGAGCGAGCTTCGGCCTGCCTCGAACAACGCCCGGCTCCTCGGGTGGCGATCGCGGAACAGCGCGCGTTCGCGTTCCATCAGCCCCGAGAGCCGTTCGCGATCGATCGTGGTCACAGCGCGTGCTCCGATGCTCGTCGCCGGACCGGAGGTGATCCGGCCCGGCGCGTCCAGGAGGCGCGGAGTCTACAGCCCGTCGGAGCGTCCGAGGAGGCGTCGATGTGACGGCCTCGCTTGCCGTGCCCACGCCGGCATCGTTGCGGTGGAACGATCCGGGTCGGGCTCCTTCGGCGCCGGGGTTGTCTGGCGTATCCTCCGCGCGTGCCGCGCCTCGCCACGCTCGTGCGAACCACGGTGGTCGCGGTCGTCGCAGCGTGCGTGATCACGGGGGCCCCCCCCGCGATCGCGGCGCCGCCGGACTGGGCCCAGGACATCAACAAGGCCGTCGACGGGCACGACCTGTCCGTGGCGATCGCCGTCCACGGCGACTGGCTCTACCGACACGGAGCCTGGAAGCAGCGGACGCCCGCCTCGAACCAGAAGCTGCTGCTCTCGATGGCCCTGCTGCATCGCACCTCCCTCGGGACGCGCGTGCGGACCCAGGTGTTCGCGAACGGGACGACCACGAACGGCGTGCTCCGCGGCGACCTGTGGATCGTGGGGCACGGAGACCCCGAGGTCGACCGGGCGACGATGACCGCGCTCGCCCGTGCGGTCGACACATCCGGGATCGAACGGGTCCGCGGGCGTGTGATGGGTGCCACCAGCGGCTTCCTGCGCGACTGGTGGGCACCCGGGTGGCAGGACTACTTCCCACGCGACTACATCGCGCTCCCCACGGCGCTCGCGTTCGAGGGCAACGCGGACGCGCGGGGGGTGCACATCCGCGACCCCGAGCGGCGGGCGGCGGGCTCCCTCACGAACAAGCTCCGAGCCCGAGGCGTCCCCGTGACGAAGGCCGCAGGCGCCGGGATCCCTCCCACCGGGATCCGTCGAGTGGTGACGCGGCGATCGGCATCGTTCGAGCTCCTGCTGCGTCACATGAACCGGCGCTCCCGGAACTTCCACGCCGAGATGCTCGGGAAGTGGCTCGGCGGACTGGTGAACGGCGGCGCCGGGTCGATCGCGAAGGGCGCGCGAGCGATCGAGACCTTCGCCGGTGCACGAGGCGTGTCCGTCGTCGCCAACGACTCGTCCGGCCTGTCCTACGGGAACCGGGTCCGTCCGCAGGACCTCGTGGCGCTGTTGCGCTTCGCACGGCAGAGGCCGTGGGGCCCGGCGTTCCGCGCCGGGCTCCCGGCGGGCGGCCAAGGCACGCTCGAGGATCGTCTGACCGGAGTGAAGGTGCGGGCGAAGACCGGCACCTTGATCGCGATCTCGGCCCTCTCCGGTTGGGTGTGGCTGGAACGGGAAGGCACCTGGGCGGAGTTCTCCATCATGTCCCGGGGGATGTCGAAGTCCGCCGCGGTCGCGATCGAGGACCGCATCGTGCGGATCGTCGGGAACCACGCATCGCTCGCAGGAGCGAGCCCTTCCGCCGAGGCCGCCTAGGGTCCATGCTCGTCCCGTCGTGACCGGACCCGACGTCGACGAGCTCGTCCGAGCGACCACGTCGTCGCGCGACCGTTCGATGGACTTCCTGCGGGCCGCGTCGATCACCGCCGTCGTCTTCGGCCACTGGTTCATCTCGATCAACCACTGGGAGGGCGGCGTGATCCGCTCCACGAGCGCGATCGGCGTCACCGCCGGCCTGTGGTTGTTCACATGGGCGTTCCAGGTGATGCCGGTCTTCTTCTTCGTGGGCGGGTTCGCGAACCTCGTGGCCTACGACTCCGCCCGGCGCAAGGGATCGTCGACTTGGACGTTCATCCGCGGCCGGCTCGAGCGGTTGCTTCGCCCATCGATCGTCTTCCTCGCACTCTGGGCGGTCGTGCAGATCGTCCTCCACCTCGCGGACATCGGCGCCCCGACCGGGCCGAGGATCTGGGGCGAGACCACGCTCCTCCGGGGGATGAAGCCGCCGGGCGCCACGATCCCGTTCGGTCCCCTGTGGTTCCTGGGCGTCTACCTGGTGGTCGTCGTGATCGCCCCGCTCACGATCCGGCTGCACAGGCGCTTCGGTCTGTGGGTCCCCCTCGCGATGGCGACCGGCGCGGTGGTGGTCGACCTGGTGGCGTTCTCCAGCGGCATCAGGGAGTGGCGCTGGCTGAACGTGGCTTTCGTGCTGCTCTTCCCGCACCAGCTCGGGCACGCGTACGCGGACGGAACCCTCGCCCGATGGCCTCGCCGGCGGTTCTGGGCGATGGTCGTCGGTGGCCTGGCGGGGCTCGTGACGCTGACCACACCCTGGCTCTTCCGGCTGCTCGGCGACGCGCGATTCGATTGGTTCCCTGGGATCGGCCACTACCCGAGGAGCTTGCTCGGCACGGACGTGGAGGCCGTGTCCAACGCCTACCCGCCAACCGTGTGCTTCCTGCTCGGCGGTGTGTGGACCCTCGGCGCCGTCCTCCTGCTCAAGCCGAGGCTCGACGGATGGCTGCAACGCGACCGGCCGTGGCGATCCACGATCGTCGTGAACGCACGGATCATGACGCTGTTCCTGTGGCACATGACGGCATTCCTGCTGGCGCTCCTGCTGCTCTGGCCGCTCGGGTTCGGGCAGGAGCAGGACTCCACGCTCCGCTGGTGGCTCGAACGACCGCTGTGGTTCGTGGCGCCGGGGGTCATCCTGCTCGGGCTGATCTCGATCTTCGGCCGGTTCGAGCACGGGCGAACCCCTCGGTAGGAGCTCGCCGGGCCGCTCGAGCGGCGTTGATAGCATCGCCCGGTGGAGCTGTCCGAGCTCGCCACCGGCACCGGTTCGCGCATCCTCCTCGTGGTGATCGACGGCCTCGGCGGCATGGCGGACGACACGCACGGGACCGAGCTCGAGGACGCGGCTACCCCCCACCTCGACGGACTCGCTGCCGAGGGGGTGACGGGGCTCCTGGAGCCGGTCGGTCCGGGGATCACGCCGGGCTCCGGCCCGGGGCACCTCGCCCTGTTCGGCTACGACCCGCTCCGGTTCGTGTTGGGACGCGGGGCGCTCGGCGCCGCCGGGCTGGGGGTGCCGTTGCTTCCGGGCGACGTGGCAGCGCGGGGGAACCTCTGCACGATCGACGCCGCCGGCGCCATCGTCGACAGGCGTGCCGGCCGGATCTCCGACGAGGAAGGGCGACGCGTGGTCGGGCGGCTCAGCGCCGAGGTCGGGAGCGCGGAGTTCCACCACGAGAAGGGACATCGGCTGCTCGTGGTGTTCCGGGGGGCCGGCACACCCGAGCAACTGGATCCGCGGGTGGGCGACACGGATCCGCAGACGACCGGCGTCCCACCGCTCGCTCCACGACCCCTCGACCCCGCTGCCGAACCAACCGCGAGGCTCGTCGCGGCCACGCTCGAGGAGGTGCGGCACGTGCTCGCGGACGAGGCGGCCGCGAACGGCCTTGTCCTGCGCGGGTTCGATACCCAGCGCGCCATCCCCAGCCTCCACGAGCGCACGGGGCTCCGATCCGCGGCCGTGGCCGTGTATCCGATGTATCGAGGCATCGCGTCGCTCCTCGGGTTCCAGGTCCTCGGCCCCCCCGCGGACTTGACCGAGCAGGTGCGGCTGGTCGAGAAGCACCGCGAGGACGCGGACCTGTTCTTCGTCCACGTGAAGGACGCTGACGCCGCCGGCGAGGACGGCGACCGGGCGGCGAAGGTCGCCGCGATCGAGCGTGTGGACGATGCGATCACGGACCTGATCGCGGCCGCCGAGCCCGGCGTGGTCGCGGTCACCGGGGACCATGCCACGCCGTCCCAGATGGCCGCGCACTCCTGGCACCCCGTGCCGGTGCTGGTGCACGGTCCTCGGTGCGGACGGGACGAGACGGAGCGCTTCGGCGAGCGATGGTGCCGGGCGGGTGGCCTCGGCATCCGGCCGTCGTCGGAGCTGCTCCCGATCCTGATGGCGAACGCCGGGCACCTCACGAAATACGGGGCCTGACGATGTGCTTCGACGCCGATGCCCTGCCTCCCGACCCGGCGCGCACGGGGATGCTCGCCGGATCCGAGCGGGCCACCCTGTCGGCCGACGACGGCAATCGGTTCGCGGCGACGATCGTGCGGACGCGGGAGCCGAAATCGGCGGGGATCGCGATCCTCCCGGACGTCCGGGGCCTCCATCGCTACTACGAACGACTCGCCGAGCACGTGGCCGACGCGGGGATCCATGCCGTCGCGATCGATCCGTACGGACGGACGGCCGGTGCGGAGCACCGAGAGGACGGGTTCGAGTACCAGGAGCACCGCGCCGCCGCCCGCGACGACGGGATCCGGGCGGACACGCGCGCGGCCGCCGACACGCTGCGTGGACTGGGCGCCACGGGGGTCGTCTCGATGGGGTTCTGCTTCGGCGGCCGCGCCTCGCTCATGCAGGCCTCCCAGCCGAGCGTCGACGGTGTGATCGCCTTCTACGGCCCGCCGGCCTCGCGCCAGAACGACCAACCGTCGGCGATCGACGAGGCCCGCGAAGGCCTCGTGCGCGCACCGGTCCTCGGCCTGTACGGCGGAGCGGATCGGGGGATCCCGGCCGCGGACGTGGAATCGTACGAGCAGGCCCTGGAGGCGGCGGGGATCGCCCATCGGATCGTGACGTACCCGGACGCCCCGCACTCGTTCTTCGATCGGAAGATGACGGAACACGCGGACGACTGCCGCGACGCGTGGGCCCGCGTCCTCGGGTTCGTGGACAGCCTCCCGCGCTCGAGCTGATCGGGAGCCCGTTGCGCCGCAGTCCGCGCGGAGCGGTCGTTGACTTGCGGAGCCTTTCGCGGCACGGGTAGCCTGCGGGCAACGCCTGGCCGGCGATCGAGAGGCGACCGAGAGGGGTGCCGACAAGATGGACATCGATCGGATCCTGAGCACGCAGGAGATCAGCAGACGGAACCTCCTGAAGCGCGGCGGACTCCTCGCCGGTGCCGCGATCGGGATGCCGGCGATCCTGGCCGCGTGCGCTCCCGACGCGCCGACCGAGCCCACCGGGAACGAGAGCCCCACCCCGATCGACACCACGAACATCGCCGGCGCGAAGATCAAGGTCGGCACCTACGGCGGGTTCTTCGAGGAGAACTTCAAGACGATGTACCCGGCGTTCACGGAGGAGTTCGACGTCGAGGTCGAGTCGGTCTCGCAGCCGACGTCCGAGACGTGGGTCGTGCAGCTCCAGCAGGCGATCGCGGCCGGGGGTGCGCCGCCGGCGGACGTATCGATGCTGTCGGGCGTCGGTCTCCAGCGGGCGATCAACGGCGAGATCCTCGCCACGTACCAGACGAGCGACATCCCGGAGTCCGTACACCTCGCCGAGGGGTACATCCGCACCGCCGGCGGCGACAGCGTGATCGGCGTGGGAGGGCTCTCGTGGTACATCACGCTCGTGTCCAACACCGATCGCGTGAAGGAGAGCCCCGACACCTGGACGGCCTTCTGGGACCCCGAGTGGGAGAACGAGCTCGCGCTCCTGCGGAACGCCGCGAACTCGTTCCTGCTGGAGATCACGGCGACCTGCTTCTTCGACGGGTACGACATCCTCGAGACGGAGGACGGCATCATCGAGGTCATGCACAAGCTCCAAGAGGTCAAGCCGAACGTGAAGCTCTGGTTCCGGGACGAGGGACAGGGGCAGCCCGCGTACAACGAAGGTGAAGTTTCGCTCGGGCAGTTCTATCACGACATCACGCTGTTCGCGGCCTCGGAGGCCGGCGGCGGAAATCCGCTTCGGAGCGTCTTCCCGACAGAGGGAGCGATCATCGACACCGGCTACTGGTCGATCTCGAAGACCACCGAGGAGCTGGGCGCATGTGTCGCCTTCATCGACTACATGTGCCGTCCTGATGTCCAGCAGGAGCTCGCGCTCACCCTCGGCACGATCCCGTCGACGAAGCGGGACACGCTGACGATGAGCGACGAGGAGTACGAGGCGGTCGCCGGCCCCGGTCCCGAGGTCGCGCTGCAGCCGAAGTACGAGATGTACAACGAGTTGGAGGACTTCATCGACCAGAACTGGACCGAACTGATCCTCTCCTAGCGCCGGAGATCAGGGTGACTCCATGAGCAGGCGCGCCATGGATGTACGCGGAGGCCTCCGGCTCGAGGGGCTCCTCAAGCGGTTCGACGACGTCATCGCGGTTGCGGGCGTCGACCTTGAGCTGCCCCCCGGCAAGCTGATCTCGTTCCTCGGGCCATCCGGATGCGGCAAGACCACGATGCTGCGGATGATCGCCGGACTCGAGCGCCCCACCGAGGGCCGGATCTTCCTCGACGACGACGACATCACCGACCGACCGGCGTACCGGCGCGACATCGGGATGGTCTTCCAGAGCTTGGCGCTGTTCCCGCACCTGAACGTCGCCGGCAACATCGGCTACGGGCTCCGGATCCGGGGGGCGGAGAAGGACCGGATCGCGTCGAGGGTCGGAGAGCTCCTCGACCTCGTCTCGCTCGAGGGGCTGGGCGACCGCAGGATCCAGCAGCTCTCCGGAGGGCAACGCCAGCGAGTGGCGACCGCCCGTGCACTGGCGCTGGAGCCCCGGCTCTTCCTCCTGGACGAGCCGCTGTCGGCGCTGGACGCGAACCTCCGGGAGCAGCTCCAGGTGGAGCTCCGGCTTCTCCAACAGCAGCTCGGGATCTCGACGATCATCGTCACCCACGACCAGCGAGAGGCGATGACGATGTCGGACCTGGTCGTCGTGATGAACGCCGGCCGGATCGAGCAGGTCGGACCCCCGCTGGAGGTGTACCGGCGGCCGGGATCGCCGTTCGTCGCCGGGTTCATCGGCCGCACCAACCTGCTGGTCGGCGAGGCCGCGGGTGACGGCTCGATCGAAGTCCACGGCCACCCGTTCGACGTCGCCGGTGGTGCCGACACCTCCGGCGAGGTGACCGTCTCCGTGCGACCGGAAGCCGCCCAGCTCGTCGCGGACGCGCTGCCCGAACGCAACGCCCTCCCCGGCACGGTCGTGTTCGTCAGAGACCTGGGCGAGCTCTTCGAGTGCTTCGTGGACTGCGGCGTGGGCGAGCACGTGATCGTGGCGGGCTCGCCCCGCGACTGGGTTCCCGTCGAGCAGGGCGCTCAGGTGTCGGTCCTGTTCCCGGCCGAGGCCTGCGTGGTCGTGACGTCGTGAGCGTTCGTGAGAAGCCCTCCGGCAGGACCCTCGGCGTCCTCGCGTTCCCTGTCGGGATGTTGGTGGTCTTCTTCCTGATCCCGTTCGGGATCATGGTGGCGACGAGCTTCTACCACCGGGTCCCGGGCGCCTTCTACACACCGGCCTTCGAACTGGCGAACTGGCAGCGCCTCTTCCAGCCGGTGTTCCTCGAGCGTGCCCTCTTCTCGATCTGGATCTGCCTGCTGGCCGGTGTCGTCTGCATCTCGATCGCGTTCCCGTTCACGTACTTCCTCACGCGGATGGGGCGGCGTGCGCACGTGGCGCTCCTGATCGTGGTGCTCTCTGCGCTCAGCCTCTCCGAGGTGATCGTCGCGTTCACCTGGTACATCCTGCTCGGCCGTGCGTCGGGCGTGTCGAACATCCTCGTGTGGCTCGGACTGATGAACGAGCCGACGGCGTACCAGCCCAGCTTCGAGGCCGTCCTCTTGGGCCTCTCCTACATCGCGTTCCCCTACTGCATCCTCACGCTCTACCCCCAGCTCACCCGGCTGGACCCCGAGATCACGGAAGCCGCGCAGACGCTCGGAGCCTCACCGTGGCGCACGTTCTGGACCGTCGTCGTGCCCATCGCGCGGCCGATCGTCGTGGCGGGCTTCCTGCTCGTGTTCGTCTTCACCCTGGGGAGCTACCTGATCGCCGATTTCCTCGGACGCCCCGAGCACTGGACGCTCTCGGTCTACATCGCGAACCAGGCGTCGGCCAATGCGAACGTGCCGTTCGCGGCAACGATGGCGATCTTCCTGACGCTGCTCTCGCTGATCGTCGTGGCGTTGGTGGGCTTGATCGAGTCGCGCACGAGGAGGCTCAT
Organism: uncultured Actinomycetota bacterium; assembly: GCA_963826195.1. Lineage (GTDB taxonomy): Bacteria > Actinomycetota > UBA4738 > UBA4738 > HRBIN12 > JAJNBA01. Next base: position 480,498 of record CAWGWB010000007.1, read on the forward strand.
GTAGATGCGCGTGCTCCGTGCGGTCGTCGTCGCGTTCGTCGTGGTCTTCCTGCTTGCCCCGCTCGTCGTGATCGCCGTGGGCTCCGTGAACCAGAATCGCTACCTGAACTTCCCGCCCGAGGGGTTCTCGCTCTCGTGGTACGCACAGCTGCTCACCGACTCCGGGTGGCGGACGTCGATCCGCTACAGCGCGACGATCGCGACCCTCAGCGCGGCGCTCGCGGTCCTCGTCGCGACACCGCTCGCGTACGTCCTCCGCGCCTACCGGATCCGCCTCGCACCCCTGATCTACACGCTCGGGATCCTGCCGTTCATGCTCCCGCCGATCATCAGCGCGCTCGGGATGCAGGTGTTCTGGCTCTCGACCGGACACATCGGCCGGATCGAGAACGTGATCATCGCGCACGCGATCTTCTTCTCGACGCTGCCCCTGGTCACGATCTCGCTCGCCATGGAGACGATGGATCAGGCGCTCCCGGAGGCCGCGCAGACCCTCGGGGCAGATCAGCGCACCACGTTCCGGACCATCACGTTGCCGCTGCTGATCCCCTCGATGATCACGGGCTTCGCGGCGGCGTTCGTCCTCAGCCTGAACGAGTACATCATCTCGTTCCTCGTCGCCGGGTTCACGGTCGAGACGCTCCCGGTGAAGATCGTGAACGGGCTCCGTTACGGGTTCACGCCGACGATCGCGGCGGTCGCGGTGGTCTTCATCGTGATCGCCGCCACGACGTTCACGCTGTTCGCGATCTTCGGCAACCTGATGCGGTTCCTCGGTGCCGACCCCGCGATCCTGGAGAAGAACCGCTAGGCCGACGAGGTGAACAGCGCGAGCAACTCGTAGGCGGCGTGCGAGGCGGCCACCGCGGTCACCTCCGCGTGGTCGTACGGCGGCGCGACCTCGACGATGTCCGCGCCCACCAGCCGGATCCCCGCGAAGCCGCGGAGGATCCCGAGGAGCTCGCGGCTCGTGAGCCCGCCTGCCTCGGGCGTCCCAGTTCCCGGCGCGAAGGCGGGGTCGAGCACGTCGATGTCGATCGAGACATAGACCGGCGCATCACCGAGCCGGCTGCGGATCCTGTCGGCGACCGCCGTGCGGCCTTCGTCCAACACGTCCATCGCGCTGACGATCTCGAAGCCGAACCGGGCGTCGTCCACGAGGTCGTCCGGCGAGAACAGCGGCCCGCGGATCCCGACGTGGGTGGCCTTGTCGTCGAGGAGGAGGCCCTCCTCCCATGCCCGCCGGAACGGCGTCCCGTGCGTGTACGCGGCCCCGAAGTAGGTGTCCCAGGTATCCAGGTGCGCGTCGAAGTGCACGAGCGCGATCGGGCCGTGGCGCCGGTGCATGACCCGCAAGAGCGGGAGCGCGATCGTGTGATCGCCGCCGATCGACAGCAGCGTCGAGGCGGAGGCCAACGCCTCCTCGGCGCCCGCCTCGATCTGCACGATCGCCTCGGCGATGTCGAATGGGTTGCAGGCGACGTCGCCGGCGTCGACGACCTGCTGCGCGGCGAACGGCTTCACGTCCAGCGCGGGATGGTAGGACCGGAGCAACCGGGACGCGCTCCGTACCGCCTGCGGCCCGAAACGAGCCCCCGGGCGGTACGTCACGCCGCTGTCGAAGGGGATCCCGAGGATCGCGACGTCGCAAGCGTCGACGTCCTCGCGTCGGGGCAGGCGGGCGAACGTCGCGGGGCCGGCGAATCGGGGGACGACCAGCGGGTCGATCGGGCCGACCGGGGAGCGGTCCTCCTGCGGTCGCCCGGCGGTCGGATCGTGGGCCATCGCGGAGAGATGCTATCGGCCCCCGAGGGGCGGCGCCGTCGGCGCCGCCCCTCGGGAGATCGAGGAACGTCCGTCCCTCAGTCGTCGCTCCCGTGCCCGGAGTCGTCATCGACGCTCCCCGGCCCGCTGTTCTCGCCCGGACCCGAGTTGTCGTCGTCTCCGTGCTGGTCCTCCTCGGCGTCGTCGTCACGGTCATCGCCGTCGTCGTCACCGAAGGAGAAGTCGCCGGGGCCCTGGTCGAGCGTCCCGTCGTCGTCCCCCGAGACCTGTCCGCCGTCGGCGGGCGCTCCGATCGCGACCGGGACGTCGCCGTGACCCTGGTCCGCCGTGCCGTCGTCGTCACCGATCGCCGGCGTCTCGCTGGCCGACGAAGCGCTCGCCGTCGACGCCACCGCGGCGCTCGGACTCGGCGAGTCCCCCGCGAAGGCCATGGTGCCCCCGATCACGAGTCCGCCCACCAGCAGCAACGCCACCACCGCCATCAGCTTCCGCACGATCTGCATGTCTTCCTCCTCTGTCGTCGATCTCGTCGAGATCGCCTACGACCAAGGTAGGGAGCGGCGGGTTACGGGCCGCCCAGAGGCAGGTAAAGGCAGCGGTAAAGCCTCAGTCGTCGTCGTGCGAACCCGGATCACCCGAGCCGGAGCCGGAGCTGCCGGAGCCCGATCCCGAGTTGTCCGAGCCCGGCCCGGAGTTGCCGCCCGAGTCGTCGCTGCCGGCGGGGTGGTCGGACCCTCCGCCGTGGTCGTCGGCCGACGGGGACGGCGTCTCGGAGCGCCCTTCGTCCTCCGCCGAGGCGCTGGGGGAACGCGATGCGGACGCGGATCCGGAGAGGGTCGGCTGCACCACCTGCCCGACGTCCCCCGCGAGCGCCAGCGCGCCGACCGTCAGCGCGATCGCCGCGGCGAGCCCGCCGATGCCGAGCACGATCATGGCGACGACCCGTTTCATGCCTCCACGGTAGCGGCCCGGTCGTTAAGGACCGACTAAGGCGCCGTCGGGAGATGCGGGGAACCAGACGTCTACACGGGTACCGACGTCATCGGCGCGCAGGTCGAGGCCACCCCTCCAGCGTTCGGCGAGCTCACGGGCGATCGCCAACCCCAACCCCGACCCGCCCGTGGCCGCGCCCCGGCCGCGGAAGAAGCGCTCCGTCACCCGCGCGATCTCATCCTCGGGGATCCCCGGTCCGCGGTCCGCGACGGAGACGACCGCTCGTCCCGGTCCGGCGGAGGCGATGACCCGGATCGGGCCGGCGGCGTGCGTGAGCGCGTTGTCGATCAGGACGTCGAGCACCTGGTCCACGTCGGCCGGATCGGCGATCACCAGAAGATCGGCGCCGTCGACCTGGTTCGACAGCTCGGCGGACCCACGCACCGCTCGCTCCCGCCAACGATGCACCGCCCGCTCGACGGCATCGCCCAGGTCGGCGCGGGGAACCGTCCCCTCTTCGATCTGGCTCGCCATCGTCAGTAGTCGTTCGATGATCTGCGAGAGGCGGTCGACTTCCTTGTCGGCGGCCCTGAGCTGGGTCCGAACCTCCTCGTCATCGGATTCCGCGATCCCGGCCTCGAGGCGCAGCTTGATGCCCGTGAGCGGCGTGCGCAGCTGATGGGATGCGTTCGCGACGAACTCCCGCTGCGCGCGGACCGTCCGTTCTACTCGGGAGGCCATCTCGTCGAACGATCCCGCGAGCTCGTGGACCTCGTCCCCTCCCTCCAGGGACCCGGCGCGGGCGGACAGATCACCGTCTCCGAGACGCCGTGCCGTCGTGGCCAGCCGGGACAGTGGCCGCGCGAGCGACCGCGCGATCGCGAGGACCAGCACCAGCCCGGCGATGAGCCCACCGAGCGCCACCGCCACGATCGCCGCGGTGGCTCTCCCCACGTTCGCCTGCACGGTCGCCACGTCCCGCGAGATCCGCACGACGCCGACCAGCTCGCCCTCGTCGATGATCGGGGCGGCAGCGACCGCGATGTCCCCTTCCTCCTCCTCGCTCCGGCGGACCTCCGCGAGCGGCTGCGAGGCGAGGGCGCTGGCCACCTCGGGGCGCCCCGGGGTGGCGAAGTCCTCGCCGAGATCCTCCTCGTGGGAGTCGGCGATCGCCACGCCGGCGTCGTCGAGCACCACGACGCGGCCGCCCACATCTCCCGCGTAGCGCCGCGCGTTCCGAACCAGCGCTCGGCGGTCGGCGGGATCGTCCTCGAGCTGGTCGCGCGTGAGGACGGCGGCGATCGTCTGCGCGTTCGCGAGCGTCAGCGCCTCGAGCTCGGAACGGGCGCGATCGCGGAGCACGATGCCGAGCGGGACGGTCAGCGCCACGATCACGACGAGCAGGACGTAGGCGAACGAGGCGGCCAGCCGCGTCCGGACCTTCATCTCCGTGCGCCCACATACATCGTCGCGTCAGGGGGCGGCGAACCGGAACCCGACGCCGCGGACCGTGGTGATGTACCGGGGCGCCGACGGCTCGTCCTCGATCTTCTTCCGCAGCCACGAGATGTGAACGTCGAGCGTCTTCGTGGGTCCGAACCAGTGTGGATCCCACACCTCGTCCATGATCTCCTCCCGCCCGACCACCTCACCGGCCCGCGACATCAGCATCTTCAGGAGGTCGAATTCCTTGGCGGCGAGCTCGATCGGAGCGCCATCCTTCGTGACCGAGCGAGATGCCGGGTCCAGGACGAGGGCGCCGATCGAGATCGGCGACCGCCGCGACCCCGCGGCGCGGCCACGACGCTGGATCGCGCGGATCCGGGCCACGAGCTCTCCCGCCGAGAACGGCTTGACGACGTAGTCGTCGGCGCCGAGCTCGAGGCCGACGATCCTGTCGACCTCCTCACCCCGGGCCGTGAGCATCACGATCGGCACGTCCGAGTGAGTCCGAACGTCGCGGCAGAAGTCCCGGCCGTCACCGTCCGGAAGCATCACGTCGAGGAGGATCACATCGGGCTCGTCGCGGCCGATCGCCTCGCGAGCGGCCGCGAGCGTCCCGGCGACCTCGGCCTCGAACCCTTCCCGTGTCAGATGGGACGCGAGGGGCTCCGAGATCGAGGTCTCGTCCTCCACGACCAGCACCCGGCGTCCCATCCGCCCGATGCTAACGGCCCCCCGATGCGCCGCCTCCGGTCGCGCGCCGTGGGCCCCGCGTCAGGCGGTCCACACGGCCCTGCCGCCGCAGACCTCCCCGGTCCTGAGGTTGACGGCCCGACCCCGGAACACGTCGTCGCCTGCTCGGTCCCGCTGCAGGATCCGAACCTCGAACGAACCGCTCGGGGCCTGCGTGGTCCTCGTCCCCACGAACACGAGGTCGTCGTCGTGGCGGATCCGGACCCGCCACGCGTCACCCACGCGGTTCTGGTCGACCTCGTACTCGACCTCGATCCGGCCGTTCTCCTCGCTGAGCTTGAGCTTCCGGTCGCTGGCGCCGCTGCACGCGCCCCGCCGGATCACGTCACCGTCCTTCGCCAGCGTCGGCACGGCCGACCCGCCGATCAGCAGTGCGCCCAGCACGACCGGCACGATCATCGATCGGACCCGCATCGTTCCCTCCTCTTCCCGGGCCGCGCCGGGAGTGGCGCGGCGGTCATTCCACGATGCGACGGCGCCGTTGAAGCGCGCCGGAAGGAGCGGTGAAGGTTGGGATAAGTCGAGACGTCGAGGGTCCGTGGGGTGCCGGCGTGGGTCCGGTGGATCACCCGCCGCCGAGCGCCCGAGGCAAAAGAAAGTGCCCTGCTCGGAGAGTTCCGGACGAACCAACCTCGCGGCTGGTCCGGGACCTCGGGGGCTCGGCTAGCGTCCCTTGCCTGCTCCCCGCCCCCGGTTTCTCTCCGATCAGGGCACGCGCACCGTATGACGCGACGGGTGCAACGGTCAACCCGGAACGCGGGGTCTTGTCACACTTTCGGAGGAACCGCGGCCCGAGCAGGCCATTCCCCGACCGGCACGCTAGCGTCGGAGGGATGCATCCTCGCACCCGGAGACGTCGGTCCGCTCCTCGACGGTGGATCGCCGCCGCGCTCCTCGTGGCCCTCGCGTGCACGCAGCCGACGCGAGACGTTCCCTCCGGCTCCGACCCGACCCCGACGCCGACCCGAAGCCGAACCCCGACCGCGTCTCCATCGCCTCCGGAGGAGCTCGGCGATCCGGCAGGTTCGTCGATCAAGCTCACGTCGGCCCCGGGTGGCTCCTTCCTCGTCCATGGCCGGTACCCCTTCGCTCCCTCCTCGTGCCGCGATCCCGAGCAGCCGACCCTCACGGGCCGCTTCCCGGGGACGCTCCGCGCGCGCCGGGCCGATGACGGGACGATCTCGCTCACGGTCACGCTGCCGTTCGATCGCTACCTGGAGGGCATCGCGGAGGTTCCTCCCTCCTGGCCGGCCGCGGCGTTGGAGGCCCAGGCGATCGCGGCTCGGAGCTACGCGCTCGCGACCACCGGCTGGTCCGGGGACGACGGCGACACGCTCGACCAGCCGATCTGTGCGACCACCTCGTGTCAGGTCTACCGCGGGATCCCGGTGCCGCCGGATCCCACCCATCGACGATGGATCCGCGCCGTCCGCCGGACGGACGGGGAGGTCCTGTTGGACGGGGGCGTTCCCGCGACGACCGTGTACTTCTCCACGTCCAACGGGCGGACCTACGCGAACGAGGACGTCTTCGGCAGCGCGCCGCTCTCCTACCTCCGGGCCGTCACCGAGCGCGACGACGGCGCCTCCCCCACGTCGCGCTGGCGGGTCCGGCTCCCCTTCGGGGACCTCACCGCGTTCCTGCGCGCCGCCGGGCGATGGCAAGGACGGCCGATCGCGCGCGCGACGACGAACGACGGCACACTCACCCTCCGCGCGGGCGGCACGACCCGCTCCCTCTCCGCCGAGGACCTCCGCGATGCCGTGAACATCTGGGCACCCTGCCTCCGTCCCCGGCACTACCCCACCGAGGAAGGGGGGTCGCAGCTCCCGCTGACGATCCCGTCACGCTGGCTGCAGGTGGCGACGACCGACCGGGCCGTCGTCGTCACGGGGCGGGGGTGGGGACACGGCGCCGGCATGGTCCAGTGGGGGGCCTACGGCAAGGCCCTGCGAGGGTGGTCCGCAGCCGAGATCCTCTCCTTCTACTACGGGGGCCTCCGTCCGGAGGGCCACTCCGAACCGGGCCTGATCCACGTCCAGATCGCCAGCGGTCTCACCGGCCTCCGGATCAGGTCCCACACGGGCGCGAGCATGGAGGGCGAGCCACTCGAACCCGGCCTCGTCGTGATCACGGGAGGCGACCGCCTGCTCGTAGAGAGGTGATCGAGAGAGCTCAGCGGCCGAGATGCACGCGGACCACCGAGCCCGTCGGGAAGGACCGGATCTGGACGAGATCGCAGAGCTCGTTCGCGAGCCACAGGCCGAACCCCGATCCCCGATCCGCGGGTGGCTTCGTCCGGCCGACCAATGGATCGAGGATCCGTCCTCGGTCGCGCACCTCACATATCACAGATGCGGTGTCCTCCCACATCCGGAGGGTGCCGCTCCCGCCTCCGTGTCGCACGCTGTTCGTCGCGAGCTCGTTCACGATCAGCACCATGTCCCCGGTGCGGGCCGGGTCGAGGCCGTACACGGCCGCCGCCTCGGCGACGTGCAGGCGGAGCGTCCCGAGACTGTCCCCGGCGAACGGATACTCTCGGACGCTGCCGTCCGGCTCCGGGAGGGGATCGTCGAAGGGCCTCGCCACGTCATCGAGGCCTCGGTACGTGGGGCTCCCGAACCGCTCGCCGTCGTGCGTGACCCAGGGGTGGTTGCGTTCCGCCTCCGCGAGCACCGACTCCGGGAGCGATCCGGTGTCGTACGGACATGCGAGCCACCAGGCCTGGCCACCGGCGAACGCGAGGTTCAGGAGCGCCTCGTGGCGTGCGCACTCCACCAGCTCGCTCGCGCTCCGTGTCGCCCAGATCGGTTCGCCGATCCCTCGGAACCGACGCCCGGAGGTCGCGTGCTCCGACACGAAGTCACGCCACGCGGGGATGATCCGGGCCGGGTTGCGACCGATCTGCTGCATGTCCGCGAACCGCACACCCTCCGGGTCCCCTCCGAGCTCGCGACGCAGGAGCTCGATCTTCTCGTCGCTCACGACCACCAGGATCGGTTCGCCGTCGGCGACGGAATCTCGGATGAAGGCGGAGGTGCGCGTCACGAAGCCGTCGGTGCCGGAGTAGAACAGGGCATCGTGCCGGAAGTCCGCCCCATGTGAGGGCCGTCGGATGTCCGTTCGCATGAGCTCCCGTCTCGTCGTGCGGAAGTGCCGGGTAAGACTACTCAGCGACGACGGCACCTCACGCATCCATCGACATCGCGGCCCTCCGTTGAGCACGATGCCGGTCACGACCGTGTCCGATGCCGCATCCGGTGGGAATGGAGGGGATGTCTTCCGGGTATGAGGCCCGGGGGCGTCCGACGGACGCCCGGAAGGAGATCGAACATGTCGATCGGAGAGATCTTCGGCTTCCTCTTGATCGGATGCATCGTGGGACCGCTCGCGCGATTCATCGTCCCGGGCGACGACCCGATGCCGATCTGGATGACGATCGTGCTCGGCGCGGTCGGCGCGTTCCTCGGCGGCTGGCTCCTGGCCGAGGTGATCACCCCCGACAACAAGGGTGTTCCCTGGATCGCCGCGATCCTCGCCGCCGCCGCACTCGTGGTGCTCGCCCGCCTCGTGCGGCGGGGTACCACGGGCTCGACGCGCCGGCAGCTCTCGTAGGGATGGAGGGGCTCCGGCGGGTCGGCGACCGCCTCGAGGTGGCGGTCCAGGAAGTCGAGGACTTCCTGGACTCACCCGGCGGGCGCCGGCTCCGCCGGCTCCTCGCCGGCGCCGCGATCATCGGGGCGCCGTTGCTGTTCCGGCTCCCGTTGCTCAGACGCTCCCCGCTCCTGCGAGCCCTCGAGCTGGCAGGAGGTGCAGCGCTCCTCGTGAAGTTCGCCGAGGCGCTGCGGGACTGGGAGCCCACCGCCCGGCGCGCGATCGTGATCGACGTGCCGGGGGGATCCGCCTAGGCGCCGGTCACTGCGAACCAGGAACCGGTCGGCGAGGTGACGAACACGATCGGCGCGAAGCAAGGATCGGGCAGCGACACCGCTGCCTCGATCTTCGAATCGCCCGTCGTGGTGGCGGGGAAGGTGCCCGTCGAGACGTTGGTCACCCTCGCGGCGCCGTCCACGATCGTCTGACAGCTGACGATCGCCCGGAAGGTCGAGACGGGATTCGCGCCCGTCGTCGCGAGGACCAACCCCTCGACCTTGACCTCGAGGCTCCCGTCCGCGCCCAGCACGACCTTCCCTTCCGCGATGTCCCAGGGGATACCGCCTCCGTTGACCCCCCGGATCGGGTTGGGGGTACCCACGTAAGGTCCGCTGACCCCCGCGAGCGTGTCCGCCTTCAGGATCGTCGCTGTTCCCGCAGAGCCCGCACCCGACGCGGTCACCACGAGTCCCACCAGCGATGACGCACCGAGCACAGCGATCTTCGAGATCCGCATCCCGCTCCTCCTCGCTCTCGGCCTCGCTCCTTGGCCTTCGCTCTTGACCCCTCGGTCGAGACGTCCAGAGGGACTACGGGCGGGCGATGCGAGGGGATCGTGGGATGGGCGGATCGGTTCCGGCTGGGGCCATCACACCTCGGTTTCGGTGTGCTCGTAGTACTCGTAGGCGGACATCGCCTTCCCGGAAGACGATCGCCATTCCCGCTCCTGCTCGGGCAGCTTCCCGAGCACCTTCGCCATCGCCCGGACGTGCTCCGCCACGGCGCCGCAGCACGAGCCGATGTAGGCGATCCCACCGTCCCTCGCGTCGGCGGCGAACCTGGCCAGCTCCCCGCGCGCGAGCGTCATCGGCGTGAGCGCGAAGGGGAACGCGTCGCCCGCCGTGAAGTCCGGCTCCTCGTTCGAGGTGGCGTAGGCGACGGGCTGCGCAGCGATCGGCACCGAACCCCGGACGGCGTCGACCATCTCCCGCGCGATCGGGAGCTGCTGCGACGGTCCGTTGAGACAGTTCACGCCGACGACGTCGGCACCGGCGTCGGCCAGCTTCTTCGCGGCCTCGCCCGGCGAGTCGCCCTCGTAGGCCTTGGCGGGCAACGTCTCGAACGACATCGTGACCATCACGGGAAGTCCCGTTGCCTTGGCTCGTTCCACGAACAGCAGCGCCTCCCCGAGGAACGAGAACGTCTCCCCGATCCAGAAGTCCGGGGGTCCTGCGCTGAGCTGGTCCTGCAGCTGACGATCGAAGAGTTCGCGGACGTGATCGGGGCTGCCGGCCTGGGCGGGATCGTAGGCCCACGTCAGCGAGAGGTTGCCGGCCACGAGCGCATCTCCCTCGGACGCGACCTCGCGTGCGATCCGCACCGCGTTCCGGTTGATCTCGTCGACCGTGCCCTCCATCCCCACCGTCGCCAGCTTGTCGTCGCTCGCGTAGAAGGTCATCGTCTGAAGCACCTCGGCACCGGCGCGCAGGAACTCCCTGTGGAGCTGCGCGAGCGCGTCGGGATGCTCGACCACCACTTCCGGCGTGAACGGTCCGGCCTGGACGTAGCCGCGCTTCTCCAGCTCCAGCAGGTATCCACCATCACCCAGCACCGGGCCGTCGGCGAGACGCTCCAGGATCCCCCTCGGCATGCGATCGAACCCCTTTCGTGGACCCGCCGAGTCTAGGGCCGCCCCGCCGGCGCGGGGTACGTGATCGTCCGACCCCCGGTCAGCCGAGAGGAGGGCCGCCGGCGTTGGCGCCGCGCCCGCGTTCGGGCCGATACGTGACCACCCAGCGGTCGATGGCGACGCCGCTTCCCTCGCTCGCGCGGTGGCGCGTCCCGAGGACCACGACCCTGGCGGTGTGGGGACCCTCGGCGAGGCCGGATGCGACCCGGACCGAGGCGAACCCGCGCTCCGGCGCATAGAGATCGATCGTGCGCACCGAACGCCCGTCGACCAAGATCGCCGCCTGCCCTCGGGTGGGTCCACGGAGCGTCATCAAGGTCAAGCTCGTCCCGGAGAACCGCAGGGTCGCCTGGGCGCCGGGGGCGTCGCTGACGACGTATCCCCCTTCGCTGGCGGAGGGATCCTTCACCCGGGCCCACGAGACGGCCTCCGGATCGGGGTCGGGGCGGAGCCTTCCACCCCATCGCAGCGCGTCGACCGTCACCCTGCGATCGGTCGCCCCGCGACGCTTGCTGCCGAGCGGGGAGATCGTGAGCCGATGGGAGCCGGCCCCGAGATCCGTGAACCGGTGCCGGACGCCTGCTCGGAACCGACGCGCGTACCCGTCGATCACCTTCACGGACTCCCCGTCCACGGAGAGGCGGGCCCTCCCCATCCGACGGCCCTCCACGGTGAACAGCGTCACCGACCCGCCGCGGAAGCCGAACGAGATCGAGGCGGCGCCTCGCCGTTCCCACCGATACGAGCCTCCGATCGAGCTCTTGGCTCGCTCGCGGCTCCACGTGAACCGCGTACCGTCGCCGTCGCCCTCCGCCGACCGCGGCTCGGTCTCGGGGATCGTCATGGGCTCGGGGATAGGCGTCGGCTCGGGCGCGGTCGTCGGCTCGGGCGCGATCGTGAGCTCGGGTGCCGGGGCCGGACTCGGCGTCGGCGTCGGCGTCGACGGGGAGCCGGGCGGGGAGCCGGCGTGCGAGCTCCCCGGCGCCTCGGGGACGGTCCGCGCGTCGGGGAGCCCGACCTCGTTCTGACGTCCGAACACCGCGGAGACGGTCTTGTCGCCGAGCGCCGTCACGACGCAGGTGGGAACCTCGCCGGCAGGCGCACACGCGCCGCCCCATCGGATGAACCGGGCGCCATCGTCGGGGACCGCGCGCAGCGCGATGGGAACGCCCGGAGTGCCCAGGCGTGTGCACGATGTCTTCCCTCCTCCGCAGGCCAGGCGATCCCCCGTGACCATCCCCTTCTCCGTCGACCGCACCGCGATCGACGCCACCGTCCCCCGGGAGAGGCTCCCCTTCATCCGGTCCCGATCGACCGGCCCGTCGATGCCGGCGATCCGCCCCGCCGCCGACCACTGCCAGATCGTGTAGCCCCGCCCTCCCCAGCGGCGACCGGGCACGTCGGGCGCGCCCACGTACCAATGCGCCACCCACAGTGGATGGTCGCGCCGCGCGAGCGACGCGGTGTTCCGCATGGAGCCGTGCCAGAAGGAGATACCCGAATAGATCATCGCCCGGACCCCGGTGCGCTCGTACACGCGCTCGAGCCATGCCGAAGCCCAGGTCCGGAGCTGTCGGGGGCCCAGCCCGCCCGTCTCCTCGATGTCCAGCACGGGGATGACATCGCCGGCTCGGAGGCCGGTCACGTCGAGGAAGTGGTCGGCTTCGACACGTGGATCCTGTCGTGCGAGGCCGGGCTTCGCGTAGTGGTAGGCGCCGACCGTGAGCCCGTTCCGTCGGGCACCGGCGACGTTGCGTGCGTACCGGCCGTCGCGGTATCGGTTCCCCAGCGTCGCCCTGAGGATCGCGAAGCGCACAGGGGTTGTGGCCACCGCTCTCCAGTCGATCCGCCCCTGGTACGTGGAGACGTCGATGCCCGGGACATCGGGTCCGGCGACCGCCGGAGCAGCAACAGCGGTTGTCGACACGACTGTTGTCGAGAGCGCGGCGATGAAGACGAGCTGCTTCCAGCGTCGTTCGACCCACCCCACGGAACGTCCACCCCCCGGATCACGCTTCGCCGACCTCTTCGAGTCGCCGCACGATACCTGCACTTCGGCGACGTGTCGGGGATATCCTCGGCCGGATCGAGGCCGTCCTTGATGCCCTCGAGGGAGACGTACGATCCGCAACGGATCTGCGCGCGATCTCGAGCCGGATGCTGCCCGGGCGGGCGGGCCGGATCGCCGTCCAGGAGGTGGTGCGAAGGGGGCCGCGGGTGGACGAACAGGCCCGGGAAAGTGAGAAACCGCCGGAACCCGAGGGCTCCAGCGGTCTCTCAATGAGGAAGATACGCCGCCGCAGGGATCCCTGTCAAATCGAGCGGGCCCGGAGGGCGGCCGCCCAGCCGATGACCTCCTCCACTGGCCGGTAGTTCAAGATCCGCTCCCGCGGGATCCCGGCCAGGACGGCCGTGGCCATACCGAACGGGAGGAACTCGAGCTCGTGCGCGGCGTGCGCATCGCTCCCGATCGAGAACCACTCGACGCCCTCCGCCTCCGCCACCCGCGCGAGCTCGACGCCGAGGTCCTGTCGGGCCGGCGTGGCGTCGAGCTCGATCGCCTTGCCCCGTCGCGCCGCCTCGGCGAACACGCGGGGCCAATCGGCTTCCAGACCGACCCGACGCCCGTACATCCGGGCCTTCGGATGTGCGAGGACGTGGACCGACGGGTTCCGCAGGGTCTTCAGGTACCGCTCGGTCTGGTCCTCCCGCAGCCGCAGCTTCGAATGGAAGGCGCCGAGGACGAGATCCAGCGGGGCCAGCGACCCCGGCTCCATGTCGGCGGACCCGTCGACGAAGACATCCATCTCCATCGACCGGAGGATCCGGAAGCCGTCCCCGCCGGCGGCGAGCTCCCCGTTCAGCTCGTCGATCCTGGCGATCTGATCGGCGAGCCGCTCATCGCTCATCCCGTTCGCGATGGTGAGGCTCCTCGAGTGGTCGGTGATGGCGATGAAGGGGCGGCCGAGCGCGCGAGCGGCGCCCGCCATCTCGCGGAGCGGGAGCGAGCCGTCGCTGTCGGTCGTGTGGACCTGGAGGTCGGCGTGCGGCGTGCTCTCCCACGCCGGGTCCCCGTCGAGCACGGCCCGGACCTCCGCGAGCGTCAGGAAGCCGAGCCTCGTCGCATCCGGCTCCGGGAGATCGGGTGGCGCATCGAGCCACGCCTGGATCCTCGCGGCCACCCAGGGACCGACGGCTCGGAGCTCCGTGAGCGGCCGTCCCGCTTCGGCCAGATCGGCGGCCTCCTCGCTCCAGTAGCGAGCGGCACCCGAGGCCTTCCGGAGCGCGCGCCGACGATGCGCGGTCTCCTCCTCGCTCGCGCGCCACAGGAGATCGGCGAGGACGCCGTTCGAGACGATCGGAGCCCTCGGGTCGCGCATCCGGTCACCGTAGTCCAGACGGCGTCCTGACCCGCGGGATCCGGCCGAGGAGCATCGACGGCCGCGGCGTCGGAGGGGATGGCATCGGGAACGGCTCAGCGGGACACGGCGTCGCGGCGTCGCTCGTAGCGGACGATGGACCAGACCTCGTGCCCCTCGCGATGCTCGGATCGCTCGATCAGGTGCATACCGACTTTCTCCGCGACGCGGATCGACGACGCGTTGTCGGCGTCCGCGTACGCACGAACGACCTCGGCACCGAGGGTGTCGATCGCGTACGAGACCAGCGCCCGGACAGCTTCCGTCGCGTACCCGTGACCCTGGACATCCGGCGAGATCGTGTAGCCGACCTTGAGGACGCCGGGCTCGCCGTCGGCCGCGCTGATGCCCACGTCGCCGACCAGTCGGCCGTCCTCGCGACGCTCGACCGAGAATTGCACCCACCCCCCCGGCTGTCCCGGTGTCCGGGCGGCCATCTCCTCGATGTCTGCCCGGACGCTCTCGATGTCGGTCCGCTCCCAGCCCTGCGTGCGGTTCACGTCCGGGTCGCTGCGGTAGGCGGAGATCGTCTCGGCGTCCTCGGGTCGGGAACGGCGAAGGACGAGCCGATCCGTTTCGAGGCGATCGAACTCGGCGTCGGCCCGCATGGCCGCACAGCGTACCCAGTAGCCTGCCAGCTACGGGCAGGAACGGTCAGCGGAACGGCCAGAGAGAACGAATGGAGGGGCGATGGAACCGTGGTCCTTCGAGGCGAGGGGGCGCACCGACGAGCACATCGTGAACAGCCGAGCGCTCCGAGGGAACCCTCTCGGCGATCCCCACGAGCGTCCGGTCTGGGTCTCCACGCCTCCCGGATATGACGACGATGCCGAGCGGCGGTACCCCTCCGTCTACGTGATCCAAGGCCTCACCGGGCAGCTCGACGCGTGGAGGAACCGGTCACCGTTCCGGCGGAACTTCCCGGAGCTCGCCGACGACCTCTTCGCGCGAGGGGAGGCACCGCCGGTGATCGTGGTCTGGGTTGACTGCTGGACGTCGCTCGGCGGCAGCCAGTTCCTCGACTCGCCCGGCACGGGCAGCTACCTCACCTACCTCTGCGACGAGATCGTGCCGTTCGTGGACGAGCGCTACCGCACGATCGCCGATCGGGACCATCGCGGGATCCAGGGCAAGTCCAGCGGCGGCTACGGCGCGATGGTGGTCCCCATGCTGCGCCCGGACCTCTGGGGAGGACTGGCGACCCATGCCGGCGATGCCCTCTTCGAGACCTGCTACCTGCCCGAGTTCCGCCAGTCGGCTCGCGTGCTCCGCGATCGGTACGACGGATCCTTCGACGCCTTCTGGAAGGACTTCCGGAGCCGGCCGGCGTTCTCGAAAGACGGCGACGAGCACCTGCTGAACGACTGGTGCATGGCCGCGTGCTACTCGACCGATCCCGACGGCACCGTCCGTCTCCCCTTCGACACCGCGACGGGTGAGCTGATCCCGGAGATCTGGGAGCGATGGCTCGCGCTCGACCCGGTGCGGATGGTGCCGGCCCATGCCGACACGCTGCGTTCGATGCGCGCGATCTACATCGATGCCGGGAAGAGGGACGAGTACTTCCTCGATCTCGGCGCCGATGCGTTCCGGCGGGCCCTGGAGGCGATCGGTGTCACCGATGTGTCGTTCGAGCTCTTCGACGCGACCCACATGGCGATCGAGTACCGGTATCCGCTCAGCCTCAGGTACCTCGCGGAACGCCTCTCCGCCTGACGCCCAACGGACCGGCACCATTCCGTAAGCGTTCACTTACATTCGTGTATGATGCCGGCTTCGGGCTGCATCGGGCAGCCGGAAGGGGGATCTGCGATGACGGACTATCTGCTGCTCTACAGCGGAGGCAGCATGCCGGAGAGCGAGGAAGAGCAGGCCACGGTCATGAAGGCGTGGGACGTGTGGATGCACGACCTCGGCTCCGCGCTGAAGGACGGGGGGAACCCGTTCGCTCCCGGCGCCGCGAAGACGATCTCCGCCGACGGCGGGGTTCGCGACGGCGCGGGATCGGCGAGCGGCTACTCGGTCATCTCGGCCAACTCGCTCGACGACGCCACGGCCAAGGCGCAAGGCTGCCCGGTGCTGCAAGGTGGGGCGACGGTCGAGGTGTACGAGACGTTCTCGGTCATGTAGGACGGCCCCCGGGTCACGGCACACCGGCCGCAGCCGGTCCGCGTGCCTCGAGGCTGATCACGAGCGCATCCAGCTCGTGACCCTTCAGCGAGAGGTGGCGTCGCTCGAGATCGTCGGTCTCGAGCGACGTCGCCACCGCATCCGTGATCAAGATCTCGCCGGGTGCTGCCTTGGCGGCGAGATGCGCCGCCAGGTTGATCGTGTCGCCGAGCGCGGTGAACTCGCTGGCCTCGCCTCGGGAGATATACCCCACGAACGCTGAGCCGGTGTGCACGCCCGCGCCGAGGTGGATCCACGGGCCATCCTTCGATCCGTAGCCCGCGGCGTCGAAGAGCGCCCGAGCCGTCTCCACGGCCACACGGGCATGCTCCTCGCCCGCCATGAAGGGGAGGAAGAAGCCGACCACCTCGTCGCCCACGAACTTGTCGAGCAGCGCCTCGTGGTCGAAGAGGACCTCGGTCGCGACCGCGTAGAAGCGCTGCATCAGACGGGTGAACTCGAAGGTCCCCATCTCCCTCGCGAGATCGCTGGAGCGGCGGACGTCGGCGAACAGGAACGAGACGTCGACCTCGGCGCCCATCACCTCCGCGGACCCGAGTCCGATCACGCAGCGTCTGCACAGGTTCGGATTCTTGTCCCACGGGCCGTACTTCTCGGAGAGATGGCGCAGGACGAAGCCCCCCGGTCCACGGAACGGGATGCTGCAGAACTTGCACCTCGGGTTCGAGGGAAGGATGCCGAACGTCCGGCGACCGAGCACCATGTGCCGGGCGGTCCCCAGGAGGCATGCCCGCCATTCGTCTTCCGGGACCTTCGCGCCATTGGCCATCGGTTCTCGGTCCGAACGATAGCGACACGGTGCCGGGGGAACCATCCCCCTTGCCCTCGAGGCCTGCGACGATAGGCGCGCATGGACCGGTTGCTGCGACTCTTGCCCGGCGAGCGGCGCGTCGTGGCGCCGGCAGCCGCCGCGGCCTTCGCGTCCGCGGCCGGACTCACGCTCGCCTCCAGCAGCATCGACGCCCTCCTGTTCTCTCGGGGTGGGGTCGACGACCTGCCGCTCCTGTACGTCTTCCTCGGAGCCACGATGTTCCTCGCGACGCTCGGCGTGTCCGTGCTGCTGGGGCGGATCGGCCGGGGGCGGGCGTTCCTCGCGATCCCCGCGGCGATCGCGGCGATCGCGGCCGGATCCCGCGTCCTCCTCGCGATCGGCGTCGGATGGATCTACCCAGCGCTGTGGTTGCTCCGCGGGGCGTCCGAGTTCCTCCTCGGCATGGCCGTGTGGGGGCTCGCGGGTCTCGTGACCGACACGCGGCAGGCCAAGCGCTTCTTCCCGCTGATCGGTGGCGCCGCCGTCATGGGGCAGGTCCTCGGCGGGCTGGCGACCCGGCCGCTCGCGGGGTGGCTCGGGGCGGAGAACCTGATCCTGGTGTGGCTTGGGACGCTCGCGCTCGTCGTCGCTCTGGCGCGGACGCTCGTCATGGACGCGGGGGCGGGTGTGCGTCCCCCACAGCGGCGGCGGCCGTCGGCGGTCGCGGAGATGCGGGACGGTCTCCGACAGGCGCTCCGCTCCCCGTTGCTCAGGTGGATGTCGGTGGGGTCGGTCCTCTTCTCCCTCCTGTTCTTCTCGCTGTACCTACCGTTCTCGCGCGCGGCGGTGGCGCGGTATCCGCAGCCGGACGATCTGGCCGGGTTCCTCGGGCTGTTCCTCGGCGTGTCCACCGCCGTGACCCTGGTCCTGTCACTCCTCGTGATGAACCGACTGCTGTCGAGGCTCGGGATCCCCACCGTGATGATGGTCCTACCCGTGCTCTACCTCGCGGCCTTCGGGGTGCTCACGGTGGCCTCCACGTTCGCGATCCTCCTCGCCTTCCGGTTCGCTCAGGTGGTCTGGCTCCAGGGTGGCGCCACAAGCGCCTGGGAGGCCGTGATCAACACGGTTCCCGGCGATCGGCGCGATCGGATGCGAGCCTTCCTCTACGGAGGACCGACGCAGGTGGGCACGGTGCTCGCCGGGATCGTGACGATGGTCGGCGAGCGATCCCTATCGCCGAGGATCCTGTACGCGATCGGCCTGGCCGCCGCTGCGGGGGCCACGTACGCGATGTGGCGCGTACGCAGGGCCTACGCCGAGGAGCTCGTCGTCGCGCTCCGCGAGGGCCGGCCCAACGTGTTCGGCGGGGCGCCCGGCGCGAACGAGCCCTTCGGATCCGCTCGCGCCGACCGGGCCGCGGCGGAAGTGGCCGTGGCGGCGATGGCCGATCCCGATGCCGGGGTGCGCCGCGTCGCCGCGGAGCTCCTCGGCGCCATCGAGATGCCCGACGCCACGGCGGCGCTGGTCCGCGGCGTGCATGACGACGATCCGGAGGTACGAGCGACCGCGCTCCGGTCGCTCGCGCGGGCCCAGGCGTTCTCGGCATCCGATGAGATCCCCGAGCGGCTGAGCGACTCCGTCCCCGAGGTCCGACTCGCTGCCCTCGACGCGCTCGACGCCCTCCGCGCGGACCGCTCTCGAGCCAGAGCCTTGCTGTCGGATCCCGACGGGCTCGTGCGAGCCCGGGCGGCCGCGATCCTGCTCGAGGACGCGGGCGGCGAGGTGAGCTCGGCGCCCCCGGGGCCCGGCGCGGTGGAGGGCGACGCGGAAGCAGAGGCGGTGCTCGTCCGCTTGACGAGATCGCCGCACGCCGACACTCGGGCCGCCGCGCATCGGGCGCTGGCCGCCTCCCGGAGCCCGGAGGCCGTGGTGCTCGCCCGGGCCGCGCTCACGGACCCGGCCTCGTCGGTGCGCGCGGAGGCGGCGCGCACGATGGCCGAGCGGGACCCGATCGACGGCGTCGACGAGCTCCTCGGGATCGTCGGCGGCGGCGGTGAGGTCCTGGAGGCTGCCGGAGAGGCGATGCGCCGTGCGCCGGAGCGCTCGGCCGACGCGGTCCGGCACCTCGCGGAGGTCTCGGCCACCCGAGCGCTGGAGGGCCGACGGCTCCGCGACTCGATCGACGGCGAGGCGGACGCCCGGCTGACGATGCTCCGAGATTCCCTGTCCACCGATTCCGAGCGGCATGCCGTCACGGCGATCCGGGCGGCCGCGCTCCTCCGAGGTGGAGGCGCGATCTCTACCGCGCTGGAGAGCCTGACGGCAGATGACCCGGCCCAACGGGCGAACGCCCTCGAGGTGATCGAGACGACGGGAGACCACGAGCTGATGCGACCGCTGCTGGCGCTCTGGGAATCGGGTCGAGGGGCCGTCGCCTACCCCGACTGGCGCGAGCGACTGCTGCGAGACCCGGACGAGTGGATCCGCACGTGTGCGGCATGGGCGACGGAACCCGTCGGTGCGACCACCGCCCACGGATCGACGACCGACCCACCCACCGTCGCTTCCGAAGGAACCGACGATGAAGCCAGTGAAGAAGCCAGAGAAAAAGGAGGAGGAGTTCCCGTGACCGAGACGCTCGCCACGTTGCCGCTGATGGAGCGCGTCCTGTTCCTCCGGAAGGTGCCGCTGTTCACCGACCTCCCGCCGCAGGATCTGGTGCCCGTCGCCTCGATCGCGTCCGAGCAGAGCTTCGCGGACGCGGACACGATCGCGGAGCAAGGAGAGCCCGGCGACGAGATGCACATCATCGTCTCCGGCTATGTCCTGGTGATCCTCCGGGAGCCGGGCGGCCACCAGCAGGTGTTGGCCGTCCGCGCCGCCGGCGACGTGATCGGTGAGATGGCCGTGATCACCGGCGGCGTGCGCATGGCCTCCCTCGCGGCCAAGGGGGCGGTGCGCCTGCTGTCGATCGGGCGCCGCCCGTTCGAGGCGATGCTGCGGGAGCGGCCGGAGACCGCGCTGGCGCTGATGCGGGTCCTCTGTCAGCGGCTCGCGGATCGCGACGCCACGGTGGCTCCGTGAAGGCGGCCGTCCTCATCGGCCCGCGGCAGCTCGAGCTCCTCGACCGGGAAGCACCCCGGCCGGATCCGGAGGACGTCGTGGTGCGGGTCGGATCCGTCGGCATCTGCGGCACCGA
The DNA here is from genome assembly GCA_963826195.1 of uncultured Actinomycetota bacterium. GTDB lineage: Bacteria > Actinomycetota > UBA4738 > UBA4738 > HRBIN12 > JAJNBA01. The sequence goes on from CAWGWB010000007.1 coordinate 500,537, forward strand.
TCTCAGCATCCACGCCGGGAAGATCCCCGTGACCTACCCGCGCGTGATGGGACACGAGATCGTCGGGACGCTCGCGTCCGGTGTTCGGTCCGGCGAACGGGTCCTCGTCGACCCGGGGATCGCCTGTGGGAGATGCATCCCGTGCCGGGAGAACCGCACCAACATCTGCACACGGGGCTGGTTGATCGGTCGCGATCGGGACGGCGGGTTGTGCGAGCTGGTGAACGTCCCATCGTCGAACGTCCACCCGCTCCCGGACGGACTCGATCCCGCGACCGCTCCGCTCCTGCAGGTGCTCGCGACGTGCGCCCACGCGCAGCGCAGGATCGGGATCACCCCCGGAGAGAGCGTCGTGGTGCTCGGGTTGGGGGTCACGGGGCTCCTGCACGTCCAGCTGGCGAGGCTCCGGGGAGCCGGGCCCGTGATCGGGGTCACGAGGTCGGCGCCGAAGCTCGCGATCGCCGGCCGCTTGGGCGCGGACCGCACCGCGGCGGCGGACGGGACGGAGGCCGAGGCCGTGGCGGAGGCGCTCCCGGGCGGCGCCGACCTCGTGATCGAAAGCGTCGGTACCGTCGGCGCGCTGGCACGGGCGATGGAGATGGTGCGCACGGGCGGACGGATCCTCGCGTACGGGACGATCACCGAGACGACCGGATCCCTCCCCTTCTACGAGCTCTACCACAAGGAGATCGCCATCCTGGGCGCTCGATCGGCGCGCGTCGAAGACTTCCCGTTCGCCATCGACGCGGTCGCATCGGGCCGGATCGCGCTGGACCCGCTGGTCTCCGCGCATCACCCCCTCGACGACGTCGCCGGCGCGATCGAGGCCGCGGGCGCGCCCGGTGCCCTGAAGGTGTTCGTCGATGCCTGAGCGGCGCCGATGAGCGGAGATGCGAGCGGGACCGAGGGCCGGACGGCGTCGCCCGCGGCGGTCGAGCTTCGTCAGGCGGTTGTGCGGATCGACGGTCGGACGGTGCTCGGCCCGGTCGACCTGCGCGTGGGACGGGGAGAACGGTGGGTGCTGCTCGGGCCGAACGGAGGCGGGAAGACCACCCTCCTCGCGCTCGCGGGCGCACGACGGCAGCCCTCGTCGGGTCGGGTCGAGGTGCTCGGCGCCGTCCTGGGACGTGCGGACGTGCGCGCGATCCACCCGAGGATCAGCCACACGAGCCATGTGCTCGCAGAGCGGATGCCGCCGGGACTGACGGTCCGGACCCTCGTGCTGACCGGGAAGCGAGCGGCCCTTTCGCCCTGGTTCCAGGAGTTCGACGAGGAGGACGAGCGCCGCGCGGCGACGCTCCTCGACCGTGTGGGCTGCGCGCACCTCGCCGCGCGGCGTTTCGACACGTGCAGCCAGGGGGAACGGCAGCGGGTCCTCCTCGCCCGTGCCCTGTATCCGGACCCGGAGCTGTTGATCCTCGATGAGCCCGCCTCGGGGCTGGATCTCCCGGCACGGGAGACGCTGATCGCGGCCCTCGAGGGGGTGGTCGCCGAGCGGTCGGCCCCCACGACGATCCTCGCGACGCACCACCTGGAGGAGATCCCGCCTTCCTCGACACACGCCGCGCTGCTGCGCGACGGGTTGCTCGTTGCGAGCGGGGCGATCGAGGAGGTGCTCACGCCGGGTTCGTTGGACGCGTGCTTCGGCATCGCCATGGACGTCGGACGGCGAGGTGCGCGTTGGTGGGCCGTGGCCCGTTCCGGGCCGTCGCTTCCGCCCGGGTCCTAGCGTCGGCCCGCGACGGCGTCGGCGTTCACCGCGTAGGGAGGGATCCGGCCGGCCAGCGCCTCGATCACCTGCTCCACGGCCTTGCGCTGGAGCTCGCGGAGCGATTCCTCGCTGTAGAAGGCCGCGTGCGGCGTGACGATCACGTCGTCGCGGTGGAGCAGGGGGTCGTCGTGCGAGGGGGGCTCCACCTCGAGGACGTCGAGTCCCACCCCGCCGAGCCGATCCTCCGCGAGCGCGGCGCGGAGCGCCTCGAGATCGACCAAGGGGCCGCGGGACGTGTTCACGAGGATCGCGCCCGGTCGCAGCAGTTCGAGCTCCGCGGCACCGATCAGATGGTGGTTGTCCGCGGTGAGCGGCGCGTGGACGGACACCACGTCCGCGGCGGCGAGGAGCTCCTCGAGCATCATCGGCTCCGCCCCCGCCGCGCGGACCGCCTCGTCAGGGACGAACGGATCGGTGGTCACGATCCGATAGCCGAGCGGCGCCATCTTGGCGGCGAGCGCGCGAGCGATGCGGCCGAATCCGACGAGGCCCAACGTCCGCCCGCGGAGGCGGTGGAGCGGCCGGGCATCCGTGGGCGTCCAGGATCCCGATCGCACCTTCCGGTCCAGCAATGTCACGCCGCGCGCCAGCGAGAGGATCAGCGCGAGGGCATGATCGGACACCTCGTCGATGCAATAGTCCGGCACGTTCGTGACGAGGATCCCTCGCGCGGTCGCCTCGTCGACGTCGACGGTGTCGAGCCCGATGCCGTAGCGAGCGATCACGCGACATCGGTCGAGCCCGCGGATCACCTCCGCCGGCATCTGCGCGTAGCAGTTCAACACGGCGTCCGCGCCCGCGACGGCCTCGCGCACTTCCTCGATCGACGCGGCGTTCGAGCCGAAGCGGAGCTCGTGCCCCCCCTCGCGGAGCAGTTCCCGCTCCTGATCCAGATCCGGGAAGACGTGATCGGTCACCGCCACGAGCGCCATCACGCGCCTCCTGGAGCCGCCACCATGGGGGCGGATCGGCCGGCCATCGTGGTGCCGGAGCCGCTGGACGCCAGGTTCGCGGTCGCAGGCACCGCCAGGATCGAGACCCGCCCGGTGTCGCCGTCGACGGCGACGAGCGAGCCGCTCTCCCCCAGCATGTCGGCGTCCGTCCCGATCTCCGGCCCGATCTCTGGCCCGATCACCGCAGGGACGCCGAGCGACCGTGCCACCTCGAACAGGTGCGCGCCCGAGGTTCCGCCGGCCGTCACGAGTGCGGCGCTGTGCCAGAGCAGCGGCGCCAGGTGGGGCAGCGGGAGCGACGCGACGAGGACCTCGCGGGGACCGGGCCGACCGAGCGATCGGAGCCGGCGGAGCGGATGGAGTCGGCCGGCGCCGATGCCCGGCGAGACCGGGACCGCCGAGGACCCGTGCCCCCGTGAGAGGACCACCTCTGCCACGAACGGCTCCCACCGCCCGGGACCGCTGCGGAGGGCGGGCGCCGTACCCGCGATCGCTCGATCGATCTCCTCCCCGGTGAGCCGCCACACGAGCAGCGGCGACGGGAGGAGCCCCGCATCCGCGAGGAGCTCGCCCACCGTGCGGACCAGTCCGACGATCCGCCGAGCGGCGTCCGGGCCCGCCGATCCGAGACCGTCGATCGCCCGAACCCCGTCCGTCACGCGCCCGCGCAGGAGCATGCGGATCACGTCCGCCGCTCGCTCACGAGCCAGCGGCGGCGGCGCGGCCCAGACCTCGGCCGCCGCCTGGTCTGCGAGCGATCGCGCCTCCGCGAGCGCCAGCGCCGGATCGTCACCCCCGATCGGGTCCCCCTCGATCCCTTCCACGGCCGAGGCATCCGTAGCACCGAGGGCCCAGGGAAGCACGAGCTCGTCTCCCAGCGGTCCCGGGAACGCCGTCACCAGCCGGACCAGGCGCTCGGCGTCGGCCGGGATGGCAAGGTGTGCGCTGATACGCGGGCGCCCATCCGAGAGCGGTGCCTGGGATCGTCGCGTCGGGCCGGTCTGCAGCAGGTAGATCTCCTCGCCCACGGCGCCCCACTCGATCGTGGTGGCGGCGACGGAATCGGCCGCTCGCCGCGCGAGGCCGGCCGCCGCCGACACGGCAGCCGCCGGCACGCCTTCGGCCTCACCGACGATCCGCCCGTCCGCCTCCACCCTCACGTCGCGGCCGTCGTGGCGGCCGGCGACCACGCCCGACGGCCCGCCCGGCGCCACGGCGACGTCGACCATGCCGTCGGCGCGGACCCGTGCCGTACCCCCGGCGTCCAACCGAAGGAACGACTGCACCAACACGGCGATCCGCAACGTGTCCACGTCCACACCGGCCTCGGCACACCGGCCCAGCGCGTCGCCGGAGAACACCGACGCCCAGCATCCCCGGATGGCAGTGGGCAGGTCGCTCGACTCGATCCCGAGGTAGCTCGCGAACGCCCCCGACCAGCGGCCGTCGTCGTCGAGGGCCGTCGAGGACCGCACCACGAAGGACACCCGTTCGCCGTCCATCGCTCCGCTCGACGGGAGTGGCGAGAGGACAGCGGCCTCCATCGCTGCGAGGTAGGCGCTCGGACGCCCCGCGGTCTCGAGCGCTCGCGCACCCGCGGCGATCGCGGTCGAGGACGCCTCCAGGGGAAGGATCCATCCTGGGAGGACGGGCAGTCCGGCGTCCGCGGCCGCCGCCAGCCCGGCCGCCTTCCAACCGACGACCGCCGGGTCGCGCGCCGCGGGATCGCCGAGGGCCTGGGGCACCGCCGACATCGCGATCAGCCCGCGAGCGTGATCTCGTCGATGGGGAAGGTCGTGATCAGCTCGTGACCCGTGTCGGTCACGATGAGCATCTCCTCGAGGCGCACGCCGAACTCGTGGACCTTTCCGTGCTGGGTCTCGAGCGCGAACACCATGCCCGGCGTGATCTCGATCGGATGGTCGAGCGACCAGATCCGCGAGATCACGGGTTGGTCGTACTGCGCCAGGCCGAGGCCGTGGCCCCACAGGTTCGCCGCCGCCTCGTCCTCGTCCGCGTAGCCCCACGTGTCCATCGCGGACGGCCACTTCGAGGCGATGTCGCGGGTGGAGACGCCCGGCTTCACGGCATCGATCGAGTCCCGGAGCCAGGTCAAGGCCGTGTCGTAGTAGGACCGCATCTCGTCGGTGGGCGTTCCGCCCACGCAGTAGGTGCGGTACACGCACGACTTGAACCCGTTCCACGTGAGCGCCGCCACGTCGATGATCACGAGCTCCCCGGGCCGGATGATCCGATCCGAGAAGTTGCGCCAGTTCGGCCAGGCGTTCGGCCCGGACGACACGATCACGTCCTCCACGTCCTCCACGCCCGGGAACGAGTAGAGGAACTCGAAACCGTGTGCGGCGACCTGGTTCTCCGTGAGCCCCGGACGCAGCCATTGCGACATCTCGTAGTGCAGCGCGTCGCAGATCGACCCGACGATGCGTGAGCAGTTCTGCTCGTCGGGGCTCTTCACCGCACGCGCCTCCATCATCGGTGTCATGCCGTCGGTCCAGGTGATCCCGGCCTGCTCGAACGTCTTCATCATCGTGATGTCGATGAAGTCCACGCCGAGCGGCTGGTCCTTCACGCCGGCGTCCTCGAGGTCATCCGCCAGCGCCTTCGTGAACTTCTCGACCTGCATCGTGGACGCGGGCCCCGCCGCCCCCTTGATCCAGGCGAAGGAGTGCCGCACGTTCTCCTGGGGGATCCACGGCGAGTGCGCCTTGATGTGGATCCCGAGGTCGCCCTGCTCGTAGAGGATCGGCGCCTTGCCGGCGGGGAGCACCGCGTACCGCAGCCCCGGCTTCAGCTTGTTCCAGCCGGGGGTGAGGGTCGACGTCACGTAGCGGATGTTCTCGTCGTACATCAGCAGCATGGCGCCGAGCCCATGGCGCTCCATCGCGGCCTGAGCCCGGTCGAACCGATACGCCCGCACGGCGTCCCAGTCGATGCCCCGCTTCCACTCGATGTTCGCGTACCCGAACGCTTCCCTCATCGCGACCTTCCTCCCATCCCTCTCTTCTCCGGTCGCCTCACGACGTGACCTGGTCGACGATCGCCGAGAACGTCTCGTCGTCGAGGAGGCCCTTCGTCTCGAGCGATCGGGCCTTCACCTCCTCGAGGATCTCCTGCATCTGCTCCGGCGTTGCCGACCGACCGAGCCGGTCGAGGCCGGCCGCGACCGAATCCAGCCCGGACCCTTTGCCGAGGACGAGCACCGGCTGCGGCTGGCCGACGAGCTCCGGGCGGTAGGGGAAGGACTCGGTGAGATCGTCGCCGACGTTGCGGACCCACGTCGTGATGATGCCGGACTCGACGTTGTACAAGCGTTCCCCGACCACCGGCCGGTTCGAGGGCTGGTCGACGCCGGCGAGATCCATCACGAGCTTCGAGAGCTCGAAGAAGCGCTCGGTTCGGATCCCGGCGTCGAGGCCGTACATCGTGAGGAGCGCCAGCACCGTCTCCTCCATCGGCGTGTTCCCCGCACGCTCGCCGATGCCGGTCACCGTGGTCTGGATCACCTCGACGCCTTCCGCGACGGCGAGGAGCGTGTTCGCCACGCCGAGGCCGAAGTCCATGTGGAAGTGCGTCTCGAGCGGCACGCCCATGCGCTCCCGCGTCTGGCGAACGAACATCCGGACACCGTGGGGCGAGAGGACGCCGAAGGTGTCCACCAACCCGACCGCGTCCACGTGCCCGTCAGTGGCCACCTTCTGGAGGAGGTCGAGGTACTCGACGAGCCCGGCCCGCGTGGCGTCGATCGGGAAGAACGAGACGGTGAGCCCGAGCTCGTGCGCCAGGCTCGTCGCTTCCACCGACGCGTCGATCGCGCGTTGCACCGGCCATCGGTAGGCCTTCTCCACCAGGTGATGGCTCGAGGGGATCTCCATCACCACGCCGTCGACCCCGCAATCCGCGGCGCGTTTCACGTCGTCGACGATGCACCGAGAGAACGCGTAGATCTTCGAGGGGAGCCCCATCTTCACCATCTCGCGGACGGCAGCGTCATCCGCGGGCGACACCGCCGGCAGACCGGCTTCGATCCGGGGGACTCCCGCCTCGGCCAGCGCCTCCGCGATCCGCAGCTTGTCGTCCTTCGTGAAGACGACGCCCGCCTGCTGCTCGCCGTCTCGGAGGGTGACGTCGTGCACCTGCACCGCGGCCGGCAGGTCGAGCATCTCGCGGATCTCCGGAAGGAAGTTCCACGGGCTCGTGAACCATCGATCGGTGTGCCAGGGTCCCTCACTCATGCGCTCGCCTCCCAGGTTGTGTCCGAAGGGCCAGGGGTCGATTGCGGTGCACTTTATATGATTCGTCGCCTGCGGACGGCCCACCTTGACCGTCGGATCGCACGGCTGCCCTCCGAGGGTCCCGATATTCGATATCGTGCGTTCTGCAATCGCTGCTCGATCGACTGAGGGGGAGGTCCGGGATGCTCAGGCACGTGGCCATGTTCAAATGGAAGGACGGCGTTCCCGACGAGCGCAAGGTGGCTGCCAGGGATGCCCTGGCAGCCCTCAAGGAACAGGTGCCGACCGTCGTCGAGTACACGGTCGGCTTCGATATCGGGCGCAACCCCAACAACTGGGACATGGTGCTGGTGGCTGACTTCGAGGACGTCGCCGGGCTGGAGAGCTACTTCGCGAACCCGGTGATGAACGCCGCGTCAGATCTCGTCGCCTCGGTGACCCAGAAGGAGATCACCGCGCGCGTCCAGTTCACGTTCTGAGCCCATGGCCGTCATCGACATCCACAACCACGTCACGCCCCGCCGGTTCGTCCGCGCGATCGAGGAGCGGGGCGAGTGGCACACCCTGGATGCGGACGTGGGCGAGCTGCACATCCCGAAGTTCTCGATCCCCGCGGAGGAGCGGATCGGGGAGATGGACCGCATGGGCGTCGACGTGCACGTCCTCACGATCAACACCGGCTTCTTCAAGTACGACCGCCCGCCGGACGTCGCCCGCACGATCGCCGACGAGTGCAACGAGGAGCTCTCCGAGATGATGCGGGCCCATCCGGATCGCTTCATGGGCCTCGCCTCGATCCCGCTCCAGGACGTTCCGGCCGCGATCGCCGTCATGGAACATGCGATGGGCGAGATGGGATTCAAGGGGATCACGATCGGCGACCACGTGGACGGCGTGACGCTCGACGATCCTCGATTCTCGCCGTTCTGGGCCGCGGTCGAGCAACTCGGTGCGGTGGTGTTCTTCCATCAATGCGCCGCGACGGTCGTCGAGGGACGGACGGTTCGTTACGGCCTGCCCAACGTGATCGGCAACCTCGTGGAGCGCGCGATCACGTTCGGCACGCTCGTGTACGGGGGCGTGATGGATCGCTACCCGGACCTGAAGCTCTGCCTCGGCCACGCCGGTGGGTACACCGCGTTCGGCGTCGCCCGGATGGACAAGGGGTGGCAGGCGGGCGCGATGGAGAACATGCCCGAGTTCGAGGACGCGCGGACGTTCCTCGAGCGGGCGCCAAGCGAGTACGTGAGCCGCTTCTGGTACGACTCCTGCACGTACACGGAGTCGACGCTCCGCTACCTCCTCGACGTGGTGGGCAGCGACCGCGTGGTACTCGGAACCGACTACCCCGCACCGATGATGGAACCCGACCCTGTTCCGTGGATCAACGCGATGACGAGCCTTACCCAGGAGGAGAAGGACGGCGTCCTCCAGCACAATCCAGCTCGGCTCCTCGGGCTGTAAGACCCGCTGGGGGCTCAGGGCTGTCGGGGGCTGTGGACAGGGCGGCTCCGTCAGCCGGCCTCCTCCATCTTCCGGGTGGCCTCCGCGAGCTCGGCGATCCTCGGATCGGACTCCTTGCGCTTCCGCTCCATGTCCTCGAACACCTCGAGGATCTGCGCCTGCATCGTCGCGACCGCGGGGTCGGTCTGCAGCCGCGGGTACGGGAGATCGATCTGCAGGTCGGCGAAGTTCCGACCGCCGTAGGCGACGATGATGATCCGGCTGGACAGTTGCACCGCCTCCATGACGTCGTGCGTCACGAACAACACGGTCTTCTTCGTCTGCCTCCAGATCGCCTGGAGCTCTTCCCGCAACGACCGAGCCGTGATCGCGTCGAGGTGACTGAACGGCTCGTCCATCAACAGCAGGTCGGGCTCGACCGAGAACGCTCGGGCGATGCCGACGCGCTGCTGCATGCCGCCCGACAGGTGGGCAGGGTACATGTGCTCGAAGCCGTGGAGGCCGACCATGTCGATGTATCGCTCGATATGTGCCCTCGTCTCGTCGGTCTTCTGCCGGTGCACGTACAGGAGGTTGCTCATCACGGTCCGCCAGGGCAGCAGTCTCGGATCCTGGAAGACGTACCCGAGCCGTGCAGGTCCGCCGCCTTCGGCCGTGACCGTGACGTCTCCCGTCGTCGGCTCCTCGATGCCGGACACGATGTTCAGGAACGTGCTCTTGCCGCACCCCGACGGACCCACCATCGAGACGAACGTCTGGCCGCTCATCTCGAAGTCGAGGCCGTCCAGCGCTCGTACGGTCGGTTGGTTCTTCGTCGGTGGAGGGAACTCCTTCACGACTTTCGTCGCCCGCAGATTCGCCATCCCCCTAGCCCTTCGCCCCGAAGGACGCGATCGCCCCACGCCAACGATGCGCGGCGCGGTCGACGCGCTCGATGATCCCTCGATCCACGAGGATCACCACGACGAGCACAACGACGCCCCAGGCCATCAGCCCGTTGTAGTCCGCGTTCTGATACCAGTCCCGAGCCCGGAATCCGGCACCCACGTCGCTACCGAACCACTCCACCAGGACGACGCATCCCCACGCGGCGATGATCGAGAGCCGGACCCCCGCGATCAACGCGCCGGCCATCGAGGGCAGGATCAGATCACGGGCCCGCGCCGTCCCCGGCACGTCGTAGGCGTCCGACATGTCACGCAGGTCGCGGGGGATCGCCAAAGCCCCCTGCAGCACGTGGACGACCAATCCCGGCGTGGCGGAGACGACGGCGCAGAAGACCGGAGCGCGGAAGCCGAACCCGTACCACATCACGGCGAGCAGTGCCCACATGTAGGCGGGAAGCGCGATCCCGACCGTCACCACGTCCGTGAAGTAGGCCTGGACCCGCCACCACCTGCCCATCGCGTACCCGACCGGCACCCCGATCGCCACGACGATCACGAGCGCCAGGAGCGTCCGTGTCAGGCTGATCTGCAGGTTCTGCACGAGCTCGTTGTTCCAGATGCTCCACGCCTCCCTCCCGAACGGCGCCTGGAACTCCCGGACGAGGATGTCCACGCTCTGCACCGGCGTGGGGAACCGATCGCCCATGATCCCGGCGAGCTGCCACAGCACCAAGAGCGAGAGGCGTGACGTCCATCGGGCCACGCGGTCGCGCCGCAGGAACGCCAGGACTCCCTCCCCCGCTCGGGGATGTGAACCGACGATCGTCTCAGCCACGGTCTCCCCTCGATCCGTTCAGTACCGAAGCACGTCCTCGCCGCGCTTCAGCCGGAACCGGAACACGAACCGCTCCAACCGCATCAGCAGCACGCGCTCGATCACCACGACGAAGATCACGAAGAACATCATCCAGGCGAGCATGTCGGTCACGGAGAATCCCTGGAAGGCCTTGCGGATCTGGACACCGACGCCGGTGGTGCCTCCGAACGTCTCGGCGAGCGCCGCGAGCTTCCAGGAGGCGGCGAACGACGCTCTGGCCGAGGCGAACAGGAACGGGGCGAACGAGGGGACCACGATCTCGCGGAGCGCCGACGACGTCGGCATGCCGTAGGCGCGGCTCATCGCCAGCAGGTTCCGGTCCACACCCTCGACGCCCGCCGCCACGTTCAGAGAGATGACCGGCAGGACCAGGAGCGCCACGACGAACGCGGGCCCGGTGTCGCCGAGGCCGAAGAGCAACAGACCGAGGATCGCGTAGACGATCAGAGGAACGTTCGCGGCCAGGTACACGAAATCGAAGAAGAAGTTCTTCGCGTACCGGTAGCGACCCATCAGGATGCCGATCGGCACGCCCACGACCAACGCGCCGGCGAAGCCGAGCAACGTCTTCCGGAAGGTCTCCCAGAAGTTGACGAACACGAAACCGGAGTCGATGCCCTCGAGCTCGTTGCCGAACGTGTAGTCCCCCATCCGCTCCAGCACATGGAGCGGGGCAGGCAGCAGGTCGAACTCCGAAGGTCTGTATCCGGACGCGAGCTGCCAGATCACCAGGAGGGACACGGCTCCCGCGAGGGAGTACGCGGTGGCCTTCCACCGCATATTCGCGGGCCGCTTCGCCGTGGCGAGCGGGATGGCGGTGGTGCTCTCCGACTGCTCGACGTCGGTGACGGAAGGTGTCGCCATCACGCTCCTGGTGTCGCTCCGTGGCGTCGGGCCCGGCTCACGCGGGCAAGCTGCACGTCTCCTCGCCGGATCCCGGGTCGATGCACACGTGGATGGGCGCCGGCTGTCCCTCCGGCACGAGTCCCGCATCGGCCAGCAGATCCGTGACCTGGAGCTCCCCTTCGATCCACGTCTCGTCCAGGTACACGGTGTCGGTGAACTCGTTGAACTGCGTGTCGTACCACTCCTTCAGGAACGCGAGCTCCTCGGGGTTCTTGTAGCCGAAGTCGTCCGGGTAGGCATCCAGGATCGCGTCACGGTTCGTCTCCCACTCCTGCAGGCCGCGATCCCAGACCTCGAGGAAGAACGCCACCTCTTCGGGGTGCTCGTCGTACCAGCTCTTGAGGACGACGAAGTTGTTGCTGTTCATGCCCTCGTGGCCCGGAACGTACTCCTCGCCGTAGAGCTGGGAGGCGGACTTCCCGTCGTACAGCCCGACGACGCTTCCATCCATCAGGGCTCCCGCCGCGTTGTAGATCGACGTGACGCCCGCGCAGAGGTCCCCGGTCTGCACCAGGTCGACCGCCGTGTTGAAGTCGGTGATCGCCATCTGGATGTCGTCGGGCCCCTCCCCGATCGTCCTGCCGTGCAGGTCCTGGGCGAGTGCCTGCCACACGATCGTCGACCCGCTGAACGACTCGACGCCGAGCTTGCATCCCGGCTCGAGGTCGTCGAAGGTCTCGTAGCCCGAGTCGGCCTTGACGATGATGATGTCCTTCGCCTTGTTGTACTTGCCGATCGTCACGGTCTCGACACCGGCTTCGGCCTCCAGCACCGGGGTCTCGTAGCTGCCCGTCGACACCACGTCCGCGTGTCCGCCGGCGAAGAACGCGAACTCGTCCTCCGACTCATTGCGCTGGATCGTGATCCCCGAATCCTGCTCCATCTCCTCGAGGATCCCCTCGTCCTCGAGCCAGTTCCAGACTGGGTCGGGGGAGAAGACGAAGCGCAGCGTGCCGCCGTCGTCGCCGCCGTCGCCCGAGCCTCCATCGTCCCCGCCGCAGGCGCCGAGTGTGACGAGCGCCAGAACAGCCCCAACAACCGCCAGCCGACGAACCATCCGCGGACCCCCTCTTTCGAACCGACCCGGATTTTCGCGCACTCTATATCTTGTATGACCCGCCTGTCCAGGCAGGAACACGTGCCCTTCACCCCTTCGTCTCTGATACGCAGATCCGGCTCAGCCGAGTCGGTCCGGACGGACACCGGCGGGCTCGCCATAGACCTCGGGGTTGACCACCCCGGGTGCCCGCTCGCCGGCGATCATCGCCTTCAGGTTGGCCACGACGGCAAGGCTCATCGCCTCGCGCGCCTCCACCGTGGCGCTGCCGATGTGGGGCGTGAGGATCACGTTGGGGAACGCGAACAGCTCCGGGCTCGGCGCCGGCTCTCCCACGGGCGGCTCCCGCCAGTACACGTCGAGCCCCGCCCCGGCGATCTTCCCGTCACGGAGTGCGTCGATCAAGGCGGGCTCGTCGACGATGCGGCCGCGGGCGGTGTTCACGAGGAAGGCCGTGGGCTTCATCAGGTCGAACTCCCTGGCGCCGATCAGCTTGTGCGTCGTCCTGTTGTACGTCGCCATCAGCACCACGAAGTCGGCTCGGCGCAGGAGTTCGTCACGTTCCGGCTCCCACGTCACGCCGAGCTCACCTTCCCGCTCTTCCGGCAGGCGCGTCCGCTTCGTGTAGATCACGTCCATCTCGAAGGCCCGCAGACGGGTGACGATCTCCGCACCGATCTCGCCGAGCCCGATCATCCCGACGACCTTCCCGGACAGCTCGTGGGTGAGGAACGTCGTGGATTGCTCCTGGTGGAACCGGCCATCGCGTACGAAGCGGTCGGCCTCCACGATCCGCCAGGCCAGGCCGATCACCAATGCGCACGTCAGGTCGCAGGTCGTCTTCGTGATCACGTGCGGGACCACGGTCACCGGCAACCCGCGCCTGGTGGCCGCCTCCACGTCCACGACATTGGGGAACAACGCCATCGTGGCGATCCCTTTGAGGCGTGGGGCGGCCTCCATCACCTCCTCGTCGATCGGCGTGTCTCCGAGCATCCAGAGGTAGTCGGCGTCCCGGACGCCGTCGAGCAGGGCCTCCCTGCCGATCATCCGCTCGGAGTCGAAGACCTCGACACTGGCGAACTCCTCGAGCGCGCGGCGGCCGACGTCCATGATCGGCTGGACGACGAAGACCTTGGACTTCCTCGAAGGGCTGACGGGAGACTCCACCTCCGTCATGCCGGACGCCGTTCGAACAGACTCGCGGCCGTCCCACGGAGCACCGCGTGCCGCTCGTCATCGGAAAGCTCGGCCATGGTCTCGAGACGGCCGACGGGGTCGTCGAAGGTCATCGGAGCCGGCCAGTCGGTCCCGAACACGACCCGGTCCGCCCCCACGACGTCGATCAGGAACCGAAGGTTGCGGGGGGTGTAGACCACGGAGTCGTAGTAGAAGCGCCGCACGTAGCTACTGGGTCGATCCTGCGACTTCCCTCGCTGCCCCGCCCACACCTCCCAGCCCTTGTCGAGCCGGTCCAGGGCGAAGGGGACATAGCCGCCCCCGTGACAGAGGCAGATCGTGAGGTCGGGGTAGCGATCGAGGACGCCTCCGTAGATGAACGCCGCGAACGTGATCGTCCGATCGACGAGGTTCCCGATCGAGTTCAGCAGGAAGTACCTGCGTGTTCGGTACGTGACGGTGGTGTGCTGGAACTGGTGGATCAGGAGGAAGGTACCGAGGCCCTGCGCAGCCTCCCAGACCGGCTCGAACTGGTCGTGGTCGTAGGTCAACCCGTTCACGTGATCGTCGATCATGAACCCGGTGAGGCCGAGCTCCTCCCGGCCGCGCGTCATCTCCGCCACCGCGCGCTCCGGGTCCTGCATCGGGAGGGTCCCCAGCCCCATGAACCGGTCCGGGTGATCGCGGACCATCCCGGCGATCTCCTCGTTCGCCTCCCGGGCGATCCGCTCCGTCACCTCCGGCGGCTGGTGGTACTGGTAGAAGACGTCGGTCGGCGAGACGAGCTGCACGTCGATGCGGAGCTCGTCCATCGTCTCGATCCGCTTCGGGACGTCCCAGCGGTTCTTCAGGTTGTCCAGCTCACCGTCCGCGGTGGTCATCCCGTGCCAGTCGCCGCCACCCTCGAGGACGGCTCGCTGGAACCGCTGGAGGGTGCAATGGCAGTGGACGTCGATGATCGGATCCGTGACGCTCATGTCGTCGTCTCCCCGGCCGCCTAGTGACCGTGCATCCGATGGGTCATCCGGGCCGTCCACTCGTACTTCGTCGCATCCGCGATCGCTCGCATCGTCTCCCGGTACCCGTCACCCGCCCGGAGCGCCTCGGCCGCGTCGGCGTCCGGCAACTGGAGATCGAGGATCCAGTCGTAGTCGGTCTTCAGCGTGCCGACGTTGGTCCCGAGCGTGAGCCGCTCGACTCCCGCCTCGTCGCTCAGGCGCTTGACCTCGGCGAACGCGCGTTCCTTCGTGGTCTCGTCGACGTCGTCCTTCCAGATGAACATCGCCGTGTGCCGGACGTGGCCGGGCGTCATCAGCGGCTCGCCGTCGTACAACCAATCGATCCTCGCCGTGAGCTCCCCCTGGCACACGGAGGCGTTGTAGACGGCGATCTCATGATGGACGTCGTCCTTGTTGTAGGCCTCCAGGCCGGCCTGATCCTCGAAGTCCAGGTGGAGCGCCACGTCGTAGTCGCACGGCGGTCCGTCCGTGGCCGCCCGCCACCGCGGCGTCCGGTCCCACGGCTTCGTCTCCGACAGGTGCGTCGATCCTCCGAACAGATCGGCTCCGAAGTCGATCGCGACCGGGCCGGCGGCCGTGAACCGCATGAAGGCCGAACCCTTCTGCATCCATCGCATCTCCTCGGGCCCGTTGCCCTCCTTCAGCATGAAGAACGCGGTGTGTCTGAGCATGTCTCCTCCTCCGTTCGTTCGGTTCGCTCGGTGCGCTGTTCCGCTTGCCGGTTCGGTCACGCGACGGTGCGCGTCGAGGGCGCGCGGTTCACGCGTCGACCTTCGGTCGTTCCATCTCCTCGAAGAGCTCGAGGATCTCGGCCTGATGGATCGCGACCTCCCGGTCGGTCTGCCGGCGCGGGAACGGCAGGTCGATCGTGAGATCACGGAAGATCACGCCCTGGCTGCTCATCATCAGTACCCGGCTGGAGAGCAGTACTGCTTCCAACACGTCGTGCGTGACGAACAGG
Source organism: uncultured Actinomycetota bacterium (assembly GCA_963826195.1). Classification (GTDB taxonomy): domain Bacteria; phylum Actinomycetota; class UBA4738; order UBA4738; family HRBIN12; genus JAJNBA01. Next base: position 515,864 of record CAWGWB010000007.1, read on the forward strand.
ATCGTGGAGCCGGTGTCCAGCCAGAGGCGTTGCAGCTCCACGCGGAGGTCACGGGCCGTGATCGCGTCGAGGTGGCTGAACGGCTCGTCCATCAGGAGCAGGTCCGGCTCGATCGAGAGAGCGCGTGCGATCCCGACCCGCTGCTGCATGCCGCCGGAGAGCTGCCCCGGGTACATCCCGGCCCGGGAGCCGAGGTTCACGAGGTCGAGATACTTGCGGCCGCGTTCTGCGCGCTCCTCGGATGTGCCCTCGTCCAGGACGTAGACCATGTTGTCCAACACGGTCTTCCACGGCAGCAGCCGCGGATCCTGGAACACGTAGCCGATCCGTGCGTCACCCTCGGTCCTGCCGAAGACCTCGAGCGTGCCCGCACTCGGCGACTCGATACCCGAGACCATGTTGAGGAACGTGCTCTTGCCGCACCCGGACGGCCCCACCAACGTCACGAACGTGTGCCCTTCGGCCTCGAACGTGACGTTCCGCAGCGCGAACACCGGGTCTTGTCCCTGCCGGGTGGGCGGGAAGACCTTCTTGACATCGTGGGCTACCAGTCGGGCCACGTGGGCTCACCTTTCCCTTCGAGGTCGGCCGGGTCGGCGGCGTCCGCATGTCACGACCACTGCTGCTCCCCCGTTCGCCAGCTCCGGAAGTGGCGGACCACACGGTCCATCACCATCCGGTCGAACGTGAGGATGATGACCATCATCACGAGACCCCAGCCCATCATCCCCTCGAAACTGTGCGCGTCGTACCAGTAGTGCGCCCGGAAACCGACGCCCCTGTCGTTCCCGAACCACTCGACGAGGAGCACCGCGCCCCACCCGGCGAGCACGGCGGAGCGGAACCCGGCCGCGATGTATTCCATCATCGACGGGATCACGAGCCACCGGAACTGCCGGCGCTCACCCACGCGATAGGCATCCGACATCGCGAGCAGCTTCCCGGGCGTGGCCGTCGCTCCCTGGAACGTGTTGACCACGAGCTGCGGGGTGGCCGAGACGACGCACACCGTGATCGGGCCGATGTTGCTGAACGCCCACCACATCACGACGAGCAACGCCCAGATGAACGCGGGGAGCGTGATCCCCACCAGGATCAGGTCGGTGAGGAAGTACCGCACGCGCCACCACCGCGCCATCGCGATCCCCGTCGCGACGCCCAGCACGAGCACGAGCGTCAGGCCGATCACCGCGCGGAAGAGGCTGATCGCGATGTTCGGGAAGACCTCACCGCGCTGGAACTCCTCGATCAGGAACTCGATCGTCCCCGTGGGCGCCGGGATGTCCTGGAACGTCGTGCCCGCCCACTGCCACACCAGCAGGAAGACGAGCCGCGCGGTGTACCGGGCGGCCCGGTCCGATCCGAGCCACCACCACCAGGGATGCGTCGGCGGCGCGAGCAGGGATGCGGGGATGTCGGCGGTGGACGGCGATCCCTGGACGCTGACCTGGGCCTCGCTCACGACACGCGCTCCCTCGCACCGGCCGGGTCGCGCCACGCGAACACCCTGCGCTCCGCGGGCGTGATCAGGACCCGCTCGACGAGGATCACGAAGATCACGAAGAAGAACATCCAGGCGAGCAGCGTGACCACCGAGAAGGTCTGGAACGCCTTCTCGAGCTGATACCCGATGCCCAGGTAGCCGCCGAACGTCTCGGCCAAAGCGGCCAGCTTCCACGAGTTGGCGAACGAGACCCGTCCGCTCGCGAACAGGAACGGGACCACCGATGGGATCACGATGCTCCGGAGGGTCCTCCTGCTGCTCCGCCCGAAGGACCGGCTCATCGCCAGGAGCCCACGGTCGACCGACTCCACGCCCGCGGCCGTGTTGATCGCGATCCCCGTGAAGGCCTCGAGCATCACGACGAACGCGGGCCCCCACGGGCTGATCCCGAAGACGATCACGGCGATGACCGCGTAGACGAGCAGTGGCACGTTCGCGAACAGGTACACGAAGTCGTGGAAGAACGCGCGGGCGTAGCGGTACCGACCCATCAGCAAGCCGATCGGGATGCCGAGCACGAGCGCCATCGCCCACCCGGCCATCGTCTTGCCGAAGCTGCTCGCGAAGTTGATGAAGACGTCTCCCGACGTCGTGAGCTCCCACATCCGCTGCGCCACGGCGAGCGGGGAGGGAAGCACGTAGGGCTCGAGCTGGGTGGAGAAGAAGGCCCAGGTCGCCAGGAAGCTCAGGGCCCCGAGACCGGAGTACAGGACCTTGGAGCGCGTCCGTCGACCACCCGACGCGAGCGCGTCGATCGCTTCCTGCTCGATCTCTTCGAGGGTCTTCTCGGTCGTCGCCATCGCGGGTGGGGAGGTGGTGCCGGCGTCACGCGCGTGCGCGTGACGCCGGCACCGAACTGCTCGCTAGAACCCCTCCGGACAGGGGGAGTCGTCGGGCGGCTCCATCGCCTCGTGACGCGGGAACTCCGCGTCCGCGGGGATGATCTCCGCTTCCTGCACGAGGTCGAAGACGGGGCGCTCGCCCTCGATCCACTCCTCGGTGAGGTACGGACTCTCCACGAACCAATCGAACGTGTTCTCGAAGTAGTCCTTCATGAACTGAGCCTGGGACTCGTCTTCGACCGCGAAGTGCTGCGGGTACGTGTCGATGATCTCGTCCCGATGATCCGCCCACTGCACCATCGCGCAGTCCCACACCTCGAGGAAGAACGCGGCTGCGTCGGGGTTCGCATCGAACCACTCCGCTCGCGACACGAACGCGTTGCTCAGCACGCCCTCGTGGCCCGGGACGATCTCCTCGCCGTACAGCTGCGCAGCGGCCTTCCCGTCGTACATCACGGTCAGGTCCCCCGACGCCATGTCCGCGATCACCTGCGTGGGGTCGAGGATCCCGGCGCACGCCTCTCCCTCGCGGAGGAGGTTCGGGATGATCTGGTAGTCGGCGGTGACGATCCCGATGTCGTCGGAGCCCTCGCCGACCTCCCGACCATCCAGCTCGTTGATCAGGGACGCCCAGATGATCGTGTTCCCGCTCACGGACTCGGACGCGATCTTGCATCCCTCCGGGAAGTCCGCCGCCGTCCGGTACTCAGGGTTCGCCGTGACGAGGACGTCCTTGTTCATGTTGAACTGACCGAACGTCACGGTCTCGATGCCTTGCTCCTCGAGCAATGGCGTCTCGTAGGTCCCGGTCGAGATCACGTCGGCGTGACCGCCGGCGAACGTGGCGAACTCGTCCCACGTGGCGAGCTGGATGATGCGGAATCCCGACTCCGTCTCCATCGCCTCGAGGATGCCCTGGTCCTTCACCCAGTCCCACGCCGGATCCGGCGCGAACGTGAAGCGGATGATGTTGCTTTCTTCGCCGCCGCCACCGCCGCCACCGCCGCCACCGCCACCGTCATCGCCGCACGACGCTGCGATGAGCGTTGCGGCGGCAAGGAGCGCGAGACCGCGAAGCACCCTGCGACCACCCATGTGGAGCCCCCTCCCCGTGCTGTCGGGCCCGATCAAGTGACGCACTCTATAGAATATGCGATGGCTTGTCTAGATAAGGGATCGGTGGCGGCCATTGACGTCGTGAGAAGAGCGAGTGGCCGTCGGGAGCACCTCCGGGGCATCACGCTCTGCGCGATCGGCGTCGTGGTGATCAGCCCCGACGCCCTGATCGTCCGAACCGTGGACGCGGACGCGTGGACCACGGTGGCGTGGCGAGGGATCTTCACCACCGTCGGCACCGTCTTCCTGTTGCTCTTCCTGCGTCCGTCTGCCGGTAGCCGCTCCTGGCGACCGACCGCCCCCCATCTGTTCGCCGGTGCGCTCTTCGCGGCGGCGAGCATCGCGTTCGTCTCGGCGCTCGATCGGACGGATGCGGCGAGCGTCTTGGTGATCATCGCCGCGGGTCCACTGATCGCCTCCGTCCTCGGGCGGGTCTTCCTCCACCAACGGGCGGCGGCGCGCACGTGGCTCACGGGCCTCGCCGTGGTCGCGGGACTCGCGCTGATCCTCGGGGGGAGCGTCGGCCAAGGCGACGTCGACGGCGACCTGCTCGCGCTCGCCGGAGCGACGTGCTTCGCCGGCTACCTGACCGTCTCACGGGCCGCCCGACCGGCCGACATGACGCCGGCGATCGCGGTCGGCGGCGTCGGGGCGGCGCTCGTCGGGCTGCTCGCGGGCGCCGATCCATGGATCGGCGGCCGTGACCTCCTCCTGCTCGCGCTGCTCGGGATCGTGATCCTGCCTGTCTCGCTCACGCTGATCACCCGCGCCACGCATCACGTCGCCGCGCCCGAGGTGAACCTCGTCGCCCTGCTCGAGACCCTCCTCGGTCCGCTCTGGGTGTGGCTCGCAGTGGGCGAACGCCCGTCCGGCGAGGTGCTCGCAGGCGGCCTCCTCGTGGTCGGCGCCGTGACGATCCACTCCGCGCTCGCCCTGCGCGCCGAGCGGGACCAGGACGCGCCGGCCGGCGTGATCGTCTAGCGGAGGTCGGCCAGCTGAACGACGCTCCCGGACGCAACGCTCCTCCCGATCGCCTCCAGGACCGCGGCGACCTCGATCGCCTCGGGCATGCCGGTCTCCGGCTCGGACTCTCCCCCGATGCAGCGTGCGAACTCGACCATCTCGTCGTGCATCGTGTCGATCGTCTCGACCTCGTGCTCGGTGCGTATCGGGTCGCTCCGCACCTGTGTGTACAGGCGTGCGCCGTCCTCCTCGTTCCACGCCGCGGCGTCGCTGCCGAACACGGAGAGCGAGACGACCGGCGGAGCGAAGTACGTCGTGTTGATCGACCCGATCGGACCCGACTCGTACTCGAGCAGCACGGTCGTCGCGTCGTCGAGGTCGTTGAACCCGTGGAACCGCGTGCTGAGCGCCGTCACCCTTTTCGCGGGGCCCAAGAAGTAGTGGAAGGTGTCCACGGTGTGGACGCCGAGCGCCGTCATCCCGCCGAAGGGGCACTCGGCGGGATCCTTCCGCCACGCAGGGAGGTCGGGCTTGTGGCCGCCTGCGGCCGTGTGCATGCCCTCGAGCTGGAGAACGTCGCCGAGCTCGCCGGCGTCGATCATCGCCTTGATCCGTCGGTTGGCCGGCTGGCGGCGTCGATTGTGCCCGACCTGAACCGTCACACCAGCCCGCGCCGCGGCGTCTCCCACCCGCTTCGCTTCCGCGACGGTCAGGGTGAGGGGCTTCTCCACGAACACATGCTTGCCCGCCTCCGCGGCCGATACCGCGATGTCCGTATGCGTCGAATGCGGGGTCGCCACGATCACCCCGTCGACCTCGGGATCGAGGAGCAACTCGTCGAGGTCCCCCGCGGCACGGCAGCCGTGCTCCTCGGCGAATGCAGCCCTGGTCTCGGCCGTCCTCGCGTAGCAGGAGACGACGTCCGCGACGCCGGATGCCTGGGCGCTCTTCGCCAGGACACCTCCGAACCATCCGAGTCCGACGATGCCGAGCCGAGCCGTGTCCATGTCCGTCGCTCCCTTTCGCTCTTCCGGCGCCGTTCCGGATCCGGAGCCTCTCCGCTCAGCCCGCTCCGCGTTCCTCGGGCCGGGTCATCTCGATCGGCATCGCGGCGTGCCCCTGCATCACGGCCGCGGCCCGATCGGCGTCACGGTTGCGGAACGCCTCGATGAGAGCCTGATGCTCGTCGTCCGCGCGCCGCCGGATCTCGGGATGCCACCGCTGGGCCTGTGCCACGTAGACGGTTGACGCCTCCTCGAACCCCTTCAGGATCGAGGCGAGGCGCGACACGCCCGTCGAATCATGGAAGACCAGGTGGAACTGGGTGTTCAGCTCGACCCAGTTGCCGAGGTCGCGTTCCTTCGCCATCCGCTCCCGCAACCGTTCGGCTTCCTGGAGCTCTTCCTCCGTGATCTTCTCGACCACGAGCCGGACCGCCAGCGGCTCGAGCTGGTGCCGGATCAGGCGGATCTCCTCCATCTCCGGCCAGTTCAGCTCTCGGACGACGCCGCCGCGGTGCCGGTCCAGGGTGATGAACCCCTCCGTGGCCAGGTCCCGCAGCGCCTCCCGCACAGGGGTCGTGCTGACGTTCAGCATGGTCGCCAGGTCGGCCTGGATCAGCCGGGACCCGCCGCTCAGGTCGCCTCGCAGGATGGCCCGGCGGAGGGAGTCCTTCACGAATTCATGTGCGGTACGCCTCCCACCCGTGGTGGCGATGCTTGCCCAGTCCACGTCACCTGTGACGGCCTTGTCCGTTGCCATGCCGCGCACCTCTCCCCACTTGCGACCAGCGCATCTGGGCGCTTCGTTCGCACTTCCGACAGGATGTATGATACATACCCGCCCGGAGAGACCCGGGAGCCCGGGACCTCGTTCTCGTCGTGGGAGCGAGGCCGAGAGCCGGCCCCGGGATCAGGGCAGACCCGGAGGAGAGTGATGAGCGGCTACGCGCGCGGACCATTCGGGGTCGACTGGGAGGATCGGATCGACTTCCCCCGCCTCCGGAGCGATCGGATCGCGGCGGCGCAACAGGCTCTCCGGAACTCGGACATCGACTCGCTCCTCCTCTGGAAGGACGAGAACGTCCGCTACCTCACATCGCTCCGCGCACAGCTGATCGCCGGCAAGATGAGCTCCCTCAACGGGGTGCTCCTGACGCGTGACGCGGGTCCGGTGCTCCTGTGTTCGGGCGGCGAGATCGACAAAGCGTCGATGGGGATGTCGTGGCTGACCGCGGCGCACCCGATCCCCATCATGGAGCAGCGCGAGCTCGTGGATGGATTCGTCAAAGCGACCCTCGCGCCGCTCCTGAATGAGCTGGGGGTGGCGGCCGGCCGGATGGGCGTCGACCAGGTGAATTACTCGCTCGTCGAGTCGATGCAGACCCATCTCCCGGATCTCCAACCCACGGACGGGGACCACCTGATGCAGCAGGTGCGCCTGATCAAGAGCGACGACGAGATCGCGATCATCGAGGAGGCATGCGCGATCGGCGACGCGGTCACGCAACGAGCGATCGACTCCAGCCGCTCCGGCCGCCGTGAGAACGAGGTGGCCGGCGACGCGATGCAGACCCTCTTCTACATGGGCGGGGAGATGGCGCACGTGATCACCCCCTTCGTCGCTTCGGGCGAGCACATGTCGCCGCCGCATCGGATCTGCACGGACAAGATCATCCGCAACGGCGACCTCTGCTTCATCGATATCGGCGCGATGTGGAACGGCTATTTCGCCGATATCGGCAGGACGATGATGGTCGGGAAGCCATCGGCGATGCAGAAGCGTGTGTACACCGCGGTCTACCGAGGGCTGATGGCCGGCGTGGACGTGATGCGTCCGGGTCGCACGAACCAGGACGTGGCGGACGCCATCATCGCGGAGGTCCGAGAGCACGGCTTCGGCGACAACCTGTTCAGCCTGTTCATCGGACACGGGATCGGGATGGGCGCGAACGAGCCTCCGTACATCGGCGAGACCTTGCCGGGATCCACGGTCTTCGACCTCAAGCCCGGGATGGTCTTCGCGGTGGAGCCCCTGGTGTGGGTACCGGACGTGCAGGGGGGCGGCGGCGTGCGGATCGAGGACATGGTCCTCGTGACCGAGGACGCGCCCCGCATCCTGTCGAGGGTCGAGTACGACGATCGTTTGCTCGACTAGGCGGGCCGTCGTCCGCGAGCCATGCCGACCGAACCGGATGCGATGACGGACGACCGGCCGGATGACCGAGAAGACGCCGGATCGCGGACCGTCGCACGCGATCGTTTCTGGGTCCGCTCCCACGACCAGGCACCCGTGCTCCGTCGGCCGGCCGTCTACCTCCTCGCCGCCGCCACCGTCGCGGTGCTCGGGCTGAACTGGCCGATCATGTCGGCGGGCGTGGACCTCGTCCCTCCCCTATGGCTCGCCGCGTTCCGGATGGGAGGCGCGGCGATCGTGGTCGCCGCCGGGATGGCAACGCGAGGTGTTCCGCGCCCGCGCGCGGCCGATCGACCCATCCTGTGGAGTGTCGGCCTCGCGCGCCTCGCGCTCGTGACGGCGCTCGTGTTCAGCGCCCTCGAGTTCGTCCCCCCGGGACGGTCTTCGATCCTCGTCTACACCGCGAGCCTGTGGACGGTCCCGCTGGCCGTCGTGTTCCTCCACGAACGCCTCACGTCGCTCCGCGTCGCCGGTCTCGCGCTCGGCACTGCCGGGGTCGTCCTGTTGATCGAGCCGTGGACGCTCGATTGGAGCGACAGCGACCTGCTGATCGGTCTCGGCATGCTCCTGGTCGCGGCGATCGCGAACGCATCGACCACCGTGCACATCCGCGCTCACCGATGGGAGGGGACGCCCTTCGAGCTGATGCCGTGGCAGTTCGCGCTGGCCGCCGTCCCGATCGTCGTGCTCGCCGCGGTGCTGGAAGGCATCCCCGAGATCCGATGGACGGCGGCCACCGCGGGTGTGATCGCGTACCAGGTGTTCCTCGGTTCGGCGTTCGGATTCTGGGGCCTCCTGACGATCAGCCGCAGCCTCCCCGCGATCACCACGAACCTCACGCTGATGGCGGTCCCGGTGGTCGGGCTCCTCTCGTCGATCCCGATCGCGAACGAACGGCTCACGCCGGCGGTCGCGAGCAGTCTCGTGCTGGTGCTGGCCGGGGTGGGGCTCGGCGTCACCTCCGATCGTCGCAGTCGCGACCCCGTGCCCGTGGCGGCCTGAGCCGGAGGAGAGTGCCGTGCGCGCGATGGCCGTGACGAGCTACGACCGGCCGCTCGAGCCGATCGAGGTGGCGGAGCCCGAGCTGCGGCGCGGCCACGCGATGCTGGAGATCCTCACGAGCGGGGTCTGCTTCAGCGATGTGAAGACATCGCGAGGGCAGATGCCGTTCAGCGGGGATCTCGCCCTCCCCCATATCCCGGGCCACGAGATCCACGGGCGTGTCATCGCGGCGGATCCACCGGACTCGATCGCCGAGGGGACGCGTGCCGTCGTGTACCACTATTGGTCGTGCGGGGGGTGCTCCGCATGCCGCCGCGGCGACGAGACCCTCTGCCGACGGATGACCGCCTGGACCGGCTTCACCCACCCGGGCGGCTTCACCGAACGGATCGCGGTCCCCCTGGGACGCCTCGTCGCCATCCCCCCGTCGATCGACCCGATCCATGCGGCATCGATGTCATGTGCGCTCGGCACGGCGTATCGATCCGTGGTCACGCGCGGAGGCGTCGGGGCCGGCATGACGGCAGCGATCATCGGGCTCGGCGGGGTCGGGATCCACGCAGCGCAGGTCGGCCGGGCCTCGGGCGCTCGCATGATCTCCTTCGACATCCACGAACCCACGATCGCCGCGGCGCGAGATCTCGGTCTGGACGCGGCGCGCGTGGACGACCAGGACGCGATCGGCGGGATCGTGGACGAGACCGGCGGCGACGGGGTCGACGTCGTGATCGACACCGTCGGCCACGACGACACGCTCGCGCTCGCGCGGCGGCTCGTTCGGCCGGGTGGCCGCGTCGTCGGCGTGGGGTACGCGCCCGACTCCTCGCTCACCGTTCCGACGACGCGTCTCGTCCTCGACGAGGTGGACTACGTCGGGTCTCGGTTCGCCCATCGGGACGACCTCGCGAAGGCCGTGTCGCTCGTCGAACGCGGCCTCGTCTCGATGGTGGTCGGGATGGTGCGACCGCTGGAACAGGTGAACGAGGTGTTCGCGGCGCTCACGGCGGGTTCCGTCGTGGGACGGGCCGTGCTCGATGTGGCCAACGTCGGTTCGGGCGCTCCTGGCTCCGGAGCACGTCCCGTTCCCTGATCTCGCGGCCGAGTCGTCAGTCGAGCCGCAGGAGACGGGCGGCGTTGCCTCCGGCGATCATCGCCCGATCCGCCTCGTCGAGGCCGCCCACCCGATCGAGTAGGCCCAACGGATCTGCCTCGCTCATATCGAAGGGGTAGTCGGTGCCGAGCAGCACGTGGTCGGCTCCCCATCGGCTCACCAACGTCCCGAGCATCTCCGGATCGAACACGACCGTATCGAAGTACATCTGCGCCAGATAGGTGCTCGGCGGTCGACTGATGTGCTCACGACAGTCATCCCTCGCCTCGTAGGCGTGGTCGAACCGCGCCGGAGCGAACGGGAGGTAGCCGCCGCCGTGCGTCACGCAAACCTTCAGGTCGGGGAACCGCTCTAGGACCCCCCCGAAGATCATCCGAGCGATGAATACGGTCGAGTCCATCGGCATCCCCACGGTATTGATCAGGTAGTGGTCGGCCAGCCGGCGGCCGTCGAAGAAGCCGTGCGGATGCACGACGAGGAGGAGGTCGTGCTCCACGACCTTCTCGAAGAACGGGAGGAACCGAGCGTCGTCGTAGTCGAGACCGTTCACGTTGGTACAGATCTCCAGACCGGTGAATCGCAGGTCACGGACGACACGGTCCAACTCGGCGAGCGCCAGCTCCACGTCCTGGAGGGGAATCGTTCCGAGGCCGACGAACCGATCCGGATGCGCGTGCACGATCTCGGAGAGATGGTCGTTCACCAGCCGCGCCAGCCTCCCGCCGAGGTCGGGCTCAGCCCAATAGAAGTACTGGGGCGGCATGACCGAGATCGCTTGCACGTCGACGCCCATGCGATCCATGTCGCGGAGTCGTACGTCCGGCAGCGTGAGGCCGGGCATGACCTCCGGGATGTGCTCCGTGTTGTAGGCCCTCGTCGAGAGGCTCATGTACCGGAAGAAGGGATCCTTCTCCGGGGTGAAGAACGGCCGGGCCAGCTCCTGTGCCTCCGGCGTCATCACATGCGAATGGATGTCGACCACGGCGCCGTTCGCGTTCGCCATCCGATCCTCCTTCAGTGCTTCAGCTCGACCGTGACGAACCGGAGCACCGAGGCACCGACGTTCTCGAGGTCGTGGACGAGCGGGTCCTCCGGCGAGTGCTGGAGGTACCGCGTCTCCCCGAGGGCATAGTCGCGCTCCACGGAGGTCCCGTCAGCGAAGCGCTGCAGCCCACGGCCGGGCTCCACCACCGTCCAGAAGTACGTGGCGTCGTGGACGTGGAACGGTCCGCGCTCGCCCGGGTCGAGGCGAAGCTCGAAGATCCGGACGTGGTCGTTCTCGAACCAGAGTGAGGTCCCCAACGCCCGGTTGGCCCCCGCGACCGCGAGCTCGTCGGCGAAGGCCTCGAGCGAGAACGTCCCTCGCTGCTCGCCCGCCTGCCCACCGTTCATCGCTTCCCCTCCGGCAAGGCTCTCAGGTCGTCGACCGGGCTGCGACGAAGTCGACCTCGATCAACCAGTCGGGATGGGCGAGGCCGGCGACGAACTGCAGTGTCGACGCCGGGCGGTGCCCATCGAGGTACTCCTCTCGGACCGCTCGTGCCGTCGGGAGGTCCTCCCGCCGCACGAGGAGCATCGTGAGCTGCGCGATGTCCGAGATCTTCATGCCCGCGCCGGCGAGCACCCCCTCGATGTTGCGCCAGAGCAGCCGCGACTGCTCCTCGATGTCCGCCCCGATCCGTCCGTCGGTGTCGACGCCGGTCTGCCCGGCCCCGAAGACGAGCCGCATCGGGGACTCGACCTCCATCCCGTGGGAATAGCTTCCGAACGGACCGGGAACGCCGGCCGGATTGAACGCGCGCATCGGTGGGTGGCTCCTTCCGTTGGGTTGGCCGTCGGGGGCAGGCACCATATCGGCCGGGCGCGGGGCGCGCCGCCCCCGGATCGCACCCCTAGCATGCGCACGTGCGGATCCTCGTGTGGCACGGATGGCTCTTGGAGGGGTCGGGCTCCAACGTCGCGACGGCCCGGATCGTCGAGGTCTGGCGGGCGGGAGGACACGACGTGCTGCTCGTGTGCCAGGAGCGACATCCGGAGCGGTACCCATGGATCGACGCCTGGGGGGTGCTGGCCCGCGACGGGACCTCGACGCTCGATCCGAATCGGAACGCGTCCGATGCTCCGGGCCGATGCGTCCTGCTCCGCCCGGAGATCGGCACGCTCCTCCCCGTGTTCGTCGTCGATCACTACGAGGGGTTCGAGGACGTCCGCCCCTTCGTCGACCTGGCCGAGGACGAGCTGGAGACCTACCTGCGCGCGAACGTCGAGGCGCTCCGCGCCGCCGCGGCGACACATCGTCCCGACGTCACGTTCGTCGGTCACGGGATCCCCGGAGCCGCGATCGGGCGCCGCGCGATGGGAGCGGGTTCCTACGTCGCGAAGATCCACGGCAGCGACCTCGAGTACGCGATCCGGCCCCAGGCCCGGTACCAGACCCTCGCTCGCGAAGGACTGGAGGCTGCCCTCGCCGTCGTCGGCCCGAGCGCCGAGGTGCTCCGGCGATGCTCGGAGCTGGTGCCGCAGACCACCTCGAACATCCGGGTGGTCCCACCGGGGGTCAACGTGGCGACGTTCCGGCCGCGACCGAGGGCGGAGGCCCTCCGAGAGGTGGCGGACCGGCTCGAACACGACGAAGCGACGCGGAACGGACGCCCATCCGCGCTCGACGCCGAGGTCGAGCGGGCGCTCGACGCGAGGGACGCGGAGGCGATCGACGCGCTCTTCGAACGCTACGACGAGGATGTGCCGGAGCTCGAGGCGGCCGCGCGGATCCGGCGGCTCGCCGATCGAGACGGCCCGATCGTCGGCTACCTCGGCAAGCTGATCCCGCAGAAAGGGGTCGAGGTCTTCCTCGAGGCGCTCCCGGCCCTCCGGCACGAGGCCGCGGCGCTCGTCGTAGGGTTCGGCTCCGACCGCGACTGGTTGGCGGCGCTGGCGATCGCCCTGCGGCGGGGCGACCGGAAGGTGGTCGCGTGGCTCCGCGACGCGGGCGGCCTCCCGGTCGACCCGTCGACGACGCCCGACGCGGCGGGACGCCTGCCGGACCTGACGTTCACCGGGCTGCTCGACCATCGATACGCGCCCGGCGCCCTCGCGGCCATGGACGTGCAGGTCGTCCCCTCCATCCTGGAAGAGGCGTTCGGGATGGTGGCGGCCGAGGGAGCGGCGGCGGGGGCCCTCCCGATCGTGGCCAGGCACTCGGGACTGGCCGAGGTGGCGGCGGCGCTCGAACAGGACGTCGGCAGGCCGGGACTCTTCTCGTTCGAACCGGGCGAGGGCTCCGTGCACCGGCTGGCGGCCGGGGTGGACGGGCTGCTCTCACTGCCCCACCGAGAGCGGGACGAGCTCCGGCGCGCGGTCAGCTCCTTCGTCGGGAACCACTGGACGTGGGAGCGGACGGCCTCGAGGCTGCTCGCCGCGGCCGAAGCGGAGGGTTGAGGGTCCGGCGGCTCAGCCGCGCCGGCGAGCCTTCCAGCCCTCCTCGATAGGCCACCGCCGGGACCACTCGGCCGTGGCGAGCGGGTCGGTCGGGTTCTCGGCTCCCTCGGGGGCCCGGACCTCCACGAGTGCCTCGACCTCGAACCCCGACGCTCGCAGGAGCCGGATCATGTCGCCGTGCGTGATCGCGAACTCGACGGCGCCCTCCGCGTCCGGCCAGTCGAACCGATGCATCCCGAAGTGGTCGCGTTGGAGCTGCTCGGTCGCCGGCAGGTCGGCGGGCGGGAACGTGAGCATCGCGAGGTAGGAATGCCCGAGGAACACCAGCTCCCCGCCGGGGCGCAAGATCCTCGCCGCCTCCGGGATCCATCGGTACGGATCGCACCAGATCGCAGCGCCGTACTCCGAGATCGCGAGGTCGAAGCTGGCATCGCGGAACGGGGTCCGCTCGGCGTCGCCGTGGACCAGCGGGAAGCGGATCCCGAACTCGTCCTGGAACCGTTGGGCCGTGGCGAGCTGGCGGCTCGAGTTGTCGAGTCCGACCGGACGCGCCCCGCGACGCGAGAGCCAGGACGATACATAGGCCGTCCCACAGCCGAGCTCGACGCTGTCCAGCCCTCGCACGTCGGGGAGCAGTTGCAGCTCCGTCTCCGGGACGTGCCAGGTGCCCCACCGGGGCTCCTCGCCCTCCCAGAGCACGTGCCCGCGCTCGACCCACTCGTCGGCGTCCGCGTCCCACGAGACCCGGTTGGCGAGCACGTGGTCGGCGGTCGTCACGCCTTCCTCCGTCATGCGATCACGTTCCCCTTCGCCCGGGCGGCAGTGTAGCCACGGCGCTGTTCGTGGGAGTCCGATGTGCGGCCCTCGCGTCGTTCGGGTATACCGGGGCGGAGAGGAGGTCTGCCATGGACGAGACCACGACCACTGAGCTCACCGACGAGGACATCCGAACGGTGATGCCCGGGGTGACCGACGGCCCGAGGGCCGAGACGGACCCCGACACGATGGACCAGGACGGCACGGACGGCGACACGACCGACGGGAAGGACGGCGACGCCGCGGACCAGGACGGAACCGACGGCACGGACGCCGACGGCACCGACACCGGGGACATGGACGGGACCGACAGCACGTCGTGAGCCAGGGCACCCTCGAACGCGTCGGGGCGGAGCGCCCGCCGCTCGAGCGCTGCGCCGGCGACCCCCGGTCGTTCCTGGAGAACGACTGGGGGACGCGGGCGTCGGTCCGCCTCGGCGGGGACTCGCCCGGCGGGTTCGAGGACCTGCTGTCCCTTGACGACGTCGACCGGTTCCTCACGACGACCGCGCTCCGGTCGCCGTTCTTCCGTCTCGTGAAGGCGGGCCAGCGGATCCCGGAGTCCGCGTACACGCGCAGCGGCCGGGCAGGTTCACGACCGGTGCCCGGGATCGCGGATCCTGCGCGGGTCGCGTCGCTCTTCGGAGAGGGCGCGACGATCGTCCTCCAGGGGCTGCATCGATGGTCCGAGCCCGTCACGCGGTTCTGTCGCCGGCTCGAGCTCGAGCTCGGACATCCGTGCCAGGTGAACGCCTATGTCACTCCGGCCGGCGCGCAGGGCCTGGATCTGCACGTCGACGCCCACGACGTCTTCGTCCTGCAGGCGTTCGGCTGCAAGCGCTGGGAGCTCCACGGGGCGCCGGGCGAGGAGCCGAGGGATCCCCTCGACGTCGAGGTGGCATCCGGGGACACGATCTACATGCCCGCGGGCACCCCCCATGCCGCGCGCGCCCAGGACGAGCTCTCGGGACACCTCACGGTGGGCATCCACGTGGCGCGCTGGCGGGACGTGCTCGCCGGCATCGCCGGCCGGAGCGCGGACGCGCTCGACGGGCCGGTGCCGGCGGGATGGCTCGAGGATCCGAGCGCGTTCGCCGAGGAGCTCGGCGGGCGGCTCGCGGCACTCGCCTCCGCCCTCGGTGAGGTCGACGTGCACGCGGTGACCGGCGAGCGCCGCCAGCGGTTCCTCGCGACACGGGCGACCCTCGCGCGGGGCACGATCGCGGAGCGGGCGACGCCGATCACGGTGGTCGACGGCTCGGTCGTGACCCGCCGTCCGGACTCGATCTGCGAGCTCGTCGTGAAGCCCGATCGCCTGGTGGCCCTCCTCGGGGATCGCTCGCTCGAGATGCCCCTGCGGCTCGAGCCGGCGATGCGCCAGATCGCCCTTCTCTTCGACGACGGCGTGCTCACCGTCCGCGACCTGGCGCAGCACCTCCCCGATGCCGCGAGCCGCGCGGTCCTCGTCCGGCGTCTCGTCCTGGAGGGCGTGCTCACGATCGTCGGCGGGCACTGAGCCGCCGCGTGCCCGCGCTCGACGACCGCTGCTCGCTGCGGAGTCTCGCGGCCGGGGAATCGCTCGCGGGAACGGCCTCCACGATCCGGCACTGGTTGCTGATCGAGCACCCGGGACCGTGGGGCCGCGACGGGCTCCTCGACGCCCGGCTGCCGGCGGGGCTGGGGCGGGAACTCCGGCAGCTCGAACACAGGACCGGCGCCCGTGTGCTGCTGATCCGGAAGCCCGACCGCCTCCCGGAATACGGGGACAACACGCTTATCTGCTTCGCCGTGGACACCCGCGAGGCCTGGCTCGGGTCCGCGGTCCTCGATCGGATCGATGACGCCGCCCACCTGGACCCGCGCGAGCGGCGGTCGTTCGGAGGAGATCGGGCGGGCGCACCCGTGTTCGTCGTCTGCACCCACGGCCGTCGCGATCCCTGCTGCGCCGAGCGAGGCCGTCCGCTCGCCGAGGCAGCCGCCGCGGCTGGTCGCGAGGCTGTCTGGGAGAGCACCCACGTCGGCGGCGACCGATTCGCCGCCAATCTCGTCGTGTTCCCGCACGGGCTGTACTTCGGTCGGGTCGAGCCGGAGGAGGTCGCCGACCTGATGCACGCGTATCGCGAGGAGACGATCGCACCGCTCCACCGGTACCGCGGGCGCTCGTCGAACGCCTTCCACGTCCAGGCGGCCGATCTGGCCGTGCGCGATCACCTCGGGCTCGATCGGATCGACGACGTGGTGCGGGTGCGCGACGCTCGTCGCGGGGACCGAGCGGAGGTCGTATGCGACACGCCGCTGGGACCCTTCGTCGTCCATCTGGTGCGGATGTCCGGAGCCCCGATGCGGCTCACCTGCCACTCCTCCGCCGAGGAGGCATCGGGCGGGTGGCGCGTGCTGGCGATCGAACGCGGGCGCGGAGCTCTCTAGAGCACGAGCCAGCGATCGATGACGATCGCGTTGCCGGAGCTGGCCGCGCGGTGGGAACCGAGGACCACGATGCGGACCGAGTGGGGGCCGTCGGCGAGCCCCGACACGAGTGGCACGGTCGCGAACGACTTCGCGGGCCCATAGAGATCGACGACCTTGTGCAGGGCACCGTCCACCCACACCTCGGCCTTCCCCATCCCCGGTCCGCGCTGGGTGCGGAGCGCGACGCCGGTCCCGCTGAACGCGAGCTTCGCGGACGCTCCGCGGGCATCGCTGATCGCCGATGCCCCACCGCTCGCCCCGGCATCGACCGCGGTCGCCCAGTGCACGGACGAGGCGGGAGGGTCCGACCGCATCTGGCCGCCCCACCGCAGCGCATCGACCGCGACACGCGTGCCGGTGGCCGCCGGACGTTTCGTGCCCAGCACCTCCAGGGAGAGCACGTGCGCCCCGGGACCGAACCCATCGAAGCGGCGCTTCACCCCCGTCGACCACATGCGGGCGAACCCATCGAACGTGCCGGTCACCGCTCCGTCGATCCGGACCCTGACCTTCCCCATGCCAGGACCGGACACGGTGAAGAGCGTCACCGTCCCGCCCGAGAAGTCGTACGTCGCCGATGCACCGGCCCGCCGCTCCCACCGGTAGGAGCCACCGATCGCACGCGGATCGGTCGTCCGCCCCCACGCGTAGCGGGTGCCGGCTCCGTCCTCTTCCACGCTCACGACGGACGTGAACGTCGCCACGACGTCGGTGGGGGCGGACACGGGGAACGAGCAGACCGGTCCTCCCCCACATGAGGGACCGGTCCAGCCCGCGAACGCCGACGCGGAGTCAGCGGTCGCCGTGAGGGTCACCGTGGACCCCGCGGCGAACGCGGCCGTGCAGGCCGTGCCGCAGTCGAGGCGGACTGGTGTCGACGTGACGGTCCCGTCGCCGGTCCCCCGGCGCTCGACGTCGACCGGATAGCCGAACACCGCCGACACCTCCTTCGCCCCGAGCATCGGCACGTCACAGGTGGGGGACGCGCCGGCCGCGCGACAGGCACCGGTCCACCGGAGCAGCGTCGCACCCGGACCCGGCGTGGCGGCGAGCGTGACCACGGTGTCGGGGTTCGCGAGCCGACCACACCTCGTGGAGCCCCCGCCGCAGTGGATCCGCGCGCCGTCGATCGCGCCGCCCATCGCCGGGGTGACCTCGAGCGAGGCGATCTTGCCTCGACCGAGGCTCGAGCCGTCGAACCGGTCCCGGTCGACGTTCCCCACGATCCCGGCGACGTGCCCGGTGGAGGTCCATTGCCAGAACCTCCAGCCGTTCCCGCCCCAGTTGTCCGCCGGCACACTCGGCGCCGACACACCCCAATGGGCGATCCACAGTGGGTAGCCGTGATCGGCGAACCACCGCGTATCGCCCATGTTCGCGAGCCAGAAGTGCGGGCTCGTGTAGATCAACGGCTTCACGCCCGTCCGCGCGAACACCCGCTGGACCCACTCGCGCACCCAGTCCTGCATCGCCGCGATCGGAAGCCCGTGGGTCTCCTCGATGTCGAGGACCGGCAAGACGTCGCCCCCCGCGATCTGCGCGCTGCGCACGAAGTGATTCGCCTCACGGGTCGCGTCGGCGTGGGCTCGCCCGACGTTCGCACGGTGGTACGCGCCCACGACGAGCCCGTTGGCCGTCGCCTCTGCGAGGTACTCGAAGTACCTCGGGTCGACGGACCGAGGCGTGGACGCCGTGTTCCCGATCGTCGCCCGCATGATCACAAAGCGCACCGGCGTCGATGCCACCCCGGCCCAGTCGACGTCGCCCTGCCACTTCGACACGTCGATCCCTGGGACCCGTTCCGCGGCGAACACCGGCGTGGCGGGGATCGCCATCAGGGTCACAGCGAGCAGGGTGACTGCGAGAGCTTCACCCAAGCGTGTGGCGCTCCCCGAAGGACGTCGTGCACCCACCCCCGTTGCTCCCATGTGACAACCATAGCCGCCGGAACCCACAGGCCCTGGGTAGGCTGACGCGATGCTCGGTGAGGAGGAGGCCGTGGTCCTGGAGGTGGCTCCCTTCGATCTGCACGGCGTCCGGTACTACGACCTCGCGGTGGGGTTCCCCGACCGGTCCGTGACCCAGGCCCGACTCGGCGCCGAGAGCGTCCCGGAAGGTCTGGAGAAGGGGGATCGCATCCTCGCGACGCGTGTCGCGAACATGGTCGTATCGGTGCGACGCCCGTAGCGGGACGAGACCGGGGCCCTTGATCAGCGCTTCAGCGTCAACGCGGCGCCGGCCGTCACGAGGACGAGACCGGCGACGCGCGCGAGCGTGACGGGGATCCGCGGCGAACCCAGCCATCCGAAGGCGTCGATCAGGGCTCCCGCCGCGAGCTGTCCCGCGATCAGCAACGCCACGGTCGCGAACGTGCCGATCCGCTGGGGCGCGTACGCGATCGCCAGGACGATCGTCGCGCCGAAGAGTCCGCCGAGCCACAGCCAGAGCGGCTGCTGGAGAGCCGCGACGATCGAACCCCCACGTCCGAGCGCCACCGCGAGCGCGACGACCAGGACCGCGGCGATGATCACACCGAAGCCTGCCGAGCCGATGGTGCCCAGGCGCCGCCCGAGGGCTCCCGAGATCGACGCCTGCGCCGCACCGGCGATCCCTGCCGCCAACGAGAAGGCGATCGCGAGCCGCGTCCCCGTCATGCGGGCGAGGCTACCGGACGAACCCGCCTACTCGCGCTCGATGTGCATCGCGGATTCTTCCGCGCTCTCCGCCGGATCGGAGGAGAGTTCTCCGGCCTCCTCCCGGGTCCGATCGAGGTCCTCCTCGTCCACCGGGACATCGCTGTTCTCCGCGACGACGTCCTCGGTCGCCACGTCGTCGTCCAGGATCGGATGCGGCCGCGTCCCTTCGGCCGCGGGTGGGTCCGTCGGCGATGCGTCGGGCTCGTCCATCGCGAGGCGGCGGTCGAGGGACCGCTCGCGCTGCTCCTCGGCCGTGGTTCCCGGCTCCTCGACGGCGACAGGGGCATCCGGGATCTCGAACGGCTCGCCGGGTGAGTCACCGACGGCGCCGGCCGCCGATCCGCCCTCCTCGTCCCTCAACGCGAGCTCCGGCTGCGGGCCCGTCGGGCCGCGGCGGTCTTCCGCTTCCGTGTTGCGGCCGCCTTCTTCCCGGCGGCCACCCGCTTCGTGGACTTCCGGGCCGTGGACCTCCGGGCCGTCGACTTCCGGGCTGTGGACTTGCGGGCCGCGGACGTCTTCCGCTTCCGTGTTGCGGCCGCCTTCTTGCCGGCGGCCACTCGCTTCGTGGACTTCCGGGCCGTGGACTTGCGGGCCGTGGACTTTGCGGGCCGTGGACTTGCGGGCCGTGGACTTGCGAGCCGCTGCTTTGCGAGCCGGGGCGGTCTTCCGCTTGCGTGTTGCGGCCGCCTTCTTCCCGGCGGCCACTCGCTTCGTCGACTTCCGGGCCGTCGACCTCCGAGCCGTCGACTTCCGGGCCGTCTGCTTCCGAGCCGTTGACTTGCGGGCAGTGGCCTTGCGGGCCGGCGCGGCCTTCCGCTTCCGTGTTGCGGCCGCCTTCTTGCCCGCGGCCACGCGCTTCGTGGACTTCCGGGCGGTCGACTTCCGGGCGGTCGACTTCCGGGCGGTGGACTTCCGGGCGGTGGACTTCTTGGCCGTGGACGTCGTGCCGGTCGGTCCACGACCCGGGGTCAGGCTCCTGCCGGTTGGCCCTCTATCGGCGGGCATCGCACCGATCCCGGTGGACGGCGTCGGGGTGGCTGTGTCCATCGGTCCGCCTACACCGGATGTCGTGGTCTTGGAGCGTGGCACCGGACGGTCCCACGCAGGCGTCTCGGGTCGCCAGGACGGTTCCGGTGCATCGGATCCGTCGAGGCTCCGCTCCTCCGCCTCACGGTTCGGGTCGGACCCGCCCGTCTCGCTGTCGGTGCTATCGCTGCCGGGCCATTCGCGTGGATCGCGCTCGGATGGCGGCATATGTGCGCTCCCTCCTCGTATCGGGGTCATCTCCCCCCTACCCGAACAGGCAGGGAACGAAGCGTCGCTAGCCGAGGTCGCCCACGGTGGCCCAGGGGCGATCCGGCGAGATCATCGCGCTCCCGGTCGCCATGGCCACGCGCTTCCCGTCGGCATCGTCGATGCGGCACGTGGTCACCGCGATCGTCCGGCCCCGCTGCTCCACGGTCGCCCTCGCGACCAGGTCCCGGCCGTCCGGCGTGACCGGCCGAAGGAAGTTCACCTTCAGATCGAGCGTCCCGAACGACGTGCCGGCGGGAAGGGTCGTCATCACCGCCGTGTTGATCGTCGCATCGGCGAAGGCCGTCAGCACCCCGCCGTAGAACGTCCCGAAGCCCGTGCAGAACCACAGGGACGCGGGCATCGTGATCGTGACGGTCCCCTCGGCCACGTCGTGGATCCGCAACCCGAGATAGACACAGACCGGCGCCGGCGCTCGTTCCTCCTTGTGCCAGAGCTGCACGAGATCCAACCCACCGACCTCATCCCATGTCGATCGCGGAAGTACCTCTCCATCCGGCGGCCGGAGATATGGGTCCGGGGTCTCGAAGGCGGGAGGGTCGATGATCGGGAGCGCGCCGGGCGCCTCGGGGGGATCGAACGGCAACGGCTGCACGACGCATCGCGACGTCGCGTGGGCGAGCAGCGCACCGCGCGCGTCCTCGACCCGCGCCTCCGACAATCCCTGCCTTCGGCCCGTGTGGATCACGGTGCCGCGTGCGATCAGGCGTCCGCTGGACGGTGACGCCGGCTGGAGGAAGTTCATCGACAGGTCGGAGGAGAGCAGGACCATCCCTTCCGTCAACGTGGTGAAGACCGCGCCCGCGAGAGCGGCATCCGCGACGAACGCGAGCGTACCGCCTCCGAACACACCGGCGGCCGTCCGCCACCACGGGCTGGCCGGGATGGACCAGGTCGAGGTGCCGGTGCCGGCCTCCTCGACCACGAGCCCGCTGAGGTGGGTGAGCGGCGGCGCCGGCAGCTTCCGATCGATGAACAGCTGCAGCTGATCGATCCCCGGGAGAGCGAACAACCCGGGCCGTTCGAGATAGGCGAACGACCCCCGGATCGGTTCGTCGACGATCACCGAGCGAGGATACCGGGCGCCTGGACGCCGCCTGCCGCCGGAGGCGAGCCGCAACAGATCGAGAGGCAGTTGCTCGGCCGCGCGTGGCGTCACGGCAGCGTTGGGCGGCGCACTGAGCACCGACGAGATGATCATTCGACAGGCGTCGCTCCGAGTTCTGCGAGCCGCTCGTTCCCCGGCCCGGCGCCGGGACCGACCCACACTGCGACAGAGCCGAACCCCCGCCGAAGCGCCTCGATGGCGCCTTCCCAGGTGCCTCCGCGCTCGATGTCGCTCGCCACGACCACCGTCACGCGCGCGCTCGCGTAGATCAGTTTGTTCCGGCCGATCGCGTGGGCGGCCGAGAACCCGGAAGACGGATCGAACGGCGTCGCGAGGCAGGTCGTTCCGTCGGCGAGGGCGCGGCGGACGCTCGGCTCCCGCGCCCGACGGATCAGCGACTCCGCGAGGTACCCCACCACCGCCCACCCGCCTCGTGGGCGGCCGACATCGCCGCCTGGTCGACGCCCTGGGCTCCGCCGGAAATCACGGCGAGAACTTCGAGTCGCACACCCGCTCGCCGGCTGTCGAGCGACACGCTTCCCCTCGCCGCTGAAACGCGCGCGAGCCGACGACCCGATCGCCTCCTCTGAGAGCAGCTTGCGTGCTCCCACCGTGAACAGGACCGGTGGGGCTTGGTCGCCGAGCCGATCGCGCAAGCGTCCTCGGATAGCCGGCGTCGAACGGGGTCAGGGCGGCGAACCCTTGCCGCTCCAGAACGCTCGAGCTCGAAAGCCAGACTCGTTCCCGCCGACGAAGAGTCGCTCGACCCCGGCCGCTTCGGCCCGGCGAGCCCGGTGCGCTGAGCGAATGTCCCCGGCCGGACGTCGCGAAGAGCTCGGACGGCTCCGGGACCCGCGGCCACCAGCAGCGACCAGAAACGCTCCGGCGCCAGCGGCGCGGCTCCGCGTCGCCCAGATGGTTGGTCGACAGCAAGGAGCGCCGCGAGCGCATTCTCGGAACGAGCACCCGCACTCATCGGAGAACCATAAGCGGGCTAGTCACTGACGGCTTTCGCCAGCACAAACGGCGGTGACGGGCCCGGATACCGGCCTCGAGAAGGACGGCCCCGGCCACCGTGAGGGTCCAGCGAGAGTCCGAGAGGTCGTCGACCAGCAGCACGGGCTCGCCCGGAGAATCGCGGCTCGCCGCTCACGCCGAGTGCTCCCCACACATTGCGGAATTGCTGCTGGGAGTTTTCGATCTCCTTCTGTGGCTGCGTCTCGCGCGTCTTGACCAGCAGCGGTCGGAACGGAAGGCCCGATTCGTCGGCCAGCCTGCGGGCGAAGCCGGGGACCAGGTCGGTGCCGGGTGGTGGACGGGATGCACGTCACCCAGGTGGGGAACGGGTCGCTGGTCGCCACCGTCGGGCGATCAGTTCGGCCGAGCCGCCTCGACGAGAGCATCGGAGTAGTGCCATCTCGCTGCGTTCCGCGCTTGACGAGCTCTGCCCCAGCCACCATCGTCGAACACGCTCAGCGAACGGCCGGACTCGAAGGCGGAGCTCGTCCGGAATCCTGCCCTCTGGGCTCACTCCATCCCGCTGGGCCACTGGAGCCGGGGCTCGATCAGCAGCTCGGCCCAGCGGAGATGCTCGCGCGCCTTCGCCACCACTTCGGCATCGAGCTCGATCGAGGGCGACCCGCCCGTGCACACCATGCACCGGCCGCACGGACGAGGGTCTGGATCGTCCAGCTGCCGGAGGAGGAAGGCCATCAGGCACTCGTCGGTGCGACCGTAGGTGTCCATCGCCGCCTGCTCCGCCCGCCGGGCTTCGGTGACCCGGCGCACGCGATCCTCGTCGTAGCGCCAGGGGGCGAGCGTGCGAAGCCACTTGCTGCCGGCACGTTCGACGGCGCCCTCCACCTCCAGGATCTTCAGCATGTTCTTCAAGCGCATCGGCCGGACGTTCACCGCGGCGAGGATCTCGTTCTCGCTCACCGGCGCGGCCCGATCCTCGAGCAGCGAGACGACCTCCTCCGCCCGCGTCCGCGGCGGGAACGCCGAGCCGATGAAGTAGTCCTGGATATCGCGGTCCTCCGTGCCGCGGAGGAGCACCACCGGGGCGTGCGGCAAGGCTCGCCCGGCGCGGCCGACCTGCTGGTAGTAGGCGATCGGTGAGGACGGCGACTGGTAGTGGATCACGAAGCCGAGGTCCGGCTTGTCGAAGCCCATCCCCAACGCCGACGTCGCGACCAGCGCCTTCACGCCGTTGTCGATCAACCCCTCCTCCAGCTCCAGACGTCGCTCCGCCTCCGTCTCGCCGCTATAGGCGTGGGCGTCGATCCCCCGGGTGCGGAGGAACGACGCCACCCGCGTGGTGTCGGCGACCGTCAGGACGTAGATCACCCCCGACCCCGCCAGGCCGGGGACGACGTCCGCGAGCCACGCGAGTCGCTCGGGCTGCGACGTCGTGTCGAGCATCGACAGCGCCAGGCTCTCGCGCGCGAGCGGACCGCGGAGGGTGGCGAGCTCTGCACCGAGCTGCGAGCGGATGTCCTCGATCACGCGATCGTTGGCCGTGGCGGTCGTGCACAGGACGGGGACGCCGCGCGGCAGCAGCTCGAGCACGCGGACCAGCCGGCGGTAGTCGGGGCGGAAGTCGTGGCCCCAGTCGCTGATGCAGTGCGCCTCGTCGATCACGAGCAGGCCCGAGCGCGCCGCGACGGTGGGGAGGATCCCGTCGCGGAAGGCGGGATTGTTGAAGCGCTCTGGCGAGATCAGGAGCAGGTCGACCTCGTCTCGATCGACCGCCTCGCGGACCGCCTCCCAGTCGTCGCGGTTCTCGCTGTTGATCGTGCGTGCGCGCACGCCGGCTCGCTCCGCCATCAGGATCTGGTTACGCATCAGGGCGAGCAAGGGCGACACGAGGATCGTGGGGCCGGCGCCGTCGTCGCGGAGCAGCCGGGTGGCGATGAAGTAGACGGCCGACTTCCCCCATCCGGTCCGCTGCACGAGCAGGACCCGCCCGCGTTCCGAGACAACGGCGTCGATCGCCTCGCGCTGGCCGGGGCGGAACGTCGCCTCCTGGCCGGCGATGAGTCGGAGGAGCTCGAGGGGGTCGGTCACGTCGCACACCGTACCCGCGGTCGCCGACAGGACCCAGGGTGCACGCGCCGACCGGTTCCGCGTGAAGGCGTCCTATGCGGGATAGCCCTTCTGGGCTCGTCCGGCGGTGCTCGTTCTGCCAACACGCCGTAGGACCGACGTCTGTGGGCCATCTGACCCGCAGAGTTCGCGCCGCCCTCGGCGTACGATCGCGCGACGAGACCGGAGGTCCAGGGGATGCAGCGCGAGCGAAGGGTTCAGGTCGTCCTCGGCGAGGCGGAGCGCGCCGACGGACTGCTCCGCTTCGTGCTGGAAGCCGAGGGGTTCGACCTGATCGGGATGGCCTCGAACGATGAGGAACTTTCGCGGGTGCTGCGGGGTGCCAGGCCATCCGTGCTCGTGCTGGATGGTGGGATCTCCGCCGCCGCCGCGCTGGACGCCCGGCAACGGATCGACGGGGCCGCCCTGGTCGTCGTGTGGCCGGACGGCGTGTCCGCGGTGCTGGCGGAGGAACGCGTCGAGCCGCACATGGTCATCGAGGACCTCGGCGACGCCGTGCGCAGAGCGGCGGCGCGGGTCGAGCGCGCCGACACGATCGTGGTCCCCGAAGCAGAGACCCCCGTGGCCGCGGCAGAGGCCGCCGTCTCGCAAGACGCCCCCGACGTCGAGACCGAATCCACGCCCCCGCTCCCCCAGCCCTGGCGAAGGCGAGGGCGAGCCGCCCAGGTCCTCGTCGCCGCCGCGACGTGGCTCCTGGTGATCACGGCCTTCACCGCGATCGCCGCGGCCGTCCCTCACGTCGTGGACACGTTCCGTGGAAAGCAGAACGCACCACGGCCCTCATCCGTCCCGCGGTCGGAACGGCCGGCCGGCTCGACCGTCACGACCGTCACGACCGTCACGCCGCCGAGCGGGCCGGAGGGATCCGCGCAGCCGGATCGATGCGAAGACCAGGTGGTGGGCGCAAACCTCGCCGCAGATGAAGGCTCAGGCGATGCCCAGACCCAGGGCTGCCCGAAGGAGCGGACGAGGGATCCCAAGGGGTCCGGCAACGGCGGGAAGCCTTCGGACAGAGGCACCCAGGGAGCGGGGAACGGATCGCCCGGGGTGCCGCCCGAGGAGCCGGCGAGCCAGGGAGGGGACAGCCCACCGCCAGACGATCAAGGGGACCAGGGAGAAGACACCCCACCGCCCGACGATCAGGGAGAAGACAACGACGACCAGGGGAACCAGGGCGACCAGGGGAACCAAGGCGACCAGGGCGACCAGGGGAACCAGGGCGACCAGGGCGACCAGGGAAACCAGAGCGATGGCAACGGATCGCCGCCCGAGCAGACCGGCGACCAGGCCCCACACGAGGAGGCCCCGGCCGTCGGGTAGCCAGAACGGCAGCAGGGCGAAGCTCGACGAAGCAGGTAGGGCGATGGGATCGATACACCTTTGGCGGACGCGCGCGACCGTGTCTAGGAGGCCACGCGCGAGACCGGAACGGACCCGGACACGGTCGTGCCGCCTCCGGGAACCGACGTGATCTCCACCGCGCCATCGAGCGCCGCGAGCCGGTCCGCGATCCCCTGCAGTCCGGTGCCGTGAGACGTCTCGCCCTGATCGAAGCCCACGCCGTCATCCTTCACAGCGAACCGGAGGCGTCCGTCCCCATCGGAGAGCGTGATCGAGGCGCGTGAGGCCGAGGCGTACTTGGCCACGTTCTGCAGGGCCTCGAGGCAGGAGAAGTAGACGGCGGCCTCCGCCTCCTGCGCGTAGCGACCGACGCCGTCTGCCTCGATCGCGATCGCGACCGTCGACTTCCGCGCTTGGGACTCGAGCGCCGCCACGAGCCCCTTGTCCGCAAGGAGCGGTGGGTAGATGCCCCGCGCGAGATCCCGGAGGTTCTCGAGCGCGTCGCCGGCATCGGACTGGAGACCGGCCAGCAGCTCCTTCACCTTCGGGGGGTCGCGTTCGGCAACCTGCTCCGCGAGCCGGAGCTTCACAGCGAGTGCCACGAGCTGCTGCTGCGCGCCGTCATGGAGGTTCCGCTCCAGCTTGCGGCGCTCCTCGTCCTGCGCGGACACCAGACGCTTCTGGGATCCGCGGAGCTGCTCGACGTGATCCATCAGCTGCTCGGTGAGCGTGACGTTGCGCATCACGAGCCCTGCCTGCGCGGCGAGGTCGCTCACCAGCTTCTGTTCGGTCGCCGTGATCGCGTCACCGGGCTTCTTCTCGATCGAGAGGGCACCGAGGAGCTCGTCTCGATGGCGGACCGGCTCGAACACGGATGAAGGCGACGCCACCGGCTCGGCGGATGCGACCGGGCGAGACGTTGCCGGCGGCGCGTCCTCCGGCCACTGCGCCTCCGAACGGAGCTCCTCGCCGACCCGCACCCACACGTCGGCGCGCGCCGCGACGGTCCCCTCCCCGAGCGCGCGAGCCATCCTCGGCAGCAGGTCCTCGTTCGCGTAGGTCCGCCCGACCCGCTCCGAGAACGCCGACAGTACCTCGTAGGGCGTCGCGCGCTTCCCGTAGACCAACCGGTCGGCGAACCGCTGGGCTCGGCGGCGAGCCGGCTGGAACGCGAGGGCGACTACCGCCGCCGCCGCGGCCGACAGCACCGGGCTCGTCTGCCCGCCCACGATCGCGCCGACGCCGGCGATGATCGCGACGTACACGACCGTGATGAACACCGCGAGCGCTCCGAACAGCACCGCCTTGTTGATCACGACGTCGATGTCGAACAAGCGGTACCGCAGGATCGACACACCGATCGCGATCGGGATCAACGTGAACGACGGGATCACGATGTTCTGGAGCAGCGTGATCCAACCCGGATCACCCTCTCCGCCCCAGGAGCTCCCGAGCGACGCGATCATCGCGCTCGAATAGAGCACCGCCACGAAAGCCGCCGCCGTGAGCAGCCATCGCAGCTGGAGTCGTTCGATCCCGGATGATCTGCGGAACCGCAGCACGAGCGATGTCAACGAACCGATCACCCCGATGGGGATCACGAGGATCAACGCCTGCGCGACGTCAAGGAACGGACCGAGCGCGTCGATCCCGAGCGGGTTCCGCGCCGTCGGAGCGATCGACTCCTCCAGCAGACCCGGATAGAGCAAGATCGAGAGGTAGACCACCACCAGCGCGGCGCCCAGCGACCACGCGAACCATCGCCACCGCGGCGACGGCAGATGCCCGTCCGGGAACAACAGGAGGAGGAACGTCACGGGCAGCACCACGATCGGAACCCAGCTCGGCGAATCGAACGCGATCAGCACGAGCGCGGTGTCTCGATCCCCCGAGTAGAGGAGGTACTCGCCGGGCGACGTGAGGAGCGCCGTCAGTCCGAAGAACGTCCCGATCCCGAGCATCAGCCACCCGATCGAGTTCTCCGGGCGGCGGGTCGCCAGCACGTACCCGATCACCGGGAACATCGCGAACGAGAGAACGAAGAGGAGATCCCCGAACGGGTCGCCGGCGCCGGGAGGACGGATCGAGGAGGCGAGGAACGTGAACACGAGCGCGATCGCGAAGCCGACCAACGTGAGGCCGGCCAGGACCCGCGCGAGCAGAACTCGGCGGCCCGAACGCTCGGTGGTGACCGCGATCGTGAGCTCGCTTCCATCGCTCGCCATACGGGCATGTTGGCACTCGAGCGCGGTCCGGCCAAGGGGCCGACCCTGCCGGTCGGCGGCGTGCGAGCCTCACCCGCCACCGGGAGGCCTCCACACCGCCCGGTCGCGGGTCGGGCCGGTGGCGTAGAGTGGGGTGGTGGATGAAGGGATGAACGTCTACAAGACCGCGGCCGGGATGATCTTCCGGGTCTCGGAATCCCAGGAAGGCCACATCTCCGTCGAAACCCTGGACGATGCCACGTGGGTGGCGGGCAGGATCGGCATGGTGGGCCTCCGTGTGCTTCCGACGACGACCCGCCTCACGGCTCGCCAGGTCCTGGCCCTGCCCGTCTAGGCACCGGTCTCGCCAGCCGAACCGACGCTCCGTCGGCAAGGTGAACGATGGTCACACGATGCCGCTCCGGAATCGGGTCACGCCGTTCGGCGAGCTGATCGCCGATCCCGCTCGGGGACTCGTGTACGGCAACCGCGGCTGCCTCCACGACGAGCACGGCCGGGTCCGACGACACCACGCCACGCGTCGGTGGATCGGGTGTCGCCTCGAGTTCCGTGGCTGGCATCGCGGGCCGCTGATGCAGCCCGGCCGGTTCACGGAACTGTTCTTCCTCGACGAAGCGACCGCGTTCGCCGCCGGACACCGACCGTGCGCGCTCTGCCGACGAGGCGACTTCGTTCGGCTGCAGGATCTGTGGCGGGACCTGCACCCCGGCCTTCGCGCCGATGCCGACGCGATCGATTCGCAGCTCCACGCGGAGCGTCTGGTTCGTGGGTCCGGAGCGCAGCGCCATCACGGCGCCCCCCTCGACGGCCTCCCCGACGGGGCGTTCGTGCTCCGCGACGGAGAGCCGTGGGTGGTCGTCGACGCCGGGTTCTGGCGATGGACGCCCGCGGGCTACGTCGAGCGGACGCCGCGGCCTGCGAAGGGATCCGCACGTGTGATCACGCCGCCGTCGCTCGTGTCCGTCCTGCGATCGGGGTGGCAGCCGCTCGTGCCGATGCTCCATCCCTCGGCGATCTAGGCCCTCGGCGAGCTAGGGACGCTGGGCGGTCATCGTCCTCGCCTGGCCGGGCGCGGCCGCCTACCGGAGCTCGGACGGGGGCGGGCGCTCTGGTGTCGCCGCGCGCTCTCGACGCGGAGGCCCGCGTCGCCGAACTCGGTGTGGAGCTTGAGGACATTCGCGATCTTGCCGACGTCCGTCGTCTTCTCCGGCGTGACGAAGGTAATCCCGGTTCCGGTCCGCCCCGCACGTGCCGTCCGGCCGACGCGGTGGAGGTAGTCCTTCTCGTCGGCCGGCGGGTCGAAGTTGATCACGTGCGTGATGTGCTCGAGGTCGAGGCCTCGCGCGGCGACATCGGTCGCCACGAGCACGTCGTTCGCGCCGGCGGCGAAGTGGCCGAGCGCGCGCTCTCGCGCCCCCTGAGCCATCCCGCCGTGGAGCGCTCCCACCCGGAAGCCCTCCGCCTTGAGGGTCTTCGCCAGGCGATCGGCGCCTCGCTTCGTCCGGACGAACACGAGGGTGAGGCCGCGGTCGGCGGCGAGCTCTCGCACGAGCGCCCGCGACTTCCCCTGATGGTCCACCGCGACGAAGCGGTGATCCGCCTCCGTGACGAGTGGGCCGTCGTGGCCCGCAACCTCGTGCCGGACGGGGTTCTGGATGAATCGTGCGGCGAGCCGGCCGACAGCGCCGTCGAGCGTCGCGGAGAACAACATCGTCTGGCGGTCCGTCCGGAGCAGTTCGAGGATCCTCGTGACGTCGGGCAGGAAGCCCATGTCGAGCATCCGGTCCGCCTCGTCGAGGACGCAGATGCGGACACGATCCAGCCGCAGCATCTTCCGCTGGACGAGATCCAGGAGGCGGCCCGGCGTGGCGATCACGATGTCGGCGTGCCGGGCGCGCTTGGCCTGCGGGCCGAGACCCACGCCGCCGTACACGGCCGCTACCTTCAGGTGCTTCACGTCGGCGATGGCACGGAACTCCTCCGTGACCTGGCTCGCCAGCTCACGCGTGGGCGCGAGGATCAGCGCGTTCGGGCTCCCGCCGCCGGGCGTCAGCCGCTCGACGATCGGGACCGCGAACGCGAGCGTCTTCCCGGAGCCCGTGCGCGAGCGGGCGAGGACGTCACGACCGGCGATCGCGTCCCGGAGGACGAGCGACTGGATCGGGAACGCCCGGGCGATGCCGCGCATCCGCAGGGCGTCGGCGACGGATCGGGAGACCCCGAGGTCGGCGAACGACGTGGTCGTTTCCGTTGCCTCGGTTGGGAGTGGCGCGACGACTGGGCGTCGCACCTGGGTGCGTTGGGACATGACAGCTTCCTCTCGGATGCGTGTGGGGATGAACGACTGCTCCGAAAGGAAGGGAGTTGAGGCGGCCTTCACCACGTGGGCGTCGATGCGTGCTCGCAACGACGCGTGACTTCGTCAGTGTACTCGACATGCAGGCAGGGTCGAGGATGTCGGGCGGCGACGGCCTACGACGTGAGCTCCGCATCCCGGGCGGCCAGCATGTGGCGCGCGCGCAGGAGCTCTTCCACCCCCTCGATCGGGAGCGGTCTGGAGAAGTAGTACCCCTGACCCAGCTCGCACTGGAGCTCGAGGAGCTTGTCCAGCTGGTCGGCGCGCTCGATGCCCTCGGCCACCGGGCGGAGGTTGAGGATCCCGGCGAGTTCGATGATCGCGGCCGTGAGCGCGGACTCTTCTCCACCTTCGCTCACCCCGTCCACGAATGACTTGTCCACCTTCAAGATGTCGACCGGGAATCGGCGGATGTAGTTCAGAGATGAATACCCGGTCCCGAAGTCGTCCACCGCGAGCATCACGCCGAGCTGCTTCAGCTGGGCGAGGCGTTCGCTCGACAGGGCCATGTCCTGCATCATCACGCTCTCCGTGATCTCGAGGACGAGGCACTCGGGCGGGAGACCCGTCTCGTGGAGGGCCCGTGCGATCTCCTGCACGATCTCGGGTCGCTGGAGCTGCCGTGCGGAGAGGTTCACGGCCATATGCAAGCGGCCGGCTTCCGGGGCGACCCGCTGCAACGCATCGCCCTGGCGGCACGCCTCCCTGAGGACCCAGGCACCGATCTGGACGACGAGGCCCGTCTCTTCGGCCAGCGGGATGAAGTCGAGCGGCATCACCAGGCCGCGCGTGGGATGGTTCCAGCGAACGAGCGCTTCGAACCCCTCGATGTCACCTGTTTCCAGTCGGATGACCGGCTGGTAGTGCAGGACGAACTCTTCGTTCTCGACGGCCCGCTGCAGGTCGGCCTTGAGCTCGAGCCGGCGCAGCGCGGTGTCGTGCATCTCCGGCTCGAAGACCTGGAATCGGTTCTTCCCGGCCTCCTTCGCGATGTACATCGCGACGTCGGCGTTCCGCAGAAGCTCCTCCGCGCCCTCAGGCCCGGTCGTCCGGCCGACGCCCGACGTCGCGATCCCTATGCTCGCGCGCACGAAGACCTCCTTCCCGTCGAGGAGGAACGGCCCGTCGAGGGCCTGCAGGATCCGGCCGGCCACCGCGGCGGCGCCGACGCTCTCGCCTCCGTCTTCGATCAGGATCGCGAACTCGTCGCCGCCCAAACGGGCCGCCGTGTCCGGCGTCCGCAGACAGGTCCGCAGGCGCTCGCCCACTTCGCCGAGCAAGCGGTCGCCGGCAGCGTGTCCGAGCGAGTCGTTGATCGTCTTGAAGTCGTCGAGGTCCATGAAGAGCACCGAGACAGGGTCGGCCTCACGTGTCAACCGCTCAAGCGCGTGCTCGACTCGGTCCCGGAACAGCGCGCGGTTTGCGAGCCCGGTGATCGAGTCGTGGAAGGCCTGATGGGAGAGCTGTTCCTCGAACGCCTTCCGCTCGGACACGTCTCTCGAGTTGAGGACGATGCCCTTCACGTTGGGGTCGTGCATGAGATCGGTGCGGAGTGTCTCGATATGCAGCCAGAAGTCGTCGCGGTGCCGCATCCGCGATTCGATGAGACCGGTCGACGTGGCGCCTTCGCGCCCGGTCAGGGTGAGGAACTGGAGCACCTGCGTCTTGTCATCGGGATGGATGAGCCGAGTGAGCTTGGTGTTCTCGAGCTCCGACGCGTCGTAGCCGAACACGCCCTCGACGGACGGGCTCACGTAGCGGACGGTCGAGTCCGTGTCGACGACCATGACGACGTCGGTCGAGTTCTGCACGAGGGAGCGGAACCGGGCCTCGGTCTGCTGGCGGAGCAGATCCTCCGTCAAGGCGGCGCTGTCGAGGGCGAGCGCCACCTGCGATGTCAACGCCTCGAGGGTGTCGCGGTTGGCCCTCGGGAGCGCGGAGCTACCTCCCACGACGAGCAGGCCTCGAAGCTCGTCCTTCATGAACAGCGGGCCGCTCAGCAGGAACGTGGATTCCGGAGGGAAGCCGAGGGGATCAGCCAGCTCCGCATCCGCCACGGCCACCTCGTAGGAACGGTGCGTGTTGAGGCGATCACGCTTCCACTGCGGCAGGATCGAGAGGTTGAGGCTCACGCCCACGACGTCCTCTCGGCCGCCCGCGGCCGCCACGACCGTGTAGTCCTCGGAGTCCTCGCCCACCAGCACGCGGATCACGGAGCTCTCGCCGGCGATCGAGCGAGCCGCCTGGAGGGTCGCGGCGTAGATCCCTTCACGGTTCGTGGCCGTCACGAGCGCCGTGCCCGCGCCGCGGAGCGCGCGCTCGCGGACGGCGGATTGCTCCTGCTTCCGCACGAGGCCGGCGATGCGCACGACCACCAGCAGGAACAGGGCGGCCGACGCGCCGATCAGGACCGGCAGGTCGCCGGCGACGCCGCGGAGGTACTGGATCATCATCACGCTGGGCGCGAGGAGCGAGGCGAGCGCGAGGAGCCAGAGGCGGCCCCGTGACAACCGTGGCTCGTTGTCGGGGGTACGCTCGGAAAGTGCACGCATCGAGCCGTGCAGCGCAGCAGCGCCCCACAAGATGTAGAAGGTCGCCCACCCCGCCTCGAGGTATCCGGACTGGTCGTACACGATCCCTTGGACCGACAGGTAGCTGTAGGCGAAGTCCGTGACGAACAATGCGAGCGTCGCCCCCGCCATCAGGTAGAAGGCCGGGGCTCGCCGGCCCCCGCCGATCGCAAGGCGGACGACGACCGTCAGCAGGATCAGGTCCATGACGGGGTAGCCCATCGCCGTCAGCTTCTGGAGCAACGTGACCTGAGGGTCGTGAGCGAGCGGCGACAGCAGGAACACCCACGAGATGGTGCCGACGCCGATCGCGACGATCAATGAATCGATGACGCTGTCCCGGTCGCCGCCAGGCGTGCGGAGGCGGATCAGCCAGAGGATGCCGACGATCAGGCAGGGATACACCGAGAGGTAGAAGACGTCGCCGACCGACGGGAACGGAAGCTCGGTACCGAAGAACCGGTCGTAGTTGTAGGTGATGACGTCGCCCGCGACGAAGAACGCCTGGCCGAGGGCGAACAGGTACCACGGCAGCCTGGTCTGCGGCCTCCACACTCGGACCGCGATCACGATCACGATCGGCGAGGAGATGGCGATGACGTTGAAGAGCCATCCCTGGCGGAATCCCGGCATGAAGAGGAACGCGGCCGTCACGAGCACGCCGCCGCAGGAATAGAGGATCCAGGCCTTCCGCTTCACACGCTCGATATCGGAACGGGCGACGGCGGACCTTAGTCGGCGCTTGGCCTGCTCAGGCCCCTTGAAAGGGGCCTGGATCCGGCTCACAGGGGAGCCGGAGCGCGGCTGGGGAGCAAGGGCTCCTCGATCGGGGGCAGGGGCCAGTCCGGATCCTCCGCCGAGGCCTTGGCCAGGTCGCCGCTCCGTTCGACATCCCGCATGCCCGGGAGGAACAGGAACCCCAGCGTCACGACCCCGCCGAGGATGCCGGCACCCACCAGAGTCGTCCGGGGACCGAAGATGGCCGCGACCGGTCCCGTGAGGGCGAAGGACACCGGCACCAGGCCCGTCGAGATGAACCAGTCGAAGCTGGACACCCGCCCCAAGAGCCGCGCGGGCACGAGCCGGCCCTTGGTGGTGGCCCACACGATGGTCCCGGCACCCTCCAGGGCGTTGAAGACGAAGCTCGCCAGCATCAGCTGCCAAGGGAACGACGCCAGACCGTAGCCGGCGATCGCGACCGTCGAGACGGTCCAGACGCCGTACATGAACGTGATGTGCCTGCGGGGCATCTCCCGGTTCCCCATGAGGATCGCCGCGAACATCGCTCCGACCCCCCCCAGCGCGAGGATGAAACCGAGATCGCTCGCCGAACCGTGCATGTGGTTCTTCACGATGAACGGCAGCAGGACCTCCGACGGTCCCCAGAAGATCAGGTAGGCCAGGGTCGCGGCCAGGAACGTGCCCCAGAGCCACACCCTCGACCTGACGAACCGGAACCCCTCGCGGATGTCTTGGAACGCCGAGCGATGCTCCTCCGTCCGGTCGGCCGCGCGCGCCCGCATCAGGGCCACGCACGCGATCGAGACGACGAACGTGCCGGCGTCGATCAGGAACGCGGTGCCGGGACCCCACGCTGCGATCAGCCACCCGCCGACCGCCGGCCCCAGCATCCGGGCCGCGGCCGGTCGGACGAACTGGTCCAGCGAGTTCGCCTGGTTCAGGTCACGGCTCGGGACGAGCTGCGGAACGATCGCGTCGAACGCCGGTCCGAAGAACGCCGTCCCGGCCCCGAACGCGGCGGCCACGATCATCACGTGCCAGATCTGGAGGGTTCCCTCGGGGGCGATCGACAGCAGGCCGAGCGCGATCAGGCTGAGCGCGCGGAGCGCGTCTGCCGCGATCATCACGCGACGTCGGTCGAACCGGTCGCTGACGACGCCCCCGAGCAACAAGAAGACGATCTGCGGCACGGTCATCGCCACGCCGACGATCGAGAGCGCCGTAGGAGCGTTCGACAGCTGATAGACCTGCCATGCCAGCGAGACGATGAAGACCCCGTCGCCGATCAGCGACGCGGTCATCCCGATCCAGAGCAATCGGAAGTCGCGGTGCCGGAGAGGCCGGAGGATACGGACGCGCTTGACCAGGCCGTCCACGGGTCACGCCGTCTGGGAGGCCACTCGGAGGGTGGAGCGGAGCAGGTCGCGGGCGGCGATCGCCTCACGCGTACCCGCGAGGGCGGGACGCTCCGCCAGGCACTCCTCGAGATCGTCGAGACCCATGCGGACGACTCCCCGGAGCCGCTCGACGCCTCCGTTGACAGCCTGATGGATCCCTCGTTGATATTCGAGGAACGCCCTGCCGCGATCGCCTTCGCACATCAGCGCGAGGGCGAGGTCGAACCGAACGGCCGTCCACCGTCCGTCGAGCTCGAGCGCCCGGCGAAGGGTCGCCACGGCCTCGGGATACAGCCCCAGCCGGAGCTGACACCATCCGATCAGCTCGAGGAGGTCGATCTCCTTCTCGGCCCGCGGGGCCCCCTCCTCGATGACCTGCTTCGCGAGCCGGTTGGCCTCTTCGATGTCACCCATCCGCCGGAACACGTTGGAGAGGCCTTCCTTCGCCCACAGCGCGGTGGGATCGAGCTCCAGCGCGCGGGCGTAGGCGTCGCGCGCACCGGCGAGACCGCCGGTGCCGAGGTTCTCCAGGGCCCATCCTCGCGCCGTGTGCACGGCGGGCTCGTTCGGATGCTCCGCGAGCTGCCGGTCGAGCTCGTCGAGCGCCGCCTGATAGTGGCCGGCGTCGGAGAGCTCCTCCACGCGGCCCAATCCTTCGGCGACAGGACCCTTCGTCATCCCCTGTTCCCTCCTGCTCGGGCGGCTCGTTCCCGGAGGAGCTCGCGATGTCCGTCGTGTTGCAGTTCGAAACGTTCGTTGATCTCGCCCAGGACCTCGCACAGCTGCTCGATCTGCTCGTCGCCGTTCGCGGCGGTGATCTGGATCCGGAAGCCGACCTCGTCCATGGGGACGAGGGGGTACGCGGCCATCGTCACGTAGATGCCGCGGTCGAAGAGGTAGCGACCGACCGCGTCGATGTCCTCGTGATCCGCGAGGGGAACCTCGATCAGCGGGTAGCCGGATCGGTTGGGCGTGTAGATGTCGAGCTCGTGCAGCCGATCGAGGACCCGTTCGGTCTTCCGATACATCTCGAGCCGGTTGAGATCGCCGCGTCGCTCGTTCACGTCGAGACCCGCGATCGTGGTCGCCAGCGACGCGATCGGCGACGGCCCCGAGTAGAGGTAGGGAGGCGCCGCGACCTTGAGCACATCCTTCAGGCGCGTGGGCAGGGTGAGGAAGGCGAGCAGGGACGAGTACGCCTTGGAGAAGCCGGCGATGAAGATCACGTTCTCGTAGGTCTCGCCCTGATGGCGGATCACGCCGTTCCCGCGCGTGCCCCACGGGGTGAGCTCGTCGGGGGCGCGCTCGCCGACGACCCCGAACCCGTGGGCGTCGTCGACGTAGAGGATCGCGTCATACTCGCGCGCCAGTCGAGCGAACTCCCGGAGATCGGGCGCGTTGCCGAGCATCGAGTTGACGCCGTCGAGCGCGATCACGCGTGGCGTGATCGCGCTCGACCGCAAGAGCTCTTCGAGATGCGCCGGATCGTCGTGGCGGAATCGCTTGACGGTCGCGCCGTGGCCGCGGGCGATCATCGCGCCGTCGAAGATCGTCTTGTGCGCCCGTCCGTCGAGGAAGACCGTGCCCGCACCCGCGAGCACCGGGATCACCGACATGTGGATGTGGGTGATGGTCGGGAACAGCAGGGTGTCCTCGCCGCCGACGAGCTCGGTGACCTTCTCCTCGATCTCCTCGTACAGGACCGGGCTTCCGAGGAGCCGGGACCAGGAGGGATGCGTGCCCCATCGTTCGAGATACGCCGGCACCGCGTCGATGATCTCGCGATCGAGGTCGAAGCCGAGGTAGTTGCACGACGCGAAGTCGAACAGCCATCGGTCACCGATCCGGATCCGCCGGCCGTCCTGCTCGTCGATCACGGCGTCGAGCATCGGGTGGGAGTCCTTCAACCGGGCGAGGTCCGCGACGGTCTCCATCCATCGATCGAGCCACCCGTCGCTCGCGCGCCGGAAGGGCTGCGCTCCGATCGGACCGGCCACGACCGTGTCGGTCGCGCGCCGCCGGGGGGCATCGGACTTCGGGCGAGCGAACACGGGTGCGCGGGAGGCGCGTTCAGTCAGCGACATGGAATCCTCATCGGCCGAATGGGCGAGGGTCTTTACACCTACAAGGGGGTATCTCGTCGCCGGATGAGCACGATGCCGCGCGACTCGGGGCCACCGAAAGGGGGACGCGAGCTCCGAGCGTCATACCCCCGATCGGGGGACAGCACAGGGGCCGGTCGCTTCGAACCGCTCAGCTTGCTGGAGGTCCCGAGGCTCCCGACCCGACGCGGCTCAGTTGCACGGGACGGGACCACCCGAATCGAGCAAGGCCCCGTCGATCCCCACGAACTCCCATGAATACGCGCCTTCTCCGAGGTGGAGCTTCAACACACCGAAATCGCTCGCCTGCCCGGCCTCGAAATTGGGATCCTTCTCCTCGAGCAGCGGATAGAGAGCTTTCCCGCCGGTGCCGACCACGAACTGGCGGATCCCGTGCGATGCCGGCCGCCCGGCCCCGGTCTGCTTCCCGTATCGCTGGTAGTTGTGCTCGTGACCGTTCAGGACGATGTCGGCCCCCACCGCGATCAGGTCATCCCAGAACGCGCCTGCTCCGGACGGTACCGAGTCGCCGTGCGTCGCCCCCGAGTTGAACAGCGGATGGTGCCAGAAGGCGAGGAGGCACGGCTGGGACGTGCCCATCAGGTCCCGCTCGAGGAAGTCGTTCTGTGGTGAGCCCTCTTCGCACGGGACGGCATCGCATTCGGAGTTGAGCGCCACGAGGTGCCACGAGCCGAGATCGAAGCTGTAGTAGCCCGATCCCCCTCCCGTGGGTCGGCCCTTCGTGGCCCAATAGTCGAAATACCCGGTCGCACCGTCGACGTGGTACTCGTGGTTGCCGGCTGCGGGGTACGTCTTGTCCGCGTACCGCCCCCAGGTCGGGTCGTAGCCGAGCTCGAACGTTCGCAACGTTCCATCCGGATACTGCAGGTCGCCGAGGACCACGACGGCGTCGGCGTCGGCGAGCAGGGCCGCGGTCGCGTGCTGCTGACACTCGCTCGCTTCCTCCCCCTCGAAGTCGGAGTCGGTCGGCGGGCAGGCGATGTCGCCCGCGGCGGCGACCGTGATCGACCCCTCCGGGGTGCGCGGAGGCCGGACCGGCGACGTCCCTCGGGATCCGGGACGCTCGATCTGCGCGCACATCGCCATGCAGAGCACCACGAGGGCGAGGACGAGCCTCGGGCATCGGTGTCGCGCTCTCGTCCTCACGCTGCCGAGGGTAGCGTCCCCCTGGCGTCCGGGACCACGGTCGGCATCCGGTGCGTGGAGAGCGCCACCTCCGGGTACGGTCCCAGGGTGCCCACCGTCGGGATCCATGCGTCGCACGAGCAGCTCTCGCCCGCCCGCCTCCTCGAGGCGGCACGGGCCGCCGAGGCCGCCGGGTTCCGGGCCGCGATGTGCTCGGATCACCTGGCGCCGTGGAGCGAGCGTCAGGGGGAATCCGGTCATGCCTGGGCCTGGCTCGGCGCTGCGATGCAGGCGACGTCGCTCCCGTTCGGCGTGGTGACCGCCCCCGGGCAGCGCTACCACCCGGCGGTCACCGCGCAGGCGATCGCCACGCTCGGCGACCTGTTCCCGGGTCGATTCTGGGCCGCGCTCGGGTCGGGCGAGGCGCTGAACGAGCACGTGACCGGAGACCCCTGGCCGCTGAAGGAGGAACGGGACGCCCGGCTCCTCGAGTGTGTGGACGTGATCCGGGCCCTCCTCCGCGGGGAAGAGGTGACCCACGACGGCCTCGTGCGCGTGGATCGCGCGCGGGTATGGAGCCTGCCCGCCGAGCCGCCCGCCCTCTACGGCGCCGCGGTGAGCGAGGAGACGGCGAGGACCGTCGCCTCCTGGGGCGACGGGATGATCACCGTGTATCAGCCGATCGATGTCCTCCGGCGGGTGATCGACGCCTTCCGCGAGGGAGGCGGCGATCGCGCGCCGGTCGCCGTGCAGGTCCACGTCTCCTGGGCGGAGGACGACGAGACGGCCCTGTCGATCGCGCACGACCAGTGGCGGACGAACGTGTTCGGGTCGGAGCTCGCGTGGAACCTCGAGCTGCCGGCCCAGTTCGACGAGGCGGCCACCCGCGTGCGGCGCGACGACGTGACGGAAGGGGTCCTGGTCTCGGCCGACCTCGGCCAGCACACGAAGTGGCTCCTCGAGCTGGCCGACCTCGACGTGGACGCGATCTACCTCCATCACGTCGGGAAGGAACAGGACGCCTTCATCGACGCGTTCGCCGAACACGTCCTCCCGGAGCTGGCATCGTGACGACCGCCCGCACGAGCGACCTGTGGTGGAAGAACGCGATCGTCTACTGCCTCGACGTCGAGACGTTCCTC
Source organism: uncultured Actinomycetota bacterium (assembly GCA_963826195.1). GTDB lineage: Bacteria > Actinomycetota > UBA4738 > UBA4738 > HRBIN12 > JAJNBA01. Next base: position 555,563 of record CAWGWB010000007.1, read on the forward strand.
GATTGGGACGGGGACGGCACCGGCGACCTGACCGGCCTCACCGAACGGATCGACTACCTCGCGGGGATCGGGATCAGTTGCCTCTGGCTGATGCCCTTCCAGCCCTCGCCGAACCGCGACGACGGCTACGACATCACGGACTACTACGGGGTCGACCCGCGCCTCGGCTCGCTCGGCGACTTCGTCGCGATGATCCGCACCGCGAAGGACCGGGGGATGCGAGTGATCATCGATCTCGTCGTCAACCACACGTCCGACCGTCACCCGTGGTTCCGCGCATCGCGTTCCTCGCGGACCTCTCCGTTCCGGGACTGGTACGTCTGGTCGGACGAGATCCCCAAGGAGCCGAAGGCCGAGGTCGTCTTCCCGGACGCCGAGGACAGCATCTGGGCGTGGGACGAGAGGGCGGGCCAGTACTACCTGCACCACTTCTACTCGCACCAGCCCGACTTGAACATCGCGAACCCCAAGGTTCGAGAGGAGATGGCGAGGATCGTCGGCTTCTGGCTCGAGCTCGGCGTCGACGGCTTCCGCGTGGATGCGGTGCCGTTCCTCCTCGAGACCGGCGGGATCGCCGGCGACGTGGAGCTCGACCCCCACGACTTCCTGCGGGACCTCCGGTCGTTCATGTCCCGGCGCAGGGGCGATGTGATGATGCTCGGGGAAGTGAACCTGCCCCACAAGGATCTGCAGCTGTTCTTCGGCGGCCCGGACGGCGACGAGGTGCAGCTGCTGTTCAACTTCATCCTGATGCAGTCGATCTACCTCTCGCTGGCGCGCCAGGACGCCCGTCCGCTGGCCAAGGCGCTCCGTGAGACGGTACGGAAGACGGACGACCAGCAGTACGCGAACTTCCTCCGCAACCACGACGAGCTGACGCTCGACAAGCTGACCGACGCCCAGCGCCAGGAGGTGTTCGACGCGTTCGGCCCGGAGGAGGACATGCAGCTCTTCGGGCGAGGGCTCCGCCGGCGCATCCCCTCGATGCTCGATGGCGACGACCAACGCATCCGTATGGTCTACAGCCTGCTGTTCTCGCTCCCGGGCACCCCGGTGCTGTTCTACGGCGAGGAGATCGGCATGGCGGAGAACCTCGCGATCGAGGGACGGTTGAGCGTCCGCTCACCCATGCAGTGGACCGACGAGAAGAACGGGGGGTTCTCCTCGGCTCCGCCCTCGCGCCTGCGCCGACCCGTCGTCGAGGGGAGGTTCGGACCGCTCGCGGTGAACGCAGCGGCGCAGCGGCGCGACCCCGATTCGTTGCTGACGTGGATGGAGCGTCTGATCAGGCGCCGGCGTGAGACCCCCGAGCTCGCATGGGGAACCTGGCAGGTGCTCGAAACGGACGTCGATGGCGTGTTCGCGCACCGGTGCGACTGGGAGGGACGCGGCGTCGTCGCCGTGCACAACCTCGGCGCCGACCCGTGCATCGTGCGCGTCGACCTCGGCGAGGTACCCGATGGTGCCACGCTCGACGACCTGCTGGACGAGCGCGGGGCACTCGACGAGATCGACGGAGCCGCGCTCGAGCTGAAGCTCGGTGGGTACGGCTACCGCTGGTTCCGGATCGGCACGCCCGACCAGAGAACCCCGCCCTAGACCCGGCCGACGGCGGAGGCTCAGTCCTCGGCAGCCAGGGCCTGCTCTCGAGCGGCATCGAGCCGGCCGCGTTCGATCACGGGTCCATCGCGAGAGGGACGATCGCTGACCTCCGTCGGTGTCTGATCGTCCTCGAGGAACCCGTCCAGACGGATCCGGAAGGTCGTCCCAGCGCCCTCCTCGCTGCTCACACCGATCGAACCGCCGTGCGCGTCGACGATCGCCTTCGTGATGGACAGGCCCAAGCCTGTTCCACCGTTCCTCCTGGAGCGATCGATCTCGACCCGCGAGAACCGATCGAAGACCCTCGGAAGGTCTTCGTCGCGGATCCCTCTGCCTGAGTCCGCGATCTCGATCGTGAGTGTCTCCTCGTCCGTGCGGCACCCGACACGGATCGCATCGCCGGGACGCGTCGCGTTCACCGCGTTCTCGAGCAGCCCGTCGATCGCCGTCGCCAGTCGCTCCCGGTCCGCGCTCACCGTCCCCCGGCACTCGAGCCGGATCTGCCAGTCGCGATCTGCGGTCGGCGACCATCGACGCATCAGCCCTTCGAGGAATGGCTCAACGGGAACCTCGGTCGTCGACAGGAACCCCGGATGGCCGGCGGTCGTCAGGAGCAGCAGCCGCTCGGAGAGTCTCGACAGATGCTCGAGCTCGTCCAGGATGACGTCGACGTCCTTCGAGACCTGACCGTTCGGGCTGGACTCGCGGATCAGCTCCGCGTGGCCGCGTGCCACCGTGATCGGCGTCCGGAATTCGTGGGATGCATCACGCACGAACTCCCGCTGCCCCATGAGAAGGCGATGCTCGGACTCGGCCAGCCTCCCCGACTCTTCGACCGCCGCCTGCCTCCGAACCGCGTGCCACACCATCGCGACGAACATCGCCGCCATCAGTGGAACTTCCGCGAGCTCGTCAGGCCCCTCGTGGCCGCGGGCGATCGACAGGGCGAGCGCCGCGCCGGTCGCCGCGCTCACGATCAGCAGCACGACCAACGTGGTGCGGAGGCGCCACAGCCGGAGGCCGTACACCAGCGTCAGGCTCACCCAGACGAAGTGGAACGGGATCGTCTCCCAGTGGCTGAGCAGCACGATGACGGCCACGTTCGCCAGCGCGAACAGGGCCCACGCCACCTCGACCCAGTGCCTACGCAGCGTTGAACCGATACCCGACATTCCGCACCGTCTCGATCACGTCGCCACCGAGCTTGGATCGGAGCCGCCCGACGCAGACGTCCACCAGGTTGCTGCCCGGATCGAACGAGTAGCCCCATACCTCGGAGAGGAGATGCTCGCGACTGCAGACCTCGCCGTCCTGGCGCATCAGGTATTCCAGGAGGAGGAACTCCCGTTCGCTCAGGGTGATGTGCCTGCCCTCCGCCTCGACCACGCGACGGGTCAGATCGAGCGTCAGGCCTCCCCCGCGGAGGACCCGATGCCGCGGGCCGGCGCTCGGCTGCCGGAGCCGGGCGCGCACACGCGCGATCAGCTCGGCGAGGGAGAACGGCTTCGAGAGATAGTCCGAGGCTCCGAACTCCAGGCACCGAACCTTCGTCTCGACGTCGGAGAGCGCAGAGAGGACCAGGACGCGCTGATCGGGGCGGCTCTCCAGCAGATCCCGAAGGACCGAGATCCCGTTCAGATGTGGCAGGAGCAGGTCGAGCACCACCAGCTCGTACCTGCCGGTCTTGGCCAGCTCGAGCGCCCGGATTCCGTCGTGGACGCCATCCACCTGGAACCCTTCCGCGGAGAGCGCTCGCGAGACGAAGCTGACGATCCTCGGTTCATCGTCGACGACCAAGACCCTGGCCACAGACGGATGCTAGGCCCCGGCGACGCCGCGCGATACCCCTCACATGACCACGGGATGACGGTTCCCTGACGGTCGCGTCACGAGCCTCTGGCTCGAACACTCCCGCGGCTACAGTCCCCGCGCCCGGCCAGGCTCGACGCCGATAGCAGGCCGGAGGAACGCCGAGAGAAGGGGGAGGATCGTGGCTTCACGTCTGCACCGGCTGGCGGTCGTACCGGCCACCGCCGCGCTCGCGCTCACGGCCGGCAGTTGTGGTGGCGGAGGCGGGATCGGGGCGACCCTGGCCGACTTCACGATCACCTTGGACGAATCGAGCGCCGCCGCCGGCGATCTCACGTTCGATGTCTCGAACGACGCGGAGCAGACCCACGAGTTCGTGATCTTCAAGACCGACCTCGCGGAGGATCAGCTCCCCACGGACGAGGACGGGAATGTCGACGAAACGGGCGACGGCGTCGAGCTGATCGACGAGATCGAGGACATCGAGGCCGGCGCGAACGAGTCGTTGACGGCGAACCTTGCCGCCGGGAGCTACGTCTTCATCTGCAACCTGCCCGGCCATTACGGTCAGGGGATGCACACGTCGTTCACGGCGTCCTAGGGTTCGGGGACCTCGACGGGAGCGCCGACGTAGATCCACACCGCGTCCGCGCGCTCGTCGACGGCGACGCCCAGCACCTCCGCCCCGATCGGGAAGGACCGCACGTCGAGCGTGACCTCGTCCAGGCGATAGATCGAGCCATCGCGGTCGCCCACCCATACAGCCCCGAGGCCGGCGCTCATGTCGGTCGGGTCCTGACCGACCCGCGTGGGACGTCCCGCTTCGCGGGAGAGGGTGTTCACCCGCGTGACGGTGCCAGCCAGGTTGTCCAGCACCCAGAGGTCCCCGTCGGACGTGATGACCTGATCGACGCTCCCGGAGATCTCGACCGGGTCGCCCGTTTCTCGGAGCGTCCCTGCATCCAGGAAGGTCATGGTGCCCGAGAGGATGTCGGCGACCCACAGGCCGGAGTCCGTGGCGGCGATCCGCCCGGTTGAGAGGTTCGTCTCCGTCCGCTCCCGAGCCCCGGTGATCGGATCCATCCGCACCAGGGTCCCGTCGCTGTCCACGACCCAGACGTGCTCACCGATCGCCAGCCCGTACGTCGCGATGCCGGCGGCGGGCGGCAGGCGGAAGAACGGTCGCGCCTCATCGGTCCCGGGGTACACGCGATAGAGCGTCCGATCGGTGAGGACCCAGATCGTGTCGAAGCCCACATCGACGGTCTGTGAGGTGGCGACGCCGACCTCGATATCGGAACGGATGTCCTCGTGGACCGGATCGAGATGCAGCAGCTTCGACGGACGGAGCAACCACACCCCTCCTTCGCCCGCCACGATCGGGTGATCGATGTAGGCGAGGTTCCCCTCGTCCCTTCCGGCGGCGCCGATGGGGATCCGAGACAGGATCCGGCCCGTCTCGGCGTCGATCTTCACCACCGAATGCTGGAGCGGACCGGGACCGGCGCGCGGTTCCTCCGCGGGACCGCCGAGCATGATCCAGGCGGTGGCGCCGACCGCGAGGACCCCCGCGGCGATGCCGGCGAACAGTGCCGTGCGCTTCGCGACGGCGGGGAAGATGTCGCGGCGGCGCGCGGCTGCTTGTTCCGCTTCGAGCGGGGGCGCCACCTCGGCGCCGTCCACGCCGGTGACGCAGGAGAGGCGGAACTCGCCCTCCAATCCCTTCAATCGATGGACGCCGTGTTCGGCGAACGTGATACCCGAGCCGGACACGATCTCCCGCACCGACGCAGGGACCAGCACCTCACCCGGACCGCCCACCGACATCACCCTGGACGCGGTGTTCACGGCGAGGCCGCCCGGCTTGCGACCCACGGTCTCGAGCTGACCGAAGCTCACTCCGGCGCGGATCTCGATCCCGAGCTCACGGACGGCCTCGGTGGCCGCCACCGCGCACCGGATCGCATCCGCGGGCCGCTCGAACGTGATGAAGAACCCGTCGCCCGCATCGTCGACCTCACGGCCGCCGAACCGGCCGATCTGGTTGCGGAGGATCCGATGATGCCTCGCGACCAGCTCGACCCAGCGGGTGTTGCCCATCTCGGCGGCGATCGAGGTCGAGCCGACGATGTCGGTGAACAGCACCGCCGCCAGGCCACGCCCCCCTGTGCGCCGCTGCATCGCCGGAGTCTATGCCCCCCACCTCGCGTCGGCTGGGCGGAACTGCCGGAGCTGGGAGCCGCCCGAAAAGTGCCTAGGTCGGAGCGACCGACCCGCTCACTCCTTCGATCCGCTTCCGGACCCGCGCCGCAGCCACGACGTTGCCCTTCCGCGTGTAGAGCGCAAGTGCCTCCCCGTACGCGATGCGCGCGTCGTCGCCGCGGCCCACCGCGTCGAGCACGAGGCCACGAACCTCGTGACAGTCACCGCGCCGATCGAGGTAGTCCGTCCCGTCCGAGACGCCGATCGCCTCGTCGGCGAGCCGAAGGGCGTCGTCGAACATCCTGCGTTCGACGAGCACCCGCGCCTCGGCCGTTCGCCATTCGCTCTGCGAGGCGAAGTCGTCCTCGGCGGACAGCTCGCGGCTGCGTTGCGCGAACTCGTGCGCCTCCTCGAACCGTCCCTGGTCGCACAGGACCGCCGCGAGGACACCGCACACCGTTGAATTGAAGCCGGTCTCTCCCATCGCGGAATAGGCCTCGTACATATGCCGGAGCACCCGCTCCGCGTCCTCCAACCTGCCCTCGAGTCGCAGGGTCTCCGCGACGACCTGGTTGGTCGTGACACTGATCGTCGGCGCGCCGAGCTCATCGTAGAGGGCGTCCGCCTCCTCGAACATCGCCCGCGCCTCGTCGAACCGGGCCGTCATCCCCGTGACTGCGCCTCGCACCTTTAGGTCGTGCGCTCGCCCGGCCAGGCTGTCACCGCGCAGCTCCGCTGCGCGGTCCAGGACGCCGAAGGCATCGGCGACTGGGACCCACCCGAAATGGGCGCAGACCACGAGTTGGGCCGCGACCTCCGCGCGTTCACGCCTGCCCATGCTGGGCGCGCGGTCCGACAGCTGGTCGAGCGTCCGCATCGCCTCGGCGGTCTGCCCGAGGAAGAACGACTGCAGTCCGATGGCGAGGATGGCCAGGTCACAGACGTTCTGATCGCCGAGGCGCTCCGCCTCGGCCAGCACCCGTTCGGCGCTTTCACGACTGGCCGCCATCGTCCGCGCAGGATCGATCGACAACTCGTTGCGGATCCGCACCACCTCTGCACGGAGGGCGGAGGACTGATCACCGACCGCCTCGGCGGCTTCGATCGCCTCCACGGCCGTTCGGTAGGCCTCCGTGTATTCGCCCAGCTCTTGGAGGAGCTCAGCGAAGGCGACCATGCCACGGGCTCGTGCGCCACCCTCCGCCAGGTCGATACACCGCTCCAAGAGAGACCTCGCCGACGAGAGATCCCCGCGTTCGTCCGCTCGGTCGGCGGACGAAGCGAGGTGCCCGACCGCTCGCGCCGCCAAGGCTCGGGCCCGCTCGTCGAGAACGCCGAGCTCGGCGCGGTACCGGAACGCCTGTTCGAGATGGTGCGCCAGGATCTCCTCGTACTCCGCGAGGCGGTCCTTGGCCGCATCCCCCAACCAGTCGGCGAACCGCTCGTGCAGGTCCGCCCGCTGCTCCTTCGGCATCGCCTGATAGGCGGCGTCTCGGATGAGCAGGTGCCGGAATCGGAAGGCGTCCTCCCCCGCGAACTCGGGGCGGTCGGGTCGGATCAGTTCCTTCCGCGCAAGGGCGAGGAGCCGCGTCGGGACGTGCGGGCGGGCCGTCTCGGCGCTGAGCGTGGTGACCGCGCCGCGGTGGAACACCTTTCCCTCTACGGCTCCGCGCTCGATCACGGCGCGCTCCTCGGCATCCAGCCGGTCGAGCCGGGCGGCGAGAAGCAGATGGATCGTCGGCGGCACCGTGATGTCCGCGAGGTCTTCGACGGACCGCCACACACCGTCATCGAAGCGAAGCAGCCCGTCGTCGATCAGCATCGCGAGCATCTCCTCGACGAACAGCGGGTTGCCCTCGGCTGCCTCCAGGATGCGGTCGCGTGCGGTGGACGGCATCTCCGCCCTGCCGAGGAGGTTGTCGACGAGCTGCGACGCCTCGTCGGCCGGCAGCGGCTCGAGGAGGATCGACGTCGCGTTCATCTTCCCACCGCCCCATCCCGGCCGGACCTCGAGCAGTTCGGGGCGCGCGATGCACAGGAGCAGCACCGCGGCGTCCCGCGTCCAATCGGCGAGGTGCTCGATCAGGTCGAGGAACGTGGGCTCACCCCAGTGGATGTCGTCGAACACCACCACGACCGGCCGCTCGCGGGCGAGTTGCTCCAGCAGCTTGCGCACGGCCCAGAACGCGTCCTCAGTTGCCCCCGGCTCGGCCCAGCCGAACAACCCGGCGACGAGCCCCGCCGCCCGCTCCGCCTCCGGCGCACCGGTGAGGACGGCCTGGAGCTTGACCCGCGCGACCGCCGGCGGATCGATGTCGAGGATCGCCGCCGCCCTATGGATCACCTCGGCGAGGGGGAAAAGCGTGATCCCGTCGCCGTACGAGAGGCATCGACCCCGGAGGACCGTGGCACCGGCGGCAGCGCCGTTCAGGAATTCGTGGACGAGCCGCGATTTCCCTACGCCCGCCGGGCCCATCAGCGTGAACAGGTGCGACGTGCGCTCCGAGACGGCGCGCTCCAAGGCGTGCTCGAGCAGCGAGAGCTCCTTCGCGCGGCCGACCATCGGGGAGTCCAGGTGCCGCTCGTGGCCCGCTGCGCCGGCGGCGACGGCGAGCAGCCGGAACGCCGGAACGCGCTCTTCCTTGCCCTTCAGCGCGAGCGGGTCGAGCGGCTCGACCACGACTGCGTCCTTCACTAGCCGATAGGTCGGATCGCCGAGGAGGATCTCGCCGGGTGACGACGCCTGCTCCAGGCGCGCGGCGACGTTCACCGGATCGCCGGTGACCAGTCGCTGCCCCGCCGAGGGGTCACCGGCCACCACCTCGCCGGTGTTCACGCCGATGCGGGCGGCGAGCCCCACGCCGTGCTCGCGCTCCAGGTCCGCGTTCAGTACCTCGAGCGCCTCTCGCATCCCCATCGCGGCCCGGACCGCACGGACGGCGTCGTCCTCGTGCAGGCGAGGGATCCCGAACACCGCCATCACGGCGTCGCCGATGAACTTCTCGACCGTGCCACCGTGGCGCTCGATCACCGCCGCCATCTCGTCGAAGTACCGGCCCATCACGCGGCGGAGCGCCTCCGGGTCCAGTCGCTCACCGAGCGCCGTGGATCCCGTGACGTCGGCGAACACGATCGAGACGACTTTGCGGACATCGGAAGGGGGTGCGTCGGCATCGCCCAGCGGCGTGGCGCAGCTCTGACAGAACCGTGCCCGATCGGCGTTCTCCTCACCGCAGCTGGGACATCGCTTCACGGGCCGAGCATAGAAGCCAACGGGGAGGCGGGTGAGGCGCACCGGACGTTTGCGCCGAGCACCGGCAGCGTTCGCCCCACGGACGCCCGGGCGTCATCAGGAGCAGGTACACCTTGGGTCGGAGGGTTGGCAGAGACCTTCCGAGAGGCGCCGGGGATCCGGCGTCCGAGAAGGAGGTCCCCCGGTCCTACCGAACTCGGTCCGCTCTCAGGAGCAGACCGCGCACAGCTGGACGACGCGGGGCCCGGGCGGCCCGCATGTGGTTCGCCCGGGCCTCAGAGGCAGCCGGCCGTCGGACCCACCGGCGATCGTTCCCCGTCGGCGGTCCACGTGCCCGGCCTCGAGGCCGCGGCGGCGAGCACGATCACATCGCTCGGCCGGAGGACCGGCGGTTGCTGCAACATCCAGTGCTTCACGCTTCCGGGGCCACCGACGTAGACATCGTCGGGAAGTCGCTTGACGATCCATTCGTCGGCGAGGATCGCGAGGAGCCCCCGGACCTGCACCGGCCGGTCGATCGCAGCGGTCAGGAGGCTCGCGGCTCGGAGCGCTTCGGCCGACGCCTTCGCCAGAAAGCTGGTGCGACGACCGTCGTGGGCAACGCTCCGCGCGTTCACGCGGATCGCCCCGGACAGGTCCTTGGTGTTGAGCGTGAAGACACCGCCCGGCCCGATCACCAGATGGTCGAGGGTCGGGCCTCGCGCTCCGAGCGGGACATCGTGGAACACGAACCATCCCTCGGGCAGAGGGCCGAGCCACTCACCGGAACCGTGCCCGGCGTTCGCTCCTCGACGCCACATGCGCGCCGCGCGAAGCACACCGGCCACGTGCGTTCGGACCGCGTGCATCTCCGGGAGCCTCCGAGCCCGCTTCCCCGCCGTGCCGGCGTGACCGTGACCCCCGCGCGTCTCCCCGGATCCCGCCCTCACCTGTTCCGTCCGCGCGTCGATCTGCATGCAGAGTTCCTCGGCACGCGCATCGCCCGGCCTGAGCGCACCGAGCGGCGATGTCAGGCCTGATGCGAGCGGAGCTCCCGCCACCCCTCCCGCTCGAGGAACAGGGAGATCGCGGTGCCGAGGACGAGCGACCAGAAGAACGAGCCGAGTCCGAGGATCGTCATGTCCGAGAGCGCGATCGCGAACGCGAACAGGGGCCCGAGCACGAGCGGCCCTGCGCTGATCTCCCGGATCGCGGCCACGAGGGCCGGCAGCAGCGCGAGTCCGGCGATCGCGAGCAGCAGCACCGGAGGGATCAGCAGCGCGAGATCGGCGGCCACGGCGGCGAACAGCGCGATCACCAGTCCCGCGGCGACGGGCAGGAAGATCGACCGGTAGCGGAGGGACCGGTCGCCGGCGGACGGGCCGGCGGTCACGAGGACCGGTGGCAGCGCCAGCGAGACCGCGACCGGGCCGAACAGCGAACCGACCAGGGTCCCGCCTCCGCAGACCAGGTTGATGATCCGCTCCGGCGGGCGGTAGCCCTGGTCCCGCAGGTAGATCACGGAGGGCACGTTCGACTGGACGGTCATCAGGGCGAGGAGCACCGGGGCGACGGTCGCGATCGCCGCGAGCGAGAACGCCGGACGGACGACGTCAAACGCGGGGAGCGAGAAGGCCGAGGGGAACTCCCCGAGCTGTCCCGTCAGGAGCGCGGCGAGGCACCCGGCCAGGAACGCCGGCAGGATCGGCGGCAGCCGCGTGCCGAGCACGCGCTGCCCGACGAGGTAGCCCACGACCGCGGCCCCCACCATGATCGCGACCCGCCACTCGCCGTCGGAGGTGCGGAGCGCCGAGAAGACGTCCACCACGAACGGCATGACCGCGCCCGCGATCAAGCCGTGGACGATCGGGGCGGGGATCCATCGAGCGAGCGTGCCGGTGAGCCCGAGGATCGCCGTGACGAGCAGGATCGCCCCCGCGAGCATCGACGCGCCGACGAGCTCGGCGAACGTCACCCGGTCCCCGAGCGTGACGAAGAAGATCAGCGCGAAGACGTTCCCGGTGAGCAGCAGCGGCATCCGGTACCGGAGCGTGAGGACGAGGCTCGGGATCATCGGGAGCCCGTACACGAGGGCGATCCAGCCGCTCGTCTGCCGATCCGAGAGCCCGAGCCCACGGGGACCCGCCGCGGTGAGGACGATGCTGAGGACCGCGAGGAAGACGATCGTGACCGTGAGCCCGGCGACCAGCGCGGGCAGGCTCTGCCGAAGCTCCCGGGATCTCGTCGCCATCGGATCCTCCGGTTACCAGGGGACGATGCGGCTCGCGGTCGGCGCCATCCTCACGCACGGAGGATCCACTGTCGACGGGCTCCACCGTAGCCTTTCGGCCAAGGGGACCCTCCCCCGCGGATCCGCCTGCATCCCCCTGGCGCACCACAGCTGCTGTGGGACGGTCGAGACCGCGACATTCCTCCCTCAGCGCGATACCGCTCCACCGGCTCGGTCGGTCAGAGTGACCTTTCGCCCAGGGCCGTTCTCGGCCCAGCGGGACCAGGAAGGGGACGGGGGGTTGACCGAGCGCTCGATCAGGAGGTCGCCGTCCGGCGACGCTCCGGGTCACCGCACGGCCATGGCCCTCTCCCTCCTCTGCGCCGTGCTCGGCGCGGCCCTCGTCGCCTCACCGATCGCTCCGTCGCCCGGCCTCGATCGCTCGGTCCTGATCCACGAAGCGAACCCCTCCTCCCACCTCGCCGAGGATCGGGTCCTCGCGGTGGGCGGCCACATCACGCGTCCGCTCCCCTTGATCGGCGGGTTCGCGGCATCCGTGCCGGACGACGGTCTCCCGATCCTCGCCGGGGATCCCGCGATCGCCGGGCTCTCCGTCGACGCGCGCATCCAGATGGCCTCGTCCGGCACGGATGTCTACGACGTGTTCGATCCCAGCCTGGTGTGGCGGAAGGCCATCCGTCTGGGTCAGCTCCCGAGTGGCATCGACGGCAGCGGCGTCACCGTGGCGATGATCGATACGGGCGTCGCCCATCACGAGGACTTCGGCGATCGCGTCGTCACGCGAGTGGACTTCACGCCGGGCGGCGCCGGAGACGATCAGTACGGGCACGGCACCCACCTCGCGGGCGTGATCGCGGGCGACGGCGGCGCCTCGGGGGGCAAGTGGCGCGGTGTCGCGCCCGGCACGGAGCTCGTGTCCGTCAAGGTCGCCGGCGCCGATGGGTCCACCGACGTCTCGGTCGTGATCGCGGCCATCCAGTGGGTCGTCACGCACCGAGGCCAGTACGGGATCCGGGTGCTGAACCTCTCGTTCGGAACCGATTCCCTCCAGCCGTACGCGGTCGATCCGCTCGACGCAGCGGTCGAGCGCGCCTGGGCCGCGGGCATCACCGTCGTGGTCTCCGCGGGCAACCGCGGGCCTGGGCTCGGGACGATCGCCAAGCCCGCCGACGATCCCTACGTGATCACGGTCGGCGCTGCGGACCTCAACCAGACGCCGGAACGTTGGGATGACGAGGTCGCTCCGTTCTCGAGCCGAGGCCCCACCCAGGACGGCTTCGAGAAGCCGGACGTGGTGGCACCCGGCACGACGATGGTCGCCACGCGCGACGCCGGGAGCGCCGTCGACCGGCTCCATCCCGATGCCGTCGTCGACGAGGACTACTTCAAGGGCACGGGCACGTCCCAGAGCGGCGCGGTCGTCTCCGGCATCGCCGCCCTGATGTACGAGGCCAACCCGAACCTCACGCCGAAGCGCGTGAAGGGCATCCTGATGGGGACGGCGTTCAAGACCGCCGCGTACCGCGTGGGTGGCGGCGACGGGCTCGTCGACGCCACCGGGGCGGTGCTCGCCGCCACGAGCGTCGTCGCGAACCCCAACGTCGGCCTGGTGTGGTCCACCGGCCTGGGCTCTCTGGAGAGGAGTCGCGGCCGCTTCCATGTGGAGACGGATCTCGACGGCGACGGCGTGGCCGATCTCGTCGAAGGGGAGATGGACGTCCTCGGCGACCCGTGGGACTCCACCTCGTGGTCGTCCACATCGTGGAGCTCGACCTCCTGGAGCTCGACCTCGTGGTCGTCGTTGATCGCGGAGAACGCCGGCTGGTCCAGCACCTCGTGGAGCTCGACGAGCTGGAGCGGCACGTCGTGGAGCTCCACGTCGTGGAGCTCCAACAGCTGGAGCTCCGTCGCCTGGAGCTGAGAGGGAGCCGACGATGCAGCAGACACTTCCCCGCGCCGTGAAGATCCTGATCGGAACGGCGATCGTCCTTGGTCTCGCCTGTGTCGCGATCCGGGTGCCCAGCATCGCCAGGTGGGACCTCGCGGATGTGCTCGCGGTCGTCGTGATCGCCGGGCTCACGATCGTCACGGAACGGTGTTCGATCCCGTTGCGCCGAGGATCGGAAACCGTGAACTTCGCGCTCACCGACGGCGTGTGGGCGGGCGCCCTCCTCCTCGTCTCACCGTCGGTCCTGACCGTGGCCGTCCTGCTCGGGGTTGGCGTGGGACAGGCGCTGAACCGCTGGAAGCCGTACAAGATCGCCTACAACGTCGCGCAGTTCCTGGTGGGGATCACCCTCGCCGAGGTCGCGTTCGCGATCCTCCGCTCGTGGGGGGGCGGGCCCACCGATCCCATCCTCTGGGCCGGTGTCCTCGGCGCGATGTACATCACGTTCGCGGTGAACGCCACCGCGATCATGCTCGTGGTGTCCATGGTCGAGGGGTCGCGGTTCCTCGAACTCTTCCGGCTCCCGCTCTCGCTCAACGTGGTGCACTGGCTCGGCAACATGGCCTTGGGCATCCTGGGCGCGATCCTGTGGACGGCGGAGCCCGTCGCGCTCGTGCTGATGATCGCGCCGGTCGCGCTCACGTTCACGACCTACCGGCGGTGGGTCGAGAGCATCCACGAGCGCGACCAGATGCGTGACCTCTACGAGGCGGGCCGTGCCCTCTCCACGCCGCTCGCATCCTCGGACGACTTCGGGGGGTTCCTCGGTCTCCTCGAGAAGCTCCTGGCCGCCGACCGCGTGGAGCTCGTGGTCGTGGACGGGAGCAGCGTGGCTGTCCACGCCTCCGCGGGCGTGCGCTACCTCACGGTGGACGAGGCGGAGAGCGCTCCGCTCGAGGCATTCGTCGCCGTCCACTCGGGCGTCGCGCCGCAGATCGCGCTCGTGGGTGACGAGGGCGATGTGCGAGGCGTGCTCGCCGTCTACCGACCGCAGGTGCTGTCCGCATCGGAGCGGCTCCTCCTCGACGGCCTGGCCAACCAGATCGCCGCCCGGCTGCAGGACCACCGGGTGTTCGGCAAGACGCTCGAGCGTGCGCGTCTGTCGGAGATCGTGTCGCACACCTCCGACGGTGTGTTCACCGTCGACACCCTCGGACGGATCACCACCTGGAACCCGGCGATGAAGGCCCTCACCGGCTACGCGGAGGACGAGGCACTCGGACGACGGTGCCACGATCTCCTGGGCCTCGATCGTGACACCGTCTTCGCCGACGGCGCCGCCGGGGACGGCGAGGCGCGGGACACGGAGATCCGGACGAGCGAAGGGACGAAGAAGGACGTTCGCCTGCGGACCAGCGTGATCCGCGACGACGAGGAGGCGCCGCCCGCGCGGATCGTCGTCGTGCGCGACGCGAGCGAGGAGACCCGCGCCGAGCAGATCAAGCGCGACTTCGTCTCGATGGTGTCGCACGAGCTGCGGACGCCGTTGACGCCGCTGAAAGGGTTCCTGATGAGTCTCGTCGAAGGCACGGTCGAGGACTCCCCCGAGCGGCGAGACGAGTACTACCGGATCATGCTCCGCCAAGCGCAGCGCCTGGAACGGACCGTGAGCGACATGCTCGACGTCTCGCAGATCGAGGCCGGCGGCCTGGTCATCGATCTTCAGCCGGTCCCCCTGGACCACGTGCTGGGACGCCTCGTGAAGGAGTTCCAGGAGCAGCACCCCGGCCGTCGCGTCGCCGTCGGTGAGATCGGGCGGCCGGCGATCGTCCTCGCCGACCCGTTCCGGGTGGAGCAGGTGGTGCTGAACCTGCTCTCGAACGCTGACAAGTACACCGATCCCGAGCTGCCGATCACGGTCGGGGCGATCAGGAACGGCCGCGACGTCACGATCTCCGTGTGGGACAAGGGAGAGGGCATCGCGCCGGAGCACCTCGACCGGATCTTCGACCGCTTCTACCGGGTCAAGGACGGATCGGGGCAGCGGCTCCCCGGCACCGGGCTCGGTCTCTACATCGCGCGGACCCTGGTCGAAGCGATGTCAGGCCACATCTGGGTCGAGTCGGAGCTGGGCGTGGGCACGGCGTTCTCATTCAGCTTGCCGATCGTCGACGTCGCTTCGCTCGGCGAGGCGATCCCGTTCGACGTCGCCGCGGCCGAAGCCGTAGATCCGCCGCTGGTCCCACGCTGAGCGCGATCCGGGCTCTCCATCTCCCTACCGATGACGTAGTAGGCCGACCTGGGCGGTTGCACGCAGGGCCACGGCGCTCAAGGATGGAGGTACCCTTCCCCACTCGAGGAGGCATCATGCGCATCCGGAACCTGGCGTTCACCGGCTTGGCGGCGGCAGCTGTCGCGTACTACTTCGACCCGGTCAAGGGAAGCGCGAGGCGGAGCCGGCTGCGCGGCCAGATCCAGACGCTCACGGGCAGGGCGATGCGCCGGAGCGACCGAGCGCCGCTCCCCGAGAACGTGGCGCCCGCATCGATGCCGGAAGCACCGACCGTCGAGAAGGCACCGGAGGTGCGACCCGCCGAGAACGTCGCGTCCGTTTCTGTGCCCGAACCACCGACCGTCGAGAAGGCACCGGAGGCGCGTCCCGTCGAGAACGTCGCGCTCCAAGAGGACGAGAGCGACGCGGCGATCGCGCAGAGGATCCGGGCGCGGCTCGAAGAGCGCTCCGACCTCGGAACCGGTGGCCTCGTGATCGATGTGGTGCGCGGCGTGGCCTACCTCCGAGGCGAGCTGCACGATCGACAGCAGTTCGACGAGGTCGTCGACCTCACCGGCTCGGTGCCCGGCATCCGAAGGGTGCAGAGCCTCCTCCACCTGCCTGAGAGCGAGCGGGTCGGTCGCCCCAAGTCCAGGGTGATCAGCACACCGACCACCCCGCCCCTCGGCGACTCCTGGAACGGCTAGACCTCGAGCATCCCCTCAGCCGGTCGAAGGTCCGTCGACCGTGGCGCTACGCTCACGCCCATGTCGGACGCGCCGGAGACCCGGTTCGCGAAGGTCGGCGACGTGCACATCGCTTATCAGGTCGTGGGCGACGGCCCGATCGACATCCTGTTCATCGACACCTGGGTGCACCACGTCGAGGCCGTCTGGGACTTCCCGGAGTTCGCCCGCTTGCTCCGCCGGCTCACGTCGATCGGCCGCCTGATCCACTTCGATCGTCGAGGGACGGGGCTCTCCGACCCGGTCCCGCTCGACCGCCTGCCGGACTTCGACACCCAGGTCGAGGACGTGATCGCGGTCCTCGACGCGGTGGGTTCGGAGCGCCCCGCGATCGTCGGCACGAACGACGGCACGATGGTCGCGATGCTGCTCGCGGCGGCACATCCTGAGCGATGTGACGCACTCGTCCTCTTCACGCCTACGGCGAAGCATGCGTTCGGGGACGGGCAGTCCGTCGAAAGCCTCGAGGACGTCATCGCGCTGATCGCGGAGGCGGTGGATGACAGCGGGCTCGATTGGCTGGCCCCCAGCCGCGCGGATGATGCGGAGTTCGATCGTCGGCTCCTCAAACTCCAGCGCAACTCCGTCCGCCAAGGCGCGATGGGCTACTACTACCGACAGACGCTGACGTCGGACGTGAACGACACGCTCCCGAAGATCGCCTGCCCGACGCTGGTGATGAATCGGGGTGGCAACCGGATCGTGCCGATCCAGCACAGTAGGGACGTGGCCGCGGGCATCGCCGGCGCGAAGCTCGTCGAGCTCCCGGGTCAGGACCATCTGATGTTCGCCCAAGACATCGATCGCGTCGCCGATGAGATCGAGGAGTTCCTCACGGGCGCGCGGACGGGCAAGGACCCGGACCGGCTGCTCACCACGCTGCTGTTCACCGACATCGTGGATTCCACCTCGCGGGCCGCGGCATCGGGTGACCGCCGCTGGCGGGACCTCCTCGATCAACATCACGTGATCGTGCGGGCCCAGCTCGAGCGCCATGCCGGCCGGGAGATCGGAACGACGGGGGACGGCTTCTTCGCCTCGTTCGCCTCGCCGACACAGGCGGTCCGGTGCGCGCTCGCGGCGGTGGATGCCGTCGACGCGCTCGGCGTGCAGATCCGCGCGGGCGTACACACGGGCGAGGTCGAGGTTCGGGGAGAGGATCTCGGCGGGCTGGCCGTCCACATCGCCGCCCGCGTCAGTGCGGCGGCGGATCCCGGCGAGGTTTTCGTCTCGAGCACCGTGAAGGACCTGTTGGCGGGCACCGATCTCGCGTTCGGGGATCGAGGCGAACACGAGCTGAAGGGCGTCCCCGGTGGCTGGCGGCTCTTCAGGGTGGAACGTGGTTGACGGAGACGCCGGGTCGATGGAGCGGGTCGCAGGCGCCATCGCGGCCGCCGAGAGGATCGCGGTGCTCACGGGCGCCGGCATCAGCACCGAGTCCGGCATCCCCGACTTCCGCGGTCCGAACGGCGTGTGGACCACCAAGCCCGAGACGATGAGGCTCGTGCACATCGAGGACTACGTGCGTGATGTGGAGGTCAGGGTCCGGGCGTGGCGGGAGCGCTTGGATCACCCCGCGTGGATCGCGCAGCCGAACGCCGGCCACGTCGCCCTCGCGGAGCTCGAACGTCGCGGCTCGGTGCTCGCGCTGATGACCCAGAACATCGACGGGCTCCACCAGGCCGCCGACTCCGAGAAGGTGCTCGAGCTCCACGGAACGATCTGGTTCGCGAAGTGCCTCTCGTGTGATCGGCGCACGCGGATGCAGGAGCAGCTCGAGCGCGTGCGGGCCGGCGATCCCGACCCCGCGTGCACCGAGTGCGGCGGCATCCAGAAGTCGGCGACGATCGCGTTCGGCGAGCAGCTCGACCCGCTGGTGCTCGAGACTGCCGTGGTGGCCTCGAGCGCCTGCGACCTGTTCCTGGCGATCGGGACGTCGCTCAGCGTGCAGCCGGCCGCGTCACTGGCGGTGGAGGCGCACCGCCGGGGCGCTCGACTCGTGATCGTGAATCAGGGCGCGACACCGCTCGACGATCGCGCGGACGCGATCCTCCGCGACACGATCGGCGAGGTGCTCCCGAGGCTGGTGGCGACGAGCCTGACTCAGCGATCCGTATCGGGGGGATCGTCGAGTCCGTAGAGCCGGCGGCTGGCGGCTGACATCCGCGACGCCTCCGCCGGCGTGATCAACCACGTGGGATCGTTCTTCGATCCGTCACGCTTGCGGCGACGCGGACGCTTGCCCCCCGCTGCGGGCTCTTCCGCCGGAGGCCTCGGAACCGACGAGTGTCGCGCATAGGCCGGCCGCACCATCTGCGCTTCGATCCGGTCGAAGCCGAGAGCGTTCTCCTGCGCGCCCGCGTCCACGGGACCCGACAGGCCCGTCTCAGTCACGGTGTTCGCGTCGGCCGGGGCCGTGTACGGCGTCGTGCCCGTTCGAGCGGCGACCAGCCACCGTTCCTCGAGGTCCCGCCGGAGGAACTCGGCTCGGAAGCGATCTGCACCCCACTTGGCCGCCCGCTGCTGCGCGTATCGCAGCAGGGCGGTCTCCACGAGGTCCTCCTCGGTCAGCACGGGGTATCTATCGGCATCGAGGAGGTCAGAACTTCAGTCCGGACCTCCCTGTATCACGTGGAAGTGCCGCTGGTGGAGCCTCAGACGCACGCGGTCACGGAGTCCGGGATGCGGGTTCCGTCCTCCTGCCTCCATCTCCTGCATCTCGCGGACGAGCGGAGCAGTGTCCCAAACCTGTCCCAGTGGAAGCTCGAGACGCCGAGCGAGCGAGAGGGTGACCCCGCCATCGGTCGTCGTCGGTATGAATTCGGCGATGCGCGCTCGCTCCGCCCGGTAGCCGGTCTCGTGCTCGATCACCTTCCCGGCGAGCTCGACGCGGCCGAGCACGACGCCGATCGACCCGTCCGTGCGGTCCGCGTCGGTGCGATCGTGGCCCATCGTCGCGAACCAGGCGACGGCGTCGGGGGTCTTCATCGCGTAGAAGCCGCACGAACATCCTTCATCCGGAGCCAGATGGGACGCTTCCTCGGATGTCCGACAGGATGCCCGCACCCATCCCGACCACGCGCCCTCCCACGGGTTCTCTTCTCCGAGGTCGTCTGGGGTGAGGGTGAGGGGGAAGAGCTGTATCGCTCGTTCGTTCGCGGTGCATCGCCACGCCCGATAGCCCGCGATCGGTTCGATGAGGTCCGGCGCGTGCGCCCATCTACCGATCGTCGTGATCATGAGCTCGGTTGCGGCTCGAGCGTGCGGGCGGGCTCGATCGGGATGGGACGTTCCTCGTGTCCCGGATCCCTGGAAGGCTCATCCAGGGGCTCCTCGATCGGCTCGACATAGATCGTCCGACGCTGCTCGCCGATGTTCATCGCACCTCCTCCCATCGATGTTCGCCAGCAGCCTTTGCTGCTCCTCGAGCCACTCCTCCAGCCGCTCCCGGTGGAGCTCCAGGAGGCGGCGCACGACGAGCGGGTCGTTCGCCTCCAGGATGGTGCGGATCTCCCGCGATGGCATCCCTTGCCGTCGCAGGATCCGCCGCGCCGCCGCGGCCGTGATCGTCATCGCGAGCGGTCCTTCGGCGTGAGCATCCAGCCGAGCCCTGCCGCGAACAGCAGGATCCCGAGTGGTGCCCCGATCACCGTCAGCATGAGCATCCCGCCGGTCATGAACAGTATCGAGCCGAACACGACACCGCTGAGGCTGGGGAGATCCGGTCCCACCCACTCCTGCTCCGTCTCTCGCTTCGCCTGCATCTCGCATCACCCCTTCACCAGACGAGACGAGAGAGCCACCCTCCCCGTGACACGGGGTCGATCCGAAGGAAAAAGTCGTGGCGATGTCACGGAACGGGGGACTCCGTCGTCTCGTGGGAGGATGGAGAGACGATCCGCGCTGGAGGCACGCATGGACGACCCCGTCGCCGAGCTGCGGCCGCTGCTGTTCTCGATCGCCTACCGGATGCTCGGCAGCGCCAGCGACGCCGAGGACATCGTCCAGGAGGCATTCCTGCGGTTCCACCGCGAGACCGGGGCCGGCACCGAGGTCGAGTCGCCGAAGTCGTACCTGTCGGCCGTGACCACGCGCCTGTGCATCGACCACCTGCGGTCCGCGCGGGTCCGCCGCGAGTCCTACGTGGGGACGTGGCTCCCCGAACCGCTGCTCACCGAGGAGACCTCGGACGCCGAGCGTCATGCGGAGACCGCCGATTCGCTCTCGATAGGGTTCCTGGTGCTGCTCGAGAGCCTCACACCGGTCGAGCGCGCCGTGTTCCTGCTGCGCGAGGTCTTCGAGTACGACTACGACGAGATCGCTTCGGTGGTCGGCAAGAGCGAAGAGAACTGCCGGCAGATCTCGGTTCGCGCACGCCGCCAGGTGCAGGCGGGACGGCCTCGGTTCGAGGCGTCGAAGGCGCACCGTGATGAGCTCGCGCGACGCTTCTTCTCGGCGGCCTCGGACGGGAACGTCGAGGGCCTCGTGAGCATGCTCGCCGCCGACGTCGTCGCGTACGCCGATGGCGGTGGCAAGGCGTTCGCCTTCCCCCGGCCGGTCCACGGCCGCGAGAAGGTTGCCCGGCTCCTGCAGGCGGGCGCCGCGCATGGCGAGCGCCGAGGCGTCGTCGCGATGCGCCTCGCCGAGATCAACGGCCAGCCCGGCGCGCTGTTCCTCGACCCCGACGGTGTCCCGGTGGCCGCCGTGTCGTTGGACATCGCGGACGGCCAGATCCAGACACTCCACGCCGTGAGCAACCCGGAGAAGCTCGAACACCTCCGAGCGCTGATGACTGGTCCCGGCTGACGACGGACCGCTATCGCTCGTTCGGGACAGCGGTCTGCAGCGCGAGCTGGTCCTCGAGCCCCGCGACCTTCTCGACCTGCACGCCGGTCCGGCGCCGCTCACGCAGCTCCAGACGCCGGGACACGCGCGAGAGCGCGAGATTCACGATCACGAACATGATCCCGACGGCCAGGAATACCTGCAGGAGCGGAGCGTCCACGCCGCCCACGAAGGGGCTGCCACTGGTGGAGACCACGATCCTCGCGTGCCGCATCACCTCCTGGATCCCGATGATGCTGACCAGCGTCGTGTCCTTGTTCAGGGTGATCAGCTGCGACACCGTGGCCGGCACCATCCGCCGGAGACCCTGGGGGAGGATCACGAGCCGCATCGCCTGCCAGTGGCGGAGCCCGATCGCCGCGGCGGCCTCTCCCTGCCCCCGCTCCAGCGACACGATGCCCGCTCGCATGATCTCGGCGATCACCGCCGAGTTGTAGAACGTGAGGCCGAGCATCGCGGCCAGGAAGAACGGCGTCTGGAACGCGGTCGGGAACCACCCGGGGACCCAGCGCTCGTAGGCGTCGCGCCAGGCCTCCGGCATCACCAGGAAGAAGTACAGGATGGTGAAGATCAGCGGGAGGTTGCGCCACACGTCCACCCACACGCCCGCCGCCACGCTCACGACCCGGCGTGTGGAGACCCGCAACAGCGCGAGCCCGAGGCCGATCGTGAGCGAGAGCACCATCGCGACCAACGCGATCTGGATGTTGATCCAGAAGCCGCGGAGCAGGAACAGGAAGTTGTTCCCCGAGAAGAGCCAGCGCCAGTTATCCGGGTCGAGGAGGTAGCCCATCTCAGCGGCTCACCGTCCTACCGCCTGACCACGAGCCGTCGCTCGATGGCCCGGATCGCGAACGTCACGCTCACCGTCAACAGCAGGTAGCCGACGGCCGCCCAGAAGAACACCTCGTTGTACTGGAACGTGGCGGAGCCGATCAGCCGCGCTTCCTTCAGGAGGTCGTCGGCGAGCGCGAACACCGCGCCGATGATCGCGGAGTTCTTGATCATCGCGATGATCAGGCTCCCCAGCGGAGGGATCACGCTCCGCACCGCCTGGGGGATCACGATCTGGGACAGCACCCGTCCGTAGGTGAAGCCGAGCGCCAGGCCGGCGTCGATCTGCCCCTTCCCCACCGCGAAGACCCCCGACCGGATCGTCTCGGCCACGTAGGCCGCGGTGTAGAGACCCAAGCTCGCCGTCGCGGCCACCCACGGCCCGATCGGGATCCCCGCCCGGCGGAGCCCCAGGTAGGCGATCGACAGCAGCACGAGCAAGGGGATGTTGCGGAAGAACTCCACGTACAGCCCGCCCAGCCATCGGACCCAGCGGACGGGCGCCACCCGGAGGGCGCCCACGAACAGCCCCACGACGATCGCGATCGCGAACGACACCGCCACGAGCTGCACGGTGACGAGGAAGCCCGAGCGGAACTCCGGGAAGTGCCGGACCAGCACCTCCCAGAGCTCGCTCATCGGCTCGCGATCGCCTCGGTCAGCAGGTCTCCTCGCACGGGCGCAGCTCGAGCGCCTCCTCGAGGGTCATCGTCGGCGGGGGATCGGTCTCGCCGGTGTACTGCCCGATCCACTTCTCGAACGTCGCGGCCCACCGGCCGTCGTCGATGAACGACTGGATCACACCGTCGACGAACTCCTTGAAGTCCGCGTCGCCGTCGGCGATCCCGGCGCCGTACGGCTCGACCGTGTAGCCCTCACCCTTCAGCTCCAGGGTGTCGTCCTGGATGATCATCCCGGTGAGGATCACGTCGTCCGTGGACACGGCGTCCACGGCGCCGGTCTGGATCAGCTCCAGGCATTCGGAGTACGTGTCGACCAGGCGCAGCTTCGCCTCCGGCGCGTTCTTCTTGAGGTTCTCCTCGTACGTCGAACCGGTGGCCGTGCACACCGTCATCCCCGCCAGGTCCTCGACACCGGCGATGTCGGAGTCCACGGGAGCGAGCACCCGACCCTCGGCGACGTAGTACGGGATCGAGAAGTCGATCTCCGCGTCCCGGTCCGTGGTGATCGTCATCGTCGAGAGGATCAGGTCGGCCGTGCCGTCCACGAGGAACGGGATCCGGTTGTCCGAGATCGCCTCGATGAAGTTCGGCTCCACGCCCAGCTCGTCCGCGATCGCCTGGCCGAGGTCGACGTCGAAGCCCTCGATCGCGTCGGTCTGCGGGTTCTTGAATCCGAACGGCGGGACGTCGTACTTCACGCCGATCGTGATCTCCCCCGCTTCCTGCAACTCGGCCATCGTCGAACCGGCGGGGAACTCCTCCACCTGGCCGTCATCGGCCGGCGGCTCGGGCTCGTCCTCGCCACACGCGGCCGCGACGAGCGCGAAGACCGAGACGAGCACCACCGGCCACCGGCGGCTCCACCTCACACGTGCCATCGCTCCTCCCTTCGAGCCCGCCCTCCGCGCGGGCCGTTCCGCCCCCTCTTCTGTAGTACTGATTCCTCAGTGTCGAAGGATCTTGTCGACGAAATCCTTGGCCCGCTGGCTCTTCGCTCCCTCGAAGAACGCCTCCGGCTCGCCCTCCTCCACGATCCTCCCCTCGTCGACGAACGCGATCCGGTCGCACACCTCGCGGGCGAAGCCCATCTCGTGCGTCACGACGATCATCGTCATGCCGTCGTGTGCGAGGTCCCGCATCACATCGAGCACCTCGCGGATCATCTCCGGGTCGAGGGCCGACGTCGGCTCGTCGAAGAGGATCAGCTTCGGCTCCATCGCGAGCGCTCGGGCGATCGCGACCCGCTGCTGCTGGCCGCCCGAGAGGTCGGCCGGGAAGTCGTCGGCCTTCTCCGGGATGCCGACACGGTCCAGGAGATCACGGGCCAGTCGGTTCGCATCGGACTCGGACATGCCCTTCACCTTGATCGGGCCGAGCGTGATGTTGTCCAGCACCGACTTGTGCGCGAACAGGTTGAACGACTGGAACACCATCCCGATCTCGGCGCGCAGCCGGAAGAGGTCCTTGCCGGCCCGCGGGACCGAGTGCCCATCGAACAGGATGTCACCCTCGTCGATCGTCTCGAGGCCGTTGATGCAGCGCAGGAGCGTGGACTTCCCGGATCCCGACGGTCCCGCGATCACGACCGCCTCCCCGGTGGAGATCGCCAGGTCGATCCCGTCGAGGACCAGATGGGAGCCGAAGCTCTTGCTGACGTTGTCGATCTCGATCAGATGCCCGTTCGAGGTCATCGCGTGCGAACGAGTCTAGTGAGACGACCCGGGGTCCGCTTCCGGCCGGTTCGCCGGAGAGAACGCGGGCACGGTCCGGTGGACGATCGGCCCGATCGTCAACGCGAACAGCACGGTCCCGATACCGACGGTCCCTCCCAGGAGCCATCCGATGACGAGCACCGACACCTCGATCGCCGTCCGTACGACGCGGAGCGACCGGCTGCCTCGCGCGAAGCCGACCATCAGCCCGTCCCGAGGACCCGGGCCGAGGCCCGCCCCGATGTAGGCGCCGGTCGCGATCCCGTTCAGGACGATCCCCGCGACGAGGTAGATCCATCGGAGCGCGTCGTTGCCGGTCGGAGGGATCAGGAGCAGGACGCCGTCGAGGGAGAGCCCGACCAGCACGACGTTGGCCACGGTCCCGATCCCCGGGCGCTGGCGCAGCGGGATCCACAGCAGCAGGACGACGACACCGGCGGCGATCGTGCACACGCCGATCGACAAGCCCGTGGCGACCGAGAGGCCCTGGTGGAAGACGTCCCACGGGTCCAGGCCGAGCTCGCTCCGCACCAGGAGCGCGAGGCTGGCGCCGAACAGCACCAGGCCGGCGATCAGCTGGACGAACCGTGCAGGTCCGCTCCGGGGTGCGGCAGCGGCCGGCGGTTCCGATCTCCCCTCGATCATCGCGCCACATCATCGCCGACCACCAGCGCCGGCCTCCGGGACGCGGACTAGCGGTTCGGCGCTTCGCGCTCGATCAGGACCCTGTGCAGAGCGCCCTCTTCCGCCAACCCGGCATGCCCGGAGGTCTGGGAGATCACGGTGAGCAAGGCACCGAGCGCCGCTTCTGCGCTCGGAGCATCGATCCTGGCGACGATGCGAGGTTCCGCGGTCTCCGGGTCACGCGACACCATCACCTCGTCGACGATCGCATAGGTGTTCGCGAGGACACCGATCTGGTGCAGGGCATCGTCGTCGACGTCCGCTCGTACCCGAAGATCAAGCCGGTACCACATCGCCCCGCGCACCGTAGCGCGGTACGGCGATCCCGTACAGCCGGAGAGCCGTCATCCGACATGCCGATCGAAGCGCGCGTCGTCGACTTCATCCGAGACCCGTGTTGCCTCGATGGTCGTCGGGGCATGGCCCTCGGTCTCGAGCGCGAGTGAGAGTAGGACTCCGTCCTCGGCGAAGCACCAGCGCGCGGCCGACGCACCGGTTCGCCGTTCCAGGCATCGAACGGGGATGCCCGCGACGACGTCCTCGGTCATCGTGACCGGGCCATCGGCCGAGAGGCCGGCGCTCCGGGCGGTCTCGGCCACCCCGGTCATCAGCTCCGTGAATGGAAGGTCATGGAGGATCTCAAGGACCGTGAGAGATCGGCAGGACGGTGCCCCACGAACGCAGGTGAGCCCGTCGTCCCCGACGACGATCGCGATGGTCGTGGTGCCGGCCTCCCCCACGTCGAGCCGCCAGCGCCGTGGGGGATCCCAGACGAGGGTGACGATGCCCCTCGGGTCGCAGTACCGCAATGCCGCCGCGACCCCGCTCCGCTCCTCGACCACCGCGCGCAGACATTGATGGACCGACTCGGGCAGTCCTGGACGCTGTCGCTCGGTCCGATACGTGACCGTCGCGGACGTTCGGTGCCATCTCGCGACGGCCGCGCGCAGCTCCGCGACCGTCGTGACCGTCGGAGTGACCGCAGGTGCTCCCGTGGGTGCGTTGGGCGGACCGGAAGACGCGGGGGTACACGCGGACAGCGCGGCGGCCGCGACGAGGAGCGCGGCCGGCACGGGACCGCATCGACGCCTCGCTTCCATCGCGGAGCGAGCGTAGCCCGCACGGATCCGCCGCGGGAGGCGTTTGCCCCTCCACTCCATCGGGCACATCTGCGGAGACGATCGGATCGAGATCGGACGACCTCACGGAAGGGGCACGGGATGGACGAGCGAACGACCGAACCGGAACGGACCACCACGACGACTGAAGACATGTCCGAGGGGAGCGACCGGGAGGAGGTCCTCGAGCTCCCGGAGAGCGGGATGGAGGCCGGACCGCTCTTCGCCGAGGATCAGACTGCCTCGTATCGCAGCCGATGGGACGAGATCCAGGGGCGGTTCGTGGACGATCCCCGGGGTGCGGTCCGAGAGGCGGACGAACTCGTGAGCACCGTGATCGGCGAGCTCGAATCGTCGTTCCACTCGCGGAGGGACTCCTTGGAAGCGGGCTGGCAGCAGGGCGATGACACGTCGACCGAGAGCCTTCGCCTCGCCCTGCAGGCGTATCGGTCCTTCTTCGGCCGCCTGCTCAACGCGTAGGAGCGACTCGACGCGCGGAGCCGCGGCGTCACACGACTGCATCGATCGCCGAGCCTCCTTCGAGGATCGGCGGGCTCGTGCTCCATGACCAACCGGCCTAGGCTCCGGATATGGTCGATCGCCCCGGCGGCGAGGTTCGCAAGACCGTCACGGTCCTGTTCTGCGACGTCACAGGGTCGACGTCGCTCGGCGAGCAGCTGGATCCCGAATCCCTTCGCGCGCTGATGTCGCGATTCTTCGAAGAGATGCGGACGGCCCTCGAGCGCCACGGCGGGACCGTCGAGAAATTCATCGGTGACGCGGTGATGGCGGTCTTCGGCATCCCCTCCGTGCACGAGGACGACGCGGTTCGCGCGGTACGCGCCGCCGATGAGATGCGTGAGGCGCTCGCGTCCCTGAACAAGGAGCTGGAACGCGATCGTGGCGTGACGATCGCGTCGAGGATCGGGGTCAACACCGGCGACGTCGTGGCCGGCGACCACACCGGTGGACAGGCGCTCGTCACCGGCGATGCGGTGAACGTCGCGGCGCGACTGGAACAGGCGGCGGCTCCGGGCGAGATCCTGATCGGAGAGACGACGATGCGGCTCGTCCATGACGCCGTCGTGGCCACGGCGGTCGAGCCACTCGAGTTGAAGGGGAAGGCCGCCCCGGTCGCCGCGTACCGACTGGAACACGTCGCTCCCGGGGCCGCCGGCGTCGCCCGGCACCTCGACGCTCCGATGATCGGGCGCGAAGACGAGCTCGATGCGCTCCGCGATGCCTTCGATCGCGCGGTTCGGGATCGCTCGTGCGTCCTGGCCACGATCCTCGGAACGCCCGGCGTCGGGAAGTCGCGTCTGACCCGGGAATTCCTCACGGGCCTCCCGATCACCTCCATGGTCGTGCGCGGCCGGTGCCTTTCCTACGGGGACGGCATCACGTATTGGCCGGTCGTGGAGATGCTCACCGTGGTGGCAGGTGTCCTCGAGGCGGACGGGCCGGACGAGATCCGGTCCAAGATCGAAGCGCTCCTCGGAGGCACCGACGACGCCACGATCGCCTCGGTCCGGCTCGCCGAGTTCCTCGGACTGGCAGGTGCGACCGCGTCACCCGAGGAGACCCACTGGGCGATCCGCAAGCTCTTCGAGGCCCTCGCGGCGGAACGACCGCTCGTGGCCGTGTTCGACGACATCCACTGGGCGGAGCCGGGCTTGCTCGATCTGATCGAGCACGTGGCCGAGTGGACGAGAGACGCACCGATCCTGCTGCTCTGCCCGGCCCGCCCGGACCTGCAGGACGTCCGGCCGGGTTGGGGAGGGCAAACGACCGCCACGACACTCCAGCTCGAACCGCTCTCCCCGGACGAATCGAACGAGCTGATCGTCGGGCTCCTCGGTCGGTCGGATGCGCCCGCGGCCGTGACGGCACGGGTAACGGAGGCGGCCGAGGGCAACCCGCTCTTCGTGGAGCAGATCGTCGCGATGCTGATCGACGATGGCCTGGTCCGGCCGGAGGCGGACGGGTGGGCGGTCACCGGCGACCTGTCGCACCTCACCGTGCCGCCGACCATCGCCGGGCTCCTCCAGGCGAGGCTCGATCGACTCACGCCCGAGGAGCAGCGGGTGATCGAACGCGGCTCCGTCGAAGGCCGCGTCTTCCATTGGGGAAGCGTCACCGAGTTGTCGAGCGACCTGGCCCCCGGCGATGTCGGCCGACACCTGATGGCGCTGCACCGGCGCGGCCTGATCGGCCCCGAGCAGGGGCTGTTCGGAGGGAGCGAGGCGTTCCGGTTCCGCCACGCGCTGATCCGCGACGCCGCGTACGAGCGGATCCCCAAGCGCATCCGGTCTGAGCTGCACGAGGGCCACGCACGCTGGCTCGAGCGGATCGCGGCCGAACGCCTCCCCGAGTTCGAGGAGGTGCTCGCGTACCACCTCGAGCAGGCGGCGGCGCTGCGGTCCGAGCTCGGTCCGCTGGATGACCATGGTCGTGAGCTCGCCGGTGAGGCGTCCGTGCGACTCGCGTCGGGTGGCCGGCGGGCGACCGCCCGCGGCGACCTCCTGGCCGCCAGCAAGCTCTTCGACCGAGCGGTCGCTCTCAGGGATCCGGACGATCCGGTACGGGTCGATCTCCTCGTGCGCCTCGGCACGGCAGCGATCCATGCCGGCGATCTGGACAGGGCGCGGTCCGCCTTCGACGAGGCAGCGGAGGCGAGCTCCCGGCAGGATGACCGGGGGCTGGAGATCCGCGCGCATCTGGCACAGCTCGGGTTGCGCTGGCTGATCGAGCCCGAAGGGGCGACGGAGCCGCTCAAGCGCGGGGCGGAAGAGGCGATCCCCGTCCTGGAAGAGCTCGGCGACGACGAGGGCTTGGCGCGCGCATGGAGCGCTCTCGCCGACGTCGGCCTGATGTGGTGTCGCGCCTCGGACATCGAGACCGCGTCCGAGCGCGCGGCCTTCCATGCCGAGCGGACCGGGGATCGGGCCCTGCTCCCCGACGTGGCCCTCGCGCGGATGGTCGCGCCGTTCTTGGGGATGGCTCGGCCCGAGGAGGGGATCCGACGGTGTGAGGAGACCCGCGCCTGGCTGCCCGACGATCGGTTCGTCGGGGCCATGGCCGACATGCTGCAGGGAGGGTGCCAAGGCCAGCTGGGCCTGTTCGAAGAGGGGCGAAGACAGCAGCGTCGAGCGGAGGAGGTCGTGCTCGACCTGGGCCAGAAGCTCTGGCTCGGCGGTCTCGCGATGAACGCCTCCTGGCTCGAGATGCTGGCCGGCGACCTCGATGCTGCCGAGCGTTGCTTGCGCCAGGGGATGGAGATGCTCGGGTCGATCGGGGAGCTCGGATTTCGATCCACGATGGCCGCCAATCTGGCCCACGTGCTCTACGAACAGGACCGATTGGACGAGGCAGCAGAGATGATCGGCGTGTCCGAGGATCTCGGGGCGTCCGACGATCTGGTCAACCAGATCCAGCTGGGAGGGGTCCGAGCGAAGCTCCTCGCACGGGAGGGGCGGATCGACGAGGCTCTCGCTTCGGCCGAGGAAGCCGTCGCGATGTCCGACGGAACCGACTTCTGGGACAACCTTTCGATCGCCCCCGAGAACCTCGGCGAGGTCTACCGGCTCGCCGGACGGCGGAACGACGCGATCGCAGCCTTCGGACGGGCGCTCGACGTGCTCGAGCGCAAGGGGGTGCTGCCGGCGGTCGAGCAGATCCGCGCGAAGATCGCCTCTGTCGGCCGCTGACGGACCCCACGGGCGCCGAGGGATGGATCGGCTCCGATTTGACTCGAAGAGAAACGAGGCTCACCCTCGGAGCAACACTTGTTCGAGGGGGTGTCCCGATGGGGCGCAGCGTCTGGCAGCGAAGTGTCACCCGTGACGAGCAGCTAGTCTCCTTGCACCACACCCGATGGAGCGCCAGCCGTACGGCACGGCGGCTCGTTCTCGTCGTCGTCGCCGTGTCGCTCGCGATAGCTGGCATGGTTGCGCCCGCGGGAGCCAGGTCAGATCGGAGCGTGATCAACCGATCACTCTCGCAGCCTGATGCATCGGGTGATGCGGTCCTGACGTGGAGCGCGAACGCGGGTGACGCGGGCCTCGCCGCCTGCCTCGCCCCCACCGGCAACCCTCTGCTGGAATCGCGCATGTACGCGATGGCGCACGTGGCCATCCACGATGCCCTGAACGCGATCGAGCGGCACTATGAGCCGTACGCTTTCTTCGGACACGCGAGGCGTCGTACGTCCACCGATGCGGCCGTGGCGACGGCAGCGCACGACGTCCTCGTGCCGGTGCTCGGCCAGATCCCGTCCCCGCCGGTCCCGCTGACGTGCATCGACGCGGGGGTCGCGAGCGTCGAGGCCGACTACGAGGCCGCACTCGACTCGATCCCGAACGGTCGGCAGAAGCGGAGGGGTGTGCGGGTGGGAGCGGCGTCTGCCGCTGCGATCCTCGCGCTCCGAGCGGACGACGGTTCGGACACCCTCTTGGTGGACACGGCCTACCCGCAGGGCACCGAGCCCGGCGAATATCGGTTCACGCCAGGGACCCCGTTCGCGTTCGCACCGGGTTGGGGGGACGTCACCCCGTTCGTGCTGAGCGACAGCTCTCAGTTCCGGGCGGATGAGCCCTACGATGTGACCTCGAGCGACTACACCGCGGACTTCGAAGAGGTGAAGCGCCTCGGTGGCGACGACATCACCACGCCCAGCGAGCGTACGGGCGAGCAGACGGAGATCGCGTTGTTCTGGGTGGAGAGTTCACCACTGCAATGGAACCGCATCGCGAGGATCGTCTCCGCCGACCAAGGGCTCGACCTGTGGGAGAACGCGCGACTCTTCGGGCTGCTGAACATGGCCCTCGCGGATGGCTACATCGGTTCGTTCGAGACGAAGTACCTCTACAACTTCTGGCGACCCGTCACGGCGATCCAGCTCGCGGCCACCGACGGCAACCCCGACACGGACGCCGACCCCACGTGGATGCCGTTGGTGACGACTCCTCCCATCCCGGACCATGACTCGGCGCACAGCGTCGAAGGGGGTGCGGCGGCAGCCGTGATGCGACGGTTCTTCGGCACCGACGACATCAGCTTCGAGACGTGCAGCCTGACGCTGCCGGCCGGGAGCATGTGTACCGACGCTTCGTCGGTGACGCGTTCCTTCTCGAGCTTCTCCCAAGCGGCACGGGAGAACGCGGTCTCTCGCATCTACGTCGGGTTCCACTTCCGGAACGCGGTCGTAGACGGGGTTGAACACGGCCGCAGGATCGGCAACCGTGCCGTGATCCGGTTCCTGCGCCCGGTCGACTAGGAGAGGCCCCGCGGTCGCGGGGACGTCGCTGCGGTCGACTCAGGCGTATCGGCCGCACTCGGCGCAGGCGTACCAGCCGGCCGGGTCTTCGAGCACGAACGTCGTGTGCCTGCCGCACCGGACGCACGTTCGCGTCTGGCGGGTGGGCAGAAGATCGCGGGGCGAACGGATCGACGGTACGGCTCCGCGCACGTCGCGTCCACGCTCCCGTGTCCGATCCTGCGTGTCAACCATGTCTCACCTCCGAGGGTCCGAGGCGACCGCGAGCCGTGCCGCCATACCGGGGAGCTTCCGGATGATCGTGAAGCCGATGCGCTCCGAGATCGGGGCGTCCAGATCCGGGCTCTCGTGGTTCGGCGCGATCGCGAAGTGGGTCCCGTCCGAGCGGACCTCTTCGTACTCCAGGTGCGTCAGGGGGATCGTCGACGCACACGCGATGTCGCTGCACTCGCAGACGAAGGGACCGGTCATGTTGTCGAGGCTCTCGTTGGACTCGTCGATCCACTCGTTGATCTCCCGGGACCGGGTTTCGTTCATCACTTCCTGCTCACGCCAGTCGCTCATGAGTGGCCCTCGAGGATCCGGAGCCCCGGCGTGCGCTCCCGATGCCAGGGCGGGGGTGGCAGCGAGATCGGCTCCCAGCCTCCGTCGCCTGCCGACAGGACGTCGGAGACGTCGGCGCTCAGGAGACCCTGCGCGCGTGCACGCTCGAACACCGAGAGACCGGGTTCGCGACAATGGACGAGGAACAGCAGACAGCCTCCCTCGGCCGCGCGCCGCGTCATCGCCCCGAGCACCCGCACGGCGTCGAGGTCCACGGAGGCGAGGTTGAGGAGATCGAGGACGACGGCGCCGCCGGCATGGGCGACGCCATCGACCTCGCTCTCCAGAAGGGCGACGGTGTCGCGATCGAGCGTGCCGATCAGGGAGAGCCGGTCCACCCCATTGCGGCGGTCGCCGACCACGGCGAACCGAACGCCATCCGGCTCGACGGTGGGGTTCTGCAGCACCTGTCCCTCGATCCGCTCCAGTCGTCGCCCTCGTTCGGGCGCGGTGAGGAAGCCTCGGACCGAAGGTTGGGGTTCCCGAGCGGCAGCCAGGGGCTGGAGCCGTCGCACACACACGGTAGCACCGTCTCGCGTGACGCGATAGGGCCGCGGGACTACAGTGAGAGTTCGAGCCAGATGGCGGATGACGCACACAGGCGACTCCGCGTCCTCATCGCGGATGGCACGGCCGAACGCCTCTCGGCGGTCACGAGGGCCGTGATCGTGCTCGGCCACGACGTCGTCGGGAATGGATCGAGCCTCGAGACCGTCGGTCAGGCCACCGCCGCCGAGCTGCCGGACCTCGCACTCGTCATCGTGGGCGAGGAGTCGGATCACGCCCTCGAGCTCATCAAGAAGATCGTGGCGGAGGCGGCCTGTCCCGTCATCGCGATCCTCGACGTCCAGGATCTCGAGTTCATCGATCGGGCGGCCCGGCTCGGGATCTTCTCCTACCTCGCGCACGTTGATGACCCCCAAGAGATGCAGAGCGCGATGGACATCTCGCTCCAGCGATTCGCCGAGTACCACGCGCTCGAGGGAGCGTTCGGGCGCCGCGCCGTCACGGAGCGGGCGAAGGGGATCCTGATGGAACGCCATGGGGTCGACGAACAGCAAGCGTTCCACCTGATCCGCGAGGAGTCGCGTCGCACCAACACCAAGATGGTCGACATCGCGATGTCGCTCCTCGCGAGCCACCGCCTCCTCAGCAGCGGCGCATCGTCCTCTCCGGGACTCGACCCGGACGGGTCCAGCTGAACATCCGCGAGTGGGCGAGGAGGACTGAGATGGATCGAAGCGACCCTTCGTACAAGGGCCAGCGCGGCTACAACCGATTCCTCCTCGCGATCTACGACCCGTGGGTGCTGGGCTTCATGACCCGCGCTGTCTGGAAGGTCCCGATCCCGCCCGGCGTCGAGCGCTATCGCCGGCTGATGGGACGCCGGCACCTGGACGTCGGCCCCGGCACGGGCTACTTCCTGGAGAAGGCCGCCCCGCCGGACGGGACCGAGATCACCCTGCTCGATCCGAACCCGAACGTGCTCAGGAAGACGGCACGCAGGCTCGCGGCGATGCACCCGGTCACCGTCCAGGCGGACGTCATGAAACCACTGCCGGTCGAGGGTTCATTCGACTCGGCGGCGCTGAACTACGTGCTCCACTGCCTGCGGGGACCGCAGTCGAACAAGGCCGCGGCGATCCGGAACATCGCCGACGTCCTCACGGCCGACGGCGTGCTGTTCGGCGGCACCGTCCTGGGCCTGGGGGAACGACACCGGCCGCAGGCTCGGGCCTTCCTGCGCGCGGCCAACCTGGCGGGCGACTTCGACAACCTCGGGGACACCGCCGAGGGACTCCGCGGG
This sequence comes from uncultured Actinomycetota bacterium, assembly GCA_963826195.1. Lineage (GTDB taxonomy): Bacteria > Actinomycetota > UBA4738 > UBA4738 > HRBIN12 > JAJNBA01. The sequence continues at coordinate 589,126 of CAWGWB010000007.1, forward strand.
ATCCTCGAGGAGTCGTTCGAGACGGTGGAGGTCGAGGTGGTCGGATCGGCCGCGAACTTCACGGCAACCCACCCGCGCGCAACCAGTCGCTGACGGACCTCGGCGATTTGACCGGGTCGATCCCACGGAACACGCTTCTCCGCGATGAGGTGGGATCGGGTGGTCACGGGCGCGACCCTGATCGCGCTCGGCGTGCTCTTCCTGCTCGATCGCGCAGACGTCCTCGATGCCGGCCAGGTGATCGGCGATTGGTGGCCGTCCGTGATCGTCGCCTTCGGGCTGGTGACCCTCGCCGAGCGACCGGTCTCGCTCCTGGGACCGGGGTTGCTCGTCGTGGTCGGTGTCCTCCTCCTCCTCGTGTCGAACGATGTGCTCGATACGTCGGCCTGGAACGTGATCTGGCCGGTCGCGCTGATCGCGTTCGGGCTGACGGTCCTGGTCCGCAACAGCAGACGTGGGGATCACCTCGTCCTCGGCGAGGGACACGATCAGGACCTCGTCCGCACGACCGCGTTCCTCAGCGGCTCGGAGCTCGCCACGCAGTCGAACGCCTTCCGTGGGGCGGTCCTCACGGCGATCATGGGGGGCGTGGAGCTGGACATGCGCCACGCCACGCTCGCCGCAGATGGTGCGGAGGTGGATGCCACCGCGATCATGGGGGGCGTGGAGCTGATCATCCCCCGCGATTGGCGAGTCACGGTTCGGGGGACGCCGATCCTCGGAGGTGTCAGCAACCTCGCGGAGGGATCCTCACTCCCCGACGATGCCCCCCGACTCCGGGTCGACGCCCTCGCCATCCTCGGCGGCGTGGAGATCAAGCACGACAAGTAGCGGCGGGTCCCTAGACACTGAGGTTCAGTCCGTGTTTCCGGGCACCGCCATCGAGTCGAACGCCGCGACCCCCGCGAACTGGTCGAACGAGTAGAACTCGACGTTCTCCGAGATGATGTCGACGTTCGTATCGAACAAGTACGGCACCCACGGCACGATCTCTTCCATCAACTGCTGGTCGAGCTCCGCCCAGCATTGGAAGCGTTCGTCACCGGGCTCCAGCGCCGCGCACTCGTCCTCCTTGTCGTCGATCGACGGGACCTCCGTCACGTCGTAGCCCCACCCAGCGAGCTGCTCGGGCGTTGCGCCCAACAAGGAGTAGTTGCAGCAGCTCTCCCACAGACCTGCGGAGGTGAACAAGGGCTCGGCGAACGTGACACCGTCGGCGTAATCCTTCCCCCAACCGGGGCCGGCACACAGCGCGTGATGCGAGTTCGCATCGTTGCACTGGTTGTACATCGTGCCTATCTCGAGCTGCTTGTCGTCGAGCGTGAGCCCGATCGGTTCCAGGAACTGCTTCAGGAGTGCCATCTGGTCCGGGTACGGGTCCTCACGATCGGTCACCGTGAGGATGTTGCTGCACTCCGGAGCGTCGCAGACCCCGTCCCCGTCCGTGTCGTACGCGGACAGGGCCATCTCCTCTTTGGCCTTCTCCGGGTCACCGGACGAGTTCGGTGTCTCGTACGGGTCGTAGTCGGCCAAGAGGTCGTTCTCCAGGCTGTCGACCATGATGTGCCCCGCGATCTCACCGACCGACTCGCCACCACGCAGCTGCCGGAACCCTTGCTTGTCGAACGCCCAGTTGACCGCCTTCCGGACGTGGACGTCGTCGAAAGGAGGCTCCGCCAGGTTGAAGGAGACGTACCGGACCGCGTCCGAGGCGTAGACGTTCATCCTGTCCTGCAGATCGGGGTTGGTCTGGTAGTCGCGGATCTTCTCGGCAGGGACGACACCGTCGACCACGAAGTCGAGGTCCCCTGCGGCGACCTGGTTGTACAGGTCGTCGTTGTCGCCACCGATCCGAACCTCGATCCGGTCGGGGAACGCGTCCCGCAGTCCGTCCGTGGCAGGGTCGTAGGACGGATTACGGACCAGGACGACGGAGCGGCCCGGCACGTAGCCAGGGACCTCGACCTGGTCCTTCGGCTCTGCCGAGAAGTCCATCGTCTCGGATCCCTCGAACATGTACGGACCGGAGGCCACGAGGAAACGTCCGTAGTTGCGGTCGTGTCCCTCGGCAACGCCCAGCCGCTCGCCCTCGTCATCGGGGGGGATCGGGGCCGTTGCAGCCATCGCGAAGCGGTAGCCGATGTCGCCGATCGGCGAGGTGGTCCTGATCTCCAACGTGCGGGTGTCGGGGGCGGAGAGACCGGTGATCGTGTCCGCACCGCCGGCAGCGAAGTCGTCGAACCCCTCGATCACCGAGTAGTAGAAGGAGTATCCGGCGCTGGCCTTCGGGTTTGCCTCGCGCTCCATCGCGCGGATGAAGTCCTGCGCCGTGATCTCGGTGTCGTCCTTCGGAGGCGCGTACATCAGTCCCGGCTTGATCTGGAACGTCGTGGTCAGGCCGTCCCCGGAGAGGGTTGGCTCACCGGCCGCCAGATCCGGGAAGATATCCGCTCCTCCCTCGGCTGTCGGGACACCCTCGTATGACATCAGCGTGCGCAGCAGACAGCAGCGGAAGTACTCCCAGCTGACCGTGTAGTACTCCTTCTGCGGGTCGAATGCCGCGCCGACGTCTGCGAGCTGCGCCATGCGGAGCGTGCCACCAGACAATGAGTCTCTCGTCGGTGTGTTCGTGCGCCCCGCATCTCGGGTGTCCTCACCCTCGCACGCAGCCGCGGTGATACCGATGGTCAACCCGACGGCCATCACCCTGAGTGCCCTGGCGAAGCTCATCGCCCGAGTCGAACGTGCCTGTGGCCCGCCGCGCGTCCGCATGCCGGGACCCCCTCCCCCTGCCCGGATCCGATGTGCTTCCGGGCAACCGCTGGAGCGACCGTAGCACCCTTCCGAAGATCGCGCTCGGCCCGGCCTAGGACTCCGCCAGTCGCTCACGCATGCGCTGCGCCGACACGAGGTGCCCCTTCCGCTCGTACCGCTCGAGTGCGTGCCGGAGCGCAGCGACTGCCTCGTCGCGCCTCTCGGCGAGCAGGAGCACCTCGGCGAGGTCGGCGTTCGCGTCGCCTTGACCGATGAGCGAGTCCGTTCCTTCGCCGATCGCGACGGCCTCACGGGCGAGCCGCTCAGCCTCGGCATGCTGGCCACGGCGAGCGAGCACCTTGGCCCTGACCTGCCGCCAGAGCATCTCCTTCACGGCGTCGTCGCTCGTACCGAGCTCCGCCGAGCGGCCGGCCAGGCTGTCCGCCTCGTCGAGCCGGTCGAGGGCGTAGAGCGCCCTCGCCAGGTTCGCAGCCGCGCTCGGGACGAAGTCTCGGTTCCCCATCTCCTCGTGCAACCTGAACCCTTCTGCTCCGAACTCGGCGGCGGCGGCGGGATCAGCGGCCCAGAGCTCGAGGTCGACACACTCGAAGGCGAGGAGGTTCGCGAGAAGGACGCCTCCGCCCCGCTCCGCCTCGTGCGCACGCGCTTCGGCGAGGATCGTGCGGCCCTCGTCGACCTGACCGAGCATCGCCACTGTCATGGCGCGGTACGCACGGAGGAACTGGTCCCGCCCTGCTTGCGGTTCGTTCTCGTCGAGCCACGCGAGGAGATCGGACGCGGACGTCGTTCCGAAGTACCGATACGCGGCGAAAGACCCGATGCCCCGGGTCGGCAGGCCCGCCTCCCGAGCATGATCGAAGGCCCGTTCGGAGGCTTCCAGTGCCGCGTCCATCTGTGCGCGTATCGACGCCACCTCGGCGAGACCGGAGTAGGCGACGTAGAGCGCCAGGTGGTCGCCGTCGGCCTCGAGCTCGGGCACGGCTCGCTGGATGTACGCGGCCAGCTCCTCCGTCGTGCCCTCCGGCCGCAAGTTGAGCCGGGACACACCCGCCATGACTCTCCCGGAGATCTCGCCGACACGATCGCCCCTCGCAACGGCACGGTCGGCGAGGAGCTCTGCTCGCCGGAGCGCCTCCTCGGCCCTGCCTGCCCAAAAGAGGACCTCGCCGAGCGCGGTCTCGAGGGCGAGGTCGATCTCGTCCGGCGGTACGAGCGTGGCTGCACGCTCGAGCAGGCTCAAGGCGGCGGCGTAGTCCTGCCTGCCGGCCGCACGCTGCCCGCCGACCAGCAGGCGCCGTCGCGCCGCGGCGGCCAGGGCGCCGTCGGGCGTCCCGAGATCGGCGAGGTAGCGACACGCGACCTCGAGGTGGTAGCCGAGGAGCTCGTCCAGCTCGACGAGTTCGCTCCCGTGCTCCTCCAGCCAGGACGCGAAGCGCTCGTGCAGGCCTGCCCGGGTGGCTTTCGGGAGCGCGTCGTAGGCCGCGTCACGGATCAGGATGTGGCGGAAGCGGAAGCCGTCCTCGCCCGAGAACAGCGGCGCGTCCGGCATGATCAGCTCCTTGCGAACGAGAGCGGCGAGACGCGATGTCACCTGCGGCTCCTCAGGTGCGAGTGCCTGGACGACACCGCGGTGGAACACCTCGCCCTCGATCGCGCCCCGCTCGAGCACGCTCCGCTCCGCCATCGGGAGCTGGTCGATCCGCGCCGCGAGCAGCGCTTGCAGCGTGGGCGGCACGACCACCTGGCCGTCCGTCTCGCCGGCCACCGCCAGCATCTCCTCGATGAAGAGCGGGTTGCCACCCGAGGCGCGCGCGATCGAGTCACGCAGCTCGCCGACGATCCGCTCCGGGATTAGCTCGTCGACGTCTCCGTCGCCGAGGGGCTCGAGCCGGATCGTCACCGGCCAGGCAGGGCGGCGTTCGGCGAGCTCCGGCCGCGCGATGCACAACAGCAGGATCGGTGCGCCCGAGGACAGGAGCGCGACGTGCTCGATCAGATCGAGGAACACCTCCTCGCCCCACTGGATGTCGTCGAAGGCGACCACCAGAGGGCGGTCCGCTGCGGAGTGCTCGAGTGTCTTCCGGAAGGCCCACGCGATCTCCTCGGCGGATGTCGCCGCTTCCGTCTCACCGAGCAGCGAACCCACGGCCTCCGCGGCGGCTCCTTCCGGAGGCGGGACGTGAAGCTGCTTCAGGACCCCGACGACCGGCCAATACGTGATCCCTTCGCCGTAGGGGGGACAGCGGCCACGCAGGACGGTTGCCTCGATCGAAGCCAGCGCCTCCGCGGTCAGCCGCGACTTGCCGACGCCCGCATCACCGACGACGGTGATCAGCTCGCAGCGTCGCTCGGCCCGCACGCGCTCCCAAACTTCCCGGAGCGTCGCGAGCTCGCGGGTACGCCCGACGAATCGTTCCCCTCGACGGCGCTCAGGGACCTCGTGCACGCCCAGCAGCCGATAGGCGGGAACCGCCTCCGACTTCCCCTTCAGCTCGAGGGGCTCGATCGACTCGACGTCGGCGGCGTCGCGAACGAGCGCGAGCGTCGGCGCACCGATCAGCACCTCTCCCGGCTGGGCCGCCTGTTCCAGCCGAGCGGCGACGTTGACGGCATCGCCGGTCGCGAGGCGCTCCTCCGTCCCCGTCACCACCTCCCCGGTCATGACGCCTATGCGTCCCTGGAGCCCGAGCTCGGGGAGGGCATCGCGCATCTCCGCCGCCGCCCGTACGGCCCGCAACGCGTCGTCTTCGTGCAACGCCGGCACGCCGAACACGGCCATCACCGCATCGCCGATGAACTTCTCGACGCTGCCGCCGTGCCTCTCGACGATCGCTTTCATCCGGTCGAAGTACCGAGCGAGCACCGCACGGAGGCGTTCCGGATCGAGGGTCTCTCCAAGTGCGGTCGAGCCGGTCAAGTCACAGAAGAGGACGGTGACGGTCTTCCGCTGTTCGCGAGGAAGCGCCGCGCCCGACGCCGTGCCGCATCTGGGGCAGAAGGTGAACGCATGGTCCGACTCGTAGCCGCAGTTCACGCATGCCGGCACGCGAGAAGTCTATGTGGCGTCGCTTCGGACTTCGTCGATCAGCGCTCGTGCCGACGCCATCCCAGGCTCGTGACCCTTCAGCTCGTACGCGGCCAGCGCGGCGGTCGCCGCCTCCACCGCCTCATCGCGGAGGCCGGCCGCGCGTGAGACCTCCGCGAGCGTCATCAGCGCGTTCCCGTGGAACCACGGGCTCTGCGCCCCGGCGTAGAGATCGGCGGCCTCCTCGGCGAGCCGCCGAGCCTCGTCGTGCTCACCCCGCGCGGACCGGACCAATGCCTGAGCCGATCGAGCGGACGACTGCGTGGCCAGGTCGTCTGCCGCTCCCATGGTGCGGGCGTTCTCCGCCAACTCGCTGGCCTCGTCGAAACGGCCGAGACGGCAGAGCGCGACCGCGAGGTAGGCCGCGGACGTCGACCCGTGCCCTTCGTCGCCGAGGCGCTGATGAAGTTCGTATTCCTTGCGGAAGAGTCGCTCCGCCGCCTCGAGGTCACCAGCCATCAGCTCGATCTCGCCGCCGAACTCGTAGCACGCCGCCATCCAGAGATCCGAACCGAATCGTTCGGCGCGGGCTTCGGACTCACGGATGCGTTCGCGCGCGTGAACGAAGTCACCGGTCATCGCGTCCAGGCAGGCTTCGTGCACGAGGACGACGTGTCCGATGAATCCGTCGCGTCCGAGCTCGGCCACCGCCCTATCGACCGACGGCCTCCCCTCGGCGGGCGACGTCGATCCGAGGAGCTCGCTCGCCAGCTGCAGCGTCATCGCGTCCATGAAGAGCGATCGATCACCCGACCGGCGCGCGGGCTCCACGGCGTGGATCGCCGCCTCCCTCGCCGCGTCGAAACGGCACGGCATCCATTCCAACTGCACCAGCCCCATCCACATGATCGCGAGCGCCTCGTCGTCGCCGCCCGCCTCGAGCTCCGCCCTCGCCGCGGCCACCTCTGCACGGAGGTCTTCGGTAGTGAAGCCGAGCGGATCGATCATCTGCTGCATGGAGCCGCGGTCGATCCTGGCCATCCACTCGATCGAGCGCTGCCCGCTCGCGGCGGCCGCCGCCACGGCGTCGTCGAGCGCCGCGAACGCCATGGGCGGATCGAGGCCGCGGAGGCTTGCCCGCCCCACGTCGTACAGCGTGCGCGGCCGGTCGGGATGATCCTCGGGGAGGAGATCGGCCGCGTGCCGGAACAGGGTGGCGGCCGCCCGATCGTCGCTCCGATCCGACGCTCGGCGGGCGCTCGCCGTGTAGTGACCGGCAGCTCGGAGCGCCAGCTCGCGCCCTGCGTCGTGCAAGGGTCCGAGGGCCGAGAGGAGCCGGTGTGCCTGTTCCAGGTGGTAGGCCAGGATCTCCTCGAACTCCTCCACGCGAGCCTCCCCCACGCCCTCGAGCCAGTCGGCGTATCGCTCGTGGAGCTCGGCGCGAAGTGCCTTGGGCGCCGCGTCGTAGGCGGCGTCCCGGATCAGCTGGTGGCGGAACCGGAACGCGTCCTCGCCCGCGAGCATCGATCGGTCCGGTCGGATCAGGTCGCGCCGGACAAGGCTCATCAAAGCCGGCAGCACCTCCCGGCCGTCCCCGTCCAGCAACGCCGCCACCGCGCTCACGTGGAACTGCTTGCCGCACACCGCCGCCCGCTGGATCGCCGCCCGCTCGTCGCCGGTCAGTTGCTCGAGCCGCGCGGCCAACAACGCCTGGATCGTCGGAGGCACCCGCAGGTCGACCAGCGGTCCGGTCGCCACCCATCGGTCGCCGTCGCGAGCCAGCGAACCGTCGTCGATCAGCATCGAGAGCATCTCCTCGACGAACAGCGGGGTGCCCTCGGCCGCGGCGAGGATCCGGTCGCGCGCCTCGTCCGGGAGCGTCGCGCGACCGAGCAGATTCCCGATCAGGTCGCCGCACTCATCGTCGGAGAGCGGCTCGAGGGAGATCGCCGTGGCATCGGCGCTGCCCCGGCCCCAATCCGCCCGCTCGTCCATCAGCTCTGGCCGTGCGACACAGAGCACCAGGATCGGGGCCTCTCGCGCCCAGCCCGCGATGTGTTCGATCAGGTCCAGGAAGGTGGGCTCTCCCCAGTGGATGTCGTCGAACACGACGGCGAGCGGTGCCGTCTTTGCCACCGCCTCCAAGAACGACCGGACCGCCCAGAACGTCTCCTCGACCGAGCTGTCGCGATCGGCCGCGGCGAACAGCTGCGCGAGCGTCGAGCACGCGGGGCCGTCCGTGCCCAGCACCGCGCAGATCTTCCGCTCGATCTCGTCCGGCACGTCGAAGTCGTCCAGACCGGCCGCCTCCTTCACGACCTCGCCAACTGGGAAGAAGGTGATCCCCTCGCCGTACGGGAGGCAGCGGCCTCGAAGGACCGTGGCCTCTCCGAGCGATCCCAGGAACTCCTCGACCAGCCGGGACTTCCCGACGCCCGCGGTGCCGAGGATCGTGAACAGCCGACACGAGCGATCGCCGATCGCGGACTCGAAGCTCTGTCGTAGCCGGGCGAGCTCACGCTCGCGACCGACCATGGGCGAGTCCAGGCGACGCGCGACCCCGGCGACCCCGGGAGTCACGTGGATCAGACGGAAGGCGGCGAGCGGCTCCGACTTGCCCTTGACATCCAGCGGTGGGACCGGCTCCACGACGACGGCGTCCCGCACGAGGCGAAAGGTCTTCTCGCCGATGAGGACGGTGCCCGACTCCGCGGCCTGCTCCAGGCGGGCGGCAACGTTCACCGCGTCGCCGGTGACGAGCGTGTCGCCGTGGTCACCCGCCACCACCTCACCGGTGTTCACTCCGATCCGGCCGGCGAGGGAGACGCCGTAGTCGCGCTCGAGTTCCTTGTTGAAGACTCGGAAGGCATCTCGCATCTCCGCCGCGGCGCGCACCGCCCGGAGGGCATCGTCCTCGTGGATCCTCGGGACCCCGAACACCGCCATCACCGCGTCCCCGATGAACTTCTCCACGGTGCCCCCGTGGCGCTCGAGCGCCGCCCGCATCTCGGCGAAGTAGCGTGCCATCACCCGGCGGAGCGACTCGGGATCCAGGCGCTCGCCCATCGCCGTCGAGCCGGTCACGTCGCAGAAGACCACCGTCACGGTCTTTCGCGCTTCTTGGGGGGCCAGTGGAGCGAGTGGCGCCGAGCACGAGGGGCAGAAGGCGAAGTCCTCCGGCGACTCCCGCCCACAGTTGGCGCAGGTCAGCACGGGTCGAGCCTATGCCACGGGCTGCCCGAGCACGAGGTGAGCCCGCATCGGCGCGGAGCTCAACGACCGCCGCGGCCTCCGGCTACAGGGGATCGTCCTGCGACCGATGTGAAGATGCATGGGCGAGACCTTCCATGTCGTACCGATCGACGATTGGTGCGATCACGAGGAGGTCCAGGACTCGTGCGTCTGCGGTCCACACGCCGAGTTCTTCTCCCGGGGCAAGGTGATCGTCCACCACGCCCTCGACGGCCGACATGCGGACGACCCCTCGTGGCCACGCCGCCGGGCCGCCGAAGTGGCATCGGAGACCTCACTGTCTGATGAGGTCACCTGGATCGATCGCCACGGAGGGGAGGCGGGCTGAACCCGCCTCCCCAGGAACGATCGGCGTCAGAGAGACCGGGGTTCGGTGGTTGAGCTCGTCTGCTCGGTGCGAGCATCGCTGACCTCTCGCCGCACCTCATCCATCTTCTCTCGAACTACCTCGGTCCCGCCCGCAGCCTGCTGCTTCAGGCGTGGCCCTTCCGCGTCCATCCGGGTGAGCGCTCGCTGCCACCGCTCGCGCATCGGAGCGATCCCACCTCCGCCGATGGCGACGATGCCGACTCCCACCACAAGGGCGAGCACCGCGTAGAACAACCCGTTCACGATCGCAGGTGCCACCTCGATCTGATTCAGCGCGGCGGCGATCCCGATGAACCAGATGGCAACCGAGGCGATCGTGGCGAGCATCTGGCCGTAGCTCATCCCGCCGAGCATCGACTCGATGATCGTCTTCGCTCCCGTGGCGATGGCCGCGGTGATCACCACGATGATGACCGCCACGAACAGCTTGGGGAGGAACGCGATGACCCCTTCGAGGAGATCCGTGATCGGGTTCGGATCGAACACGCTGAACGCGAGTTGGAGGACGAAGAGGAACGCGATGTAGAACACGATCCTCGAGAGGATCGAGCTCGCGTCCAGGCGCGACCGCGAGAGTGCCCGCTTCACACCGCCCCGTTCGACGATGCGATCGAATCCCACTCGCTCCAAGAGCTTGTCCAAGACCTTCTCGATCGCCTTCGCGATGAAGTACCCGATACCAAGGATCAGGAGGAATCCGAGGAGCTTGGGGACGAACACGATGATGGCGTCCCATGCATCCTCGAGCCCTCCCTCCCAATCGATCGCAGCTACCAAACCCATGGGCTTCTCCTTCCAGAGCTCGCCGCCGATGGTGCCAGTGGGCTGTCGATACCCGCAGGTCGCGTAGCGCAATCCCGATCTGCAGGGAAGGCTGCCCGTCGCTGCCGGGATCAGCGAACCGTTGCCCGACTACGCGCTCGTCTCGTCCGCGTATGTCCAGTCGGGCTGCTTGAGGTGATAGCGCTCGTCGAAGCGGAATCCGCCGGCAGCCCCGTCGAAGTCGACGATCTTCGGCACCGGCAGGTCCCGCGGCCGAGGGCACGCTCGACCGAGATGCTCGGCGAACTCGGATCCGAAGACCTGGATGGCGCTCTGCGCGATCAGGGTCTCGCCCGTGGGCAGCGCACACCGCTGGGCGTCGGTGACGGTGAGCGCCCGTGCCAGGATCGTCTCCACATCTCCTTCCGACCCCTCGCCCCGATCGATGCGCTCGAGCAGATCCGTGATCGCCCCGGTCCCGTGCTTGCAGGCCGGGCACTGCCCGCAGGACTCGACGTAGAGGAACCGGGAGAACGCGAGCGTCGCCCGCACGATGCACGCAGAGTCGTCGTAGACGACGAACCCGCCCGAGCCGAGTCCGGTGCCCACCGCACCCATCGTGTCGAAGCCGAGCGGCGTGTCGAGCTGTTCCGGCGAGATGATCGTGTTCGATGCCCCCGGGAACACCGCCTTCAGACGGCGTCCTTCGGGTGCGCCACCGCCCACGCCCTCGACGAGATCACGGAGCGGATGTCCGAGCGGCAGCTCGTAGACGCCAGGGTGGCGCACGTCGCCGGACAGCGTGAACAGCATCGTGCCGGGTGAGTCCTCCGTCCCGAACGAACGGAACCACTCCGGACCGCGGTCGAGGATCAGCGGGACGTTCGCCAGGGTCTCCACGTTGTTGGCCACGGTGGGGTTCGGCGAGCCGGGCCGACGGAACAGGCCTTCCATCCACGGCGGCACGATCCTGGGAAGGGGGTCGTTTCCCTCGATCACCTCGAGCAGCGCCTTCTCCTCGCCGAACAGGTACTCGTCCGGGCCCTGGATCAGCTCCATAGGGACGGGACCGACGAGGTCGCGCTCGGCCATCTCCTCCATCGCGGCGGTGAGCCGGGCCACCTCCGGACCGAACCCGGCCTTGATCCCGATGAACGCCCGCTCGGCGCCGACCGCGTAGGCGGCGATCCCGAGACCCTCCACGACCAGGAACGGGTTCGCCCGGATCAGCCACCGATCCTTGAAGGTGCCCGGCTCGCCCTCCGCCGCGTTGCAGACGACGTACTTCGTCGGACACGGATCTTCCCGGACCGTCCGCCACTTGATGCCGGTGGGGAACCCGGCGCCGCCGCGCCCGCGCAGCCCCGACCCGCGGACCCGCTCGATCACCTCATCGGGAGCCAGCGCCCACGCAGCCGCGAGCCCCCGTCCGCCCCCGCGCTCGAGGTAGGCATCGACGGACGGCACGGGTTCGTCTGCAAGGAGGATCCGTTCGGGGTCGCTCACGTCGATGCCCTCCCTCCCGGCACGGGATCAGAGCGGAAGTGGCAGCTGTCGGCGTCTCGCCAGGGCGCGAGGGGTGCAGTCGACCAGGAGGAAGCGAACGAAGTGCTGGTTGCTGAGCGCCATCGGCCCTCGTGCGCTGCGCACCGCCTCGATCGCCTGCTCGGGCGTGTAGCCGAGCTCGACGAGGGCCCGTCCGACGAGGAGTCCGGACCGGTTCACGCCGCTCATGCAGTTCACCGCGACGTGTTCCCGGCTCTGACGAGCGCAGGCGATCCGCTCCCCGACGGTGTGGATCATCTCGGCATCGGCGATGAACGGGACGTCGTCGAGCGGGTGGAAGCTGTATCGAGGATCCGGCTCCCCCTCCCACCGATCGCGACCGCCGACGTCGATCAGGACGTCGAACATCTCCAGCATCTCTGCCGGCGGGTGCGCGGCGCTCGCCTGGGTGAGCCCCGGGATCACCTCCGCGTACGGCTCTGCCGGGTAGTCGTACGTGACGACGTCCTCCGCCTTCATCCCGGCATGGTCGTGCTCGGCGCCGACATCCGTCAACGGTCAGCGCTCGTCCAGCTCGTCGCGAAGCGCCGAGAGCCACTCGACCGCGATCCGGTCCTGGGGCCGTCCGGCCGCGCGCTTCATACGGATCAGGTCGTCGAGCGAGGCCACGCGAACGATGACCCCGTCGAGGTCCTCGTCGGTGGCCGATGCGTCGAGATCCACGAACCCGTCGGTGCCGGCCGGCGTGGCCAGGACATCGATCGGGCCCGCATCGGTCACGAACGTGAAGTGATCACCCGCCTCGAGCGTCCGGCCGTCGAGGACGAACGGGACATCCACGGGTGCTCCACGGAGCCGAGCGTGGAGGGTGTGGAGGGTCTCGGCAAGGCGGTGGAGGTTCTCCGGATCCCGCTTCGGGCAGATGTCGACGTCGCCGGTCATCATCGGGGAACCGCGGAGCGCCGCGGCGTAACCGCCGATGAGCACGAACCGCACCTCATGATCGACGAGCGCCCGGAGCCCGCCGAGAGGATCGAAGGCGGGTTCGCTCATCCCTCGTCCGGCCCGCGACGCGCCCACCGGGTCCGGTTCCACTCCAGGGCGGTCAGCCGCCCGCGTTCGACCGGCGACAGGCGCAAACGCTCCCGGATCAGCGTCCGGTCCACGCCGATACCCGGTCTCTCCACCAGGTCGAGGGCCAGACCACAGGAGCGGAGCAAGACGTCGAGCGTGTCGAGCCGCGGGGACAGGTGGTCGCGTTCGATCCGGGATATCGCCGGTTGGGGCACACCCGCCGCGCGCGCGAGCTCACGCTGGGTGAAGCCAGCCCCTCGTCGCGCCTCGCGGAGCACGGATCCGGCCCTCATGGGGAGCGAGGATAACAGAAACGTTATCGACGTTCGATCTGGATGCTCGAGCCCTGGTCGGCGCTCGCTTAGGTCAGCTCATCCCGTCCAGGAGCGTAGTCACCACGCCCGAGCAGCTCCGCGCGCTGGCCGACCCGCTGCCCGACAGCCTCCTGGAGCTGGTCCTCGAGCGTGCCGCGACGATCACCGAGCTGGCGAAGGCGGTCGACCGGCCCAGGAGCACGATCGCGTACCACGTGAACCTCCTCGTCGATGCCGGCCTCCTCCTCGTGGTGCGCACGCGGTGGGTGCGGGCGATCGAGGAGCGGTACTACGGCCGGGTCGCCCGCACGCTCTGCATCGGGGTGCTCAGCCGTGCTGAGGACAAGCGAGTCGCGGCCGCCATCAACGGGCTCGCGCAAGCGGCCGCCGAGTCCGGACCGGCCCACGTGGCCGACGAGCTCCGGTGCACGCTCTTGCATGCCCGCATCCCGATCGAGGAGGTGCGTTCCTTCCGGTCACAGGTGCAGGAGCTCGCTCACACGTTCGCCGAGATCCCCCGGGCTGGCGACCAGGTCTACGGGTTCGCCACCGGCTTGTATCCCACCGATGCGCCCACGCTCCCTGACCCCGAGGGTGACTCGATCGGCTGATGTCGCCTCCCTAACGAGCTCGCTCACGACGGAGTGCTCACGTGGTTGGTTTCGTCGGGTCGGCCGGGCGGGGCGGCCATGCGAGACCCTCTCGATCGATCGCGATGTCCTGAACATCGATCCCGGGCCAGACGAGCCCGGCAACGGCGATGGTCTTGAGTAGGCCGTCCTTCGTCTCCTCTTCCTCCCACTTCGCATCAGGGATCGTGAGCCGGACACCGATCGCGAACCGGCGGCGAGGTCGACCGAACCGTTCACGGAACCACTCGACCGGCGAGGGCTGGAGCAGATCGTTGTCGACGAATCTGCCGTTGGGAAGCAGAGTGCCCGCAACGAGATCCTCCTGTGGCTTGAGCCCGGCCGCGCGAAGGGCAGCGGCGACTTGGACCGCCGTGTCGATCTTCGACGTCCAGGCCACCACGGTCGGCTTCACAGGCGGCACGTCGCCGCTCAGTCCACGTACAAGGGACCGGCCGTTATGAACCAGCTGCCCGAAACGAAGCACGCCGTGTACAGGGCATGCGTGGTATCGGTGAACTCGACCTGGGTGACGCCTTCCTGCAGCGGTCCGCAGTCGCCTGCGAAACGCAAGTCGGGACCGAGCACGGACTCGACCTCGCCCGGGCGGTCGAGGTCGGCCCGCATCCGTACCACGCGCGTGAGATCGCCGAACGCTTCCCTCGCAGCCGCCTCTTTCCCGAGGAGTTCCCAGCCGGCGCGCGCCAGCGTGAAACCGTAGCCGGACGCGTCGACGCAGCGGAGACCTGTCGATCTCGACACGCACCGAACCTGACCGTGCCTCCAGGTCTGCCCGTAGTCGAGCACGGGCGCGTCGGCGGATACGATCGGTGCGTAGTCCCCGCTACACGCAGGCCCAGCGAACCTCCCGGGTTCGATGAAGAGGCCGGCCCACGAGGCGCCGCAGAACTCGGCCGATGGCTCCGGGTTCAACCCCGATCCGATGTCGCAGCTCACCCAGGGGTCTTCGACCTCGCACCAGATGTTCCCCGACGGCATGATGAACTCGCTCGACGTAAGGGGGCTCGTCGGCGACGGCTCAGGGGTTCCTTCCGAAGGGCCCGCTTCTGACGTCGGTTCAGGCGACGTGCGGCCCGACGGCGAGTCACCGCCCGACCCGTCTGCAGTACATGCCACCGAAGCGATCGCGACGAGGACGACGATCAGACGGAGCCGAGGCGGCGGCCAGACCACCGCGTCAGCCTAGACCCGGACCGGCTCCACCGTGCGCTCGAGGCGATGGCACCGTTCCGGGGACGCTGAATCGACGCTGGTCCACCTCCTGCCGGACGAGGAAGTTCACGAGCGAGGCCCTCGCCGAGAGCACGGTGTTCTTGACGGAGATCGGCGCCGTGTCGCTGCTCGAGCGGATCGAGGCCGCCCGACCGTCACCCGCTCCACGCCGAGGTCACCGGCGGCTGATGCTCTGACCGGGCGGGGTGACCGCACGTCGGGGTCAGCTCGCTGAGACCTCGTCGATCAACTCACCTGGATATCGCGATCCGCACCGCGCGCGTACACGCGGGGTTCCGCGGAGCCGACGCCGGTTCTAGGCTCACGTCATGCGGACCTGCTCCGCGTGCGGCGAAGCGAACCCCGAGCGGGCGCGGTTCTGCCACGCGTGCGGCCAACGATTGTCGGAGGGTGCAGCGCCCGGGGAGACCCGACGACTCGTGACGGTCCTGTTCTGCGACGTGATCGGATCGACTGCGTTCGCCCGGGGGCTGGATGCGGAATCGGTTCACGGCATCTTCGCGAGGTACTTCGAGGACATGAGGAGCGCCGTCGAGCGCCACGGAGGCATCGTCGAGAAGTTCATCGGCGACGCGGTCATGGCGGTCTTCGGGATCCCGAAGGCCCACGAAGACGACGCCTGGCGTGCCACGAAGGCCGCGTTCGAGATGCGGGCGGCGCTCATCCCGTTGAACGAGGATCTCGAACGCCGCTGGGGCGTGGCGATCGCGACGCGGATCGGTCTGAACACCGGTGTGGTCGTCGCCGGCGGTGGAGGGGAAGCCCTCGTGACAGGAGAGCCGGTCATCGTGGCCGCCCGGCTGGAACAGTCCGCGATGCCGGGCGACATCCTGCTCGGGCCCGAGACCTATCGACTGGTGCGCGGTGCCGTCGAGGCGGAGCCCGTTCCAGGATTGAAGCTCAAAGGCCTGGATCCATCGATCACGCCCCATCGTCTGCTGTCCCTGACGACCGCCGTCACAAGTCGACGCCTGGAGTCCCCGCTCGTGGGACGACGGTCCGAGCTCGCCACGCTCAACGCTGCCCACGATCGGACCCAGCGCCAACGACGATGCGAGCTCGTGATCGTGCTCGGTCAGGCGGGGGTGGGGAAGACCCGGGTGATCGAGGAGTTCCTCGACACGTCCGGTGACGAGGCGGCCACGTTCACAGGGCAATGTCTTCCGTACGGGGAGGGCATCACGTTCTGGCCGCTGACCGAGGTGCTCACGGAGGCCGCCGGCCTCTCGGACGCCGATCACCCCGAGATCGTTCGGCAGAAGATCAGCCTGCTCCTGGCCGGGGTCGAGGACGGAACGAGGATCGCGGAACGAGTCGCGCAGGCGATCGGCGTTTCCGGAGGATCCGCTGCCCCCGACGAGACGCTCTGGGCGATCCGGAGCCTCTTCGAGCACCTCGCGCGAACCCGCCCGCTGATCCTGGTGTTCCGTGGGTTCCAGTGGGCCGAGGCCACGTTCCTCGGCCTGATCGAGCACATCACGGAACGGTCCCGAGACGTCCCGATCCTGATGGTCTGCGAAGGCCGGGACGACACGGAACGCGTGCGCGAGATGGTCCACGGCAGGCCGAATGCCGCGATCATCCGACTTCAGCCGCTCGAAGCCGAAGAGTCAGAGCAGCTCGTGAACAACATCCTCGGACCCGCGGATCTCGCCGAGGACGTCCGTCGGCGCGTCGTGGAGATCGCGGGGGGGCTCCCGCTCTACGCGGAGGAGATCATCTCGATGTTGATCGATGACGGTCATCTCCGCCGGGAGGGGGATCGATGGATCCCGGTCCGGGATCTCTCCCAGGTCCCGATCCCGTCGACGGTTCGAGCACTCCTCGCCGCTCGGCTCGACGGTCTCACCGCGACCGTGCGCGCGGTGATCGATCGGGCGTCGATCGTCGGGGTGCGCTTCGACGCCGAAGAGGTGAAGATCCTGTCGTCTCCGGCGATCCGGTCGGACCTGCCGTCGCACCTCGAGACCCTGACGGCTCGGGGGTTCATCCGGCGAGCTCGGACGACGTCCCTGGGGGAACAGACCTACGAGTTCCACCACATCCTGTTCCGGGAGGTCACCTACGCGTCGCTCCCGAAACAGGTGAGGGCTGAACTCCACGAGCGGTACGCCGAGTGGCTCGAGGGCTGGTCGGGCGAGCGCATCGAGGAGTTCGAGGAGATCGTGGCGCATCACTTCGACCAGGCCGTCCAGCTCCGGCACGAGCTCGGGAAGCCCGACGATCGGACCTCGTCGCTGTCCGAACGCGCCGGCGCGCACTACGCGGCCGCGGGCCAGCGAGCATCGGCTCGTGGCGATATCCCGGCGACGGTCGCGCTCCTCTCTCGAGCGATCGCGCTGTTCCCGAACCATGACCGCCGCCGCGCAGAATTGATGCCGTACGTCGTGGCAGCGCTCCTACAGACCGGCGCGCTCGCAACGGCGTCGTCGACCGCAGCTGAGATGGGGGTCATGGCTACCGAGTCCCGTGATCCTTCGCTCGAGGCCAGGGCGGCCCTCACGTCCTCACTGGTCCGCTCGATCAAAGAGCCGGGAACCGAGAGTGTCGAGGGATTCCGTCACGTCGCGAGCAGCGCCGCTGAGGTGTTCGAGGCGCACGGGGAGAAGGGGAACCTGGCTTCTGCCTTGGCGGAGCTTGCCTGGAGTCACTGGCTCACGGGCGACGCCGGCCGGATGCTGGAACTGTCGGAACGAGCCCTGACGCTCGCTGCCGAGGCCGCCGACCCACTGGCTCTTCGAGATGCCGCGGATTCGTTCGGCCGCGCGCTCGTGCTGGGCCGGACGTCGTGTGCCGATGCCGTGGCGAAGATCGACGCGGTCCGAACTGAGCTCTCGACGTACCGGATGGTCGATGCCTCGATCCGCCTCTACCTCGCCGAACTCCTCGGGATGATGCGGGACTTCGACGCCGCCTCGGATCTCGTGCGGGAGGCGCGAGACGTGTTCGAGGATCTCGGGCAGCGACGCTGGCTCGCCGCCTCCGAGGGAACGGCTGGATTGCTCGCGTGGTGGAGCGGCTCGGTGGAGACCGCGGAGCACTTTCTGAGCTCCTGTTACCGGTTCAGCCGCGAGGAAGGAGGGGAGATCTGGGCGAGGGAGGCCGCGAACTACGCCCGGGTGCTTCTCGCATCCGGTCGCATCGACGAAGCAGCCGAGGTCGCCGTCGCGATCGCGGATGGGACGCCGGAGCACGAGGTGGAGAGTCAGATCGAATGGCGAAGTGTTCAGAGCAGGATCATGGCCGCAAGCGGCCGATCTGGAGCAGCGGTGAGCCTCGCCCTCGAGGCGGTTCGGGTGGCCGAAGGGACGGATTTCGTGAGCCTGGTCGCGCCGGCGCTGATCGACCTCGTGGAGTGCCGGCGACTAGCCGGCGCACCGAACGATCCGGATCACCTAGAACGAGCTGCCGCCCTTTTCGAGAGCAAAGGAGACGAGGTCGGCGCGTCGAACGCCCGAACCCTCTTGGCAACATCTCGAAACGTGCCGGACGGTTACTCCTCGGCGTAGTCGCCGTAGCGGCGCACGTCGGCGAACGTTGTCTCGGTGCGAACGATGCCCGTGACGGTTGGAACAGCCTCGAGTGCCGGCCCGGCCACGCTCGTATACGTCGGTCCGTCGAGCACCAGAAGGATGTCGAAGGCTCCGTAGACGATCGACGCGCCGTCGAAGACATCGCCGACCGCACCCTGAAGCGCGTTCAGGACCTCCTCCGCCTGCCCTCGTTCGACATAGATCCGTACGAACGCCAGCAGCTCACAGTGCTTCGGCTTCGCCGGCCAGACGTTCCCGTCCGGATCGACGTAGGGAGGGCCGAGGATGTCGACTTCCATCGTCACGTCCTCGTCGTGAGTCAGTTCGACGAGGAGGTCCTGGAGCCCGGCGATGTCGTTCGGATCCTCGAGCCGCACGTGCAGATACGCTCGCTGATCGCCCCCCACGGTTTCCGTCGCGAAGCGCAATCGCTCGTCTTCCTGCTCCTTCTCCTGGAGCTTCTGGACGAGCCGAGCGATCCGGTCGGGAGACTGCCCTCCCAGGAAGATCGCCGCGTGAAGCCCTGAATACTCGTAGCCGCCGCCGTTCGGCATACGATCACCCCCTCGCGAGGCCTACTGTGCGCCTCCATGCCCCGAAGGGCAACCCCGGGACGTGCCGGATCGAACACAAGGCCGCGCGGCTTCTGTGATCGTGCCGCCACGACGCGTCGCCCGACGGCAGGAGCCGAGGTCGAGGAGCGGGCTGATCACCACCCGCTCGGTGAAAGACGACCGGGCGGGCTCCTCGATACGTAGGTGTGAGCAGATGAGGAGGTCGGTACTCGCGTCTTTGCTGCTGGCCGGGGTGATCGCCTGCGGATCCGCGGGCGCGCCGAGTCAAGGCCCATACGCACCCTCACCGACCGTCTCGAGCCCATCTCCAACCGCGACCTCGACCTCGACCCCCGAGCCGACCTTCTCGAGAGTCGGTTGCCCTGTGACGGATGACGCCCTCTGCAGTACGGCAACTCAGATCGGGCGAGCGCTCCTCCAACGGGACGCCGCCGCCCTCCTCCGGCTCAGCAGATCGGACACGATCGACTGCGGCCAGATCGCTCGTCAGTTCTTCCCGGGGTGTGCGGATGTCGACGCCATCACCGGATACGGGCTGAGCGACGCGGACTTCGTCGTCGAGCTCGTCCCGAGATCAGCGTACGCGCGACGGCTCGACGCGGTCATCTCCGGGATCGACCCTGCGTTCACGGACGAGCTCGGCGGCGGCTCCGCGACCGTGATCGGAGTGGGCACCTGTGGGCCCGACATCCCCCGACGCCGCACCTACCACCTAGCGTGGACCGCCGCGATCGACGAGGGAGACGGCGCCGAGCGCCACCTCGCGAGCTTCGAGGTGGGGTTCGATGGTGAGGACTGGAAGGTCATCCTCTGGTACTCGGACACGCTGGAAGCCTGGGAAGACGAGCACCCGGATCCCATGGCGCTCTCGTTCTGCGAGGCCGGCCTGCATCCGTGGACCGGCTGACTCACCAGAGATGCCGCTATCCCTGGCGGTTCGACTACCCGGTGCCGAGACCCTCGGCGACGCGGGAGGGCGAACGATCGATGCCGCCGATCGCCGCCACCTCGTGGCGAGCCGTGATGTCCCGCAGCGGGACGCGGAGCAGTTCACCGTCGGCGAGCACCATGTAGGTCTCCGCCTGCTCATCGAGACAGGCGACCGTCCCGGTCACGTTCCGAACGTACCCACCCCGCGATGCGAGCCCGAAGAACGTCGTCCCCTCCGGGCCGGGCGGCCCGAGGACTGGCTGGTAGAGATCGCCGAGCAGCTCGGGTCTCTCGGCGCGACCCTCGGGTCTCTCGGCGCGAGCGTCGACCTTCGGCTCGGTGTCGACGAGCTCGAGCTGAGGAGACAGATCGAACGGGCGGACCGGATCGTCCAGGATCGTCATGGTGCCCTCACTCTCTTCGCGGAAAGACGGGGCCCACCTCGGTGGGCCCCCGTCCTCCGAACGGCCGCGTGGCGCGACGCGGCCGGTGCTGATGGGTCTAGACCTTCGCAGGCGCGCCTTCGAAGAAGGCCACGTCCCCCATCTGGGTCGTCTGCAGGGCGACCTTGTTCGCGACGTGCTCGCGGATCCAGCGCTCTGCCACCGGGACCGACGCGTCGGCGTCCTTGCGGGTCTCCCACAGGGTCATCGACACGGCCTTGCGATCGCCGATGTCGGCGAGGCCGTACCGGATGAAGCCGGGCTGCTCCTGGAACGTGCGCAGCATGCCCTCTCGGGCGATGCGGGCGAGCTCCTCGAACGTGCCGTCCTTGATGTCGTACGTTGCGATGCGAACGTGCTGCATGTGTGAACTCCTTCGATCGTCGTGAGGACCCGTCACCGTTCGGAGACAGCGTGACCAGCTCGAGAGCGAGATCCGCTCGGGGCATCAGGCTCGCTGGAACCAGCGATGGAACGGGATCGGCGATGCGATCTCCGAAGCTCCTGCTTCTCCCCTCCGATGGATGGGGATCGCGTCTCTTCAAGTGTACGTCTTCGCCGTGACGTCACGACGGACGCACCCGTTGAACCACTCGGGCGAGACGAGGATCCGGACGAGCTCGGGACCCCGCTGAGCATCGGACCGGCGCAGCGAACCATGCGGAAGAACGCATGGACTTCGTGGCGGAGGGCGAACACTCTCTCTGTCCGTGGAGCTTCGGTCAGGTTTCCGTCGGCTCCGTCGAGCGCTCGGGGACGAGGTATCCCCACTCTTCGAGGGCCTCAGGAGCGAGGGTGCCGCGTTCTGCCGCGCGTCGGGCCAACTTCTCGCGGAACTTCCGGATCTTCTTCGGGTCCGTGCTGTCGAAGAGTGTGACGAGGTTCGGATTGAATCCGACTCGTGGGCTGTGCGGCATCGGCGCCTCTTCTCGGTCGGTGGGTCCGGTCACTCGTCGCTCCTTCAGTCTAGGGCAAGTCCCGTCGCTATCGAAAGAGCGGCAGCGCCGACGAGGAGCATGGCAACCCTCAGACGGCGAGTCTTCACCATGACGAGATGCGTGAGCGACTGCACGATCTCAGCTTGGGCGAGAAATACGTTGAGCCGGGTGAAGACGATCTCCGACCGTGCGAAGTCGCTCAGTTCATCCACGTCCAGGCTTCCGTGGTCGTGAGGCCAGATAGTAGCGAGCGCGACGATCCCGCCGAGAACCGCTCCGCCGCGCCCGACCTCCACGAGGATGTTGACGCCTGCGGGAGCGAGCGCGGTGAGCGCGGCGGCGAACCCGAGGAGAACACCGGCTCGAGAGTCGATGGTCTCCAGCAGCGTCAGTTTGGCAGTGCGCTCGTACGTTGCAGCTTCGAGGATCACTCCCGCGGACGAGTCCGAACCCATCGCAGCAGGATGACTGTCACACCCCTTCCCTACTGTGAGGTGCGTCACATCGCGCGGTCGGGCCCCTGAACGTCTCAGCCCCTGAGACGACCGGTCGCCGCGGGAAGGAGCACCAACCATGACCACCGACGACCTCAGCGCCAGCGTGCGCTTCGACCATCAGCTCCTCGCGGTCGAGCGAGAGCATCGCGTCCACTGCATGCTCGAGCTCACCGCGCCCAAGGCTCCGGCGACCGAGCGCCGCCCGCTGCACCTCGCGCTCGTGATCGACCGCTCGGGCTCGATGGCGGGCGACAAGCTCGAAGCCGCGAAGGCCTGCGCCGCCTACCTCGCGCGGCGCCTGGGGCCCACCGACGAGCTCGCCGTCATCACCTACGACGACGAGGTCCGCCTCGAGCTGCCGCTCGGCCCGGTCGGCCACGAACAGCTCGCCCTCGAGCAGGCCCTGCACCGGATCCAGCCCGGCGGCATGACCAACCTCTCCGGCGGATGGCTGAAGGGCGTCGAGCAGCTCCGCGCCGTCCCCGGCGGCGACGGCCCGAAGAAGGTGCTCCTGCTCACCGACGGGCTCGCGAACCAGGGCGTCACCGACCCCGACGCGCTCATCGAGATGGCCAAGCGCGCCGGCGACGACGGCGTCGGCACGACCACGATCGGGTTCGGCGACGGCTTCGACGAGGAGCTCCTCACGTCGATGGCCGACGCGGGCGCCGGCAACGCCTACTTCGCCTCCTCCCCCGAGGAGGCACCGGGCATCTTCGCCCAGGAGTTCGAGGGGCTCGTGGCGCTCGTCGCGCAGAACCTCTCGGTCGAGATCCGCCCGAGCGACGAGGTCCAGATGCTCGGCGTGCTGAACGAGTACCCGGCCGTGCCGGTCGAAGGCGGCCTCCAGCTCCAGCTCGGCGACGCCTACGCCGAGGAGCGCCGGCGGGTCGTGTTCGAGCTCGCGGTGCCGACGCTCGCCACGCTCGGCGTCGTCCCGGTGGCGGAGGTCGTCGTGCGCTACGTCACGCTCGGCGAGGGCGTCGAGGCGCACGAGCTCCGGCTCCCGATCACCGTGAACGCGGTCTCGGCCGAGGAGGCGCAGCAGGCCGGCCCGGACGCAGGTGTCGTCGAGGAGATCGTGGTGATGAAGGCCGCGAAGGCGCAGAAGGAGGCGAGGGAGCGCGCCGAGACCGGCGACTGGGACGGCGCGAAGCGGCTGCTCACCGAGGCCGCCGAGGAGCTCCGGAAGGTGGCGCCGGGTTCGCCTCGCGCCGACGAGCTGCTCGCGCAAGCCGAGGAGACCACGGGGTTCGCCGCCGAGATGTCCGAGGCGAGATACGACGCGAAGATGAAGAAGTCCTTGAAGTACAGCTCGTGGCAGCGACAGCGCGGCCGCCCTCGGAACTAGTCGAGCCCGACGAGGAGGTGGAGGGAACGATGCCGCAGCGAGGACAACCATTCGATCCCGAGGACCCGGAGGGGGAATCGACGTTCCAGATGTCGATCGACCCGAAGTTGCTCCCGAAGCCCGACCTCAGCGGTGGCGTGCAGCTCGCCGATCGAGAGGGCGTCTTCGCGCACTCGTTCCGATGCGACCGATGCACCCTGCACTTCGTCCTGTTCTCGTGGGCGCAGGAGCGGCACAGCGCCGACACCGTGACGTGCCCCGAATGTGGCAACAGAGGCGGCTTCCTTCACCGCGTCACGCACCTCAGCGCATCACGCGTCTTCCGCGTCAACGTCGGTCGTGAACCCGAGATCTACGACGTGTGGCCCTTCCGGCTTCCGCCCGTGACCGACAGCCAGGGATCCCTCAACTGAACGTGGCGACGATCGGACGCTGCGTCACGAGCTCGGCGCCGAACTGCGCCTGGACGGGCAATGCCGTTCTCAGGGCACCCTGGGTGGCCGATTCGGGCAATGGATCAACGTCAATGGATACCCCCAAGGCTGCCGCCACAAGCGCTTCGTTCGCCCTTCTGAACGGCCTACTCCCGAAAGGGTTCGGAAGTCCTGCAAGCGGAAAGCGGTGAAGGGTGTGAGGAACAGATGACCATGTGCCGGGGTCTATCAATCAGCCGGGCTTTCTTGTGCGCGTCATCGCCCCAGAGGAGGAAGACAACTCGCTCGTCTTTGCCGCTGACCGCCTTGATCACCTTGTCCGTGAACTTCTCCCAGTTGCTCTTGTGCAACCCAGGTGCTGCCGCGGGGACCGTCAAGGCCGTGTTGAGGAGTAGGACTCCTCGGCAAGCCCACTGTTCGAGACTCCCGTGTTATTGGGGATCGACATACCCTGATCCTCGTGTAGCTCCTGATGGACGTTCTGGAGCGATGGCGGCACGCGTACGCCGCAGCGGACAGAGAAGGCCAGTCCATGCGCCTGTCCTGCGCCGTGGTAGGGGTCTTGACCGAGAATCACCACCTTCGTGTCGGCACGCGACGTGAGAACCAGCGCGTTGAAGACTTCGTCGGGGGGTGGATAAACCGTGGAGCGCATGCGTTCACTTGTGACGAACGACTCAAGATCGTCCCGAGTCCTGCTTCTCGAACTCCCCCTCGAGCGCGGGCCCCCAGTCGAGTCGCGAGCAACGGGTCCCACATGTTCGCGCTCATCACTCCACGCTTCGTCATATCCGGACTGTCTCTTAATGTCGCGCGAGTTGCGTTCCTTCGGTTGTCTGTGCCGGGGCATCCCCACCGCTGCTTAACTCGGCCGCGTAGACTCCTCTCATGAAGCCAGAAACCCGAACCGTGACGCAGCTATTCGAACTCGCGGTCCGGTACATGGTCCCGCTGTATCAACGCCCCTACGTTTGGAAGCAAGAAGACCAGTGGGAGCCAATGTGGGATGACATCCAGGTCTTGTTCTGGACAATGAGCAATTGCCGGCTCGTCGGATGGAGTCTGGTCGCACTTCCTCGGAGCCATCGTTCTTGAACAGGAACTCACACCGCCAGGTTCGTTGCCTACCTACACGGTCATCGACGGTCAGCAACGGCTTACCACGCTGCAAAATCCTGCTCGCAGCGGCAAGCAACGTTATCGCCGCCCACGGCGCAAGTACCGACGCCGCGATCCTTCAGGAACTTGTCCGAAACAACCCGCTGAAGGCGTCGGGCACAGATATCTACAAGGTCTGGCCGACGCGTGCGAACCGCTCCGCATTCACCGCCGTCGTCTCCGAAGGAGGTCCGCCCCCAGACCGCGAGGATGACGCCGACAATCTCATCGACGAGGCCTACGGCTTTTTCCATGCCTCGATCAGCCAGCTCCTCGTGGATGAA